>CAWAMQ010000001.1:0-135000 GCA_963783125.1 uncultured Chitinophagaceae bacterium
CGGCTTGCTCATCAAACAAAAACAAAAAGATAAAGCAAGCTCTAAAAAGGGAGCTTTTTATTACAAACTTGACAAGAAAAAATACCGGCACCTTTTCAATTCTTTTTTAAAGTTTGTGCCGGAACCCAATAAATTAAAATAAGCTGCAAAAGCAGGTTTAGAAAAAAAATTCCAACCGCTTCGCAGCCTGATTTTTCATAATTATTTCAATTCCAAAACCACAACTGATTTTGGAGGTAGTGTTACCACGAGGTCATCACCTTCTTTTTTAGCCTTTGAAAATTTAGCCACTTTTATTTTGCCCGGATTATCAAACGAATTGTAGTCATTAAAATGATCTGACGTAAGCATACTACCGCTTACTTTATTCCATGCAGATCCTTTAAATGAAGTTCGTACCGTTACCGCTTTTAATGGATCAATATTTACCAGCGAAATATGAATGGCCCCTGAGGAATCTTTTGAAGCAGATGCGTTTACAGCAGGAAGATGATCGTTTCCTGAAACATAATCAGGCGAAACCAGTTGAACCGGCAACAACTTAGCATCCTGGTGAACCTTATACATATCAAATACATAATAGGTAGGGGTAAGCACCATTTTCGCACCTTTGGTAAGCACCAATGATTGCAGCACATTTACTGTCTGTGCAAGGTTGCCCATCCTTACCCGGTCGCTGTGATTATTAAAAATATTTAAAGTAGAAGCAGCAGCCAGTGCATCACGCAGGCTGTTTTGCTGGTAAAGGAAAGCCGGATTGGTGCCAGGTTCCGCATCTGTCCAAACTCCCCATTCATCAACAGCCATGGCCACTTTTTTTTGCGGATCATATTTGTCCATGACGGCTGCTTCATCTTCGATAACTTTATTCATCTCGAGCGCTCTCTTCAAAGTACCGAAATATTGGTCTTCTTCAAAATTAGTAGCAGAACCTTTGTGTCCCCAATTACCTGTTGGTATTGTATAATAATGAACAGAAACGCCCCACATCAGGTTATGCGGGATATTTTTCATCAACACATCCATCCAGTGTGTATCGTTGCCATTGGGACCACTGGCGATTTTATTTAAATGTGCACCAGGATAATCATGACAAAAAGTGGCATAACGCCTGTAGAAATCTACGTATTCTTCCGGTGTCATATTGCCGCCGCAACCCCAGCTTTCATTACCCACACCCCAGAAAGGAACATGCCATGGTTTATCGCGGCCATTTTGTTTTCTTAATTCCGTGATAGAACTTTTAAGCGGAGAATTTAAATATTCAACCCACTGCGACATTTCTTTTACCGTACCACTTCCGACGTTTCCTGCAACGTATGCCTGGCAACCAATGAGATCGCACAACTCCATAAATTCATGAGTGCCAAAATTATTATTTTCGGTAACACCTCCCCAACTGCTGTTTACGGTCAGAGGCCTTTTATCCTTAGGCCCAATACCATCCATCCAATGATATTGATCTGCAAAACATCCACCTGGCCAGCGCATCAGCGGAACATTGATGGCTTTCAATGCCTTTACAATGTCCAGCCGTATGCCGTCTTTATTCGGAATCGACGAATTTTTTCCTACCCAAAATCCATCATAAATATCTCTTCCAAGATGCTCTGAAAACATGCCATAAATATCTTTGGAGATAATTTGTTGAGGGGAATCTGCTTCAACCGTTAATGTAGCGGTTGATTGAGAAAATGCGCTTGCTGAGAAAATGCTGGCGCCCAATAGGAGAAGAAACCGGTTGATACGCATGGTGATACCGTTTATGTTTAAAATTATTTTTAGAAAAACTCTTCCGGGTGTTTTTGCAAGACAAAAATGCAATAACGTTAATTATTGTCAAAAATACACTTATTTTTTATTGCAAAGTGTCAAAATAAAAATCAGTTATAAAAGTGGCTTTACTGTTTAAGCTTCTGAAAATCATTTAGAATTTTGTCTGGATGCAGGGTTGTATAATCTTCAATAAATAAAAGGGTGTTGGTATATTTTTTAAATTCTTCTTTCGAATGCATCGTGGTTATTACCACACAATCCATTCCGGCATTTTGCGCCGCTTCCACACCTTTAGGTGCATCTTCAAATACAATGCAATTTGCAGGAGCAACTTTTAGAAGTTGGGCACACTTTGTAAAAGTTTCAGGATGAGGTTTGCTCGTGGTTACATCAGCGGCACTTACGATCGCTTTAAAAAACCGGCGAACATCGAGGCCATCCAATACAAAATCAACATTGAACGGAATGGCTGCAGAGCCAATTGCCATTGGGATAGCAGCTTTATTTGCTTCTTCTAAAAATGGTTTCAGTCCTTTTATCAATGAAAGGTGCGGGCGGTAAGCGTCCTGGTATCTTTTTTCTTTTTCAAATGACAATTCTTTTTTTCTCTCTTCAGAAAAATGATTGGTGCCAAATATCCTATCGAGCAGTTCTTCATTTTTTCCGTACATATGTGCCTTCACCTGGTCCACAGTAAGGCCTGCGTCCAGATCGTTGTTTAGAATGTCGTGCCACGCAACCGTGTGATATTCCATGTCATCGATAATCGTCCCATTAAGGTCAAAAATAAAAGCAGCATCTTCCATCTATTGGTTCACTTTTATTTTATAAACCGTTACCTCGTGGTATTTTTCGCCGGGTTGCAAAATAGTATTTGGGAAATTCGGTTTGTTGGGAGAATCAGGGAAATGCTGCGTTTCAAGACAAAGGGCTGAATGCTTTGTCAATGGCTGGTTTCCCCGGTTTGTAAACGTGGCATCAAGAAAATTTCCTGTGTAAAATTGTAGCCCTGGCTGGGTTGTGTATACATCCATGGTTCTGCCACTAATAGAATCTGAAAGTTCTGCAACCTTTTGAAGGGACGTAGAATCGCTCGTGTTCAAAACAAAATTATGATCATAGCCACCTTTCACTGAATCAATATCGCGACCGATTTCCTTAGCAGTTGTAAAATCAAAAGGTGTTCCTTTTACCGATTTTATTTCTCCTGTAGGAATCAACGTGCTGTCAACGGGCGTGTATTTATCGGCATCAATCCACAACTTTTCACCAAGAATCGAATTTTCAGTATTTCCTGATAAATTAAAATAACTATGGTTGGTTAAGTTGACAGGAGTAGCCTTATCAGTTTCGGCATTATATTCAATTTTCAAACCGTCATCATCTGTTAACGTGTATTGCACTTTCACATTTAAATTGCCTGGGTAGCCTTCTTCCCCATTTTTGCTGTCATAGGTTAATACAAGCGACGGCACCGTGTCTGAAGGAACAGACACATTCCAAATCACTTTATCAAAGCCTTTTAAGCCGCCATGCAAAGTATTTTTGCCATCATTCGCATCCAATTTATAAGTTGATTTGTAGAGCGTGAAAGTCGCATCGCCAATACGGTTTGCATAGCGTCCTATCAAAGCCCCAAAGTAAGGCGGCTTCTGCAAATAGGGCGCTAAACTATCAAAGCCAATGATTACGCTGGAATAATTTCCATTTTTATCCGGAACCACAAATGAAGTAACCGCGCCGCCATAATTGGTAATAGTTACCGTATCACCTTTGTGATTTACCAAAGTATAAAGGTCAACTTCTTTGCCGTCAAAAGTGCCCCATTTGGCTTTGCTTACACCTGCTTTGGATGCACTTTTTTCATTTGCTGAGTTATTGCAGGAAGTGGTTAAAAAAGAAAATGATGCTACAACCAATAAACCGCTTAAAAGTTTCATAATGCCTGTTATTTTTTTATGAAAGATAAATTATTATTTCCCGGTTCTTTTGTTCAATGCCCGGGCGATCAATTTAAAAGCAATTTAGAAAAGATTTTCTTATTACTTCACCTGCCGCTTTTTTTAAGTGTAAGAATGACAGTAAATAAACAAACTCACCCGATTCTTATTTTATCGTTCACGCCTTTCCGGGCCCTTTTGCAGCGCGGCTTTCCGGTTAATTATATTTAACTTTAGTATTCTAAATCATCAAACAATGGAAAATATAAAAAAAGACAAAATAAAACAGGAAGTATTTGACCTCTATGATGATTATGCACATAACCGGCTCACCAGGCGTGATTTTATGCAAAAACTTTCCACGTATGCTGTTGGCGGGCTCACAGTAACGTCGCTCATGAGTTTCCTGATGCCAGATTATAAGAATACATTACAGGTGAAGGCAAATGATCCGCGCATCACTTCGGAATACATTCACTTCGATTCTCCAAAAGGCGGAGGAACTATCAAAGCCTTATTATCAAAGCCCGCGAATGCACAAAAAAAATTGGGTGGCGTTGTGGTGGTTCATGAAAACCGTGGTTTGAACCCTTATATAGAAGACGTGGCAAAAAGAGTGGCGCTTGCAGGTTTCATCAGCATCGCTCCTGATGCGCTGACACCGCTCGGAGGCTATCCCGGTAATGATGATGAAGGCCGCGAAATGCAAAGCAAACTCGATAAGAATTCAATGTTGGAAGATTTTATCTCGGCTTACGATTATCTGAAAAATGATAAAGATTGTATCGGTAAAGTAGGCGTGGTAGGTTTTTGTTTTGGCGGTTGGATCGCCAATATGATGGCTGTGCGGCTACCTGGGATTGCTGCCGCTGTACCATTTTATGGAACCCAGCCGGATGCGGAAGATGCAGCTAAAATACAAGCGCCGCTGTTGCTGCATTATGCTGCACTGGACAACCGCGTAACCAGCGGTTGGCCCGATTACGAAGCTTCTCTAAAAGCCAATCACAAACAATATACCGCTTACATTTATCCCAATGTAAACCACGGCTTTCATAATGACACGACGCCGAGGTATGATAAAGCTGCTGCTGAATTGGCGTGGCAACGGACGATAGCATTTTTTGAAAGGTATTTGGAGTAAACACGGTAATTTTAATACAAAAAGATTTTTATGAGCAGCACAAAAGCAAAGGATTTTCTCCAGGAGTTAAATCTCGAATACAGGGCGACAAGAGCGTGTCTTGAAAAAATTCCCGGGTCCTTATTTGAATATAAACCACATCCCAAATCTATGACGATGGGCTACCTGGCTTTGCTGGTTGCCGAAATTCCTTTATGGATAAAACATATGGTAACTGATGGCGAAATCGATTTTGTCACTTTTAAACATGCTTCTCCAAAAACAAATAAAGAGCTCATGGATCATTTTGAAGAAAATATGGCGGCAGCCAGGAAAGCGCTTGAATCCGGCGATGATGAAAGCTTGCAAGAAGATTTTACGCTCAAAGCAAACGGGCAGGTTTTGTATAAGTCAAAAAAAATAATTGACATTGGAGTAACCCTTAATCACTGGGTTCATCACCGCGGACAGTTAACAGTTTATATGCGCTTAAATGATATACCTGTTCCTTCTATTTATGGCCCTTCTGCAGATGAAAAGAATTTTACTTCACCTGGATAAGAAATAGGAAAATTGACCCGGAAGGTTATTCTTGTTTCAACTTCTCATCATAAACTTTTTGCAGTTGCGCCAGTTCGGCATCATAGCCTTTCCTGTCGATAAACGCAGAAGGATTATAAGCGTCTCTGGGACGATGTTTACTGTGCAGATTAAACTGACTTGCATGCGAAGCCAGCCAGATATCAAATCGCAATTTCTTTAATTTAGAAAGCGTGTAAGCGTAGTCGTTAGCGATATTTGGATAATCGGTTACTTCTGAAAACTTCCTGTCAATAATGATCGAAGGCATATTGGCAATGAGCACGCGATAGTTTCTTTTATCATCTTTTACATCAAACAAATAACTGCAGGCTCCTTTTGTATGGCCGGGATGGTGAAGCATTACCAGGTGCATATTTCCAAGACTTACCATATCCTGGTCATGCAACAAACGATCTGCTTTTACGGGCGCAAAAGTTCTGCCATATTTACCCAATTCATAATCTGATAAACCACCGTCTGCCAGCACCGGCGCGTCTGCAGCATCAACCATCAACTTCGCGCCTGTCTGTTTTTTTATTTCCGCCAAAGCGCCTACGTGATCAAAATGCGCGTGTGTGATCAGTAATATTTTAATATCGCTGAATTTAAAACCCAGCTTTTCAATATTTTTTTTGATTTGCGAAGCAGAAGAAGCCAGTCCTGTGTTGACCAAAATACTTCCTGCATTAGTAGTAATAAGATAACAGCCGAGATCGTGAGTACCGATGTAATATAAATTACCGGCAATTCTAAAAGGCTCGAATGGCCGTGTCCATTCTTCGTTCGTCTTTGGTTCCGTTACCTTTTGGGCCGAAACAGGAAAGGCGATAACTATAGAAAGGACGGCGGGTAAAATAACTTTTATCAAATATTTGCGCATGAGAATGATTTGGGATAAGCAAAAATAGAAGTTTGCAATCTGAATACAACGTGCTAAAAAGTGAATTGAATAAAATAAAAATCGGGCTAATTTCTTTGCTTGCTATCAAAATGGTCGGCTTTTAAGTGCGGTTTTCAAAAGCATGCGACGAAATGCCCAAAACCTGCGACCTACAACCACTCCTTGTTTTAAACGAAGACTTCAATAACGCATCTTACATACATTGAATCACTTTTAAAATTTAAAATCATGAAAAAGATCTTTACAATTATTTTAGCTGCAGCCGGTACAATTGGTGCCGCATCTGCACAATCCAAACACGAAAAAAACGTGGCTTATAATGACAATGCAAGGGCTACCAAAAGCTACGATGACCACGACAGCTATGGCAAAAGCAAAACTGCTAATTATTATGACAGTTACAATTCCTACAATGAAAAGCAACAGCAACTGGAAAGAATCAATCGCGAGTATGATCAAAAAATTGCTTTCGTAAAAAATAACCGCCGTTTAAACAGAAGGGAAAAAGAAAGACAAATTAAATGGTTGCAAGACCAACGTAAACAAGAAATGAGGCAGGTTGAATACCAATATGAAAATTATGGCCACAATGGCGACAGTAGAAGTTTTGGACATGATGAGCATAAAAGGTAACGTGCTTCCATAATTTCTTTCTTTAAAAACATAAGGGCCGTCAAATAACGGCCTTTATGTTTTAAAGCGCTGGTATAATATTTCCTCCGGAAAAAAAAGTTCGTCATTCCCGCTTAAAGTCTGCATAATTCTTTGTTTGAATTCTTCGTAAATTACCTTGTGCTCAAGTTGAAATACCGATAGCTCTACCACAAAAAATTACAGATGAAATGAAACACTCAGACAACGTAAACGTTCAAGGAAAAATCGCATTGGTAACCGGCGCAGCAAGAGGCCTGGGAAGAGCTTGCGCACTTGCACTTGCAGAGGCGGGAGCTGATATTGCACTTGGTTTACGCGATGTAAGCGCAGACAATGGCACGGTAAAAGAAATAGAAGCGCTCGGAAGAAAAGTGTTGCCGCTGCAGATGAATGTGAGTAAAATGGAAGAAATACGCGCTGCTGTTGATTCCATAAAAAAACATTTTAAAAGACTGGACATTTTAGTAAATAATGCAGGAATAGCACCTGAAAATTTGATAGAACATGTAACGGAAAAAGATTTTGATGACACACTTGCAGTAAACCTTAAAGGAACTTTTTTTGTAAGCCAGGCAGCAGGTGCTTTAATGATAAAACAGCAGTCGGGAAGCATTATTAACATCAGTTCACAGGCAGGGTTTATCGCTTTACCGGGAGAGTCGGTGTATTGCATGACCAAAGCCGGTATTGCCCATCTTACCAAATGTTTTGCTGCGGAATGGGGCAAATACAACATTAATGTAAACGCTGTGGCGCCCACTTTTATCTATACGCCGGGCACCGCGGAATACCTCGCAAATGAAGAGGCAAAAAAACATGTACTATCTAAAATTGTTTTAGGCAGAATAGGTGAACCCAAAGATGTGGCGAATGCCGTGCTGTTCCTTGCGTCTCCGGCCGCTTCACTCATCACAGGTACTACTTTATTGGTGGACGGCGGATGGACAACTTTGTAGATGAGTATACTGCCGCATTTGCAGGGTGGGAACAGTAATGTGTAAACGAAAATTGCCCGTTTGAAAATTTGACCAAAAGAGCTGTCGCAAATGTCCCGAAATATGTTGCAATCACACCTCTTCGATAACTTCATTTAAAAGTATTTTTACAAAGGAATCACCTTTTAAACATTAAGAGATGAAAACAGCTTCACCATCAAATATTGACGAATACATTTCAACATTTCACAAAGAAACAGCAAGAATATTACAGCAGGTACGCATGACCGTTAAAAAGGCTGCGCCAAAAGCTGAAGAAACCATCAGCTACGGCATGCCCGCCTTCAGGTACAAAGGAAGGATCATCATATATTTTGCAGGTTACAAAAATCACATTGGTCTTTACGCTACGCCCGCTGCGCATACAGCATTTCAAAAAGAACTATCAGTTTATAAACAAGGAAAGGGTTCTGTTCAGTTTCCGATCGGCCAGCCAATGCCGCTTGATCTTATCAAACGCATTGTAAAGTTTAAGGTAAACCAACCGGACGAACCGGTTTCTGATTTTACTGCCGCTCTTTCCGCTCCTGCCCGCCGTGCCTTGCAAAACAATGGCATCAACACCTTAAAACAATTATCCCAAAACACGGAAGCTGAAATATTGAAATTGCACGGAATTGGAAAAACCGCCATACCCATATTGCAAAAGGCATTAAAAGAAAAAGGATTGAATTTCAGGAAAGCATAAGCAGTATTATTTCCTTGAGGAATACTGGTTTATTCTCTTTCACGAAATTTTGTAAATATTCGTTTACTTTAGAGTTGGCAACTTCGGTACACTTATGTCTCAACCACTTACCATCACATTAAAAGACACTCTTTTTAACAAGAAAAACACGCTTGTTATTACCCCGGAATCAATCGAATTTAAAAATGCCGGTTTATCAAAATTAGACATTGATGAAATACGGCATGGAGTTAAGAAGCTTATTTGGTTTGACGGTATTTATTTCGGAAGAAAATATTGCATTGATATAAAAAGCCATTTAGGCACTGTTATACGTATAAGACTGCATTCTGCTTATGGCATCAGAAGAAAAAGATTGTATAAAAAGTATAACATTATTGTTGACGCGCTATGGGAAAATTATATGCTCGATGTGGCAGAGAGCTTCGTAAAGCTCTATAAAAACAAAATTGATTTTGATTTACTTGGCATCCTGTTTTCCCAAGCAGGAATTCAACTTACCCAACAAAGCGATTTGATACCCTGGGAAGATGTTGGAACAAAAAACTATTCCAGGTATTTCGCTATTTTTTCGAAGGAAAACGCTGACAATTATAAAACCTTTTATTACCTGGAAGATTGGAACACAGATATCCTGAATTATGTGTCAGGATATATTTTAAAAGAAAAGAAATTGGTGTGAGGGGATCTTGTAATAAAAGAATCCGCATAAAATAAAAATCAAAAGATTTTGTTGGTTTACTGTTCCAATATTCCTGCTACAGAAAATCACAAAAGAGAAAAAGATTTTTCTCTACATGGCAAAGTGATAATCCTGCTATAAAAAAAGTGATTCATCCTTCTGCATTTTCTGCTTATATTTAAATAAAAAAACATTTGTCCCACAGACACGAAAGAAAAGAAAAAATTTGTCTCAATTGCGGAGCGGAGCTAAGAGGCCGGTTTTGCTATGTGTGCGGGCAGGAAAACCTGGAACCAAAAGAATCAGTTGGTCATCTTATTGCGCATTTCTTCAATGATTTCACCCACTTCGACGGGAAGTTTTTTACCACGTTGAAAGACCTGGTGTTTAAACCAGGATTTTTATCGCGTGAATATATGGTTGGCAGGCGTGTCAGCTACCTCAACCCGGTAAGAATGTACATCTTCACTTCCGCTACCTTTTTCCTGCTTTACTTTTCTTTCCTTCACAATGAAAAGAGCACCATCTTCAAAACGACTGTAAATGGTAAAACACAGAGCGCTATTGCCGAAATGGATTCGGCTACGTTTGCCAGGTTTACTGCTGAGATCAATAAAGAAGACAATAAACCTGCCGTACCAATGACAAGGAAAGAATTTGCATTTTACCTCGACAGTGTTACAAAAGACGCCGCTCCGATTCAACTTTCTTCAGACAAATATTCAAGCAGGCAAGCCTACGACTCAATGCTTAAAAGCGGCCGTGTAAAAGACAATTGGTTTCAGCGTCAAATGCAGTATAAATCCTTTGAGCTGAAAAAAAAATATGGCAACAACAAGAATGGTTTTGCAGAAGCGCTTAGCAATACTTTTTACCACTTCATGCCTCAAATGCTTATCCTTTCACTACCATTGCTAGCCCTCATTTTGAAACTTTTTTATATAAGGCGCAAACAATTTTATTATGTGAGCCATCTTATTTACAGCTTGCATTTATACATTTTTGTTTTTATCAATGTGCTGGTAATATTATCGCTCCAAAAAATAAATAGTCACTGGCACTCAGGCGTTATTTCGTTTATAACAGTGCTGTTTTACCTTGGCATTTTTGCATACGAATACATTTCTTTAAAGAGGTTCTACCGGCAAGGATGGGGAAAAACCTTTTTAAAATTTCTTTTGATAGATATTCTCTACCTGGTAGTTAGCTCGATTTTATTGGTGCTCTTTATTTTCTTTTCCCTTTTTAAAATTTAAAAGCAAGGGTTTACTTAAATGCGAAAGCTTTAAGAAAGAGAAAAAGTGATAAGACAATGCCCGGATAATTTTCTTTCCCTACTTTTATCTTGTTAACATTGTTAGCGCTTTTAGCTTCTTATTAATTTAAAAACGTGTTTACCATGAAAATGAAATCTTTTTTGTTTTTTCTATTGCTCGCTTTTGCTGCCCCTGTAATTAATGCCCAGCAAAAGATAATTCAATTGTATAATGGCGCTGCGCCGGGTTCCGAAAGCTGGACATGGAACGAACAGGAAAGTGATCAAAATGCATGGAATACAAAACTGGCATTCAACATTTCCCATCCTACGCTCACGGTCTTTCTGCCCGATTCTTCTGTTGCCAATTCAGGAACTGCAGCGGTTATTTGCCCCGGCGGCGGATTTTATGCATTGTCAATTAGCAGCGAAGGGTATGATGTGGCCAAATGGCTTGCACATAGAGGCGTAACCTGTTTTGTTTTAAAATATCGTTTGGTGCATGTGATGAGCGACGATCCCGCAAAAGAATGGACTGAAGGACTGGGAACTAAAGAGGAAACCGATAAGATGAACGCCGATATTCCTTTGGCCATCGCCGATGGAAGAGCCGCAATAGCGTATGTGCGCGACCATGCATCTGACTATGGTGTTTCACCGGATAAGATCGGTATCATTGGTTTTTCTGCGGGCGGCACTGTGGCTGCTTCTGCGGCGTATGATTATACGCCCGCAAATCGCCCTGATTTTGATGCGCCGATTTATGCCTATATGCCGCCGTCTTTGCAAAAAGAGATTCCAACGGATGCACCTCCTTTATTTCTTGCCGCCGCAACAGATGATGGCCTCGGATTAAATACACACAGCGTAGACCTATACAACAAATGGACCTCCGCAAAACATTCTGCAGAATTGCATCTTTATGCCAAAGGCGGCCACGGTTTTGGTATGAAGAAACAAGGTTTGCCTACTGACGCCTGGATTGATCGTTTTGGCGACTGGCTGCAACAGCAGGGCTTCACAAAAAATACAGCAACGCCACATTCACAACAAATCAGCTACATGGAAAGTATGTTGAACGACTGGCCTAATATTGGCCGTTATGCGGATGCCAATAAAAAATTGCCACCACCTGCTGTCAATGAAAAACGCGTGGTGTTTATGGGCAATTCCATTACCGATGCATGGATCAATTCCGATCCCGGTTATTTCAAAAACAACCCTTATGTTGACCGTGGTATCAGCGGGCAAACAACTCCGCAAATGCTCGTGCGGTTTAAAGAAGATGTGGTGAACCTAAAACCCGCGGTAGTAGTGATTCTTGCCGGCACCAACGACATAGCAGGAAACACCGGCCCCGAAACACTTGAGGAAATATTTGACAACATCGTGTCGATGGCGCAACTGGCCAAAGCCAATAATATCCGCGTGGTCATTTCTTCTGTACTGCCTGCTTTTGATTATCCATGGCGCCCCGGCAAACAACCGGCTCAAAAAATTGTACAGCTCAATAAAATGTTGAAGCAATATGCTGCCAGCCATCATATTGTTTATCTCAATTATTACGACTCTCTCGTAGATGACCGCGGAGGCATGCAGGCCCGTTACTCCAAAGACGGTGTTCATCCTACATTGGAAGGCTACAAGGTAATGGAACCGCTCGCCGATAAAGCCATTGCTGAAGCGCTGAAAAGGAAATAGGTTTTGGGGAAAACGGGAAAATATAAATTGGGAGAATTCCTGCCCGCCTGCCCGCCCGGATAATCTGGTCGGACGGGGACGACCAGTTCGGACATGAATTCGTTCAGGCGGGTGTGGGTTTACTATTTCAGTATTCGATATTGCTTGTTCGATATTCGATATTGAAATGAATTGTTTGCACCTTCAAAAGCGTACCTCATTTACATCTTGAAACCAAATTGGCGTAGGAAGTATCCTTTATATTTATCGGGATATATTTAAAGGCAAAGAAATTGGCTTAATTTCTTCTTCCTGAACACATTTTACAAAATAAGAATTAAGAGAATTTATTGGTATACTGTTTACATTCTCAGGCATACATTTCTATGTATTTTCAAATTAAACTTCATGTATTTTCAAAATTAACTCCATGTATTTTCAAAATTGTAAGTATATTCGAATAAATATCAAATATGCCGAAGTTTATAACCAGGGTAATAGCAAAATCCATCAAAGAACAGCAGGCGAAATTTCCAATTTTAGGTATTACAGGGCCCAGGCAATCAGGAAAGACAACCCTTTTGAGGCATCTTTTTAAAGACTATACTTATATCTCCTTAGAAAATCCTGATTTGCGATCTTTTGCTTTGGAGGACCCAAATGGCTTTGGTTTAATAAAACATATACTAATGGCTTTTAATGAAGTACCACGATTCCTGAATTGTTTTCTTACATTCAAACTTTTAATGAACACAGAATATTTTGCAATTGCATTTATCCGGATCACAAAATTTTCATTTACTGAATAACATAACACAAACTTTGGCCGGACGGGTGGCTTTGTTTAAGTTACTGCCGCTGGATTTTAAAGAATTAAAAAATGAACACCTGCTGGCATCCTTCTATCCGGAGGCTTGTGTGCGGGGTTTCTACCCCGCTTTATTCGACCGGGATATTGATTCATCCGTATTTTATTCAAATTACATAAACACCTATCTGGAAAAGGATGTGACCCAATTAATAAATATTCGCGATATAAATTCTTTCAGAACATTTATTGCTTTATGCGCTGTACGCGCAGGCCAACTTTTGAATTTGAATGCACTCGCAAACGATTGTAATATTTCCCAGCCTACTGCCAAAGCGTGGCTATCAATTCTTGAAAGCAGCTACATTGTTTTTTTACTGCAACCCCATCATGAAAACTTCAACAAGCGATTAGTAAAAAGCCCAAAATTATATTTTTATGATACCGGCCTTTTATGTCATCTACCTAATACTTACACGAAAGAGGAATGGCATAAAATCGCTTAAAGGCAATATTTTTGAAAACAAGATTAACGTGAATTTGAGAAAGAAGAACTTTCACCAATACCTGCATCAGAACTATTACTTCTGGCAGGATGAGCAATAATCATGAAGTGGATCTTTTAGGTAAAACAGTTAAAGGCTTTAATATTTTTGAAGTGAAAGCCACCCAAACAATCAAGCCAACTCTTTTGAAAAATATGGACTATTTTGAAGAGATTGCTGGTAATACAGCAATTAAAAAAACACTCATCTATGGAGGGATTGAAAACCAGGAGCGTTCCAAATATACCGTTTTAGGATGGCCAAATATCAATACATGATTTAAGGTGTTATTCAAGCTTAGAAAAAGTGAATCCGGCTTAGCAACAAAAAAACCACGACAGGTATTACGCTATTTTTTCCAAGGAAAACGCTGACAATTATAAAACTTTTGCTTACGCAGGGCTTGGGTTATGTGCATTTTTATTATTGAAGAATTTGTATTTGCAAATTGATGTGAATATATTTAGCGGTAAAGATGATGTTTGTAAAATAAAAATTGGGGGAATTTGTTGGTTTTCTATTTCAGTATCGTCCTCGTTACAAACGAGGACTAGTTAAGGGATTATTAAGAAGCAATAACGGAGCCCTGATTTACTAAACTGTTACAATGCCGCCTGCTCGCTGATATATTCTTGCGACTTATTGAATATTGATTTATTTTATGAACTCTCCTGAGTTGCTAAAACATGAGGAGAGCACTTAAATTAATTATTAAAGAAACTGATTAAGGATAGCAGGCTGTCTCAAAAATTGGTAATAACTTCCAAATAAGTTAAATTTAAAGACAAGAGTATACCTAAATGTGATATTGACGAAATACGCTTTGGCGTAAATTTTATAAGGGGGTATGAATTTTATATCGGCAGGATTTATTGCATCGACATCAAAAGTCTTTCAGGTGTTGTAATAAAAGTAAGGCTCACCTCTCTTTACGGTGTCAGAAAAAAAAGATTGAACAGAAAATACAGTATGATCGTTGACGCACTTTGGGATAACCATATGCGTGAGGTAGCTGAGAGTTTTATAACATTATTTAAAAACGAAATTACTTTTGAGCTGCTCGGCATCCTCTTTAGCCAGGGAGGCATACAATTTACCAAACATAGCAATACTGATACCCTGGGAAGACATGGGATCAAAAGACTACTACCTCAAGTATTCTATTTTGTCAAAAACAAACCCTCACAATTACAGGGGCTTTTATTACCTTGAAGATTGGAACACCGGCATCTTGCATTCGGTATCAAGATACATTTTAAAGGCAAATAATTTTTTTTGAGGTAGATTGTTTTCTGAGTATTTCTGTAAGAGACAGGCCTGCAGATCTGCGCTAGCGTGAAAGATTCTTTAACTGCCATAATGTTATATTCTTTTGCATCTTTTTAGCCTCAATTTATCAATCAGAAAGAATTCCGCCCGCAGCTCTATTAAAAGTATAAGGTAGGTTTTCTAAATTACTCAAATTCAATTGTATATGCTATAAAGGTCCCGTTGAAATGAGATTGAACATTTTTATCCAATTTACTGGCCTTGTTAGCTCATACTTATTCAGAAAACAATTTAGATATGAATAGAACATCAAAATTATTTTCCATAAAAAAAGGATCTACAATAATGATTTTTAATTTATCATTATGTCGCAATGCTGTTCTTAAAGTTGCATTAATATGTTCATCTCCGAAAGAATATCCGATGATATATATTTCTTCTGAAAAAAAGCAATCCTTATCAAATGCGGCTTGCATTTGCTTAAACGGTGTTATCATTGCTTTTTGTGCTTTCTGAAAACCTGTGATAATATTAGTTACCATCAGAGTTTTGCCCTTCTCAATTTGGACGGACGCAGGAGTATTATTTCCTGGTAAATTTGGATAGGGTTCGCTAAAAAAATTTCAGAATTTGCAAGCTGATGAGAATCCAATTCTTCAACATTCCAATGAATTGAACCATGCAAATTGTAGTGGATATCTCCCTCAAAATCCGTTAGAATTCTGCTTACATTAGGTCTCAAAGTATGTGAAGTATTACTTGATTTGACGATATCAAATCCTTCAAAAGCATCAATCTGATTTTCTTTTAAAAGGATCTTAAAAACTCTGTCATAATTCAAAGTGTATAACCTGAGGGAAGTTTGCATTTGGTGTAATTTCATCCAGTCAACAAACGACAAACTACTTTCTATTTTTTAAATCAATACTAGAATATTAAGGAGTAATTTGAGTAATCTATAACTCTTGCATAAATGATATCAAGTAAATATACTAAAAGATGTTCAAAAAAAAATTGTGCAAGTGTTTCATTTTGATATGAGATTCTACTCATATTATACTTAACACCTTTGGGTATTTCAAGTGAATAGCCATGCTTTGCTTTTCCTCCTTTAATGGAAAAGTTTAAAATTTCATCATTGAATTTAGATTCAAAAAAGCATTGATAAATTGATGGACTATGTTTAGCAGAATTATATTTAGAATAGCAAACAACGAATTCTGCAATGTCACGTATTATCGTTTCAAAGTTTAACTACACATTATTGCTGAATAAGCTTTATCAAGAAGTGTTTGGTATATAAACCTTGTGATAGTTGTTTTATTGTCACACATTTTAAAACCGCTTTCTAAAACGATTTCAGTTAATTCAGAAGTTTTTGGAGCATTCCATTCCAGGGCACTTCCAGCACCAAACAAGAAAACCCTTTTCTTTTGATACATATAAAAGTTATATAGACAAATTACAAAAAATTTACTGTAATTGAGGGTTTCCAACAGCCAATCTTTCAAATTAAAGACGGTTTCCAGAACCTCCACTTTTGTTAGATTGCTAAATTAAAAAAGTCCCCCCGCTATACTGAGTTTGCAACTCAGTATTTATAGTAAACCCACAAATTTCATTTATTTTTATTTCAAACATTCTGTAGAAAAAATTAGTCTACTCCCGGAAAAGATCATTTAACTTTTTAAAGCGCTAATCAACTCATGTATAATATTTATACGCGACAACGCTCTCATGTATAAAAAAATGAATTATTTATACATGACAATCCTGTCATGTATAATTCGCAATATGAATAGAGCGCCAAATAAATCAATCTCTCACCGGCCACAGATAAATAATAACCGGCCGGGAATCCATCATTTAACTTTTCTCCCAGCAAAATATTAGAACAGAAACATTTACTTTTATGCACAAATTTTTCCTGATGCGCGTATTCTTTATTGTCGTTATGCTTTTCTTTTTTGTAACGGTAAAGTCTCAAACGGTGGTTTCGCCAGGCGTTGGTTTTTACCCGCAGCATCAAGCTTTTAATAACGGTCCTCTTCACGACAGCCTTACCACGCGCAAATGGTTTTTCAGTTCTTACCGCGGCTTGTCTACCAGCGTATCCTTTTTTAAAGGAGGCAATGCGTCTATCTTCTCTGCGCCGATGGGCCTTCAGCTAAATCGTAGGCTAACTAATAATTGGTATGCTTTTGCCAACGTATCGGTGGCGCCTTCTTATATTAGTATCAACCCTTCTTACCTAAGCGGTTTTAATAAAAATTTTTCAAACAACTCTTTTAAGCAAAACAGCTTTGGTTTGTATCCGGCGGCTTCCGTTGGAGTAATGTATATGAACGATGCCAAAACATTCTCCATCTCCGGCAGCGTAAGTACAGAAAGAGGCTATTATCCCGGCATGCCTTACTATCCCGTAACACAACAAACGCATTTATCACCGGCCAGGTAACAATAAGGCAAACCAAAAATTCACTTTCCCAATAGATCTGACTTGCGATGCCTGGCGCGTTTTTCTTCGCGAATGTTCAGGATAAACTTTGCAATTCCGGTTCCTCAATAACCTGATGCTGATCAATTGTACTTTCCAGATATTGTTTCCTTATCATCCTTGCAGTTTTGTGCTCTCCTGTATGGCTCCAGCCGGGCGGCATTACGAGGTAAAGAAATTTATTTTTAAGCCCCGGTGCTTTTCTCACATCGCGGAACAAAGTGGTAAATTCTCCAAAATAAGCATCCGTAAAACTGTTGGGTTTCATTCTCCTGGTGATGCCATACTCAATGGGAATTTCATCTTTTTCAACCACGTAAGTACCGAAAACCCTGTCCCAGATGTTCAGAAGATTGCAAAAGTTGGTATCCATGTAATAAGGGTTGCGCGCATGATGGATACGGTGATGCCCGGGGGTAAGAATAATGCGATACATGAATCCCATTTTTCCTTTCTTCATTATATTTTCTCCCACATGAATAAATGCGCCCCAGGTTCCATCGATGAACATGATAAAAAATAAAAGCGCGGGATTTACACCCAACAAAATGCAGATGGAAGTACGGATAACGTCGGCATAAGGTGCCTCCATGAAAAAATGGGCGAAAGTAACAGAAAGGTTCATCGCTTCCGGCGCGTGATGAGTAGAATGAAGGCACCAAAGCAGTCTTACTTTATGAGCCAGGTAATGATAAACGAAGTGCGACAACTCCCACGCGATATAACCATAGATGAGCCAGTACCAGGTGAAACTTGTTTTAATGATGGCATATTTTTCAAAAAGCCCGATACAAAAAGCAACAGCCGCAATAGAAATAAATCGTCCCACAAAACTGTTGAATACATAGGTAAAAAAAGAAATCTTATAATGTATCGCCTTGAATCTTTTAAAGAATAAAGCCCTGGCAATTTCAAGAAGCAATATTAAAGGGATAACCGGGCCGATAGCGCCTTCAATTCCCTGCAAGGTGTGAAGCGAGCTGTAGTCGCCGGTTTTATACATTTGTATCAAGGGGCCCAAGCCCCAAAAGCCGGTGAACTGATCCCATACAATTGAAAAGAAATGTTTAATGGCATTCATGATCAAGCGTTTAGATGTACAATCAAATAAGTAAATAGCGTTTGCCAGCAGGCAAACAAATTCCCATTATTTTTATTTTGCAATACCCTAACTGGTATGGGTAAACGAAAATCTACATCAATTTCGCCGTCGGCAAAAACTTCGGAGCCTTTCGTGCTTTGGTAGCCTGTTCAAAAGCATACGCAATCTTCAACAAAACCGGTTCGCTCCATGCCCTTCCAAAAAAAGAAATACCAATTGGTAAACCAAACACATCACCCGCAGGAACCGTGATGTGCGGATAACCTGCTACAGCGGCCAGCTGCGAACTGCCACCCAAAAAATGATCACCATCTACCAGGTCCGTCATCCACGCCGGGCTATCAGTAGGTGAAACAATGGCATCAAGATTATACTTATCCATTACGGCGTCAATACCTTCCACCCGCGTCATACGATGATTCTTTTCAAGCGCCTCCTTATACTCGGGATCGGTCAGCGAACCTTTTGCCTCAGCCTGAAGGAATAATTCCTGGTTGAAATAAGGCATTTCTTTATCAGTATGCCGGTTATTAAATTCAATTAAATCTTTTAAGGTATGAAAGGAAGTTCCGTTACCACGATGTTTCAAATAAGCAGCCATATCGTTCTTGAGTTCATAGCGCAGTACGATTCCTTCGGAGTTGTCAAATCTTCCAAGTGTGTCAATCACAACCGGGTCAACCAATACAGCACCCTGTTTTTGCAATACATCAAGGGAAGCATTGATAATTTTATCAACAGAAGGCAGAAACCCAAAGTACTGCCGCAGCACACCAATCCTTGCACCTTTCAATCCGTCTTTATCCAAAAATTTAGTGTAATCATTAACGTTAGTTCGATTTTTGTTTTGTGTTGCCGCATCTTCGTCATCAGGGCCGACCATCGCGCCCAATAAGATTGCTGCATCACGAAGCGTTCTGCACATCGGTCCTGCCGTATCCTGTGAATGAGAAATGGGAATAATGCCCGCGCGGCTTACCAGGCCAACAGTGGGTTTAATACCCACCAATCCGTTTAGCGAAGACGGGCTCACCACCGAACCATCCGTTTCGGTACCGATAGCAACCGCACAAAGGCTGGCAGCCGCAGCTGCACCTGATCCCGAACTGGAACCGGAACAATTTCTGTCTAGCGCATAAGGATTTTTGGTGAGACCTCCCCTGCCGCTCCACCCACTCGTAGAGTGTGACGAGCGCATGTTGGCCCATTCACTCAAATTTGTCTTGCCCAATATCAGCGCGCCTGCATCGCGAAGTTGCTTTACCAGAAACGAATCCTTCTGCGGCTTAGCATCCAGCAAAGCAAGAGAACCGGCGGTGGTTTCCATATTATCTGCGGTATCGATATTATCTTTTATCAAAACAGGTATGCCATGCATCGGGCTTCGTGGTCCTTTTTCTTTTAATTCTTTATCAAGTGCATCTGCAATTTTTAACGCATCAGGATTTACCTGGATAACACTGTTGATTGCAGGACCGGTTTTGTCAATTTCATTGATGCGTTTTATATATTTTTCGGCAACGGAGCGAACCGTGTATTTCCCACTTTTAAAGCCTGAGGTCAAATCGTCAATGGTAATCTCGTCTAATTCAAAAGGTGAAGATGACGCCGAATGAATAAAATATTTAAATCCTTGTTCCGCCAAAGTAAGAGAAGGAAGCGTAACAGCAGCAATGCTTCCAGCGACGCCGGTTTTTAAAAATTTTCTCCTGCTTTCAGTGGTTTGAGATTTCTTTTTGTGAGACATACCAAAGATTTTTTTCTGCGAAATTGAATAATGAAAGTAGTGAAAAATCTTCTTTAAAAGTTGTTTTACTGCAGCCTTTCTTTCTGCTTGCTTACCTTTGAAAGAAAACAATAAAACGATGAAAGCATTTTTAGGAACAGGATTATTGGGAGCCGGATTTGTAAGAGCGATGCTCCAAAAAGGTGAACAGGTGCAGGTTTGGAACCGCACATTTTCTAAAGCAAAAGAGTTGGAACAATATGGTGCCAAGGCTTTTGAAGATATCGCTTACGCCGTGAGCAATGCAGATGTTGTGCACCTGGCAGTAAAAGATGATGCCACGGTTGATGATGCATTGGCCAAAGCGGAAAAAGGTTTGAAAGCGGGAGCCATCTTTGTTGACCACACCACAACTTCCGTAGAAGGAGCCATAAAAAGAACCAAAGAGTGGAAAGAAAAAGGATTTTCTTACCAGCATGCTCCGGTGTTTATGGGGCCCAAAAACGCATTGGAAAGTACTGGTTATATGCTTGCTTCCGGTGATCAAAGCCTGGTAAAAAAACTGGAACCACAATTATCCGCTTTGACAGGAAAGCTTCTCAATTTTGGCGAAGAAACAGGTAAGGCTGCGGCAATGAAGCTTGCGGGCAATCTTTTCCTTGTTGGATTTAACGGTGCGGTTGCAGATACACTTGCATTTTCGCGGGCAATGAATATTTCAACGAATGAAATCTCTCAGTTGTTTTCGGAATGGAACCCGGGCACTTCTTTACCGCGAAGGCTTGAGCGAATGACAGGCGATGATTTTAATGATCCTTCCTGGCGGCTTGAGATGGCGAGAAAAGATACCGGCCTTTTTATAAAAGAAGCGGAACAGAAAGGTAAGAAGCTGCATGTAATTCCTGCAGTTGCTGCACTGATGGATGAATGGATTGATAAAGGACATGGCAAAGAAGACTGGACAATTATCGGAAAGATAGAATAGAGAACCGATCACTTCCGGCTGGCTTGCACCTGTTTTATTATAATCCTTAGTCCATGGATTTTAAAAATCTATAAAATTCGCTATTTGTAGACAGGATGATTGAAGTTTTTTCATCAAAAGTTTTTTCAAAAGATTCCATAGATTTTAAAAAGGCATAAAGTTTCCGCGACTTATCAGTTTGGTTATAAGCACCGGCATAAATGGCTGCTGCTTTGGCATCGGCTTTACCCTTTATTTCTTCGGCCAATTTAAAAGCTTCAGATTGAATTGACTTAAGCTCACGTTCCTTTTCACCATTAATACGGGAGGCTTCCCCCTGCCCTTCTGAGCGAAATTTATCTGCAATACGAAATCTTTCGCTGGTCATTCTTTTATAAACCTGGTCCTGCACCTCGGCCACATAATTAAGCCTTTTGAAACGAAAATCCAATATTACTATCCCGAGGTCGGAAGCCCGCTGATTGGCGGTTTTAAGTATCATTTTTTCAATCTTTTCACGGCCTACATTGATGTGTATAAGGGAATCGCTGATAGGTTCACTCAGCGTATCTGTTGTAACAGGCGTTCTGTTACTGGTCCTCACGGTTTCCTCAATATTATGATTGGCTATATAATCCCTTGTTTCTCCATCAAGAATATCGTCAAGCCTGGATTGCGCTCCCCTTTCGTTGGTTAGCCTCTTATAAAACTGTAAAGGATCTGTGATTTCCCAGCGTGCATAGGTATCTACAAAGATAAATTTCTTGTCTTTGGTAGGCACCTGGTTTGGATCGCCATCCCACTCCAAATAGCGTTTGTCGAAATAATTGGCTGTTTGTATAAATGGTATTTTAAACTGAATGCCCGATTCGGTAATGGCTTTGCCTACCGGTTTACCGAACTGGGTGATTACAACCTGCTCTTTTTCGTTAACAATATACATGCTTTGTGTAATGCCCACAAGCAAAATAATTATCAGCAGAATATATAAAACGGGTTTCTTTTTAGCCATGATTAATCTTCTTTTTGTGTCTTTGAGGATTGTGTTTGCAGTTGTAAAAGAGGTAATACATTATTTCCCTTTTCATCGGTTATTATTTTCTGGCCTATGTGGGGTAATACGTTACTCATTGTTTCCAGGTAAATTCTTCTGCGGGTAACTTCCGGGGCCTTGACGTACTCTCTATACAAGTCATCAAAGCGGGCTACTTCTCCCTGTGCATTATTGACTCTTTCCAGCGCATAGCCTTCTGCTTTTTGAACCGTTTCTTTGGCCTGGCCCCTTGCTTTTGGAATCACTTTATTATAGGCAGACCTGGCCTCGTTAATAAGGGTTTCCTTTTCTTGTTGTGCCTGGTTGACGGCATTAAATGCAGCCTTCACCTGGTCAGGCGGATTCACGTCCTGCAGCACTACCTGGTCTACTTTAATACCGAGCGAATATTCTGTACTTAATTTTTGTATAAGATCCTGTGCTTTATCAGCCACCTCCGTTCTGCCTACAGTTAGTACTTCATTTACGGTGCGGTCGCCTACTATCTGCCTCATTGAAGCCTCAGAAATATCACGTAAAGTGGTCTCCGGATTCCGTACTTTAAACAGGTAATTATAAGGGTTGTCTATCCTGTATTGAACTACCCATTCTACGTCAGCTAAATTAAGATCACCTGTAAGCATCAGTGATTCTCCCTTGGTATCTGCTTTTGTAAAAGAAGATTGCACGCCTGCACTGGTTGTGCGAAATCCAAATTCAAGTTTCTGTTGTCTTTCAACAGGAATTTTATATAAGGTTTCTAAAAATGGAATTTTAAAATTTAACCCTGGATCTACCGTTCTGGAGTATTTTCCATAGCGTGTTATTACACCCAGCTCTTCGGGCTCTATCTGGAAAAAAGCACCAAAGAAAAACACCAGCAACAGTACAGCCAAAATAATTAACTTGATATTTTTGCCAGCTTTTCTTATCACCCTTAAATAGGCCTCGGGGATTTCAAAATCCTGAAATTGATTATTACTCATTAAAATTGATTTTGCAATTAGTTTGCGGGGCTACCGGAGTGTAACCCTAATCACATGAACTTACGATTTTTAGCCGGATATACCAATATTTTATTATTCCGCCTCGTCCGCTCTTCTTAACGCCGGACATATTTTAATAGCACAGTAAACGCACTTTTTTTTACTTTTTTTATTTTTTATTCAATCGCCTGGAATTTTATGATGTGAAGTTGCAAACAAAATTGTGAACCCTTCATTCTAACATTGGCGCAAACTCCACCTGCTTCAATAAATTGAAGTTGGCAGCGCAGTGGCAGCGGGCCTGTTATTTCAAAGTGTCACAGTAACACAATGGGGATAAATAGTAAACAAGTTTTTACCATATTTAGCAATCAACAGCCTATATTTAAAAATAAAACTTGCATGATGAAAAAAATTATCACTTCCCTGTTATTGATCCTGGCGTGCTCCCTTTACGCAAGCGCGCAATTGCAAACCGGCGAAAATGTGGCGGTAACCAATACCGAAGCCGGAAAAGTACGTGGCTACATTCATAATGGGGTCTATACTTTTAAAGGCATTCCTTATGCTCAAGCCGACAGGTTTGAAGCACCTCACAAAACGAAACCGTGGACGGGCATACGAAGTTCTATGACTTATGGGCCGGTAGCACCCCTCATGACTCCCACCACCTCAGTGCAGGATGAAAGTGAATTTGTATACCATCACGATTGGGGTTATACCAATGAAGATTGTTTAAGGTTGAATATTTGGACACCTTCAACAAGTGATCATAAAAAAAGGCCCGTAATGTTTTGGATTCATGGCGGAGGGTTTACCGCCGGTTCATCACAGGAGCTTCCGTCATATGATGGTGAAAACCTTGCAAAAAAAGGAGACGTGGTGTTGGTTTCCATCAATCACAGGTTGAACGTCTTAGGTTTTCTTGATCTTTCAGCCTATGGAGACAAATACAAACAATCAGCTAATGTGAGCATACTCGATATCATTGCCGCTTTGAAGTGGGTAAAAGCCAATATTGAAAACTTTGGTGGCGATCCTAACAACATTACCATTTTTGGCCAGTCGGGTGGTGGCGCTAAAGTAAATACGCTGATGGCAATGCCTTCTGCAAAAGGGTTGTTTCAGAAAGCAGTGAATGAAAGCGGATCTTTTAAGTCTGACGCGTTGGATAAATCAACAACCCAGGAGATTGCAGCCGAAGTTTTGAAAGAATTAAATATTTCACCTGACAATGTAGATAGCCTGCAAAAAATTCCTTACCAGGAATTGAGTGATGCAGGTCAAAAAGCATTAAAAGTGATCGCCGCAAAATTAAAAGCTGAGGGCAAACCGGTTGGCGGTTTTGGATTAAGTTGGGGACCAAGCATCGATGGTGAAGATATTCCCTACCAGATGTTTTCACCACAGGCATTTGAGGTTTCCAAAGATATCCCGCTTTTAATAGGAAATGTGAAAAATGAATTTATGCCTTCTTTATTTACAGGCATGAGTAATGCAACTAAAGACCAGGTAATGCAATACCTGAAAAAGAGATATGGCGACAAGACGGATGCCTATATTGCTGCTGTTAAAAAAGCGTATCCTGATGATACAAAGCCCACGGATCTAATGGATGTTGACGCCCTTTTTCGTCCCGGCGCTGTGTACCAGGCAAAACAAAAAGCGGCGCTAAATGCGGCACCAGTTTACATGTACATATTTACCTGGCAATCACCGGTAATGGATGGTAAATACAAAGCCGTACATTGCATGGAACTTCCATTTGTATTTGACAACATTGCACGGTGCGAGGAAATGACTGGTGGCACCAAAGAGGCCTATGCTTTGGCAGATAAAGTAAGTTCTGCATGGATCAATTTTGCCAGGACCGGAAATCCAAACGCGGCCGGGCTTCCCAACTGGCCTGCATTCAACAGTAAAACTACTGCCACCATGCATTTTAATAATAAATGTGAAGTGAAACCCCAATTGGACAAAGATCTTTTTGACCTTGTGGCAAACCCATAAATCACATTAGTGACGGATTCTTTTAGGTAAAAATTCTTAAAGCACACACTGATGAAAAAAGAAAGAGGCTCTTTTTTAAGAGCCCTTTCTTTTAATCATATTTTGATTTCTTATTGCGCCGTTATATTTAAACAAGTATCTTTTTTAAATAATTGTAACTGTTCGTTACATCTTCAAAAGGATGCGGAGCACCGTCCTGCTCTACAAAGAAATATTTCATTCCTGATTCTTTTGCATTGGCAAAAATTCTTTTAAAATCTACAACACCTGATCCAACCTCTGCAGGTTCCATTTTTTCTTTATCCAAATCTTTTACATGCCATAGCGGGTAACGGCCCGGATGTAGCTTAAATAATTCAACAGGATCCTGCTTAGCCTTTGTGGCCCATGCCAGGTCAAGTTCCATTTTCACAAGGTCCTTATCAGTATGATTAAGAATATAGTCGAACGGCCGAACACCATCTACATTATCGAATTCTGTGACATGGTTGTGATAGGCAAATTGAACGCCGTTCTTTTTGCACAACTCACCCGCCTTGCTAAAAACTTCTACCGCTTTTTTTATCTCGTCCAGCGTACTTACCGGGATGCTCGAACAAACCAAATAACTCAAACCTCCTTCAGCCGCATCATCTGCAAGTTCCTGGGCATTGTCAGTTAAGTTCAAAGGCGTTACGGCATCTTTCTGTCTTTTTTCAAAGTAGCTTTTTATTCTTGCAGAATCCTGCGCATTCTTTGCCATTTTCATAATCTGGTCCATTCTAAAAGGTGCGCCGCCTACATGCGCTGACCGCCAATGCATTCCGGCGTCTATTACCATCTTTGCAAATTCCTTCGGCTTATAACCATAAAAATTTCCTTTTTGAGAACCTGCGCTTTCTACCTCTCTATAACCAATGGCAGCAAGTTTTTGTAAAGTATCTTTTGTGTCATTGGTCATCAAATTGCCCATCGTATACAATTGAAGACCGATAGGCGGATAGGCCATTGGTGCTTTAAAAATGCCGGATTTTCCTAACTGAGGTATAAGCAAACTTCCCAGCGCAAATGCGCCCGATTGTTGAATGAATTTTCTCCTGGTAGCCATACGTTTTACTTTTTAAAATGAAGATTAAAGATATTGATTCTATTTTAACAAAAGCTCATTATCTTTAAATATTGTGTCGTATTGACACAAGAGCTTATTTGAACATACAACTTCACCACTTCAAAATTAATCACAATGAAAAAGTTGCTCGCTTTATCGACCATCCTCCTTTTATTTTTCACGGCATGCAATAACAGTATTTCTTCGGAAAACAAAAGCAATTCGGATTCTTCCGTCACCTCTTCTGTTGATCCTGCAAAAGACTGGAAATTTGGTGTTGCCTTGTGGACATTTCATAATGTAAATTTCCCCCAGGCACTTAATGAAGTGGACAGCGCCGGTTTGACTTATATTGAACCGAATACTTTTCACAGTGCGGGACCTGAATTTAAAGATTCTGTTATTGGCCAGCTTTCGCCCGACGGCATCGCCAAATTAAAGAACATGGTTGCGAAGAAAGGCCTTAAAATAGAATCTATTTATATCGTGGGAGATTCAACCATAGGTTCGTGGAAAAAGCAATTTGACATTGCAAAAGAGTTCGGGGTGAAATTTGTAACAACCGAACCACCATTAAATATGTGGGACCAGATCGACAGTCTTGCCGGTGCTTACGGAATAAAGGTTGCCATACATGATCACTGGAAAGGCTTTAGCCATTACTGGAATCCTGACACAACGCTGATGGCGTTGAAAGGTCATCCCAATTTTGGTGTGTGCGCCGACCTGGGCCATTGGCCAAAAAGCGGAATCGTTCCGCTGGAAGCAGTAAAAAAATTAAGTGGCCATATTTTAGGTGTTCATTTAAAAGATGTAGGTGCTTATAACGATCCGACTTTGAAAGATGTGGTGGTTGGTACGGGCGTTGTTAAATTCCCGGAAATATTTGCGGAGCTTAAAAAACAAAATTTTGACGGCTACATTTATATTGAGCGTGATTCGATAGAGCCTGGTGGCAACCTTGCTTCTGTGAAGCAGGAAATAAAGTATTATAACGACCAGGTGAATAAATTAAAATAAAATTTTCACTAAAACAGTAAACAAACAAATTCTTAATTTTTATGCTCTGCCGCGAGGCGGAGCATTTGTTTTAGATAAGAATGTCATTCCTGCTTAACACATATAGTCTTTTATCTCTTACCTGCAAATGACATACATCATTAATTGACAGTTTAATGGTTGACACCTATCATGAAAACGCCAAATGCAACGCATTAATAACGGGCGAAAAGCGATCTAACTTTGTGTTATAAAATTAATCGTAATGACAACAACAGTAATTATAGGCGGCAACTTTGCAGGAATGACCGCTGCATTGGAAATAAAAAGAAAAGGCAAAGAAGAGCACAAAGTAATCGTAATTGATAAAAGCCCGGTTTTCATGTTTATGCCTTCGCTCATCTGGGTTCCGTTCAGAAGAAGGGAAATAAAAGATATCAGCTTTGCAAAGGCAGATATATTTAAAAAACAGGGAGTAGACTTTGTTTTGGCCGAAGCGCTGGAAGTAAATCCACATACACAGGTAGTGAGCACCACAAAAGGTGATTATCACTACGATAACCTTGTGGTTGCGACTGGTCCGAAAGTAAAATATGATATTGCGCCTGGCGTAGCAGAATATGCCCACTACATCGGAACACCCAACGGGGCGATGAAGATCAGGAAAGCGCTGGATGAGTTCAAAAAAAATCCTGGCCCCGTAGTAATTGGTGCTACCCAAAATGCAGGTTGCATGGGAGCCGGTTATGAATTTCTTTTCAACTTTGAAAAATGGTGCCGTGAAAATGGCATTCGTGATAAAGTAGATATTCACTGGATCACTCCGGAAACATTTTTAGGCCATTTTGGAATTGATGGAATGACAGGCGCACAAGCCATGTTTAAAACTTTCTTCAAACTTTTTAAGATGCATGTTCACACACAAGTTGGCGTTGATAAAATGGATGCTGAGAATGTGTACCTGAGTGATGGAAAAGTATTGCCTTATAAATTCAGTATGCTCATGCCGCCTTTTACCGGTGTGGAATTTGTCACAAAAAGTAAAGACCTGCATGCCACTGCAACAGGGTATATGCCGGTAGGCGATGATTACCGTCATGGAGAATTTCCTAATATTTGGTCTGCAGGATTGGCTGTAAATTTCAGCCTTCCGTGGAAGCCGGGTAAAGTACCTTTTTCAGCTCCAAAGACAGGTTATCCGAGCGATGTAACAGGAAAAATTGTAGCAGAAAACATTATTCGTGTTTCAAAAGGAAAAACAAAACTGGTTCACAAAAGCTGGGGCAAAATTGCGGCGCTTTGCATAATGGATGCCGGCAAAAAAGAAGTGATCATTGTATCCAATCACTTGTTTAAACCACGTGCGTTTGCCTTAATGATCCCTAATCTATTTTATGACTTCGGCAAGGTGCTTTTTGAAAAATATTTTCTTTGGAAAACACGCAATGGTTATTCACGTTTGCCATAGTTTTTCTGAATAAACTTTGTACTTTTTTAATTACTTATTCACAGAAATTGCCTCAGTTTGAGGCAATTTCTTTTTTGACAGTAAAATAATAAATTCAGCCAGTTTTTATCTTGCAGTCTGCAGTAATTTTTCTCAAGCCATCGATACTTTGTAAAAAGCTACGAGGTTACCGTTATTATCTTTTGTAACATCCATTACCAAAGTATCATGTCGCTTGGTATCTTTATCAACCCTCAGTTCGAAGTCCTTCAATACCGGTGTAGGGTTAGGCCCTTTGGGGTATAACGGCGATGCATATACGTGATTTTCTATCTCCTTCGGGAAAAAGAAATTAGTAGTTAATAAAGTTTTTCCATCTAAATGAACTTTTCCATGCAGGTGAGTGATGCGTCCGTCATACCAGCCCGGAAATATTGAAGTGAAGCTGCACCTGCCGTCTGCGCCGGTTTTTTGATAGCCCCTCAGCCAGGTTTCATTCAGCGTGTTCTCAACTTTATAATCTGAATAGACGCCGTCTGCATCACATTGCCAGATGTCCACAATAGCGCCATCAACAGGTTTGCAATCTTCATCTTCTACCATAAAAACATACGTTATCGGAATTCCTGTTTTATGTTCAGTAATATCTACCCTGTTAAGTTGTTCATCTTTATAAAAAGGACCTTCGGGCACCGGCGGAGTTATCGGATCATTACATTCGTTTCTTAAAAGATTTTTACTACCGGTTCTTGGAAAAAAGATGGCGCCCACAAAGCCAAGGCCTGCGAGCGATAGAAATTTACTTCTGTTCATAACATAGCTTTAAAAATTAAAAGAATATTTACAAAAACTCAGTGAATAACAGGCGCGAAGTGAATTTCAAGATTAATTAAAAATAAAAAAATTAAATCACATGCCATGTTCTTTTTCAATTCAACACATGCTGTAATTTTGGGGCAAAAAATATTATGCATATAACACCTGACAACAGGCTGAAAAAGCTGATAGTGATTGGCGACAGGCTTTTGATAAAACCAAGTAAGCCGGATGAGCGAACTGCAAGCGGACTTTATCTTCCGCCGGGCGTACAGGAAAAAGAGAAAGTACAGCAAGGCTATGTCATTAAAGCCGGCCCCGGCTATGCTATTCCTCTTCCTGTAGAAGACGAACCCTGGAAAGGCGAAGAAGAAAAAGTAAAATACGTGCCCTTGCAGGCGAAAGAAGGCGACCTGGCGATTTTCCTGATAAGCGCCGCAACAGAGGTAATGTATGAAGGCGAAAAATATTTTATCGTGCCTCAAAGTGCTATCCTCATGCTGGAAAGGGAAGAAGAGTTGTGAAACCTGGAATAGTAACAAAAGTTACCGACAGGCCGGGTTCATTTTTTTACCTTTACAAAAAATAAAACAATATTACACTATGGCAACAATAAAACTGACAACACAGGAATTTAAAGAAAAAGTATTTAACTACGAAACAGAAAAAGACTGGAAATACGACGGCTTGCCGGCCATTATTGATTTCTATGCTGACTGGTGCGGCCCTTGTAAAATGGTAGCACCCATACTTGAAGAACTGTCAACTGAATATGAAGGCAAGTTGGTGATTTACAAAGTAGATACAGATAAGGAGCAGGAACTCTCTGCTGTATTTGGCATTCAAAGTATTCCCAGCCTGCTTTTTATCGGAGCTGATGGTGAACCAATGATGCAGCCGGGCGCTTTACCTAAGCATGTATTGAAGCAAGTAATAGAAGAAAAATTACTGGTGCCTGCAAAGGAAGAAGAAAAGGCAGAAAAATAAACAGATTTATAATAAGGAGCTACAAATGGCCGGTATTTTTCATACCAGCTTTTTCATTTAAACAATCAACTGCAGTTCCTCTCCTCATTAGGAAAAATAAAAAAAACCAAAAGCAATAATACCTACTGAATATATAATCGTATAAACAGTCTTATACCTTCCTGGCAGTGGCTTTTTTAAAGATAATATCGAATTTGTTCCTGTCAAATCAAACACAAGGACATTGGTAAAATTGCGACTAAAATGAATGAGGGCGGCAACCCAAATTGATCCGCTTAACCAGAAAACATAAAACAACATAACACCACCTATAAACCAGTCAATTGCCTGGAATACGTTGACCTTATTCGTGAGAAAATGCCATGCTGTAAAGAAAAATGATGAAACTAATAATGCATAATAAAAACCGAAGGGCAATAAAACATACGCAAAATATCCTCTGAATAAAATTTCTTCCTGCAGGGCGGCTACAAACAATACGACAAATCCAAGATGAGTTCCGGCTAGTCCGTTTGTATGTCTGAAAAGGCCATGAACCCGGGTAATAGTAATAACTTTTCTTTGGTCAAGAAACCAAACAAACAAAAGAGCAAACCCAATCGAGGTGCAGAAGGCAATTAAAATAAATAAAAGATCAGCGCTACTAAATGAAAATCCCAACCTGCTTAAAGACTGATGATCCCATATTTTTAATAACAATTCTACCGCAACAATAAACAAAAGATTAAATATACCCGCAATGATAAAAACCTTCGGCTTGTTTCTTTGCTTCACCTCTTTAAGGTCAGTTCCGGAAAGTTTGATAGTGCCAAACGCCAGGAGAGACAGGCAAATTGAGATAACAATTGCAACAGCAAGCCGAAAAATGGCACCCTTAGCTTCCATGACATAAAAATTTTAACTTTTAAAAACCCGCTTGAACGTACCTCAAACTCCGCCTATTTAGCCACCCTTCTCAATCCAAAACCAGGCGTCCACACTATACAAAAAAATTAATTAATTTTTTTGTATATTTTCCACTCAGTACATTTTATTGTACACTTTACATCCCATTCAGCAACTATTGTAAATTGCATTACAATGTTTATAGGTCATTTCGGAGTTGGGCTGGGCGCTAAAAAGCCGGCACCCCGTGTTTCACTTGGCACACTTTTCTTAGCCGCACAATTTTTAGATTTACTTTGGCCCACATTTGTTTTATTGGGGTGGGAACATGTAAATATTCAGCCGGGTAATACTAAACTTACACCGCTTGAGTTTTCATACTATCCCTTTTCTCATAGTCTTACGATGGCATTAATCTGGGGACTACTTTTCGGACTTGTCTATTTTTTTATTAAACGAAATTTTAAAGGTGCTTTTCTCCTTGGGCTGTGCGTGGTAAGTCACTGGGTTCTTGACCTGCTCGTCCATCGCCCCGATCTCCCGCTTTTTCCCGGTAATTCTCTTTTGGTCGGATTCGGATTATGGAATTATCCTGTATTTGCAATTACTGTCGAATGCCTCATTTTTATTATCGGATTGGTACTTTATCTTGGTGCGACAAAAGCAAAAAACAGAACAGGCAAATACTCACTTTGGGGCCTGATAATTTTCCTTGTACTAATCTATTTAAGCAATTTGTTTGGGTCTCCCCCGCCAAATGTAACGGTGGTGGCATGGGCTGGTGAGTTGCAATGGATCCTGGTTATATGGGCCTACTGGGTCGATAAAAACCGAATTGTCAGGAGTGCGCCTGCTGCAAGTCCCGCTGCATAGCTTATTTTAACCACAAACCAATCATTGATGCTCAAAACATTTAACCTCACTTTACGTGCTATAATGGAGACGGGGATTGTACTGGCATTTGCTTTCTGGGGTTACCATCTTGCAAACCGCGAATCGATAAAAATTTTATTGGCAATTTTGGCTCCGTTAGTCGTCTTTGGGTTTTGGGGGCTGGTTGATTTTCACCAGTTTGGGCATTCCGCCGAGCTATTGCGTTTGATACAAGAATTACTGGTAACCGCAGCTGCTGCTTTCGTTTTATACATTACAGGAATGAAAGTATTGTGTTGGTTGATGGTAGCCATCTCAATATTGCACCACACTTTGGTGTATATTTTGGGAGGCCGTTTACTTAAGCATTAATTTTAAGCACCAAAGCAAAATAAAAATTCCTGTTTTTTGTCAGTTCACTGCCAGATGTTTATTCGCCCATATCAATAGCTGCCAACTCTTCCTTTTGTAGTTGCTTATTAATTGAAGGAATGATTTGCAACCGGATATTTTTCAAGGCCTCTTCTACTTCCGTAAACTTTTTTTGTAAGGCTTTCATCGCAGTTACAGTTTCAAAAGTCGGGGCCACATCGGCTTCCTGCAATAAATTGAACATGCCCCCAAATGCACCACCCAACGATGAAAGATCAGTTGATTTTTTATTCAATGATGCAATTAAAGAATCTAATTGAACCGATAAATTCTTCCCGGCTTTTTCTTTCAGACCTTCTGCCTGTTTTTTAATATTTGACAGCCAATTTAGTTGAACTGAAATAGTCCTGCGGTTTTTGGTGCAAACCAGAGACAGATCATATTGTTGCCGAAGTCCTGCTGCGGATGTGTGGATCCTGGGATCCATCTTTACAACAATTGGCTGCGTATATGCCTTACCGTTAACAGATAATTTCACTCTATAATTTCCAGGCATTACCCAGGGAGACGTAGGTGCCGGCGCTGTATTTTTATAGATGGCGGCAATCGGGTAAGAAGGCGGAACATTTAACGGAGATGTGTGCAAATCCCACACGAACCTGTGGCCGCCTGCAGATGCCGGCAATATTTTCTGTGGACGAATCCAGTACCACGGAACATTTACCGGGGGAATGGTATACAATGTATCATGATTGCTGTAATGGCGTATCAGCTTCCCTGTTTCATCGGTAATATCTAATGAAACATCAGTTGCACCCTTTGTTAAGTAGTAATCGATGACAGCGCCATCAGGAGGATTTTGACCTGCAGGTTCACCAGGTGGCAGCGGTGTATCTGTATTCAGGTTCCAGCGTATACGCATTGCTGTTGCAGGTTTAAATAAAACGTCATTTTTAGAAATACCGGGCGACACCTGGCGCAGCCGGTTGATATCGTCCAATATCCAAAAGCCGCGGCCGTGAGTTGCTACAACAACATCATTGTCTTTTACGATCACATCCCGTACAGAAGTTGCCGGCATATTTTGCCGAAGTGAATGCCAGCTATCCCCATCATCAAAGGATACATACAAAGCCGTTTCTGAAGCGGCAAACAATAATCCTTTTTTCTTCGGGTCTTCGCGCACTGCATTGATTGGTTGATCAGGCAAGCCATTTACAATTAGCTGCCAGCTTTTACCACCATCGTGTGTTTTATAAATGTAAGGATGCAAATCATCATCGCGCAACCTGTTTACTGCAGCGTACGCAGTATTTACATTAAAATGCCCGGCATCCATCAACGAGATTTTACTCCACGAAGTAATGGCAGGAGGTGTAACATTTTTCCAGTTTTTTCCTCCGTCGTGGGTTACATGAATCAGGCCGTCATCCGTGCCGGCCCAAATGGTATTAATATCCAGCGGCGAAGGTGCCACAGTATAAATTACACCACGGCGTGGCATCTCTTTCATTTTTTCATCAGTATAAATGCCTACACTTTTGGGAATATCCCAGCTTTTTCTCGATAGGTCGGGACTGATGACCTGCCAGCTATCGCCGCCATTTAGCGTTTTAAACAAAACATTTCCGGCATAATACAAGGTCTTCTTATCAACGGGTGAGAAAACAACAGGTTCTGTTCGCACAAAACGAAAATGTTCTCCCGGTTTCGGCCTTGGCGATATATTTAGTACCTGCCCGGTACGCTTATCATACCTGGTAATTTTACCTCCATAAACTATGTTTGAATTTAACGGATCGGGTGCCACATATCCATATTCCTGCGCACCAACAGGATGCCAGTCGCGGAAGGTAATTTCACCATCACTACCTCTTGAAGCAATCCCTACCGAACCGCTTTCCTGCTGGCCGCTATATACATTATAGGGAAAATCGTTGTCGGCACTTACATGATATAGTTGTGCGGTTGGCTGGTTGTACCACGAGCTCCAGGTGTCACCGCCATTTACGGTAATAATGGCGCCCTGGTCGCCGGTAACCAGCATAATATCGGGATTAGCCGGATTGATCCACATATTTTGATAATCATCACCCCCCGGTGCGCCCCGAATACCTTTCCAGGTTTTACCCCCATCTATCGATTTATAAACCACGATGCTGGTGCTGTAAACCGTTTCGGGATCTTTGGGATCTACTTTTAAAACAGGCACATCGCCCCCGCCGATCCGTGCTTCGGGCCTTCCATCTTCATCAGAAATCCTATACCAGCTTTCTCCGCCATTGTCCGAACGGTACATGCCCATCCCTGAACCTGTGCCATAATCATTTGGTTCATCGGTACCGATAGATACATATAAAATATCGGGCGCGGAAGGCGCTATCGCAATATGCGCCTGTACCATATTTTCCGGCAAACCTTTGGACATTTTTTTCCAGGTGGTGCCGCCGTCGGTTGATTTATATACGCCGCCTTCATAACCCGACCATTCGCCATTTTCCCATGGGCCTTCACGTGATTTCCATAAAGTGGCATATACGGTGTTCGGGTTTTTAGGGTCGATTGCCACATCGTCTCCACCCGTATTTTCATCTACATAAAGTACCTTTTCAAATGTTTTACCGCCGTCTTCCGAACGAAAAATTCCTCTTTCCGTATTAGGCCCGTAGGGGTGACCAAGTACCGCCACAAACAGGCGATCCGGATTAGCCGGATCAATGGCAATTTGCGGAATCTGCTGCCCGTCGCGAAGGCCAAGGTGTGACCATGTTTTTCCTGCGTCGGTCGATTTGTAGATTCCATCACCTACAGAAAGGTCGGGCCGATGTAATCCTTCGCCACTGCCTACATAAATAATATTTGGATCGGAGGGCGCCACCGCGATGGTACCGATAGAACCTGTGGGCTGGCTGTCGAAAACGGGATACCAGGTAATTCCATAGTCAGTAGATTTCCAAACACCGCCGTTATTAACGCCGATGTAAAACACATTGGGTTGCTGTTCAGAACCTGCAGCCCCGACGGTTCTGCCACCCCGGTAAGGACCAATACTTCGCCATTCAAGGCCACCTAATAACGACGTATCAAAAGATTGACCGACGGAAGCATTAGAAACAAAGAGAATCCCAAAAAATAATAAGAGGTTAACGTGAAAACTTCTTTTCATCCGGCATGAGTTGAAATGAATAAATAAAGGTTTAAAGATAACAGAAATGCGCATTGAAAAAATTACAGGCACTTTACGAATTCATAATTTACGGTAACTGTGATGTAATATACTTTAGCATATTGCAAACCATCACACGTTTATCACGCAACAAAACAGGAAACTGTATTTTTTACTGTAATGGCTACACTATTGTATAATCAGCCAGACAAGGCTACAAGCAGGGAAAAAATAGTGAGCAAAACTGTTACAGGCGTGAACACCTTTTTTTCAAATTTATTTTTCGAAAGGAGATTTCCTATTGTATTCAATAAAAATAACGCAGTCATCAACCACAATGATAAGGTGATTATTCCATGTGAAATATCGATTTTCCAAAACCCTGTTTTTATTAAAACCACAGCAACAAATAACGAGTTCATAAAAACAGAAAATATTTCAAAACGATACATTTGTTGATCGGACTTTAACCTGCCACCCCAAACTACGCGGTACGGTATTATTTTAAAAAGGATACAAAAGTGCAGCAATAAAAACAGGGAAAGTAACATTAGAAGTCCGGTTTGCGCAATACTTATCATAGTAGTAAAAAAAGTGGATTCGTTTAATTGGTTTGGTATTATCCCTATTATCAAATCAAAATAGTTGGCAAACTTCAGGAATTATTTTTAAACCCTGCAACGGCTTCCAATAAAACAGGAATTATTATTTTTTATTTGTTTACTGGGAATAGACCGTTAAATTTGATTTTTCTTTTTCGTATTGCCTGGTATAATAATGATACACGTATTGGCTTGCAGATCCCGGCAACCCGAAAAACTCTTTGGATTTTTCTACAAACTTATCATCGTAAAACCGGTTCACCGATACGGTTACAACAATAAAGTTTTTTTAATTAACCAAATCATCAACTTCTTGCCATGAAAGAAAAAGAGTACAACAAAAACCTCGTTATCATCATCGCTGCCGTGGCTGCCACCGGCGGTCTGTTATTCGGATTTGATACGGGGGTTATTTCCGGCGCCATACCGTTTTTTCAACAAGACTTTCAACTCAGCAACAGCATGGTTGAAAATATCACTACTGCCGGATTAGCGGGTGCTGTGCTGGGCGCCATTTTTACCGGCAGGCTATCAGATATTTTCGGGCGAAAGAAAACCATAATGAGCGCCGCTGTTATTTTTGTGATCGGTGCGGCCTGGTCAGGTTGGGCGCCCACTCCCGGATCCCTCATTGCGGCCCGGCTGTTTATTGGTTTGGCGATTGGTATTTCTTCTTTTTCGGTTCCCTTATACATTGCTGAAATTTCGCCTACACATATCCGTGGGCAGCTGGTATCTTTGTTTCAGTTACTCATAACGATAGGCATCCTGGTTTCTTATTTAAGCGATCTTGCCTTTGCCAACAATAATGATTTACAATCATGGAGACCCATGTTTTATATGGGTATCATTCCGGGCCTCATCCTGCTCATCGGAATATTCTTTTTGCCTGAGACACCGCGCTGGCTGATGAGCAAAGGCCGCGAAACTGAAGGCCTTAGGATTCTGAAAAGAATAGAAGAACCATCGCTGATAGAAGAATCCATGCAGCGCATGAGAGATGAATTGCAAATTGACAAAAGCCGTCCGAATTTTAAAGAAGTTTTTCGCCCATGGCTGAGGCACGCGTTAATTATTGCGGTAGGTATCATGTTTGTTCAGCAATTTGTGGGCATCAACACCGTGATCTATTACAGCCCCAAAATATTTATGATCGTTGGTTTCCAGGGTGCGCACGCCGCTATCTGGGCGGCTGTTAGTGTGGGTGCTGTCAACGTTGCTTTCACGGTACTTTCGCTTTTTATGATCGACAAACTGGGTCGCAGAAAACTCTATTTTATTGGTTTATATGGCATAGTAGTTTCGCTTATCGCACTGGGAATGGTGTTTGCCTTTCACGATAGCCTTGGCGATACCGGCAAATGGCTGGCCATCATTTTTGTATGGGTTTATATAGCTTTTTTCGCGATCAGCCTTGGGCCCCTTGGCTGGCTTATCATCTCAGAAATATTCCCTTTAAGGGTAAGAGGTATCGGTTCCTCCATTGGTTCTCTTTCCAACTGGCTGTTTAACGGGATCGTTGCATTTACCTTTTTTAAGATCGTAAAATTGTTTACGGCCTCGGGATCTGGTATTATCACCCGCGAAAAGTTGTACGACGCTGCTACCAATACTTTTACCATGCAGGCAGTAGACAACGGCAACCCGGCGGGCGCCTTTTGGTTTTATGCAGCCATCGGCATTTTAGGAATTATCTGGGGTTATTTTTATTTGCCGGAAACCAAGGGCATTCCCCTGGAAAAAATTGAACACCACTGGCGTGAGGGCGGAAAGCCACGGCATTTGCACAAAGCGCAGAGCGGTAGCTAATCTTTTTTTTGCAATATTGATTCAACTGAGGCTTTAAAGAGATCTTTCTCAGCAATATCTCTGAAGGGGGATACTGTATAACCGTAAAATTATCTTTTACTACCGGGTAATCGAAAACAGGAATTATTTTTTTTTGTTGGTTTACTGTTGACAAAATCTATTGTTATTTTTTAAAAACACTTGTTCAGTTACCTAAGAATTAGCGCCAATTAAACCTATTTTAGAGTCAGGCAGTGTTCAGTAATTGAGCATAAAAGAAAACTTTCCAAGGCTAAATCTTTTTTGCCTTTTCCAACGCTTCTACAAAAGTAAAGGCCACATTGCCTTTGCCAATCGCAAAAAGAAGCCGCGCTTCCTGCAATTCTTTTAATACCTGCGGCGAATTAAGTTCCGACAAAATTATTTTAGTATGGTTCTTTTTGCATTCAGCATAAATGCTTTTCATAGTCTGAATCCCGGTAGCATCAATAATGGGCACGTGGCGCATCCTTATAATTAAAACCCGTGGATGTTGTTTCATGTACTGTAAGGCATCTTTAAATTTATAAGCAGCGCCAAAAAACAACGGCCCGGATATTTCAATTACTTCTACATCTTTGGGAACCTGGAATTTTCCTTCAACCAGGTCGAAGCCAAATTCATCATCTTCTATTTCGCCGGTAAGTTTACTTACATCACTGGATTTGATCATATTCCTCATAAATAAAAAGGAGGCCAAAACAATTCCTACTTCAATGGCAACAGTCAGATCAATTAAAACTGTAAGAAAAAAAGTGATGAGCATTACCGCAACGTCTCCTTTTGGGCCTTTTAAAACAGACCTGAAATTTTGCCATTCGCTCATATGGTAAGCCACGATAATCAATATCCCGGCAAGCGTGGCTATCGGAATCAGTGAAGCCCATTTTCCTGCGATCAGCAGGATGATCAAGAGCGTAACTGCGTGAATAATTCCAGCCACCGGGGTGCGACCACCGTTTTTTACATTGGTAGCCGTGCGGGCAATAGCGCCCGTTGCAGGTATACCTCCAAAGATGGAGGAAGAAATGTTGGCTATTCCTTGCGCTATCAATTCCATGTTGGATCTATGGTTTCCTCCAATCATTCCATCAGCCACAACTGCCGATAGCAAAGATTCAATAGCACAAAGTATGGCGATCGTAAAAGCGGGTTGAATCAACTGTTTAATAGTGGAAAAGTCCACAAAAGGTATTACCGGCCCGGGAAAAGAGGATGAGATGTTTCCGAAGCGGCTCCCGATGGTTTCAACCGGCAAATGCATCCACTGTACTGCGGCAGTTGTTATGATAATAGCGATTAAAGAACCGGGGATTTTCCGGTTTACTTTGGGCCACAAAAGAATAATGATCAATGTAGCCACAGCTATTACAACAGTAAATAAATTAATGCTTTGAAAGTGCTTAACATAAGCCAGCCATTTATCCAAAAAGCCGGCAGGAACATTTCCCATTTTTAAACCCAGGAAATCTTTTACCTGGGAAGAAAAAATAATGAGAGCGATACCACTGGTAAATCCGATGATGAGTGGATGAGGAATAAATTTTATAACTGTGCCCATCCTGGCAATGCCCATAATGATGAGCATAATGCCCGCCATAAAAGTGGCAACAATCAACCCATTAACACCGTACACCTGCACTATGCCATAAACAATCACAATAAAAGCGCCTGTTGGGCCGCCGATCTGCACACGGCTGCCGCCAAATGCTGAAATGAAAAAACCTGCTACCACAGCCGTTATTAAACCTTTTTCCGGGGTAACGCCCGAAGCAATGGCAAACGCAATGGCGAGTGGCAAAGCCACAATTCCTACGATGATACCTGCAAGAATATCTTTGGAAAACTGTTTTCTATTGTAGGTTTTTAAAGTATCCAATAATTTGGGCCTGAACATTCCTTTCATAACCTGGCGCTTTTGTAATTTTTAGTAAGCACAATTATTTTTTTATAAAACAGGGATTTTTTTCGCGTGTTGCAAATCCGCATCATAAGGACCTGAAAAGGAGAGCCACGCAACTCTTGAAAATCTCAAAATATACGGTTGCAGAAGTAAAATAATTGCGATGTTGGTACCAAACCACCAAAATATATTATTATCATTTACCGAAAAACCGATGAATACCCACCATGCTAAAAAGGTGCAGAGGGATAAAAAAATGCTGATGGAATAGCTTAAAAAAGTAGGCGCATAATAAAATTCTTTTTTTACTTCCAGCGGCTGCCCGCATACCGGGCAATGCTCATGCATCTTTAAAAAGTTATCAAATTTGTAAGAATTTTTATTTAGAAATACCTCTCCCAGCCTGCAATGAGGACATTTAAAAAACAATAAACTTTTTAAATAGGATGGTTTTTTATTCACTCTTTTCATTTGTAACCAATTCAACTCATCTGCTTTATAACTAAATCCGTTATCTAAATTTTTAGAAATTTTGAAGGTTGCAAAGTTACCCATATGAATCGTGTGAGGCGGTTAAACTTATCACTTGAAAAAGTAAACTTTATCACTTTTTAAATGGGTAATTTTACAGGTAGTATGAGCATACAAGGCCTTTTTCCAATTGATCAATGGGATTTTAAAAATGAATCTGTTTTAGCAGATCTGCCTGCGGATGTCCATGGAATTTTAACGGCGCATAAAAGCGAACAGTTATATAAAAAAGGAGAAATTATTTTTCGTGAAGGTGCTTTTCCAACAGGCATTTTTTACATTTCAAAAGGAAAAGTAAAAAAGTACAAAGTTGATAATGAAAGCAGGGAGCATATTATTTATGTGGCCAATACGGGTGAATTATTAGGATATCATGCTATACTTGCCCAAAGTCGTTATCCCGATTTTGCCGCAACATTGGAAGAAAGCACAATTGGGTTTATACCTAAAGAAGATTTTTTAGATGCCTTGGCCCAATCTCCGCTCCTGAATAGCCGTTTATTGAAAACCCTGAGCCACGAATATGCGGTGCTCGCCAACAGTATCACCCTTTTTTCAAAGAAATCGGTTCGCGAAAGATTGGCACTTCAACTTATTGTTTTGAGAGAAAAATATAAAGACGACTTAATGCCGGGAACGCCGGTTGAAATTGATATGGGACGTGATGACCTCGCAAACCTTGTTGGAACAGCCCGTGAAAATGTGGTAAGACTATTAACTGAGTTTAAACAAGATGGAATTTTAGAAACGAAAGGCAGAAAAATAATTATTCATAATGTCAACCAACTGATCGCCATTGCCGATTTTAAATGAATAACCATTCATTGATTGAGTAAAAGTTCTCTTTTGCTAACCGGTTAAAGTAAAACAGGAATGTGTGTTTTTTGTGGGTTTACTATTGATGGGAACACAAATCATTTTTCCACTCCTGTGCATCCACTCACCAGGGTGTAATATTGACCCCGCAATGAACTGAATACAATTGTGTGGCACAACAAAGAGAAGTTCGGTTCCTACCTGCTTAAGCACTATATTTGAACAACAATAAACCAGAACGCTTGTTGTAAAGGAGCAAAACTTCTTAACACCGGCAGTGCAAGTATTTTATGAAACAGTTCCTTTATTTATCCATACTTCTTATTGTCATTGCCGGGTTTGCTTCCAGGTGCTCAAAAGGATCGGCGCAAAGTAATGAGACTCCGATGTCCATGCCCGATCATGTGATCTTTGTATGGTTTGAAAATAAAAGCGTTGACAGCATTATAAATAATAGCAATGCTCCCTTTATCAACAGTCTTATTGCTAAAGGAACTTTGTTTACCAATATGCACGGCATCACCCATCCCAGCTATCCAAATTACATGAATTTTTTCGCAGGCCAGTCTAATGGCATTACAGACAATTCCTGTATTCAAACGCCATTTACGACTGATAATCTATACACCATTTTGAAAAAGGCCGGCAAATCTTTCGCCTGGTATAGCGAAGACCTTCCTGCTACGGGCAGCGATACCTGCATTAGCGGCAGGTATGTTGCAAAGCACAATCCGACATCTGTGTTTGCGAATGTTCCTCCTTCACAAAATAAAATGTTTTCATCTTTCCCTTCAGATTACACACAACTTGAAAATGTTGTCTGCATATCTCCCAACCTTGATAATGATATGCATGATGGTACCGTGAGTTTGGGCGATGCCTGGCTTCAAAAAAATCTTTCTTCATTAGCAGACTGGAGCTTAACACACAACAGTATTTTTGTGGTGTATTTTGACGAAGATGATGGCACGCTGCTGAATTATGTTCCCGTGATCGCCATCGGGCAATACGTTAAGGCTGGCTACAGTTCGTCGCCATCTTATAATCATTATAGCTGGACCAAAACTATTTGCGAAATGTTCAATGCAGACAGTACGTGGACTTCTAACCTCGGATCAGCTAACGTTGTAAACGATTGCTGGAAATAATATTGAAGAAGACGTTTACATTCTTTACCGATGCAACAGGCTACACTATGATCCCGTTATTAATATTGCGGGGAAGAAAAGGATTTAGCTACTTACGTATAATCAAATTCACCCGGACCAGAAAAATTTTTCGTTTACTCATACCTGTTATAACAAACGGAAAATAAAAATCTTTCTAATTTATTGGTTTACTGCTTAACCTATAAAAAAGCCGGCAGTACCTGCAGACATCAGGCGAAGGCACAAAAGAGGAATTAATGTTTTTTGTTGATTTACTACAAATGGTGGAAAAAGAAAAATTTTCAACCTTGTATCTCCGGCCGTAAAAAAATATTTCCTGATGAATATAATAATGTGTAATTTGTAAATCAATTTTTACCTAAACTATTGTTGTGATGAATACGTTAAAGCAATGCATATTGTTTTTAGTATTGAATTCTCTTTCAACAATTGTATTTGCACAAAACACAATCATCAGCGGGAAGGTAAAAAATGAGAAGACCGGCGAGCCTGTTCCCGCGGTTTCTGTCACGGTAAAAAGTTCATACGAAGGAACATTTACCAGCGATAAAGGAACCTTTACATTAGAAATTAATAAGCCGTTCCCCTTCACCATTGTTTTTTCTTCTATCGGTTATGCAACGCAGGAAATAACGGTTACGAATGCCGATTCAGGTTTGGTTATTAACCTGGCCCCTAAAAGTACCTTAGGGCAGGAAGTGGTAATAGCCGCCACGCGAACGCCCACACGCATCATGGAATCGCCGGTTACCATTGAGCATATCACCGCAGCCCAAATGCGCAATACTCCAGGATCAAACTATTATGATGCGCTGGATCATCTAAAGGGCGTTGATGTAACCAGTTCAAGCTTCACTTTTAAAACCATTTCCACGCGCGGATTTAATGGCAGCGGCAACCTGCGATTTAACCAATTGGTGGACGGGATGGATAACTCAGCCCCGGCGTTAAACTTTTCGGTAGGCAATATTATCGGGCTCACCGACCTGGATGTCGATAACATGGAACTGCTTTCAGGCGCTTCCTCTGCCTTATATGGTTCCGGTGGCATGAACGGCACTTTGATTATCACCAGCAAAGATCCTTTCAAATACGAGGGCTTCAGTGCCGAAGTAAAAGAAGGCGTAATGCATGTAAATGATTATCGCCATAAAACTTCGCCGTTTAACGATATTGCTTTCCGTTGGGGTAAAAAAGTGTCAAACAGGTTTGCCTTTAAGATTGGTGCTGAATATATCAAAGCTGATGACTGGCAGGCGAACGATTCCACAGATCTTGAACGCAATAATGTGTTGAGTAAGGTGAAGCCCGGTACAAGGGCTTCTGACCCTGACTACGACGGGGTGAATGTTTTCGGCGATGAAGTAAATGCCAGCATGGCCGGCATTTCGCAGGCTGTATTGTATCCTTTGTCCAGCCAACTCGCACAGGCGTATGGCCGGCCGCCCACCTATAACGAGATGATCAATTATATCAATTCACAACCCGGCAATGCACAGTTGCAGCAATTACTACCTTTTGCCGCCGGGTTACAAAATAATGTTTATGGTAACCAACTGGTAAGCCGCACAGGTTATAATGAAGCAGCGTTGGTAAATTATAACACCTATGATTTTAAAGTTTCAGGAGGTTTGTATTATAAATTGTCGCCCAACACTGAAGCGTCTTTGACGGGAAACTACGGACAGGGCACAACTGTTTATACAGGCACCGACCGGTATTCACTTAAAAATTTCAACATCGGCCAATATAAACTCGAGTTTAAAAATCCGGGTTGGTTTCTGCGCGCTTACACTACGCAGGAAAATTCCGGGGATTCGTATGCTACCACACTTGCCGCCATTGGTATCAATAGCGCATGGAAAGATAATGCTACCTGGCTTGGCGAATACGTTGGGTATTATTCTGCGTATGTATTACAGGGAGCCGACCCGGCCACTGCCCATGCTGCCGCGCGCGCCGCTGCAGACCAGGGAAGATATTTACCTGGTTCGCCGGAATTCAACACGGCATTCAATACATCGGTAAACACACCCATAAGTAAGGGTGGTTCGCAGTTTGCTGATAAATCAAGTCTCTACCAGGGTGAAGGTCAGTATCATTTTTCGCAGCTAAAAGTTCTGGACATTTTGGTCGGTGGCGATTATCGCACCTATCACCTCAATTCAAAAAACACTATTTTTTACGAGCCCAACGGGCCGATAAATATTGGTGAATATGGTGTTTATATCCAGTTACAAAAATCCCTGGTAAAAGATATTTTAAAATTAAGTGCCTCAGGAAGATGGGATAAAAGTGAAAATTTTCAGGGCAGGTTTACGCCAAGAATTACCGCATCGGTGGCTTTTGCAAAAGACAATAATATTCGTTTATCCTACCAGGAAGCGTCGCGTTTCCCAGATAATGAAGACCAATGGATTAACCTGCAAACGCCCGGAAGTATCTTAATTGGATGTCTTCCGGTGTTTAATGATTTATATCATTTCGATACAAACCCCGTCTATACGGCTGAAAGCGTAGATAATTTTAGAAACACCCTGGATCCCACCGATCTGCAAAAGGCAACTTTTCGCAAAGCAAAACCGGAAACCATGGAATCGTATGAAATAGGCTACCGTGGTATAATCAATCAAAAGCTTTTAATTGATGCCTATTATTATTTGAGCACCTACAAAGATTTTATTGCCCGTGAAGCCGTGGCAAGAGGTGCCAGTGGCGATCCTGCAACTTCTGTTCCGGAACTGGCAAGCCCATTCACCAGCACCAATTTTTCTTTTGTGGTGAATAGCACAACACCCGTAAAAGCAAACGGATGGGCATTGAGTGCCGTATATAACATTGGAAAGGGATATGCCATCACCGGTAATATTTACCAGGACCAGTTGAACAATGTACAACCGGGACTTGTAACATTTTTCAATACTCCCAAAACACGATTCAACCTCGGAGTTTCCAATTCAAATACCATAAATAAAGTCTTTGGATTTAATATAATTTTCAAATGGCAGGACAAGATGAACTGGGAAAGCACATTAGGCTCAGGGCCGGTGCCCGCATTTGGTACTCTTGATGCGCAGATGAGTTATAAGTTTACCCGGCAAAAAATTCTTTTAAAAATAGGAGGTACTGACGTCACCAACCATTATTATCGTAATGCATTCGGCAATCCCTATATCGGTGCATTATATTATGCAAGTATCGGGTACAATGTATTTTAGGCAATACCCGGTAGTTAACAAACTTTTTTTCGTATAAGCATCACTGTTATAATTTAAAAAAATTGTTGAAATACATGGTGGAAAAATATGGGTTGAATCATCAAAGGGGAATGGGAGTAAATTCTATTTTACGCTATCCAAATTGCATACTTCACCTGCTGGGGATGTTTCCGTAGGCAATGCCGAATTTACAGTATCTTAGAAATATCATGTAAAACGTTATGAAAGAGTCAGGGGAAGAAAAGGATTTAGCTACTTACGTATAAACGTATTCGCCCGGGTCAGGAAAATTTTCGTTTACTCATAACTGTTATAACAAAAAGAAAATAAAAATCTTTCTAATTTATTGGTTTACTGAAAAGCCTTGTTGCTCCAAAGGCGAAGCATAACCGTTAATATCTATAGCGAAGTGACGGGTATCTGCATTATTTTTCCTTAGCTTATTTTCCAGAAATTCTGCTTCCTGCCGTAACGCTCTTCCATCTCTTTCATCAAAGTTATTCATGGCGAGGGCATCTGCTTCTATAATAGCCTTCTCTGGCTCATCAAGGTAGAGATAGATCTTTGCGAGATTGTAATAACTGGCGTAGCGCATTTTTCGATCTTCCTTGCTGGAGGTCATGTATTGCTTTTTCACCTTTTCAAAATAATCAATCACCGGCTGCATTTTCTTCTTCACGATATCAAGAGGATCATTCGGATTTACGAGCGAAATCGCTTCTTTAAATTGGTTCCAGGCCTTCTGGTGATCCCTGTACGATTTGTGACGTTTATTGTTCAGTATCCACAAAATATCATTCGCCCGCCTGGCAGGATAACCGTATTGTGCATTTAGCTGGTTGTTGGCCTGGGCTGCAATAACCAGCGCAAGTTGGTTAACGATGTTCGACCTGATTTCACTGATCTTATTATTTAGATAAGCAGACACCTCTTCTGGTGAATTCTTTTCAGGAGTTTGGTAAAACCTTTTATTGTTCCGGTCAAAAAGTACCTGGTTATTAACAATCGTGTTTCCTCTATAATCATAAACCGACATTCTTGCTGCGAATGAGTACGCCATCTTTGTTGAAAAAAGCGATTTCTTTATTTCATGACCTTCTTTGTCCCTGGATGTTTTTATGGTTTCAATGTTTTCCGGCTTTTCAAAAACCATGTCATCCAACATCAGCAATATGGTTATATGGCCGGTGCCATCAACCTTTTTTAAACCTTCTATATCGATGTTGTTGGTAAGATTTTCTGCTGCAAGCCCCAGGCCAAGTGACGGGGATGCTTCAAGCCTGACATTATATGTTTTATAAGCTCCGGGTAATGGGTTTTCGGGAAAATCACGATAGGAGACTGTGAAATTAAAACGATCAAGGTCTACCCGCTGGGCATACGTAATGGAAATAATAAGCGTAAGCGCTAAAAAGGTAACAAGTTTTTTCATTGGTGATCAGATTGCTATAAATTCAGAACGAATATTCTGCAAAAAAATTATACACGAACTTGTACCGGTTGAAGTTTACTGAATGAGGTTTAAAGAGAAAGTTGGTTCGTGAGTTACGATCCACAGGTAGGAAGAATATGGGCAAGGCTTAATAACGAAATCCCGGAAAAAAAGCGGTGATATTGAGCAAAACAACATTTGATATTCTTGCCTGATAATTTGCCGCTTCAGGACTGTTGGAACTGCCGAAGTGACGTCGTTTAACGTGTCGCCCTTCAATGACCCGACTGTTGTATTTTCAAGCGGCAAAGCAAATGATACAATTTCGATGCTGGAAGGAAAGGGTCATCGGGATGTGGTGATCATTGGAAGATGGAACCTGTTTTTTTGGGAAAGGACTACCTCTCTTTCAAAATGTTGATTTTGCAACAAGGCTTGAATTACTGAAAATTGCAAAACTGAACGATAATACGGCAAAGATCCACTATGCATTGAAAAAAGATACCGAAGGAAAGAAATAAGAATGGTATATTTAAACTCATTCTATACAGTAATATATTGTGCAGGGCCCGGCCCACTTAGTATTGACTACATTTTTTTGAACACTAATTATGAACCTGCAACCATTTATCATGAAAGACAAAATAATTCTGACATCACTTTTGCTTTTAGCCGGTTTATTTCTTTCCGGTCATTCAAATGCACAACCCGGCCAGGTAAAAGCTAACGGAATCAAGATTGCATACGAAAGCTTCGGATCAAAAGATGATGAAACCATCATACTTATACCAGGCACAAATGCACAACTCACTATGTACTCACCAGAATTTTGCAATAAATTGGTAAGTCACGGATATAGGGTTATTCGCTTTGATAACCGGGATATAGGTCTTTCGACAAAATTTGATGAAGCGGGAGTGCCCGATTGGGCGGCTATTTCAAAAGCATTGCAGCAAAAAACAAAACCTCCCCTTCCTTATACCTTAGATGACATGGCTGATGACGCTGTTGGCCTTTTAGATGCACTAGGAATAAAAAAGGCGCATATTGTTGGCGCTTCTATGGGCGGTATGATTGCGCAAAGGGTCGCTTACAATCATCCCGAACATACCTTATCTCTCGTAAGTATTATGGCTGGAGGAGGCGCTGCAACGTTTCCATTAGTTGCCAAACCGGACGAAATAGCCAAGATTCCCCAGACCGGTGTTCTGAATGATACTGCAGCTTACATACAAAGAGAACTCAAATCAATGCAGATTCTCGCCGGGCCAATTTATACTCCTGATTTGGCGAAACTGGAATCTTATATTAAAGAAAATGTAAAACGCTCTTATTATCCTCAAGGCCTTTTGCGCCAAGGCGCAGCTTCTCTTGCAGGCTTTTATGCAGGCAGGCAGAAAAAATTAAACACTATTAAGGTTCCTACAGTTGTAATTCATGGAGATCAGGATCCTTTGGTAGCGATGGATGCGGGGAAAGATGTAGCTGCAAATATTCCCGGAGCAACGTTTAAAATTTTAAGAGGCATGGGGCATGATTTTCCTCTACAGTTGATTGATACCATTGTTGATCTTATTGTACAAAATGCAGCGAAAGCAAAAACCAAATAGCTCGTTGGAATCTTTTATTCTTCTTCAAGTTCCATTTTTGTAATCAATCCATATTGAAAAAATATATGAATGCGAACATTCAAAAACAAAAACTGGAATATATCCACTTCAACCTGTAAGCAGCAAATGGAAACTTTCAAAGGACGACCTGGATTACTTTTAATCATCAGCAAGATTTTATGGAACAGGTAGCGATGAGTTTGGTTTCTATAATATCTTTTTGATGATTGAAGAGAGGATTACTTCACTCGGTACGAGTCACAAATAATGATCGTTGCTGTGGACGCCATAAAAGCAGAAAAGACACGACCAAAAAAGATTTTAATATCAATTCAAACCGCTTGTATTAACCGGAATGTTATTAAGTACAACATTTTCTGAGTCCATTAATTGCCTGAATGCAGCCATATCCTTTTTGGCTACGGGTGTTGCGGCCGGAAACTTTTGTTTTAAAGGATCTACCTGTTTGCCGTTTTTCCAAAAGCGATAGCATACATGCGGCCCTGTGGCCAAACCCGTCATGCCAACATAGCCAATTACCTGCCCCTGAGCTACATGCTGCCCCACTTTTACTGCGCGCCTGCTCATGTGCAGGTATTGAGTTGTGTAGGTGCGGTTGTGTTTTATTTTCACATAATTACCATTAAAGCGGGTATACCGCGAGGCAATTACCACACCACTGCCGGTAGTATGAATCGGTGTTCCGGTGGGAGCCGCATAATCAGTACCAAGGTGTGCTTTCCATCTTTTTTCAACCGGGTGAAAACGGTGCAGGTTGTAATGCGATGTAATTCTGACAAACTTAAGAGGCGCTTTCAGAAAGGCTTTGCGCAGGCTTTTCCCTTCTTCGTTAAAAAATTCTCCTCCGGTAGCACTGTCCGGTTCAAAATAATATGCTTTATATAATTCGCCCCGGGAGGAAAATTCTGCCGACCTGATGGCACCGGACTCAATGGGTTTGCCATTTACATATTGCTGGTCATATACAATTTTAAACCAGTCGCCTTTTTGAATATAATAGAAGTCAACAGTCCATGCAAATATATTGGCGAGCTTTACGGCAAGCTCCGGATCTGCATGCTGACTTTCCAGGGTTTCATAAAGTGAACCGTTGATGGTGCCGGAAAGACTTTTGGTTTTAGTGGTTACGGAGCGCTTGCCGGTATATACGTTCATCGAATCCCGCAGATCATACACCACATAATCAATTGGATTAGGCTGGTAAACAAAGTATTGCGCTTTTTGGGTGGAGTCATTCTTACAAAATATCGTGTAAGGTTTCCCGGCAGCCAGGTTACGTACGCTGAAAACCGGGCGTGCCTTGTTGGCCAGTTGTAACGTGGTGGTATTATCAATGCCGTAATCCTCTAAAATATTGCTAAGAAACTGGTTGCGCTCAATGGTGCCATTCACTATGGTGAAAGAATCAACCGGCAGCCCAAACCGTGTGACAACAGGCGCTGGCTGCGCTAACGGGGCTTCTTCTTTTGCCGGCGTCTTGTTGGCCGATTTCACCAGTTGGGTTATCCCGAAGATGACAGATATCCCCAAAGCTGCTGTTAGTACAATTGTTTTTACTGAAATTTTTTTTTCTCCCTTCATGATGGTTCTGGTTCTTGCAGTAGTGAACGCTTAATAAATTACATCACCATAAGCAACGGTGACCCCGGGCAAATATTGCATCGAAACAATCAAAAACCGGGAAAAGATGTATGCCGGAATCCGGCCAGGCGGGATCACAAACAATTCAAAATCGGTTCTTTATAAGATTTGCGCCTTGGCTGCAAAGATGCACAATTCAGCTTAAAATAAAAAACCCGGGTTGTCAAGCCCTCCTATAGCCAAAAATATTTTTCTCTCCACCTATCCTGAAGCTGAACTTTGGAATCAACCTGTTTGAGTGTATGATTTTTAAGGGATCTTACAAAAATGAATTTCGTTTGTGCATAAACGGTACAATAAGGCCAAAACAAAAATCGATTGGCAATTTTCAGATGCCCCCCTGAAATTTCTTTTCGGGCGAAATCATTACGTAAGATAAACTGCTTTTTCTTTACGATAATATTTAATATGATCTGGTTACTTCCAGCTTCCCGAATAGAAAATAATAGGCTTCCGGCAAAATAACATGTATTTCTTAAGGCATCACAGTTAAACCGGAGCAAAATAAAAAGCCGCTGAATTTATCGGTTTACTACATTGCTTTTGGCCGCAAATTCCAAAACAAGGGTAGAGGCCTCCTGATCTGGTTGCAAGCAAACATCTTTTTGAAAACTAAAGGAAAATGATAGCCGCCCTACCACGCCGGTTGACCTCCGGGAACGGCTGATAAAAAATTATCGCTTAAACGTTATCGTCACCTCTGTATAATCGCTGCCACTAACATCTTTATAATAAAGCACCAGCGTGTGGTCATCCAGAGTCTTAATATCGTAGGTGGCATCATCGGTTATCGTCAGCTTATTATCTGCTGATATCGAATAAGTAGAATTATCAGAGGAGCCCTGAACATTCGCATACACCGTACCATCAGCCCTAAACTCGTAGGTGTCGGTTGCAGAAAAATCATTACTTGAAATAATATGATCTGCGCCGTTGCTATGATCGTTATAAACCAAGTTGCTTATCTGCCAGGTTCCAATAATTCGTTCAGCTACAGTTTTGGTCTTTTCTTTTTTACATGCTGTAAAACTGATCGAAAAGAAAGCGAGAATGGCGAAGAAAGTTAGGAATTTTTTCATAAAATTGTTTTGGTTAAGATGTTGGTGAGTTAATTATAACGAAAATATGCCTTTGCCGGTTATGATACAAGCAATCGTGAAAATTCTTTTGGTTTAATGTGCCCGGTTTATCACTAACCGAAAAAACTCATTGTTGCCTGGAAAGAGGTTAGCCCTTGCAATGACTAACCTCTTAATTTTATTTGCAACAGGATTTCCCTGGCGTACCATTGTTATTTCTTCCGGGACTGGCGGTCAAATTGCAACAATAAATCGGCCTTGCCATCTTTATTAATACGCCATGTTTCCATAACGGCCGCGGTATCTACGGTACCGTCTTTTTTGGTGTTGTATTCTGTCGCCCACACCAGCACCCAGTTTTGCTTTTTATCAGTGCTGTACATTGACGTTACCGCATTGATGGAATCTGTTACAGCCGAGTATTTATCCCGTGCTCTTTGCCAACTGGCTTTCAGGCTATCCACACCACGAAGCATAGTATTATCGCTTTGAAAAGCAACGATTGTATCGGCAACCCAATTCTGCATACTGTCCATCGTATTATCCTGCCAATCTTTCCAACTTCCCTGAACGATCATGGTGGCATATTCCGGTTTACCCATCTCAAAAGAAGAAGAATAAGTGGGCTGGAAAGCAAGCGGAATTTGCTCGGTAGCGGCCGTATCCGTTTCAGTGGCTTCAGCTTTTTCACTATTTTGATTGCACGATATGGCAACAAAAGCGATGAGTGAAACAAAAATCAATTTTTTCATGTTTACATTTTTTTAATTAATAAATAAGAGGAGGATGCGGAAGTAGTTGCAGGAAGGATATCTAAATTTCAATGAATATACCACAATAAAAATCAATATGAGGAGAAATTTTAATATCCGGGGCAGAAGCTGGTCAAAGCAATAGGTTTTCTCCTGTCAATTTCGTCTATTCATTACTGTTATAAGGGAAGCAAAATAAAAATCCGTAGAATTTATTGTTTTACTGGCAGGAAGCGGGCAAACTGAAGTTTTTCTCTTAAAATTATAACTGCTCTGCAATTTCCAATGCTTTTTTCACATGCTCGTCAGGCGAGATTTTATCTTTTGTTGATGAAAAGACAGCCACAATTTTATCGTTTTTATCGATCACAAAAGTGGTGCGCGGGATGAAGCCATGATTAACCTCCACGCCCCTTACATCTTTAAAAGGCTGTTTTGGAGTCATCACCTCCAGGCCATAGCTTGCCGCTATTTTACCTTCTGGATCTGAAGCTACCGGGAACTTTCCCGCGCAGTATTGCGGATCGGAAGAAAATGAATTCAACCGCTGGATGTCATCCGCAGATACACCGATAATGGTAGCGCCTGCTGCTGTAAATTTATCCTTCATTTCAGCGAACGTATGCGCTTCCAAATCACAGCCGCCTGTATAGGCGGAAGGATAAAAATAGACCACAACAGGTCCCTTGGCAAGCGCTTTTTTTAATGAAAATTCAAAATCCTTGCCGGCAAGGCTGGCCTTGGCAGTAAATGCAGGAGCTGCAGATCCAATTGACAACATGCTTGATTGGGCAAAGCCGGACGGGGTAATAAAAAAAGAAAAGCTGAAGAGTAAAACAGATAAATAACAATATTTTTTTAACATGGCTGATTTTTTTAACCTTGATGAGATCACTAACAAACTTACAATATTTGTGGATTAACTCCTGTGTTCAATTCGTTGATTTGTGGGCTTTTCTCAGCAATGTCTCCCAACGGGGACGTTTCATACCTGTAAAATTCTCCTTTACTAACCAGTTTAATAAAAGAAAAATCTTCTGAATTTATTGGTTTACTGCCAATGACGGCACTGGCATGTCACTCTTCATTTGTAACCATTTTAAATTGGGAACGATTTGTGTGCCTGCTTTATTGATATAAATTTCATTCTCACAAATACATGGGGAAACCAAATGAAAACTTTCCTGTGCATAAAAAATATAACAATGAAGATATTAATGGTTTTAACATCGCATAGCGAATTAGGAAATACCGGGCACAAAACCGGTTTTTGGGTAGAAGAGTTTGCGGCTCCTTATTACACTTTTAAAGATGCAGGCGCCGATATTGCCATAGCCTCGCCAAAAGGCGGGCAGCCACCTGTCGATCCGAAAAGTGCAGAACCTGCCAGCCAGACTGATGCCACAAGGCGTTTCGACAAGGATAAAGACCTGCAAGAACTACTGGCCCACACGAAAAAGTTATCACAAGTGTCAGCCGGAGATTATGATGCCATATTTTACCCCGGCGGTCATGGCCCTTTGTGGGATCTTACCAACGATGCTGATTCTATCAGGCTGATTGAAACGTTTTGGAAAACAGAAAAGCCCGTGGCGGCTGTTTGTCACGCCCCTTCAGCCTTACTGAATGCAAAAGATGAAAACGGCGAACCTCTCGTAAAAGGCAAAAAGGTAACGGGGTTCACAGATACAGAAGAAGAGGCGGTGCAGCTAACCAACGTAGTGCCCTTTTTACTGGAGGATGAATTGAAAGAAAAAGGTGGCATTTATTCAAAAAAAGACGATTGGGCCTCGTATGTAGTGCAGGATGGTTTATTGATCACCGGTCAAAATCCGGCCTCATCTGAAGAAGCCGCAAAACAATTACTCGCTCTTTTAAAAAATAAAGAGGTTTTTAGCAAATAGTTTAATGATCAAACCGCCCGCCCGGAGCTCAGTTCACAAACTGGTTTTGCCGGGCGTTCTTGTGCCTGCAGATGCCAGTTATTGCTTAAAGAAACATATCCCGCTATGTCGTGATCGCAGGCTTGGGTCGGCACATCATAAATTATATAACACTTATGTGAGGCTGCCCATTCTTAATGCAATGCCAAAGCCACAACAACTGCGAATTACTAATTCCCTTCTTTTAAAAATGAAACCGGAGACAACCAGCGGCTTAACATCGAAGTGACAGCCAGGTGTTCTTCCGCCAGGTATTAAGTATGCCGGGCTTATATTTTTCACATGTTTATGCGATTTTCTTGCTTTTAACTTCTCGCTAATTTTACTTCATCAAAATAATTAATGATGAAAACAAAAGCAACGCTGTTGATAACCGCCATGTTTACCACAGCAATAACAAGCGCTCAAACAAGTAAATTTAAAATAGGCATCGGCTACCAAAGAACGTGGATGAAAGATCAACAAGCTTCACCACTAAAATACCAGACAAGCGAAAAAACTTTTTCACTCGCCTACAACCATGCAGGGAATAATTCAATATTCGGTATTCAGTTGAATGGAGCTTTGGGAGATTTTTTCCCGACCGGATTTAAAAACAGGCAACTATATGATCCGGGCTATAATGCTGACGGGTCGCATAAAACAGATTCTTTGCGGCTCGCCGGTACATTATACAATGCACGGATAAAAATTAACTACCTGCGCAAAACAAGCAGCGGATTTTCCTCCTTCGGAAAAGAAAAATTATACAGTAACAATTATGCCGGCGCATCACTTAATAACCAGCTTTTTTATTCAGATAATTTTGTACGCACCGGCTGGATAAACTCGTCTTCATTGAATGCAGAATATTTTCACACTGCTTTGTTGAACAGCAAACATCAGTTCACTATCGGCATTTCGATACCACTTGTTGCCGTTAATACCCGGCTGCCTTATCACAATACGATAGGCTCATCCAACGGAGAAAGTGACGTAAAAACGTTTTTTAAACAAGGTAGTCGCTTTACATGGCTCGCCGCTTTTCAAAACATCCAATTGAATGCGGGTTACGAATATTCCGTCAGCAACAAGTTGAAATTAGGCCTCCAATATTTTGGCCAGTGGTTGCATTATAATTACGAAAAACCAATTACCCTTTTTCAAAACAACATCGGCATAACAGCCTCTGTTCATTAATAAATCTTTTAAAAAAAATAATATGAAACGGTTTACAATTATTGCTGTTCTGATCATTATTATTGCGGCAACATCCTGTCAAAAGTTATTATTACCCGCTGAAGTACACAACACGGCTACAGCCAACTTCCAGGAGATGTGGAAGGGTTACGATGAGTGGTATGGAATGTTTGAGGTGCGCCATATCAACTGGGATTCTTTATACAACATTTATCATTCACAGGTAACTGACGGAATGAGCAATCAACAATTGTTTGTGGTGTTAACCGGGCTCATCACGCCGCTAAATGATATACACGCTTTTTTACAGCCTACGAGTGACGGATTACCGAGATATGAAAGCAATCGTTTTATTCGTGAAGAAAAATTTCAGAAAGATTTTTCAATTGATGTAGTGAAGCAAAATTACCTGCCCGGGCTCATAACAATTGACGACAATCTTCACTACGGGATTATCAATGACAGCACGGGGTATATTCATTTTGGGGCGTTTGATATGCCACTGTCTTTTTACGAGGATAAAATGAATACCATAATGAATGCGCTGCAGCATACAAAAAAAATGGTTATCGACATAAGGAACCATGCAGGTGGCGATGATAAGGTAAGCCGCTATGTCGCCGGCTGGTTTGCAAGCGGGAGAAAACTTTTTATGACAGTGCGAAAACGCAACGGCCCTGGCCATAATAATTTTACTACACCGGATAACTGGTATGTTGAACAGCAGGGTAACCTTCAATATACAAAGCCTGTAATTCTTTTAACAACCAGGTGGACAGCCAGCGCCGGCGAAACATTTACCTGGGCAATGAAAACACAATCGCATGTAACCCAAATAGGTGATACAACTGCAGGAGGATTTACAGATGTAATTTCAAGAGAATTGCCAAATGGCTGGCTCTATTTTGTAGGTGTTGGCGACTACCGCGATTCCAATGGCAACAGCCAGGAAGGTATCGGTATTAAGCCCGATATTTATATTATAAATAGTGAGCAGGATATTAAACAAGGAAAAGATAAAGTGCTGGAATCTGCTATCAACTATTGATATCTCAAATGGTTATACTAAGATGAAAGGTTAAGCAAACCATGTGTAAGAATGAGCGCAGAAAGTCTTTCACGACTAATATAGTTTTCCTGATCATTAAATTAACTTTAAAACCATATGCAAACAGAAAATTTAATACAAACACTCACAGAGCAAACACGGCAAAACATTCACCGGGTTGAAAAACTAAAAACCCATGATTTGAACACCCTGACCTGGAAACAAAATGAAACTTCGTGGAACATTTTAGAATGTTTAGAACATTTGAACTTGTATGGTAATTTTTATTTACCCGCAATTGAAAACAAAATCAAAAAGTCTGACACTAAAAGTGAGGCTGAATTTAGAAGTGGCCCGTTAGGTAACTACTTTGCAAAAAGTATGTTGCCAAAAGAGAAACTGAATAAAATGAAAACCTTTAAAGACAAAAATCCGTTGAATGCCAAACTTGACAAAAGTGTAATAGATAAGTTCATTGATCAACAAGTAAGGCTTTTAGAGTTGCTTGATCAATCAAGGAATGTGAGCTTAAACAAAGTAAAAGTTGAAACATCAATATCTAATTTCATCAAACTAAAATTAGGCGACACCTTTCGGTTTTTTATAAATCACATCATCAGGCATTTAAAACAAATTGACAGAATAGAAACGGAAATTAACAATACCCCATAGCCAAGCAGGTGAACCGGCGCAAACCTACGTTGCCTCCCCTTGCATTGGAAGTAAACGGCTTTTCCATTTGCCTGAAAATTTTTCACCCGTTTATGTGATTTTTTTGCTTTCATTATCCCGATAGTTTTGCTTTATCAAACAATTGAGTTTTCAGGTTTTAAAAAATCCAGCGATGAAAATTGTATTCAAAATATTAAAAGTAACTGGTATCACAATCGTGATATTGATCTTATCCGGCGCCATTTTTTATTTGTATGTGAGCGCCGCTATTTCCAGGCGTGCCGGGCATATATATGAATTTTCAAAGGATAGCCTGGTTATTCAACCAACCGCTGAAATGATTAAGCGGGGAGCACATCTTGCAGAAATAAAAGGTTGCACCGATTGTCACGGGCAGGACCTTGGTGGTAAGCTGGTGGTGAAGGATGGTAGCCTGGGTATTATTGCCGCACCTAATCTTACCAGGGGACAAAACGGTATTGGAAAAAACTATTCCATATTAGCCTGGATGATGGCCTTAAGACACGGCGTGGATACAACCGGGCGCCCGTTATTATTAATGCCTTCACACGAAACCGCTTTACTTTCCAAAGAAGATCTGAGAGCGTTGATAGCTTACTGCGATCAATTACCACCCGTTGATCGTGAACTGCCTGCAAACAAAATCGGGCCTGTATTCAAGGTAATGGGCTTCTTTGATAAAGTCCCTCTTTTTTCAGCAGAAAAAATTAATCATGAGCTGCAGCCTGCCGAAACTACAAGTCACATCGTAGGTGCAGCGATGGGCCAATACCTTTCTGTATCCTGTTCCGGGTGTCATCGCGCCAACCTGAAAGGTGGTGAGCCGTTAGCCCCGGGAATGAAAGCTGCCCCGGATATCACTTCATCAGGTAATGTAGGGAAATGGTCTTTCGCCGGGTTTCAAAAAACATTACGAACAGGCATTACTCCCGCCGGGCATGTATTAAATAATGACGACATGCCGTGGCAAATGACGGCCAAATACACAGATGAGGAACTGGAATCCCTGTACATCTATTTACGTTCGCTTAAATAACAATGCACGATAACAAATCAATTCCCGTTGCGGCAATAGCATTCTTCCATACCCACCAAGTTAGCCAAACTTCCCACTGGGTTTGGAGGCCACGGTATAAAATTTTTTTCGAAAGTGCCTCTCAAAAAAAAGACTTTATAGCAAATCGGAATTATCCTTTTTTGTTTCTTTGCTACAGAATTACAGCTAAATTTATTTCGACTTAAAGAAAGCAACATGCAACAAGCCTTAGATTTTAGAAGCGGCTATTCCGACGTGAATGGCCTTAGCATGTACTATGAAATTTATGGAACAGGAAAACCGCTTGTGCTTATTCATGGTGGAGGTTCAACCATGCACACCACTTTCGAAAATATCATTCCGGAACTGGCTAAATATCGTCAAATTATTGCCATGGACTTGCAGGCGCATGGACGCACCAATGACAGGAACACTGATCTTTCCTTCGAACAGGATGCCGATGACGTGGCAGCACTTTGCAAAAACATGGGTATCAGCAAGGCCGATTTTTTAGGATTTAGCAATGGTGGACAAAACACTATAGAACTGGCCCTTCGCCATCCTGAACTAATCAATAAAATAATTATTGCTTCCGCATTTTATAAACGAGAGGCAGTGGCTCCGCAATTCTGGGATGGATTTAATCACGCTACACTTAACAGGTTGCCACAGGTTTTAAAAGACGGATATTTAAAAGTTACGGATAATAATGAAGCAGGTTTATTAAATATGTTCAACAAAGACGTACAACGAATGAAGACATTCAAAGGCTGGACCGATGAACAAATGAGATCGATAAAAGTACCCGCATTGGTCATCAACGGCAACAATGATGTTGGAAGCGTGGAGCATGCTGTTGAAATGTACCGGCTCATCCCGGATTGCGAACTGGCCATTTTTCCCGGCGGACACGGTGATTATTTGGGTTCCCTTGAAACATTAGTAAACGGAAAATGGCCTGCGTTTAATGCAGCCCGTTTAATTGAAGAGTTTTTGGATAAATAGGAAAGTATCTTATTTCCCCTGTAACGTCTCACGATAGTGAATGTGGTGTACCTGTATAATTCTCTTTTACTAATCGGTTAAAGTAAAACAGGAATTATTGTTTTTTGTTGGTTTGCTGGAAATTGTTCAGATCCCTTGTCTCAGCCGAGTCTTTCGCAGAAGGCTCGGCGTATGTGAACTGTTCTATTTATTGTACGCCGGGTCCCCTATCGGGAGACTCGGCTGAGACCGGGCATTCGGATCGCCCCACCCGTTTGGATGCATATTTTATTTTTTATCTTTAGGCTGCAATACAAATCAGAAAAACAAAACCAAACCTAATCAATGAGAAAGGTAATTTTCGCAATCAACACGAGTTTAGATGGCTGCTGCGACCATACCAAATTCTTTCCCGATGAAGAAACGATGGCGTATTTTACACGCCTCACGCGGGATGCCGATACCCTTCTCTACGGGCGTAAAACATATCAATTAATGGTTCCATATTGGCCCGATCTGGCGAAAAACGCTTCCGTGCAAAATGACAGAAAAGTTGATATCGATTTTGCCCGTGCGTTTGACTTCGTCAAAAAAATTATTGTTTTCTCAAAATCATTAGACAGTGTTGAAGAAGAAAAAACGAGAATTGTGCGTACAGGCCTGCAAGACGAAATCCTTAAATTGAAACAGGAACAAGGTAAAAATATTTTAACCGGTGGCGTAAACATTCCAACACAACTTGCAGCACTTGGACTGATTGATGAATATCGTTTTGTGGTTCATCCGATAGTTGCAGGAGAAGGTAAAAGGTTGTTTGAAGGAATCAATTTGCAGGAAAAATTACGATTAAAATTGGTTGAGTCAACGGTTTTTAAATCGGGGTGTGTTGCACTTCGGTATTTGAAACAATGAGAGCAAAATCTACGATAAAAACGATATTTCTATAATCGTCGCAAATTTTTTCTCTGGAATACCTCTCAACGTATCGTTACGTATATGCAAAATTTTCTTTTACTAACCCGCTAAAGCAAAACAGGTAAAGCAACAAATAATAACAATTCCTGTTTTCCTATCTAACGGCAGAGCATCGCCTACGTACACGTGCAGTTTGTCTATAAGTTTTCCCCGTGAGTGTTTGAAAAACGTGGCGGGGAGGCCGGCATACTAACGGGTAATGGTAAATGAAGCTTTTTTGTCCGCCGGGTCCGGTGCATGGATATCGGGATAAGGTTCCAGGTTGGTAAAGCTAATTTGGTAGCCATTAATGGTGGTGTCAGATTGATAATCACCAAAGGCAGGATAACCTTTAAGCGACATGAAGAAAGTATGCGCCGTGTCTGATTCATGAAAAGTCACTTTAATTACTGCATTGCCCTGCCACACGCATACACCTCCTTCAGGGCACCGGCTGTCTGTAAGCAAAGAATCAAAACAAATATAGGGTTCCACCAGCTTTGCAGAACATTGATGAAGCGAAGCTGTTTGTAAATTCGGATCCTGCAATTTATATTTAGTACACGCCGAAATTAATCCTGCCATTAAGATAAGGCCGAAAATGATTGTTTGCTTTTTCCGCATAAATAATTGATTTTTATTCACTGACAACTACACGGCGGATACCGTTGCATGGAAACTTACCTTTAATTTTTATCACCGGAGGTTTCACTATTTTATAATCGTAGCCGGGTCAATTACCTGTCCTTTATTAATTACCAAATTGATCCTTGTAAGGCTTTCAAGATTTTCAACCGGGTTGGCATCCAATAAATCCAGGTCGGCTTTATTACCAATGGCAATGCTCCCAAAATTATTTTTGTTGCCTAATATTTTATACACCTTGCTAAAGGCCGGTAACGCAAAACCATTTATAAGACAAAGCAAAGCCAACTTTATTTTTTGCGCAGTAACCGTTATTTATATTAAGGAAAATTTGGAAGAGTAAATTACAAATAAATGTTATAAGAATATTTTTTTAGGAAGGATAATGGTTTCAGCTAAAATAAGAATCTGCAATTTTTGTTTATTTACTGAAGAGAAAAATCTTTTAAAATAGTAAAATAGCGTCCAGGATCACTTCCTCCCCTGGTAATTATCCCGCAAACGGGTAAAAGAATCAACATCGCATTGTCTGGAATATATCAAAACAAGTAGTACGGCGAATGGCATGTTGATTGATATTTATAAGGTAAATACTATTTCTTAATCTAAAAAACGAAACAATATGTCAACCAACAATGATACAAGCGACAAGATTAAAAATGCTGCCGATGATGCAGGAACTGCAATACAAAACGCAGCAGGTGATGTAAAAACCAACGTGGAAAATGCAGCCAACAACGCAGGCAATGAAGCAGATAAAGCTTCCAATAACGCCAAAGCGGAAGGCGGGAACGTATTTGACAAGGCAGGAGCCGCCATTAAAAATACCGCTGATGATGTAAAAACTTCATCCGAGAATGCAGCCAGGTCTGCAGAAAATGAATCGCAAAAAGCAGCAAATAATGCTGAAAATGAAGCGAGGAAAGCCTCACGCGATAATGACTAATAACAAGGAAATGATAGTAAAGCCGGGATTCATTCCCGGTTTTTTTTTACCTGCCCTCCGGGCGTTTTCGCCTGCCCCTCATCCCTTGAAAGATGGTATACCCACAAGATAGAAATTAATCTTTTTTGTCTGTTCACTGATATGTATGCCCTAAACTGATTACAAGCAATTGAGTCTTCGAACACAAAGCTGCCAACCGCATCTGAAAATATCCTCCTCCTTCTTAGGATTAATTAATATATTACAACAGATTTAAATTCTGCAGCTATTCTCGAGAAAATGAAATGCCTTCACTTTCCGGTTGACGGTTGTAATAACCCACCTGCTATCTAATCACACCACAAACCGGAGTTTAGAGTGAATAATAGAAACGAGACAACTGCCCGTTGAAATATGGCAGCGCGGCGGCACCTGGACTTTTAAATTCTCTTCCTCATCTAAAATAAATAAAGTAATACTGGATCCCGCAAAAGTTTTACCTGATGTAGACCGGAAAAATAATGAATGGAACGGCAAGTAATAAAATCTAAATAACAATTTGCAATCATTTTTCATTAATCAACCAAAAATGTCAAATACACAAACAGACGAAGGACTAAAACGGGTAGTAGGTGTGCCCGGTTTATCACTTAATATTATCAACTACACCATTGGTGCCGGCATTTTTGTGCTGCCAGCCATTGTGAGTTTGCAATTGGGTGCATTTTCATTATTCGCGTATATATTTTGTGGCCTTATGCTGGCAGCTATCATGTTTTGCTACGCAGAAATAGGCACACGTGTAACATCTGCCGGCGGTAGTTATGCGTATGTGGAAGCTGCCTTTGGAAACTTTGCAGGCTTTATTATCAATTGGTTGTTCGTCTTTGCCTGGGGAATTTTAGCCAGTGCCGCCCTGATCAATATAGTTGCAGATTCACTAGCAATAATTTTTCCTGTTTTTTCAAATCCCTTTACCAGGGGTTTATTGTTTATTGTGTTAATAGGCTTTATGATATTGATAAATGTTCGTGGGGCTAAACAGGGAGTTACGTTTGTTAAATGGATTACCATCATCAAAATACTACCACTTATCGCTATAATTATTTTCGGTGTGGTGTACATTCGACCGTCCAATTTGAATTGGCAGAGAGTGCCGTCACTCAATACCTTTGGCAACACTATTCTCATTCTATTTTTTGCATTTGCGGGGTTTGAATCTGCGCTTGGGGTGAGCGGAGAAGTAAAAAATCCGAAACGAACGGTACCATTAAGCATTTTGCTGGGCGCTTTATTTGTTCTTATCATGTACCTGCTTCTCCAGGCTGTATCACAAGGCGCGCTGGGCAATCAAATGGAAGCGGTTAAAGATGCTCCATTGGCAGCGGTGGCTGAAAGAATTGTGGGGCCAATAGGAGGCACTCTTTTATTAATAGCTACTGCTATTTCGTGTTTTGGAAATGTAGGGGGTGATGTAATGAATACGCCCCGGCTATTATTTGCCGGCGCCAATGATGGGTTGTTTCCAAAGTTCCTCGGCAAGGTACATCCGAAATTTGCCACGCCATACATGGCCATAATTACCTATGGTTCACTTATTTTTATTTTCTCCGTTTCAGGCGGATTTAAGCAATTGGCTATTCTTGCAAGTGCCGCCATACTGCTAATATACCTTGCTGTTATATTAGCCACTATCAAATTACGAATGAAGAAACAGGATGCTGCCGAAAAAACATTCAGAATGCCCGGTGGACTCACCATTCCTTTTATTGGTATTGCAGCTATATTGTGGCTTCTTTCCAGCCTGGGCAAATGGGAAATATTTTCAGCGCTAATATTCATCGCGGCAGTTTGTATTATCTATTTCCTGATGAAAAACTTTAAAAAAAGAAAAGCTGCCCGGGCGCTGGCAAAAGGAGTTTTATAATAGCTATTTGAATCAAATCCGGAATTGTTTATTTGCAGTTTTAAGAAAATAATCGCAACTTTCACGGCTCATCGTACATTTGTTTGAAATGACATCTTCCTACTTTTCCTACAGCCGCCCCAAAGTATTGCAGGCATTGAGGTTTCACTTTTTCAGCCGCAATGAAATAAAGATCATGATCATCATAGTAAACATTTTTGCCATTTCTTCTGCGGTGCTTTACTTCATGGGGAAAGTAGATCCGCTGGCATTCCTGCTGAGTTCTACGCTCTGGTTTGCCTTAATGATCGCCTTTTGGTTTGTGCTGCCCATCATCATTTACCGTAAAGCGGCAACTTTTAAAGATAAGTTCCGCGTAAGTTTTGAAGAACAACACATGTTTCTTGAAAATGACAAGGGAAGCCGAAGCTGGCCGTGGAAAGATTTTTCAAGTTTTGTGGAAAGCACTAATTTTTTCCACTTATACTTCAACAGCCGTGCTTTTTTCCTCATTCCAAAAAGTGCTTTTCCAAAAGAACAACTGCATGAGGTGAGAAAATTTTTGAAAGAAAAGATCGGAAAATAAAAATCCCCTTTATTTATTGATTTACTGGTGGCAGGCGGCAAAGAAAAATTGGAGAAATTGGTTTGTTTACTGCCGGGGTTAAACTCATTCTGTATCGTATCTTTCAACGCTTTCAATGCCCGGCAAAGCCTTTAAAGCAACTACCAGGTCATCAAGTTCATCTTTATCATGAACGTACACACGAACATTTCCTTCAAACAAGCCTTCTTTTGCCTCAATGGTAAGTGCGTTGATGTTAATTTTTAAAGTTCCGCTGATCAGGTTGGTGATCTTATTAATAACACCCACATCGTCCAATCCAACGATCCGGATACCGGTTAGGAAGGATATCTCTTTATTTTTTACCCACTTGGTTTTTACTACCCGGTGTCCGTAGTTTGACAACAGGCGCGCTGCATTCGGGCAATTGGTGCGGTGAATTTTCAGCCCTTCCCCCTGGGTGATAAATCCGAACACATCATCGCCGGGAATGGGCTTGCAGCAATTTGCCAGCGTGTACATGATTTTATCGCTGCTTTCGCCAAAGATGATTAGTTCGTTATCTTTTTTATCTTTTTTAGCGGACGTTTCATGCTTTTCTTCCGGTTGTTTCACCATTTTTGGCGCCGAAAGTTTATCGGCAAACACCTGGAAGTCGGCTAATTCACTAAGATCAATTTTTTTTATCGCAATGTCATACAAAAGGTCCAAATGAGAATTGGTTTTATAAAACTCCGTGATCTCATCGAGGTTTCCCTGGCTCATTGGCACACCGAGCCCATCCAATTTCTTTTGCAGAATTGTTTTGCCCTCTTCCGCAATAGCTCTTTTTTCTTCTTTTAAAGAATCCTTTATTTTAGAGCGGGCCTTGCTGGTTACCACCATCTTCAACCACTCAGCTTTTGGTTTTTGTTTGGTAGAAGTGATAATCTCCACCTGGTCGCCACTGCGCAATTTGTAGCCAATAGGTACCAATTTATGATTTACTTTGGCCCCGATACATTTTTCTCCAACGGCCGTATGAACAGCAAACGCAAAATCCAATGCCGAAGCGCCGCTGGGCAGCATTTTAATGTCGCCTTTGGGAGAATACACATAAATTTCCTCTGCCAAAAAAGAGGTTTTAAAATCCTGTAAAAAATCTACAGAATTGGTATCGGGCGCCGCGAGCATATCCCTTATCTGCTGAAACCATTTGTCGAACCGGTTTTCATCGGTTGCTCCTTCTTTGTATTTCCAGTGGGCAGCCAGCCCTTTTTCGGCTATGTCATTCATTCGTTTGGTGCGTATCTGCACCTCTACCCACTTTCCATGAGGCCCCATCACGGTGGTATGAAGCGCTTCATAGCCATTGCTTTTAGGGTTGCTCAGCCAGTCGCGCAGGCGTTGGGTAGAAGGATTGTATTCATCCGTTACCAGGCTGTATACTTTCCAGCAATCTTCTTTTTCTCTTTCAGGCGGAGAATTCAAAATAATTCTTATCGCAAAAAGATCATAAACCTCATCAAATGAAACGCCTTTCTTTTTCATCTTGTTCCAGATGGAATGGATGCTTTTGGGGCGGCCGTAAATTTCAAAATCAAAGTTTCCCTGTTTTAGCTTTTCCTTTATGGGGCGAATAAAATCATTGATGTAGCGGGTACGTTCTCTTTTGGTATTGGCTAATTTTTCAGCGATGTAACGGTAGCTGTCAGGCTCCATATATTTCATCGCCAGGTCTTCCATCTCCGTTTTAATATTGTAAAGGCCCATCCTGTGGGCCAGCGGGGCATACACATACACTGTTTCTGAAGCGATCTTTAATTGCTTCTCACGCTTCATGCTGCCGAGTGTGCGCATGTTATGAAGCCTGTCTGCCAGCTTGATCAATATTACCCTCGGATCATCAGTCAGGGTTAGCAGGATCTTTTTAAAGTTCTCTGCCTGCTGCGAAGAGTTGGCATCAAGAACATTAGAAATTTTGGTGAGCCCATCAACAATCTTAGCTATTTCGGGACCAAATTCCCTCGACACCATATCAAGCGTTATATCAGAATCTTCTACCGTATCATGAAGTAACGCGCAGATCGTACTACGAACGCCAAGGCCGATTTCTTCAACACAAATCATGGCTACCGCCAGCGGATGTAATATGTAAGGTTCGCCACTTTTGCGGCGCATCGTTTTATGCGCTTCGGCGGACATTTCAAATGCGATCCTGATCTGCTCTTTGTTTCCGGGTTTTAACTTGGTCTTGAGTGCACGGAGCAAAGCACGATACTTACGAAGAATTTCTTTTTTTTCTTCTTCTTCGTTCATCGTGTATTTTGGAATGTCAAGCGTGGTTTCCATCTGCTACGAAATTACATCAGAATCTTTTTGAAAATTTTTAAAAATAACCGGCCCTGGTAATACACTGTTTTAATTCTGTTAAATTAAATTAGTAACCCTCTTTAACATAGAATTTATTTCACAGGGATAATACCCGGGTAAAATAATTTTAAAGTTCTATTTAATATTTCAACTATTCTTTTTATCAAAAAAACCATTACTTTTGCCGCCCCAAAAGCGCATGTGGTGAAATTGGTAGACACGTCAGACTTAGGATCTGATGCCGCAAGGTGTGGGGGTTCGAGTCCCTCCATGCGCACTTTCTTCAACTAATTTTCTATAAAAGAAAATCAAAACCGTGTTGAACGGTTTTTTAAATTTAGAGTAATGGCAAGCGTAACAAAAGAAAACATCGGTAATCTGCATGATAAGCTGACAGTGAAAGTTTCTAAAGAAGATTATCTTTCCTCGTTTGAAAAAGCAATAAAGAGTTACAGTAAAAAAGCAAATATTCCGGGTTTCAGAAAAGGAATGGTGCCGGCCGGAATGGTAAAGAAAATGTATGGCGCTTCTATTTTTTATGATGAGGTAATTAAAACGGTTGAAAAAGAATTACAGGAATACCTGGTAAAAGAAAAGCCTGAAATGTTTGCCAACCCTTTACCGATGGAAAGTGATTTGCGCAAGCTTGACATGAACCAGCCCGAAGATTATGATTTTCCTTTCGAAATAGGTTTAAAACCTGAAATTACTTTAGAGGTGCTTTCTTCTGCCAAACCTACTTTTTATAAGGTAAAAACAACGCCGGAAATGGTAGAGGAAGAAATTGAAAAGATGGTTACCAAAAATGGCGATCTTAAAGATGCTGAAACCGTTTCTTCTCCTGAAAATGTATTGAATGTTTTATTTGAAGAAAGCGATGCGGAAGGAAACGTGATACCGGAAGGCATTTCAAAAGACAATTCTATTTTATTAAAATATTTTTCTGAAGAGTATCAGCAAAAACTTCAGGATAAAAAAGTGGGCGATTCAATCGTGCTGCAATTGAAAGATGCATTTTCTGAAAAAGAAAGAGAATGGATCTTATCAGATCTTGGATTGGATAAAGAAGATACTTCGGCCATAGAAAAGTATTTTAAAATGGCAATCACCAAAATAGGCCTGGTAGAAAAGAAAGAATTGAACGAAGATTTCTTTAAACTCGTTTTTCCGGATAAAGAAATAAAATCTGAAGAAGATTTTCGAAAATCTATAGAAGATGAAATTCAAAAACAATGGGATGCTGCCGGGCACAACCAGGTGCAGGACCAGTTGTATCACACTTTGATAGATGCACCAGTTGAATTTCCGGAATCTTTTTTAAAACGTTGGCTGGAAGTAGGTGGAGAAAAACAAAAATCGAAAGAGGAAGTTGAGGAAGAGTTTCCGAAATTTAAAGACCAGTTAAAGTGGACACTCATCAGTGATAAAATAATAAAAGACAATAATCTTGAAGTTTCTGAAGAAGAATTGAGGGCCAGTATGAAGGAAGAAATTTCCCGCTATTTAGGCCAAATGAATATGGGTGACGATACTTCATGGCTTGATAGTTACGTTGATCGCATGATGAAAGATGAAAAACAAGTTGATGCTTCGTACAGAAGGCTCGTTACTGAAAAATTATTTAATTGGCTTGAATCGCAGGTGACGCCTGAAGAAAAAGAAATTTCTTCTGAAGAGTTTTTGAAAATGCAGGAACAACATCATCACCATTAATAGTTTAGAGTTTTTATTCCTCTTCAAAAGAATAACCTTCTTAAAATAGTTTAGAGGGTTTAGATGGTTTAGGGTCGAAACAAAAAAGAAATCTCTTTTATTTGTTGGTTTGCTATCACCCAACTTGCAACTCATCACTTACCACTTATAACTATATTAGGTCTGTCCTTTTGTCTTATTTTTTTTGTTAGCATAATATTTGGAACTTCACCGGCAGTAAATTGTTTTTACCTTAAATTTAATTTATGAATACAGGAAAAGAATTTGAAAAATATGCCGTAAAACACAGAGGCATAAGTAGTAATACACTTGATGGATATATCAAACATAATGTGACTAATCTTACTCCCAACATTATTGAAGAACGGCCAATGAACGTAGCAGTGATGGACGTTTACAGCCGGTTGATGATGGACAGGATCATTTTTTTGGGTTACCCGGTAAATGATGAAGTAGCTAACATCATTACCGCTCAATTGTTATTTTTAGAAAGTACTGATCGCACGAGAGACGTTCAACTTTATATCAACTCTCCCGGTGGAGGTGTTTATGCCGGACTTGGTTTGTACGATACCATGCAATTTGTAAATCCCGATGTAGCCACCATCTGTACCGGTATTGCCGCAAGTATGGCAGCGGTATTGATGGCAGCAGGCGCACCGGGAAAAAGAAGCGCTTTGAGACACTCGAGGATCATGATGCACCAGCCAAGTGCAGGTGCTGCGGGGCAGGCATCTGATGTGGCCATCACCGTAAATGAAGTAAGAAAGATCAAACACGAACTGTATGAAATTCTGAGTAACCATACGGGGCAAAGTGAGGAAAAAGTTGCCAAAGACAGCAATCGTGATTTCTGGATGACCGCTTCTGAAGCAAAAGATTACGGCCTGATTGATGAAGTTTTAGTAACCAACGCAAGAAAAGAAAAAAAATAGATTGACATAAAAATAAAGGATATGAATTTTTATAAAAATAATTTAACCCGTTTTAACGAGGAAGAAGAACCTGAAGTAGATGCTCCGGAAAACCCAATTGAAAAAATGATGGGTGGGATGATGTTTGACAAAAAATTCCTTGAACAAAGAAAAGTATTTCTTTGGGGGGAAGTGCATGATAAAAGTGCAAGAGAAATTACCAACCGCCTTCTTTACCTTGAAGCAACGGATCCGGGAAAAGAAATTACGTTTTATATCAACAGCCCCGGCGGTGTAATCACCAGCGGCATGGTTATTTATGATACCATGCAAATGATCTCCTCACCGGTAACCACCGTGTGTATGGGAATGGCAGCGAGCATGGGAAGTATCTTGCTGAGCGGCGGGCAAAAAGGAAAACGCTTTATCTTCCCTCATGGTGAGGTAATGATCCATCAACCTAGTGGTGGTGGCCAGGGAACCAGCGCTGATCTCGAGATCATGGCGGTTCAAATTCAAAAAGCAAAAGACCTGGGGGCTAAAATTTTGGCGGACAATTGCGGGCAAACGGTTGAAAAGATCATGGAAGATTTTGACCGCGACTATTGGATGGATGCAGAAGAAAGCAAGAAATATGGCATTGTAGATGGTATCATTAAAAAGCTATAATGCATCATTTTGACAGTTTTTGCTGTCATATATAAAATAAAACAAGGATAAATAGAGTTATCCTATTAAATTATCTGTTACCACATGGCTAAACAACAAACTTTACATTGTTCATTTTGCGGAAGAAACCGTGATGAGGTTAAAATTCTCATAGCGGGCCAGGAAGGGCATATCTGCGAAAATTGCATAGAGCATGCCCAGGAGATTATCATGCAGGAAATCGTTCCTTCACAGGAAAATGCCGGCGGCTCCAATTACAAACTTTCGGTAAAAAAGCCGATGGAACTTAAAAAGTTCCTCGATGAATATGTGATCGGGCAGGATGACGCAAAAAAAGTACTTTCAGTAGCGGTTTACAATCATTATAAAAGACTCAATCAAAAAATAGACAGCGATGTTGAAATAGAAAAAAGCAACATCATCATGGTGGGCGAAACCGGGACCGGAAAAACACTGCTGGCTAAAACCATCGCACGAATCTTAAATGTTCCTTTCGCTATTGTTGATGCCACGGTTTTTACAGAAGCCGGTTATGTGGGCGAAGATGTGGAAAGTATTTTAAGCCGGCTGCTCCAGGTTTGCAATTTTGATGTAAATGCTGCGCAGAAAGGAATTGTATACATTGATGAAATCGATAAAATCGCGCGCAAAAGTGATAATCCGAGTATCACGAGAGACGTGAGTGGCGAAGGTGTGCAACAGGGATTATTAAAATTATTGGAAGGAACTGAAGTATTGGTTCCACCACAGGGAGGTCGTAAACATCCCGAGCAAAAATTAATAAAAATAAACACAAGCAATATTCTTTTCATTTGCGGAGGCGCTTTTGATGGGGTAGACAGGCTGATTGGTCGGAGGATAAATACCAACGCGATTGGTTTCAGTGTAAATAAGGAGTTGCAGGAATACCAGCGCAAAAATTTGTTGCAGTTTGTGAATGCACAGGATTTGAAATCGTTTGGTTTGATTCCTGAGCTACTCGGAAGGCTTCCGGTGGTGACTTATCTTAATCCTCTCGATGCTTCCACCTTAAGAAACATTCTTACCGAGCCGAAAAATTCACTCATAAAACAATATAAAAAGTTATTTGAGCTGGAAGGCATCAACCTGGTGATTGAGGATGAGGTTTATGACTTTATGGTAGAAAAAGCAATGGAATATAAATTAGGTGCAAGAGGTTTAAGAAGCATTTGCGAAAGCATTTTAACCGATGCAATGTACGAGTTGCCTTCACAAAAAGTAAAAACATTTACCATCTCAAAAGAATACGCTACGCGCAAATTCGGCACCAGCAAATTGAGTTTGCTTAAAGTAGCCTAAGAAAATCTTGAAGATAAATACCCTGTAAAGCGCCAGACCTGGCGCTTTTTTATTGTTAATATACCGCACTCTTCTTTAGTTCAATTGCTCTACTCCTCTTTACATCGATTGCATACTTTGCTATTTTCAAACGCAAATTGCAGGTCTGTTTTTAATTCAACAGTAAACAAACTTTTATTAAGAAATTTCTATTTTACACCTTATTCAGAATCCCGAATTATAAAATCGATCATTTCGTTTATCAGCCAGAAAACAGGCGTCGAATCAGTTAAACTGCTACCCCGTTGCTGCAGATTTAGAGATAAAATCCGCAGAAAATAAGTGAACCCTCACATATAATAACTGGCACTTTTTATTCAATACGTACAAGTTTAGGTTTGCATCAGGCTTCCGACAGGCAGCCGGAACAGATATGAAAAACGCTACAACAAAAGCTAAAATCGACGAGCCGGTAAGCCGAAAACGGTAAAAAGAGTAGGCAGAAACATAAAAACAAAACGTAATGAAAAAAATAACGCTGTTGATAATGCTCTGCTGCATGTTTGCATCTATTCAGAATGCAATTGCACAAAAGTCAAAACACAAAAAATCAGAAACTGAAATTAGTTTTGAAACCATTAAGCAAGAATGCAAAGATGTACCTCTTGATAAGCGTATTCGCATCACCGTTGCCCGGTTTTCGGCAACTGCTTCCAATGCGCCTTCTGTATTGGGCGAAAATATGAGTACCATGCTTTCCAATGCGCTTAGCCAGGTGAATTGTTTTAATGTGCTTGAAGAACAAAAACACCTGTCGGATATGACCACAGAAATTGATAATTCGAAATCCGAATATTTTGATGCAGCAACCGGCGTTGAAAAAGGAAAATTGAAATCAGCTCAAATAATTGTTACCGGAGAGGTTACGGAATATAATGATGCATCAACCGGCACAAGAGTTTTGGGAATTGGAGGCTCCGTTACCAAAGCAAAAATAGGATTCATTTTAAAAATTATTAATCCGCGTACCCGCGAAATCCTTAAATCGACAAGCATAAACGCTGAAAGTACTACAGGTGGTTCGTTCAGTGTAAGTTTTTTATCTCATAGTAACAGTTCTAACCCGGCGATTGCAAATGCGCTGGAACAGGGTATTATTAAAGCAACTGAATACCTGGCCGAGGAAAAGGATAAGATCCCCCTTCCATCAGAAGATGAAATAAATTCTAACCATACCATGATTACTGTTACCGGTGTGTCTTTCTCACAGAAAAGCCAATCACTGAAATTAATAAAGAGTATCAAAGGAGTCAACAAAGCTGATCTTTCAAAATTTGCAAATAATACAGCCATATATTCCGTGATGCATACAGGAAGTACAGATGACCTGGCAACAATGATAGATAAAAACTATAAAGGTCAATTTGAAATTACAGGGGTGAGTTCAGGAAAAATTACGATGAAAATGAAATGACCATGTAAATTTTGATTTGATAAAAGTATCGTATAACGTTTATAGCAGACTTGAAAATTTTAATAAAAACTGAATAAAATGAAATTACATAAAATAATAATCTGCTTTTTAATCCTTTTAATGACCATAACTTCTTGTAAAAAGAAGAACGATTTGGGTGGTGCCAATGGTGACGATGTTTTCAAAGCAAAAGTTGACGGAGTATCCTATGTGGCCAGTGAAATATACGGTGCAGGCTATAACGACAATGGGAACCTGTTCATTGTTAGTGCTACAAATGACAATACGATCGAACTTGAGATCGAGGGAAATAGAGTGGGAACTTACCAAATTGATGGAAATTCTGTCACAGGAGGATTATACACGATAAAGGCTACCAGTGAAATCTACTCAACTAATTTTGGTGGAAGCAGTACGATTGGTACGATTCACCTTACCGAATTAACATCAACAAAAATGGTTGGTACTTTTTCATTTACTGTCAGTCCTATTTTTATGGAACGTACTCCCGAGAACACTATTGACATTACCGATGGAGAATTCAATGTGGCAATTCAATAAATACCCGAAAAGGAAATAACTCACAAATTAATAACTCAAAATTTCTAAAAAATGATAAAATCAAATGTTTATAAACTTTTGGGATTCATGATAATTTGCATCGTTATGACCAGTTGCAAAAAGAGCAATCCAACTTCTGGCTCTTTGGATTGTCAGAGTAGAACAGGTAATTCTATGCGAGCGAAAATAGATGGTAAAGATGTGTGTACTGATCTTGGAACCGCACTTGTAACAAATTCTGGCAATTCAAGATTGTCAGTGGTTGGACTTTTGTCGAACGCTAATCCTGCTGCATCAATCTCTTTGAATATTGACAATCCAGGAGTTGGCACATTTGACCTCGTCGATGGACAATATAGTTTAGATGATAATGCATCAAATGTTTATTATGTTGTCGATAAAGATTTAAATGAAGGAAGTGGTTCGGTTACCATTACTGAATTTACAGGAACATACGTAACTGGCACTTTCGAATTTACAGCTATTGGGATTGACGCTTCCACCGACAATCCCAATGGGCACCAGGTAAAGGTAACTAACGGAACTTTCTATTTTAAGTTTTGAGAGAATTACTTTTAAAACATATCATTCTATCGTAACAAAATCTTACTTAGGGATCATGGCGATCCGGGCAAAGCCCGGATCGCTTTTAATTCACTACCAATTTTATAATTGTGATAATTGATTTAAAAAATGTTCTTTGCGCCTGGTAGAAACTTCAACTTCAGAGCCGTCAGTTAAAACAACAGAGCCGCCCTTGCCTTTGTGATAACTTTTTATACATCTGAGATTAATAAGGTGCGAATTATGAACCCTGAAGAAATTATAACCGCAAAGCATCTCTTCAAACTCTTTTAATGTTTTGGCCACAAGGAGCTTTTGGTTTTCTTTTAGGCAAATGGTAGTGTAATTAATATTGCTTTCACAACGAATAATATCAGTGATATTCAGGAATTCAAAACCCGAAACTGTAGGAATAATGATTTTTTTTAAAGCTTCATTTTTCCCTTCAATATTATGGAGCAGGATATCTAATTTAGCGGAACTTATTTTTTTTAAAATCTCACTTGATAGCTTTCCTAATGCAATATCCAGGTCATCTTTGTCGACTGGTTTTAGTAAATAATCTATAGCGCTGAATTTTATCGCCTGTATTGCGTACTTTTCATAAGCGGTAGTAAAAATAACTTCAAAATTTAATTTCGAAATTTTTCTTAAAAGGTCAAAGCCGGTTTTATCCTCAAGTTGCACATCAAGAAAAACCAGATCAGGTTTTGCCTTGTTAATCAATTTTACTCCTTCTTTTACATTCCGGGCAGTTCCTTTTAGGTGAATCGATAAAGCGTGGTTTTGAATCAACAGATCTTTCAATCGGTCAATACAATGTTGCTCATCATCTATAATAACTGCGTTTATCATTTATTAAAAACTTAGTTCAAGCGGCAAGGTAACCTCAGCCCGCATGCCTTCAGAAAGGTCCAAAATATCTACAGCCGCATTTGAATTTTTTAGTGTATTTATAATATCAATTCTTGTTTTGGTAATTTTCATACCTAAAGAGTTTTTATTTTTATTTACATGCAAATTTTTCTCAGCATTTTTTCTGCCCACACCATTATCCTCAATGATACACCTGATCATTTTGTCATCTTTTTTAATTTGAATCAGGATATGCCCGTTACCTTCTTTCGTTGCAAGGCCATGCCAGATGCTATTTTCAACAAAAGGTTGTAAAATAAGTGGCGGTATTAACGTGTTTTCTACATCTATATCCGCATCTATTTTTATTTCAAAATTAAAATTGATATTGAGCCGTAATGATTCCAGTTGAAGATAGAGTTCCAATACTTTTAAGTCCTCTGATAGCGGCAATTCTTTTCTTTCAGAATTTTCAAGCATTAGCCTCATCAGTTTGGCAAATTTCACAAGATATTCATCAGCGGTTTTAGTATTATTTTTCGTTAAGTAGTCTGCAATGGAATTGAGTGAATTAAAGATAAAGTGAGGATTCATCTGCGACCGGAGGGCTTTTAGTTCAATAGTCGATAAATAGGTACTGGCGCTTTTGTCAATTCTATACAACGTATATAGATTTGTTACAATAAAGGCAATGATGGTTAGAAAAATTAAAGCCTGGTGAAATAATAAAAAACCGCTTCGATCCGGAATTGTGTAATTTAAAATGAAGAAACATGCCGCCACTAAACAATTTTGTATCACAAACACAATGGAATTGCGCCTTGTAAAATATTGATTGGGTTGCTTAAGAAGATACATACTTTTTAGTAGCTTTTTTCTACTCAGCAAAAATATATTAACTTAAATTTAAACTTGTACCCTTAGGGGGGACAAGGGAGCATTTTTATTTATATAAGTTTGTTATCATATTTTTTTACGTTAATTAATTCATTATGCCTGGTTACACGTATGAAACTCGCGATCTCGTTTATAAGTTTAACGGCCCCGATGGCCAGCTTTCAAATGGCATGAAAGCAATTTTTGATTCTATTAAAGCAATTGCGATAGACGATTTAACAGAAGAGAAATTCAGAGAATTTTATGAGCAAAATTTCATTATGGGAGATTTTACTGATATTAAGGAAGGAGACGAAAAAGTCGGCTTTCTGTATGCTACATTTTATCATAACCCAAATGGTAAACCGCAATACACAGCAAAAGCTTTCCAGGCTGTTACCAAAGAAAAACGACAGATAGGAAAACCTTTTGACAGAAGCCAGCTATATAAAAAATTTATTATTTTCTATTTGCAAGAGATATTGCTTTTACAATTAGTAAAAAATGCGGGCCCAGAAGGCCAACAAAATACTCGTAATAGCTGGCTAAGAAGAGGACGCGATCCCGGCTTTTCTGATATCCTCTACGCCGCTGGAGGTGCAAATGAGTCTGCAAATAGGAGAGAATATTTACAGATAGAAATTTTCGCAGAAAATCCTACAACTTACTACGATATATGTAGCTATGGGCTTAGGCATAAATCAGTAAAGCCAGAAGAGGACGAATTAAATTGGCTAGAAAATTTAACTGCTCAAGAACTACTAAATGAAAGTTTTCTACTTTCAGAAGAATATGATGCACATAAAAAGGAACGGCCTGAATACCTGGAAAAAACAAGTTTTACGGTAAATATTTCTCCTCGGGAATGGCGGAATAGTTTTAAAACTACTAAAAGGGAAAAAAAATTTTACATATGGCAAAACTATCAATTTCCTGATTACGCATTTAAGGTAATTATACCAGTTGACTTAGAAAATATATTAAATGCGCTTTTTAGGATTGTAGAAATAAAAGGAAAGAATGCGGTCAAAACTTTTTTAGCTAAAATACGCGAAGAGATAACAAACAATACAGGCGAAAATTATAATGAGCTAATTGCAAATATTATTAAAACCCAAGGTCAACAAATTGAAGGTTTGGTAGCTAACCTTACAAACTTTTTGACTAAAAATTTGGATGTCATTCCAGCAACTATTAAAAAAACTATCAAAGAAGTAATAACGAATTTATTTGGGAAAGGTTAAATATCCTACACCATTCCACCCTTCTTCAGCACAAGGGCTACTTGCCTGGCATTAGTGAAACGTTTAGCGTAGAGATTTTCGGCTTTTTCTAATATTCGTTTGTTATAGGTGGCAATTGTACTTTCCTGCACCTTGAATGCGTTTGCAATTTGCGCGACTGATATTTTATTATTATAAGCGTACTTCCTCAATATGCGTAATTCCTGGAAACCAAAAAGATTCTTATTCTGAAAAGCCTGTTTAGTGCGCTCTAAAAAAGTATTCATCCATTCCAGGTCTTTCCCTTCATCGCTGGTTCCTCTTACCGTAAATGGTTCTCCATTATATTTTCTGATGATCGTAAACTCATTTATGTACTCAAGTAACCTTCGTCTTTCATCATACTGGAAGATGCAGGCAAGCCGTTTACATAGCAGATAATGCCCGTCCCTGTGCCGCAGAGCTATATCCGTGATATACCTGTGTTTCATAAACTCTATATTCCAGTCTCCTTTCATTAGCCCTTCAATAAGAGTTATGGAAGTTATGTTGTGCAAAGCGGCATGTTCCGGATGTATCAGGCTCAGGTATGTTAGAAAATCAAAATCATTTTCTTTGTAGCCCAGCCAGCGCTCAATTCCGTTCAAGTGCTCAATTTTCATTTCGTGCAGATTCACGACAAAAAAGAAACGCTCATAATGAATGGTCTCTTTTAAGTGAGCCAATTCTGTGTTCTGTTCTTCCTGCGGTATCATTTTTTTATAAGAAGGCAGAGGTAATAGTCTTGCCGATTGAGATTGGTAAAAGGCTAAAAGTTCACGTGGGGGTAATATTTTATTCATAAAGTAAGTTTTGATCATAAATTAATCCGCACCTAATATTTCTGCTTGCAAAAAAATTGGCCGATATAAATAATCCGGTTCTCCTGCACCAAAAATGTTGTACGTCGTTAACAAACAAGCCTTATTAATTTGATTTTCTTATTACGACCATATATCAATCATTGGACGAAGTAACCTAATTCGGTTAATAATCCTTTAAACAGATTTCCTTGGAATATCGAAATTTAATAAACGGTTTTTCTTTTAGAATCACAGATGAAGGAAAATTGTGATGACACTGAAGCAAGAAGGCGTCGCAAACTTTTGATTAAATCAAACTCTGCAGCTTACTTCCGGACGGTACTGATTTAATTTTCAGTACAGAAAGGTAAAAAATAAAAAATAAAAACGTTCATTTTTACAAAAAATAAATTGAAACAGTGTAAAAAATAAATGGCAGGTCACATTTAATAAATACAGGTTGTCAACCGTTTTCCAGCGTTTTAAGTTTATGCTCTATTCGATCATTTTCTAACGCAAAATTAAACATTATGAAAAAGGTTACAACAGCTCTCGTATTAGCATTTATTGGCTCAACCTCACTTTGCAATGCTCAATCTTTTGAAACAGGAACCAACGTAGTAGCCGTTGGCGTAGGGCTTGGCAGCTCTATCTTCAATTATTCCGGTAGTTCACAAACACCGGCAATCAGCATCAGTTTTGAACATGGCACGTTCGACGCCGGAGAAGACGGAGTAATAAGCCTCGGCGGTTATTTAGGTACCAAATCTTATAAATATTCAAACAAGGATGCGGGCTATTCCTACAGTGAAAAATGGAATTATACCATTGTAGGCTTGCGCGGTGCTTACCATTATACCGGGTTTGACAATGATAAACTTGATGCGTATGGCGGCATCATGTTATCCTACAATATTTTGAAATACTCATACAAGGATAATTCAGGTAACAGTGGTGGTTATAGCAGTGCGGGAAGTTATGGCAGTCGCGCTGGTTTCACAGCTTTCATAGGAGGCCGTTATTATTTTAGCGATAACATTGCAGCAATGGCAGAACTGGGCTATGGAGTATCGTACCTTACCCTGGGGTTGGCATTTAAATTTTAATTTGTTTTTGATGAGATTGATAATGCTTTACAATTAATTTTTAAAACAAAAATGATGCAACAACAAATCTTTATACACACGAGTTCCCCGGGAAAAAATAATAATAAACCTTTTAGCTGGAATGATTTTTTTTCCTTTCGCAGGATGATCACCTTACAGATCATACAGGTAATCTATTTTATTGTTGCGGGTTTAATCACTCTTGGCGGCATTATTACTTTAGTCTCCGGGAACAGTTTTATCCCGGGTGGAATGTTTACCGGATTAGTCGTCCTTGTTTTCGGTAACGTTTTATGGCGCATCGGGTGCGAATTGACAATCATTTTTTTCCGCATCAATGATACTTTATCTGATATTGACGCCCATACCAAACAAGAACATTTATAGCAAAGTAAGCTAGGCCGATACCAGAACCACCAAAAAGAAAAGGCTTTTTAATAATTCAAGAGGTAAGTAATTTCTTGAACCCGGGCCGATTAATACATAAACTTTAAAACTATTTAGAAATGAAAAAGATTCTTTATTTACTGGTAATCGGGTTTTCCCTTTTACAGTCATGCTCAAAAAAGAAAGACAAGACTTCTGACACATCAGGTTTGTCGCAGGATATTCAAAATTTTGTTCCGCAGACAGTCATCGATTCTATGCGTGCATGGGGGCTTACGATTAATGAAGGTAAAGTTCCGCCAATGATCAATGGTATTTACGACCTCTCAAAGAATTATTGCATATTCGATAATTCGGGTAATGACCAGGCAGAAACCTATTTTGCAGATTACCGGTTTAGGTTCCGCGACCAGGACAATGATAAATTAACCATCTCATTAGACTTTAAAAACACAACTGGCTATGGTACAGATTCGGCATCAGGCAAAGGCTCATTTATTTCAGGAAATGGTAATGATTTCACAGTATTTACAGAAAATAAAGGTATATCCGACGGTATTCACTATGAAGACATTTCATTTTATTCGGGAACTATTACAAGTACAGGGATTAAAAACTTTCAAATGGGCCGTTACCTAAAATCAAAAGATCCGGACCCTGATCACAAACTGGTAGATGTTGGCACCTCCAGGATTTTTGAAGATGATGACGGTTTTTCAGACAAAATTACAACCTATAGAATTGGAAATAACATCGGGAAAAGCGATAAGTTATTTCCAGCATTGTCTGCTGGTGGCGCACAAAACTAGATTATAAAACCAGGGTACTTTGTGGCATCTGCCTGGCAAAGATAGGTTTAAAGCTCGCAATTTAATATCTCTTCATTCTTTATCGCAGGTTTCGGGCCTGCGTTTTTTGTTACAAAAAGAAAGTTATTACCATAAGGCAGAAAATCGCAAAATAAAATTCAGATGAATTTATTTATTTACTGCAAATCTTTATTTTTAAAATAATTATCTCTTATATTTTTACACAATTTTATCCTCATTTCTGTTTTTAATTATACTTTTACCGCGTTCTCAAAAATGGTTTAATAAATCTGTATAGAAAATGGTTGATGTTATTCTCGGGCTCCAGTGGGGCGATGAAGGGAAAGGAAAAATAGTAGATTATTTTGCGCCTAAATACGATATGGTGGCCCGGTTCCAGGGTGGCCCAAATGCAGGGCACACGCTGTATGTAAATGGAAAGAAAATAGTGCTTCACCAGATTCCTTCCGGAATTTTTCATGAAAATAAAATTAATTTAATTGGCAGCGGTGTAGTACTCGATGCCATTACCCTGAAAAAAGAATGCGAGTCTGTTGAAGCGTTTGGCATTGATTACAAAAGCTGTTTGTACATCAGTGAAAGAACCCATTTGATTTTACCAACGCACCGCGCGCTTGACCGGGCGAGCGAAGCTGCAAAAGGAAGAGATAAAATTGGTTCAACTTTAAAAGGCATCAGCCCGGCCTACATGGACAAAACCGGCAGAAACGGCCTGCGTGTTGGCGATCTTTTGCAGCCGGATTTTAAAAAAAAATACGACCAATTAAAACAAAAACACCAACAGATACTGAATAGTTTCTCCTTTAATGATGATATTTCCGAAGCTGAAAAAGAGTTTTTTGAATCGCTTGAATTCTTAAAGTCATTAAAAATTGTAAATGGAGAATATTTCATCAATGACGTAATTCAATCAGGCAAAAAAGTACTGGCCGAAGGCGCACAGGGAAGCATGCTGGATGTCGATTTCGGAACTTTTCCTTTTGTCACTTCCTCTAACACGATTACCGGTGGGGTGTGCAATGGATTAGGAATTGCCCCTCAAAAAATAAAAGAGGTGATAGGCATAACAAAGGCCTATTGTACCCGGGTAGGCAGCGGCCCTTTTCCTACAGAATTACATGATGAAATCGGAGAACTGATCAGGAAAAACGGCAACGAATTTGGAAGCACTACCGGGCGGCCACGCAGGTGCGGTTGGATTGACCTTGTAGCGCTCAATTTCGCTTGTATGATCAACGGGGTAACCCAATTGGTAATGACAAAAGCCGATGTGCTTGATACGCTTGATACCTTAAAAGTTTGCAATAAATATTCGGTAAATGGAAAAGAAACAACGCAGGTTCCTTTTCAAATGGAAGGCGCTGATATAGAACCGCTTTATAAAGAATTTACCGGGTGGAATACAGACATCACCGGCATAAAAGATTTTAAAAATCTGCCGACGGAAATGGATACCTATATTAAATACATTAATTCAACCTTGGGAGTGGCAGTAAAATATATTTCCAACGGGCCTGGGACTGATCAACTGATTGTTGCACAATGATTGAGCATCTATTTTAAAAAAAAGTCTTGATTATTTTTGGAGAATTGAAAATGATATTGAAAATTTACATAAAAATCCTTGGAGAATTATGAAAGCAAAATCTGAAAAGGAAAAAAAATTTCCACCCGAAAAAACTGTAAAGAACGCTCCCAAAGCTTCTGCTAAAAAAAATTCAGATCCGGACGATGATGATGATTTGGATGATGATGATGACATGCCAAAAAAGAAAGGAAAAGTTTCTACTTCAAAAAAGAAGCATGATGACGACGATGACGACGATGATGTAGACATTGAAGATGATTGGGAAAAATCGGATGACGATGATGATTTTGATCCCGACTTTGAAGAATTTGACATACCCAAATCAAAAGGCAAAAAGACGCCTAAAAAAGGCAAAGAAGAAGACGACTTCGACGTGGATGATGATTTTAAATCGCTGGATTTATTTGATGACGATGACGACGATTTGTTCGGTGATGATGACGATTTCTAAATCCATACGGGTGGTTTTGACGCATAATTTTGAATAGAAAATTCACCTCATACTCAATAACTGATTTTTACCATTTTAAAAATCAATTGCTGAACTTTGGAAACAGGTTCAGCAATTTTTCTTTTTTGGATAACCACAATTATGATTTTGATAAGTCGTTCGAATGTATAGCCGGCTGCGGTGCATTTAAATATGTGGCAGCAGGAAAAGCAAGTGGATTACAAAAAATTGATCGGTTCAAAACAGAAAACCACGATTGGATATTCGGGCATCTCTCCTATGATCTTAAAAATGAAATAGAAGGACTTTCCTCGAATAATGAAGATCCTGTTGGTTTTGATAATTTTTATTTTTTTGTACCCGAGTTTGTTTTCATTCTTTCGCGCGAAACGGTGACTATTGGCGCCGGCGAAACTATCGATACTAAAACTGTTTTTGATGATATTACCTCAATCGTTCCGATAGAAAAAATATTTCCGAAACCTGCACTTAAAAGCAACTTTTCAAAAGAAGAATACCTTGAAACGGTAAAGAAATTACAGGAACATATTTTGCGCGGCGACTGTTATGAAATATGTTTTTGCCAGCAGTTTTTTGCTGAAAATGTCCGGGTGGATCCGGTGACTGTATTTGAAAAGCTGAGCGACATTTCTCCAAATCCTTTTTCTTCTTTTTATAGGTCAGGTGACAAATATTTGATGTGTGCAAGCCCGGAAAGGTTTCTTAAAAAAATAAACGATACAATTCTTTCACAGCCGATAAAAGGCACTTCCAAAAGGTCGAACATTGCTGACGAAGCCGAAAAAAATCTTTTAAAAAATAATGAAAAAGAACGCGCCGAAAATATTATGATCGTTGATTTGGTGCGAAATGATCTAAGCAAAATTTGCCTGGAAGGATCAGTAATGGTGAAAGAATTTTTACAGATCTATTCATTCCCACAGGTGCATCAAATGATTTCCACCATAACCGGAAAAATTTCTGAAAACATTTCGTTATCGGAAATATTTTCTGCCACTTTTCCCATGGGCTCCATGACCGGAGCGCCCAAAAAGAGAGTGATGGAACTTATTGAGAAATATGAAAAAATGAAAAGGGGACTGTTTTCAGGCAGTGTAGGATATATTACGCCCAATGGAGATTTTGATTTTAACGTAGTAATCCGAAGTATTCTCTATAACGAAACAAAACAGTATCTGTCAATACCCGCCGGTTCAGCAATTACATGGAAAAGCGATCCTGAAAAAGAATTCGAGGAATGCGCCATAAAAATAGAAGGAATGAAAAAGGCGTTAGAATAAAAATAGTAGTTATTTCTTTGTTTACTATACGACCAATCACTTGTTGTTCTTTTCTCCTTCTTTGGAAGCCATATTTACACTTTGCAGCAATTGATCAACGCTTTCGTTAAGTATCTGAAATTTTTTGTCTTTAAACTCATTCATCTTTTCAGAGGGAAGTTGAAGTTTGTAAGTAGCACCCGTCGAAAGCGCATTGTTAAACCCGGGATTGTAATGATTAAAATCGGCCATGCTCATTGAAATATTTTTTGCAATCACCTCAGCAATATATCTTCCCGATACTTCGGTTGAATCAACATCTTTTTTTTCCGCATCTGTAAGTTGAGGTGTAAAAGCGCGGCTGTCATTAGCAGAAAGATCAGAATAATTAAAATCAGAATTGGCGACATTTCCGTCTGTGTTGCCGGTCTCCATAATATAATGGGTAGCGATAAATTTTTTCACGTGGTTACGTGATTCTTCAGGCAGATAATATTGAAGTTTCCAAAAATTACGACTGCCGCTTTTTTTAATTGCGTTAAAAACCCTTCCCTCTCCACCGTTGTAGGCCGCAATAACCAAAAGCCAGTCTTTAAGCTGTTTGTATAAGGAGAGCAAATATTTGGCAGCCGCGTTGGTACTTTTAGCATAGTCGGTCCTGTCATCTTCATTTTGATTTACTACCAACCCAAATCCCCTTGCCGTATAAGGCATAAACTGCCACGGGCCACGGGCGCCCTTGGGAGAAAGTGCCGTAGATTTTAAATCGCTTTCAATTACGGCGAGATATTTTAATTCTTTCGGTAAGCCGTATTGTGCAAGGATTCCGTCAATAAAATTAAAATAAGGACGACCGGTTTTTCTAAGCTTTAAAAGATAATCTTCATGCGATTTTAAATAATCCTGCATATAATTTTCTGCATAAGGGTTTACCTGCGAAGCATATGGAATTGAAGAATTGTAAGAATAATTTTTAAAAAGATCTTTGAAACCATATTTGGTAACCTTGCTCAGGTATTCAACCTTGTCTTTCTTAACTGCCTTTTTATCTTCTATTACTTCATCTATCACTTTGTTTTCTACCGATGTGTCAGAAGCTTGCGTTGGTATGATTGTATCTTTTGTTTGCAAAGGCGCGGCTAACCCTGCAGCTACAAAAAAAGGCTGCAGGAAAATGATGGAGAAAAATAAAAATCGCGTGAGAGGGCTCACTTAATAACGTTTATAATTACTAAAAAGTCTTTGAGACAAATCAAGCAAAGTTACTTCATCATGCTTATTTGCCAGTAGCTGAGCGCCAAAAGGCATTCCGTTTGAGTGTTTAAATAAAGGAAGGGAAATGCCGGGAATCCCAGTAAGATTAGCATACACCGTAAAAATATCAGCCAGGTACGTGGCTATCGGGTCTTTCTCCATGGTTCCTGCTTCAAAAGCGGTCGTCGGAACTGTGGGTAAAAGTACTGCATCAAATTTGTTAAAAATTTCTTTGGTTCTATCCGATAGTAACTTTCTAACCTGTTGGGCTTTTGTAAAATACGCATCATAGTACCCTTCACTCAAAACAAATGTACCGAGCATGATACGTTTTTTTACCTCTTTTCCAAAGCCCTTGCCACGGTTCTTTTTATAAAATGTTGCCAGGTCATTTGTATTGTCTTCGTAGCGGTAGCCATATCGAACCCCGTCGTAGCGCGATAAATTAGAAGAAGCTTCTGCGGTGGTGAGCACGTAATAAGCCGGCACGATATAATCTATCAAATCAAAATCTATTTCCTCCACTGTGTAGCCTTCACTTCGCAGGTTTTCTCCAAAATCAAAAATTGCCTTCCTGATCTCAGGGTCAAGGCTTTCATGATTCATGGCATTTTTAAACAAAGCAATGCGGTACTCTTTTTTTGGTACACTACCTGTTTCACGTAAAATAAGATTATCAGGTTTTTGTTGGTTTACTGTGCTGTCGTATTCATCAGGCCCACTGATTACCTCCAACACCTTGGCAACATCTTCTATATTGTTTGCAAATACACCTATTTGGTCGAAAGAGGATGCGTATGCAATTAAACCATGTCTCGACACGGTTCCGTAGGAAGGTTTCATACCTACGATGCCGCAAAAATCAGCCGGTTGCCTTACCGATCCACCGGTATCGCTTCCGAGGCTTACCATGCATAAACCAGCCTGCACCGCTACAGCCGAACCGCCGGAGGAACCTCCTGAAACTTTGTTTTCATCCAAAGCATTTTTTGCCCTGCCATAAAAAGAATTTTCATTGGTGTTGCCCATGGCAAATTCATCGCAATTGCAACTGCCAATTATAATGGCATCCTCTTCGAGCAATTTTTTTACTGCTGTGGAATGATAGATTGAAATAAAATCTTTCAGCATTTTAGAGGAAGCTGATAACCTGTGATCCTTATAAGCAATAACATCTTTAATGGTTACAACAACGCCGTGCAACTTCCCCAAAGCTTTTCCTGAATTCCTTTTTTCATCAAGAAATCGTCCTCTTTCCAAAGCCTCTTCCCCATAAACATCAACGATAGCATTCAGTTTATCCCCTTTTATTTTATCCATATAATATACAACTGCGTCGGCGCAGTTTATTATTCCTTCACTTAATTGCTGTTGGTAAGTTGTAATATCCTGGAAAGAAAACAATTGAGAAAGTTTTAATAAAAAAGGTTCAGATGTGCATCTTGCAGATGTGCATCTCAACCTCTGTAAAAATTTATTTAAATAAAATTATTTAACCTGATCAGTTTCTTTTACTACTTCGCGTTGTTGTTCGGAGGTGGGAGCTTTTTTATCTTTTTCCTTCATGCCTTCGTCCAGTTCTTTTTTTACACTTTCCTTTGCATCATTAAATTCACGAACACCACGACCTATTCCCCGCATCAGGTCAGGAATTTTTTTACCGCCAAAAAATAGTAAAACTACAAGCAGAATCAATACCCATTCAGTGCCACCAGGCATTGAAAGTAAAAATTCAGGTTGAAAAAATAAAAGTGTCATTGTTGATAAAGTTAGAAAGCAAAGATAAGGTTATTAATTTTGACATCCATGAGCGACAGTGTCAATCTGCAGGCTTTACTTTAAATAGCGCCCGCACTTTGCTTTACCGTGCGCTGCTTCATATGGGGTAATACCTTTCGCACATGAAAAAAATAACATGGTCGATAATAAAAATACAATGAAGAGGAGTTTTTTCATTTCAATAAAAATGGTGACGTCAAATTTTCGTATGTTAAAGGTATTTGTATTTACAAGTATAAAATAAAAAAACCGGAAAAGAAATTTTTTCCGGTCTTTTTTAGAATAATTTAAAGAATTATTTAATTCTTTTTTCTTTGATCCTCGCACTTTTACCACTTCTTTCACGAAGGAAATACAATTTAGAACGACGAACTTTACCCACTTTATGAAGTTTAATACTTTCAATACTTGGTGAAAAAACGGGAAATAACCGCTCAACACCCACTCCATCACTTATTTTACGAACTGTAAAAGTAGCGGTTCCGCCTTCGCCCTGGCGCTTAACTACGTCGCCCTTGAAACTCTGGATCCTTTCTTTATTACCTTCCTGTATCCTGTAGTTTACAGTAATATTATCGCCCGCTTTAAACTTCGGGAATTCTTTCTTTGTTGTCAACTGATCGTGAACAAATGCAACAGCATTCATGGCTTTTGATTTTAGGAGTGCAAATGTAAGGCAATTTTGATAAAATCCTACATCAGGCGATTCTTTTATTCGAAATTTTAAACCTCTTAACGAATTTGTTACCCGTTATTTTATCGTGCTACATTCACAGCTCTTTTTTCCCTGATCACCGTCACTTTAATCTGCCCCGGATAAATCATCTCGGTTTGAATTTTTTGTGCAATCTCAAAACTTAATTTGTCACTTTCTCCATCACTCACTTTTTCAGACTCCACAATTACACGCAACTCACGCCCCGCTTGTATAGCGTAAGCTTTCTCTACTCCCTGGTAGGCAAGAGCAAGATTCTCAAGATCTTTTATCCTTTGCAAATATTGCTGCATGATTTCGCGACGTGCTCCCGGCCTTGCTCCACTCATTGAGTCGCAAGCCTGCACGACGGGCGAGATTACATATTCCATCTCCACTTCATCGTGATGAGCGCCAATCGCATTGCAAACAGCCGGATTTTCCCCGTATTTTTCTGCCAGTTTCATCCCAAGGAGAGCATGGCTTAATTCTGTTTCTTCGTCAGGCACTTTGCCGATATCGTGTAGTAAACCGGCACGTTTTGCCAATTTTGCATTCATTCCTAATTCTGCAGCCATAATTCCGCAAAGATTGGCGACTTCCCTGCTATGCATTAACAAGTTCTGCCCATAAGACGACCGAAAACGCATTTTTCCAACAATTCTTACCAACTCTTTATGCAGCCCGTGGATGCCCAGCTCAATAACCGTACGTTCACCAATTTCCATGATCTGGTCTTCGATTTGTTTCCGGGTTTTTTCAACCACTTCCTCAATACGTGCCGGGTGAATGCGGCCATCTGTTACAAGGCGTTGCAAAGAAAGACGTGCAATCTCGCGACGCAGAGGATCAAAACAGGAAAGAATAATGGCTTCCGGCGTATCATCAACAATAAGATCGACTCCTGTGGCGGCTTCTATGGCGCGGATATTTCTTCCTTCGCGACCGATAATCGAGCCTTTGATCTCGTCACTTTCGAGATTAAAAACAGTTATAGCGTTTTCAATAGCCTGCTCGGCAGCAGTTCGTTGAATTGTTTGAATTATAATTTTTCGCGCTTCTTTATTCGCGCGCAATTTGGCGTCATCCACTATTTCCTGCTGGATGCTAAGTGCCTGGGAATTGGCCTCATTTTTCAACGTTTCGATCAATTGAGCCTTAGCTTCTTCAACCGACAGACCAGAAACCTTTTCAAGCCTTTTGATATGTTCTTCCTGGTGTTTTTCAAGCTCCGTGCGTTTAATATTTACCACTTCAATCTGCCGGTTGAGGTTTTGTTTGATTACCTCATTTTCCTTGATCATTCTCTCTACATTCTGATCTTTTTGATTGATCGATTGTTCTTTTTGCTTGATCCGGTTTTCCGCATCAGTCAATTTCTGGTTACGCTGGCCCACCGTTTTTTCATGCTCGGCTTTTAATTGTACAAAATGTTCCTTCGCTTCCAGTTGCTTTTCCTTTTTAACGGTTTCGGCTTTTGACTGTGCGTCAGAAATAATTTGTTGAGCTTGATCTTTTGCGTTTTCTAAGAGTTGTTTTGTGTTTTTTGCGAATAATATTTTTCCCAGGAAGATGCCGGCAATTAATGCCACAGCACCCACTATTATGGGGAGAAGTTGTTCCATTGTTTTTTAATGATTTTAAGTCGGTTCATAATCTAAGTCCACTTTTTAAAATAACCAATAAGTAAATACAAAAATTGGTAATTAACGAAGATAGCAAAATTGTAAAGAAACAGTTGATTATAAATAATTTAATCCCTCAGGAAAAGATCAAATTACAGAACCGTACAAGCAACACAAGAAGACCGTATGAAGAAATTCTAAAAATCAAAGACAACCCACTTAAGGCGTATACTTTTTAAGTATCACGGACGCGTTATGTCCCCCAAAACCGAAAGTATTGCTCAAAGCTGCGTTTACTTCCCTTTCCTGGGCTTTATTAAAAGTAAAATTGAGTTTTGGATCGAATGCCGGGTCATCTGTAAAATGATTTATCGTCGGCGGTATCACATTTTTAGTAACAGCAAGGATACAAGCCAGCGCTTCTATTACCCCGGCAGCTCCAAGACAATGACCCGTCATCGATTTGGTAGAACTGATGTTTAATTTATGTGCGCTTTCACCAAATACAGCTAAAATAGCTTTTGTTTCAGCAATATCTCCTAACGGCGTAGATGTTCCATGTACATTTATATAATCGATATCTTCAGGCTTTAAGCCTGCATCATCAAGCGCTTTACGCATTACGTTTTTTGCTCCCAATCCGTCAGGATGTGGCGCTGTAATATGATAAGCGTCTGCCGTAGCACCTCCACCCGCAATCTCACAGTAAATTTTAGCACCACGCGCCAGTGCGTGTTCCAGTTCTTCAACTACGAGTACACCAGCGCCCTCTCCCATTACAAAACCATCACGATCTTTATCAAATGGACGTGACGCTGTTTTAGGATCATCATTTCTTTCACTCAATGCCTTCATGGCATTAAACCCGCCCACCCCTGATTCTGAAATAACGGCTTCGCTTCCGCCTGTGAGGATTATATCTGCTTTGCCCAAACGGATAGTATCAAACGCGTCTATTATTGCATTGGTGCTGCTTGCACAGGCACTCACAACTGCAAAGTTTGGGCCCCGAAAGCCATATCGCATCGAAATCTGGCCGGCCGCTATGTCCAATATCATTTTGGGAATAAAGAAGGGATTAAAACGCGGAGTACCGTCGCCACGGGCAAATTCCATTACATCATCCTGGAAGGTGGTAATACCACCAATGCCGCTGGCGAAAATAACGCCTACCCTGTCGGGATCAACATTGTCTTTTGAAATACCTGCATCTTTCACTGCTTCATCACTTGCGATTAAAGCAAACTGCGTAAAGCGGTCAAGTTTCCGGGCTTCTTTCCTATCAAGATATTCGGTTGGTTCAAAATTTTTAACTTCACAGGCAAACCTGGTCTTAAATTTCGCGCAATCAAATTGCTGAATATAATCAGCACCAGATACACCTTGAGTTAAACTGTCCCAATATTCAGGAACACTTTTTCCTAAAGGCGTTATGGCTCCCAATCCGGTTACTACTACTCTTTTTAATTCCATAAGCTTACCTGCAAAGTTAAAATAAGGTGATTACTTAGCATGTTCTTCCAGGTATGCTACTGCCTGTCCTACGGTGGTGATGGTTTCCGCTTGTTCATCCGGAATTGAAATATTGAATTCTTTTTCAAACTCCATGATTAGCTCTACGGTGTCCAAACTGTCGGCACCTAGATCGTTAGTGAATGATGCTTCAGGTGTTACCTCAGCTTCGTCAACTCCTAACTTGTCAACAATGATTTTTTTAACTCTTGTTGCAACGTCTTGCATGATTGTAAAGTTTAGTTAATATGGCCACAAAAATATACTTTTTGTGATAAAAAAAAATAATAACTATTACCAAAAAAAATGCGTACAGCAACTTTTGGATATTAAGCATAATTTATTTTCTATTCCATTATAACTGAATCACTTTTAGCTGATTCATTTTTCTTTACTTTGCCGTTCCTTTTATTTTTTATTGCGCAAAAAGAATTGAAAAGTTTATTGTGTTTTTTTATTGACGCAGAAAAAATGAATGATAAAACCTGTATTTTTATTCTTCATTAAAAAATACCGCAACTCATTTATGCCTATTAAACAAATAGATCACGGATCCAAAGAATATGATCAAATGGTTCAATTGCGATTTGAGATTTTGCGCAAACCACTAAAGCTTTCTTTTGACAAAACTGAATTGGAAAAAGAAAAGCATGATATTTTAATAGGCGCTTTTGAGGAAGATAAAATGCTTGGCTGTTGTATACTGAAAAAAATAGACAAACATACTTGCCGATTAAGACAAATGGCTGTGCAAAACAATTTGCAGGGAAAAGGAATTGGCGCCAGCATGATGAATTTTGCAGAAAATGTAGCACGCGATGCCGGTTACAAAAAAATTATGATGCATGCGCGAAAAACTGCGACAGGATTTTATAAAAAGCTCGGCTACAACGTAACCGGAAAAGAATTCCTGGAAGTTTCAATTCCTCACTTTGTGATGGAAAAGAAACTGCATTTTATCGATTAGGTAAAATTAATAGTTAGTTTTTTTGTTTGTTTACTATCCTAAATAAAAATTCTTTTTATTTGTCTGTTTACTGCTACTTGTAATTTCTCATATCCACAATTTCCTTGCAGAAAGAATATTCTTTTTTGTCGTTACTGCTGATAATGAGTAAACGGTTCCGGCAATATTTTCCTATCAGTTCATGATATAATGATACGCCTTCCTCATCCAGGTTGGTAAGCGGTTCGTCCAGCAAAACTGCCGGAACATCACTAAATATTGCCTGGGCCAGTTTTACACGCTGTTTCATTCCACTACTGAAATATCGTATCTGCTTATGAGCAGCATTTTTTAAGGCAGATAAAGTAATAATTTCTGAGGTGTCCAGTCCCGGAAGCCAGCCTTTCATATTATGATGGAAAGTAAAAAATTCAGTAAGTGTCATTTCTTCCACCACATCAAGGTACGGAGCCGCGTAAGATATCTTTTGATACACTTTTTCTTCTCCGAAAGGATTTCCATTTTCAAAATAAGAGATGCTTCCTTCATTAAAAATTGAAGCGCCAGAGATAATTTGAAGTAACGTTGATTTTCCCGATCCATTAGGCCCGGTTATCGCGTAGTGTTTACCCTCGTCAAATTGAAAATCCAGGTTCCGGAAGATCCAATCCCGGTTATAGCGTTTCCCAAGTTTCGTGAGATTAATTTTCATCCATTCCCTCTTTGAAAGAAACTTTTAATATGCCGCGTTTACTGTCTTTTATAAATTTCAGGATTTCCGATTTTTCTTCTGAATCAGGCAATTCCTTTTCTATTATCTGGGTTGCCTGGCTGATGTTCAACCCGCGAAGGTAAATGTTGCGATAAATTTCAGAAATGCTGTTTATCCTTTCAGAAGTGAAGCCGCGCCGTTGCAAACCAACAGAATTGACGCCGACATAACACAATGGCGAACGGCCTGCTTTGATATACGGTGGAACATCTTTTATCACTTCTGTGCCGCCGGCGATATAGGTATGAGCGCCGATTTTTGAAAACTGTATGGCAGCAGCCATTCCGCCGATAATGGCATGATCTCCAATTTCCACATGCCCGGCAAGCTGTACAGAATTAGCGATGATGACATGATTTCCTAAAATACAATCATGGGCAATATGAGAGTAGGCCATCAATAAACAATCACTTCCCACTACGGTTCGCCACTTGTCTTTGGTGCCGCGATTTATAGTAACACATTCTCTTATGGTTGTATTATCGCCTATTTCTACAACGGTATCTTCTCCATCAAATTTCAGGTCCTGGGGAATGGCCCCAATTACAGCGCCGGGAAAAATTTGGCAGGATTTACCAATGGTAACCTTTTTCATAATGATGGCATGCGACATTACATGCGTGCCATCGCCGATGGTTACATCATCTTCAATTACCGCAAAAGGATCAACAATTATATCCTTACCTATTTTTGCATTTGGATGGATATGTGCAAGGGGGCTTATCATATTAAGGATTAGGGCGTTTTACTATTTGAGCAATTAAAACAGCTTCTGTTACCACTTTGTCGCCAACATATACCGTTCCCTTCATTTCACAGATACCACGGCGTATTGGGTGTAACAGTTCCATTTTTAAAATTAGAGTGTCGCCCGGAACAACTTTTTGTTTGAATTTACAGTTATCTATTTTAAGAAAATAAGTATCATATTTATCTTTCGAATTTTGGGGTATGGCAATAAAGCCGCCTGTTTGGGCAAGGGCTTCAGCCAGCAAAACACCAGGCATCACCGAATTTCCGGGAAAATGACCCTGGAAAAAAGGTTCATTATAAGTAACATTCTTTATAGCCACCACATGCTTATCTGTCAATTCGATGATTTTATCAACCATCAAAAACGGGTAACGGTGTGGCAAAGTTTTTTCAATATCCTGGATATCTAAAATTGGGGGAACATTAGGATCATATTTCGGTATATCCTGTCTATACTTATATTTTTTGATGTGTTCCTTTATTTTTTTTGCAAATTTAATATTTGATGAGTGACCTGGCCTGTTGGCAATGATATGCGCTTTAAAGGGATAACCAACCAATGCCAAATCACCAACAACGTCAAGTAACTTATGACGTGCAGGTTCATTAGGAAAGCGAAGTGTAAGATTATTTAAAATCCCGGCCTCACTCACCTTCACATCATCTTTATGAAATACCTTCGAAATTCTTTTTACCTGCTCTTCGTCAACGGGCTTATCCACTACTACTATCGCATTGTTGATATCTCCACCTTTTATAAGGTCATTGGCAATTAATTGTTCCAGTTCATGAAAGAAACAAAAAGTGCGGCTTGGAGCCACTTCCGTTTTAAAATTGCGTATATTATTCAGATCGGCATGTTGGGTTCCCAAAATCGGCGAATTGAAATCAATCAGGGTATTGATACGGTAGCCATTATAAGGCAAAGCCACCATCTCTACTTTTTTCCCCTCATCAATAAAAGTTATGTTGTGCTGTATCTTATAATATATCTTTTCAGCATTTTGTTTTTCTACACCGGCCTTTGAAAGATGATCAATAAAAACCTGGGAACTTCCATCTAAAATAGGAACTTCTTCGCCATCTATTTCAATCAACGCATTATCCACCTCCATCCCCATCAGCGCAGCCATTAAATGTTCTATTGTACCAATTCTTGCACCATTGGCCTCAATGGTCGTACTCCGGTTGGTTTCGATCACATTATCGACATCTGCTTTCACGATGGGCTTTCCCGGCAGATCCACTCTTTGAAAATTAATGCCAGTGCCCGGTTCAGCAGGCTTGACATTGATGGTGACTGACTGCCCGGTATGGATTCCGGCTCCGGAAATAGTAACGGCTTCTTTTAGGGTATGTTGGAAATGAATCTCTTTAGAATTAAACGGTTGTTCCATGGGCACGAAAGTATGAAAAGTAATTCTTTAATTTATTCGCGGGATCGAAAATTAGAATTTGATGACTATGCATTCTAGTCGGTTATTTTCTCTTTTTTTAATTGTTCTACTAATTGTTCGAGGCTTTTAATTCGTTTTTCCAATTCAGGAAGATTCCTGCTTAGTATCTGGCTACGTAGCGCCTGGCTGTAATCGTAAGCCGGGGAACCGGTGACCGCAGTGTTTGGTTTCTTAATAGATTTGCCTACGCCACTTTGTGCATTAATCTTACTCCCATCAGCTATTTGAATGTGTCCCACAATGCCTGCCTGCCCGCCTATCATCACATTTTTGCCGATTTTGGTACTGCCGCTTATCCCGGATTGTGCCGCAATAACTGTGTTCATTCCTACCTCCACATTATGCGCTATCTGGATCAAATTATCCAGTTTGGCGCCGGATTTGATTGTTGTCGATCCAATAGTGGAACGATCAATTGTAGTATTGGCACCTATTTCCACATCATCTTCAATTACCACATTGCCGATTTGAGGCACCTTTTTAAAGCTTCCGTCTTTTTGAGGAGCATATCCAAATCCATCACCGCCAATCACGCACCCAGCATGGATAGAAACATTTCTTCCGATTTCGCAATCATGGTGAATTTTAACACCAGGATATAAAATACTATTATCGCCTACTTTCACATTGTCACCAAGAAATACCTGTGGATAAATTTTTACATTTTGCCCGATGCAAACATCTTTGCCTATATAAGCAAAAGCCCCCACAAATACATTTTCTCCTAAAGTAGCCGAAGATGAAATATAAGAAGGCTCTTGTATCCCGGTTAAATGCGCTTTGGCAATCTCTGAGTAAGCAGTTAAGATAACCGCGAATGAGGAATAGGCATCAGGTACGCGAATCAGGGTGGCATCCAAAGCCTTTTCAACCTCCAGGGAGCTATTTATTATAATAACTGATGCGTTTGTTGAATAGAGAAACTCCTCGTATTTCGGATTGGCCAAAAAAGCAAGCTGTCCTTCTGTAGCTTCTTCCAGTTTACCAAAAGATGAAACCGCCACCTCCGGATCTCCTTCAATTGTTCCATTTATTAATTCGGCTATTTGTTTTGCGGTAAACTGCATCTGCCTTGCTGGTTTTAAGAATAAAAAATTAAAAATAATCTATTATGTGAGATCAAGGTTTATAAAACAAATGTAAAATTTTTTTACGGTGCCTGATAAACTTTGATTTATGAGGGCATTGTCTACTTCTGAAATGTCCTTCACAGTGCCGTCTTTAAATAATATATTAATATGCTCAAACCTGTGATTGTATGTTTTTATTTCACTTTCACCGGTAAAAACAAGATAAGACGCTTCGTCATCATTTATGCGCATGTATTCTTTTGCCAAAACTAATTTTTGCTCCAACATCTCTTTTGAAACGGCCTTTGCAGAATATTTTACTTTTAATAGGTGGCGGTTCACCAGGCTTTTACTAAGTAGCGATAAAATTTTATCCGGATGATCAACCCATGATTTTATCGAATACAAAATATCGTAATCATCCAACGCACAAAAGTCATCAAGGTGTTTTTCTATATTATCACCTTCATATTCATTGTGTAAAAAAATATTGAATACCCGGGATGGAGACTTGGCCCTGATCTCGCGGGCGCGCGCAATAATCTTACCCAACATCTTTTCGGCACATAAAACCGTTTTGTGAAGATAAACCTGCCAATACATAAACCTCCGCGATACCAAAAACTTTTCAATAGAATAAATGCCCTTTTCTTCTATCATTAGTTCACCTTCGTGAACCGTAAGCATTTTAATAATGCGATCATATCCGATCACTCCTTCGGTGACACCTGTAAAAAAACTATCCCTGATCAGGTAGTCCATCCTGTCCACATCCAGTTGACCGCTAATTAGCTGGTGTAAAAATTTTTTGGGATACTTGTTCTTAAAAACATCAATGGCCACCTGTAGCTTGCCTTCAAATTCTTTATTCATTCTTTCCATTAATAATAAAGAAACCTGCTCGTGACTAATACCTGTTATGAGAATATTTTCAAGCGCATGTGAATAGGGGCCATGTCCGAGGTCATGTAACAATATTGCTATTTTAGCAGCCCTTTCCTCTTCAACTGAAATGACCACGCCTTTACTGCTAAGTTCGTGAAGCGCATTACACATCAGATGATAGGCGCCTAAAGAATGATGGAGCCTCGAGTGGACGGCGCCCGGGTATACCATTTCGGCAAAAGCCATCTGGTGAATCCGACGTAGTCTTTGATAATATGGATGAGAAATAATATCGTAAATGAGTTCGTCATCAACAGTTATAAATCCGTATACGGGGTCATTAATTATTTTTCTAAAGGACATTTCTTCGGAATTGTTAAAAACATTTGCATTACAGGCAAAGATAAATTTTGGGAGGGGAATAAATTATATTTGTATCGATCAGTTAACAGTCATAAAGAAATTTCAGTTTTTTGAAGAGTAGGATAAACACAAATAAATGAACAGAGCAAAAATTTTATGGGTAGACGATGAGATGGAAAGTTTAAAATCTCAAATTATGTTTCTGGAGCACAAGGGGTACGATGTAAAATCGTTAAGCAACGGACATGATGCAATCGATTATGTAAAGGAAAATATAGTGGATGTTGTTTTACTTGATGAAAGCATGCCGGGCATTACCGGGCTTGAAACTTTACAAAAAATAAAAGAGATCAATTCACAGATTCCGATTGTGCTGATCACAAAAAATGAAACTGAAAACCTGATGGACGAAGCCATAGGTTCGCAGATAACCGATTACCTGATAAAACCGGTTAATCCAAACCAGGTTTGGCTTTCGCTAAAAAAGATAATCGATAATAAAAGATTGGTGGCCGAAAAAACTACTTCGGCATACCAGCAGCAGTTCAGGGACCTGTTTATGGCGCTTAATGACAATCCTGATTATAATGGATGGATGGATATTTACAAGAAGCTTGTTTACTGGGAACTTGAAATGAAAAAGAGCGACAGCCCGGAAATGCGTGAGGTGCTGCAATCCCAAAAAAATGAAGCGAACCTTGAATTTTACAAATACATTTCAAAAAATTATTCTGAGTGGGTTACCAACCCTGCTGCTGACGCTCCTATAATGAGCAATACGCTGATGAAATTCAAAGTTTTTCCTCATGTAGCAAAAGGCACCCCTACTTTTTTTGTATTGATTGACAATCTCAGGTTTGATCAATGGAAATCCGTGCAACCTTTATTTGCTGAAAATTTCCGGCTACAGGAAGAAGAAACCTTTTATTCTATATTACCAACAGCTACCCAATACAGCCGGAATGCCATTTTTGCGGGCTTGTTGCCAGTAGAGATTGAAAAGCGATTTCCGGTAGAATGGAAAAATGATGATGAAGAAGGCGGGAAAAATTTATATGAAGAAACGTTTTTCCAGGCCCAGTTAAAAAAGCTAGGAAAGGATGACTGGAAATATTCCTATACAAAAATTACGAATCATCAGGATGCGCAAAAGCTGGTGGACAATATCCACAACTACCTTAATAATGATATAAATGTTATAGTTTATAATTTTGTAGACATGCTTAGCCATGCACGTACAGAGATGGAAGTACTTAAAGAACTGGCAGCAGATGAAGTGAGTTACAGAAGCCTTACTGCTTCATGGTTTGAACATTCTCCGCTTCACCAGGCGCTGAAAAAGATTGCAGACAAAAAAATAAATCTCATTGTAGCTACCGATCACGGAAGTGTAAGGGTAAATACAGCGCAGAAAGTAGTAGGTGATAAACAAACTACTGCCAATCTCCGGTATAAACATGGCCGGAATTTGAATTACGAACCAAAAGAAGTACTGGCATTTCGCGATCCGCGACAGGCCGGATTACCCGTTCCAAACGTAAATTCTTCTTACATTTTTGCAAAGCAGGATGGCTACTTGTGCTATCCAAATAATTACAACCATTTCGCCAATTATTATAAAAACACTTTTCAACATGGGGGCATTAGCCTTGAAGAAATGATTATTCCTATCATCAGGATGACGAGCAAAACAAATCCATAGTAAACAAATAAATAATTGAGTTTTTTATTTTCCAGGCCGGGTACTTTCAATTCGTGCTACATATTTTCCTAAAATATCAAATTCAAGGTTTACCACATCGTTGGCATCAATGTAGTGAAAGTTGGTATGTGCGAAAGTATAAGGGATAATAGCCACGGTAAACCGGTTGCTGGAAACGTTGAAGGCCGTAAGGCTCACTCCGTTCACACAAATAGAACCTTTTTCAATAATAAGCGGGGCAAAAGAGTCATCAAATTGAAAAGTAAACTCCACACTTCCATCTTTGTCAGATTTTTTTACACAAATGCCGGTTCCATCTACATGCCCCTGAACAATATGGCCATCAAGACGATCATTCAGTTGCATTGCCTGTTCAAGGTTTATCAAATCACCCTGTTTCCAGTTACCAGCATTTGTTTTTTTAAGGGTTTCTTCAATGGCAGTCACTTTGTAGGTGTTGTTCGAAATATCTTCTATAGTAAGGCACACACCATTATGTGCAACACTTTCGTCTATTTTAAATTGACTGGCTGCCTCACTTTCAATATAAAAAGTCCGGTTGCTTCCATGGATTGATATTTCTTTAATTTCTCCCAGCGATTTTATGATACCTGTAAACATGTTACCTTTTTTATTTTTTTAAGAAAATTACTGCTTTTTAAATTCGGTATTTTAAAAAATTATTTTATCTTCGCACTCCTTAAAAAAAATCGTAAATATTTATGTTGATAATTGATTCAAAAGATTGCGAAAATATCGATAAAGCGCTCAAAAAGTATAAGAAAAAATTTGAGAAGAGCCGTACTCTTTTAGAACTTCGTGATCGTCAATCCTACACAAAGCCCTCTGTAAAAAGGCGTGGACAGGTTTTAAAGGCAGTTTACAAGCAACAAATTGCCAGCGGTAAAATTGAAGTTTAAGTAGCCAGTACTACTTTTAATATATTATTTCCGGTAAGTTTAAGTTAGTAACTTTACACTCACCGGATTTTTTATGCCTGATACTGAACCATTTGCGATAACCGAATTTTTAGATTACCTCACTTTTCAAAAAAGGTATTCAACGCATACGATCATTTCTTACAAAAATGACCTGGACGGTTTTTTTAACTTTATATATAAGGAATATAAAATTGCTGCAGTAAACGAAGTAAATCCTTCGATTGTTCGCACGTGGCTGGCTTCGCTCAAGGAAAAGAAGCTTTCTTCAAAAACCATAAACCGTAAAATCTCTTCTCTTAAAGCTTTTTTCAGGTACCAGCTTAGATTAAAAAAGATAACAGTAAATCCTGTAGCCACAGTTGCTTCGTTAAAGGTGAGCAAAAGGCTTCCTTCATTTGTAGAGGAGAAAAGCATACAGACTTTATTAGATCATGATTATTTTCCAGCAACCTTTGAAGGAAAAACCCATTATTTAATTTTTGAACTCCTCTACCAAACCGGCATCCGCCGGAGCGAATTAATCAATTTAAAAGAAGCTGATATAGATAAAAATTCGGGAACCATTAAAGTACTCGGAAAAGGAAATAAAGAAAGAATCATCCCTGTAAATAATAAATTACTGGCTACCATCGATGAATACCTTTCGGAAAAGCAAAAAGAATTTCCCGAACTAACCGGTAATGAACTCTTGCTAAGCAAAAAAGGCAAACCACTCAATCCGAAGTCAGTGTATAATATGGTAAAAAATTACCTCGGGCAAGTATCTACTAACCAAAGGAAGAGCCCTCACGTATTGCGCCATAGTTTCGCCACCCACCTAACCAACAACGGAGCACAGATTAATGCAATTAAAGAACTGCTGGGGCATAGCAGCCTCGCTGCTACCCAAATTTATACCCATAACACCATAGAAAAATTAAAAGAAGTTCATAAACAGGCGCACCCAAAAAGCTGAAAAAAGGCTAATAATTCCTAAAAAAATCATTTTGAAAAACCGCTGCTTCACTGTACCTTCATAGTGGTAAAAAAATATATTATTTTGAAAATTGTGCGTCTTGAATACCTCTGTTTTTTATCTCCCGAATTTTATTCCTCACTTAATAAATATACGACTACTATGAACGTAAACATTCAAAGTCTGCACTTTGTAGCAGATTCAAAATTGGTAGCATTCATTGAAAAAAAAGTTGAAAAACTTTCCCAATTTCATGAACGAATAACGAAGGTGGATGTTTTTTTGAAGCTGGATAACGTGGCACACAACATCAAAGACAAGGTAGCAGAAATAAAAGTACATGTTCCAAAGCATGACTTGTTCGTAAAACATTCTTCAAAATCTTTTGAAGAAAGTTTTGATATAGCATTGGATTCAGTAATTAATCAAATAAAAAGAAAAAAAGAAAAGATGGTAGCCTAAGCACCTTAAGCTAACATTAAATAACGAGGCCTCTGTTTGATGACAGAGGCTTCTTTTTTGAAAGCAATTATTAGTCTTTAAAACGGCTTGAATATTTAGTTTTTATTTGCAATAAATTTTTCTTTTCAAAATTTTTCCATTAAACATTTTCCATTACCTTTGCCTTCCCAAAAAATAGCCCTTACAGGAAATTTTTGCGGGAAGTTCATTTTAAGGCTGTATTTCGGCAATTGCCAGTGTAGCTCAGTTGGCCAGAGCAGCTGATTTGTAATCAGCTGGTCGGGGGTTCGAATCCCTCCACTGGCTCTTAAAATTGAGAAGTATTGTTGGTTTCAGATTTGGTTTACAAAAGCGTTTCTGAAATTAATTTGGGCAGATGGCCGAGTGGTTAAAGGCGACAGACTGTAAATCTGTTCTCTCACGAGTACGTAGGTTCGAACCCTACTCTGCCCACAAAAAGTTTTTTGAAATAGGATAGGTTTGACTTCTTTTCCCGAAGGGTTCGGGATTGTAGCTCAGGGGTAGAGCATTCCGATGAAAAATCGGGAAGGTCGAAAGTTCAATTCTCACCTTAAGAGAATTAGTTTTTTGAAATAGAATAGGTTTGACTTCTTTCAAGCTGTTGTAGCTCAGGGGTAGAGCACTTCCTTGGTAAGGAAGAGGTCGTGAGTTCAATTCTCATCAACAGCTCTTTTTGAGAATTGGATGTGAAGTTTTTAGAGTATTCAAACTTAAGAAATTAAAAAGCGGAAGTAGCTCAATTGGTAGAGCGATAGCCTTCCAAGCTATAGGTCGCGAGTTCGAGACTCGTCTTCCGCTCAAAAAATAGGTATTCATTTTTAAAATGAATAGAGGATTTAAATTTTTAAAATAAAAATTAAAAACAAACAAAATGGCAAAAGAGAATTTCAAAAGGGATAAACCCCACGTTAACATTGGCACTATCGGCCACGTTGACCATGGAAAAACAACCCTCACAGCCGCTATAACCGATATTTTGTCTAAACAAGGTTTAGCGGAAAGAAAAAATTATGCAGACATCGATGGTGCTCCTGAAGAAAAAGAAAGGGGTATCACAATTAATACAGCACACGTTGAGTATGCAACGGCGAGCCGTCACTATGCTCACGTAGATTGTCCTGGTCACGCGGATTATGTAAAAAACATGATTACCGGTGCTGCTCAGATGGACGGTGCTATTTTGGTAGTTGCGGCAACTGATGGCCCAATGCCACAAACTAAAGAGCACATCCTTTTGGCTCGCCAGGTGGGTGTACCCCGTATTGTGGTTTTCATGAACAAAGTCGATTTGGTAGATGATCCTGAATTGTTGGAATTGGTGGAAATGGAAATTCGTGAGTTGTTGACTTCTTACGGTTTTGACGGAGATAACACACCAATCATTCAAGGTTCTGCTACAGGCGCTTTGGCTGGTGATGACAAATGGGTTGCTAAAATTACTGAGTTGATGGATGCTGTTGATACTTACATTCCATTGCCTCCGCGCCCCGTTGATCAGCCATTCCTTATGTCTGTAGAAGATGTATTCTCAATTACAGGTCGTGGTACAGTTGCTACAGGTCGTATCGAAAGAGGACGTATTAAAGTGGGTGAACCAGTTGAAATTGTTGGTTTGATGGAAAAACCATTGACTTCTACAGTAACAGGTGTTGAAATGTTTAAAAAATTACTTGACCAGGGTGAAGCCGGTGATAATGCAGGTTTGTTGCTTCGTGGTATTGAAAAAAGCCAAATCCGTCGTGGTATGGTTCTTTGCAAACCAGGTTCAATTACTCCGCATACTGAATTTAAAGGTGAGGTTTACGTATTGAGCAAAGAAGAAGGTGGACGTCATACTCCATTCTTCAACAAATACCGTCCTCAGTTTTACTTCCGTACAACTGACGTAACAGGAGAAGTAGAATTGCCAGCAGGAACAGAAATGGTTATGCCTGGTGATAACACCTCACTTACTGTAAAACTCATCCAACCGATTGCGATGGAAAAAGGTTTGAAATTCGCGATTCGTGAAGGTGGCCGTACAGTAGGCGCTGGCCAGGTGACAGAAATTATAAAATAAAAGTTTCAAATTACTCTTTATCGGGGTGTTTGAAATGGTTTTAATAAATTTGCGAAGTACTTGGGCGGCAGCTTAAGTACTTTGCTTTTTAAAATGTTCTTTAAAAAAAAGCGTTTATTTATAAAAAAGTAAGGCTTTAAAGGATTTACGGGCATAGTTCAATGGTAGAATAGAGGTCTCCAAAACCTTTGATCAGGGTTCGAATCCTTGTGCCCGTGCTCTTAAATGGAAAATTTTTCCATTTCAAAATTTGCTAATTGTCAAATAAAAAAATATGAACAAGGTTGGATCATACATTCGCGATTCTTATAAAGAAATGATGCATAAAGTAACATGGCCTACCTGGGAAGAATTGCAGCAATCAACTATGATCGTGTTGGCAGCAACCATTATAATTACTGCTATCGTGGCGTTAATGGACTTTGTATCTAACGGGGTCCTAAAATTTATTTATTCGTTATTTAAGTAATCATGTCAGAAGAAAATCAAGATAAAGTACAAGAAGAGGTTTCCAATGATACCAAGCCTTCAGTTCCTGAAAGGGATACCAAATGGTATGTGCTGCGGGTTGTAAGTGGCAAGGAAAGGAAAGTAAAAGAATACCTGGATAAAGATATTGTGAGGCAAGGGTGGGACAAGGATATTTTACAAATCTTTCTACCGGTTGAAAAGGTGTACAAAGTAGTTAATGGAAAAAAAGTGATGAGAGAACGAAATTTCTATCCCGGCTATGTTATGATAGAGGTGCTTGACGGCAAACTTTCGGGAGAGATGGTACAGCACCTTAGCAACACCACTAACGTAATGCATTTTTTAACTGATGGCAAAGGATCAAAAGGTGAAATTATCAGCCTCAGAAAATCGGAAGTGAATAAAATGCTTGGTAAAGTTGATGAAATGGCTGATGCCGGCGGAATGACGATGAGTGAACCATTTATTGTGGGTGAAACTATCAAAATTATTGACGGTCCGTTCAATGATTTTAATGGTGTGATTGAAGAAGTAACTGACGAAAAGAAAAAATTAAAAGTGCAGGTGAAAATATTTGGCCGTGCCACCCCTGTTGAATTAAGCTATATGCAGGTAGAAAAAATTTCTTAAAAAGACGTAATACTCTAATAAAAGGCCATCAGTTTTTGATGGCTTTTTTGTTGGTAACAACCGGGCAGTAAAGCAACAAATTGGTAAGATTTTTATCCTCCATTTAACGGTCAACAAAAACAATTTGTTCCTCTTCCAATAGAGGCAATCCTTTAAATCTTAAAATAACATTGGCAACGGTAGCTACGTCTTTTTCGCAATAAATGGATATTCGGTTCAAATCCTTTTCTTTCCAATATACCTGCCCTACCTGGCTTCCGTCAATATCATCTTTTGGCGACGGAACTCCCAGAACCTTGGCCAATAATTTTAACGATGTATAATGCTTGTAATCACCAAACCTCCACATATGAAGCGTATCCAAAACCGGTGTTTCCCAGGGTTTCATATTTTGAAAATCAATGTAAGGAGGAATAGGAATGTTATTAATCAGCATTCTCCTGCACAAAAAAGGCACGTCAAATTCTTTGATATTATGCCCGCTAAAAATCCATCTTTGACTGTTGGTATGCAACTGGTGTAAAGTAGATATAAATTTTTTTAAAAGTTCCGCTTCGTTATCAGAACACAAAGATTTGATCCGCAATTGCAATTTATGATCCTGTTTTTTGAAATAACCAAAACTAATGCAGGCCACTTTTGCAAATTCCGCAAGAATAGCGGCACGCATCGGGTAAAAATCTTCGGGCGTTGTATCCGGCGGCAAAGTGCGGGAAATTTTCTCCTGCCATAACTCTTGCCAGGTATCATCTAATAAATGAAAATGCTCTTTTTCAGAAACTGTTTCGATATCAATAAAAAAAAGATTCTCAAGCGATATTTGGTTCATTTAAAATATTTTGGTACTTCAATTTACAAAAAAAACCCGTTGCAATAACGGGTTTTAATTATAACAAAAACAGTCTTTTAGAAAGTAACGCCTACAAATACGGTAAATGCCTGGCTCCTCCACTTTTCAGAATTATCAATATCATTGATGTTATTAAGGCCAACTTCGTATCTGCCGCCTATGTTCACAAAAGGAAGCTGAATCCACAAACCACCCACTGCAGAAAAATCGCCATTCTTAAAAATATTTCGATTAGTGTTGAGGCTGTCTACGCTCTGATGCAGTAATTCGCCAAACTGTGGCCCCAGCTGCAATTTTACCCTCTTGCTTGGCCCTACATTTATATTTAAAAGCAATGGTACTTTTAAATAATTAAGTTTCGCCTTTCGCTGGCTGCCAACACGAAAAATATCATCATATACATTACTTGCGCTGGTTGAAAACTCGGATGAAGATTGCACGAAATTTACCTCAGGCTGCAATCCAAAAGTTCGGGAAAAATTAAACTGCATAAAACCACCCAACAAATAATTGTAATTGAACCCATCTTTATACGATTGCCCATTTATCTTGTTAATATTTACACCGGCTTTGGCTCCGATACGAAAGAAATTTTCATGATCTGCATTCGGATTAAATTTCTTTTGTGAAAAGGCCTGCAACGAAAGAAACATGCAGGCGGCTAAAAGGGATTTTTTTACCATGATTTCAGGGGTTTTGAATTTGTATAATTAATATTGAAAGATTGAAAGTAAAGTTAATAGTAACGCCAGTGGCCGGGTATCCATATCCATCCCCCTCTTCGCCGTTGCCAATAGCCTCCGGCATAATCTCGCCGGTTTGAAGATGCTTTCATCCAAAAACCTTTTTGATAAATATAGGTGTTTCCATGCCTGGTCCATTCTCCCCTATACCATACATAATTGGGTCCGGGCGCCAATGGCTGAACGTAATGAGGCGGCACAGGTCTCTCTCTTACAACCACTCTCGAAGGCTTACAACCTGTGATAAAAAAGAACATTAAAACTAACGGGCTTAAAAAAAGAAATTTCTTCATCTTTTTAGCAATTTAACTTTTAGATAAAAGTTTGCCCTTGAAGTTTAATCTGAAGAAGTAATTTTTTTAAGGTGTAAAATTCAGAAGCAGTAAACGAATAAATTTTAAATATGTTTCTTTTGAAAAAGAAACGTTGTTTGGTTTGAGATGTGGAGGATACCGGATTCGAACCGGTGACCTATTGCATGCCATGCAAGCACTCTACCAACTGAGCTAATCCCCCATTATAAAAAAGCCGCCGCAAAATCATGCTGCGGCGGCAAATATAAAAAGTAAAAAACAGAAATAAAATTCTTTTATTAATCGCCCCATATCTCACCTTCACCTTCAAGCCAAAGCTTTACAAGGCGGTTCGAAACAGACTTAGGCCTTTCAAGCGGATAGCCCAAGGCCCTGTCCCAGCAAAGACTTGCCAAAACACCCAATGACCTTGCTACACCAAACATTACTGTATAAAATTCATATTCTTCCATCCCATAATGCACCAATAATGCGCCACTGTGCGCATCTACATTTGGCCAGGGATTTTTTACCTTACCAAGTGATTGTAAAATTGGCGGAACGGCTTCATAAATATTCCATACGGTTTGAACCAGCTTGTCGTCCGGCATATGTTTTTTGCCAAATTCCATTTGTGCTTCAAAACGCGGATCAGTTCTTCTCAAAACAGCATGGCCGTAGCCCGGCACTACTTTTCCCTCAGAAAGTGTTTTTCTTACATAAGTTTCTATCTGGTCTTTTGAAGGAAGATCACTTCCGATCTCTTTCTGCATTTCAAATATCCATTTGATCACTTCCTGGTTGGCAAGACCATGTAAAGGACCGGCCAATCCATTCATACCAGCAGCAAAAGCAAGATAAGGATCGCTTAAGGCAGAACCTACAAGATGCGTGGTGTGTGCAGAAACGTTACCTCCTTCATGGTCAGAATGAATGGTCATATACAACCTCATCAATTCTTTAAATCCTTCGTCTTCGTAGCCTAACATGTGTGCAAAGTTTCCGGCCCAATCTAACAAACCATTAGGCTGAATGTGCTTGCCATTTTTATATTTACGGCGATAAATATAAGCGGCTATTCTTGGCAGGCGCGCGATCAAATCCATGGCATCGTCAAATACAGCTGCCCAGTAATCCTTTTTAGCCATCCCCTCTGCATACTTTTTGGCAAAATGACTTTCAGTTTGAAGTGCCATAATTCCTACCACAAACTGCGTCATAGGATGCGCCGTTTCGGGCAAAGATTCGATTGTATCTAAAACGAAATTGGGAACGTGGCTTCTGCGTTGCCAAAGATTACTCATGTTTTGCACATCAGCTTCGGAGGGTAATTCTCCTACCAGCATCAAATAAAATATTCCCTCAGGCAATGGTTCACTTCCACCTTCTGCTTTTGGTAATTTTTCTTTTAGTTCAGGAATTGAATAACCTCTGAAACGGATTCCATCATGAGAATCGAGCAGGGAAGTTTCCGTCACCAGGCCGGTAATACCACGCATCCCCTGGTAAATCTGTGATAACTTTACCTCACCAATAACCTTGTCGCCATGGTTTTTTACAATGTCTTTTACCTCTGCAGCAACAATATCGGCCTTTGATCTGAATTTGTCTTGAATTACTCCCATAACATAAAATAATTGATATTTTGATTCAACTTTTAATAAAAAATGTAACAGCGTTAAAGTTAACTCCCGCAGAGGTTTTTAACAAATGAAATATTGATTATGATGACATGATTCTCATCATTTTATACCTGAGGCGCGCCTGTAAAGATACCAGCCCAGTGCTCCAAAAACTACGTTGGGAAGCCAGGCCGCAATAACGGGATTAAAATTACCCTTTAATGCAAAAACCGACGAAAACCGGCCCACCAGGATATATAGCACACAAATTAAAAAACCAATAGCGAGGTGAAAGCCGCTACCACCCCGTATTTTTCTCGATGCTATACATGCTCCGATTATGGTTAATATGAAAACGGATACAGGAATCGCATCGCGGGTGTTCTTTTCAAGTAATAACGCATTTACATCCCCTGAACCCCTTATTTTTTCAAGCTTAATGAATTGGTTCAATTCAGGCGTGGTCAACTTATCCTTCATGTATTCGTCCCGCTGGAGATCCCTTGGTTTAAAATTAAAATTCATGTGCATCACGGTAGTATCTGTTACTTGTTGATGCAGGCCGTTGATCGTTCGGACCACTACATTATTCAACATCCATTTGTTGGTTGCCGTGTCCCATTTGATAGTAAGTGCTCTTAAGTTATAAACAAGATTGGTATTATTAAACCGCTGGATGAAAAAATTACTTCCAACCTTACTGGTTGTATCATAATAACGGATACCCGCATACGAAAACGAATCGAGCTTAAAATATTTATTGTTGAGCGTGGCAGTATTTACATACCCGCCATAATTGTAATCAATATATTTTGCATTAAAATTTGCCCACTTTTCATTGGCCGGGGGAAGAACGTACTGATTGCACCACCAAAGGAAAGCGGTAAATATCAAACCTCCAACAAGGTAAGGGCGCAGAAAGCGCCCAAAACTGATGCCCGTGCTCAGGATAGCAATGATCTCTGATCGGTTGGCCATTGCCGAGGTAAAGAATATCACCGAAATAAAAATAAACAGCGGAAAAAGCATCGCCTCAATATGAGGAAGAAAACCAAAATAATATTGAGTAATAATTTGTTTGTAAGACAAGCCTGTCTTTGCAAAATCGTCCGTTTTTTCGCTTAAATCAACAATTACTATTATGAAAGTTAGCGCAATGAGGCAAAAGAAAAAGGTGGCAAAAAACTTCTTTATGATATACCAGTCTAAAATTTTCATGCTGCGCTAAAAGAGTAAATAATTTTGTTGCCAAAAGTAATTCAAAAAAACAGAGGAACTTTTTTAAGGCGGTAACAGAAGCGGTTTTGTGATATTTTTAAAATTACCCGTAAACAAACTTTTGCGGAATATTTTTATTTTGCCTTTCCGGAATTCTTAATTTTCCTTTTTGGCGATACAAGCCAGTGAGATTCTTTTATAAATTCTTTTAATTCTTTCCGTGGTATTGATCCATCCACAATTACTGTGTTCCAATGTTTTTTATTCATATGATAGCCGGGAATTACGGATGCATATATCTCCCGCAATTCCAATGCTTTTTCCGGGTCACATTTTACATTAAATTGTAAGGGTGATGAAGACAGAGAAACCAGTAAAAAGATTTTATTATTGGTTTTAAACACAAGAGTATCTTCCCCGAAGGGAAAACTTTCTTCCACTTCCTCTAATGATAAAACATAATCTCTTAATTCTTCAACGTTCATTTGATGATCATTTTTTTTATTCAGTTTTTTCGGGTCGCAAAATTCCTGTTATCACATTATTTGTTGTCAGCAATATTTTAGCTGCCTCCTGGATATCTTTTGGTGTTAATCCATTTACATATTTATCGTAGTTGATAAAATAATCAGGATTGTCCCCCGGGAAATAGAAGCGCTGCAATTCAGAAAGCCACACACCATTTTCTTTTATGTTTACTTTATGTTGTTCCTCCCATTGTTTCTTTACTTTTTCAAGCTCTTCCTTTGTGGGGCCAGTGGCAATTAAATTTTCAATTTCCACATTCGCTGCTTTCATTAAAGTATCTATTTTTTCCGGCCCTGTCGGAAGTGTAAGAAAAAATTCATAATGCGGATAAGGAATATTTTCAAACTGAAATTGCATTCCTCCGCCATAAATTGCCTTCAATTTTTCGCGCAATTCATCGTCGATCCTGATATTTAACACCTCCGCTATTGCTTCTCCTTTTAAATTCAATTCATCTGAATAAGGAATTTCGCCACTGTAAATCCGCAATATCATTGCCTTTGGATCTTTTCCTTTATAAACATTTACATCAACTTTTCCTTTGGCAAGCCTTACATTATTGTCAACATAATTAAATTTCTTTGGGCTAACAGGAAGGCTTGCAATATATTTTTCCAGGAGTAGTTTTAGTGAATCGGCAGAAATACTTCCGGTGAAAGTGAAATGCATCTGGTTTTCATTTCCAAAATTTTCTTTGTACATCTCCACAATTCTGTCAAGATTCAATGCATCAAAATATTCAACTTTTGGAACAGCAATTGGTGCAAGCGGATTATCATGATACATAGTTTTAAACAATGTATCGATAAAAACCACCTGCGGATTTGCGTTTATAAAAGCAAGCTGTGCTTTATTTTTTTGAATAAAAGATTTGAACAAACTTGTATCAACCCTGGGAGAAGTAGTATATAAATAGATCAGTTGCATCATTGATTCGGCATCTTTTACGGAGCTGCTACCACTAAAACCTGATGACACCTGCGAAAAAGTGGGCCGAACACTTACCGTTTTTCCACTCAATGCTTTTTTTAGATCAACAGGTGAAAAATTTCCAACGCCCATGCTGCTTATAACCGAAATCATATATTCCGCGTTGTATTTATCTGTAAGGCCATAATTATTTTTCCCGCCCGGCCTGATGGCGCTCATCAAAAGTTGATCATTTTTAAAATCGGTTTGTTTAAAAGTTACAGTAACTCCGTTACTTAATGTATAATCGATAGTTCCTAAAAGCGCATTTTTTTTGCTGCTGGTAATTTTTCCCGGCGTTGGCATTTCAGTAAGTAAGGACGATTGAATTGCTTTTTCTTCATAAGGTTCAATATCCATTTTTTGCACTTCGTCATTTACTGCCAGAATTTGTTCATCTGTAGGCAAACTGCTGCTGTCCTTTGCTTCCGGACCTGAAAGAGCGATAAATTGATTGGTATTTTCGCTCAATTTATTAGCCACCTCATTTACATCTTCAACAGTTATTTGCGGTAATAATTCCTTGTAATATTTTTCTTCATTTGCGATCCCCGGAATTGGCTCTTTGGTCAAAAAATTACGGATATATTCTTCAACGTAGGTTGCAGATTCGGTTTTATTTTTTTCATTAAAGGCACGTTCAATAAAATTCAGCATATCTGCTTTTGATCTTTCCAACTCATCTTTTGTAAATCCATATTTTTTTACTCTCGCCAGTTCCTCTTCAAATGCTTTTAACCCGGTAAGGCTATCGCTATTGCCGGTTCCAATATAGCCAACGAACGATTCGTAGCCACGTGCCTCAGAACTAAAACCGGAAGCAGCATATACAAAAGGAGGATTTTCTTTTTGAGTTAGTTCTCTAAGCCTTTGATTCAAAAGATCAGAAAAAATATTTTTCACCAGGTCATTCTTATAATCGCCAAGGGTAATATCGGGCTTTACCGGGTGAGGAGAGTAATAAACGTGATATACATAACCGGTAGCTTCTTTGTCGGTTATCACCTCAGCAACACTTTTTTTATATGGAGGCATTTCCGGATGAATTCTTGGCCGTTCATTTTCGGGGTTTTTATTAGGCCCAAAATATTTCCTGATCAAACCTTCGGCTTTAGCAGGATCAATATCTCCCACCACAATCACTGCCATAAGATCAGGACGATACCAGTCATGATAAAATTTTCTCAGCGTGTCATAAGGTGCATTTTGCACAATGCTGTCAATCCCGATTGGCAGGCGATTTGCGTATAATGAACCCGCATATAATAAAGGATAAATTTTTCTGTTGATCCTGTCCTGTGCGCCTTTTCCTAAACGACTTTCTTCTAATACGATTGGCCGCTCGCCATCAATATCTTCATCTTTGTCGGTAACATTATGCGCCCAATCTTCGAGAATTTGAAATCCTTTATCAATATTGGAAGGCTTGTCAGTAGGAATAGGAAGTATATAAACGGTTTCATCAAAACCGGTATAAGCATTCAGGTCGTTTCCAAAACCTACCCCGATGGATTGAAGAAATGAAATTATATCGTTCTTTTGAAAATGAGTAGTTCCGTTAAAAGCCATATGCTCACTCAGATGCGCAAGCCCCTGCTGGTTTTTGTCTTCAAGAATAGAACCCGCATTTACAACAAGCCGCAATTCTACTTTTTGTTCCGGTTTTTTATTTTGGCGTATATAATAAGTAAGGCCATTGCTAAGTTTACCAATTATTACATGCGGATCAATTGGCAAAGTATCTCTTGGGTTTTGCTGCGCAAAAAGTGATGAAGAGAAAAACAAAATAAAAAGCGGAAGTAGTTTTAGTAGTTTCATACAATCAAATTAAAATAAAGTAAAACAAATATAAGTAAGAAAAAGTGCAAGAGAATTATAAAAAATAGTTGAAGAACATACCATTAAAAACGTTCCCGAAATAAAAATATACTGAATTTGTTGCTTCACTGTTCAAAAGCGGATAAAAGCAATCAATTATCTTTGCAATATGAGTAAAGTAAGAGTAAGATTTGCGCCCAGTCCAACAGGCGGACTGCATCTTGGCGGCGTTCGCACTGCGTTATATAATTATTTATTTGCTAAAAAACACGATGGGGATTTTATTTTAAGAGTGGAAGACACCGATCAAACACGATACGTGGAAGGAGCAGAGCAATACATTATTAACTGTCTTAATTGGTGCAACATCCTTCCTGGTGAAGGCCCACACAAAGGTGGAGCATACGGTCCTTACAGGCAAAGTGAAAGAAAAAATATTTACCGAGAATATGCAGAACAACTGGTTAAATCAGGACATGCATATTATGCTTTTGACACGCCTGAAGAAATTGAAAGCTTGCGCGAAACTTTAAAAGCCCAGGGAAAAAATAATGTTCAATACGATTTCCAAAACAGGCTTAACATGCGCAATTCTCTTACACTTCCTGCGGAAGAAACAGAGGAACTTTTGAAAATAAATTTTCCGCATGTGATAAGGATTAAGATGCCCCGAAATGAATATGTGCGCTTTCATGATATGATTCGTGGAGAAATTGAAATGCCAACTGATGGCGTAGATGACAAAGTCCTCTTGAAAGCAGACGGAATGCCTACTTATCATTTGGCAGTGGTTGTTGATGATTATTTAATGAAAATTACTCACGCCCTTCGTGGAGAAGAGTGGCTGCCGAGTGCGCCGGTTCATGTGTTGCTTTGGAAATATTTTGGCTGGGAAAAACATATGCCGCACTGGGCACATCTTCCATTGATTCTGAAACCTGATGGAAATGGAAAATTGAGTAAACGAGATGGTGAAAGATTGGGCTTTCCTGTTTTTGCCATGGAATGGAATGATCCAACAAGCGGATCAGTAAAGGGTTTTAAAGAATTAGGGTTTATGCCCGAAGCATTTGTAAATATGCTTGCGTTGCTTGGATGGAATGATGGAACAGAGCAGGAAATATTTTCTTTGGAAGAAATGGTTGAAAAATTTTCGATGGATCGCGTCCATTCTCATGGCGCCAAATTTGATTTTGAAAAAGCAAAATGGTTCAATCACGAATGGATAAAACGATCAGATGCACAAAAATTAATACCGCATGTGAAAAAAGTATTTGCAGAAAATGGAGTTACCGTAGACGACGAGCAAAAATTAGATCATATCATAAACCTGGTAAAAGACAGGTGCATCTTACTCACCGATTTTTGGCAGCAGGCAAGTTTCTTTTTTGTTGCTCCAAAAGATATTGATACGGCTTCTATTTTTCCAAAATGGAACGAAAATAAAACACAGTTTTTTGTAGAGTTAATACGAACCTATTCTTTGATCGATTCATGGATTGGAAATGACATCGAACATTCTTTTAAAGAACTTGCCGCGGCAAGCAGGTTAAAGCCAGGTGAACTGATGTTGCCCTTCCGAATCATGTTGGTTGGAGGAAAATTTGGCCCTGGGGTTTTTGATATTGCTGCCGTTTTAGGAAAAGAAGAAACGATTAAAAGAATAGAACACACTTTATCTTTAATGAAATAATGTATGGCCGAAAGCACTCCTCAAAAACAAAGACCGATTCGTGTATTGGTTGCTAAAGTCGGCCTTGATGGCCATGACCGCGGCGCCAAAGTTATTGCCACCTCTCTTCGTGATGCAGGAATGGAAGTGATTTATACTGGTTTGCGCCAAACACCTGAAATGGTGGTGAATGCTGCATTGCAGGAAGATGTGGATGCGATCGGAATAAGTATTTTAACCGGTGCTCACAATACGATTTTCCCCAAAATATTATCATTAATGAAAGAAAAAGGGATGGAGGATGTATTGGTAACAGGTGGTGGCATAATTCCGGCCGATGATATCAAACATTTAAATGAACTTGGTGTAGGGAAATTATTTCCGCCGGGCACTTCCACGTCAGAGATTGCCGGATATATAAAAGAATGGGTGAAAGAAAACAGGAATTTTTGAATTTAAAAATCAACACAAAGATGAACTATAATACATTGAAAACTGAACTTGACAATCAGATTTTTACCATCACAATCAACCGGCCTGAGAAATTAAATGCCCTAAATAAGAATGTTTTGGAAGAGCTTGATGATGCGATAGAAAAAGTTTATACTGATAGAAATATTAATGCAGTCATCATTACGGGCGCCGGACAGAAGGCATTCGTTGCCGGTGCAGACATTGCAGAGTTCACCCGGGTAAAAGATAATGAAGGAGCGATGCTTGCGAAAAAAGGGCAGGATGTTTTTTTTAAAATTGAGAATTGCCCCAAGCCCGTAATAGCAGCGGTTAATGGATTTGCGCTTGGCGGCGGTTGTGAACTGGCTATGGCCTGTCATTTCAGGGTAGCAAGCACTAATGCAAAATTTGGTCAACCGGAAGTGAATCTCGGATTGATTCCGGGATACGGTGGTACACAGCGTTTAACCATGCTCGTGGGAAAAGGAAAAGCAATGGAATTAATGATGACAGGCAATATGGTTTCGGCAGATGAAGCAAAAAGTTTAGGGCTTGTAAATTATGTGGAATCACCAGAAAACCTTATTCCTAAAACAAAAGAACTCGTAAACATAATTCTTACAAAATCGCCAAAAGCAATTTCAAAAATAATAGAAGCCGTAAATTTTTATTTCAACAAACAAGGATTTGAAAAAGAAGCCGAACTTTTTGGTGAGGTTTTTTCAAGCGATGACAAAAAAGAAGGCACGACCGCATTCTTAGAAAAACGAAAACCGGTTTTTTAAGGCAAATAAGAAATGTTTATTTAGTAAAAAAAACTCTTTCTACTTTTACAAATCTACTCCTGTAGTAGTCATTTAGATCTGTAACCACCACCCCATTTGCTTTTCCGGATGATGAATGAATAAAGGATATGCCATCTTTATTGGAAATGATCAAACCAATATGGCCTATTTCTCTTTCTTCAGGGTTTGTGCCGGTAAATAAAATAAGGTCACCGGGCCTGGAGTTCTTCAATTCAATTTCTTTACCCACATTTCTAAAATCCCTGGAAGATCGTGGCACTTTTATGTTAAAATGATTAAAAATATAATTGATAAACCCCGAACAATCAAAACCTTTGGAGGGATCAGTGGAAGCATACGTGTAAGGTGTTCCTATCAAACTTTTAGCAAATTGAATTAATGAATCGATTTTCTTTTTGTGAGTGACCATTTTGATAGGAGGCACCTTTATGTTTGAATCTATTATTGAAGATTTTCCTGGAATAGTATCAATACTTCCCGGCGATCCAATGTTTTTAATTTCTGTAGTACCGGGTTGAATGTTTTTAGTACTATGATTTTGATACCACATAATAAAGAATACAACCATTAAAAAGATAAAAAGAACTGTGAATAATTTCACTTTTATTTTTTGGTTTTAATTAAAGATAGGTTAACCAATTCTCCCGAAGATTTTACCGCAAAAACGTTACCATCAAATATGTTATCCCATCTAGCTCACATTGAATTAAATTTGCAGCATACTTTTAAAGTTTAATAGAAAAAATCATGGACTACAGAACAGAAAAAGATACTATGGGTGAAGTAAACGTTCCCTCAGATGCTTACTATGGGGCACAAACCCAAAGAAGCGTTGGCAATTTTAAAATTGCTCAGGACATTAATAAAATGCCAAAAGAGATCATCCAGGCATTTGCTTATTTAAAAAAAGCGGCTGCGATAACGAACTTTGATGCGGGTGTTTTATCAAAAGAAAAGCTGGATGTTATAACAAAAGTTTGTGACGAAATCCTTGAAGGGAAATTAAGTGACCAGTTTCCATTAGTAGTGTGGCAAACAGGAAGTGGCACCCAAAGTAACATGAACGTAAATGAAGTGATTGCCTACCGCGGCCATGTTTTAAACGGCGGAAAACTTACAGACAAAGAAAAATTTCTTCATCCAAACGATGATGTAAATAAATCACAATCCAGCAATGATACTTTCCCTACTGCCATGCACATTGCGGCCTATAAAATTTTACACGACCTGACTTTACCTGCTCTTGAGAATTTGCAAAAAACCTTCGACAAAAAATCAAAGGATTTTATGCATATCGTTAAAATCGGGCGGACACATTTTATGGATGCAACTCCGTTGACACTTGGACAGGAATTTAGCGGGTATGCATCACAGTTAGATCATGGAATAAAAGCAATAAAAAATACTTTACCACATTTGAGCGAACTGGCCCTTGGAGGAACTGCAGTAGGCACAGGAATCAACACGCCAAACGGTTATGCAAAAAATGTGGCCGAAACAATTGCAGAACTTACGGGTCTTCCGTTCGTTACGGCAATAAATAAATTTGAATCGCTTGCCGCTCACGATGCTATTGTTGAAACACATGGTGCATTGAAAACCGTAGCGGTAAGCCTGATGAAAATCGCTAATGATATCAGGATGTTGTCTTCCGGACCACGCAGCGGAATCGGAGAAATAAGTATTCCTGAAAATGAACCAGGCTCTTCTATCATGCCGGGAAAAGTAAATCCAACTCAATGTGAAGCTTTGACTATGATTGCGGCACAGGTAATGGGCAATGATGTAGCCATTACAATTGGTGGTGCTACGGGACAATTTGAACTCAATGTATTTAAGCCGGTAATGATCTATAACTTTCTGCACAGTGCAAGATTAATTGGCGATGGTTGTAACAGCTTTAATGAAAATTGTGCAAAAGGAATTGAACCGATCAAAGAAAACATTAAAAAGCACGTTGATAATTCGCTGATGCTTGTAACTGCATTGAATACAAAAATCGGCTATTATAAAGCAGCAGAAATTGCTCAAAAAGCGCATAAAGAAAACACGACTCTAAAAGAAATGTCGGTTAAATTAGGATATGTAACTCCGGAAGAATTTGATAAGTGGGTGAACCCTGCAAATATGGTAGGTGAATTACCTAAGAACTAGAACCTGGTTGCGCCGACGAAACGAGGAATGCAATTTTTCGAAATAGGAATTAGGGAAATTTGTTGGTTTACCGGGAACACAAATTTTAAAATCAATTTTACTTTACGATAATTTTTTTAGAATAAACGTTGATGAAATAGGCATTATAAAGCTTAAAAAAATACAGGCCGGGATTAAGCTTTTGTATGTTTATTCCGAAATTATCTGTATTACTACTTCCCTTTAACACTACTGTTCCATTGACATCAAAAATTGAATAATGCAAGGGACTTGTTTGATTTTTTACGCTTTTTACAAACAGCATATTTTTTGCGGGATTAGGATAAACCTCGATTTTACTTTTATTGACTGGCGTATATATTGAATCCTGCACAAGCGATAAAACAGTTTGCGGACCCGTATAAGTGTATTCCAAAATCTTCCCTTTGTAAGCAGCGTTTTGGGATGACATATCGCAGGAAACATAAATTTTTAACCCATCGGGAGATACGCAAAGATCACGCAGGCGCGCTTTCCCATATAAATTCATTGCTGAAGTGGATGTCATACCGGTAACAGATTTCCCATCTGCAGACATTTTTAATCTGAACACCTGACCGGCTTTTAAGGAAGGTATCAACAACGAACGGTTCCAGCTTGGGATAATATCGTTTTCATAAACTTCAAGGCTCGAGCAGGCTACGGTAGGCCAGGTAGAATTGCTTGTCCCATACAACGATCCGGGATTAGCCATAGTGTATAATGTATAAATCGGGGCCCTGAGATTATAATCAATTGAATCTTGTTCTTCACTTATCACATCCATATTCGCTAACTTCCAACCGTCATAATTTCCATCACTATAGCCGGAAACCAATGGCCATCCGTAATTACGGCTTCCTTCGATAATATTCACTTCGTCATCACTCATATCCTGCTGCTCACTGCTGTATAGGACTCCATTACTTCCAAAGGCCATTCCTTGCGCGTTTCTATGGCCATAACTCCACACCGCGGTTGAATTGCCATTTGCATCGACAAAAGGATTGTCGTTCGGAATCCAGTTTTGAGGATCACTTGCGGAAACGATAGCATCGAGATTGAATCTCAAGATTTTTCCTTCCAGGGTATCACGCAACTGAGCGCGGTTTGTTCTGTTAAGATTTTTAAATTGCCCGGTTCCCATATCGCCTATAGTATAAAACAGGTAGGAAGTGCCACCAACATCTCCGATAGTTAATCTTCCTGAATTATGATCAGTACTTCCGTTTAAATTTTGTATGACCGTTACCGGGTTAGAGAGAGTGTGGGTCGAACGATTATAGGTATATCTCACTATTTTCGTTTTAAAGAAACAACCACTATCCTGCCCGTTTTTTGCGGTAAAGCAACCTGCATTATGATAAACATAAGCCAGGTAAACCCAGGGTTTACCGGGGTTAGGCCATTCGCTGTACATAGAAGGATGCAAGGCCAATCCCATCAGGCCGCCCTGGGGCCAGTTAGAAAGTGATGTGCTAAAGTCTCTGTTACTGCTCAAATCGATCAACAAAGTCTTGCCGCCGGTTTGAGGATTGATTCTATCAACCAGGTAGGAACTGTTTTCCGTAATCCATAAAGAATCGTCGGGACCGTAGGTTAGTTCCCAGGCCGAGTTCACCTGGTAGCTGTTATTGACAACTCTTACAGAAAATGGTTCATTTTGCCCGTTGGCATAATAGAAAATAAATAACGTAAAAATTACTACGCCCGATATTTTTTTTAAAATGTTTACCACATGTATAATTAAAAATACTTTATATAACGTGATTTAGCATCGTAATATTTTTGCTTACTTTATTAATGATTAAAAGACTAAGCCCTTCCACTTACAATAATTTGGAGACCGGAACGTTATAATATATACGTTTCTATATTTTATTGGTAACGTAATCTCTCCTTATGAAGCATTTTTACTTTTTCAACCTTGCGAGGAGATTAACTGTTAAACCGGTTTTTTTCCGAAACAATCTTTTCGGCTTCCTGGTCTTTAGCCTGATGTCGTCATTTTTTACATGTTCGACCGTAGAAGGCCAAAATCTTACTTTTAGCTACAGTTATCAAAACGTGACAAGAAACAGCACTGGCGGCACATTGGAGAATGGAGATACTATCGAAGTACATGCCCTGGTGAAGGTGGATGTAACCACTTCCAACTTCTATTATATTGACACGATCAGGACGGGAACCCAGTACGTAAATAATTCGCTTCGGATTGTCACAAACGAAGGAGTCACTTATTTAGGCCCCTACACTAATACTTCCGGAGATGATGCGGGGGTGTATGTTAGTTCAGGAACGCCAAGATTAAGGGTTAACCTCGGTACCGGCGCTTCTAATGCCACTTCTGGATCATTCGGTTCGACGACCGGAGGAGGCACCATCACACCCGGAAACAAACCAAAATTTTATGGCACTACACTATTTATGGTTGCCTATAAGCTGGTTATTACTGCAAATTTTGGAGATACCATTCACCTAACCGGCGATTACTATTTTTCTCTTACCGATGGAATCACACATTACCGATTTAATTATCCGGGGATAATGATTATTCAGAACTCTGGATTGTGTACTAATTTTTCAAGCGCCAGTTTTACGGCCGATAGTTCTTTTGGGTCAGGCACTGTTCAAAATAGGTCGCTGCCTGCAATTGTTCCGGGATATACAAAAACAAATCTAGGATCAAGTTCGCCCGGTGACGGATATTATTCTATTGCTAATAATACCAGTGCAGATGGAACTACAGATAACACCGGGGCTTACAAACCGACAACCAATAACCATCGTGTATTTGGCGGGTATTGGGATATTATAGGAGACCACACCGGGGCGGCCAACACAGCTACAGGCAACCCTGCAGTAGCACCGGGAACCAATGGTGGCTATATGCTTGTAGTGAATGCTGCCTACGCAACAGGAGAGGCTTTCAGACAAACTATTTCTAATTTATGCCCTAATACCAACTATGAATTCTCCGCATGGGTAAGAAACATTTGCGGAGTCTGTGGTATTGATATAAACGGCAGCGCCTCCTATACTCCCGGGGTATTGCCCAATTTGTCTTTTGCAGTAAATGATATTGATTATTACACTACGGGAGACATTCCTCACGACGGAAAATGGCAAAAAAGAGGATTCATGTTTAAAACAGGCTCAACGGAAACAAGTTTTACTATTTCAATAAAAAATAATGCGGCTGGTGGTGGCGGAAATGATTGGGTAATGGATGATATCAAATTGATTACCTGCTACCCGAATTTAGCCATGAACCCGAGTGACACAGCTACGGCTTGTGCAGGCTGGCCTATTACCTTAAGTGATACTGTAAAAAGTTATTTCGACAATTATGTCTACTATCGTTGGGAAACCAGTTCTGATGGCATTAACTGGAATCCGGTAAATGCAGGTAGTTCTAAAGTGCCACACATTGAAAACGGATTGTATGTTTATTACGTAGACACTGCATTTGTTCCGGCCAAAACCGATAGCGCCACTTATTTCCGTGTAAAGGTGGGAACTACGTCCGCCAATCTGAATAACCCTGATTGCTCCGTTTATAACAGTCAAAAAATGTTTTTAAAAGTGTACAGTACCACCTGCCCTTTGCTGGACGTATCGATTTTAAACTTTAACGGAGTTTTGATAAACGATAGAGCAATATTAAAATGGACCGCTCAGAATGAAAATAATCTTTCGGATTATGAAATTGAAAGAAGTACCGACGGAATTCATTTTACAAAAGCAGGAAAAGTGGCAGCTACCAATGAACACAATGCCACTTACCAGTTTTATGATCCCAATGGCGTTGTAAATACAGTTTTTTACCGGTTAAAATTGTTGAACAAAAACAAGAAAGAATTTAAGTATTCGAAAATCATTTCGGTATACAATACTGCTACCCCGTTTTCAATCAGTGTCATCAACCCATTTAAAAACACGCTCAAAGTGAACGTATTCCTCCCATCGGAGGGAGCCGTAGAATTTAACCTGTGCGACATTTTTGGAAATGTTGTGAGAAAGAAAACCCTGGAACTTCACAAAGGAAACTCTCAACATTTGATAGAGGGTCTTGGAAATTTACCTGATGGCTTGTATATTTTAAGAGCGATATTTAATGGTAATATTGTTCAAAATAAATTGATGAAAAGCAACTGATCCGCAATCAGCCATTGATAGCAAACAAAGAAATTAAAAGAATTTTTATTTTGATATAACTTAGTAAGCTGTAAACTTTCCGTTTGTAATCTGAATCAAATTATTGGCGCTATCACGGGCTGTACCTGAAAAAGTCCCCTGTATTTTTGCAGAATCAAGTTCGGTAAGATCTACTGTAAATTCCCCTACAAGCACACTGGCATTATATATTGTTTTAGCGGGAACGCTGTAATTAAATGAAGTTTGGCTTTGTGAAGCATAATAAGTACCTGGTGCAAATGAATTACCAAATAATTTCAATTGAAAATATTGGCTTCCGTCATCTGTTTTACCAAGAACGTACATCACATTGTTACCTGTTCCTGAGGTTTGATAAACAGTATCTAAATAACCGGCATAATGCAAGCTGCCGTTTGTAAATTCCCAGGTACCCGTCGCCGGTCTTAATTGCTCGGAGCTGTACTCTTTTCCGCAGGAACTAATAATCAGCGATATTATGAACGCAAAAAAAGAAAGTTTGAAAAGTTTCATCCACTAAAATTAAAGTGAAATAAGCATATTAGGAAACTTCTACGGTGTCATTAACCATTTTTTCTGATTCGATCACCGGCTTTGAACTATGGCGGCTAAAAAACTTTTTCTGGAAAACAAAGATGGCAATGATCCCAACCGAAATAGACGCATCCGCAAGGTTAAAAACAGGGCTAAAGAATATGAAGGGTTGGCCCCCCCAAACAGGAAACCATGAAGGGAAATGGCTGTCTATTATTGGAAAATAAAGCATATCCACTACTTTGCCGTGCAGAAAGCCGGCATAGCCTTGCTTCGGAAATATATGGGCAATATTATAAAAATATTCAGAGCTGTTTTCAAATATCATCCCGTAAAACATACTATCGATCAGGTTGCCTAAAGCACCGGCAAATATCAACGCAACGCACGTGATAAAAGCGGGATGATACTCTTTTTCGATAATTCTCTTAATATAATAAACGCCAAAAATAACGGCAGCCAGACGAAAAAGCGTGAGGGCCATTTTACCAAATTCTCCGCCTAACTTCCATCCATAGGCCATGCCTTCATTTTCAATGAAATACAATTGAAACCAATGACCGAAAATCAGATGGGATTCGCCAACGTGATAATGAGTTTTCACAAATATTTTGATCGCCTGGTCAGCAATGACTATAAGGAGGATTAATAAAAAAACACTTCTCTTTTTCACACAAGGGGTTTAGTGAGCAAAGATAATAAAATTGAGGGACGGCTTTTTCTAAATAAGTTAATTATTATCAAATGGCAACTCTGTTTCAGGTTCATTCTCCCGGGAAGTTGTTGCAAAGAAACGTCTCCTGAACAGCAGAATACCAATAACGCCGATAGAAACGGCCGCATCGGCAATGTTAAAAACGTAATTAAAAAAAGTAAATCCTTTTCCACCCAAAAAAGGAACCCATCCCGGAACTTTATTAATATGAAACAAAGGAAGATAAAGCATATCCACTACGTTGCCGTGCAAAAATGGAGCATACCCACGAGCGGGGGAAATAGCCGCTACACCTTCTGTATTAAAACTACTTCTATCGAAAATAAGCCCATAAAATAAACTATCAAGCAAATTGCCAAGCGCTCCCGCAAAAATGAGCGCCACACAAATAATATAACCCGGATGATATTTTTTTTCTATGATCCTTCTTAAATAAAAAACACCAAAAATTACGGCCGCCAGACGAAAGAGAGTAAGCGCTATTTTACCAAAGCCACCTCCAAATTTCAATCCATAAGCCATGCCAGCATTTTCTATAAAAGACAATTGAAACCAATTGCCAAGTACCGGGTATGATTCATTTGGATGAAAATGCGTTTTTACATAGATCTTCAAAGCCTGGTCGGCAATGATGATAAGCGCAATGATTAAAAAAATATTTCTCTTTTTCAATTCAAAAAATTTTATCGCTACCTGGTTTTTTATTTTCCTTTCTATTCCTCAAAGTAAATCCTTTTTACTCTCTGTGATATTCCGGTCATTATTTCATAGGGAATCGTTCCGGCCCATCCGGCCAGTAATTGCAAAGAAAGCGATTCTCCGAAAACAATCACTTCATCTCCTTCTCTTACATTTTTTATGCCTGTAACGTCAATCATTGTCATATCCATGCAAATATTTCCGATAGTGGTGACCGTTTTATTTTTAATCATCATTTGGCCATTCCCGTTTCCCAACGTTCTTGAATAGCCATCTGCATATCCAATTCTTACTACGGCGATCGTACTGTCTTTCACAACTTTTGCATTTCTTCCATAACCAACTGTGTCTCCGGCTTTAATTTTTTTTATCTGAGAAACGGTAGTGGTTAGTGTAGAAACGTTTTTTAGCATTTTCTGCATCTTTGTATTTGAATCAATACCATAAAGTCCAATACCCAAACGCACCATATCCAACTGACATTCCGGGTGGCGGCTTATTCCTGACGTATTATCGATATGCCTTTCAAATTTATAATTCAATGCTTTGGAAAGTTTTTCGCAACAGCTAATAAAAGTTTTAAATTGCTGCCGGGTAAAGGTATCCTCTTGCGGATCTTCGCTTGCTGCAAAATGTGAAAACACCGTTCTGATTTTTACAAAATCATTACCTGCTAATTGTTTTGAAAGTTCCTCAATCTCATCTTCCATAAAGCCCAGCCTGTGCATCCCGGTATCGATTTTCAGATGGATAGGATAATCTTCAATCTCAGCTTTTTTTAAAAATCGCGTAAATTCTTTTAATAATCCAAAAGAAAAAATTTCCGGCTCAAGGTTATAATTTACAAGGGCATCAAATGTGGTGCTGTCAGTATTCATTACCATAATAGGCAAAGAAATTCCGGCATTTCTTAATTCGATACCTTCATCTGCATAAGCTACGGCCAGGTAATCAACCCGGTTGTATTCCAACACAGAGGCAATTTCATATCCCCCGCTTCCATATCCAAATGCCTTCACCATCACCATAATTTTGGTTGTTGGTTTCAGCTTTTCCCGGTATTGTTTAAGATTATAAACAATTGAATTAAGATTGATGGAAAGCACTGTCTGGTGCACTTTCTGTTCGAGTACGTGGCTGATCTTTTCAAATAGAAACCTGCGGCCCCCTTTTATTAAAATGGTTTCATCATGAAAAGATGAAAGAAATATATTTTTTAAAAAATCATCAGTGCTCTTAAAAAACCTCTTGTCCATTAAGCCTGCAAAAGATTTCTGTTCGGCATAAATTTCAGGGCCTATACCATAAAATTTGTCAACATTTTTTTGCTGCAATAACGACGCAACTTTCGTATACAATTTATGCGGTTCAATGCCTGATTGAGCAATATCCGAAAAGATTACCGTACGTGTTGTATGTTGGCGCTGTTGATTTAAAAAGTCAAGAGCAATTTCCAATGAGTAAAAGTCGTTGCTGTAACTATCATTAATAATATCGCACCGATTAATGCCTGATTTCATTTCCAGGCGCATTTCTATCGGGTGAAGTAATGTAAAGCGCCCGAACACATCACTGGTTTTTTGATGCAACAAGTATAAAACACACCAACAATGAATGGCATTTTGAATGGAAGCTTCATCCGTAAATGGAATTTGAATTTGCGTTTTTCCCCCTTTATAGATGGCCTGTATTACAGTAAACGAACTTTCTTTCTTAATTTTTGTTATGCATAAAGTGTTGTTCCTGCTGGTTCCCCATGAAAAGAGAGACAACCGGCTGTTTCTTTGATGAAACAACCCGACTTGTTTGGCAACTCTTTCATCGTCCGAACAAAAGATCAAATGATCAGCATTCGCAAAAAGCAGCAATTTTTCGCGAATTTTTTGTTGCAGATTTTTAAATCCTTCATCATGTGCATTTCCAATATTGGTAAAAATTCCAATCCTGGGCTGAATAATTTTTTCCAGCTTTTTCATTTCACCGGGTTGGGAAATACCAGCTTCGAAAATGGCAAGTTTATTTGAAGAAGTTATATTTAAAACACTAAGAGGAACACCGATTTGGGAATTATAGCTTTTAGGGCTTCTTACAATGGAAAAATCTTTTTCAAGAAGCTGGTTGAGCCATTCTTTCACAATCGTTTTCCCGTTACTTCCCGTAATACCGATTACTTTTAATTGCTTTTCTGAAAACAAGTTTCTATGATAAATCGCTAATTTTTGAAAAGCCTCAACAGTGTCTTTTACTACAACAATATTTGCCGCGGGAAATTGAGAAGCATCGACATTCTCATCATCTGTAACAAAATTGCGAACTCCTTTCTGATATATATTTTCAAAAAATAAATTAGCGTCCCGCAGCCTGTTTTTTATTGCAAAAAAAACTGTTTCAGTGGGGTACGAAATTTTACGTGTATCCAAAGAAAGATAAGCCAGCCGGGAAAAAGAGCCGGAATTGTTCTTCCATTTTCCGTGGCAGATTTCGGCAATTTCATCTATCGTATAATGGATCGCTACGTTCAATTACGCTGTTTATTTTTAAAAATAGAAAATAAAACGGCTCCGCCAAGGCAAAGCACAATCACCAAAAGCGAAACCGCAATGTGTATTTCAATTCCAAAAAATTCGATCAGCATTTTCATACCTATAAAAACAAGTATGATGGCAATACCTTCTTTTAAATATTTGAATTTTTCAATCGAATTTTTCAATAGGAAAAACAACGAACGCAACCCTAAAACCGCAAAAATATTTGAAGTATAAATTACCATTTTATTTTGGGTGATGGCAAATACAGCCGGAATGGAATCAAAAGCAAATAGCACATCAGTTGCAGCCAGCATGATCATTACAACAAAAAGAAGAGTGTAATATTTTTTCCCGTTAATTCGTTGTGTGAATTTACCACTGGTGTGATCGTGAGAAATTGGCAATACTTTTTTCAGGATTTTATAAACCGTATTTTTTTGCGGATCAAACTCATCTTCCGTATCCACAAAAAACATTTTAATCCCCGTATAAACCAACAAGGCTCCGAATACATATAAGATCCAGTAAAATTCATGTACCAAAGCAATGCCAACGGTAATGAAGCCAACACGAAGAAGAATGGCAAGTAATATTCCCAGCAGCAAAACGCGGTTAACATGTATCGCCGGAATATTGAAGTAAGAAAAAATAAGGATGAACACAAAAATATTATCAATGCTCAATCCCCATTCCATAAGATAAGCGCTCATGTACTCCAGGCCTGTTTGTTGCCCGTCTTCGATCCATACAAAAACAAAAAAAGCAAAAGCCAAAACCACCCAAAATAGAGTTTGATAAAAGGCGTGCCGTATTGAAATAGATTTTCCTTTTTTACTCAATAATCCAAGGTCAAAAATTATTGAGAAAACCAAAACAATAAAAAAAATAAGGTAACTCCATTCTGTAGCTGTCATCATTTGTTTGTATTTCCAACCAAAGATAATAATGTAAAGTACGTCAATATGAAGTTAAGAAGATTCACCTATGGAGCAGGAAATCCTTTTGCGAAAATAAAAATAACGAGAATTTCTTCGTTTGCTGTAGACCGTTATTGACCTTTATTTTTTAGCGATAGCGTATTTTCTTTTTCTCACCCATTGATAAATCAGCCCGAATATAATAATAAGAAAAACCGGTACAACAAGATTCAATAATTCCCACAATCCCCGCCCATCGGTAGTTTTCTTAGGATCGAGTAAACGAAGTGTATAGTCTTTAGATTTCGCCTCTGACAGACCCGCATCATTCACAAGATACTGGAGGCAATTTTCCACGAATTGCCTGTTTGCAAACTGATATTCATATTGAGTTCCAACCGTATAAGGGTTAACTCCCATCGGTAAAAGTTGTTCTTTATAAGTGCCATTTAATACAATATCCCCGTCAGAAACGATGATCATTTTATTATTTTTTATGTTTTCACTGCGGAACGGAGAGCCATAAAAATCCAAAGAATCCATTTGGCTGCGGCTTACGCGATTCTTAAACAGGGAGCTAAACTTTCCTTCAAGTAAAACACCGGCAATTAGATTCTTCTGATTAAAAGACGCGTCCACAGGGGCATTCCTGTTTTCAGTGCCACTTATTAATGCGGGTGTTTCAATGGATCTTGAATTGGCTGAAGAACTTAATAAAATTGTTTTCTTAATTCCCGGTGCGCTCACTGTATCAATTGTATTTACAAACTTTCCCTCTACGAGCCCCAGGTTTTTATTGATCACACTATTTTGTTTTGATTCAAACAAGGGAAAATAATTCCAATGTAAAAATTCAAACTGGTCTTTCCCGTTGACACTAAAAGGTAAAAAATCACACTGCAGATCCATCAACAGATCCGGATTGATGCGTATGCCAAATTTGAAAAAAAGATCTTCGAGGTTTAAATTTCTGTCATAAGCAATCACCTGGTTTTTCATTTGAAGACTGTCCACTTCCGCATTTAACCTGTCGATAAAACACAACAGCTTTCCGCCATGCATTACGTACTGGTCTATTTTTAATTTTTCTGCATCAGAAAATGTCAAAGTAGGTTTTACGATAATTAATAATTTGAATGTATCCGGCACCACAGGTTCTTTCGACAGGTCCATCATAAAAACCTGGTAATTTTTCTTTAGCACATTTTCAACCAGGTCGTAAGTATCAGGGCCCGTTGGTTCACCATTTCCAACAGCGTAAGCAACAAGAGGTTTATTATTATTGATGATTTTTTCTATTCCATTTGCAAAGTCGTATTCCAGCAAAGCCTCTGCACTATTGAGTTCCGGCGGCGTAATAAAATTATTGGAACCGGAATATAAATTAACCGGTTGAAGTTTTCCCTGGTAATTTATGATTGCTGAAGGATAAATATATTGAGATTGTTCTCCTTCTTTTAGCTGCACTTTTAAATTGATCGGCACGAGCCCCAGCGATGAAAGTGTATCAGCATAAGTTTTTTCTGTACCCGGAATTTTTTCATCAGCTGCAATAATTTTGTAATGGATATTGCCATTGGAATATTCCTGGAACTCCTGTAGCATTTCCTGTGCAGAAACAGACAATTTTCGAAAGCCTGCAGGAATATCGCCTCTTAAAAAAATATAGATCTCCATTTTTTGATCTATATTTTTTAGAATCTTTTTTACAGGCGCCGAAATAGTAAATCGTTTCTCGTTCGTAAGATCTATACGTTTGTGAAAAATCGAAGCGAGATAATTGACCAACACAACCGCAACTATGATTACAAGCCACCACCATTTTTTATTTGCAGAAAACTTCATTACTGATGGTCTTATTTTTTGTTTAAATTTTTTTGAGTGGCAAAAAGAAAAATAAATATCACACTAAAAAAATAAATTATATCCCGTGTATCCAAAACGCCTCTGCTGATACTCTGGTAATGAAAATCAATTCCCAGCATCTCGATATAGTAGTCTGCGTTGCCGGTAAAAACCGGTAATTTACTGATTGCACTAAAGCCAAAGTATAATATAATGCAGGAAAATGAACTTAGAAGAAAGGCTATCACCGCATTCGATGTAAGGCTGGAACACCAGGTGGTAATTGCCGCAAAGACTGAAGCAAGAAAAAACAAACCAATATATGAGCCTGTGATCGCGCCGGTATCAATTCCGCCATTTGACGACAGGGATTGAATAGTGATTACATAAAGCCCTGTGGGAACCAGGGCAATAAGGATCACAGCAATGATCGCAATATATTTTCCAATAACGATTTGCCATTTGGTGAGCGGGCTGGTTTTTAAAGTTTCAAACGTACCCGATTTAAATTCGTCCGCAAAGCTTCTCATACCCAAAGCAGGAATTAGAAAAATAAAAATCCATGGAGCAAGGTCGAAAAAAGAGCTAAGTGTTGCATATCCATAGTCGAAAATATTGCTGTCTTTCAAAACAAAAAGATACAAAGCATTCACCAGTAAAAACAAGATGATAGTTATATAACCTGTAAGGCTACTAAAAAACTGGTAGAATTCTTTTTTGACAATTGATATCATTCCGAATAAACGTGCAATTTAAGTGAAGAAAAATAATTAAACTATTTTGTAAAAAAGCCAAGATGCGGAAAAAATTTCAACAAGAAAGCATAAAAATGTTTTTTTGTTTATTTTTTTTAAAATAGATGTGAACAAAGCAGCGTTTTTAAAACCATGTTTGTCTTAATCATGTATTGCGTATTGCTTGATAAACTTTTTTATTTGTTTCAGCAAAAGTTCTTATTAAAAATCTGAGGGATTATTATACGAAAAGCAATCTTTCCAAAGTTTTTTAATCTTTAATTATTTAGGTATCAAAACGAACTGAACCTTTGCCGAAACGAACTGCAAAAAATTCCCCTGAAAAGGGGGATTTTTATTTAAAGACGTTCCTGTTAAAATAAAGATTGCTACAATTTGTTTGTTTACTGTAAAATTATACGCTAAAGCTCTCACCGCATGCACAGCTCCGGCTTGCGTTGGGGTTATTAAAGTAAAATCCTTTTCCATTAAGACCATCACTAAACTCAAGCGTAGTATTTACCAGGTATAAAAAACTCTTAAGGTCGGTTACCAGCTTAATGCCTTTGTCTTCAAATTCCTGGTCTTTGGGTTTCAATTCATTTTCAAAATCCATTTTATAGCTCAGTCCTGAGCAACCACCACTTTGTACACTTACCCTTAAGAAATATTCAGCAGGAGAATAACTTTTTTCGTCCATTAATTTCAACACTCTTTCTTTTGCTTTTTCACTTATGTAGATCATAGTTCGTTTTAATTAAATAATTCAAATTTGTTATGCAAAAATACTGCACATTTCAGGTAATATAGTACAGCGACCATATCTGCCACGCAGTTTTAACATTCGGATTTATTTTTGTTCTTTCGCAAGAGGTGAAAGCACCTGTTGAAATTGCTGAATAGTGAAGTCTATTTCTTCTTCTGTTGTAAATCTTCCGAGACCAAATCTTAATGAAGAAAGCGCCATTTCATCGGGTAATCCTAACGCTTTTAAAACAAATGAAGGACTTTGAGTTGCAGAGGTGCAGGCTGATCCGGAACTTAGAGCAACATTTTTACTAAACTTCATCATAAGGTCGGTGCTATCCACATTTTCAAAACTCATATTGGAAGTGTTCGGCAATCTGTGATTTCGGCTGCCATTCACCTTTGTTCCTTTAAATAATAATAATTCATTTTCCAGCTTGTCACGCAAACTTGCAGTTTTCCGGGCGTCATTTTGCATTTCCACCTTGCACAATTCACAGGCTTTTCCAAATCCGACGATAGCGGGAACATTTAGTGTACCGCTGCGGATTCCTCTTTCGTGACCGCCTCCATCTATTTGAGCCGTAATTCTGACACGAGGGTTTTTCCTTCTCACATATAAAGCCCCCACGCCTTTAGGTCCATACATTTTATGAGCAGAGAATGCCATCAGGTCAATGCCATCATTTATTACATCCACAGGAATTTTTCCCACCGCCTGGGTCGCATCTGAAAAAAAAAGGACACCTTTATTTTTAGCAATAGCGCTTATTTCCTGTATAGGTTGAATAACTCCGATCTCGTTATTGGCGTACATCACAGAGATCAAAATGGTCTGCGGTGTAATTGAATTTTGCAGCTCGTTTAGATCGATTAGCCCATCGCCGCTCACATCCAAATAAGTAATTTCAGCTCCTAATTTCTCAAGGTGTTTACAGGAATCTAAAACCGCTTTATGCTCAGTTTTCACAGTAATGATGTGGTTACCTTTGGAGGCATACGCTTCGAAAACGCCCTTCAATGCGAGGTTATCTGCCTCAGTGGCTCCCGAGGTAAAAACAATTTCATTTGGCTCGGCATTCACTATTTGCGCAACCTGTTCTCTTGCTATATCCACTGCTTCTGCTGCCTGCCAGCCAAAAGTATGGCTGTTGCTGGCCGCATTTCCGAAGTATTTGGTAAAAAAAGGAATCATATGTTCCAACACACGCCCATCAACCGGAGTGGTGGCATTATTATCAAGATATATCGGAAATTGAAGCATTTATTATTTGGCTACAAATTTACTTTAAAGGCTTTAGAGTTCACAGGTTAATGAAAAGTGTTTAACTTAAATTTGAAAAAACGTTTTTATGAAAAAAATTGAACACGTTGGCATTGCAGTAAAGGATTTGGCTATTTCTATTCCATTATATGAAAAGCTTTTAAAAACTACTTGTTATAAAACAGAATCAGTTGACAGTGAACAAGTAAATACAGCATTTTTTTCTTTAGCAGAAAATAAAATTGAATTACTGGAAGCAAATTCAGAAGAAAGTGTAATCAATAAATTCATTTCGAAAAGAGGCGAAGGCCTTCATCATATTGCTTTTGAAGTTGAAGATATAGAAGCAGAAATGAAGCGTTTGGTAAACGAAGGCTTCACTTTATTAAATGAAAAGCCAAAACAAGGAGCCGATAATAAAATGGTTTGCTTTTTACATCCGAAGGAAACGAATGGCGTACTTATAGAATTGGTGATGGAAAGAAAGGAGTAAATTCAAAATAAAAATCCAAGGTTTTTGTTTGTTTACTGGTTTTAAAAAAGACAATAATGAAAACGAGCTCAGGATTGCTGTTGTACCGATTTAAAAATAATATTACTGAATTTTTTTTAGTCCATCCGGGTGGCCCTTTTTGGCAAAAAAAAGATATTGGTTCATGGTCAATTCCAAAAGGAGAAATTGAAGAAAATGAAGATCATTTGGAAGCCGCGATGAGAGAGATGAAAGAAGAAACCGGCGTTTCTCTTGATCCTTCCGGTTACAGTTTTTTCCAATTATCACCGGTGAAACAAAATCCCTCAAAAATAATTTATGCCTGGGCCGCAGAGGCTGATTTTGAAAGTGAACAAATAAAAAGTAATTTATTTAAAATGGAGTGGCCACCAAAGTCAGGAAAGGAAATGTCTTTTCCGGAGATTGATAAAGCAGGTTGGTTCTGCTTTGAAGAGGCCAGGAAAAAAATTCTACCAGGGCAAACGCCTTTGCTGGAAGAATTAACGAACAAATTGAACCAAAAACCGCTAGTGACAGGCCTTAAAGATCGGCGGTAGGTTTACCTACCCAATTGATCTTCAAATGCTTTAACATCATTATAGAAGGTTAATGCTTCAGCATCGGTTAATCCGCTGCCGATTGTAGCGAAAGCACATTCTTTCTGACCGTTGGAGCCTGCCCTTGTTGTGCCGATCCATATGGTAGAATCTGTAAAAACCTTATCCGGTCCGTTGCCGGACTGGCCCGCAACAACACCATTCTGATACCTAACCACATTTGAATCTGTAGAAGAAAGCATAAACAACCCGATGGTATTTGGTGTGTTTAAATTTGGGCTATAGCCAAACCATTCGGTGTTATCTGCAGCTGACGAAGTATCTGCCGCATCTGAGTAAATTGATAATTCATTATAAGGATAAATCTTATCGGTACAACCCATATCATATCCTGAAATCGTATTTTGTGTAGTTGAGTAATAGGAAATAGCAGAGTAATAACTCCCTATTGCGCTATCTGAGAGATGAGTATCAGCATAATCGGCTGTTGTGGGAAAAAGAACTCCGGTTGCCGAAAAGACAGGGCTACCGTAAAAAGTAAGCCTGTAAGCTGCATCTTCGTCTCTGGGGTCTTTTAGGTTGAATTTGACCGCTGTTGCAGACGCGCCTACCATGGGGTAGATGGCCAGAAATTTGTTCCACAATGAATCCTTTTTCAATTGTATCACGAGATTGTCGATAGCCCGCATTTGTGTAGTGTCGGTGATGGCCGCCGCCGTAAAAAAACTTTGGGCAGCAGTATCATAGGAAACTATAACTGTTGTATCTGTTGGGATGTTCCCGTTATTGTTTGGATTTGTGTGATCCTTTTTGCAGGATGAGAATATTGCAATTGAAGCAATAAACGTAAAGATCTTAATGGCGTTTTTCATTTCATTAAATAAAGGTAAACAATGTTGACTCACGATTTAATAAACCATCTCTGAACAATGTTCATGCCATACACATAAAACTTGCACGGGTGTTTCAGAATTTGAAAAATGGATTTAAATCAATGGTAATAACGGCAGAAAGCTTTTTTTATTTGATTATAAAAACAAAAAAGCCTTTCAGAATAAACTGAAAGGCTTTAAATAAATATGGCAGCTACCTACTCTCCCACATTGTTGTGTAGTACCATCGGCCATGAGGGGCTTAACTTCTCTGTTCGGTATGGGAAGAGGTGAACACCCTCGGCAAAACCACCATAAAAAGATGGCAATAAGCTTAAAGCTAATAGCTAAAGCAAACCGCTAATAAATTAACATAAAGGGAAAGTTGTAATACTTAATAAAAAAAATAAAGCTTACGGGCAATTAGTACTACTCGGCTTTGACATTACTGCCTTTAGACCTGTAGCCTATCAACGTCATAGTCTTTGACGACCCTTAAAAGAAAACTCATCTTGAGGTTGGTTTCACGCTTAGATGCTTTCAGCGTTTATCCTATCCGTACATAGCTACTCTGCACTGCACCTGGCGGCACAACAGATACACCAGCGGTACGTACGACCCGGTCCTCTCGTACTAAGGTCATGTCCTCTCAATTTTCTAACGCCCATCACAGATAGGGACCGAACTGTCTTGCGACGTTCTGAACCCAGTTCACGTGCCACTTTAATCGGCGAACAGCCGAACCCTTGGGACCTTCTCCAGCCCCAGGATGTGACGAACCGACATCGAGGTGCCAAACCTCACCGTCGATATGAGCTCTTGGGTGAGATCAGCCTGTTATCCCCAGAGTACCTTTTATCCTTTGAGCGATGGCCCTTCCATGCAGAACCACCGGATCACTTTAGCCGACTTTCGTCCCTGCTCGGCCTGTATGCCTCACAGTCAAGCTCCCTTATACTAATACGCTCTATGTACGATTACCAACCGTACTGAGGGAACCTTTGCAAGCCTCCGTTACTTTTTAGGAGGCGACCACCCCAGTCAAACTACCCACCATGCACTGTTTCCCGCAAGGGATTAGATTCTAAACGTTTAAAGGTTGGTATTTCAACGTTGACTCCACAATGGCTAGCGCCACTGCTTCACAGTCTCCCAACTATCCTACACATCAAAAGTTCAAAATCAATGCAAAGTTGTAGTGAAGGTTCATGGGGTCTTTCCGTCCCGTGACGGGTAACCGGCATCTTCACCGATACTACAATTTCACCGGGCTCGTGGAGGAGACAGTGTACAACTCATTAGACCATTCGTGCAGGTCGGAACTTACCCGACAAGGAATTTCGCTACCTTAGGACCGTTATAGTTACGGCCGCCGTTTACTGGGGCTTCAGTCAGAAGCTTTGGCTTGCGCCGAACATCCTTCCTTAACCTTCCAGCACCGGGCAGGTATCAGGCTCTATACGTCATCTTTCGATTTTGCAGGGCCCTGTGTTTTTGCTAAACAGTTGGTTGTACCATTTTACTGTGACCGCATCGCTGCGGTACGCTTTATCCCGAAGTTACAGCGTTAATTTGCCTAGTTCCTTCTCCACGGCTCACCCGAGCGCCTTAGAATACTCATCCCGTCCACCTGTGTCGGATTACGGTACGGGCCGCTTTAGCCTAGCCTTAGAGGTTTTTCTCGGAAGTATGATTACAGTCACTATCAGCGCTGCCGAAGCTTTGCTGTACTATCAGGTTCGCCATCTCCTGCGGATTTACCAACAAGAGATATAACTACACCCTTTAACGATCTATTCCGTCAGATCGCGGACTTTTCACTACCTCGTCACCCCATCGAAACTAAAGCGGGTGTTGGAATATTAACCAACTTTCCATCAGCTACCCCTTTCGGGTTCGCCTAAGGACCCGACTAACCCTGATCTGATTAACATTGATCAGGAAACCTTGGACTTACGGCGATAATGTTTTTCACATTATTTATCGTTACTTATGCCTACATTTTCTTTTCTAACCGCTCCAGCATGCATCGCCACACACCTTCAACGCTGGTTAGAATGCTCCCCTACCGATGTACCAATTTAATGGCAATCTTACAGCTTCGGTTCATAGT
>CAWAMQ010000001.1:140000-1215547 GCA_963783125.1 uncultured Chitinophagaceae bacterium
CGCTCTTCTCTTTCTCTTTTGGCCCGATATAAAATACCTGTTCAGGAGCCGTTTTGCCAATTTTGGCAGAATCAGCCGCCACCGAAATCGTATCTTTTCTTAATACAAAGCCATCTTTTTCTTTATTGGTATTAATTATAGTAGGTGTAATAGTAAGCTGAGAAGTATCTACAGGGGAATTCGAAGGAGGGTTATTTGCAGTAAAATCAAAATTATCATTTTTTGTTGTTTCACTGGTAGCAACATTCTGCTCCCTTTCCGCCGGTATAAATATCCTTACTGTATCCGTTTTATTGCCATTTTCATCCGCATACACCATTTGCAACCCTTCTTTATCCTTTCTGCTTAGCAATTTTGATATAGGAGAACCAGCTGATGAAACGGAGGAAGAATCGCTACCTGGTATTGTAGCAGTAGCATTTCCCGGATTTTCTGTTGCCTCAACAGGATTGGCAGTTGAAGAGGATACTATGTTATTGCTTTCGCTTGTCGCGGAATCAGGCATAGTTGAACCGGTTGTTGCGGCGGCGGCATCTGCATCGGAAGCATCCGGCGATTTTGGCGCCCTCTCAACCACTACAGCATGATTTTGCAGGATAGTAGAATCTTTTACCACATTTGCCAGCATTTCAGTAAAAGGGTTGTTGTCGTTTGCAGCACTTGCCACCGTCAAAACCGAAGTGTCCCTGCCGCCACTAATTAAAGCAAGCGTTTCCAGGTTAAATAGTTGCAGCCCTTTATCATCAAAATGTTTTATAAGGTACCCTTCGTTTTCATCGCCCACAGAAAGTGAAAATATTTCTTCCGGATATTCTTTTTTTGGGAAACCAACCTTCAACTGGTAAACACCGCTTGCGATATCCGGTATAATGATATATCCTTCCGATGAAGAACTCAAAATTTTATTATCCATCTTCACATAAAACGGCTTCCCATTATCAGTTTGCAGGTACACAAAGTGATTCTGTTGCGCATTTGCAGTAAAACTATACGCGACAATCAGTAATAGAAAAACAAGCTTTTTGTTCCGAAAAATCAACATACCAGCAAATCTATTTAATATAACCATTAAAATTACCTTCCATCCAAAAAATAGGAAGTTTTTACAATTACAGCCTATTTTTGCCCCCACTTAAAATATATTTATGAAAAAAATATTTATTGCTATTCTGTTTCTTTCAACTGTGGCGTCTGCAAGTGCGCAGGATAATGTTGATGAAAACACGTCTACAGATACCGCCTGGAAACAAGTCTACAGGGCATCTTATCCGCGGATTAATGATCTCGTACATACTAAGCTTGCGGTTAGTTTTGACTACAGCAAACAATGGCTCTATGGCGAAGAATGGGTTACACTTCAACCACATTTTTACCCGACTGATTCCTTAACCCTTGATGCAAAAGGAATGGACATCAAAGAAATTGCTATCATAAATGGCAAATCAAAAACGCCTCTTAAATACGATTATGATAGCATGCAGTTAAAAATATGGCTGGATAAAACCTATAAAGGAGGCGAAAAATATACACTCTATCTCAAATATATTTCAAAACCAAACGATCTAAAAATTCCGGGGAGTGCCGCTATTACTGAAGCCAAAGGATTATATTTTATAAATCCATTGGGAAAAACCGATGAGCACCAGGAAATATGGACACAAGGCGAGACAGAATCCAACAGTGCCTGGTTTCCAACAATTGACAAACCTGATCAAAAAACAACCGAAGAAATTTTGATGACGGTGCCGGCCAAATACGTTACACTAAGTAACGGACTATTGGTTCACCAGCAGAAAAACAGCGATGGCACACGTACCGATGATTGGAAATTGGATCTACCTAATTCTCCTTATTTATTTTTTATGGGCGTGGGCGATTTTGCCATCGTAAAGGATAAATATAAGAATATGGATGTGGATTATTATGTAGAGCATCAATACGCGCCCGTTGCAAAAAAAATCTTTGGCGAAACGCCTGCCATGATTGGCTTTTTTTCTAAAATTTTGGATTATCCGTATGCCTGGCCCAAATATGATCAGATCGTTGGAAGAGAATACGTAAGTGGCGCCATGGAAAACACAACCGCCACCTTACACCAGGATGGCGCTTATCAAAATGCGCGGCAATTGGTGGATGGAAATGCCTGGGAAGATGTAATCTCACACGAATTGTTCCATCATTGGTTTGGTGATCTTGTAACAACAGAAAGCTGGAGCAATCTTACCGTCAATGAATCTTTTGCAAACTACAGCGAGTATTTGTGGCGTGAATTCCGTCACGGAAAGGATGCGGCAGATGAATTGAATTATACTGACATGCAGGGCTATTTACAGAGTGGCAGCGAAAACAAAGACCTGGTAAGGTTTTATTATAAAGACATGATGGACATGTTTGATGCCGTTAGCTATAACAAAGGCGGACGCATCTTAAACATGCTGAGAAATTATGTGGGAGATTCTGCATTTTTTACCGCACTGCACGAATATCTTACACTTTACAAATTCAAACCGGCAGAAGCACAGGAATTAAGACTGGCATTTGAAGATGTAACCGGACAGGATTTAAACTGGTTTTGGAACCAATGGTATTATGGAAGTGGCCAGCCAACACTCGATATCAATTATAATTATAGTAATGGCATAGAAAGAGTGATTGTAAATCAAACCCAGAAAACCGGGAAGTTTTTTAAATTACCAACTGCCATTGATGTTTACAGTTCAGGGGCCAATAAAAAAAGATACAAAGTTTGGTTAGAGAATCCATCTGATACTTTTTATTTTGCAAGTGCCCAAAAACCTTCATTGGTAAATGTAGATGCTGATAAAGTTTTGCTTTGCATAAAAAAAGATAACAAAACGGCTGATGAATTTGAACAACAATATAAATACGCGGCCAATTATCTTGACAGAAGGGAAGCGCTTAGTTACTTCGCTAAAAATAACCTGAGTGATCTTGCCCTGGGACTTAATGACAAATATGCCGGACTTCGTTTACTCACCTTGCAATTAATGGATAAACAAAACAGTTTTGCTAACCCGTCTGTTCTTAACGTTATTGAACAAATGGCGCAAAATGATTCGGATAAAAAAACCCAGGCGAAGGCAATTGAAATCCTGGCTAAAACAAAAGACAATAAATACCTGCCGCTATTTCAAAAATTTGTGAACGATTCTTCCTATTCGGTTTCCGGAGCTTCATTAGAGGGCCTTGCGGCGCTCGATCCTTCACAAGCTTACCCGTTGGCTAAAAAATACAGCAGTGATGCTATGGGGAAATTAGGAGATGCAGTTAGTGAAATTATTATTCAAAATGGTTCAGCAGGAGATTATGACTTTATCATTGATCATTTTAAAAACCTGCCTCTTTCGCAGGAAAAAATTAAAGCCGCAGTTTCATTTGCCGCTTACCTGGAAAACATTAAAGATGCTGCCAAAGTAAAAGCAGGCGTTGATGAGATCATGAAATTCCGGAATCAAATTCCCGAGCAGTATCATTCTTTCATTGATCCGGCCTTTAAAAAAGCTTTCGATAAATTAAGCACTGCGCAAAAAGCAAACGGGAATACCAAAGTGGCCGACTATATTGACGGCTTATTAAAATAAAATTTTGCAGGCGTTGATACAAAAAAGCAGGCCCTTTCGCCTGCTTTTTTGTATCACATTTTCGCCGGAATCCTTAATCAGCGCCATCTATTTTTTGTAGTGCATTTATCGAACTATTATTAAAAGGGTACTTTTCAAGTGACATCATGTAATATTTTTTTGAATTGGTAGTGTCACCAACATTCAGGTAATATTCTCCCATTGAATCGTATGGATTATACCCGTCAGGATACATCGCTATGTATTTCTCAAAATAAGTTTTGGCTTTGTCATTATCTTTTTTATCCTGCATGGTAATATATCCCATCATATTATACATCGCAGGTACGTCAGGAAATTTGGCAATACCTTCTTCTGCTGCTGCAATACGTTCTTCGGCAGTAGGGCGGCTTTGCACATAAAACCAATCTATGACATGTCCATCCGGAAACATCTTGTGAAGTTTTGCAATAGTTTCTGCACCTGAAGCACGTGTTGATTTGGGATCTACCAATGAAGCAAATAATTTTTCGCCGTCTGTTTTGTTGGCTGCACTTTTAATAGCTCTTTCTGCATAGGCTTTTCTTACTTCTCCACGTGTAAGATTTGTCATAAAAACAAGCGCTACTGTAAAGTCAGGATCCAGTTTTACTGCTTCAGAAAAATCCTGGTAAGCTTGTGGAAACTCCACATTTATAAAATGTTGGGCCCCGCTTAATGCCTTTTCTCTTGCAGCATCTGACGTACTTGTCCAGGTCATTTTTTGGGCGTTGACAATTGTTGTAAAAAACAATCCGAGCATGATAACCATGCTGAAAACAATTTTTTTCATACATAAATTTTTTTGGTGAAAAACAATAAAACTAAAAGGGATACAAACTGAACTTTCGGAAAGGGTATAGAAGGATATTAAAGATAAGAAAATTATATTTAAAAAATATAAATATTAATCCTGAATTAAAATTAATTTAAATACTTTTCAGATCGAAGTATTCTACAGTAAATCAACAAAAATTCATTATTTCTATTTCATAAAAAATCCCGGATCGATTGAATCCGGGATTAGATTTATAAGACTAAAAAATTTATTACCAACCACCACTTGCTCCGCCACCGCCGCCACCGCCGCCGCCGAAACCTCCAAAACCGCCTCCGCCAAAGCCGCCGCCACCGAATCCTCCACCGCCAAATCCTCCTCCTCTTCCGCCACCGCTTCCCATCATGTTGCCCAGTAAAAACCATGGCAATGCATTTCCAAGAAAACTCCTGGAGCCTTTTCTGCTCATGTAAGAACCGCCGCCACCGCCACCGCCGGAAAAAAGGAATAAAATCACCAGAAAGATTATAATAAGCGGAATAATTTTGCCGGCTGTTACTTTATTATTCTTTTTTGCATTGGGATCAGCTTTGTACTCGCCCGCCGCTGCCTGGATGATTGCATCCACCGCATTATTCAATCCGGCATAATAATCTCCATTCCTAAAAAAGGGTATCATCCTTTGATCAATAATTTGCTTCGCAAGAATATCAGGTAAAACACCTTCCATTCCATAGCCGGTTTCTATGCGTGCTCTATGTTCTTTTTGCGAAACAAGGATCACGACGCCATTATTTTTTTCTTTGGTGCCTATTCCCCAATCTCTTAAATACTTTAATGAAACCTGCGCTATATCATAACCATTGAGGCTTGGTACCGTAATGATAACAATTGCCGATGAAGTAGAATCATTATAGGCTTCCAGCTTTTGTTCGAGAGCTTGTTTTTGAAACGGCTCGAGTAAATTGGCAAAGTCATTTACTGCTACAGGAGGGTTAGGTTTGGGCTCAATTTTTTGTGCAAAAACCGGTTGAAATCCTATAAAAACAAAAAGCAGTAAAAGTAATTTTTTCATGAATGGAATATTACAAGGTCATTATTTTCCAAAAACAATTTCGTCCGGAAGTTCATTTTTGTCAACCTCTTTATCGTATGGGAAGTGAGTTTTTAGCGCCTCGCCTATTTTATAAATGGAAGTAGTAATGCCCTCGGTGATATCATCTTTACTAAAAACAGAAAGAATTTCCTTCACCGCGTTTTTCCAATAATCGGCGCCGGCAGCTTCGTGGATTCCTTTGTCGGCGAAAATGGCCAGTTGCCTGTCTTTTACCGCGAGGTAGAAAAGCACGCCGTTACGCAATTCCGTTTTTCCCATTTCCAAATTATCGAAAATTTCTTTTGCCCTGTCGAGCGCATCTACATATTTGCAGCGACTTTCCACAAAGATCCTTATCTCACCACTCGTCTGCATTTCTGCCTGCTGGATAGAATGAATGATCTTTTCATTTTCCTCTTCAGTAAAAAAAGGTTTTTTGCGCGAAAATCGCCACATATCAGTTGGTTTTATTTAATGTCGAAATTAATATCAGGCGCTTTTTCGCTACCGGCATCTGCTTTATAAAAAGCTTTTTCATGATAACCAAAAATGCCTGCAAAAATATTATTGGGGAAAGTTTTCACTTTCAAATTATAAGATTGCACAGCACTGTTATAATCCTGTCGCGCCACATTAATGCGGTTTTCGGTTCCTTCGATCTGGGTTTGAAAGCCCTGGAATGCTGCCGTGGTTTTCAAATCAGGATAATTTTCTACTACCGCCAATAATTTACTGAATGAACTTTGCAAACCTGCCTGTGCATTTTGATACGCTTCTAATGATTTTGGATCATTAATATCAACATTCACAGAGGTCGCTTTTGCGCGTGCCTGCACCACTTCTGTTAAAGTGCTTTTTTCAAAGTTGGCAGATCCTTCAATAGTTTTGATCACACTGTTATAAAGGTCAGTTCTTCTCTGGTAATTGGTTTCTACATTGCTCCATTTGGTTTGCACTTCCTGGTTGGCAGTTACCAGTCCATTATATGAACTGCAGCCCCAGAAAAATAATATCACTACTATTCCGAGGATAACATACAGCGTAGTTCTTGATTTCATAATTTAATTTTTATTGTAAAAGAAGAATTAAAGATAAATGATTCGTTTGTAAGAAATGAAGTTATTAGCTGGGCGGTAAGTATTAATTACGAATTGAGAATTACCAATTATGAATTGACTGATGATTGATAGTGAACCAACAAATTCAATCAATTTTTATTCTACGAAATTTACAATTTATAATTCGTAATCCTTCTTTCTTATTGCGCGATTGCTTTAATACCCGGTAATTCTTTTCCTTCAAAATATTCAAGCAAAGCACCGCCGCCGGTGGAAACATAACTCACTTTATCAGCGAGACCAAATTCATTTACCGCTGCTACACTGTCGCCGCCACCCACAAGACTGAAAGCGCCATTGGAAGTAGCTTCTGCAACTGCTTCGGCAATACATTTTGTTCCATTTTTGAAATGGTCCATTTCAAAAACACCCATTGGCCCGTTCCATAAAATTGTTTTTGAATGACGAATAACCGTACTGAAAGTCTCGCGGGCCATTTCGCCAATATCCAAACCCATCCAGCCATCCGGTATATCGTTGCTTAAAGAGCCGGATACCATTGCATCTGCAGCAAATTTATCTGCAATAATAGAATCAGCCGGCAGATGAATACAAACATTTTTTTTATCGGCTTTTTCGAGTAATTCGCTTGCTTTATCCAGCCTGTCATTTTCGCAAAGGGAATTTCCTATTTTTCCGCCCATAGCTTTAAAGAAAGTATATGCCATCCCCCCGCCAATAATAATATCCGTGGCACTATCCAGCAAATTTTCTATGATAAGAATTTTATCTGAAACCTTTGCCCCGCCAATGATAGCAAGAAATGGCCTTTCTGAATCTTTCAATACTTTTTCAGCATTAGACACTTCCGCATTCATTAATAAACCAAACATTCGTTTGTCTTTTGGAAAAAATTGTGCGATCACCGCTGTGGAAGCATGTGCACGATGGGCGGTACCGAATGCGTCATTCACGTATACATCGCCCAATTCACTTAATTTTTTTGCAAATTCTTCATTGCCTTTTTCTTCCTCTTTATAAAAGCGAAGATTTTCCAAAAGCAGTACCTGTCCGGGTGTCAGATCATTTGCTTTTTGTCTTGCTTCTTCACCAATGCAATCTTCTGAAAACAAAACCTCCGTATCACCAAGCAATTCTTTTAAATGCGAAACCAGGTGTTTTAATGAAAATTTATTTTCGGGTCCGTTTTTCGGGCGTCCCAGGTGCGACATCAAAATCACACTTCCTCCATCGCTTAATATCTTTTTGATCGTAGGTACCGCAGCGCGCATCCTTGTATCGTCAGTAATATTAAAATGTTCATCAAGCGGCACATTAAAATCCACTCTTATCAATGCTTTGTCATCTTTGAAATTGTGTTCTGAAAATTGGCTCATGTCTTTTTAAAATTTTTTCAAAATTAGATAAAAACGCTGAGTAACATTTTTTTGCAAATGCTATGCCATTCAAATACAAAAATCAAAACAGGAAATGCCGGAATTTGTGGGTTTACTGTCAAAACATTTTTAATAAAAAATAAATTTGTTCATATAAATATTTCCCTACTATATTTGTAGGATAATGACCGGGGCACAATTTTCGTACATATTTCAACATTCAAATTCACGCAATTGCATGTACATTCGCTGTTTGCCGTAAGGCATTTACATTTTATACCCTATCGAGGCTACTCCTAACCGCAAACTTTAATCTTAATCTTTCATTTATAAATTTTCATTTATGAGCTCTCAACATTTTGAAACCTTACAATTACATGCCGGGCAGGAATCGGACCCGACGACGGGTTCACGTGCTGTTCCTATTTACCAGACCACATCATACACTTTTAAAAGTTCTGAACATGGTGCCAACCTTTTTGCGCTTAAAGAGTTTGGCAACATTTATACACGCATCATGAACCCGACTACTGATGTGTTTGAAAAACGCATGGCTGCTTTGGAAGGCGGTGTGGCTGCACTGGCAACGGCTTCAGGCCAGTCCGCTCAGTTTCTTGCATTGAATAATATTTTAGAATCCGGTGATAATTTTGTTACCAGCCCGCTTTTATACGGAGGCACTTATAACCAGTTTAAAGTGTCTTTTAAAAGACTGGGAATAGAAGCAAGATTTGCGAAGGACGATCATGCGGACAGCATCGAAAGCCTGATCGATGAAAAAACCAAAGCTATTTACACCGAAACTATCGGTAATCCTGATTTCAGTGTTCCTGATTTTGAAAAGGTAGCAGCGATAGCAACAAAACATGATATTCCATTGATAGTAGATAACACTTTTGGATGCGGCGGTTATCTTTTCCGCCCGCTGGACTATGGAGCCAATGTTGTTGTAGAATCGGCAACCAAATGGATTGGCGGACATGGAACAAGCATCGGCGGTGTAATCGTTGACGGTGGAAATTACAACTGGGGCAATGGAAATTTTCCTGTATTTACCCAGCCTTCCGAGGGATATCATGGAATGGTCTTTAATGATGTTTTTGGCAGCAATGGCCCCTTTGGAAATATTCAATTTATCATCCGCGCACGGGTAGAAGGATTGAGAGATTTCGGTCCTGCACTTTCTCCTTTTAATTCCTTTTTATTGTTGCAGGGTTTGGAAACTTTGTCACTACGCGTACAACGCCAGGTAGAAAACGCTTTGGCGCTTGCCCAATGGCTCGAAAAAAATGCGCATGTTGCGAAAGTGAGTTACCCGGGCCTAGAAAGCAGCCCTCATCATTCAACAGCAAAAAAATATTTGCAACATGGCTTTGGCGGTGTTCTTACTTTTGAAATAAAAGGCGGCAAGGAAAACGCAACCAAATTTGTAGACAATGTGGAATTGATCAGCCATCTTGCCAACGTGGGCGATGCAAAAACCCTAATCATTCAACCGGCGGCAACAACGCACCAACAGTTATCTGATGAAGAGCAACTTTCTGCAGGCGTAACGCCGGGGCAATTGCGCGTATCCGTGGGTATTGAACATATTGATGATATTAAAGCCGATATGCAACAGGCGTTCGCAAAGGCTTTTGCCTAAATCAGGACCGATTGCCTGAAAATATAAATCATAACCATCTCGCGAATGAACATAAAGCTTGTGGCAAGGTGGTTATGATTTATTTTTGCAAAAAATTTCAAACAAAAGAATTTGACGAATCGTATTTTTTCTTCAGAGAAGGCACTCACCCTCGAATCCGGTTATGTTTTACCTAAATATCATTTAGCTTATACCACCTACGGCAAAATAAATGCGGCAAAAGACAATGTAGCGTGGATTTTTCACGCGCTTACCGCCAATAGTGTTCCTACCGAATGGTGGCCGGGACTGGTGGGCGAAGGAAAGTTATTCGACCCTGCAAAGTATTTTATCGTTTGTGTAAACATGCCAGGCAGTTGCTATGGAAGTATCGGCCCGCTTGATACAAATCCTGGTAGTGGACAAACTTATTTTCATGATTTTCCTTTTTTCACGCCGCGCGATATGGTTCGTTCCTACAAACCCTTGAAAGAATTTTTAGGAATTGAAAAAATTAAGATCGGCATCGGAGGTTCTATGGGTGGGCAACAATTATTGGAGTGGGCAATCGAAGAGCCCGGCCTTTTTGAATATATTTTTCCGATAGGTACCAATGCGCAGCATTCACCCTGGGGAATTGCATTGAACGCTGCGCAAAGAATGTGCATCGAAGCGGACAAAACATGGAAGGAAAAAAATGTCAATGCCGGCATGGACGGAATGAAAGCCGCCAGGAGCATTGCTTTGATCTCTTATAGAAATTATGAAACCTATAGTGCCACGCAAAAAGAAGATCACCTTGAATTGATTGAACAATTTAAAAGTGAATCTTATCAAAAATACCAGGGCGAAAAATTGGGAAAGAGGTTCAATGCTTTTAGCTACTATTTTTTGAGTAAAGGAATGGATTCGCACAATGTAGGACGAGGGCGGGGAAGTGTGGAAAGTGCTTTACAAAGAATCCAATCAAAAGCTTTAGCCGTCGGAATTACCACAGATATCCTGTTCCCGGTAAACGAACAAAAGTTGATTGCCGAATACATTCCAAAAGGAGAATTTGTAGAGATCAACTCTTTATATGGACACGATGGATTTTTACTGGAGTATGAACAGCTTCATAAAATTATCAGTAATTTTTTAGACAAGTAATTCAATCTCCAAACATTTCGCATCTAAACCGGTGTTTTAATTCTATTTAATTTCACTACAACTTCCGGCTTTTTTAGGTGTCTGGCCACCTAAGAGTGGCCTGACACCTAAAAACTATGATCAATTAATAAATTTCGCGTAAGCCACAAAGATTTTATTTTTTCAAATCATCCAAGATCGGCGATTTAATTCCGTTAATTTCCTTTTGTTGCCGGCTATTTAATTCTTCAAAAACAGTGATGGTATTTGTTCCTTTTTTTAACCAGCAACCGGGCAAGTACAAAGTTTGCTGCGGGCCTGCATTCCAATAGCGGCCAAGGTTGTGACCGTTTACAAAAACAATCCCCTTTCCCCAGTTTTTCATATCTAAAAATGTATCACCGGTTTTTGAAAGAGAAAAAGTGCCGTTATAAATTACAGGAACATTTTTCGTATATCCATTACTGTTATTTTTTAAAACCGGTTGCTGATCCATCGGAAACTGATACATTTTCCAATCGCCGGTAATTTCTTTTCCATCAATTTTTACCGGGCTGATAATTCCTTTCAAATTATGAACAATTTCAGCTCCATAATTAATGCGGCCCATGTTTTCAACCAAAATATCAAGCGTGCCGTTTTCAGGAATATCAATGTCGCAGGAATAATTATTATAATAACGGTTAAGCACACACGCTTTTTTTTGATTTACATACACAGTTGCAAAATCTCTTAACCCTTTTATCTCCAGCTTGCCCTTTATTGCCTTCTTAAAATATTTGCTATACAACACATATCCGTAACCCTGGTTCAATTGTTCAAAAGTTTGCGGCGTGTCGCTTTCAACAGGTTTCATCTTTTCCTCCAGTGAAAAAAGAGAAACCGCTTTATTCAACTTAATAGCCGGGATGGCTATAACCGGCGCCGGTGAAGGAACTGGCGGAAGTTTACCGGGAAGATATTGCTGAAATAGTTTTCGCAGTGCCAAATATTTCGGTGTGGCCCATCCTGCTTCTGAAATTGGCGCGTCATAATCGTAGCTCGTGATATCAGGTTGGATGTCGTGATCTTTGTTATAGTTTGCACCACTGGTAAATCCAAAATTGGTTCCTCCGTGAATCATATAAAAATTAAAAGACACTCCTGCTTCCAAATATTTTTGGGTCTGATCAACCACATCTTTTACCGCAACTTTTTGAAAAGGCTCTGCCCAATGATCGAGCCAGCCGGGATAAAATTCGGCAACCATATAAGGCCCTTCATTGTTATGGTATTCATTAACCACTTTCTTTAAATTCTCAATATTGTCTTCACCATTGGCGGCAGGTAATGCGCCGGCTACAGTTCCGCCTTCAAACAACCAGCTCCCATCTGAAGTAAACAAAGGCACATCCAAACCTGCATCAATCAATTGTTTTTTAATTGCGGCGCTGTATCTTTTATGAACCTCGAGCGGTATATCTTTTCGCTGCGCCACATAAGATCCAAATTCATTTTCTGCCTGCACCATAATAATCGGGCCGCCGTGTGTGATCTGCAAATTTTTCACCTGCGCAGCAAGGTGATTTATATAGGTTTTGCAGGAATCCAAAAAAGGTTGATTGTACGTCCGCAATTCGAGAGAATCATTTTTTTGCAGCCACCATGGAAATCCGCCAAATTCCCACTCTGCACAAGCATATGGGCCAGGCCGCAGAATTACAAACAAGCCCACCTGTTGTGCTGTTTTAATGAATTCTGCAATATTTTTATTACCGGTATTAAAATCCCAAACGCCAGGCGCGGTTTCATGATAATTCCAGAAAACATAGGTTGCTACTGTGTTTAAACCCATAGCTTTCATCATTTGCAAACGCTGCTTCCAATACGGTTTGGGCACTCTTGCAAAATGCATTTCTCCGGAATGTATTTGAACCTGCTTTCCATCGTATAAAAAATTTCCATCTTTAATTTCAAATGTATGTTCCTGGCAAAAAGATTGGCTTGAAACGAACACAACCAATAAAATTAAAAGGGAAAGCTTCTTCATATTTCTTACGAGTAAAATTCAGATGATTTCAAACTTAAAAGCATAATTGACAGTAAACAAATAAAAATTGCCGATTTTTATTTTAGCCTTTTTAAAACATAAAGATGATTAAAATCCGTCCAATAATTTTTGCTACTTTCATTGCTAAAATAGCACAACAATTAATCTTCACACTTCAACAAATATCTTTTGAAAAAACTTTTCTTTTTCATAGCCCTGGTCTTTGTGATACAATTCGGTTTTTCCCAGGCGAAAAATCTTCCCGTTCCAACGGCCGTTCAGCAAAAGTGGCAGGATTTGGAATATTATTTCTTTGTTCATTTTGGCCCGAACACCTTTACCGATCTTGAATGGGGAAAAGGAACGGAGAACGCTGAAGTTTTTGATCCGAAAGAACTCAATTGCGACCAGTGGTGCCGCATTGCAAAAGCGGCAGGCGCAAAAGGGATTGTAATAACAGCCAAACATCATGACGGATTTTGCCTTTGGCCGAGTAAATATTCCACTCACACCGTTCGTGAAAGTCGGCTGGAAAAATGGCAAAGGAGATGTGCTGAAAGAATTATCTAGCTGCCTGCAAAAAATATGGTTTGAAATTCGGTGTTTATCTTTCTCCATGGGACAGAAATCATCCGGCTTATGGAACGCCGAATTATAATGATGTATTTGCAAATATGCTTAAAGAAATTTTTACCAATTACGGACCGATTTGGGAATTGTGGTGGGATGGCGCCAATGGCGAAGGGCCAAATGGGAAGAAGCAGGTTTACGATTTTGCAAGGTTTGAAAAACTGGTAAGAAAGCTTTCGCCTAACACGATCATTTTTAGCGATATTGGTCCGGATGCGCGCTGGTGTGGCAATGAACAAGGGTTTGCAGGAAAAACCAATTGGGATAATTTGGATACAGCAGGTTTCAAAAGAGGCGCTGGTGCTCCTCCGCAAGACACACTAAATCAAGGAAATAAATTTGGCAAAAACTTTATTCCGGCAGAATGCGATGTGAGCATAAGGCCGGGTTGGTTCAATCATAAAAAAGAAGATTCGCTGGTAAAAACGCCGCAGCAACTTTTTGAGATCTATTTAAAAAGTGTAGGCCGCGGTGCAAATTTGATTTTAAACGTGCCACCTGATGGAAGAGGTTTGTTTACGAAATATGATTCAGCAGCTTTGATAGGTTTTAAAAAATTGAGAGATGAAAGTTTTTCAAATGATTTTGCAAAAAATGCATCTGTCGTTTTGGTTTCCAAAAAACAAAAAAAGGTTACAAAAAATATAACGGATGACGATGAACAAACTTTTGAAACGATAACCAATCCGTCAGAACAATCTATTGAAGTTGCATTAAAACATCCGCAAAAAATTAACTGTATCGTGCTGAAAGAAAATCTTGTAAAAGGACAAAGATGTGCGGCATTCACTATTAAATTATTGGATAAAAATAACGCCGTGGTAAAAGAAATCAACGGAACTACTATCGGCCGTAAAAGAATCCTGACTTTCCCTTCTGAAGAAGTAAATTCTGTTATCTTTTCCATTACTGATCAGAAAGCATTTTCAAGAATTTCAGAAATGAAAATTTATTCCATAAACGGCGAATTAATAGAAAAATAAAAAAGACTGTCATATTTTTATCAATTTCTTCAAACGGTAGCATTGTTTGATTGACAATCAAATAATGATTTTTTTCTTCATAACTTGCGTTTCTGAATGAACAAAAACCGGAAACAAAAAGAGGAGAATAACAAAGGAGTGCCTTCATTATTTTCCTTAATTTTTTTTGAGTGTTTCTCATTCGGCCGGTTAACAATCCACCAAAAATTTCATGTGCTTGACACTGTTTCAGCGCTAACGTCGGCCTGATATAAAGCTGGAATATTATTTGGTGGAAAATGAACTTTGGCCTTAATCGGTTTTTTGGCCGCTTAATAACGAAAAGGAAAGGAATATGTTTTTAGGAAAAATTAAAAAGAATGAAAATTTGAACAGAATTTTACCCGCTTTAGTATTATTATTACTTCCTTCCTGCTTTTTAACTGCGCAGCAAGTTGATAGTTTGCCGGTTTTGGAAAACGCTACGCTTCAAAATTGTATTCAATATGCGATCCAACATAATCCCGAGGTACAGAATGCAAAGATCAACGAGCAGATCACTGAAGCGGAGATCCAAAATAAATTAGCCGATTGGTATCCACAAATCAATTTCACTTATAATCTTCAGCACAATATTCAGTTGCCCACTTTTATTTTTAACGGTAACGTTTCGCATTCGGGAAGTTATAATACTTCCGGAGCCAACTTTTCATTAACCCAAAATATTTTCAATCGTGATGTTTTACTGGCTTCACGAACTTCAAAAGACGTTCGCCTTTCAGCATCTGAAAATACTGAAACGGAGAAAATAAATCTTGCAGCGGCAGTAAGCAAAGCTTTTTACGATCTTATTCTTACCGAGCAACAATTAAAAGTTACAGAAGAAGATATTGTAAGAATTCAGCAAAGTTTAAAAGACGCGTATTATCAATACCAGGCAGGGATTGTAGACAAAACTGATTATAAAAGAGCCACCATTTCGCTCAATAATGCAAAGGCACAAAAGAAGTTTGGTGATGAAAGCCTGAAAGCTAAATATGCCTACCTGAAAGAATTGCTCGGTTACCCCACAGAAAAGAATTTTGAGGTGGAATACGATACCACAAAAATGGAAAACGAAGTGTTGATTGATACGACACAAACCATCAATTATAATAACCGGATCGAGATACAACAATTGCAAACACAGGAAAAACTGCAGCAGTACAATTTGCAATATTATAAATGGAGTTTTCTTCCTAATCTTTATGCCTTTGGCAATTACAACCTCAATTATCTTAATAACAAATTCTCGAAATTGTACAGCCGGGCTTTTCCGAATTCTTATATAGGATTAACCCTTGCTTTGCCAATCTTCCAGGGAGGAAAAAGATTGCAGGAAATAAAGCAGGCACAATTGCAGGTGTCGCAGGTACAAAATAACATCAAAAGTTACGAGCACCAGGTAAACACTGAATTTCAAAGTGCCATGTCGACTTATAAAAGCAATTTGTACAACTTTTATAGTTTGAAAGAAAACCTTTCGCTTGCCAACGAAGTGTATGAAGTTATCCGGTTGCAATATCGTTCAGGCGTAAAAGCATACCTGGATGTAATTACGGCAGAATCAGATTTACGGACGGCTCAAATAAATTATTACAATGCACTTTACCAGGTTTTATCCAGCAAAATAGACGTGATGAAATCTTTGGGAACAATAAATTATTAAAAAAGACGAGCATGAAATTGAACCAATATATTTTCTTTGTTTTAGCTGCCGGGCTTCTTGCATCCTCATGCGGTAACAAGCAAACACAGCAGCAAGGGCCGCCGCCTGCAGTTCCGGTCACAGTTGCCGTGGTTGAACCAACGAACGCAATTTATTATGACACTTACCCGGGAACTGTAAATGCATTGGACGAAATAAAACTTACTTCACAGGTAAATGGCTATGTTACACAGGTAAATTTTCAAGATGGTCAGCAGGTAAAAAAGGGAAGACTTTTATACGCGATTGATGCACAGGTTTATAAAGCCAATTACGAACAAGCCGTTGCCAATCTCCAGGTACAGGAGGCAAACCTGGAAAAAGCCCAAAAAGATGCCGCGCGATATGAAGAACTTCAACAACATGACGCGATTGCAAGTCAACAGGTTGATTACGCAGAAGCTGCACTGGCAGCGGCAAAGAAGCAGGTTGCAGCAGCAAAAGCCAATGTAGCAAGCCTTCAATCAAATGTGCAGTTCTCGCGAATTTATGCGCCGTTTTCCGGAACGATAGGAATTTCGCAGGTAAAAAAAGGAACTGCCGTGGTAGCGGGACAAACGGTTTTAAATACCATTTCAACCAACAACCCGGTCGCAGTTGATTTTACGGTAGACCAAAAAAAAATTTATCGCTTTTCGGAACTGGAACAAAAGAAAGACAACCTGAAAGATTCAGTTTTTACCATCGCATTTGAATCTGATGTTTATCCTTATCCCGGTAAAATAGATTTTGTTGACCGGGCAGTCGATCCGCAGACAGGAACGATAAAAGTAAGATTGAGTTTTCCGAATGATAAAGGTCTTTTGAAGCCGGGAATGAACACCACCGTTCGTGTGAAGAATACTGCCTCAAAAAATGCAACTATTATTCCTCATGATGCAGTAAACGAACAATTAGGCGAATTTTCTGTTTACGTTTTGGGCGATAGTTCGAAAGTGCATCAACAACAGGTTGAATTAGGGTCGCCAATAGGAGATAATATTATTGTGAAATCAGGATTGAAGCCGGGTGAAAAAATTGTTGTCAAAGGAATTCAGAATTTACATGAGGGCTCGGTTGTAAATGTAGGTGGACAATAGAAAAGTGTGATCGAAGATGGCGGATAGCTGATGGCGGATATAAGATATGGATTTGGGATTTAGAAATTTATTGAAAAAATGATCGCAGAAACTTTTATAAGAAGGCCGGTTACGGCAATTGTAATTTCAATAGTCATTGTGCTGGTTGGTGTTATTTCCATAACCAATCTTCCGATAGCGCAATATCCTGACATATCACCACCGACAGTATCAGTAAGCAGTAATTTTATCGGGGCGGATGCAAAAACGGTTGAGCAAACGGTTACCACGCCGCTTGAAACACAAATTAACGGAACGCCCGGCATGACTTACATCACGGGCAACAGTACCTCCAGCGGCAGTAGTTCTATCAGCGTCACTTTCGACGTAGGCACGGATGTAAATATTGCTGCACTCGACGTACAAAACAGGGTGAATGTGGCGCTGCCTTCGCTTCCAAACGAGGTAAAAAGATTAGGTGTTACGGTTCTCAAGCGCAATCCTACGTTCATGGAAGTGCTTGCTTTTTATTCTCCCAATGAAACTCATGATTCAAAATTTGTCAGCAATTATGTGAGCATTTACATGGTGGATGCGCTGAAACGCGTGCCCGGCGTGGGGGATATTACAGTATTTGGAAGTGATTTCGGAATGCGTGTCTGGCTCGACCCTCAAAAACTTGCAGCGCTAAAACTGACACCTGCTGATGTGTCGGCAGCCATTAATGAACAAAACCTGGAAGTAGCGCCGGGAACCATAGGCGGTTTGCCGCAGCCCAATGCTCAAAGTTTTGAGTATAGTGTGCTGACTAACAGCCGCATAAATACGCCTGAACAATTCAGGAACATTATTATTCGCTCAGACCCGGCTACAGGAAACATGATCTACCTAAAAGATGTGGCCAGGGTTGAACTTGGAAAATTTAATTATGGCAGCAATGCACTGATAGACGGCAAACCCGCAACATTTTTATTAGTTTTCCAGGCGCCGGGCGCCAATGCTTTGGAAACGTATGCAGGTGTTACAAACGAACTGGAAAAACTCAGGAAGACATTTCCCCCCGATATAGATTACAAGGTTCCTGCAGAATCGGTATCCGTTGTAAAAACTTCAATGAAAGAAGTGATCTTCACGCTTTTGGAAGCGCTGGCCCTCGTGGTTTTCGTTGTATTCTTATTCCTTCAAAACTGGCGCGCCACTTTAATTCCGGTGTTGGCAATCCCGGTTTCTTTGATAGGAACTTTTATATTTTTCGTGCCTTTTGGTTTTACCATTAATACCCTCACTTTATTCGCATTTATCCTGGCAATCGGTATAGTGGTAGATGATGCCATCATCGTAGTGGAAGCCGTTCAGCATAATATTGATCACAACAATATGTCGCCGAAAGATGCCACCCGCAAAGCCATGAGCGAAATTTCGGCCCCGGTTATCGCCATCGCATTGATATTGGCCTCGGTATTTATTCCCGTAGGATTTATTCCGGGAATTGTGGGCAGGCTGTACCAGCAATTTGCCATTACGATTGCAGTTTCAGTTATTATTTCTGCTTTCGTGGCTCTTTCTCTTACACCGGCCCTTTGTTCGATAATGCTGAAACATTCCAAAGATGAAAAAGCTAAAAAAGATTGGCTGGAAAAATTCTTTTTTTCATTCAATAACTGGTTTAGAAGGGCTACCAATTCCTATTCAAAAGGGGTAGCCATCTGGATCAGGAGATGGCCTTACATCCTGGTTTTATTGGCAGTGATTTTTGTCGGTTTATTTTTTCTCTTCAAGGCAAAACCTACAGGATTCATTCCACAGGAAGATGAAGGAAGACTGTATCTTACCTACGAAATGCCTGAGGGTGCTTCAACTTCCCGCAGCGTGGATATGCTGACGGAACTACAAAAAAGGTTAAAAGACATTCCTGAAATAAGTGTGGCCGGGGGATTGGCTGGTTTTAACGTTATTAGTTTTTCCAATAAATCGAATGTAGGAACCATGTTCATCCATTTAAAAGATTGGGACGAACGCAAAGGAGAAGAGCATTCACAATCGGCCGTAATGCAGAAGATCTATCAAAAAACCGCTGATATCAAAAATGCCAATATCCTGGTAATTGCACCGCCGGCGGTTCCTGGTCTTGGCCGTACTTCAGGTTTTACATTTGAACTGCAGCAAACCACCAGTACGGATGATATAGAACAGTTTTCTAAAGTGGCGCACAATTTTGTAGGTCAGCTTAATAAAATGCCCCAGATCGGGCGGGCGTTTACCTTCTTTACCGCCAATACCCCCAGCTACCAGATAAATGTAGATCGTGAAAAAGCAAAGCAACTGGGCGTTTCGCTTGCGGATGTTTATTCAACTATGTCCACTTTGCTCGGCAGTTCTTACATCAACGATTTTAATTTATACGGCAGAAATTTCAGGGTAGTAGCCCAGGCAGATAGCAGTTATCGTTCTACTCTTGCCGACATCGGAAATTACTACGTGCGTAATCAACAAGGTAATATGATTCCCTTGAGTTCATTGATCAGCACCAAACTTATAGAAAGCCCTACGGCTATTTCGCATTACAACGTTTATCGCTCCATAGAAATAAACGGAAGTCCGGCAGTTGGCTACAGCAGCGGGCAGGCCATCGAAGCCCTTAAAGAAGCGGCCTCCAAATATTTGCCTGTTGGCTACGGTTATGAGTTTTCAGGGATGAGCAGTGAAGAAATAAAAGCCGGAAATAAGACCACGATGATCTTCGCCATCTCTATCATATTCGTATTCCTTTTCCTTGCAGCTTTATATGAAAGCTGGTCAGTACCTTTTTCAGTTTTATTGGCTGTGCCGATTGGAGCGTTAGGTTCTATCATTGCGCTTACTTGCTTGCCCAGCCTTACCGATAACATTTACGCGCAGATCGGGCTGATAACGTTGATAGGGCTGGCAGCAAAAAATGCGATCCTGATTGTTGAATTTGCAAAAGATCGTGTAGATGCAGGTATGGATATTATGAAAGCGACCCTCTCTGCAGTCAAATTGCGTTTGCGGCCGATATTGATGACATCGTTTGCCTTCATTTTAGGTGTTTTACCATTGGCTTTTGCGACGGGAGCAGCAGCTGAATCACGTAAAACTATCGGCTGGACTGTGTTTGGAGGAATGCTGGCAGCTACTTCGCTGGCGATATTTATCGTGCCGGTGTTGTACGTAATTATTACAAAAGCGGCTTATGGCAAGAAGAAACTGGCAGAATTAAAAGCTGGTTACGATCCGAAATTGCACCAGGAATTTGAAGAGGATCTCGATTAAAAGGTGTTTTATTGTTGATTGTTTATTGCTTTATGATTGATTATTGAATCAATAAACTATTGATTTGGTATTATTCAACTATTGATTCCCGGAGGTGATTGCCTGGATAAGTTTTCCTGTTTTTTGTTTGTTTACTGTTTCATAAAGACATTAAACTTCAAAGCTGCTAAACTCCTCTAAACAGGAACCAAGCCTTTTAAACTTTACTTCAAATCTGCATAAAAGGATTGGAAACTCATCCAGCAAATAATAGAAAAAAGAACGCCGATAATACTCCCTACCGTAACATCCAGCAAAAAATGCTGGCCAAGATAGATGCGGCTGTAACCTACCAGCGTTCCTAAGGCAAGAAGAGGCACGGCATACTTTTTATCCTTTACCGCAAATGCAATAATGGATATGAGGGCGAAAGCCGAAGTGGTGTGCCCCGATGGAAAAGAATGGAAATTATGCAGGGTGACATGATCAATGAAGTAAGGATAGCTGGTTTTTTGAAGGTACAATGCCGGCCTTGCTTCAGAAATAAAATCTTTCAATACCTGGGTTAAAATGCCCGATGTGGCAAAACTGATAAAAACAATAAAACTCAGGTAGCGCTTTTTTGCAAAAAGTAATGCAAGGCAAAAAACAACCGAAAAAATTCCATCTCCAAGCAGGGTTATTCCTTCAAAAACAAAATTCAGAAAAGCAGAATGATACGGATTCAACAAAATAAAACCCGCTTCTTTACTATCAAAAAGCAATATAAAAACTGCAATAACCAGGAGGAAAAAATAACCAATAAAAAAAGATTGGTTCTCTTTATAAACCGCTTTAAATGTCATTCACTTTTTATTCAGGATTTTCAAAAATACAGAATGTAAAATCAATCTTTTAAAATCAACGCAAAATATTTAAACGAAACCGCATAGCACCGCGGGTTTTGGCGCTTTAATGGTGAGGCTAAAATAATTGAAAACAAAAATGGTTTTACAATGATTGTATTCTATTTTTGCTATATGGGAAATTCTATATTAAAATTTTTTCTACCGAAGGATAAAGTATTCTTTCAATTATTTGAAAACGTTTCTGAAACCGTGGTTCATATGGCTGAGAAGTTAAATGAATTGGTACATGAAAAAGACTTTTCCAAAAGAGAACAAGTGATCAAACAGATAGAAGATCTCGAGCATATTAACGATGATCATACTCACCGGATTTTTACAGAATTAGGAAGAAATTTTATCACTCCTTTCGATCGCGAAGACATACACTATCTCGCTACTTCGCTCGACGATATTTGCGATTATATACATTCTGCGTCCAAAAAAATTAATTTTTATAAGGTCAACCCCGATAATGAAACTTTTCATAAGATGGCTGATCTCATCTTAAACAGTTGCATGGAAGTTAGAAAAGCGGTGACTGAACTACGGGATATGAAAAACCTTCGTAAAATAACTGATGCTATGGTAGCCATCAACAGTATCGAAAACCTGGCCGATGACGTATTTGACGAAAGCATTGAGCTGCTTTTTGAGAAGGAACCCGATGCGAAGGAGGTTATTAAAAAAAGAGAAATTTACCAGGTGATGGAGATAGTGACCGACAAATGCGAAGACGCCGCCAATGTAATTGAATCCATTATTATAAAATACGCTTAACATTGCAAAGCAAACCGCTTAAGGCCGAAAGCTTTCCGCGAAAACGGGTCAAACGCCTTTAGCACTCCGCATTATGCCTTAGACGTCTTAAAAATAATATATGTTTGTTTTCCTAATTGCTATTGTTGTTCTTGCGCTAATTTTTGATTACATAAACGGTTTTCATGATGCCGCCAATTCAATAGCAACCATTGTTTCAACAAAAGTTCTCACGCCTTTCCAGGCCGTACTCTGGGCTGCAGCATTTAATTTTATAGCGTTTTTTATTTTCAGGGAACATAAGGTAGCAGGTACCATTGCCAATATCATGTCTGAAAATATCATCAATTTTAAAACCATTATCGCGGCAACTATTGCTGCCATAGGTTGGGATATTTTAACCTGGTACTATGGCATTCCCTCAAGTTCGTCCCATACACTTATCGGCGGGCTGGCCGGAGCAGCACTTGCTGCGGGAGGATTAGCCGGCGTAAACACCCATCCTATATTTATCGCCTTAATATTTATGGTTTTATCACCGATCATTGGTTTGTTGTTTGGATTCGTGATAACCGTAATTACGGTAAACATTGCAAAGAGATCAAGACCGTCAAAAGCTGAAAAATGGTTCAGGAGACTTCAACTCGTATCGTCAGCTTCACTAAGCCTTGCGCATGGCGGCGGCGATTCTCAAAAAACTATGGGATTGATCTTAACCGCGCTTTGGTTTTACCAAAAAAGCGCACACGGACTTACCTCCTCAATAGAACAAATGCCAATGCCCAACTGGTTGCCGCTCGCCTGTTATTCGGCAATTGCATTGGGTACCATGTCAGGCGGCTGGCGAATCGTAAAAACAATGGGAAAGAGAATTACCAAAGTAAATCCTTTGGAAGGTTTTTGCGCAGAGACGGCCGGGGCCGCCACTATTTTTCTCACCATCGCCTTTGGTATTCCCGTAAGCACCACTCATACCATCACGGGGTCAATCGTAGGCGTAGGAGCCACAAAACGTTTATCAGCCGTTCGCTGGGGCGTAACCATAAACCTGGTTTGGGCATGGATTCTCACGGTACCTGTAAGCGCATTGGTCGCTGCGCTTGTTTATTATATCATTCATTTTCTCACCTAGAAAATATTTCTCTGCCCGGATTTTTGTAACCAATTTTCTCTTACTTTGTAAGATGAATAAAATACTCGTTACCGGAGGCTGCGGTTATATTGGCGCGCACACGATTGTTGACCTGATTGAAAACGGGTTTCATCCTGTATCAATAGATAACAATTCAAAATCATCCACCTCCCTGCTTGCGGGTATTAAAGAGATCACGGGTATTACGGTAAAAAATTATAAGGTGGATCTTGCCAATTTTGATGACACCTACGCTGTCTTCCAGGAAAATACGGATATCAAAGGCATTATCCATTTCGCCGCATTTAAGGCAGTTGGCGAATCGGTAGAAATGCCGCTGATGTATTATGAAAACAATTTGTTTTCGCTCATCAACGTTTTAAAATGTGCCAAAGAATTTGAAGTCCCTCATTTTATTTTTTCTTCTTCCTGCACCGTTTATGGCAGCCCGGATAAGATTCCAGTTACTGAAGATTCGCCCATACAACCGGCAGAATCACCTTATGGCGCTACCAAACAAATGGGCGAACAGATAGTAAAAGATGCTACCCAAGCTGCAGATTTTAAAAGTGTTTTATTAAGATATTTTAATCCCGTTGGCGCTCATCCTTCTGCGTTGATTGGCGAACTTCCTCTAGGCAAACCTCAAAACCTGGTGCCGGCGATCACGCAAACTGCTGTTGGTAAAATAAAAGAGTTGACGGTTTTTGGCGACGATTATGATACAAGAGACGGATCGTGCATCCGCGATTATGTGCATGTATGTGATATTGCCCACGCACACACGCTGGCGTTACAGCATTTGATGGAAGATAAAAATGCAGCATCTTGTGAAGTGTATAACCTTGGTACCGGAAATGGTGTTTCTGTTTTGGAAGCCATTCATGCATTTGAAAATGTAAGTGATGTAAACCTGAATTATAAAATTGGTCCGCGCCGCCCCGGCGATATTGTAGCCATTTATGCTAATAATTCTTTAGCAAAAGAAAAACTAAACTGGGTCCCGAAATATTCTTTGGATGAAATGATGGCAACCGCCTGGAAATGGCAACTGAAATTACAGGACGATGAAGCGTTGCACAACAATGCTAATTTTCAGATGAATTAAGATTGGAGATATCAGCAAATAAAAAACGTTGTTATTTGTTTGTTTACTGTGTACAGAAAGCTAAAGCCGTTTTTTTAAGAAACTATCTTGCATTGAAAATAGCAGCGTTTTCTTATTGATGAATTACTTTTCCTGAACCTGAAATATGGGTATTTACTTTAGGGTTGCCCTTATAATAAACGGAACCGCTTCCAGAAATGGTAACATCAAGATTTTGGGAAGCACTGACCCGCATTTCGCCGGAACCGCTCGTAGTAGTTGTGATAGAAGATGCCGGTACGTTCATGGCATCTATATTTCCACTTCCGCTAATCCTGAAACTACCAGTATTGAGTGTACCATTTGAAATTGTTATATTTCCTGAACCGCTAATGTTGGCATCAAGAGATGTTGCTACTAAACCGTGCAGATTTATATTTCCCGAGCCACTTAAAGTAAGGCTCATACTACCTGAACTTATGGAATCAGAAGCTATCAAATTTCCAGAACCACTCAATCGCAAACCATTTATCGTTGGAGAACTCACATTCACCACGATGTTTTCGTGAGACTTTACCCGCACACCATTCCTGAATTTGATCACCAGTTCATTGCCTACCATATTGGTTTCAATTACATTGAGAATATTTTGCTGCGCTGTTATCTCCACTTTGTAAACGGGATCCTGCTTATAATAAACATCGGCGGAGATTGAAGATGCGACAGAAGTAAAATTACCAGTAGCCCTGTTTTCTGTAACTGCCGGGCCTTCGCCAACCACTTTTTTGCAAGATGTAAAACCTACCATTAACGCAATTGATAAAAATAGAATACTTAACTTTTTCATGTTAGGGAATTTGTCAATTTTTTAAATTTTATTATTAGGTTTTAGGACACAAGGCTATACAGCCTGTTCATTTTAATAACAACCGGGAAAGGAAATACCCCTATGCGTGCCTGACTTTTTTTTAGAAAAGAGTGATGCCCGCATTCCATCCTATCCATCCATTTGCACGAGGACTAAAATTAAAATGGTGATAACCTGCAGACGGAATTTTTTTCTTAAATCCATTAAATCCTACGGCCTGATTGCTATAATATACATTAAAGGCCGGGCCGGCAAATAGGGCGATATTTTTATTTAAATGGACGTTGAGGTTCAAAGAAAATTTATTCAGCAAATTGGTATAGCTCCAACTACCAAGGTATAAATATTGAGAAGATAATTCCGTTGAGAAAGAAAATCTGTTTGAGAAAATAAAATCATGTCCCAGGCCAAAACCAAATGAATATATTTTTGCAGAATCACTTAGATTAATGCCTCCCATAAGCATACTGTATAATTTTGAATTGCCTGTTTTAATATCCAGATTCGCATTCACAGTTTCATTGGCATACAACGAAATTTTATGGTAGCCTTTGTTAACCAGGTTTAATAACCCAATGCTATACCCACTGGAAGTATCCGAAACATTAATGAGGCCTATTTGCACACCTTGTAAATTTTTGGCATAGTTAAATATACCAGCCACCTGCATCCCATTCATTTCTCTCCGGCTAAAGTTTCCGATGCCAGCAATTTGTAAACCCTTCATATTTTTATTCGCATAATTACTAATGCCAGCGATTTGTACACCTCTTGCAGTATCGGCTGCATGATTGTGAATACCCGCCAGTTGCCAGCCTTTTACTTTTCCTTTCGTATAATTGTATATTCCCGCCGTTTGCCATCCGTTTAGATTGTTAATGACGGTATTATTGATGCCAGCAAACTGTGCTCCCGTTACATTGCCGCCTGTAAGGTTAAACAAGCCCGCCGCCTGGAAAAATCTGACATCTCTTTTATCAAGATTGAAAAGGCCACCAAATTCAACACCATTAAGGCCACCGGTATATCCGCCAAAAATGTTCAGCGAAAAATTATTGACAATTTGCGGGCTTAGCCTGCCATGCGTACTCATGCCCGGAAGAACAGAAACCTGGAAAGGCCTCTCAGTAAAAAACTTTTTCAGGTTAAGGCTTTGAATTTTTTGTTTGGATGAAAGCAAAAAATTACCCATTGCTGTTTTCTCCAATTTTGAAGAATCTTTTTTTACATAGAGATATTCAGTCGATGTGGAATCGTCTTCCACTCTCACCTTTAAAGAATCGGGTAAATAATAATCATTGGGGCTAACCGTAACGAGTGACTGGCTTTCTTCCTGTGGCATAATGGTGATAGTCAACTGCTGGTTGTAACGCGGCTCAATAACGATGGTAGTATCCTGGTAAAATTCTTTACTTACTGTAAGCTCTACCGTTTTGTTTTTACTCTTCAGTTTTATTTTAAAATAACCATTTTCATCAGTAAGTGCCGAAGCGAGTAAGTGCTTATCATAAATGCTTGCATTACTTAATTTTTGTCCTGTTTCATCATCCAGTACATAACCACTAACAGTATAAATTTTATCTTCAGTCAGGGCTTTGTTAGTGATACGCGAAATATTTAAAGGTGCTCTTCGTATGATAATGTAGTTGCCGCTTTCTTTAAATTCATAATCACTGCTGAATAAAAAATCCAGCACCTTCTTTATTGTTTTATTGTAAACGGTGAGTGTAACCAGGCTGTCTCTTTTTATAATATTTGAATTGTAAGAAAAATAGAAATCTCCTTTATTACTTATTATTTCCAGTACATTATCAAGCCGTTGCCTGTTTACTTCCAAAGAAATATTTTTATCCAAAATACTTTGTGCCTGGCTTTGAAGGTTATTGACCACGAGCAATATAAAAACAGCAATGGTTCTTTTAAAAACTATCATAGCTAATGTGTTATAATCTGGTTCCTATTTTAAAATAATTTCATTCCCTGTTTTGGTAACAGAAATATTAAAGGTTTGCCGGATGATCTCCAGAATGGTATCAAGAGATTGATCGCTGAAGGTGGTAGTGAGTGGAAGGTTGCGCAGCTCTTTTCCTTCAATAATAATATTAGTACCGTATGCCTGGTTGAGCACATCCACCAGCTTCCATAAAGGTGTATTATCGCATTCAAATTGTTTGGTACGATAATAATCATAGAGCGTACCCTTTTCTTTTTCTTTTACCAGAATATTATCATCTTTTTTTACAAGGATCTTTTCATCGGGATGCAAATCAATCTCTTTACCATTTTTTATTACCTGCACAATTCCCGTTGCAACAATGATCTCTGTATTGCCATTGCTACTTTTTATATTGAAAGAAGTGCCCACTACTCTTACAGTAATGTCATTTACAGTAATAATAAATGGCTTCGATTTATCAGGATGTATTGAAAAAAATGCTTCTCCTTTTAAGGCAACTTTTCTTGTATTTCCTTTAAATTTTTCGGGGTAAGAGAGTTCAGAGTTTTTATTTAAGGTAATAACAGACTCATCAGGCAATGTATCTGTAATCACTTTATTTAAGGACAGTACGGCGAGTGTTTTAATTTCTTTATTATCAAAAATTTTATACGCAAGCAGCCCCGCTCCCGCAATTATTACAATCATGGCAGCGATTCTTAGCCAATAGAATGAAACCATCGGCTTTACCGTTGCCTTTCCTGCTGAAGTAGTCTGAATGCGATCACGAAATTTTTGCCACGATGCTTCGTCATCTACTGTGCTTGTTGCAGCAAACTGTTTGCTTTCTTCCCATATTAATTTGAAATCATCAAAATATTTTTGGTTTGTTGTATCGACACTTAGCCATTGTTCTACCGATGCATTTTCATCCGTCGTTGCTTCATCCAGCAGGTATTTCACCAGGAGTTCATCATCAATATGGTCAAATTTTTCTTTCACTCTTATTGTTTAAATGTGAGTAATAGTAAAATAATAAGTGGCAAAAAATCTATTAATTTCAATCGCAATAATTTCAAAGCTTTTCCCATTTGATTCTCTACGGTCTTAGGTGAAATTTTCAGCCTGTCAGCTATTTCCCGGTACTTCAAATCTTCAAACCGGCTCAATTGAAATATAGTTCTGCATTGTTCGGGCAATTCCTGCAAAGCCTTCTGCAATTTGCCTTCCAACTCTTTAAACGCTATTTTTTTGGCAGCGCTTTCTGTTTCGTTTTTCATTTGATGCAATACATGAGATTGATGCTTTTGGCGCACTTTTAAATGCTTTAAATGATTGAGGCTTTCATTATAAACGGCTTTATAGAGATAAGCAGCAACAGACCCTGAAATAGCAAACCTTTCCGGCCTTTCCCAAAGTTTAAAAAAAATATTCTGAACCAGTTCTTCCGCGGCCATCTCATCCCTGACTATGGTGAAGGCATACGCATGCAGGCTTTTAAAATGAGTTTTGAAAACCTGTTCAAAAGCTTTCTCATTTCGCTTTGCCAGCAACGGTATGATGCTGCCTTCGTCCAACTCCATTCTGATAAATTGATATGCCGGTTTAAAATATGCTGCTCCTGTCAAGTTGCTTTTTTATGATAACAACTCACGTTCCTTTTACCCCTATTATATTCTGAAAAATAAATAAATTTCTTTTATCGGATATATAAGAATAACTGGTTTGATTGAATTGAGGTTTAGACTGTATTTAAAATGGGACCAATGGTCAGTTTCCCAAAATGAGCCGGCAATTGAATGCTGATGTAAAACCGAAATTGTATTTTTTTGTTTGTTTACTGCAGACTGATAGATAAATTTGACTTGTTCTTTTCCATGTTATCACATACTTCAGCAACAGCCAGGGAATTCAACCATGGATAGCTAAAATAGAACCCTGCAAAATTTGTTCGTTTACTGAATCTGCACTATCAGCCCCTTTACTGATAAACCCTTACATAATCTATTTCCATTGTGGCCTTGGTGACATTTGGATCAACTGGCCCTCCAAAATTGCCGCCCATGGCCATGTTGAGGATGATAAAGAAATTATGATTGAAAGGAATGTCCGCAGAATTTGGAACTGTTTGATACACTTTTCCATCAACAGAAATTTTTATAACAGAAGGTGTCCATTCAAGTCCGTAAATATGAAATTGGGTTGCATCTTTGATCGGCGTGGTTTTGCCATTAGCGTGATCACCATAGTGACCGGGATAATGAAGCGTTCCGTAAATGGTGTGCATGTCTCTTCCGAGGTGTTCCATAATATCAATTTCTCCGCAGGCCGGCCAATGTGCAGAATCAACATTACTTCCCAACATCCAGAGCGCAGGCCATGTTCCTACACCTGACGGTAATTTTGCCCTCACTTCTACCCTCCCATATTTAAAAGAAAATTTTCCTTTGGTAACAATGCGTGCCGAGGTGTAATCCCTGCCTTTATAATTTTCTTTTAAAGCAGTGATTTTTAATACGCCATTTTTAACGACTGCATTCTGAAGCCTGTCTGTATAATATTCCAATTCATTATTCCCCCATCCGCTTCCCCCGATATCATAGCCCCACTTTGCGCTATCAGGCGCTCCGTTATAATTAAACTCATCAGACCAGATGAGCTTATTATATTTTGATTGCGCAAATGAATGTTGTTGCATTAACAAACATTGAGTGAATAAAACAGCAATTAACAACAGGCACTTTTTATTTTTAAACATTGAAATTTGATTATTAGATCAGGAAATAGTAGTAGCAAATATAACAACATGTAGGAATGATTACCAAGTGCTTTTCCATATCAATATTAGTTGAAGCTTTCAGACAAAATAATCACTTCCTGGTTCCGGCTGAAACACGACAAATAAAATGCTTCTTTTGAGTGATTCTTTTTTAATTTTTTTTCGATATCGCCTAAACCGGCTTTCGCAAAATCCTCGGGCAACATGGCTGGATGCCATTCGAAACAACACCAAAAGTGATGAAAAAACGCGCAACCAACTCGTGCAAAGCAGTTGGGAACGAAGCGGGATTTTTTTTGAATCGGAAATTAAATGTGCAATATTTTTATATAATTGCTTCGGTTCGCATTTTTTACTCTTCAAAAGTGCGGACATATTAACTTTTTAAATCAGGGTATTCATTATTTTCTTTTAATTCTTTAATTTCACTTTATTCCTATAAAAGCTTTGAGAGGTATTTTTTTACCAAACATTGGATTTTTTCTAATGTTCTAAACCACATCGAATGATCCAGGATTTCAAATTTCCCACACGGATAGAACCTGATGAATTAGACAAGTACCTTGCTTCCGGCTGGTACAGAATGGGGCAATGCATCTTTACCACTGATTTTGTGGAGCGTGACGGAATTTATTTAAAAACGATATGGCTTAGAAACAGGCTCAAAAATTACAAGTCTTCTTCCAGCTTTCAAAAGCTGGAAAAAAGAAACAAACAATTTACAACAGAGATCATCCCATTTATTTACGGCAGGAGATATGAATTACTTTTTCAAAAGTATCGTTCCTCTCTTCCCCCCGGGAGAGCCGGGGATCTTCATAGCTTCCTGATCGGCGACAGCCATCACCTTGTTTTTAATTCATTGGTCTTAAATATTTACGACAACGGGCATCTCATCGGATCCGGTGTTTTCGATTTGGGCAAAAAAAGTGCTGCCGGCATTTCAAGTTTTTACGATCCTGATTACAAAAAGTTCAGCATTGGCAGATATTTAATTTATAAAAAAATTGAATACTGCATGCAAAACGAATACGACTATTTTTACCCCGGGTATTTTGTACCTGGCATAAAAGCATTTGATTACAAACTGGGCATAGGAAAAGAATGTCTTGAATTTTTTGATATGAATAAACAAGAATGGAAGCCAATATCGAAGCTGAAATTAAAGAATTCAAAATCTAGATCATAGTAAAGGGGTAAATAATACAGTTATTGAGAATATCGCACATTGCCCGGGAATAAATTTTAGATTTTATCGCTCATTAAAAATGTTTAATTTTTATGGAAGTGCACCATCGTCCACACGTGGAAAAGAAAAACTTTAAAGAATATTTTTTGGAATTTATCATGATATTTCTTGCGGTATCCCTTGGATTTGCAGCAGAGAGCTTTCGGGAATATATAACTGAACACAATCGTGCCAAAGAATATGCAAAAGAAATGGTAAGTGACCTTAAAAGCGATACGGCAGATTTGAAATGGTATCTTGGTTATACCGGTTATGCAGATAGCAATATCGATACGTTAATGCAACTGCTTTCCAATAATGAACCAAAAGAAATCCCTACGGGCAAACTTTATTGGTATGGGTTATTCGGTGGTACTCCCGGCCAATTTGTGCCGCACGATGCCACCATCCATCAAATGGAAAGCTCTGGTTCGCTTCGATACTTTACCAATGTTGATCTTAATAAGAAGGTAGCAGAATACGATCAACTTTGCCGCGCATGGGAAAAGAATGAAGAAACCAATCGTGGAATCTATTTGGAAGTGAGAAAGGCAAGGGCTAAAATATTTGAATTTAAATATAATGATGCTGCCAATTATATTTACCAGAAAAACAAACCGGCACCTAACAAGGAAACGCTCGATTCTTTTTATAAAACAAATCCGCCCGTATTAACCTACGACAAAGTATCATTCAACGAATATCTTGAAATGATCAGATCAAGGTTTCTTAACCGTCAGCTTAGCAACGCGGATACATTATTGAATCGCGCAACCATTTTAATTGAAACATTAAAAAAAGTGTATCAATTAAAAAATGAATAAAAAAACAGGCTCACTTTTTTCTTATGGGTTTGGTGAGGTTTGTACGAAATTGCCAGACATAAATAAAAATGCTTCATATTTGTTTGTTTACTATGGGAGTATTTTAAAAGCAACCGAAAAACGAAGTAAATGGAACTTTATAATATCATAACCTTAATCGTAGTGCTGGCGGCCATTTTTGCCTACCTCAATTATCGTTTTATAAAGCTCCCGTCCACTATTGGCATTATGCTTATTTCGCTACTTGCCTCTTTGATCGTAATTATTTTAGGCATCGTTTCGCCCCGCGTATTTTTAAAAACCACGCAGGCGCTGAGTCTCATAGATTTTCAAACAGTATTGTTGCGGGTGATGCTCAGCTTCCTTCTTTTCGCCGGAGCCATTCATATCGATTCAAAAAAACTTAAATCGGAACGTATCTCTATCATTACCTTTTCGACGATTGGCGTGATTATGTCAACTTTTATTGTGGGCACCTTGTTATATTACGTTGTATCGCTTTTCGGGCTTTCAGTTGATTATCTTTATTGCCTTTTATTTGGCGCTTTAATTTCTCCTACCGATCCGATAGCGGTGGTCGGCATCTTAAAAAAAGCAAGAATTCCAGAATCACTCGAAACAAAGATCAGCGGGGAAAGCCTTTTTAATGATGGTGTGGGAGTGGTGCTGTTTATTTCTTTTTACCAGATAGCCCAAATTGGTTATGCAAATATTTCCCTGCTGGATATCATCTGGCTTTTTCTGCGCGAGGCGGCCGGCGGCATTTTATTCGGATGGCTATTGGGATACATCGGTTTTCTTGCGTTAAGATCTATAGACAATTACGTGGTAGAAGTAATGATAACCCTGGCTATAGTGATGGGTGGTTACGAATTAGCGGAGATCATGCATGTAAGCGGGCCGCTTGCCATGGTGATGGCTGGATTATTTACCGGCAACAAAAGTATGAACATAGTGGCCAGTAATGTAAGCAGCGATTATATCGGTAAATTTTGGGAAATGATAGACGAAATGATGAACGCCATTTTGTTTCTGCTCATCGGCTTTGAAATGCTCATTGTTCCTTTTAACGGAACCTTGTTATTCCTGGGCTGCATCACCATTTTAATCGTTTTACTGGCACGCCTTATTTCCGTTTGGCTGCCTATTACGCTTTTGAAATACAAAAAATCTTTTGCCAAAAACACCATCCCAATTCTCACATGGAGCGCCTTGCGTGGCGGCATTTCGGTAGCGCTTGCCTTATCTGTACCTAAATATATGTACGGCCAAATGTTTGTTTCAATCACTTACATCGTCGTTTTATTTTCAATCGTCGTACAGGGCCTTACGATTGGTAAATTTGCAAAAAAACTGGTACAAAAGTATCCTGATTCCGCTGAAGAGCCGGAGCAGGAAATATAATTTCTCTTATTTTGCTTTGTTCATTAACCTTTTAAGTCATTATTTTTTAATTAAGTAAATTCAACCTTCACAAGCATCGTAACAATCATGGCCATCACAATCATTATAATCGTTTTTGTATTAGGATACCTGGCTATTGCTTTTGAGCATCCTTTGAGATTAAATAAAGCCGCTTCAGCTTTGATAACCGGTGTATTGTGCTGGACAGTGTATATAGTGCAAAGTTCAGATTCCCATGCGGTAAACGAAAACCTGGTTGACCACCTTGGAGAGATATCTTCTATTTTATTTTTCTTGATGGGAGCAATGACGATTGTTGAATTGATAGATTCTCACGGTGGGTTTAATATTATTACCCGCAAAATCACCACCCGAAGTACACAAAAATTATTAATAATTGTAACAGTCCTCACCTTCTTCCTTTCATCGTTACTGGACAATCTAACCACCACAATAGTGATGATCTCCTTATGTTCAAGAATACTCCGCAACAAGGAAGAGCGTCTTTGGTTTGCCGGAATGATCATCATTGCAGCAAATGCGGGAGGGGCATGGTCGCCTTTGGGAGATGTAACCACTACCATGTTATGGATAGGCGGCCAGATTTCGGCCTTTAATATCATGAAAATACTGATACTACCAAGCCTTGGCGTATGCATTGTACCGGCATTTTATGTAGCATTTCGTTTTAGAGGTAAATCATTTACTATGCCACCGGCAAAAGAATCTTCACTTAAAGAAAAAAGAGAGGGGAAAATTATTCTTTACCTAGGGGTCGGGCTTCTGATTTTCGTGCCATTTTTTAAATCGCTCACCGATCTTCCCGCCTTCATGGGTATGCTGTTGTCATTGGGTTTAATATGGGTGGTGATTGCATTTCTTCATAAAAAGAAAGCGCCTGAGGTAGTGAGGCAATATAGTGTAGCGCATGCCTTACAACGGATAGACACCCAAAGTATTCTTTTCTTTTTAGGAATCCTGCTTGCTGTTACGGCATTACAAGCCTTTGGATTACTTGAATCCCTGGCCACATTTCTTACGGATTCCCTTAAAAACAACTATTTAATTGGTACTGCATTAGGATTGCTTTCTGCAGTAGTAGATAATGTGCCGTTGGTTGCCGCTTCACAAGGTATGTTTAGTTTAACTGCTTTTCCGATGGACCATCCTTTTTGGGAATTCCTCGCCTTGACTACAGGAACAGGCGGAAGTGCCATTATTATTGGTTCTGCAGCAGGGGTAGCCGCAATGGGTATTGAGCAGATTGAGTTTATGTGGTACCTGAAAAAAATAAGCCTGCTGGCCTTACTTGGTTTTGCTGCCGGTATTCTTGTTTATCTATTGCAGCTGGAATTTGCATAAGCCCCACAATAGCTATTCATAAAGCTCCTTAAAATTTTCTTGAATTTTGTTATGTTATGCCGTTGATCTAATTTTGCACTCATCCAGGCGGATTTGTTTATTGTTCGGCCTGTAAATGCCCCTGTCGGCTAAGTTATTTTTAAACTGAACTAATAAACGAAACTTTATTCTGACTCTTCAACAGATTTTCAAAATTTCGTTTTTTTCATTTTAATTGTTACTGGCTTACAGCCGGAACAGGAATGGTGTATGCAAAAATCGCAAGTATGTTTATTTTTATAAATCTTATAAAATGAAAAATTCAATTCAGCAATGTCTCAACGAACGTATCCTGATAATTGATGGCGCTATGGGAACCATGATCCAGCAATATAAGCTGGAAGAAAAAGATTATCGCGGCGAAAGATTTACCGACTGGCATAAGGATGTGAAAGGCAATAATGATCTTTTAAGCCTTACACAACCTCAAATTATCCAGGCGATTCACAAAGCGTACCTGGAAGCCGGTGCCGATATTATCGAAACCAATACTTTCAGCAGCACCTCCATCGCACAGGCAGATTATGACATGCAATCTTTGGCTTATGAATTAAATGTAGCCGCCGCAAAATGTGCAAGAAAAGCCATCGATGACTTTAACGCCACCAGTAAACAAACAAATAATTGCAAATTTGTCGCAGGCGCCGTCGGGCCGTTGAATAAAACCCTTAGCTTATCTCCTGATGTAAATAATCCCGGCTTTCGCACCGTAACTTTTGATGAAGTAGCTGATGCCTATTATGAACAGATCAAGGGTCTTTCAGATGGAGGAGTTGATCTTCTTTTAATTGAAACCATCTTCGATACATTGAATGCCAAAGCCGCTATCTATGCAATCAAAAAATATTTCAGCGATACTAAAAAACCGGAACTTCCGATCATGATCAGCGGAACAATAACTGATGCAAGTGGAAGAACGTTAAGCGGACAAACCCTGGAAGCATTCTTTATTTCTATCTCCCATGCAAATCCGCTGAGTGTAGGCTTAAACTGCGCGCTGGGCGCAAAAGAAATGCGTCCGCATATTGAAGAATTAAGCCAAATAGCAGGTTGCTATACTTCCGCATATCCTAATGCGGGGCTTCCAAATGCGTTTGGCGAATATGACGAACAGCCGGAAGAAACAGCACATATTATTGAGGAATGGGCGCAACAAGGTTTCGTAAATATTGTCGGGGGATGTTGCGGCACCACGCCTGATCATATCAAACATATTGCAGAACATGTACAAAAATTTCAACCGCGCAAATTACCTGACTTGGAAATAGCATTGGATGAATCAACCGCTCAATAATCGGGATAAAAAAATAAAATGTCAACAAGTAAAAACATAAAACCTTTTTTAAGATTATCAGGATTAGAACCGCTGATTGTTCGCCCTGAAAGCAACTTTATTAATGTTGGCGAACGCACCAATGTTACCGGTTCCAAAAAGTTTGCACGATTAATTCGCAACGGCGATTATGAAGAAGCCTTATCTGTTGCACGTCAACAGGTAGAAGGCGGAGCACAGATCTTAGATGTAAATATGGATGACGCACTGCTTGACGGAGAAAAAGCAATGACCACCTTTTTGAATTTATTGCAAGCAGAACCTGACGTTGCAAAAATTCCTGTAATGATCGATTCTTCCAAATTCAACATCATAGAAGCAGGATTAAAATGCGTCCAGGGAAGATGCATCGTCAATTCGATTTCAATGAAAGAAGGTGAAGAAAAATTTATACAACAAGCTTTCGTCTGCAAAAGTTTTGGCGCCGCAGTTATTGTTATGGCTTTTGATGAAAAAGGTCAGGCAGATACTTTAGAACGAAAAGTAGAGATCTGTAAACGCGCGTATAAAATTTTAACCGAACAGGTGGGGTATCATCCGGAGGATATCATTTTTGATCCGAACATTTTTGCAATTGCAACCGGCATTGAAGAGCATAATAATTACGGTGTTGATTTTATTGAAGCCACAAGAGAAATAAAAAAATTAATGCCTCTCACCAAAGTGAGCGGAGGCGTAAGCAATATCTCATTTTCATTTCGCGGAAATGATACCGTGCGGGAAGCAATGCATGCTGTGTTTTTATATCCATGCAATAAAAGCCGGAATGGATATGGGAATCGTAAATGCAGGACAGTTGCAGGTTTACGAACAAATCGATCCTGAATTAAAAGAACTTTGTGAAGATGTTATCCTGAACAGGAAAGAAGATGCTACGGATCGGTTGTTGGCTTTTGCAGAAACCGTAAAAGCAAAAGGGAAGGAGATTGTAAAAGACCAGGCGTGGAGAAAAGAGGAAGTTCAAAAACGTTTAAGCCATGCATTAATAAACGGTATTACTGATTACATCGAAGAAGATACAGAGGAAGCACGGCAGAAATATCCAAAGCCACTTGATGTAATTGAAGGCCCGTTGATGGACGGGATGAATATTGTCGGCGACCTTTTTGGAAGCGGTAAAATGTTTTTGCCACAAGTAGTAAAAAGTGCGCGGGTGATGAAAAAAAGTGTGAATTATTTATTCCCTTTTATCGAAGCAGAAAAAGAAAAATTAAAACAGGAAAATATTGCCGCGGGTATATTAAATGTTGAAGGTGCAGGCCCGGCAAAAATTTTAATGGCTACGGTAAAAGGTGATGTACATGATATCGGTAAAAACATTGTGGGAGTTGTACTTGGTTGCAATGGTTATGAAATAATTGATCTTGGCGTGATGGTTCCTGCGGAAAAAATTTTGCAGGTGGCGAAAGAAAAAAATGTTGCAATGATTGGTCTCAGTGGCCTCATCACCCCTTCACTTGATGAAATGGTGCATGTGGCCAAAGAAATGAAACGTCAAAATTTTTCAATTCCGCTTCTTATCGGCGGCGCTACTACTTCACGTCTCCACACTGCAGTCAGAATTGCACCTGAATATGATAATGGTGTAGTGCATGTACTGGATGCTTCAAGAAGCGTCACCGTGGCGGGAAATTTGTTGAATAAAGAAACAAAAAAAGAATTTTTATCATCAATTAAAAGTGACTATCAAAAATTAAAAAAAGATTTCGGCAATAAAAAATCAGCGAAAGTTCTGTTACCGTTTGCAGAAGCGCAAAAAAATAAATATCCTGTTGATTGGGAAGGTTATACTCCTGTAAAACCTGCATTTAACGGAATAAAAGTTTTTAACGATTATGATCTTAATGAAATTTACAAATACATAGATTGGCAACCATTTTTTATTGCATGGGAAATGCACGGAAAGTTTCCGGATCTTTTATCTGATGAAAAAATTGGCGCATCAGCTACAAAATTATATGAAGACGCACAGGCTTTGCTCAGGAAGATCATCAGTGAAAAATGGCTTACTGCAAAAGGGGTGATTGGCTTTTGGGAAACTAATAAAATTGCTGATGATACGATTGAAATAAAAAATACTGATGGAGAAATTTTTGATCTTGAATTTTTGCGACAGCAAATAAAGAAGGCGCCGGGTCAACCCAATCTTTCTCTTGCGGATTTTATTAAACCCGGCAAAGGCGATTACCTTGGAGCGTTTGCTGTTTCTATTCATGGATTGGATCCGCATATTGAAAGATTCAATAAAGAGTTTGACGACTACAACAAAATTATTTTGCAGGCATTGGCCGACCGGCTTGCAGAGGCTTTTGCTGAATTGCTTCATGAAAAAACCAGGAAACAATTTTGGGCCTATTCAACCGATGAACACTTAAGTTCAAAAGAATTGGTTGAGGAAAAGTATGTAGGAATAAGACCGGCTCCGGGTTACCCGGCATGCCCCGATCATACAGAGAAATATAAGCTCTTCAAATTATTAAATGCTTCTGAAAATGCGGGAATCACTTTGACAGAATCATTGGCAATGGATCCTGCTCCTTCAGTTTGCGGTTGGTATTTCGCCAACCCGGAAAGCAAATATTTTGGTGTTGGAAAAATCGCCAAAGACCAGCTAGAGGATTATGCAAAACGTAAAAAAATGTCGGTTGAAGAAGCTGAGAAATGGTTGCGCCCCCAGTTGGAGTAAACAAACAAATATTTCGAAAAATTAATTAACCATGAGCCAAAATATCCGCATTGTTACCTACAACGTAAACGGGATAAGAGCCGCGATCAGAAAGGGGTTTATCGAATGGCTTAACACAGACCCGGCCGATATTATTTGCCTGCAGGAGATAAAAGCCAATGAAGAAGATATCGATCGCGTTGCTATTGAAAGTGCAGGATACAGGCCTTTTATATTTTCTGCTCAAAAAAAGGGATACAGTGGCGTTGCTATTCTTACTAAACTTGATCCCGATAATGTGGAATTCGGGCATGGAAAAGAACAAAGCGATTTTGAAGGAAGAGTGTTGCGTGCTGATTTTGGTGAGGTTACTTTGATCTGCGCCTATTTCCCTTCCGGTACCAGCGGAGAGCATCGCCAGTCTTATAAATATATTTGGCTTGATGAATTTTTAGATTACCTGGATAAATTAAAAGAGACAAGGAAAAAATTAATCGTTTGTGGCGATTATAATATTGCGCATAAAGAAATTGATATTCACAATCCCAAAGCCAATAAAAAAACATCAGGTTTTTTGCCTGAAGAAAGAGCATGGTTTGACAAATTTTTGAATAATGGATTTGCAGATGGATTTCGACATCTTAATAAAGAACCGCATCATTATAGCTGGTGGAGCGTAATAAGACCTACAACACGCCTTGAAAATAAAGGCTGGCGTATTGATTATATCAATGTGACAGAAAATTTAAAAGATCACATCCGGGAAGTAAAAATTTGTCCTGAAGTAAAACATAGTGACCATTGTCCCGTTTATTTGGAAATAAAATATTAATTGCATGTTTGTATACAATATCACTTTTAAGGTTGAGCATACGTTTTTAGACGACTGGATGAAATGGCAAAAAGAAGAACAGATACCCGCTATTCTTGATTCGGGATGCTTTTACGAGCATCGTTTTTATGAGTTGATAGATCTTCAGGAACACGATGGAAGAACTTTTGTAATCCAGTTCCTGGCCAATTCAAAAAGTGATTATAACCGGTATCAACAAATATATGGCGCCAAATTGCGGCACGCAGCAATCGAAAAATGGAAAGATCATGTAGTCTCTTTCCGCACGCTCCTTAAAAATGTGGAATAAGTGTTCATATTTTTTTAGCCGCACGATTTTAGTAAAAATACTTAGCCGCAAAAACCTTTCAAATCAAGGGTTTTTTGTCACAATTTGCTTCAAACACAATGCTGTATTGGTTTGTATCAAAACCACCCTGGCAATTTCTCATTCGTAAAATCACGCGCAGAACGCTGAAAAGCAGACCAATAGTGGATTTCAAAGAATCCTTCTCAAAAAAAATTTCGATAAAAATATTATTGCATCGAAAAACCTTATATATTTGTTGCTGTTTAAAAAATCAAATAAATTATTATGAACAAAGCTGAACTAATCGCCAAAATGGCTGATGACGCAGGAGTTACAAAAACACAAGCTAACGCTGCTTTAGATTCTTTTACTACCGCAGTAACCAAAACCTTAAAAGGTGGAGGAAAAGTTACACTTGTTGGATTTGGTACTTTCTCTGTTAGTAAAAGGGCTGCGCGCAATGGCCGCAATCCTCAAACTGGCTCTGTTATTAAAATTAAAGCTAAAAAAGTAGCTAAATTTAAAGCAGGTAAAGAACTGTCATCGAAAATCTGATTTTCGGGAAAATTTTCAAAAGCAAGATGCAATATTTGTATCTTGCTTTTTTTATTATCAATTAATAATCATCCAAACATAAATAAATTTAAATGGGACGCGGAGATAAAAAAACTAAAAAAGGAAAAATTTTTATGGGCTCTTTTGGTAAATCAAGGCCGGTAACAAAGCCAAAATCAAAAGCCCCTGAAAAAACAACAGAAAAGAAATAAGAGCATCCTCTCTTAAAAATACCTGTAAACAATTAAAAAAAATATTTTTTGTTTGTTTACTGTGTGGATTACGGAAATGAAGGATCGTTATCGTTCTTGTTAACGGCAACCGGTTAAAATGTTTTAAGGCGCAAGTCTTTTGATCACCCATTTATTGTTTTCTGTAAAAGAATATTGCAGCCTGTCGTGAAGCCTTCCTGGCTTGCCTTGCCAGAATTCTAAAACGTGAGGTGCTACAATATAACCTCCCCAAAATCCGGGACGTGGAACTTCCTGTCCATGAAATTGGTCATAATATTTTTTCATATTTTGCTGTAATATTTCTGCACTTTTAATTACGCTGCTTTGAGGTGAACTCCAGGCTCCTAACTGGCTTTCGCGCGGTCTTATCGAAAAATATTCATCGCTTTCTTTGGCGCTTGTTTTTCTTACTTTTCCTTCAATACGGATTTGCCTTTCCAGTTCTTTCCAAAAGAATACCAGCGCTACAAAAGAATTTTCTTCTAATTCATGAGCCTTACGGCTTTCGTAATTGGTATAAAAAACAAAACCGCCCGGAATTATACCTTTCAGCAAAACAATGCGTGCGGAAGGCTTGCCCGAGGATGTGCAGGTGGCAAGTGTCATCGCATTAGGTTCTTTGGCCCCGGCATTAATAGCGTCCTGCCACCAGGTTTCAAACTGTTTCATCGGATCCTCGTTCACATCTTTTTCTTCCAGAGATTGTAAACTGTATAGTTTACGCATTGCCGCGATGGAATTATTGTCTGACATGCCTTTAAATTTATTTAGCATATGTTGCAAAACTATTGATTAAACGTAACAACAGCGGCATTAATATAAAACTTTTTGTCCATATTAATAAATTTTACCACTACAATTGCCCGGGTAAAATAGTAAATATTACAAGCTACATTTTATGAGTATCGCTGTGCCGATTGCGTTTAAACACACCTGATGATTTATCCGAATCGGGTGAGGGAGTATTTGAAAAAATATTTTTCATTTTTTGTTGGAGATCTTCAAAACCGTCTTTTACATTATCTTCCGGGGACTTTAATAGATAAGCTGATAGGAGAATACCCACTACAGCCAACGTGGCAACGTAAATTCCATAGCGTAAAAATGAATAGCCAAGAAATGATTCGGCTACACCCGAATAATATAAAAAGATACAAAGTAGTGCAATGAGTCCGGCCAGCAGGGTAACAACCCACAATGCGTTATCTATTTTTCTTGCCTGATCATCAACAAGTGCAATGATACCGGTAGCAACAAAACAAATAAAGACAACCACTCCTTCTCTATGCATTCCGTTTGCCACCTGGTCATAGCCAAAAAATGGAATAGAGACCCAAGGCAAAAACATTGAAACAAATCCAATTGCAGAAAAGATCAGGACAAACTTTCTTTGTTTACTCATTAACTGAAAATTCATGATTGTAAGTTTGAAGTTAATAATCAACGCCAAGTCAGCTATAAGAAGCGTTTCAATAACTACAAATGAATCTCAATAGTAAATGTAAAGAAATTTGGACAAAGCGTGTTTCCGCTTTTAGTGATGAATTTTATTTTGATTTACCATCAGCTCAAGGTTAGCGATCATTTTGGCTTTTTCTTCTTCATAAACAGCCAATTGATTTTCGAGCTCCTGCAATCTTGAAATGCCTATCTCCAGTTCTTTTTCCTTTTTGTTGATGTCAACGATCTGGCTTCTGAGATCATCGTTTTCACTCTTCAGTCGTGCATTTTCGCTCTCAAGATTCGAGTACTGTTTTTTAGCATTCATTTCTGACGCAAGGGATAATTCTAATTCTTTTTCGCGCACCGCCGCGGCCTCCAGTTGTCTTTGCAACAGGCCGATATTATTTTGCATGGATTGCAGGTCATTTAAGCGGGCGTCATAGTCACTTTGCAACCCCGCCCATTGACTTTTATGTTTTTCAGTTTCGTTTAACTGGTTTTCTACCTCCTCCAGCCTTTGGCGTGTAATATCCAATTCATTTTCTAATCTTTCTTTCACTTCATTTTCTTCATAGTATAACTCCTTCCAGTCTTCTTCATCGTCATCGTGTGAGGAAGCTGAAGTTGTTGGTTGGTTTTGATATTGCGCTTCGAGTGCTTTTAAGCGTTCCTGCATTTTCGAAAACTGGATTTCGTAAAAAGAAGAACTCTCTTCTACCTTTTGAAGTTTATTTTTCAGATCCCAGATTGCTTCCGTCCGGGGCAATTGCTTTTCGGAGGAGGGCGTTTTTTTAAAACTCAGAAAATTCTTTTTATCAGCGGGCATAAGATCATAGCTGCTTACTATTACTTTATAGGCAAAAATAAAGCAGGCTATTAAAACCACCAGGGAAATAATCCACCAAATCCACATAGTGCAGTTACTTAAAAATGTTACACAAAAAAATTTAAAGCCGGGGGGTTGGTCTTTTTGTTTTTCAAAGGATAGATTTCTGCAATTTCTGCAGAAAAGGGATTGCCAAATATAAAGCGAAGCGTAAATTAATACAAATTATCCAGTTACCAAAGTACCTACTTTTTCGCCGGTTATTACCCGCAATAAAGTACCTGGTGTATCCATATCAAATACGATGATTGGAAGTTGGTTTTCCATACATAAAGTAAAAGCTGTCATATCCATCACCTTCAGGTTCCTGGCGATACAATTTGCAAATGTGATGGTCTCATATTTGGTAGCCAGCTTATCTTTTTCTGGATCGGCGGAATAAATTCCATCGACGCGTGTACCCTTTAAAATAACATCTGCACCTATTTCGATAGCTCGTAATGAACCGGCGGTATCAGTTGTAAAATAAGGATTGCCGGTACCCGCACCAAATATTACGACACGACCCTTTTCAAGGTGCCTGATGGCTCTTCTTCTAATATAGGGTTCGGCAACTTGCTCCATTTTGATAGCACTTTGCAATCTTGTGTACACACCCGCCCTTTCGAGGGAACTTTGTAGTGCCATTCCATTGATCACCGTAGCGAGCATCCCCATATAATCTCCCTGGGCGCGTTCTATACCGGTTTCCGCTTCATTCATGCCCCGGTAAATATTGCCGCCACCGATTACTATCGCTACCTGCACTCCTAATTCTGTTATTAATTTTATATCCTGGGCGTATTGGGATAGAACTGCAGAATCCAATCCAAAATTTTTATCACCCATTAAAGATTCACCGGAAAGTTTCAGGAGTACTCGTTTAAACTTAGGAAGCATATGCTGATTGCGGTTGTTTTAAAATCGCTGCAAGATAATGGATAAATTTTTTATTTGCCCGATACGCTTGTCATATAAAATTCAGGTTATTGATTTAATATAGTAAACCAACAAAAAATACAGTTTTTATTTTTGATAAAAACAAAAGAGCTACCGGTTGGCAGCTCTTTCTTTTTATAAAATAAAGTAAGATATTTTTATCCTAAAGCAACTCTTTTAAAATCGAGAACTTTTAATTCAGGATCTGCAGATTTTAGATAATCAGCAACAGATTTGTTACCATCTTTTACAAAAGGCTGCGCAAGCAATGTATTTTCTTTAAAGAATTTGTTGATTTTGCCTGCGGCAATTTTTTCAGCCATTTCCGCGGGTTTTCCCTCGGCTTTTATTTGTTCAATGGCAATGTTCCTCTCGCGTTCAACCGTTTCAGCCGGAACAGCACTTTGATCAATAGCAATGGGATTCATGGCTGCAATCTGCATGGCAACATCTTTTCCTGCTTCTGCATTTTCTTTATTCAATCCCACTAATACGCCCATGCGGTAAGCGCCATGAATGTAAGAGGCAACATAAGGAGCTTCTATCCTTTCAAATCTTGAAACGCTGATCTTCTCGCCAATTTTTGCAACCTGTTCATTTAGTTTATTGGCGATGGTTTCGTCCCCGATTTTTGCTGAAGTTAATTCTTCTATAGAATTTACATTATTAGCAATTGCCGCATCCATAATCGATTGTGCAAAAGCAATATATTCCGCATTTTTACTTACAAAGTCGGTTTCACAACTTACATTAATGATAAAGCCTGTTGTATTATCGTCTGTTGTTTGTGCAATTACTACTCCCTCTTTTGCCTCACGATCGCCACGAAGTGCGGCTACTTTCTGACCTTTTTTTCTTAGGTAATCAATCGCTGCTTCAAAATCTCCGTCGGATTCCACAAGAGCTTTACGGCAATCCATCATTCCCGCCCCCGTTTGCTGGCGTAATTTATTAATTTCTGATGCTGTTATTGTTGTTGTACTCATTTGTTTTTTTGTTGATTGTTAAAATAATAAAACGGAACAGAATTTTATTTGCATACACAAATCCTGTTCCTGATTATTCATTATCGTTTGAAGTTACCTGCGTCCACCGCCCGGGCCTCTGCTTCCCTGGCCGGGTCCTGCTACCCTACGTTTTTGTGGTCCTGCCGCACCGCGACCTTTTCCACCGGTCGGGCCACCACTTCCCCTGCGACGCTCTTTACCCTCTTCTTCTCCGTCATCAAACTTAATTTCACGTGCGTTACTTTCTTCTACTTCTTCTGATTCTTCTTCTTTTTCTGCCTGCCTTTCTGCAAGACCTTCAGCGATAGCAGCGGTTATATAATTGGTAACGATAGCGATCGACTTGGTTGCATCGTCGTTAGAAGGAATGGAAAACTCCACTTTATTCGGATCACAATTGGTATCTACCATTCCGAAAGTAGTAATGTTAAGACGTTTTGCTTCAGAAAGTGCAATGTGCTCGTGCCCGATATCTACCAGGAACAAAGCTGCAGGTACACGACTTATCTGCGCGATACCGCCTAACACTTTTTCCATTTTGTCCCTATCCCGGGTAAGGGTAAGGCGTTCTTTCTTAGTGATGCTGTCAAGTGTTCCGTCGTTCAACATCTTTTCAATGGCCTGCATTTTCTTCACACTTTTCCGAACGGTATTAAAGTTGGTTAGCATACCACCAAGCCAGCGCTCAGTCACAAAAGGCATGTTTACTCTCCTTGCGGCTTCTGTAACGATTTCTTTAGCTTGTTTTTTAGTAGCCACAAACATGATTTTCTTACCGCTTTTGGCGATAGATTTCATGGCAGCGGCAGCTTCTTCAAGTCCTTCGACAGTTTTATTGAGGTCTATGATATGAATGCCTTTTTTCTCAGCAAAAATGTAAGGCAACATTTTTGGATTCCATTTCTTTTTCAAATGGCCAAAGTGAACACCTGCTTCTAAAAGCTGCTGTTGTAAGGAAGTATTATTTTCCATTTATTTTAATTAAGGTTGTTTTAAAAATTATTTCAGAAAAAAGCACCGGATTAACGTTTAGAAAACTGGAAGCTCTTTCTCGCTTTCTTCTTGCCGGGTTTTTTGCGTTCAACTGACCTGGGATCGCGGGTTAATAAGCCTGCTTCTTTTAAGGCAGGGCGATACTCCGGATTTACCTGAAGCAACGCACGGGCTATTCCCAGTCTTACTGCTTCTGCCTGGCCTTTAACGCCACCACCGGTTGCGTTTACCACCACGTCAAATTTATCGGCTGAGTCGATGGTTTTTAAAGGCGCTTCCACCTGGTTTTGTAAATAAACAAGCGGAAAGTAAGTTTTATAATCTTTTCCGTTGATCGTGATGTTGCCTTCGCCCTTTGTAAGAAACACGCGTGTTACAGCTTCTTTTCTGCGGCCAACTGCATTTTTTTGTTTTTCCATTTTATATTTTTTTTCGCTTTGCTAATTAAGCGGAGTGGAATTAAAATTTTAATTGTTGTGGATTTTGTGCGCCATGTGGATGTTCAGACCCTACGTAAACGAATAATTTCTTATACATTTTGCGACCCAGCTTATTTTTAGGCAACATGCCTTTCACAGCTCTTTCAATAATTACTTCCGGGCGGCGTTTTAAAAGATCGCCGGCGGCCTCTTCTTTTTTACCTCCGGGGTAACCGCTGAAATTGATATAAGTTTTCTCGTCCAGTTTGTTACCTGTAAACTTAATCTTGTCACAATTGGTAACGATCACATAATCTCCGCAATCTACGTGCGGCGTGTAATAGGCTTTGTTCTTTCCACGAAGAACAGACGCAATTCTTGCGCACATGCGGCCTACGGTTTGATTAGTACCGTCCACAACGTACCAGTTACGCTGCACGGTAGCCTCGTTTGCATGCTTGGTGGTGAAATGTAATTTGCTCATTTTTGTTTTTTAGTGATTTCTATTGTTATTCTTACAATAAAAACCGGTTGAATTAACTGCCGCTATCCCGGCATTTTTTTAAGGAGTGCGAAGGTAAGATGAAACAAGATTAAAAAAGTGTGATTTTTTAAAATATTTCAACCGCACCTTCATAACTGATTGATTATCTATAAAAAATTTGCATAAAAATTTTAAAGGGGTAACATTTCGTTGTAAAAAATGAGGCCTAAAGCACGTTTAAAAACATTATTTCCAGTAAACCAACAAAAACATAAGATTGCTGTTTTCGAACGCTAAAATGTCAAAAAATTTTCAGTCAATCTATTTAACAATTATATTTGCCAAAAAAAAACAGAGATGGAAGATACACAACCAGTCGGCAAATGGTGGATCATGTTTGTAATATCCGCAATTGTGCAAATCATTTTTTTAATCTGGATCAGGGAATATTTCTGGATTATTCTTCCATGGTGGATCACTGCTTTTGCTAAAGCAATGAGGCTCATCTGATTTCCTCTATTTTAAAACTTCGGCTAATTTATCGTGCAATGCGCTGCCTCTTAATTCTGTAGCGATTATTTTCCCCTGTGGATCAATTAAGACGTTGAAAGGGATTGCCTGCACATTGTATTTTTGAGCCGCTTCACTATTCCAGAATTTAAGATCACTAATTTGTTTCCATTCAAGGCCATCATCTTTAATGGCCTTTAACCACGCGCTTTTTTGCTGGTCCAGTGATACGCCGAGAACAGTGAAATTTTTATTCTTAAATTCTTTGTAATTAGCCACCACGTTCGGGTTTTCCTGGCGGCAGGGAGCACACCAACTGGCCCAAAAATCTACTAACACATATTTACCCCGCAGTGAGCTTAATGAAAAGGGCTTTCCGTTTACATCGGGCAATGTAATATCAGGAGCCATTTTGCCGGGCGCGATATCACTGTTTTGACTCGGGTTTCCCTGCGCAGTCTGGGCAGCAATATACTGATCAAGCTGCTGCACCATTGACGCCACCGAAGAATTTTTTGGGTATTGGGCACTTAGATGGTTCAATAAGTTTTTTACAGTATCTATATTCACGTCTTGTGTATACCCGATTGCAAAAAGTGCATTTATCGGGCTTTTTGTGGTATCAATATATTTTACTAAAAAATCGTCATACCATTCGTTGCTGGCGGCAAAGGCACTGTTAGCCATTATTGCCATAGAATCATTATTCTGCTGCTGGTAATCTTTTATTTTCTGATTTTCATCCAAAAGATTGGAATGGATAGAATCAAGCCGCATAATAAACGCGGTAAGCGATGCATTGGCAGGCGTGTTAAATTTAGTAGTGTTCAAAACTGAATCTTTTGCGTCGGCTGAAAAATCAATGTTGTCTTTATCATTTATAAATAAATACCCGGGATTTTTTTCAAACCGGAGACGATACAATCCCTCTTCAGAAGCATTTGCTTTGACGGTGAACTTTCCATTTTTCACTTCAGAAGAATCCAGTACCTCGGGAGCTCTTTCATCAAAATGCAATTGATCCAGGTAAACTTTTTGGTCAGGCGCATTTTTAAGATCGCCGTTTACCGTAAAAAGTCCGTTTGTATGTTTGGAAGTGCATGAAAATAAAAATAATGCACTTAAAATAATCACTGCTTTTTTCATTGTAGGTATATTCAATTATTGATTGAGTTTTTGATTAAGAAGCTGCATCACCGCCTGCATATCGGCTTTTCCCCTGCTCTTCTTTTTAACTTCACCCGCAAATAGCCCCGTAAGATTTTTTTTGCCTTTTTTATATTCTGTTACTTTTTCAGGCATGGAAGATAAAACTTCGTCTACCCATTGCTGTAACGTATCGTCATTCTTCACCAGGATAAGATTCAAATCTTTTGCAACCTGTAGAGGATTCTTATTGGGAAATTCAGTTAAAACGGGAAATATTTTAGCCGACGCTATTCCAAAGCTAACTTCTCCCTTTTCAGTAATATTTGTTAGGCTGGCTAATGTAGATGCGCTCACGGGAAACTTATCTATTTCAATATTATTTTCATTCAGGAAAAATTTGACAGGACCAATTATCCAGTTGGAAGCTGCTTTGTAATGAGAAGTATGCTGAATCATCTCATTAAAATATGAAGATGTGTGCCTGTCACCGGCTATAATTTTTGCAGCTTCGTCAGTCAAAGAAAATTCCCTCGCCAATCGTTTTTCCAATACCGAGGGCAATTCAGGCATTGACGATTTTATCGCCTCTATTTGTTGTTCACTAATTAAAAACGGCGAAAGGTCCGGTTCGGGAAAATAACGGTAATCGTTCGCCTCTTCTTTAGATCGCAATGAAAAAGTCGTTCCATCGGTTGCATCAAAACTCCTCGTCTGCTGCTTTACCTCGTCACCTTTTTCCAAAATTTTTATAAGGCGGTTTATCTCAAAATCAATAGCTTTTTTAACATTGCGTATCGAGTTCAGGTTTTTTACTTCCACTTTGGTTCCCAGTTTCTTTTCACCTTTAAGGCGCACAGAAATATTCGCATCGCAGCGCATGCTTCCCTCTTCCATATTACCATCGCATATATCAAGGTACCGAACCATTTTTCTTATTTCTGTTACATAGGCAAAGGCTTCTTCGGAAGAATGCATATCAGGTTCTGAAACGATTTCCAGTAAGGGAACTCCCGCCCGATTAAGATCAATACAAGTATAATACTCATCAGCATCGTGCACACTTTTCCCCGCATCTTCTTCCAGGTGGATCCTGTTCAACGAAATATTTCGTTCCTCACCAGTTACTGCAATGGGAATGTACCCGTTTTTGCATATCGGTGTGGTATGTTGAGAAACCTGGTAACCTTTTGGAAGATCAGGATAGAAGTAGTTTTTCCGGGCAAAAAAATTATCCCGAACAATGTCACAATTAAAAGCAAGCCCCAGTTTGATAGCCAGTTCTACCGCTTTTTCGTTCATCACTGGTAACGTTCCGGGATGAGCCAGCGAAATCGCGCTTACATTGGTATTTGGCGGATTTCCAAATTGAGCGCTGTCGCCGCAAAATAACTTGCTTTTTGTAACCAATTGCGTGTGCACTTCCAGGCCGATTACGGCTTCATATTTATCAAAATCCGACATGGCAGCGAAGATATGAAAAGACATTTTCCTTTTTACGGAATGAAAGCTTAAATTCTTTTAATGTTTGCCTTCGTAATAATTGCATTGTTCAAGAGAGCCCAGCCTGAAGCGAAGCGGAATACGGGTTGATTTTTCTACCTTCAATTCCCCGCGGCAAAAAAATCCATAATTGCAGGTAGCAAAATCTTTGGGAATGAAGGAAGCGGACGGATTTAAGGTTTCCCCCGGCGCTGCGGCTTTTTCCGACGTCGAAAAAGAAGATGATGATGGTTGATAAAAATTCAAAAAAGAATTTTTTGAATTACCAGGAACGGCGTTCCTAAAGGGAACAAAAGAATTTTTTAACGAAACTTTGCTTTGGGTAGAAATCAGTCCAGTTCTGTATTGAGCATACGAAAAAACACTTGAAAATAAAAAGAGTATAATTAGGCCACAAAATTTGTTCCAAAAAAACATATCCTTACATTTGCCTATAAATTTACATTATTTAAAGAAAAGAGTGAAATGTCGTTAAGCCAGCGGTTACAACAAAAATTATTACAAAAATTATCTCCCCAGCAGATACAGCTGATGAAATTATTACAGGTTCCTACCGCGCATCTTGAAGAACGCATAAAAGAAGAACTTGAGGAAAATCCTGCACTTGATGCGGTGGAAGACGGGTATACAGAACCCACCGAAGGACCGGATGAATTTGATACGGTGGACGAATTTGAAAGTGACGGAAGCGAGAGCGATTATGATAATATTGATATAAGTGAATACGTGAACGACGGCGACGATGAACCCGGAGATTATAAATATCGCGATGACAATTACGGCGATCCGGATGACAAAAAAGTGATGCCTCACAAAGTAGAGACTTCTTTTTATGACACATTGAAAACCCAGTTGCTCATGTTGGATTTAACCGGTGAAGAAAGAAAAGTAGCTGAGCAAATAATCGGAAGTATTGATGATGATGGATACCTGCGCCGCGATGTAACTTCTATTTGTGATGATCTTGCATTTCGCCAAAATATTATAACTACAGAAAAAGAAATTGAAAAGCTGATCGGTTTAATTCAACAATTCGATCCTCCGGGCGTAGGCGCCAGGGATCTGCAGGAGTGCCTTTTATTGCAATTAAGAAGAAAAGAAAAAGACGGTTTGCCCGTTGGGATAGCCATTGAAATTATTGAAAATTATTTCGATGAATTTACAAAGAAACATTACGAAAAAATTCAGAAAAGCCTGAACCTTGATGAAAACGGGATTAAAGAAGTGATTACCCAGATCATCAAATTAAATCCGAAGCCAGGCGGTGAAGTAGGGGAAAGTAACAAACTGCAAAGCTATGTTATCCCCGATTTTTTTGTAATGAACAACAATGGAAAACTGGAAGTTACCTTGAACTCGAAGAACGCTCCGGATCTTCGTATCAGTGAAGGTTACAGGGATATGTTGAAAGATTATGACCGTGGCAACAAAAAAGATAAAAGACAAAAAGAAGCGGTGCTTTTTATCAAACAAAAAATTGATTCTGCAAAATGGTTTATTGATGCCATTAAACAAAGGCAACATACTTTATTGAGTACGATGCAAACCATTGTCGACTACCAAAGGCAGTTTTTCCTTACCGGTGAAGACATTGACCTGAAGCCAATGATTCTTAAAGATATCGCGGAACGAACCATGCTTGATATTTCTACTGTGAGCCGCGTGGCCAATAGCAAGTTTGTTCAAACTGAATTTGGAACTTATCGCCTGAAGTTTTTCTTTAGCGAAAGTCTTGTTACCGATAGTGGCGAAGAAGTGAGCACCCGCGAGGTGAAAAAAATATTAAGTGATCTTATTGAAGAAGAAAATAAACAAAAACCTTTGAGCGACGAAAAACTTACTGAGCAACTGCAGGAAAAAGGTTATAATATTGCCCGCAGAACCGTGGCAAAATACCGTGAGCAATTAAACATTCCTGTTGCCCGGCTGAGAAAAGAACTTTAATATGATTCAAAAAGAAAATCCGGAAGAAAGACTCTCTTCAGAAACAACACTTCACTTTCACTGGATATTAAAATTTTTTGCTCAATTCTTTTCTGTCGTTTTTCACCCGCTTTTTATACCGGTTATCGGCACATGGTTTTTAGCATTTGTACAGCCCGGGTATTTTACCGGCATCGCCCCGCATGAAAAATTGCTGATCGTAATTCGTGTGGGATATAACACCATATTTTATCCTGCCCTTACTGTAGTTTTGTTGAAAGCATTGGGTTTTAGCAAAAGCATTTTATTAAAAACGCAACGCGAGAGAATTGTTCCTTACATCGCTACCAATATTTTCTATTTCTGGGTTTTCCTTGTGTTTAGAAATCAACCTGAGGTTCCGCTTATTCTCACCGGTTTTATTTTTGGCGCTTTCCTGGCATCTTCCGCAGGGTTGCTCGCCAACATTTATTTCAAAGTCAGTATGCATGCACTTGGCCTCGGTTCATTATGCGGGCTGGTGCTTATTATTATTTTCTCCGGCTTTACTTACGCAGTTTTTCTCACAACAATGTTGGTTTTTATTATAACTGGTATAGTTTCTACGGCGCGTTTGATCGTAAGTGACCACAAACCATTCGATATTTACTCAGGCATTTTAATATCGATATTATGCCAGTTGATCGCATTTGTCATTATCGGGTAACAGGCAGTGAACCGACAAAAAACAATGATTTTTATTCTACCGTAAGAGAAAACGTAACCATTCTCGAATTAATCTTGTCGATCACATTTGAGTATTTCAAATTGGGATCACGGGCATGGATATTCGTAATTCCACTGCTTAATTTTATTTCAGGAGAAAGAACAAAATAAGGAAAATAAATATGAAACCCAAGACCGAGCTCCACGCTCAAATCTGACTTATTTAGTTTGATAAGATCTTCTGCTTTTGATGCGCCGGCATTACTCGCGAGGTCATAATCGAATTTTGCACCAGCAAGTGTATAAACTTTAAAATTGCCAATTCTGTCGCTGCTAAAAGCAATGTTCACCGGGAAACTTAGAGTAATTGATTGCACCTTTTTGGTTAACGAAGAATCGGTTTCATATTTCTGGGAATATAAAAATGCTTTTTCTGAAAAAGTCAGATCAAGTGGATGAACCCGAAGATCAAAATGATTACTCATGCGTACATTCACCAGCCATGCGAGATTGATCCCCGGGTTATTGATACTTTCCACATCAAGGATTGAATCGTATTGCAGGAACCGTGGGTGATGTGTAAAATTAAAATGAGATTCGTTATAGCCAAGGTTGATACCAAAATGATAAGGTCTGTCATCATGACCATCCTGGTTTATAACGTTATCCTGTGCTATAGCCGAAGCTGAACAAAACACGAGCGACAATGCAATCAAAACTATTTTTCTGCGCAATAAATGGTGCATATTCCTAAAGTCAATGTTTTGTAAAAAGCGTTTCTATAGTTTGATTGGTTTAAAATGTGAATGAATGATTCTTTCTCAGGAAACTGAAGAACAGAATCGTTTAAATATTGATAAGCTTCGTTATTTTTTGCAATAATCTTTCCAATTTTTGGAGTGATCGTATTCATATAAAAATTATAAAGTTGTTTTATTACAGGCGCCGAAGGTTTGGTGCATTCCAAAACGATCAACTTTCCTCCCGGTTTTAAAACTCTTTTAATTTCTTCTAATCCTTTTTCAAGATTCTCAAAATTCCTTACGCCAAAAGCGACTGTAACAGCATCAAACGTGTCGTCATCAAACAAAATTGCCTCACTATCACCATTTAACAACTCAATGTTTTGTTGCAAACCAGCCTTTTCTATCTTCTTCCTCCCGATCTCCAGCATGCCTTCGCTGATATCAATGCCGGTAATTCTTTCAGGTTTTAAAATTTCATAAGAGGTAATTGCAAAATCACCTGTTCCCGTTGCCACATCCAAAATATTTTTCGGATGTGATGAAACCAACTGCCTGATGGCTTTTTTCCTCCATTCCACATCAATTCCGGCACTTAAAAAACGATTTAAAAAATCATACCGGAAAGCAATTTTATCAAACATATTTTCCACCTGCTTCTTCTTGCTTTCCTTCGAATCTTTAAACGGAACAATGGTATCGTGAGGATAAATATTCATTGCATCAAAGATACTTTTTTGGACGTATAACTTTTACACTTAATTATTCTTTCACTTTTATTTTGGAAATGGAGTTTGGCAGCCGGTTTTAAGTATGGCTTTCTGCTTTCAGCTTTAATGTATATTGCAGGATGCACATTAAAAAAGCGCAATATCTTATAAGCAGTCCTTCTTTTGAAAAATGCCCACAGCCGAATCTGCCCGAATATGCATTTATCGGGCGAAGTAATGTGGGTAAATCTTCTTTGATAAACATGCTTACGAATAATGATAAACTCGCCAAAACTTCCAATTCTCCGGGCAAAACACAAATGATCAATCATTTTGAAATAATAAGTGTTTCAAAAGCCGGAGATACAGATGATACAAAATGGTTTTTGGTAGATCTTCCCGGGTATGGATTTGCAAAAATATCACAAAGCAGCAGGCGAAGGTGGGAACAAATGATTGAAAATTATCTAAGAAAAAGAGAAAACCTGGTGAATGTTTTTGTGTTGATCGATTCAAGACATACACCTCAAAAACTCGATCTTGATTTTATTAAAGACCTTGAGTTGTGGCAAGTTCCTTATACCTTAATTTTTACCAAAGCTGATAAAGAAAAGCAGGCTGTGGTGAGCAAAAATGTAAAATCTTTTTTAGAACGGCTTAAACAAACACAACAGTTTTTACCACAACATTTTGTTTCCAGCTCATTAAAAAAAATGGGAAGAGATAAGATTTTAAGCCTGATCGAAGAAAAAAACCACGATTTTTTAAGTGACGAAGAATGGGCGACAGTAAACAAATAAAATAACGGGATTTTAATTTTGCTACAAATAAAAAAGGTTGCTTTTCAGCAACCTCCATAACAATAATTGTTTTTAATTTGAATTTTGTTGTTGCCTTTGCGGGCGAAGTGTTGCTTCCACTTCATTTTTATATTTAGTGTACTGATCGGCAGTAAAAATGTCCTTCAGTTTAGCATCGCGGTCGTCCATAAGTTTCTGAAACTGGCTCCGGTCAGGTCTTTCACCTGAATCTCTTGCATTCTGGAACATTTTCATCTGCGCTGTATAAAAATCAGTAAAAACGCTGTCGGTACTTGCCTGCTGTGTAGCATCGAGGTTTAACGCAGGGGTAATTTTATCCATAGTCATTTTTACTCTTTCAGGAACGGTACGGCGTTGCATTCCCTGGGCAAAAAGCTCGGTTGAGGCTAATAATATAAAAGCACACAACATGGTGATCTTTGTTTTCATGAATTTTTGTTTTGTTTTTTTTATTTTTTTTAAAAAGCGTTTATAAAAATTATTTTTTGTGTGGTTGCCCGGGTCTTCCAATCATACGCATCACTACTTTTTTCATCAATGAATCGAATTTGGGCTTTTGAGCATCTGTACAAATTGCCCTTACATTTTTAAAATATCCGAACATCTGCAGGTCAAGATGCTTTTGTTTTTGAGCGATGGAATCTGCATCAGCATTTACAAGAGAATCTGAAGTTTGAGATGAGTTCATCAATCCATAAAAGTCCTTTTTTGCTTCACGCACTTCATCAAACATCGGGTGCACTTTTTTCATTTGTTGCTCTCTTAAAGATTGGTATTGATCCAATTGATCTTTAGAAAACCCAACGTCATTTTGAAGGCTGTTATACATTCCGTTTGATTCATGATTCCTTTGCCTTCTTTCGGCCGGCTTACTTTGCACTACAAAAAAGATCAGCATGGTAATATTGGTGATCAAAAGAAAAATAATGATCGTTATAAGCGATTTAGTTTTTTTGTTATTGTTCATTACGGTGTTGCATTTACAAATTCATACAAAGGGGCGCTTACAGAATTATATTCATCTGCAGTCGCCAATTCATTGTTCTGCTGATCGGTTGAATTATTTAAATTACCTGAAGAAAGAATTACTGCTGCATTGATCACGATGATTAAACAAATACATGCAAAAGCAACAACAGGTTTTGCCACAAACGAAGAAATGATTTCCCAGGCACTTTTCTCTCTTTGCATCCGGGCTTCAAGGCGTGTAAAGAAATACGGGGATGGGGACGCTTTTTCAATGCCATCAAGGCTTTGCATCGCTTCATCTATTTTCTTATTCAAATGTTGATCCATTGCTTTTTATTTAAAAAATATTACTGTAAGCTACTTTCTTTTTTCTTTGTCCTTATTGCTTTTTCTCCACTTTCCAGTCTCCATTTTAGACGTTATTTTATTAAAAAACCTGCTGTAGCATTATCTATTATAAATCTAATAACACATAGTGCTCTCTTAATGTTGACTGCAGATTTTTTTTTGCGCGTTGTAATAAAGAATCTACTGCCGACTCGCTGGTATTCATGATCTCTCCAATTTCACGATAACTCAAATCTTCAATCTTATTCAGCACAAAAGCGGTTTTTTGATTTACCGGTAATTTTTCAATCGCTTTAAAAAGAACTGCTGCATTTTCTTTGTTTTCAGCCTTTACACCAGGGTGAAAAAAATCAGGCGGATCGATAAGAAGGCTATCATTTTTACCGTACAAACTTTGAAGAAAAGCAAAACGCTTTTTTCTTTTTTTCTTCCGCAGGTGATCCAAACATTTTGAAACGGTGATCCTGTAAATCCATGTAGAAATTTTTGATTCTGCTTTAAAAGAAGAAACCGATTCAAACACCTGCATAAACACTTCCTGCGCTGTATCTTCAGCATCCTCTGCATTTTGTAAAAACCCGATGGCTGTATTAAATACCATATCCTGCCATGTTTCCACAATTTCCTTAAAAGCCTCCCTGTCTTTGTTTTTAAGCAGGGCAATCAATTCACTTTCATTCAAAGCAAAAATATTTAAATGCTAAAGTTGAGGACCACCGGGGCCACGGGGAGGTCCGCCAAAACCACCGAACCTGCGAAAATCTCCCTGGCGTTCGTCGTTATTTGCTGGCTTTCCCTTTCCAAAGGTCTTCAATTTGTAAGTAAATGTTAGCATAAAATATTGTTGCAATACCTGGTTTGTCTGATCCTGGACATAAGATTCAGTTACATTTCTTGTAATGCTCTTATTTTGTTTCAAAAGGTCAAATACAGACAATTTCAATTCTCCGTCCTGGTTTTTTAAAAATTTCTGGCCGATTGCCATATTCCATAACCAATAATTTTGATTAAACCCATCCGTTAAACCGCGGTAAGATTCATTGGAGAGTTCATTTTGAAAAAACAACCCTTTCTTCGTCAAAAAATTACCATTGATACCAACTGATTGTGTGAAATAGTTGTTGTTCAAGTTTGGCTGGATGGTATTTTTCACGGTGTTAATATTAGCTGAATAAGAAAGATTAAAATCAATATACTCACTGATATTACTTGAAAGAACCGCACCAAGATTGTAATTATAAGCGTTTGAAATATTTTCAATATTGTTCAATAATCCCGGTTGCTTTGCATAACTAAAACCCGCATTCATGTTCAGGTTTGACTTTATAAATTTAAGTGGTGTTCCAAAAGTGAAGAAGGAACGCGCGTTGATATAGCCATTCATATTCACAGGTTTCGAAAGCTGAGAGCCTTTGAATAACGTAACAGATTTTGTAAGTATTGAATCGTGAGCCGCTGTGTAAGTGGCATTGGTTACATAATTATTAATGCTTTGAACAAAAATATTGGCAAAAAAACTTTGACCTTTTACACTGTTCGTATAAGTGTAGCGGGTGATTAAGTTGTTCGTGTATTGTTGTTGCAGATCAGGATTTCCGGTTGTGTAAAAAAACTGGTTAGTATTATTGATCACATTTTGCAATTGAGTAACAGAAGGAGGACTAACTGATCCGCGATAAATTACTCTCAACGTACTTTTTGAAGAAAGTTTAAACCTTGAAAAAACATTTGCCAAAAAATTACTGTATGTATTATCAATATGAGAAACCTGGGGAAAAACCTGGTCGCTTTTTAATTCGCTGTATTGATAAGAAACCCCGGCAGCGATCATATTATTCCTGTCGCCATGTCGAAAAGTGATGCCGGCATTTTGTGTGTTATAAGTATTATTGAATTTATTACTCAGGCTCGTATCCAATATTGAATATTTTGAAGAACCATCATCATAATTAGAAGTTTCCTGGTCGGCTTTACTTGTTTGGAATGAAGGGCTGTAGCTGATTTGCATTTGTGTTTTGGGAGCAATCGGTTCAGTATATTCCAACCTAAACCGATATTGATTCGTAAGGCTTTTTTGATCAGAAAGTTGTTTTACAGTATCCTGCGTTTCAGCAGGTTTGTAATAAGTATTAAAAGCGTCTAAATAATTTTGGCCTGTCCGGTTGTTCGATGATTGAAAAATCCCAAGCGAAATACTTCTGCCTCTTTTTGCCATTGCATGCCGAAACAAAATCATGTTGCTGAGACTGTTTCCATCTGTATTGCTGTTGAAATCATTCTCTGTTTTGCTTAAAACATTTTGCTTCGCTTCATCCTGGTAATTTGCACCATTTACAAAATTAACCGAGTTGTTTTTCTGAAAATTGAGGTTGGAAGTGGCAATAATCGTATTGCTCGAATCGATCCTGTAGGTAAGCCTGAAGTTTACACGGTTATTATAATTTTTCGTGTCGGAAAGTGTATTCTCATCATAATATTGAGAAGAATCTTTTGTAATAAAGTTTTGTTGATTGATCGTTTGATTGTTGCTGGTGTTACTATTATTAAAAAAATAACTTCCGGTTACATCAATTTTCTTTCCCCACGCATCGCTGTAATTGATTCCAAACGCATTGGTTTTGGCAATGCCACTTTGCGGGCCAACCATAAAATTGGAACCGCCACCTCTGAAATTTCCACCACCTCCGCCACCGCGCCTTCCTCCGCCACCTCTTCCACCTCCGCCGCTTGTAGCGCCAATAAGATCCTGCGAAGAAAAGTTTTGCTGGTTCACATTATTAAATAAGCCTAACAATGAAATTCTCCTTGCATTGTTAAAGAAACTTACATTTCCTCCACCGCTGTAACGGTCATCCGTTCCATAGCCTCCATAAATCCGCCCGAAGTTGCCGGTACGCATGTCTTTTTTGGTGACAATATTTATGGCTTTAGTAGTATTGCCGTCATCAAAACCTGTAAGCTGCGCCTGGTCACTTAATTTATCAAATACCTGGATTTTATCAACCACCTCTGCAGGAAGGTTTCTTAAAGTAGCCGTAGCATCATCGCCAAAAAAGTCGCGCCCGTCAACCGTTACTTTTTTCACGGTTTCGCCTTGTGCGGTTACTGTTCCGTTTTTATCCACCGTAACTCCGGGCATTTTCCTGATAAGGTCTTCACTTGTGGCATCAGGGTTTACTTTATATTGATTGGCAGAATAATCAAGCGTATCGCCGTTTTGTTTTACCGGAGGTGGCGCGCCGTTGATAAATACGGTAGAAAGAGTTTGTTCGCTTTTGGAAATATTGATCTTCAAACTTACATCCTGGTCAATTACATTAACAGCTTTGCTTTGCGGAGCATAACCGACAGAAGTCACCGATACATTATAAGCACCGGTAGACACATCGCCGAAATTAAAGTGACCTGTTGCATCGCTAACCGTTAACAAGGGCTCTTGTGAAGAATCAGCTATCTGCAGTTTTACCGTCGCGTTGGAAACAGCCATATTGGTTACCGCATCCTGCACAGTTCCTGAAACCGACTGCGCGCTTAAATTAAAAGAAAGAATAACTGCAAAGATGAGTATGGATAAATATCTAAACATAAAAATGATTAAGTAAATAATTGGACGACGATAGCATTAAAAACCAGCGTACCGTTCATCACATTTTTATCAAAACCACTTTTATCTTTTGTTAACGGGAACTAAAAATCATTTCAATTATCTTGCACTCCCAAAATCAAAAATAATATTATGGAGTATAATAAATTAGTTTCTGTAACCGGAATGCCCGGTTTGTTTGAATTGCTTTCATCAAAATCTGACGGTGCTGTGGTTCGCTCTTTGGAAGACAACATCACCAAATTTGTAAGCAGCCGCCAGCACAATTTTTCGCATCTTGAAAGCATAGAAGTATATACTACAAAAGATAACACCACGCTTGCTGAAGTATTTGCAGCAATGAAAGAAAGTAAAGAAAAAGTGCCTGAAGCAAATACAGATGGAAAAGCGTTGAAAGCGTATTTTGAAAAAGTATATTCTGATCTTGATTTTGACAGGGTATACGTGAGCGATATGAAAAAGATGGTGAAATGGTTTCAGATCATTGAAAAAAACAATATCGATATTAAAGCAAAAGCTGAAGAAGAAGATAAAGAAGCGACTCCCGAAGCTAAAAATACCAAACCTGCGCACACAGAAAACCCGAATGTAAAAAATGCAAAACCTCAAAAGGCAGCTCCCCGCAAAATTGAAAGCAGGGGTGTTAAATAATCTTGTAATAAAATAAGAATCTGGCTTATATGTTGGTTCACTGTGTTTGATAAAATTTTAAAAGGTTATGACTGCAGATATCAAAAAATTAGAAAGGCATTACTTACCGCAGGATCTTACCATTTCTTCGTGGGAAGTAATTGAGCCGTATTTCAAAGAATTATTACAAAGAGAAATCAATTCGAAAGAAAAGCTGGAGCAGTGGCTCAAAGACATGAGCGAACTGGAAGCGGCCGTGAACGAGGACGTCTGCTGGCGGCAGATAAAAATGACGTGCGATACAGGAAATAAAGAGCTGGAAGAATCATTCAATTATTTTGTGCTGGAAATACAACCGCACATTCAGCCTTACGCGTTTGAATTAAATAATAAATTAGTCAACTCTCCTTTTATTAATGAGTTGGACCAGCAAAAATATTTTACTTACCTGCGTTCGATCAAAAAAAGCATTGAACTTTTCAGGGAAGAAAATATTCCTATCGAATCAGAGATTGCCGTGTTGCAACAGAAATATGGAATGATTACCGGTCAAATGTCGGTGGAAGTTAACGGCAAAGCATACACGCTGCAACAAGCTTCGAAATTTTTTGAAAGCCACGACCGGCAATTGCGTGAGGAAGTGTATAAAAAAATTGCAGAAAGAAGATACCAGGATAAAGACAAACTGAATGATCTTTTTTCGCAACTGGTAACCAAAAGAAACCAGGAAGCGCTCAACGCCGGTTTTGAAAATTACCGCGATTTTAAATTCAAGCAACTTGGACGATTTGATTATACAAAAGAAGATACTTTCCGTTTTCATGAATCCGTAAAACTTCATGTGTTGCCTTTGGTGAATAAAATTCATAAGCATAAAAAAGAAAAATTAAAAGTTGATCATCTTCGCCCGTGGGATTTGGAAGCAGAGCCGGAAGGAACAGAACCTCTAACGCCTTTTCAGACAGGAAAAGAACTGTTGGATAAAACGATCGAATGTTTCACCAAACTGCGTCCATTTTTTGGTGATTGTTTGCGAAAGATGAATGAGATGAAACATCTCGACCTGGAAAGCCGCAGTGGCAAAGCGCCGGGCGGGTACAATATGCCTTTGGCAGAAAGCGGCGCGCCTTTTATTTTTATGAATGCTGCTCAATCTATGCATGACGTAACAACAATGGTTCACGAAGGCGGACACGCGGTTCAATCTTTTCTCACTCACGATCTTGAACTAAGTTCTTTTAAAGATTACCCGATGGAAATTGCCGAAGTGGCCAGCATGGCGATGGAACTTTTTTCAATGGATCATTGGGATGTTTTTTTCGATAATAAAAAAGATTTAAAAAGAGCGAAAGAACACCAGTTGGAACGTGTGATTACGATTTTCCCCTGGATTGCGATTATTGATAAATTCCAACATTGGATCTATGAAAACCCAAATCATACGTTGGAAGAAAGATCGAAAAAATGGATGGAAATATTTAAAGAATTTGGTGATGATGTGGTTGATTTTTCAGGTCTGGAAAAATATGTTGAAAATGGCTGGCAAAAACAATTGCATTTGTACGAAGTTCCGTTTTATTATATTGAATACGGCATTGCGCAGTTAGGCGCCATTGGCCTTTGGAAACAATACAAAAGCGATCCTGAAAAAGCATTGGACAATTATGTAAATGCTTTAAGCCTTGGCGGAACAAAGACGTTGCCAGAGTTGTATGAAACAGCCGGCCTGAAGTTTGACTTTTCTCCTGAAAACATAAAAAGCCTTATGGAATTTGTAAGAGACGAATTGGAAAAAGTGGAAGAATAGTAAAGGAACTTTTAAAACGGATTTTCATTTTAGCTTTTAAAAGGACAAAAAGTCTTTGATTTTTGAATTTAAAATCCCCTTCAAAAAAAATCCCATCCAATCCATTTCGTGATTTTGCATTAATTTCACGGCTCAATTATAATAAAAAAACTGAATAAATATTATGGCGGAAGCGATAAGAATGCCACGAATGAGCGATACCATGACGGAAGGCGTGATAGTGGAATGGCACAAGAAAGTAGGTGATAAAATAAAACCCGGCGATTTGTTGGCCGATGTGGAAACTGATAAGGCAACGATGGAACTGGAAAGTTATAATGAAGGAACCCTTTTGTACATTGGAGTTGAAAAAGGACAGGCGGTTCCGGTAGAAGGAATTTTGGCAATTGTAGGTAAAAAGGGGGAAGACTATAAAGCGTTTTTGGAAGAAGAAAAAAAGAAAAGCCCTTCGGGAAACGAGGAAAATAACGCGGAAGCTTTTCCTAAAAAAGATGCGAATGAAGAAAAGGCAATTGCAGAAGGACAGGAAAAACAATCAGATAATAAGCCTGCAGATGTTGCCCAAAATGTAGAATTACCAAAAGACGCCAAGGTGATACGCATGCCATTGATGAGCGATACGATGACAGAAGGAAAGATCATCCAATGGAATAAAAAAGTAGGCGATAAGGTGAAATCTGATGATTCACTTGCCGAAGTGGAGACAGATAAAGCCACCATGGATGTAGTTGGTTATGAAGAAGGAACACTTTTATACATCGGTGTAGAAGCCGGAAAATCTGCCAAAGTAAATGATATAATTGCGATTGTGGGAAAACCCGGCACGGATGTGAGTGCGTTCGTTGAAGCGCAAAAGAATGCCCCACAACCTTCTGAAGAAAAAACAGAAGAAAAAGCAACCGCACAAACTGCTGCTCCTGCCGCTGTTGCACAGGAAAGTGCAGCGCCTCAACCTTTATCTGTTGAAGGAGGAAGAGTAAAAGCTTCGCCTCTTGCCAAAAAACTTGCAGAAGAAAAAGGGATTGATATTTCGCAAGTACAGGGAAGTGGTGACGGCGGAAGAATTGTAAAAAGAGATGTGGATTCATATGTTCCTGCAGCGGCTCCTAAAGCTGCCGAAGGTAAAAAAGCTGCTACAGAGGCAAAACCACTTCAGCCGTTTACACAAATCGGCCAGGAAAGTTATGAGGATATTCCAAACTCGCAGATGCGCAAAACCATTGCCCGCCGTTTGGGAGAAAGCAAATTCCAGGCTCCACATTTTTACCTGACCATGGAAATCAATATGGACAATGCGATCACTTCGCGCAAATCCATAAATGAATTAAGCCCTGTAAAAGTTTCGTTCAATGATTTGGTTATAAAAGCCTGTGCAATGGCATTGCGCCAGCATCCGGCTGTGAACAGCAGTTGGAGAGGCGAGTTCATCCGGCAGAACAAACACATTCACATTGGTTCTGCAGTAGCTGTTCCTGATGGATTGATTGTTCCGGTAATTCGTTTTGCCGATCAAAAATCTCTTTCGCAAATCGCTGCCGACGCAAGCCAGTTGTACGAAAAAGTGAGAAACAAAAAAATACAACCTGAAGAATTCACAGGAAACACATTTACCGTTTCCAATCTTGGTATGATGGATATTGATGAATTTACAGCCATCATTAATCCGCCGGACAGTGCAATTCTTGCCGTGGGTGCCATCAAAGAAAAAGTAGTGAAAAAAGGCGACGGCTTTGCCGTAACGAATGTGATGAAAGTGACCATGAGTTGCGATCACAGGAGCATCGACGGTGCCGTGGGCGCAGCTTTCCTTCAAACAGTGAAGAAATATTTGGAGAACCCGGTTACGATGCTGGTGTAACAAGAAAATAAAAATCTACAATATTTATTGGTTTACTGGAAACAGTAAACCTTTTTTATTTACCTGGAAATTACCAGCTGAAATATTTTACATTTAATACAATTTATCTATTTTAGTTTTTGCAATTTACAATTGTGTTTTATTACATAGTAACTAACAGTTTTTATGCTTATAAGAAAAATACTTCTTGCTTTTTCATTGTTGATTTCCTCAACCACCTTTTCACAAAAATTACTTGGATATGCTTTGGCAGATGACAACGGAGTAACTAAAGATGAGGAGAAAGCAAAATACCTGGTTGTAGAAAAAGAAGTGAATGACTCTGCCTTTGAAAGGCTTGATTATCATTTTGCGGGCCCTCTTATGAGTCGTGCCACTTTCCGAAATAAAGACCTGACTGAGCTTAACGGACCTTATGCCGATTACCACGCGAATGGATACATGAAAACTTATGGTCAATATGCCAACAATAAGAAGGAAGGCACTTGGTATACATATGATGACACAGCCAAGGCCATCAAAGAATTGATTTTTCACTTAGACACCCTTCTTTCCCAACTGGATATTGATTCTTTGGATCGGGAAAACAAAAAAATAAAAAGAGATACTACCGGAGAAATTGAGGCAACTTATCGCGGAGGATTAAAAAAAATAAGTAAAATAATAAGCTCAAACTTTAATGTACCTGAAAGAACTACAAATCTTACAAAAGGAGGAACCGTCAACGTAAGATTTGTAATTGATAAAAATGGAGAAGAGCGGGAAATTGAAATTTTACATTCAGTTGAATTTGCATTTGATGAAGAAGCCATGCGCGTTGTTGCATTGTTGAAAAACTGGATTCCGGCTTCTGATAAAGGGAAAAAAGTAAACGCTTATCGTATTCAACCGATCACAGTGACTTTTTAACCGGCATTTCCACAGTCGTCCAACACCGTTTTATATTAAGAAAAACAGCTAAATTTAGAAGTGAATAAAGCTTTTCGATCTACTTTACAGCTTCTTCGATTTCATTTTTCATTTTTTCTGATGCCGGTTTACTGGTTTGCCTTAAGCCAGGTAAGTGAGATCAATTGGAATAAAGCAATTTTGATTTTCATCATCCTTCACTTTCTGGTTTATCCCGCCAGCAATGGTTACAACAGTTATATGGATCGCGATACAACTCCTGTTGGCGGCTTAAAAAATCCCATGCAGCCCACGAAGCTTTTGTTTTATGCAACACTTTTTATGGATACGGTGGCACTATTATTAAGCTTCACAATTTCGCCGGTTTTTGTTGTAGGAATTTTTTTCTACATTCTGGCTTCAAGGGCGTACAGTTACAGAAAAATCAGGCTGAAAAAATATCCGGTAATTGGCTATTTGACGGTTGTCGTTTTCCAGGGAGCAGTTACTTTTTATCTGGTCTTTTCGGGAAGCAGCAGCAACCATTTAGAGCAAATTCCCGTTTTGGCAATGGTTGCTTCGAGTTTGCTGATTGGCGGTTTTTATCCGCTTACGCAAATATATCAGCACAAGGAAGATTATGCTGATGGCGTCGTTACCATTAGTTATTTGTTGGGATATAAAGCCACTTTTATTTTTACTGGCATTGTATATGCACTGGCTTTCGTTACATTGGGTTGGTATTTTCATTTAAAAGAGGCGTTTGTCAAATTTGTAATTCTGCAAATCTTTCTGCTTCCGGTTATCGTATATTTCTTTTACTGGTTTGCGAAAGTTTTGAAGAACAGCAGCGAAGCAAATTTTAAAAACACGATGCGAATGAATCTGCTGGCTTCAATATTTACAAATCTTGGATTTATTACACTTTTAATTTTAAATGATTGAGTAAAATCGTTTCCATATCAACGGCGTTGCCTGCTTACAAGCATGAACAAAACGATATTCTTAAGTTTATGCAGAACGTGTATGCCATGAATGAAGTTGAGAAACGAAAACTCAAATTTTTATATCACCAAAGTGCTATCACAAATAGGTTTTCAGTTTTGCCTGACTATAGTTTACATGCCGGTGACTGGCAGTTTTACCCTGCATCAGAAAACCTGGAACCCTTTCCTAACCTGGAACAAAGAATGGACTGGTTCAACAAGACTGCGCCAAAGTTGTCAGTGAATGCAATAGAAAAATGTATCGAAGAAAAAATAAATAAAGAAGATATTACTCATCTTATTACGGTTAGTTGCACCGGAATGAGCGCACCCGGACTGGATTTGCAGGTAATGGAACTAATGGATTTGCCCAAAAATATTTTCAGGACTTCTATAAATTTTATGGGTTGTTATGCAGCAATTCATGCTATGAAACTTGCTGATTCATTTTGCAAAAATGATAAGAATGCAAAAGTGATGATTGTCTGCACTGAGCTTTGTACGCTTCATTTCCAAAAAGAAAATACGGTTGATAATATTGCTTCATCACTTTTATTTGGCGATGGTTCCGCAGCAGTTTTGGTTACCAATCACAAATCGGATCTACCGGGAATAAACATAAAAAACTTTTACAGTGAAGTCGGTTTTAATGGCAAGGAACATATGAGCTGGCAGCTTTCTTCGTCAGGATTTTTAATGCAACTTTCCGGCTATGTTCCTGAATTGATTGAACAGGATTTTAACCTGCTTTTGCAAAATTCTTTGCAACACGCAAATATGCGTGAAGAAGAAATTTCACACTGGAGTATTCATCCCGGAGGTAAAAGAATTTTGTCTGCGATAGAAAAAAGCACCTCCATTTCAAAAGAAGATCTGAAATTTTCTTACCAGGTTTTAAATGATTATGGCAACATGTCTTCGCCCACCGTTTTATTTGTGTTGAAAGAAATCATGCATTCGTTGGAAACACAAAAAGAAAGCAAAGTCAATATTTTCGGCGCCGCTTTTGGCCCGGGCCTCACGATGGAAACTTTCATTTTAGGAAATGATTGATTATAAAAAACGCTCGTTACAAAAAGAAATACTTGACCAGGAAAATATTCCATTCGCAGATATTGCTTTGAACATGAGAGAACTGGATTGGATCAACTCCCATCTTGGTGGCCATTCAATTACCATTGATGGCTTCAAAGAATTGTGTAACAACAAAAAAACAATTTCAGTGTGTGAAACAGGCTGTGGTGGCGGCGATAACTTAAATGCGCTTTACAACTATTGTAAAAAAAATACTATTGAAGCAAGCTTTACAGGAATCGACATCAATAAAGATTGTATTGCTTTTGCAAAAGAAAACACGCGAATAGAAAATGCGGAATTTATTATTGAGGATTATAAAAATGTAAGTTTTAATAAAAAACCTGATATCATTTTTTCATCGCTTTTTTGTCACCACTTTACAGAAAAAGAATTAATAGAAATGATGCAATGGATGAAAGAAAATTCAACAATTGGATTTTTTATAAATGATTTGCACCGTCATCCGATAGCCTATCATTTTATAAAAACAGCCACGGCTTTGTTTTCCAAATCCTATTTGGTAAAAAATGATGCACCTGTTTCTGTACTAAGAGGCTTTACAAAAGAAGAATGGCAAAAAATTTTCCATGAAGCAGGCATTCAACATTTTTCAATACGATGGAAATGGGCTTTCCGGCATCTGATCATAGTTTACAACAATTAGCATTGGCAGAAGAAACACAACATAAAATAAAAAAAGATGAAATTTCTTCGTTTACTGCAGCCGTTATAGGAGGCGGATTGGCCGGCCTTTCTCTGTCCCTTTTGCTTTCAAAAGCAGGCTATAAAACGATTTTATTCGAAAAAGAAAATTACCCGTTTCATAAAGTTTGTGGCGAATATATCAGTTTAGAAAGTTGGAATTTTATGGAACGGCTCGGAGTACCACTTTCTCATTTGAAACTACCCATCATAAAAAAATTAATTGTTTCCTCTCCCAACGGCAATTCAATTCATACAAAACTTGACCTTGGGGGTTTTGGAATAAGCCGGTTTTTTCTCGACAATAAATTGAAAGAGATTGCTATTGAAAATGGTGTGACGGTTTTTGAAGAAACTAAGGTGACGGAAGTGAACTTTAGTAATGATCAATTTTTTGTAAAATATAACAGAGGCGAAATTGTATCAAAAATCGTTGCGGCTTCGTTTGGTAAAAGAAGCAATTTGGATGTGAAATGGAATCGGGATTTTATAAAACAAAAGCCGGGAAAATTAAATAATTTCATCGGCGTTAAATACCATGTAAAGGCTGATCTTCCGGCCGACACAATTGCTTTACACAATTTTAAAAACGGTTATTGCGGCATTTCCAAAGTTGAAAATGACGAGTATTGTTTGTGCTACCTCACCACGGCAAAAAATTTAAAAGACAATCAAAACTCGATTGCAGAAATGGAAAAAAACGTACTGTTTAAAAATTCATTTCTTAAAAAAATATTTAGTGACGCTGAATTTTTATTTACAGAACCTGTTACCATTTCGCAAATCAGTTTTGAGAAAAAAAAACAGGTAGAAAATCATGTGCTCATGCTGGGAGATGCAGCCGGGATGATAACTCCATTATGTGGCAACGGCATGAGCATGGCTTTTCATTCGGCGAAGATTGCTTTTGAAAATATTGATTTGTTTTTAAAAGGAATAATAAGCCGGCAGCAAATGGAAAACAATTACACCAATCAATGGCAAAAACAATTTGGCGCCCGTTTGAGAAATGGTAGGATGATTCAAAAGTTTTTTGGTAAAGAAAGTGTTACCAATTTATTTATCAGTTCACTGAAACCATTTCCATTTCTCATTGACAAACTGGTAAAATCAACACACGGTAAGGAGTTTTAGTAATTTTGCAGATGATGCAAGGTCCGGTCATATTATTTGATGGTGTTTGTAATTTTTGCAATAGCGCTGTGAATTTTGCAATAAAGAGAGATAAAAAATCTCTTTTAAAATTCGCTCCCCTGCAAAGTGATGAAGCAAAAAAAATCCTTGCATCTCATAATTTATCCGACCAGGAAATGACTTCGTTTGTTTTTATAGAGAATAATAAAAGTTATACAAGATCAACGGCGGCATTAAGAGTTTGCCGCTACTTAAAAAGTTTATGGCCATTTATGTATGGCTTTATAATTGTTCCTAAATTTATAAGAGACGGAATCTATGACCGGATTGCAAAAAACCGTTACCGTTGGTTTGGTAAAAAAGAAGTTTGCATGGTGCCTACGCCGGAAGTAAGGTCACGATTTTTAAATGATACGAAATGACAAACAAAAAGACATTGGTTTTAGGAGCTACTACCAATCCTGCGCGATACAGCTATTTAGCCATTAATAAGCTTCGCGAGAGCGGCCATGATGTGGTAGCAATCGGCAGACGCACAGGCAAGGTAAAAGATGTTGAAGTTATAGCCGAACAAAAACCAATTGAAGATCTTGATACCGTTACGCTGTATCTGAATGCCAACAATCAAAAAGCTTACTATAACTATATAATTTCTCAAAAACCAAAACGTATCATTTTCAATCCGGGCGCAGAAAATGATGAACTTGAGCGGCTCGCCAAGGACAATAATATCGCCACACAACACGCGTGCACGTTGGTTTTACTAAGTACCCATCAGTATTAATACTTTCGTTACAACGTACTTTCACGCTACTTTCTGCACCTCAGCTATTTTTTCGCAATAATGTGTAATATTTCCTAAGGATTGTCGTTTTATATTCATCCAAGATTTAAAAACCTAAATCCTTATCTATGAAAATCATGTACAAAATGGCGGCTATATGCGCAATAATGATATTTTCATATACAAGCCATGCACAGATTCTCACTTCCAACAGGCAAAACTATTTTGATAAATACGCAGCAAAACTTGAAACGCCGGAAAGCGAATTAAGTAAAGCTTTCAACGTTCCTGAGGGAGGAAAGGTGAAACTAAACTTCGGTGATTTCGCCTTTAACGGTATTGTTACTTCTTCCATAAAACGATACGACAATTTATATACAGTGATTGTAAAATCTCCGGGATTAAATAACACTTTACTCGCCATTTCGAAAAGAATCAATGATGATAAAACCATCACCTATGTTGGAAGGATTATCAATGATAATTACGCTGATGGTTATGTATTAAAAAAAGACAAAAGCGGCGGATACGCTATGAATAAAATTAAAACTGACGCCCTCGTGGAGGATTATTAATCCACGAAAAACCGTTTCCCTAAAAACGGCAATCATCCAAAATCCAAACACCATGAAACAGATCCTATCTTTCATTTTAATGCTGATGCTTTTGGTCTCATTTAAAACTTATTCACTGCCTAAACTCAGCAGTTTTCCGTCTGCAAAAGCAACTATTTATCTTGACTTCGACGGGCAAACCGTTAGCGGAACCTCGTGGAATGGAGGAGCTACTTTTTATTGCACTCCGGCAGGGTTAACCGATGCGCAAATCACTGAAATTTTTAACCGCGTTTCGGAGGATTACCGTCCCTTCAATATCGATATTACAACTGATTCAACCGTTTTTTTAGCAGCTCCGTTAACCCAACGTATGAGGGTAATTATCACGCCTACAAGCGGGTGGTATACTAATGTGGGCGGTGTTGCCTATACCGGCTCTTTTGTGTGGGGAGATGACACGCCGGCGTTTGTTTTTCCGGATAGGTTAGGTTACAGTACCAAACTTATTGCAGAATGTTGCACCCATGAAAGTGGCCATACGGTTGGACTTTCGCACCAGGCAAAATACAGCGGAACCTGCAGTTTGATCTCCACTTATAACGAAGGCGAAGGAATTGGAGAAACAAGTTGGGCGCCGGTTATGGGGAACAGCTATTACAGAAATTTATCCGGGTGGAATAATGGACCAACACCAAGCGGATGTACAGCAGACCAGGATAACCTTTCTATCATCACTTCCAGAAACGGATTTACTTACAGGCCCGATGACTATAGTGATGATCCTTCGAACAACCCCGGCACCATAAATATTACCAACACAAACTTCGCTGTCAACGGTATTATCACCACTAATACCGATAAAGATGCCTTTAAAATAAATCTCCCTCAAAATGGACAACTGCGTGTCAACGCCAATCCTTTTTCGGTGGGTGCAAATAACGAGGGCGCCGATTTGGATATGCAGGTAACATTGCTCAACAGCAATATGAACGTAGTACAGGTTTATAACCCGGCAGATAAACTAAATGCAACTATTGACACTACTTTGATGGCCGGAGACTATTACCTGGTTGTAAACGGATCAGGAAATGCAAACGTTAGTAATTATGGAAGCCTCGGCTCTTACAGCATTACCGGCACTTTTGATGCATTGAGAACTACGCCAATTGAACAGGTGCTTCTTTCAGGAGAAAGTGATAAAGGTAAGCACAATCTTAGCTGGAGTATTATTACTGACGAGCCGGTTAAAAGCTTATCAATAGAAAGTTCTTTTGATGGTTCCATCTTTACAACGCTTACCAAACTTCCGGTGCTGGATAAAAACTTTAGTTATGTGCCGTTGTTAAGCGAGAATATTTTTTATCGCCTTAAAGTAACTTCTGTTACCGGGCAGATAAGCTACTCCAATGTAATTCCATTAAAACCCATAGAGGAAAGGAGTAAAACTTTCACGTTAACCAGCATCGTTAAGTCTGATATAACTGTAAATGCTTCTCAAAATTATAAATATCAGTTAGCCGATATGAGCGGAAGGATCGTGAAAACAGGAAGCGCAGATGCCGGCATAACCAATATCAATATTAATAATTCTCCTAACGGAATTTATATAATGCAAATCATTTGTAACAACCAAAGAACAACCCAAAGAATTGTAAAACTGTAAGGTAGATTCATGTGTAAGTTAGGGGGCAGCGTTAGGGGCTGTCCCCTTTTTTTATAGAATAAAAATCTTTATTATTTATTCGTCTACTGCAAAGGACATATTACCGCATCGTTAACTTTTGGCAACTCAGCAAATAATTGCTCAAACATTTATAAAATATCGGTAATTTTAAAAAACCTTATTTTATGTTATGGAGAAAATTTAATGGAGAGCCAATCGACCTGCCCATCAAAACTGCTGTTGAAAAAGCAATCCAAAAAGAAACCGCAGCCGGTAACAAATTAAAAGTCTGCATCGGCACCGATAGCCAGGTAAAAGGCAAAGACACTGAATTCGCTACCGTTATCGTTTTTCTTCGCGAAGGCCGCGGAGGATTCATGTTCATTCACAATGAAAAAAACACGCAGACCTACAGTATTAAAGAAAGAATGCTTGTGGAAGTAGCAAAAAGTATTGAGATCGCTTATGAACTCTGCAACTTATTTACCGAATATGATGTAGATATGGAAGTGCACGCGGATATCAATACCAATCCGCATTTCAGGAGCAATGAAGCATTGCGCGAAGCGATGGGATATATTCTAGGAATGGGCTTTGCCTTCAAAGCCAAGCCCGAAGCATTTGCCAGCAGTTGCTGCGCCGATAAAATGGTGAATTAGCAGTTTATATTGTTGAGAATCGTTTAGAAAGTTTAGAATAGTTTAGTAGCTTAGAAATAATTAGAAGTTATTTAAAAATTATTTTATGGATGTGATTGCCTTGATAGTTTCGCTGCTGGTGTTAATTCCCTCGTCAATATTAGTGAACAGATGGAAGAGAAATTATCGAAATTCAAAAGCTTTACTGTTGATACAATTCTCCTGGCTCTTAATCTGTGTAGTCGCTTTTTTCTTTATAGCACCAAATTTTACCAGGACGCAAAATACCTTAATTGGAGCCATTTTCGGCGGCGCACTGGTCTTTTTCTTCTATCGATTCAGAATGATTTTTTTTAACGACTCAGATCATTAAAAATCAAACAACCATCTCCATAACTCAAAAAACGGAAGTTGTTTTTTAGCGCATATTCATACATCTCTTTCCATCTGTCACCAATCATTGCTGAAACTAAAAGTAATAAAGTAGATTTTGGTTGGTGAAAATTGGTAACCATTCCATTCGCAATCTTCCACTCATAACCCGGAGCAATAATGATTTGGGTTTGAATAAAAAGGCGATTCGTTTTTTTCTTTTTAAGAAAATTCCGAAGAGAACGTAACGCTTCTTCGGCGCTGCACGAAGAATAGTTCAACGGTTTCTCATACACTTCCCATTGATTGATTTTTAAATCCTCATATTCAATTTCCGGATTCAAAAAAGCTTTTAAGCCCATCCAGTAAAGACTTTCAACGGTTCTTACCGAAGTGGTGCCCACACAAAAAACAGGATTTGAAACATTTTTAATTAACTGTTCAATAAAATTTGTTGAAACATCAATCCACTCCGCGTGCATTTCATGGCCTTCCATACTTTCTGATTTCACCGGTTTAAAAGTACCGGCTCCTACATGCAGCGTTACAAATCCTTTTTGAATATTTTTCTCTTTGAAAGAAGAAAAAATTCTTTCTGTAAAATGCAATCCTGCTGTTGGCGCAGCCACAGAACCTTCGTAATGCGAATAAATACTTTGGTATCTTTCAGCATCGCTCTCTTCTGCTTTTCGTTTGATGTAAGGCGGCAAAGGCGTTTCTCCTGCATGATCGATAATTTCTGCAAAACAAAAATGACCGGGAGTCCATGATAATTCAACTACATACGCGTCGCTCAGCCGCTCCACCAATCCGGCATTTAACTCAACAGTTTCTCCCTTTATGGCAAGTTTCTTTTTCAAAACCTTTTCTTTCCATTTACCAGCCCCACCAATCATGCATTTCCATCTTGTTGATTTTTTTTGTTGAAGAACCACCGCATAATCATTTATTTTTTCATGCGGCTCCAGGCAAAATATTTCTATAATCGCGCCGGTAGGTTTTTGAAATAAAATGCGTGCTTTAATTACTTTGGTATCATTAAAAACAAGGAAAGATTTTTCAGGTAAATGCTCGGCAATATTCCTGTAAATATCTTCTGAAATATTTCCATTCTCATAGATTAATAGTTTCGACTGATCTCTTTCAGGCAAAGGATAGACAGCGATTTTTTCTTCAGGAAGATCGTAATCAAAATTGTTTATTGATAAATTTTTCGGATGCATCCTGCAAAGAAAATAAAAAAATAAAAATCGAAACCTGTTTCCCAGGAAGCTTTAGGATAAAGAGTTAAAGCGTAAACACAAAGGTTTCACTTTCTGCATATGATTTGGGAATTCGCATATTTTCCTCTTTAAGACCTTCGAGATGAAATTTAATTGCCTCCAAAATATTGCTTTCAACACTTGCTTTCGTTTTACCAGTGGCTATGACTCCAGGTAAATCGGGTGCATATGCAGAGAAACCGGTCTTCGTTTTTTCATATACTACCAAATACTTTCTCATTTTAACTGAGCCCGCAAAATTTTTCGAGTGCATCTTGCAAAGAAAATAAAAAAAGTTGGCGCGCATTTTACAGCAAACCAACTTTTAATTCAATTTTTTATTCTGTCGCTACACTTTGTTATTCTTTATTTCATCCACAACTCCGGGATCGAGTAAAGTAGTTGTGTCGCCTAAATTTTCCATTTCGCCTTCGGCAATTTTTCTCAAGATCCTTCGCATGATCTTTCCGCTTCTTGTTTTAGGAAGACCATTTACAAATTGTATTTTATCCGGCTTGGCAATCGGGCCGATAATTCTTGCAACAGTTTCTAAAATATCCTGTTTGGAAAGTTCATCTTCTGAATGCTTTTTATCAGTGATCACGTATGCATAAACACCCTGTCCTTTTATCTCATGTGGAAAACCAACAACCGCGCTTTCTACCACGCTTGCGTGCATGTTAATGGCATTTTCAATTTCGGCAGTACCAATTCTGTGACCACTTACATTCAAAACGTCATCCACGCGGCCGGTAATTCTATAATTGCCGTTTTCGTCCTTCAACGCACCATCACCGGTAAAATATAAATTTTCGTAAGTGGCAAAATAATTTTTGCGGCAGCGTTCATGATCGCCGTACGTAGTTCTTATCATTCCCGGCCACGGCGCTTTTATGCAAAGGTTTCCTTTCAGCAAGCCATTCTCGTCTTTTTCCGTCACTTCCTGTCCCTGTTCGTTCACCAGCACCGGCTGAACACCCGGCAGCGGAAGTGTAGCCCAGCTTGGTTTTGACGGTGTCACCCCGGCAAGGTTGGAAATTAAAATACCACCTGTTTCTGTTTGCCACCATGTATCAACAATCGGGCATTTCTTTTTGCCAACATGCTCGTCGTACCAATGCCATGCTTCTTCGTTTATTGGTTCGCCAACGGTTCCTAACACTTTTAATGACGACAAATCTTTTCCCTTTAACGGATCAAGGCCGTAGCTCATTAAACTGCGGATAGCTGTAGGTGCCGTATAAAAAATATTTATATTGTATTTGTCAACGATATCCCAAAATCTTCCAGCATCAGGCCAGGTGGGGACACCTTCAAACATCACGCTGGTAGCGCCTGCAGCTAACGGACCATAGACAATATAACTGTGCCCTGTGATCCAGCCAATATCGGCAGTACAAAAATGAACCTGTCCCGGTTGATACTGAAAAACATTTACAAAAGAATAGGTGGTCCAAACCATGTAACCGCCGATTGTATGCACCACACCTTTTGGTTTGCCGGTAGAACCGGAAGTATACAAAATGAACAAGGGATCTTCAGCGTCCATTTCGGTGGCAGGCATGGTAACCACATTATTTTTTTCGATTTGCGATAAGGCATAATCCATTTCATCTTCCCACCACAGATCGCGCCCTTTGATCATGGAAACCGGGCGACGTGTTCTTGTATAAACGATCACCTTTTTAACCGTTTTGTTTCCGATCAACGCATCATCAATAATGCTTTTCAAAGGAATATCTTTTCCACCACGATAAGCACCGTCGCAGGTTATTATAAACTCTGCATTCGCATCTTCCAATCTGTCTGCAATACTTTGAGCAGAAAATCCACCAAAAATTACGCTGTGAATGGCACCAATTCTTGCACAACCCAAAACTGCATAAGCCAACTCCGGCACCATCCCCATGTAAATGCAAACACGATCACCTTTTTTTACTCCATTATTAATAAGCATCTGCGCCACCTGGCAAACTCTTTTGTGCAGCCTTGTATAAGTAACAATTCTTGTTCTTTCTTCAGGATTGTTCGGCTCCCAGATTATCGCAGGTTTTTCTCCCATCGTTTCGAGGTGCCGATCGATACAATTCTCTGTGATATTGAGTTTAGCACCTTTAAACCATTCAACTTTCGGGTCTTTAAAATTCCAATCGAGCACCTTATCCCACTTCTTTCGCCAAAGAAAATTTTCCGCCACGTTTCCCCAAAATTCTTCGGGATTTTCAACACTTTTTTTATACGTTTCGTGGTATTCTTCCAATGTTTTTACCTGATAAGGATATTCCATGATTAAAATGTTTAAGTTTATACGTTAAAAATTGGTTTATAAAGGTAATGTGTTAATTAAAAATCTGCGAGGCAAAATAAAAATTCGCGTGATTTGTTTGTTTACTGCCACCCGTCTTCTTTCTATTCACCGTTGGCGCTTGCCTGCTGTTTTTCCAATTCTTCTCTCTTCACCACTTCAGGAATTGCCGGAACCATCGCTTTGTAAATCGCGTCTTCAATAGCGCCCCTGATATTGTATTTATACAAATTGGTGCTTCTTGTCGGATTTACACGATTGCTTAAAAATACATAAACCAGGTCATATTTTGGATCAACCCAAATGGCGGTTCCTGTATAACCGGTGTGTCCAAAAGTGAGCGGTGACGCATATCTTGAAGGATAAGGATGCGGATCCGCTGTTGTGTAATTGTCTTTTTGTGGTTTGTCAAAACCAATACCCCTTCTGCTGATGCTTGAGTTGTAAGCGGTAAACAATTTTAATGTAGAAGGTTTAATGTATTGCTTTCCGTTGAAGGTGCCGCCGTCTAAAAACATTTGTAAAAGCGCGCCAATATCTTCTGCATTGCTGAATAAGCCGGCGTGCCCTGCAACGCCGCCAAACATGGCACTTCCTTCATCATGAACATCTGCATGCAAATGCTGAAACCTCCAATATTCGTCAAGTTCGGTTGGCGCTACCAAATTCGTATCCGCCCAATTTCTTGGATTGAAACCAATAGAATGAAGGCCCATTGGTTTATAAAAATATTTATTTGCATACTTGTCAACTCTCAAGCCCGAAATAGCTTTCACCACATCGCCCATAAAGATAAAATCGTTATCGCTGTAAGCATATCTTTTAGGTCCCGGAAGCAATTTACTGTCGAGAATGCTTTGATTCATGGTATCAGCATAATCGCGACGCAAATACAAATTTTGAGCAACCCTTACATTAAATTTCCTCGATGAGTCGGGATGAAAATATCGTGTCAATGGGCGTCCTGTCTCAGGATCAACTGTTTTTTTGTAGAAAACTACGTCCGGCACAAGTCCGGCCTGGTGAAGTAAAATGTCTTCAATATTCAGGTTTGCCTTATCGCTCTTGCGAGCCCATGGAAGGTAAGTTCCGAGTGTTCTATTAAGCCCAAGTCTTCCTTCGCTGTATAATTTCATAACACTCAAAGTAGTGGCGCAGATTTTGGTAACTGAGGCCATGTCGTAAATGGAATTCAGGTTTACGGGTTCCGGCGTGTCATAATTGTAAGTGCCATATGCTTTTTCAAAAATTATTTTTCCATGACGTGCTACCAAAACTACGCAGCCGGGATAAGCGCTATCCCTGATACCGGCAGTAGCAATTGAATCAATATCCTTCGTCATCTGCAAACCATTAATCCCTTCTTCATCAGGAGTGGCGAGAGGCATAATTCTTTTTGGCAAAATGCCACTGCCATATTTATATTTCGGGCAAACTGTAACCGATAATGTTCCAGTGGCAAGCGATTTCCCTTCGAGAATATCCGCAGCTACACTTTGTGTAATAGAATCATCTTCATAACAAGCCACTAAATTTCTTGCGTCGCAAAAGTTTTTAATGGCATAAGGATTTCCAAAATCGAACAAAATGGTTTTATAATTGGCGCTGTCAGGCGTTTGCAATTGTTTGATCAGGTCAAAAGCATAATCGGTAATACCAAAATTGTTTGCAGGATAGCGGTGATAATTTTGAATGCCTATCACCACCGTATTGTAATGACTCTTTATTAATTTGGCCAGCGTCAAAACTCTTCTTGCGTCTTCTTTATAACTAAAATAAAATCCTTTGGCTCCTAAATCATTTTCTATGCGCGAGCCAAAAGTACTGGCACTGTCAACGCCAATGCCTACATACGCAATTCTTTTATTTTCATTAGTAAGCGGGAAAAATTCTTTGTCTTTATTGTTTAAAACAGTGATGGCATTTTCTGCAACCAGTTTTTTCATTTCTGCAATTCCTTCATTGAGATCGTTCGTTAGGTTTTCCGTTTTTATCGGTTGTGGATTGGACATGCCATACATATATTTATAGGCAAGAACTTTTTTGCATTTTTCATAAATATCATTCCAGCTTAACTGGTTACTGTCAATCGCTTCTTTGATTCTTGCTATCGCGGAATCAACATTTTCAGGAAGAGAAAGCATGTCATTTCCGGCAATTAAAGATTGTACAGCAATTTTTCCTCCGGGGAAATATTTGGCAACGCCTTTCATGCCCAACGCATCCGTGAAAGTGAGACCTTGAAAATGAAGTTTGTTTCTCAATAAACCCGTTACATTTTTCTTTGAAATAGAAGTAGCCGTGTTAGCGGCTGTATCAATAGCTGGAATATACAGATGCGCGATCATTACGCTTGCAACGCCCGCTTTGAACATTCTTTTGAAAGGATATAATTCCAGAGAATCCAGTTGCTTCATTGATTTATTAATAACAGGAAGATCCAAATGCGAATCAACTGTTACATCACCGTGGCCGGGAAAATGTTTCGCGCAAGCCATCACGCCTTCATCCTGCAAACCTTTCATGTAGGCAATTCCATAGCTCGCCACCTTATACTTATCCTGGCCAAAAGAACGGTCATTAATTACGGGATTATCGGGATTATTATTTACGTCTACATCCGGCGCAAAATCAACACGGACGCCAATTCGCTTTAATTGCCTTCCAACCAGTCTTCCATATTCATAAACCAAAGTTGAATCGTGCATGGCACCTAACATCATTTGATGATTTAGTGGCTCAACACTATCGAAGCGCATACCGGCACCCCACTCTGCATCCATGGTAACCATCAAAGGAGTTTTGGCAATGCTTTGAAAATAATTAATGAAATTGGCCTGCTTTACCGGAGTTCCCTGGAACAAACAAATTCCCCCAATATTATATTTTTGAATAGCGGCAATTACTGCAGAATCGTAATACACGGGCCCTTCAGGCGTGTAACTGCTTTCGCGAACAATCATCAATTGAGCAATCCGCTGATCATTATTCAGAGAATTAAAAACACTGTCGGCCCATTTTTTTGCAGCGGCGTTTGGTGTTTGAGATAAAGCGGTAAATTTTAAAAAAGTCAGCACTAAAAAAGTCAGCAGGGTTCTTTTCATCAAAATATAGTTTTTAAAGTGGCACACAAGTTAAAGAATAAACTTTTTTAGTTTTTGAATTTTGGGAAAAAGAAATTGTTTTCACAATAAATTCTTATTTATTTTTAAACGGCAAATCCGAAAAGCTACTTTTGCTTTATGAACATTGAAGAACTCTATAAGATTTATCAGCAGTTTCCTTCTGTGCAAACGGATTCAAGAAATTTACAAAAAGATGAAATTTTCTTTGCACTGAAAGGACCAAATTTTAACGGGAACGATTTTGCAAAAAAAGCGTTGGAATTGGGCGCGGCGTATGTTGTAGCCGATGAAGATTTGGATTTTAAAGATGACAGGATTGTTAAAGTTGATGACGTTTTACAAACGTTGCAACAACTGGCAAAATACCATCGTGAGCAATTTGATATTCCATTTATCGCCATCACCGGCAGCAACGGAAAAACCACTACAAAGGAGTTAATCCATGCAGTTCTTTCCACTACCTTTAAAACATACACTACAAAAGGAAACCTCAATAATCATATCGGCATTCCGCTCACCATCTTAAAAATTAAACCTGATGCAGAAATGGCCGTGATTGAAATGGGCGCCAATCATCTCAATGAAATAGCAGGATATTGCGTGTATGCACGACCGTTATATGGTTTAATCACCAATATCGGCAAAGCACATTTGGAGGGATTTGGTGGTGTTGAAAATGTAAAGAAAGGGAAAGGCGAACTTTTTGATTATTTGAAAAGGCATGACGGAACACCTTTTGTGAACACCGATGATGCTGCAGTTTTTGATTTAGGGAAACAGGTAAAAAGTGCCGTCTACTACGGAAGTAAAAGTGACAATACAAAAGGAAAAATTGTAAAGAATGATCCTTTCATTGTAGTGGAAGTTGAAGGCAAATCACCTTTAGAAATTACAACAAATTTGGTGGGTGCATATAACCTTCCAAATGTGCTTGCTGCGGTTTGTGTAGGAAAGTATTTTACAGTAAACGAACAAAAAATAAAGAAAGCTATCCAGGATTATATTCCTTCCAACAGCCGTTCCCAATTAATAAAAAAAGATTCCAACACGATAATTCTCGATGCCTACAACGCCAATCCCGGAAGCATGAAAGCCGCTATTGAAAATTTTGCCAATATGCAGGGCAATAAAAAGATACTGCTTTTAGGAAGCATGATGGAACTTGGAAATGATAGTGAGAAAGAACATCAATTTATTATTTCATTAATCGATAAATATAAATGGACGGCAGTTGTCCTGGTAGGAAAGAATTTCAGCAGCGTTCCTAATAATTACATCAATTTCGCAAATTCAACTGAAGCCGGTGAGTGGTTAAAGACAACCGATCCGAAACATTGTTTAATTCTTATTAAAGGATCGCGCAGCATGCAAATGGAAAAGGCGCTTTCCATGTAAAAGCGCAAAGTTGTAATTTTGCAGATTCAAATTGTAGCATGCAAGCAGCCAATGACATACTTTCTCTCGCAACAAGACAGCCTCTGATGGAGGATGAATTGGAATTGGTGCAACATAATTCCCAGAAAATCCCCGGTTCTGTTCAATATATAATAAACCGCTACCGCAAACCGCCAAAGGTTTTTTTTGAAGAAACGGGAATGATGATCTACAATTATCATGAAGAGGATAAGGAATCGCGCAACCTCGAACTGGTTTTTTGCATGGAAGGCAATCGTTATTGCAAAGAAAAAGAAAGTGAATGCAGTTTCTGCAAACATTCCCAATCACACCATTGTGAAGCACTTGTAGATACGATCGATGTCGCTTGTTTCCGGTTTAATGCAGATCATCTTTCTCAATTTGTAAAAGGCTTGAAAACCACTTCTTTTTCAGAAAATGTTTTGGCATTCCGTCACACTTCTTCCTTTAGCAAAACACTTCCTCTTTGTAGCAGAACAAGAAATATTTTGGAAGAGCTGATGAATCACAAGTATTCAGATAGCTTTGAAAATATCTTTATCAACGCTCAAACTCAATTGTTGCTCTTGTGCAATATCGAATGCATGTTTGGTGATGACGAAGAAGGTTTTTCGTGCAAATTTTTGACAAATGAAGCAGATCGGGAAAAAATAGCTCTTGCCAGGAATATTTTGTTGGATCACCTTGGCGAGCCGCTAACTATTAAAGAATTAAGCCGTAAAGCGGCCATCAATGAATGTTATTTAAAGAAAGGATTTAAAGAAATGTACGGAACGACCATTTTCGATTTCTTTCAAAGTCAGCGAATGGAACACGCCAAATATTTGCTCTATGAAAAAGGATTAACCGTTACAGAGGTCTCTGATTCTCTTGGTTATTCGTCCATCTCTCACTTTTCTACCGCATTTAAAAAACACACAGGAATAAAACCTTGTGAGTTGTTCAGGTAATAAAAAGGGAAATAAAAAACTGCCTTTTTTGTTCGTTTACTGTCGCCCAAAACCAAAAAAATAAGACGAAGAAAAACTTCGCCTTACTCATTTTCCACTGCAACTTTAATATAAGTGATTTGAATACTTAATTAATAAAGGTGTTTTTCATAGCTGCAACGGCAATACCTCTTTAAAGTAAATACAGTGCCAAAACGATTTTTTGTGAATAAAAAAAGTCGTTGAGACTGATTCATTTTTAGATTCTTAACAAATTCAGGAAACGCTAATATTAAGTAATTGATAGCATTTGAGCCCGAAAAAACGCAAATTCCACATATAAAAATCTTTACCTTTGCATCCTTTTATTTTAACTGAAGGATTTATTTGTAATGAAGAAATATCGTGAATATAAGCAGTTGAATCTTACTGAAATCGCTGGTGAAATACAAAAATCGTGGAAGGAAAAAAACGCCTTTGAGAAAAGCATTACCAACCGCGAGGGAAAAACACCTTTTGTTTTTTACGAAGGGCCACCAAGCGCTAACGGAATGCCCGGAATTCACCATGTAATTTCCAGGACTTTAAAAGATTTGGTTTGCCGCTATAAGACGATGCAAGGTTTCCAGGTGAAACGCAAAGGAGGCTGGGACACTCATGGTTTGCCGGTAGAATTGGGGGTTGAAAAACTGTTAGGCATTACCAAAGAAGATATTGGAAAATCCATTTCAGTTGAAGAATATAATGCCACCTGTCGCCGTGAAGTTTTAAAATTTAAGGACAAATGGGATGAAGTGACTCAAAAAATGGGTTACTGGGTTGATTTGAAAAATCCTTACATCACTTTTGAAAACAATTATATAGAAACGCTTTGGTGGTGTCTGAAAGAATTATATAAAAAAGGATATTTATACGAGAGCGTTAGCATTCAACCTTATTCGCCCGCCGCGGGAACAGGTTTAAGTTCGCATGAACTGAATCAGCCAGGCACTTACAGAGATGTAAAAGATACCAGTGCGACGGTAATGTTTAAAACAAGAATTACCAACATTCCGGTAGCTCCCAAATCAGTTGGCTCCCCCGCCGAGGCACTTGCGAAATATGGCAAAAATACATTTGCAACGGATTTATCTAGAATGGCCGATGAAGCTTGGAGTGGGAGCAAAAATAAGTCTTCGGAGGTCTTCTTCCTTGCCTGGACGACTACTCCATGGACTCTGCCTTCCAATCTTGGATTGACTGTCGGAGCAAACATTGAATATTCTTTAGTAAAAACATTTAATTCGTACACGCATTTGCCGGTTAATGTGATTCTGGCAACTGTTTTAATTCCACAATATTTTAAGTCTGAGGCCGAAAATCTTTCATTTGAAGATTACAAGGAAGGCGACAAGTTGATTCCTTGGAAAAAAATAGCAAGTTTTAAAGGAACAGAACTTGAAGGATTGCGCTACGAACAATTAATGACTTTTGAAGCCAATTCTTTGGAAAAGATTCGCGAAATAACTCCTGACGCAGAACCTTTTAAAGTCATTCTGGGAGATTTTGTAACTACAGAAGATGGAACAGGAATCGTTCATACTGCTCCCGCCTTTGGTGCGGATGACTTTAAAGTAGGCAAGAAATATAACCTGGGAATTTTAACGCTGGTTGATCGAGAAGGAAAATTTATTGATGGCACCGGAGAATTTAGCGGCCGTTTTGTAAAAAATTATAAAGATGATCCGCATTACGTGGACGTAAATGTTGATATCGCTGTTAAGCTAAAGAAGGAAAACCGCGCCTTTAAGGTTGAAAAGTACGAACACAATTATCCTCATTGCTGGCGCACCGATAAACCGATTATCTATTATCCTTTGGATGCATGGTTCATAAAAACCACTGCCGTAAAAGACAGGATGATTGAATTGAATAATACCATCAACTGGAAACCCGCATCTACCGGAACCGGAAGATTTGGAAACTGGCTGGAAAATATGGTGGATTGGAACCTGAGCAGAAGCCGTTTTTGGGGAACACCGTTGCCAATCTGGCGAACAGAAGATGGAGATGAAGAAAAATGCATTGGTTCAATAGATGAATTAAAAGCTGAGATTAAAAAATCAATTGAAGCTGGAAATTCAAAAGCAGAGGAAGGCGAAATAGACAAATTAGTTTCAGATTTGCATAAACCTTTTGTAGATAATATTGTTTTGACTTCTGCAAAAGGGAAACCTATGAAACGGGTTCCGGATTTGATCGATGTTTGGTTCGATAGCGGTGCAATGCCTTATGCCCAGTGGCATTTCCCTTTCGAAAATAAAGGACAGTTTGAGAAGAATTTCCCGGCAGATTTTATTGCGGAAGGAGTAGATCAAACACGTGGCTGGTTCTACACTTTGCATGCATTGGCTGTTTTATTGTTTGATAGTGTGGCTTATAAAACGGTCGTAAGCAACGGACTTGTGCTGGATAAGAACGGAAATAAAATGAGTAAGCGCGTGGGCAACGTCGTCGATCCGTTTGAGACATTGGAAGTTTTTGGCCCTGATGCCACACGTTGGTATTTGATCACCAACGCTTCACCATGGGATAATTTAAAATTTGATACCGAAGGAATTAAGGAAGTTCAACGGAAATTTTTCGGAACACTTTACAATACGTATCAATTTTTTGCCCTGTATGCCAATGTGGACGGTTTTTCTTTTGAAGAAAATCCTATCCCTTTAAATGAACGGCCGGAGTTGGATCAATGGATTCTTTCCTCCTTGAATTCGTTGATAAAAGACGTAACACAAGCGCTTGATGATTATGAACCTACGCAGGCCGGAAGAGCAATTGAATATTTTTTAGATGAGCATCTGAGCAATTGGTACGTACGGCTTTCTCGTCGTCGGTTTTGGAAACCAATTGACAAAAACAGCAAGAAGGGCGAAAATGATAAGATTTCAGCATATCAAACATTGTATGAATGTTTGGATGTATTAAGCCGGTTAATTGCACCTATTGCTCCTTTTTTTGCTGATTGGCTGTTCAAAAATCTCAACGGCGTAACTGAAAAAAACATGGCTGAATCTGTTCATTTAACAGACTTTCCCAATCATAATGAGGCGCTGATTAACAAAAACCTTGAGGAAAGGATGCAGCTGGCACAAGACATCTCTTCACTTATTTTATCACTTCGCAAAAAAGTAAATATTAAAGTAAGGCAGCCATTACAAAAAGTGATCATTCCTGCAATTGACAATGATTTTGAAACAAAAATCTGCCAGGTAGAAAATATTATTAAATCAGAAACTAATATAAAAGAAGTTGAAATTCTGCCTGCTGATAATAATTTTATCAAAAAGAAAGCGAAAGCCAACTTTAAAACGCTCGGTAAAAAACTTGGAGCAAAAATGAAATGGGCAGCCGCCGCTATCCAGGATCTTAATGATGCCGCGATCAATCAAATCCAGGAAGGAAACTTCGTGTTAAATCCGGGCGAAGGAGAACCAATTGTTATTACGGCAGAAGATATCGAGGTAAGTACCAACGAAATTCCGGGTTTTGAAATAGCCGTAAGAGGCAATCTTACGGTAGCGCTTGACCTTGTGGTTTCAGATCAATTGAAAAAAGAAGGATTTGCCCGTGAATTTATCAACAGAATTCAAAATTTGAGGAAGGAAAAGGATTTTGAACTTACTGATAAAGTACTGCTAAATATAGAAGAAAAAGCAGGTATTAAAGATATAATTACTGAATTTAATGAGTATATTTGCGCCGAAATTTTGGCAGAGAAAATTGAATTTTCTCCTAAAATTTCTGACGGCGTAGAAATTGATGTCAACAATGACACTTTTACAGTAACAATTACGAAAAAAAGCTATTAATCTTATGGCAACAAAGAAAAAAGCAACAACTGTTGCATCTAAAGCTGCAAAAACAACGGCCAAAAAGTCTGTTCCGACGAAAAAAGTTGGATCGAAACCTGTAGCGGCGAAAAACAAATCAACTGCTAAAAAATCTGTAGCGAAAAAAACTGCCCCCAAAAAACCAGTTGTTGCAAAAAAAGCTGTCTCAAAAAAGAAGAATACAGTGAAAAGTCAACCAGTAAAAAACGCGGCATCGAAATTGAGCACTAAGAAAACACCCGTTGCTAAGAAAGAATCGTCAGCTAAGAAAACTGCTAAAACGATTTCAACAAAAACCGCCTCAAAAAAATTGGCAGTAAAAAAACCCGTCGTGAAAACTAAGAAAACATCACCTGTAAAAGAAAAGACTCCGGAAAAGAAATCGACTCCAGCCAAAAAAAGCCAGGACGCTAAACCTATAAAACAAAAATCTTCCCCGAAAGCTTCTCCAAAAAGTGCTGCGCAAACTCATAAAGCAGAACTAAAAAAGGCGATAGCTAAAGTGAAAACGCAAAAGGAAGAGAAAAAACCCAAAAAAGAATTTAGAATGCCTAAAACAAATACAGACAAAGCAAGAAAATATGAACCCGAATTCACCAAATCTGTACTGGACCAGACTCCGGCTGAAAATAGCGGGCCGACCATGAGATACAGCGACAGTGAATTGCAGGAATTTAGAGAACTGATTACCCGCAAGCTTGAAACAGCAAAAAAAGAACTGGGATATTTACAGGGATTAATAACCCGTAAAGACCAAATGGGAGGTGATGAGAGCGACAATCGTTATATGACAATGGAAGATGGAAGCCTGAGCATGGAAAGAGAACAATTGAGCCAGATGGCCAGCCGCCAGATCACATTTATCGACCATTTGGAAAAAGCCATGATGCGTATCGAAAATAAAACTTACGGTATTTGTCGTGTAACCGGAAAATTGATTGACAAAGCAAGATTAAGAGCAGTGCCCCATGCTACGCTTTCTATTGAAGCAAAAATGGGAACGTCAAGATAAATAAAGCGTTAAACGTTTAAAAAAAAGAGAATTGTGAAAACGATTCTCTTTTTTATTTCCGTTTTGTGGTAAAATAAAAAAAGGGTGAAATTATTTGTTTACTGTTCAAATGCTAACTTCCTGCGATAGCCAGCGATGCAACGCTGAGTGTCAGATTTTTAATTTTTAGGAGCTCAGTGCCACAGGCATCAATTGTTGCGCCCGTCGTAATTACGTCATCTACCAGCAAAATATGTTTCCCCTTCAACTTTGCCGGCTCCTTTACATAAAATATGTTCTCAACGTTTTTCCACCTTTCTACCCTGTGTTTTTTTGTTTGGGTTTCGGTAAAAACTTTCCGTATCACATTTTTGGCAGCAACCGGCTTGTTAATAATTTCTGCGATGCCATTGCAGAGAATTTCTGCCTGGTTAAATCCCCTCATTTTTTCTTTTCGTTCGAAAAGAGGAAGAGGGACAATTATGTCCACATTAAATCGATCGCTTTCGAGTAAGCTTTTCCCCATAAGCCTGCCAAAATAATGACCTGCTTTTTGATTGCCGCGATATTTGAATTCGTGAATCATATTTTGCACAACAGATCCTTTTGAAAAATGGAATTCGCTCGTTGCGGAGGCTAAAGCAATTCTTCCCCAAAAAAGTTTTTCAACCGGATTATTTGTTTGCATCGCAAAATTGGTATAGGGTAGTTCATTAATGCACTGAAGGCAAAGAAAATTTTCTTCATTAAGCACATCACTGCCACAGCCAATACAAGTGTGTGGATAAAGTAAATGAAAAACCGGCGATGATCTAATGGCAGTAATTTTCAAAAAAAATTATTTAGCAATTAAAATAAATATCTGTACAATTCTTCCACTTTGCCCAAAGGCACTACTTCAATATTAAATTTATTTTTCCCCAATCCTTTCGTGTTGTATTTACTTACAATTATTTTTTCAAATCCTAGTTTTTCCGCTTCGGCTATTCTTTGCTCAATACGGTTTACAGCTCTTATTTCTCCACTTAACCCAACCTCACCTGAAAAGCAAATTTGCATTGGTAAGGCAACATCTTCATACGAAGAAAGTAATGCGCTTAAAACCGCAAGATCAATTGAAGGATCTTCTACTTTTAATCCGCCGGCAATATTGATGAAAACATCTTTTACCCCGAAATGAAAACCACCGCGTTTTTCCAAAACTGCCAATAGCAATTGTAACCTTCTTAAATCAAACCCGGTGTTCGTTCTTTGCGGCGTTCCATACACACTTTGTGTGACCAACGCCTGCACTTCAATCAATAGTGGACGAATGCCTTCCATGGTTGCGGCGATCGCTACGCCACTTAGTTGTTCTTCTTTTTGAGTGATCAATATTTCCGAAGGATTTTTTACCTCTTTCATTCCTTCACTACTCATTTCATAAATTCCCAATTCGGAGGAGGAGCCAAAGCGGTTTTTTAAAGTTCGTAAAATACGATAAGCATAATGCCGGTCGCCCTCAAATTGCAAAACTGTATCTACCATATGCTCCAAAATTTTAGGACCTGCAATACTTCCGTCTTTAGTAATATGACCAATTAAAAAAACCGGCGTATTGCTTTCTTTTGCAAATCGCTGCAATTCGGCAGCACTTTCCCTGATTTGCGAAATACTTCCCGGAGCAGATTCTATATAAGGTGTTTGAAGTGTTTGGATAGAATCCACGATTACCAATTGTGGTTTTAATTTTTTTATTTCTTTAAAAATAGTTTGGGTGTTGGTTTCCGTAAGCAGGAAGAATTTATCATTGGCGATTTTTAACCTGTCGGCCCGCATTTTAATTTGCTGCTCACTTTCTTCACCGCTTATATATAAGGTAACGATATTTTTTAATTGCAAGGTAACCTGCAAAAAAAGCGTCGATTTGCCAATGCCGGGTTCCCCGGCTATTAATACAATACTTCCGGGAACAATTCCGCCACCCAGTACACGATTCAATTCTGCATCCTGTGTAACAATTCTGTTTTCCTCACCGTTAATCACATCATTGAGCGAAATTGTTTTTAGCCCGCCACTCAACCCCAAATATTCTTTCCACTCATTATCTTTCTTTTCCGTTCCTTTTACAATTATCTCTTCAACAAACGTATTCCATTCATTACACGAAGGACACCTTCCCACCCACTTTGCACTTTCCTGCCCGCAGTTGCTGCAAAAAAAAGCTGTCTTAGTTTTACTCATTTAATTTTTTTGAAAGAAATGAAATTAAAGAATCATTTGAACGCGGGGAAAAAAATATCGTCGGAAACTTGAAGCAAAATGAAAAGGAGCAGAAAACGAAAAACTATTTTGAAAAGAATTTTAAAATGAAAAGTAAAAGAGCCGGCATTACTACCAGCTCTTTGTACTTACTAACCCATTAAATTCTATTGCTAAATTACAAATTGCAGGCAGATAAACAAATTAATTTTCAGGGATGTGAATAAATTTTTCTATCAATTCACATATAAACAATTAAGGTACTATTAATTTATACAAAGTTGATTTTTAATGAGTTATTATGAAATCAGTGTGTCGGTCCGAATTGAACACAATTATTTTTAAACTTTATTTTGTTTATAATATAAACTATTTTATTTTTGTGCTAAATTTATAAAATGTATAAATTATTATTTTTCCCTTTACTTTTAACAACCTCTTTAGCAATGGCGCAAGTGAAAATAAGTGGAAAAATAACAGACAATAAAAAAAGGCCATTGGCCGGCATAAGTGTAAGCATAATTGATTCATATGATGGCGCCACTACCGATTCTCTGGGAAATTTTTTATTTGTTACGACCGAAAAAGGAGAGCAATTTTTATCAGCAACCGGATCAGGGTATCGGTCTTTAGAAGAAAAAATAACAATAACGTCATCGCCGATAAATTTAAATATCGAACTCAAAGAACTTATCACAGAATTAAAGGCTGTAGTTATCAGCGCAGGCACATTTGAAGCAAGCGATGCAAAAAGGGCAACCGCCTTGAACCCAATTGACATTGTGACAACGGCAAGTGCCAACGGCGATATCACTTCTGCACTCAAAACATTACCCGGCACGCAACAGGTGGGTGAAAGCGAAGGATTATTTGTGCGTGGAGGAACTGCAGAAGAGACAAAAATTTTTATCGACGGAACTTTGGTGAACAAGTTTTTCTACAGCAGCGAACCCGGGCAAGCCACCCGCGGAAGGTTTAACCCGTTTCTGTTTAAAGGAACCATTTTTAGTTCCGGCGGTTATTCTGCCTTATACGGACAGGCACTTTCTTCGGTTCTGTTGTTAGAATCCATTGATCTGCCGGATAAAACTTCGGCCAACTTTGGAATTTCTTATTTGGGCGCAAATGCAGGGATACAAAAACTTTCAAAAAATAAAAAATCATCGTGGGGGATAACCTATGCATATGCCAATCTTTCGTTGGTGTATAATCTTATCAAACAAAAATTTGATTACTTCCGTGTCCCGCGAACCAATGAAGCAGATATTAATTTTCGAACCAAAACATCGTCCACTGGTATGCTAAAATACTATGGCTATTTCAATTCAACCGATGTTGGATTTAGGAGCCAGGATGTAGATTCTTTAAATCTTAAAGACGCTTTCGGCCTAAAGAATTTGAACATGTACCACAATCTATCATGGAGAGAATTTTTTGGAGATGGCTGGAAAGTGAACGTCGGAACTTCTTTCAGTACCAATAAAGATGATATAAACCTGGAGCTGCAGGATGAAAATAATGTGAAACAGGAAATCCGGAATCAACCATTATATGCCTATAAAAATTTTAGTCTCATCAATAAAGGGTATTACGGAAATACGAAAGTGGTATTTGAGAAAAAATTAAAATCACTTAGCGCCATTCGTTTGGGAATGGAGGATAACTATAGCAACGAAAAATCGATATATGATGAATACACCGGAAATAGTTTTGTAAAAAAAGTAAAAGAAAATATTTTATCGGCTTTTGGAGAAGCTGATGTGTATGTAACGAATAATATTGCCGCAAGATTCGGCGCACGTGCTGAACACTCTTCATTGCTCAAACAGTGGAATTGGGCTCCCCGGATTTCGTTTGCATATAAGTTTGCTGACAAAAGCCAGGTTTCGCTTGCCTATGGAATTTTTTACCAGGATCCTGAAAGGAAATATTTGCCCTCTTTAAATGCACTCCATTTTGCAAAAGCAACTCACTATATAGCACAATATGAAAAAATTACAAAAGACCGGACATTCAGAACCGAGTTGTTTTACAAAAAATACGACGATCTTATAAAAACAGGCGGCGCTTACAATGCCACGTTTACCGCCATAAACAACAATGGTTTTGGTGATGCAAAAGGTATCGAGTTTTTCTGGCGAGATAAAAAAACGATAAAAAACTTTGATTACTGGATTTCTTATTCTTACCTGGATACAAAACGTGATTTTTTAAACTACCCCTTTGCTATTGAACCTTCTTTTGTTTCAAAGCATACTGCGTCGCTCGTTGTTAAAAAATTTGTGCTACCAATAAAAACGCAGTTTAATGTTTCGTACACTTTTGCTTCCGGCCGTCCATACTATGGAATAATTTACGATAGCGCTTATAGTAAGTATAAAATGACAGACAATGGAAGAACCAAAGATTATAACAATTTAAGTTTCAGTATTAATTTTTTGCCGTCCATCGGGAAAATAAAGGCAAAAGCATTTTCGGTGTTCGTATTCTCGATTACAAATGTGTTAGGATTTAATAATGTCTATAATTATAATTATTCAGTTAACGGGAAAAATAAAGTTGCTGTAACTCCGCCGGCAAAAAGGTTTATTTACCTGGGATATTTTGTAAGTTTAGGTATAGACAGGACTCAGGACGAAATAAATAATCACCTGTAAATTGATTTATTTTTTTTAAAACCTTAAAATATAAATTATGGAAAACGAAATGAAAGACCCCGAATTATGGAAGATAGCGCAAAAGCGGGCTGCTTTTAGATATCATGTGCTCATTTATTTTATCATGAATATATTTTTCTGGACGATATGGTACATATCATTAAAAAACAATTCCACACCACCCCCGGCAAAATTAAATACTGTACCATGGCCCGTATGGCCAATGGTTGGTTGGGGAATTGCAGTTATCATAAACTATTTTTCTGTTTATAAAATGAATAATTCGCATGTAGAAAAGGAATATCAAAAATTAAAGAACAAAAAATAAGTCGACTATAAATTAAAATCATAAAAATGAAAACGTCAATCTTCATCTGCGCATTTATTTGCTTTGTTTCTGTCGCATTTGCACAGAATAGCAAATATGAAACTGCTATGAAATCAAATATTAGCCAATTAGATTCAATAATGGGGAAAAATAATGCAGAAGTACTAGCCAACAATTTCCTAAGGATTGCAGATGCAGAAAAAACACAATGGCTTCCCTATTATTATGCTGCCTATTGCAAAGCAATCGAAGGGCTGCAGGAGCAGGATAATTCTAAAAAAGATGCGTTGGCCGATAATGCTACCGAGCTAATTACCAAAGCAGAAAATGTTCTCGGAAAAGAAAATTCAGAGATTGATGTAATAAAAAGTATGATCGCAACGATACACATGACTGTGGATCCACAAAGCAGGTACATGACTTATATGAATGTCATCAACGATAACCTCAAAAAAGCAGAATCGCTCGACTCAACCAACCCGCGGCCGGTATTGCTGGAAGCTGAAAATAAATTTTATACTCCTGAACAGTTTGGCGGTGGTAAAGAAGCAGCTAAAGAATATTTCGAAAAAGCAAATACACTGGATCAGAATTTTAAGCCTGAAACCGACTTATCACCCAATTGGGGGAGAACTAGTTTACAATATTTTCTTTCCCAATATAAATAAAAGCAACCAAGGTGAATTATATCTATAAAAAAATCTGTTTTTAACTAACATCGCAACAAAAAAATATGCAGTTTAAAGAACTGGATCCGGTACTACATTCACAATTGCGCCTCGCCGTCATGTCACTGCTCCTAAGGGTTAAAGAAGCAGAGTTTACCTTTTTAAAAGAAAAAACCCACGCCACTTCGGGTAACCTGAGTGTGCAAATCAGTAAATTGAAGGAGGCCGGGTATATAGAAATTACCAAACAATTCAGTAACAACTATCCTCAAACGATCTGTAAAATTACTGCAGCAGGAATTGAAGCTTTTGAAAATTATGTAAAAGCGCTGCAAACCTATATGAACTTATGAAGGCCACTCCCTATGCAAAATAAAAATTCCCATTATTTGCTGGTTTACTGGCAACATTTGCTTTTTATATAATTCGAAGTTTTTTCCTTTTCCTTCAACTTTTTTAACTGATTTCCCCTTTTCCTTAAGCAAAATTTAATACTCTATTCATATTACTAAAATAAATATCTTAAAAATATTTCGCATTCTATTGAAATATTGAATAGATTTGACTAATTTTTAATGAATATGAAAAAAGTTAATTTGAACAAATCGGCACCATTTATCATTTTAATGCTTATAGCAATCATTGCATTATTTGTGCCCTCTTTCGCCAACTTCAATGATCTTGGCAAATATAACACAGCCGACATTACCTGGATACTAGTTGCAACCGCCTTGGTTTTTTTAATGACCCCCGGACTCGCCTTCTTCTATGGCGGAATGGTTCATCGAAAAAACGTTCTTTCTACAATGATAAAAAGCTTTGTTGCAGCCGGTATCGTAAGTATTTTATGGATTACCGTGGGATATAGCCTGGCCTTCGGAGACTCAATTGGCGGTTTTATTGGCAATCCGTTGACACATCTTTTCTTTAAAGGTGTAAACTCGGGTGCCCCGTGGAGTCTTGCCCCAACGATACCATTGTTGTTATTTGCTTTGTTCCAGTTAATGTTTGCCATAATAACTCCAAGCCTCGTGGTAGGCGCGGTAGCTGAAAGAACCCGTTTTTCTTCGTACATCCTATTTATAGTAATGTTTAGTCTCCTGGTATATGCTCCCATTGCCCATTGGACCTGGAATCCACAGGGGTTTTTATTCAAGATGGGCATTTTGGATTTTGCCGGGGGAACTGTTGTCCACATATCTGCGGGATGCGCAGCGCTTGCAGGGGCCATCGTTTTAAAGAGAAGAAAAGTTCACATGGAGCACAAGGAAATTCCACCGGCAAATATTCCTTATGTTCTGATCGGAACCGGTTTACTTTGGTTTGGCTGGTTCGGTTTTAATGCCGGATCGGCTTTAGCTGCCAACTCATTAGCGGTTTCTGCGTTTGCCACTACTAACACAGCCGCAGCGGCAGCGGGTTTAGCATGGATGTTTTTCGATCTTCTGAGAGGTAAAAAGCCTTCGGTTTTAGGATTTTGCATTGGTGCTGTGGTGGGGCTTGTTGCCATTACTCCGGCCTCAGGATTTGTAGCGATACCACAGAGCATTTTTATAGGAGTGGTAGCAGCAATCATATCTAACCTGGCTGTTTATTATAAATCAAAATCTCCCCTTGATGATACATTGGATGTATTTCCCTGCCACGGAATTGGTGGTATCGTGGGCATGATTCTTACCGGTGTATTTGCTACCAAAACAATCAACGCAGGTGGCAATGATGGATTATTTTATGGTAACCCCGCATTCTTTTTTACCCAATTAAAAGGTTTGGGAATTGTAGTTGCCTATAGCTTTTCGGTTTCCTATGGAATTTTCAAATTCATCAATTGGGTGATGCCAATGAGAGTAAGCGAAGCAGATGAAGAAATGGGGCTGGATGCCTCACAACACGATGAAAAGTATTTGCAGGGAACCTTGTTGGTAAAACATTCTGAGGCTGTTGCAGAACATGAATTTCCGGTTAATGTACAGGAAGCAAATGAAAAAGTTTTAAAAGCCTCTGTACTTGTAAAACGAAATAGTTCTTTTTCCAAGGAATTAATTAATACAAAAGAGGTACAGAGCAGCCACAAATATTCTCACAGCTAAACTACAAAATTAACAGTACAACTATTATGACTCTAATATAAAACAAGAAAAGGGAATAGCTATATGTTAACTTCTGTGAAAAGCTAACTGCTACACCCTTTCCATTTTTAACCTTTAATTCTACAACAATGTTAAGAAAAATTTTGACATCATGTGTCATTGTGGGCACAATTAATTCTGCCCATGCACAAACTGACTCAATTGCCCCGGTATCTCCAGCACCCACAATTACTGGCTCTGTAGATACTTATTTCAGGTACAACTTCGCTAATCCAAGCGATGGAATGACCAACAACTTTACCAGTTTTACTAATTCACAAAATTCATTTCAACTTGGTATGGCAAGCGTTAGGGCTGACCATACTTTCGGAAAAGCCAGTGCCACAGTAGATTTAGGGTTTGGGCCAAGAGCCGAAGAATTTTCTTACGGCGATCCTTCTCATCCAACTTTATTTGCTGTAAAACAGGCTTATTTAAGTTATGCGATCAGTGATAAGTTCAAACTAACTATGGGAAAATGGATGACCCATATCGGTTATGAACTCACGGATGCTTATCTGAACCGCAACTACAGTATGGACTATATGTTTTCCTACGGTCCTTTTTCTCACACAGGTCTAAAAGCTGATATTGGATTAGGAGCGAAAAGTGGCCTAATGCTGGGAGTAGCCAATACAACAGATGTGGTTGCTGAAGCCGGATCCAGGAGGTATGCCCTGGCTCAATTCAGTACTGCAACGGCAGATGACAAGTTTGCGGCTTATGTAAATTACCAGGGATCTTATGGTGGATCTTATAGTACCTCTCAATTTGATGTAGTACTAACCGACGCAGTAACAGAAAAATTCAGTTTGGGCTACAATGGCACTGTGCAATCAGTAAAACCTAAAGGCGGTTCAAGTGATAGCTGGTGGGGTTCAGCTTTGTACTTTACTGTTGATCCAACAAGCACTTTCGGTATTACGCTTAGGACTGAATACTTTGACAACAAAAAAGCGGTGGTTTCTGCTCCTCCAACCAGCATTTTCGATGTAACACTTTCACCTAATTTCAAAGTAGGAAATCTTACTATCATTCCTGAATTAAGGATAGATGCAGCGAAAGATCCTGTTTTCGAAAAGAATGATACATCTCCAACAAAATCAACCTTTACCGGCCTGCTTGCCGCCACATATCACTTTTAAGAAAAGTAACCATTTTTTAAACTACTAAACTTAAATTATGAGATTAAAAACTCAAAACAAGAAGAGGAACTACTTCATAATTAGTTTGCTCTTTCTTTTCCTGACAGTACTTATTGGTTTTCCTTACCATGCTGCCGCGCAAGGCAACCCGGCGGAGCCGGCACCTGCTTTGCCGCAAGATGTTGCGAATATTATCTGGCTTTGCCTTACCGGCTTCCTGGTGTTTTTCATGCAAGCGGGTTTTGCCATGGTAGAATCAGGAATGACGCGTGGAAAGAATGCAGCTAATATTATGATGAAAAACCTTTTGGATTTTTGCTTTGGCGCTATATTATTTTGGGCAACAGGGTACGCGATAATGTATTCAAGCGGTGACGCGAACATTTTTGGATTTGACTCTTCGTTAGCGTTTTTGGGAAGTGCTAATGCCCCAACAGACATTGCGGGCTACAGTATAAGCGCCGCATGGTTATTCCAGGTTGTGTTTGCTGCCACTGCTGCTACTATTGTTTCGGGAGCTATGGCAGAAAGAACCAAATTAATATCATACATTATTTATTCCTGTATCATTTCTGCAATTATTTACCCGATAAGTGGCCATTGGATTTGGGGTGGCGGCTGGTTAAGCGATATGGGCATGCGCGACTTTGCGGGCTCAACAGTGGTGCACTCTGTAGGAGGTTGGGCCGCGTTAGCAGGTGCTCTAATGGTTGGTCCAAGATTAGGCAAATACAATAAAGATGGTTCAGCAAACGAAATAAAAGGGCACAATTTGCCTTTAGCCTCTTTAGGTGTATTTATCCTTTGGTTCGGCTGGTATGGATTTAATCCCGGCTCTACATTGACTGCCGTAGGAGGCGTTGCCCATATTGCAGTTACTACCACACTGGGAGCTGCTGCCGGAGCGATTGCTGCCCTAATTACTTCATGGATCGTCTTCAAAAAACCAGATCTCCCAATGACATTAAATGGCACGTTAGCCGGATTGGTAGCAATTACTGCACCTTGTGCCTCAGTAAGCACAGGCTCTTCCGTTCTTATTGGCCTGATCGCCGGTGTCCTGGTATTTTACTCATGTTTATTCTTCGAAAGAAAACTCAAAATCGATGATCCGGTAGGCGCGGTGAGCGTCCATGGAATTTGCGGTGCATGGGGCACCCTTTCCGTAGGGCTTTTTGGACAGCGCGCAATTGATATCCAATATTGGGACAAAGATACAGCGATATCCAACGGGTTATTTTATGGCGGAGGCTGGCACCAGCTTGTTGTACAGGCAATTGGTGTTATTACGGTTTTCGTTTTTGTCTTCGTAGCAATGCTAATTATATTTTTTATAATTAAATCACTCATCGGTTTGCGGGTAAGTGATGCAGAGCAAATTGAAGGCCTGGATATCGGGGAACATGGAAATGTAGCCTATGGTGGTTTTGTCATGGAATCAGAAACACTTCATTAAAAATTTTAATCATTTTTTCCACACACCAAATTTATGAACACACACAAAATTTCCCTGATTAACAATTTAAGTAAGAAAAAGCTTAACAGAATATTTTCAATCCTTGCTATTTTTCTTTTTTTAACAATCGCTCTGCCCGTATTGGCTCAGGATCCCACAGGCACTAATACCGGGACCATCAATGACATTGCTGCGGCAACCGCAGGCAAGCCAACTTTACAGGAAGTAGCTGCTGCTACAGGACATTCCCAGGTAGCCATAAATATTATGTGGACCCTGATCGCGGGGTTCCTCGTTATGTTTATGCAGGCAGGATTTGCCATGGTTGAAACCGGTTTTACCCAAAAGAAAAACGTAGTCCATACAATGGCTATGAACTTTATGGTTTATGGAATCGGTATGCTCGGATTCTGGATTTGCGGTTTCGCATTCATGTTCGGCGGAGGTTTAAATGTCGCATCTTTTGGCGGCGCCCCCGGCGTGGTAAGCAGCGAATTTACTGTTCACCTGCTCGGCCATGATTTTGGCCTTTGGGGCAAAGCCGGCTATTTTCTTAACAGCAAAGTGTATGACGTTGGTGTCTTCACATTATTCCTTTTCCAGATGGTGTTTATGGATACTACCGCTACCATACCGACCGGAGGCATGGCAGAACGATGGAAGTTTAAATCTTTTATCGTGTTTGGTTTCTTTATCTCCATGTTCGTTTATCCCATATTCGGAAACTGGGTGTGGGGTGGCGGATGGCTATCCCAACTCGGCGTAAACTTTGGACTCGGACATGGACATGTAGATTTTGCCGGCTCGTCGGTAGTTCACGAAGTGGGCGGCGTTGCAGCGTTAGCAGGAGCTTGGGTTATAGGTCCCCGTATAGGAAAATACGGCAAAGACGGAACTGTAAATACCATTCCGGGGCATAATATTCCAATGGCTGTAATAGGTACGTTCATCCTGGCATTTGGCTGGTTTGGTTTTAATCCCGGTTCTACCTTGGCGGGAGGGGATCTGCGTATATCAGTCGTAGCGGTTAATACAATGCTTGCAAGTGCCGCAGGTGCTTTTGCTGCCGCATTGTATATGAAAGCCAAAACAGATAAATGGGATGTTGGCATGATGGTAAATGGAATGCTGGCAGGCCTGGTGGCCATAACTGCCCCCTGTGCTTTTGTGACCCCTCTTTCATCAGTCATTATAGGTATTATAGCCGGGTTGTTAGTGATTTTTGCCTCTTCCTTTGTTGAAAGGACTTTGAAAATTGACGACCCCGTTGGTGCATTTGCTGTTCATGGTGCCAATGGATTATGGGGTGTTCTTGCTTTAGGATTGTTTGCAGATGGCTCTTATGGCGATGGATGGAATGGTGTGCCCGGTACAGTAAAAGGACTATTTTATGGTGATGGCAGACAGTTTTTGGCTGAGTTGATCGGTGGAGTAACTTGCTTTGTGTTCGTGTTCGTAATCATGTATATATTCTTTAAAATATGTGCAAAAACACCCATCGGGCTTAGGTCTGATGCTGCAGATGAAGTTGCAGGCCTGGATATTCCTGAAATGGGTATTCATGCTTATGTTGATTAATAAACCTGCCTTTAGGCCGTGCCGTAGCAATAACGGTACGGCCTAAAGTTTTTAAACAAAAATAAGCAATGCGAGAACTTGTAAGAAAAGCGATAGACCCACTGAAAATTTTCTTTAACGATAGTCGTTCAACGGGCATTCTCTTGTTGTTTTGTGCCATTTTATCCATTGCCTTGTCGAATACTTTTGATGGAACCTGGTACCGGACATTCTGGACGTCGACCATTCATTACAGTTCCCATATTCACTTGCCGCATTCAAAACTTAATTGGATCAACGATCTATTGATGGCCATTTTTTTCTTTTTTGCCGGAATGGAAATAAAGAGAGAATTACTTGACGGAGAGCTTGCCGGATTTAAAAAAGCCATTTTACCTTTTGGCGCCGCCCTGGGTGGTATGATCGTGCCTGCGTTGATTTATGTGTCGCTAAATCATGGCTCACCTTTTTTACACGGCTGGGGTATTCCAACCGCTACAGACATTGCTTTTTCTCTTGGCATTGCCTCTCTCCTGGGAAAACGAGTTCCCGGCAGCATGAAAATATTTTTGATGGCGCTCGCCATAATTGACGACCTGGGCGCCATTGTAGTGATAGCTCTTTTTTACGGCGGCGATATCAACTGGCTAATGTTATTATTAGCATTATTTGTTTATTTACTGTTGTGGCTTTGCAATTACCGAAAACTAAAACCCGGAATTATACAGTTGTCTCTCGCATTGATCTTATGGTATGTCATTTTCAATTCGGGCATAGAAGCAAGTATAAGCGGTGTGCTTGTGGCCTTTGCCATGCCGGTAAACTGCCTTCCAAAATTGGAAAATGCGATACACAAAATCGTCAACTTTATTATTCTCCCGCTTTTTGTTTTGGCAAATACGGCAATCATTGTTCCGGCAGATATAAGCGCATTTAATAGTCCGATTAGTATAGGTGTCATCATGGGATTGGTGATAGGCAAACCGGTTGGAATTTTTCTTTTTAGCAAGATCATGATCAAATTAAAAATTGCTAAATTGCCTTTAAATACAAATTTAAAGCAGTTAATCGGTGTTGGCTCGTTGGCAGGAATTGGCTTTACCATGTCCATTTTCACTACAACGCTTGCTTTTAATAGTGAAATGAACCGCGACATAGCAAAAATATCAATTTTGGCTAGCCTGGTTTTGTCCATTCTCCTTAGCTGGGTTTACTTTATGATACTCGAAGCCACGAAATCTGTTAATCCTGTGATAAAGAAACCGCAACGAAAAATTACTCCCAATGGCATAGCGATTGGTTAATACCTAAAAGAGCAATTTCATGTTATCTACCGTACTTATAATTCTTGCTATACTTTTTGCCTGTATTTTTTTAGCATGGCGCGATGACAAAATTTCTGCGCTCGAAAAACGCGTAGAGTTTCTTGAGCAAAAAATAAATAAAAGATTGGTAAGCCGGCTTTTGTTCGTAGAATTAAAATCAGTAAACAGCGTTTTGGATACACTTAATAATTGTTTTTACCAAATCGATGAAAACGGTGATTATGATGTAGATACCGAGTACCGTTTAGAAGATGTGACTGACGAATGGTGGGAAGCTTTATCAAAAGGGGAACTGGAAATCGTAAACAAAATACGTTAACCGGAAAATAGAAAAACCCTTTTAAATAACTTCATCAAGTTGTTTCTCCATTTTTTGCAGCGATTCCAATAAATCCGCACTCATTATTTCTGAAGTATTTTCCCTGGCCTGCGTGGCATACCAGATCAAAACCATGCTGATATAATCCTGCATATCTTTTCCTGCAAACTGGGTTTTAAATTCGAGTATCTTTTCGTTGATCGTTTTCAAGACTTTCCTTATTGTTTCTTCATCAGAAGCCAATATCTTGATACGATAATTCCTGTCTCCTATTACGATATTAAGAGGGATAAGCTGTTCATTTGCCATTACTATTTATTTAAAATGGAAATACATTTATCAAGTGTGCGGATATAACTATTGATACTTTTTTCAAAATCTGATTTCTGCTTCCCCTCCAATTTACCTGCTGATGATTTTAAAATATTCAATTGCATTTCAAGTTGAGCGCTTTTTTCATGCAATGCCTTTACTTTAATATTGATGTCCACATTTTCTTTCGCAAGCTGTTCATTTTCTTTTTGCAACAAGGCATGCTTTTTTAGCAGCAACTGCAGTTTCGATTGAATGTTTTTTATATGGACGTCAATTTCTTCAGCCATTACTTCTTATTACAGCGTTAAGCTTACTTTCAATATTGGAAATAATTTTTTTCATTATCTCTTCAATTTCCTCATCGGTCATCGTCTTCTCTTTATCAAGGAAGGTAAAATTAATTGCCAAAGACTTTTTGTTTTCTCCCAATTTTTCATTTTCGAATACATCAAACAACCGAATTTCTTGCAGCTTTTTTATGTGCAAAGATTTGACCAATTCTTCAACCTTACTATACGGCACTTTTTTATCGAGCAAAATGGAAAGATCACGTTGTACCTGGGGAAATTTCGATATTGGTTCAAAAGTGATTTCATTCGTCTTGCTAAAAGACATCAGGTTTTCCCAGTTAATACAGATAAAATAAACAGGTTGCTTTATCGAAAACGTGGCCAACTGTGCCTTGTTAACACATCCTGTGACTGCTATTTTTTTACCTTTATTGGAAGCAATTAAACATTCATCCAATTCATCATTTTCTGAAATATCAAATTGATATTTACGAACACCGGCCAATGATAATATGGCATTACATATTCCTTTTGCAAAATAAATATCTGCTTTTTTTGTTTGTCCACTCCAGTTGGTTTCATCTTGATTACCGGTAATATAAATTGCAAGGTTTTGTTGTTCCCTATAATTACCATCCTCAACCGAATAAGTTTTTCCAAATTCAAATAAAAGCAGGTCGTTGTTTTTCCTGTTCAGGTTATACGAAATCGTTTCTAACCCGGTTGGCAGCATCGAAGGTCGCATTACATTTAAACCTTCGCTTAAACTATTTATAATTGAAACTGTATCAGCCAACGTTTCTTCGGTAAAATATTGACTGTTTGTGATCGAATTGGTAAAAATCTCACAAAAACCATTTCCAACGAGCCAACCTGCAATTTTTTCTTTTTGCCCTGCTTCCACCAGTCCTTTATCAATTGAAGGAGTTATATCAATAGAAGGAGGAATTTCGATGTTATCAAGGCCATCTATGCGCATAATTTCTTCGATAATATCGGCGGGAATGCTTATGTCCGGGTTACTGTACGGCACTTCTACCTTTATATTATCAATCCCTTCTCTTAACACCGTAAAATTCAAAGAAGTCAAAATGCTTTTTACAGTGTCAGGATGGTAGTTTTTTCCACTTATTTTTTTCAGGTAGAAATTAGATAAGGTTATCTCCTTCTTTTTTCTTGCAACCGGGTAAACATCAATCACGTCAGAAGAAATTTTGCCGCCGGCAATTTCCTTAATCATCATCGCCGCATGCTTTAAAACTTCAACAGTATTTTCTATATTAATTCCTTTTTCAAAACGCACAGCAGCTTCTGTTCTTAAATTGTGTGACAGCATTGTTTTTCTGATAGCTACAGGATTAAAAACAGCGCTTTCAAGGAACAGATTGGTGGTTTCAGCAGAAACACCAGAATGAAGCCCTCCGAATACACCCGCAAAACACATCGGTTCGTCATTACCGTTGCAGATCATTATATCTTCAGCTCTTAATTTTCTTTCCTTCTCGTCCAAAGTAACAAAAGGAGTTCCTTCCGGAAGTGTTTCAACAATAACCCTTTTATCCTTTATTTTATCAAGATCAAATGCATGCAACGGCTGCCCCGTTTCATGCAAAATAAAGTTGGTAATATCGACTATGTTATTAAGGGGGCGAAGACCTATACTCTTTAGTTTATTTTGCAGCCAAAGCGGCGACTCAGCCACTTTAATGCCTGAGATACTGACACCAGCGTAGCGCTCACAATCCGCGGGATTTTTTATATCAACCTGAACCGGTTTTGAATGATTATCCGCTTTAAAATTACTTTTAAACGGGTCAATCACTTTTACTGTTTTTTTAAGGTGATGGGATATATAAGCGCATACATCTTTTGCCACACCCAGGTGGCTCATCGCATCCATCCGGTTTGGTGTCAGTCCGATTTCAAATACCCAATCAGAATATAAATTAAAATATTGTTTTAAGGGTGTACCTGGAACGGCATCCGCCGCTAATACCATGATTCCTTCATGGCTGTAACCTAATCCAATTTCATCTTCCGCACAAAGCATCCCGTTGCTTTCCACGCCCCGGATTTTAGCTTTTTTTATGGTAAAGGAATCGCCCCTGGTTGGAAAAAGTTTGCTTCCGTTGGGTGCCAACACCACTTTTTGACCGGCAGCAACATTTGGCGCGCCACAAACAATCCGGAGCGTTTCACCATTGCCGTTATTAACGGTTGCCACCTTTAATTTATCGGCATCGGGATGTTTTTCACAAGTGATTACCTCTCCAATGATTAAGCCTTCCAAACCGTTTTTTACCTGTTCATATTTTTCAAGACTTTCAACCTCAAGGCCCACCGAAGTCAATATTTCCGCAATCTTCTGCGGATTTCCTGTTATTTTTAAAGTGGCCTCATCTATCGGCAAATATTCCACCAACCAATTATAACTAATCTTCATGTTTTTATTCTAAAGTCTTGTATTAATTTTTAAGAGTATCAAAAATAAGAAAGATGTAGATAGAAATCCGGTTTCTTCTTTCTCAATGAATTGTCAGCCGTGATTTTCACTCAATTTTGGCCTTTTTTTATTTCCAAAAAATGATTTTTGTTCAAAAAAACCACTACTGTTTTTAAACGAGATTTTGAAGGAAATTTTGATTTTTTTTCTACACATGCATTTGTGAATTATTAATAAAAAAACTGGGAAATTTTTTTTAGATTGTGGAAAATCAAGAAAATAATGTGAATAAGGCGGGGAAACGTGTAGATTTTAATGTGTAAATCCTATGCATAAATATAACCCCTTAACAATTTCTTAAAATAGAATTTCATCCTTTACCTTAGCTCCCCCGCTTATGAAAATGTATCCAAACATTAGAAAAATTGAAAAAAAAATTGCTCTTATTGAGAAAATAAAAAATGGAAATAACTAATATTAATAAAGATAGAAAAAGAAGAAAAACAGGTTCGCTGGAATTAGGAACAATGGCATTTGGTAAGGTACCCCCACAGGCAAAAGAATTGGAAGAAGCTGTACTGGGTGCTATCATGCTTGAAAAAAATGCATTTGATGTTATCGTTGAAATTTTGACACCGGAGTGTTTTTATATTGAATCGCATCAACGTATTTTTCGTACGATGCAAGCGTTACAACAAAAAAATTCTCCCATCGACCTGCTGACCGTAGTTGAAGAACTTAAATTCAGAGAAGAACTTGATCTTGTAGGCGGACCATTTTATATCACCAAACTTACCAATGCAGTTTTCTCTTCGGCAAATATCGAGGTACATGCAAGAATCATTTTGCAAAAATTTATACAGAGAGAACTCATTAAAATAAGCAGTGAAATAATCGGGGATGCCTATGAAGACAGTACAGATGTATTTGAGTTGCTTGATATGGCCGAATCAAAACTTTTTGATATTACCAATAAACACCTGAAAAGAGATTACGCCAGTATTGAGTCAGTTCTGGTAAAAACTATCCAGAGAATTGAAGACCTCAGAACCCGCCAGGATGAAATCACCGGTGTGCCCACAGGGTTTGACGGTATTGACCGCGTTACCTATGGCTGGCAACAAAGCGATTTAATTGTGCTGGCAGCAAGACCTTCCGTGGGTAAAACCGCTTTTGCACTTAATCTTGCCCGCAATGCAGCCTTGCATCCTACCAAACCCACTGCTGTTGGCTTTTTCTCTTTGGAAATGAGTGCAAGCCAATTGGTACAAAGAATTTTAAGCGCTGAAAGCGGAATTCTTTTGGAAAAAATAGCACGTGGCAGGCTGGAACAACACGAGATGGAAGAACTTTATAAAAAAGGAATTAACCGCCTTTCGTCTGCTCCCATCCACATAGATGATACTGCCGCTTTAAACATTTTTGAATTGCGCGCCAAATGCAGAAGGCTCAAGAATAAACACAACGTTGGGTTAATAATTATTGACTACCTGCAATTGATGAGCGGAACCGGAGAAAACAGGAATGCCAACCGCGAACAGGAAATCAGCCGCATTTCAAGAGATTTAAAAGGGCTTGCCAAAGAATTACAGGTTCCCATTATAGCCCTCAGCCAATTGAGCCGTGAAGTAGAAAAAAGAAAAGAAGGAAGTAAAATTCCTCAATTAAGTGATCTTAGAGAATCCGGTGCTATTGAACAGGATGCCGATATGGTAATATTCCTGTACCGGCCCGAGTACCATGATATTCATGCCAATGAAATGGGAGAATCAACCAAAGGAGAAACCCAGGTGCGCATTGCAAAACACAGAAATGGCCAATTGGAAACTATTACGCTAAAAGCTTTGCTTCATATTCAAAAATTTGTTGACAACGATGATGATGATTTTGGTAACAGGTTGCCTCCGGGAAATTTCAGGCCTGTGAAGGATGTGGATGAAAATGGTGGCGCCAAGCTTTATTTCCAGGCTGGCAGTAAAATGAATGATGAAGAATTTGATGAAAACGCACCGTTTTAATGGCAGCATCCTGCTTTATGACCATATCCGCTTTAACAGGTAAAGTAAATGCATAATGGCTTCTCCTTATTTTTTTGAAGAAAATATTTCTGATTCAGACGAATTGATTTTAGGCGGAGACACTTCCAGGCATATCATCCAGGTGCTAAGGATGAAAGAAGGAGAGGAAATCATCATTACTAACGGTAAAGGCCACACGTTAACTACCGCCATCGTTTTAGCAAACAAGAAAAAAACAAAGGTAAAAATTACAAAAAAAGAATTCGTAAGCCGCCCTGCGCCTGAAATTACCATTGCTGTTTCGTTAATAAAAAACAACAACCGTTTTGAATGGTTTGCGGAAAAAGCTACGGAAATAGGCGTTGCAGCTATTATTCCTTTGATCTGCAGCCGAACAGAAAAAATGCATTTTAAAAAGGAACGAACAAGATCTATTTTAATAAGCGCTATGCTGCAAAGTCAACAGGCATGGCTACCAAGGTTAAATGAGCCGCGAAAATTTTCAGAAATATTAAAAAATGAAGATCATGGGCAAAAATTTATTGCTCACTGCATTGATGAAGAAAAAAATGAATTAAAAGATACTGTACAAAAAGACACATCAAAAATAATTTTGATTGGCCCTGAAGGAGATTTTACTGAAGAAGAAATCCAGGCTGCTATACAACAAAATTATGTTCCTGTAAGTTTGGGCGACACAAGATTACGAACAGAAACAGCAGGTGTTGTAGCAGCGGCCCTGTTAAAATAAAAATATATTTTTTTTGTTCGTTTACTGTTTATTCCTGTACTACAAGCCTAAAGCCGTTTCCATGAATATTAACGATTTCTATATTCGGATCGCCCTTTAAGTATTTTCTAAGTTTGGCTATATAAACGTCCATACTCCGCCCGTTAAAATAAGTATCGCTTCCCCAAATCTTTTTTAATGCTGTTTCCCGTGGCAAAAGATCATTTTTATATTCTGCAAGCATTTTTAATAACTCATTTTCTTTGGGAGATAAAGTTTGTACATCTTTTCCAACACCAAGTTGCCTGAGTCGTGGATTAAAATGATATTTTCCAAGATCATACTCTGCGTTCGCTTCTTCACGGTGTAGCTCTTCGTTTCTTTTTAAGATCGCTTTTATTTTATGTAACAAAACATCACTGTCAAAAGGCTTTGTTATATAATCATCTGCGCCCAGTTTGTATCCTTTTATAATATCATCTTTCATGGTTTTTGCCGAAAGGAAAAACAAAGGCATATCCGGATCAACGTTTCTTATTTCTTCTGCGACCGTAAATCCGTCCATGTTAGGCATCATCACATCAAGAAGACACAAGTCAAATTTCTCGCGTTGAAAAGCAGCAAGGCCAAGCCTTCCATCTCTTTCTAACACAACATCATAATCATTAAGTTCAAGAAAATTTTTGAGCACCATTCCAAGGTTAGGGTCATCTTCACAGATAAGAATTTTAGGTTTACTATTTTCCATCATTTTTTTGTTTAATTCTGAATAAAGGTATTTAGTTTTTATGATATATCTTTTACATATTTAATGCCATAAATAACGAGCGATAAATGTATTTACTTAAAAGTTAAAACAATCTTACTTTTTCAAATTCACTTTGTAACTTTCAAAAAAATCGAAACGATGGAGAAAAAAGAAGCATTTATTGAAACAATAAAAAACGGTTACACCTTCAAAGGCGAAACAATTAAAATAGGCGCCGGCATGCTTGATGGAGAAGTGATTCCGGAAGCAGAAGTTGTCATTCCTCTTGCTACAATGAACCGGCATGGCCTTGTGGCAGGTGCAACCGGTGGGGGTAAAACAAAATCTTTCCAGATGATTGCCGAAGGTTTGAGCGACGCCAGTGTGCCTTGTTTGCTGATGGATATAAAAGGCGATTTAAGTGGAATAGCAGCGGCGGGAACAACTAATGATAAGATTATCTCGCGCTATCAGAAATTGAACATGGATTACAAACCCTGTACTTTTCCTGTTGACCTTCTTACGTTAAGTAATCAAAAAGGTGTCAGGTTGCGCGCTACAGTTTCCGAATTCGGACCGATCCTGATGAGTAAAATTTTAGGGTTAAATGATACACAAGGCGGGGTGGTAGCTATGATATTTAAATATTGTGATGATAAAAAGTTGCCTTTGGTAGACCTTAAAGATTTCATTAAAGTATTGCAATATGTGGGCAATGAAGGAAAAGTCGAGTTGCAGAAATCATATGGAAATATTTCAACAACTTCTACAGGCACCATCTTAAGAAAAGTGATAGAATTGCAACAACAGGGAGCAGACTTGTTTTTTGGAGAAAAAAGTTTTGAGGTGGAAGATCTTATGAGGATTAATGATGACGGAAGGGGGATGATAAGTGTTTTGCGTGTTACAGATATCCAGGACAAGCCCAAACTGTTTTCAACATTTATGTTGCAAATGTTGGCTGAATTATATTCCGTTTGCCCTGAAGAAGGCGATATGGACAAGCCTAAACTGATCATTTTTATTGATGAAGCCCATCTTATTTTTGAAGAAGCCAGCAAGGCATTGCTTGATGAAATCAATACAGTAATAAAATTAATCCGTTCAAAAGGAATTGGTATTTACTTCTGTACACAAAACCCTATGGATGTGCCGGCAAGTGTACTTGGCCAACTGGGTTTAAAAATTCAACATTCACTCAGGGCCTTTACCGCTGCAGACAGGCAGGTGATAAAACAAACTGCAGAAAATTATCCTGAAACTACGTACTATAAGACCGATAATCTTATTACTCAATTAGGGATCGGGGAGGCACTGGTTACACTTTTGAATGAAAAAGGAATACCTACGCCGCTGGTCCACACGATGATGTGCACGCCAAGAAGCCGCATGGATGTATTAACGCAAAGCGAAATTGATTCAATTGTTGATCATTCCAGGCTCGCTGCAAAATATAACCAGGTTACAGATCCGGAAAGTGCTTATGAAATGCTTACTGCCAAACTTCAGGAGGCAGCTGCAAACCCGGTAGTTGTACCAGGTAAAGCCGCGAAGCCCGAGGAAAGCACTTTAGAAAAAGTTGTTAACAGCTCAGTTGCAAAAAGTATGATGCGAACAGCCGGAACAATGATAGTAAGAAGCGTTTTAGGTTCTTTAGGATTGGGTGGCCGAAGTCGAAAAACAACTACCGGATGGTTTTAGTCTACTAAAAAACTAGGATTTTCTTTCTTTTTGCAAAACCGATTATTCCGTAAAACCAACCAATTAATAAATAGAGTTGCTTTTTAGTAGTATAAACACCTGATTTTATTTGATATAGGGTTAAAAATATTGTCAAATACTATTTTAAACCCTATATTTGTCATGGTTTTTCATAGGATATTGGATTTTAAAGCGGGACTAGATTTCTATCTGGGTCCCCTTTTTTTATCAGCCTATTGTGAACAGGTAATCACACGAGCTTTATGATACCTTCCTCATTTACAGTCACCAATTCTTCTTCCTGCAAAAATTTTAAAACTTTCCAAATTTTAGGCTCCTTAATTTTGGGTAATTTTTCAATCAACATCTTCCCGGTAACCGGTTCATCACCTGCAATTTTTTTTATTTCAAATGAAATCGCCTTAAATTCATCATTGGATATGTTCGTATTTTTATTTTGCAGGCAATTATCGCAAATACCGCAACGAGGCAAATCGCATCCATTAAAATAAAAACTGATTATTGAACTACGACATTCAATTTCATTTTTGCAAAAGCCAGTCATTGCTGTTAATCTATTTTCATAAGCTTCTTTACGTTTTTTAATATTCGTTTGATTGATAAAAAGTTCATCCGTTTTAACCCTGTTCTTTATGAAATAAATTTGCGGTTTTTCTTTTTGTGGGATATAATTGATGATACCCATCGCGTGCAGTTCCAATAAAACTCTTGTCAGTTGCTCTTTATTGATTCCAACAAATTTTGAAAGTTCAATTTCATTTACAAAGGAAGGGAAATCGAATACGCCATCATAAGATCTCAACAATCCCTTCACTACACCTGTGTATTGAGGATGGCTATTTTCAAATTCATTCAAATTATTTTTGTCTACTGAAAATTCAACAGAAGAAGGCTGAAAAAATTGTTCGCTATAACTGATCAATTCTTCCTGTTCCAATATTTTTAAAACACTGTTTATCGTGTAAGCATCCAGCTTAAAGTTTTTCGCAAAAGTGTTTAAATCAAAATCATAAGAAAAGCCTTCTCCACTGTTGGCGGGCAATTGCAAAAAACTGCATAAGTGGGCATATACCTTTTTTATTACTTCATTCGAGGGGAACCGTACCTCAGTTTGTTTTTTCAAAAACGCAAGGTCAGTTTCACTGTAGAGTAAAACTGCATAAGCTTTTTTCCCATCACGCCCTGCCCTGCCCGCTTCCTGGTAATAATTTTCTAGCGCATCCGGAACATCGTAATGGATTACAGCTCTCACATCTGGTTTATCAATACCCATTCCAAATGCATTGGTACAGGCAATGATCCGCGTTTTATTGTTTATCCAGTCTTCCTGCTTTTTATGCCGTTCTTCTGTGGAAAGTCCTGCATGATAATAATCTGCCGAAATTCCATTTTGTTTTAAAAGGTCTGCCACTTCTTTGGTGCGCCGCCTTGTTTTACAGTACACAATTCCGCTACCCGGAACTTTTTTTAAAACAGCCAACAATTTATTTTCCTTGGAAAAAAGCCGGAAGGCGCTATAAGAAAGATTCGGTCGCTCAAAAGATTGTCGGAAAGATTTTTGAGATTTTCCAAAAAGCAATTTTTCGCGGATATCTTTTTGAACTTGCAAAGTGGCCGAAGCAGAGAGTGCCAGTATCGGGACGTACGGAAAATATTCGCGTAAAGCTGCAATGTGAAGGTATGCCGGCCTGAAATCATAACCCCATTGTGAAATACAATGCGCCTCATCAACGGCAATTAAATTCACATTAATCAAAGGCAAATATTCCAAAAACAATTCCGTTTGCAACCGTTCAGGAGATATATACAGGAATTTAAAATTGCCATAGGCCGCATTCTTCAGCGTCTTTTTCACTTCGATAAAACTCATGCCGGAATGAATGGAAAGAGCAGGAATGCCAATTTTTTTCAAATTCAAAACCTGGTCTTTCATCAGCGCTATCAACGGGCTTATTACAATACATACCCCTTCTTTTAGCATCGACGGTACCTGGAAACATACAGATTTCCCCCCACCGGTAGGCAATAACGCAAGGGTATCATCACCGGCTAATACAGAAGTGATGATCTCTGCCTGTAGCGGCCGGAACAAATCATATCCCCAATATTTTTTTAAAACGCCGATCGGTTCTAGCATCAAATTTGAAAGTGTTTGTATAACCCTGAAATTAAGTAATTCAAAGTAACAATAACAATAGTTGAGAAATTGAAAAAATTAATCATCATTTAATTTGTTTCAACAAATTGATACACCGAATTATCTTTTCAGTTTTGTTATATACTAAATTTACAAAATGATTGAAACCGAAATCTATTTTGATTTGAGCGAAATAGACAAAACAGCAAAAAAATTTTTAAAGAGTACGTCTGGTTATACAATTTTCGCCTTTAGCGGAGATCTTGGTGCAGGAAAAACTTCATTCATCAGCGCCGTTTGCAAAGAATTGGGGGTTTCTGAACCCGTTACCAGTCCTACCTATTCCATAATACAGGAATACAAAACCAGTGATAACAAAACTATTTTCCATATCGATCTTTATCGTCTCAAAAGCAGCCAGGAAGCCATTGATGCAGGCGTAGAAGATTGCCTTCTGAGCCATGACATTTGCATGGTGGAATGGCCTGAAAAAGCGCCTGATATTTTTCCTGTTGATACCATTTATTCTGCCTTCGAAATTCTTTCAGGGACCAAAAGGAAATTGATTATCAAATTACCGGCATAAAAATTTATATTTATATCACCATTAATAGTAAACATTTTACATGGCAACTTCAAAACCTTTTGTCTCCTCTTCCTTTACTTATGAAACCCTGGAAGAAACGCTGGATGTAAAACCTAAAGGTGCGGACTTATTTATAGGAATACCGCGGGAAACCTCATTCCAGGAAAACAGGATTGCGCTTACGCCCGAAGCAGTGGCAGTGCTTGTGGCAAATGGTCACCGCGTAATTATGGAAAGCAAAGCCGGCGAAGGAGCCAGTTACGCTGATAAAGATTATAGCGATGCGGGCGCTAAAATTGCAGAAGGCAAAAAAGAAGTTTTTGAATGCGATATCCTTGTAAAAAGCGCGCCTGTTTGTGAAGCCGAAATTGATTTATTAAAACCCAACCAGTTCATTATTTCTCCTATTCATGTTACAGCGATGAAACGTGAGATTTTAGAAAAAATGATGGTCAAAAAAATCACCGCCTTAAGTTTTGAAAACCTGAAAGACGATAGCGGCCACAATCCCATCGTAAGAAGCATGAGTGAAATAGCAGGTAGTGCCGTGATGTTGATTGCTGGCCAGTACCTGAGCAATGCCAACCATGGAAAAGGTGTTTTGGTAGGCGGTATTTCAGGGATTCCACCAACAAAAGTTATTATCATCGGGGCAGGTATCGTGGGTGAACAAGCTGCAAGAACCGCCCTTGCAATGGGTGCCAGTATTAAAATTTTTGATAACAGCATTTACCGTTTAAAACGGTTACAAAATAATATTGGAATGCGGTTATTTACTTCAGTGATAGAACCCGGCATTCTTTCCAAACAATTAAAAACCTGCGATGTGGCCGTAGGTGCTTTAGCGGCTTCAGGAGGCAGAACCCCTCTCGTAGTAACTGAAGAAATGGTGAGTAAAATGCGCCCGGGAAGCGTAATTGTTGATGTAAGTATTGATCATGGCGGATGTTTTGAAACCTCAAAAATTACTTCACATACGTCACCGGTTTTTAAAAAATATGATGTGATCCATTATTGTGTGCCGAACATTCCCAGCGGCTTTGCAAGAACGGCGTCTCAGGCGATCAGCAATGTATTAATGCCCTTGATGCTGGAAATGGCCGATGACGGAGGGTTTGAGAGTCTGGTGTGGTATAAAATAAATATCCGGAGCGGAATTTATTTATTTAAAGGAGCACTCACCAATTTTCATCTTAGCCAAAGATTCGACCTGAAATTTACCGATCTGAACTTATTGATCGCAAGCAGGAGATAACAGGCCTGCAAAAAAAAGAAAGGAAAATTACTGCATTTTGTTTGTTTACTGTTTAAAGCTAACCATCTGTTAAACATCTCTTTCCTGCGCCCTGAGCCATCTCTCAGGAATTTCATTTCTGCTGGCAAATAGATAATCTTTATAACTGCAGGCAACCATCTTTTTGTCCGGCATTTGCATCCACCAACGGCCGGTTTTTTTGCTTTGCAGAAAAACCGTGTCAACTTCTGCAAATGCCGTGTGATATTCATTAAAATTGTTTCGTTCATTTAGCCGGGATTCCTTCGCGCCGCGGTTTTTTCCATCAATAAAATACCAAAGCATCTGGGCAACCTGCAGAGCCGTCAGGTTATGTGCATCTTTTGATGCGTCATATCCATAAATTCCAATCGAAGAAACAGAAGGGCTCATGCCTGCATAACGCATAAGCGTACACGCTTCCTCTCCGGTGAGCCCGTTGGGGCTGCAATTGCTTGCCGGCGCGTCACTGTATTTTATGGCGGCAATATCAAAACTAAACATCTCCGAATTTCTAATTACGGGTTCCATTTCAGATAATTCTTCCTTCACATTTCCCACCCTGAAACAATCAAACCGAAGTTTGTCCATTGTTTCCAGCATTCTTGGATGTACAAAATAACTTTGAAAGGCAATATGATTATAATGCCTTACCATGTTCGGCTCACCAGTAAGCATTTCCATCAGGAAATTTTCACTGCGTAATGATGATTCACTTCTCAGGTCAATTGTTGCATCTACTACAGTAGCATCGATTATCCTATCCAACTCTTTATAGGCAAAATACTGGGCCAATGTATTATCATGCGACCCGCCGATAATAACAACCGTTTTATTTAACCCGAGCAATTCTTTTAAAACAATCGTGAGTGCTGCATAGCTGTCGCCCAGCGTCGACCCGCTTTTTAAATTTCCGATATCTGCAATTGAAATTTCTTTATGCCAGCAATGTAACCCATAAAACCGGCTGCGTACGGCATCTGCTGCATTTTCCGTTACATTTATACCACTACCCCTGAATTCATTGATACCAACGATAACGATATCAATATTTGAAAGATTGGGAACCTCTTCTTCATAAATTTCGATAACACTTCCGATCTGGCTGTCATTGTACGCCGTGTCATTACTAATAGCGGCAGGATTTATAGGAGTTAGGTATTCATTTAAATCGTATGTCAAACTTTTTATTTTTGACAAACCTAACAATAAATGCAGAAAAAGTTTCTAAGCAAATAATTATCTTTCCCGGGCTTCTAAAAATATTTCTAAATTCTCTTTAGCTTATTTTTGCATCTATGGAAAATCTGCTTACGCAAATCAATAATTTAAAAGAAGAGATCACAAATTTTTCTTCAACAGATAAGAATCCTGCTGAAATTTTTCGTATTCAGTTTATCGGATCGAACGGGTCAGTAAAAGCACTTATGAGTGAAATGAGAAATGTGCCCCCGGAAAACAAAAAAGAAATAGGTAAGGCACTAAATGACTTAAAGTTATTTGCCGAAAATAAATATGCATCATTAAAAGCAGCTGGTGGAACCAGGCAAAACGCTACGGAAGAATTTGTTGATCTCACTTTGCCCGGCGACCTCTTAAAAATAGGCAGCAGGCATCCCATAAGTATTGTAAGGAATAAAATTGTTTCTATTTTTCAACGCCTGGGTTTTGCTGTGGCTGAAGGCCCCGAAATTGAAGATGACTGGCATAACTTCACAGCGCTCAACTTGCCGGAAAATCACCCCGCGCGTGATATGCAGGATACATTTTATGTTTCCCAGGATCCTGCGTGGATGCTGCGCACGCACACAAGCAGTGTGCAGGTACGTGAAATGGAAAAAGGCGTTTTACCCATTAGAATTATTTGTCCCGGTCGTGTTTACAGAAATGAAACCATCAGTGCAAGAGCCCATTGTTTTTTTCACCAGGTAGAAGGATTGTATATCGCTGATAACGTTTCGTTCGCCGATCTGAAACAAACACTTTATTTCTTTGTTAAGGAAATGTTTGGCGAAGATGTGAAAGTTCGTTTCCGGCCTTCTTATTTTCCGTTTACCGAACCCAGCGCAGAAATGGATATCTCATGTCTCATTTGCGGAGGAAGTGGTTGCAGCGTGTGCAAACACACCGGGTGGGTTGAAATTTTAGGATGCGGCATGGTACATCCAAATGTGCTGGAAAACTGTGGTATTGATTCCAACAAATATTCAGGTTTTGCTTTTGGAATGGGCATTGAAAGAATTACGATGCTAAAATACCAGATAAAAGATCTTAGGATCTTCAGTGAGAATGATCTTAGGTTTTTAAAACAATTTGAAAGTGCCGTTTAATTAAAATCAATTAAACCCAAAAAGATGATTTTAACTATTTGCGTTTGCGGGGCAGGAACAATGGGAAGTGGTATTGCACAGGTGGCTGCGCAAAGTGGCTTTGACACCATCCTTTTTGATGTGAATGAAGCGGTTCTCGTAAATGCAAAAAAAAACATTCAAAAAAATCTTCAATACCTGTTGGATAAAAATAAAATCACTGCTAAAGAAAAAACCGAAATTTTTAGCCGGATTAATTTTACCAACGAAATAAAAAATTGCACTGCCTTTGTTATTATTGAAGCGATCGTTGAAATAGAAAAAGCAAAAATTTCTTTGTTTACTGAGCTCGCCAATTTTAATAATGAAGAGGTCATCTTTGCTACCAATACCTCATCGCTTTCGGTGTCTTCAATTCAGGAAAAAATTCCTTTCCCGCAAAGAGTCATCGGGATGCATTTTTTTAATCCGGCTTATATTATGAAACTGGTAGAAGTAGTAAAAGGCCGGCAAACTAATGATGAAGTAACCAACGCTGTACTTGAAATATGCAGAAAAATGGGGAAAACACCCGTGTTGTGCGAAGATTCGCCGGGATTTATTGTAAACCGGGTTGCACGTCATTATTACCTGGAATCATTAAAAATAGTGGAAGAAGGCATTGCTTCATTTGAAGAAGTAGATGAAATTTTAGAAGCAACCGGGTTTAAAATGGGCCCCTTCAAATTAATGGATCTGATTGGTATGGATGTAAATCTTGCCGTATCAGAAAGCTTGTATCACGCTTTTAATAATGCTATCCGTTTTACTCCGGCTGCTTTACAACAGCAAAAAGTGAAAAACAATTTATTGGGCAAAAAAACCGGTGAAGGTTTTTATCGTTACCAATAGTGGTACAATAATTAATTTACATTGTTTAATAATTGTAAATTCAGAAATGACCGGGGAAAATTTCGGCGAAAAAAATATGGATGAAAACAAAATTCTGGTTACCGGTGGTGCGGGACTTGTTGGCAAAGAAATAATTAATCAGCTACTGGAGAATGGCCAAAGAGTGCTAGCCATATATCATTCAACACCTATTTCAATTTCCCATCCGCTACTGGAGGTTGTGCAATGCGATATCCTGGATGTAACAAAACTTCATGACATCATGAAAGGTATTACACATGTGTATCACTCCGCGGCTGTTGTTTCTTATGATCCGAAAGACAAGCAACTACTTTTAAAAATAAATATTGAGGGAACGGCAAATGTTGTAAATGCCTGTATTGATGCAGGAGTTGAGAAATTATTGCATGTGAGTTCTGTGTCAGCATTAGGAAGGATAAGGGATGACGAATTGGTAACAGAAAAAATGAACTGGTCAGAAGAAACCAGTAACAGCATTTACGGCAAGTCAAAATATTTTGGCGAGATGGAAGTTTGGCGTGGAATCGGGGAAGGACTAAAAGCCGTAATTGTAAACCCAAGTTTGATTTTAGGAGGTGACAACTGGGAAAGCGGATCTTCGGCCATTTTTAAAAATGTTTACAATGAATTTCCCTGGTATACAGAAGGCGTTTCGGGATTTGTAGATGTGAGAGACGTGGCAAAAGCAATGATCATGCTAATGAATAGTGATATCACCTCGCAACGCTTTATTTTAAGTGGCGAAAATTTATCTTACAAAGAAATCTTTTCTTCAATAGCAAAATGCTTTGGCAAAAAAACACCATCAAAAAAAGTAACTCCTTTTTTGGCAGAAGTAGTGTGGAGAATTGAAGCATTAAAAAGCCGGCTTACCGGAAAAAAACATTTACTCACCAAAGAAACCACCAGGACGGCCCAGGCAAAAGTGTATTTTGATAATAGTAAAATCTTAAAAGCGCTGCCTCAGTTTCATTTTACAAAAATTGAAGACACGATAGAATTTACCTGTAACCGGATGAAAGAAAAATACGAGTTGCAGTAAGTACCTGTAAAAAAAACCTGCCATAAACAGCCGCTTCCAGGCGCTCCGGTTTTATAAAAGTGTAAGCCAGTAAACAAACAAATTCTGTAATTTTTTATTTCAGACTAAAGAGCAACAAATTATTCCCCGGAATTATTTTTCCCGGATAACGTCTTAATTTTTTCCCAGATTTCAGGAAGCCTTTTAATCATTACCAGTTCTTTTCTTTTGGCAAAAAATTCCTGTATGGGTGTACCCCAGTACGTCTTGTTTCCTTCGATACTTGAAGTAACGCCAGCTTGCCCCATTACCACTGCGTTGTCCCCGATTGAGATTGTTTTATTTACGCCTACCTGGCCCCAAAGTGTTACGCCATCACCTAATATTGTTCCGCCGGCAATGCCAACCTGTGCAGCAATCAAACAATTTTTTCCTATCACCACATCGTGCCCTACATGAATAAGGTTATCCATTTTTGTGCCGCTTCCTATAATTGTTGAATCGCTGACACCCCTGTCGATGGTACAATTCGAGCCTATTTCAACGTAATCTTTAATTTCCACAATGCCACAACTTTGCATTTTTTTGTACCAATGCTGCCGGTTCTTTTTTGTATTAAAGTAAAAGGCATCGCTTCCGATCACCGCGCCCGAATGAATTTCAACATGGTCGCCGATAGCACAATCGTCATAAATAATTACGTTTGGATGAATGATACAATTATCACCCACCACTACCCTGTTGCCGAGAAAAACGTTAGGCATAATAATCGAATTTTTTCCAACCTTAGCTGTAGCGCTTATCATTTTTTCGGAGGCAACGAAAGGCCTGAAATAATTTACAATTTTAAGATAAGCTTCAAATGGATCATCCACAACAAACAAAGTTTTTCCTTCAGGCACAGGCCTTTCATCATTAATAATAATACAGGTGGCATCGCTGTTTAGGCAGGTTTCATAATACTTTGGATGATCGACAAAAACAATGTCACCCTTCTTAACCTTATGTATCTCATTAATCCCCGAAGCATAAGCATTTTTTTCGCCTAACATTTTTGCATTGATAAAATCCGAGATCCATAAAACAGAAACAGGTGAAGGAAATTGCATAGAATGAAATTAAGTTTCAAAGGTAAAGTTTGAGAAGCGATGAACCCCAATCAATTTTAAATTACCTTACTGAAGATAAAAGTGTTTTGAAAAAATAAAAAGCGTATTTCTTTGCATTTTTTTATATGCTTATCCACACAGCATTTTAAAATGTTGATAAAAAAATCGTAAATATTTTTTCATAAAGCAAAATTTATTTTTAATATTGTGTAAGGAAATTTTTTTCCTGTACTTACTAACCCATCAATATAACAAAGCCCGTTCATTTTCTTGTCGGGCTTTATTATTTTTTGAAACTTTTACAGGTAAATTTTTCCCTGTTTTTTTTAAAAAAAATTCTTCTTGAATAATTATTTTATTGTCCACAAACCGTTCAATGTTCTTTCGCAATTTTCTTCTACAGGTGAAAAAAAAACCTTGAAAGATTTTTTCGACGTTCCTTCGGAAGTCTATCCTGTAGGACGTTTGGACTATGACAGTGAAGGATTACTTATACTTACTGATGATAAAAAACTGAATGCATATTTGTTAGATCCTTTGAACAATCATGAAAGAGAATATTGGGTGCAGGTAGAAGGAGACATTTCAACTCAGCAAATTGAAAGGTTACAAAAAGGTGTTGAAATAAAAGTGAAGGGCAAAGTGCACCACACAAAAAAATGTGTTGCCAAAAAATTTTCTTATCCTCCAAAGGTGAGTGAAAGAAATCCTCCTATCCGTTTTCGAAAATCCGTGCCTGACAGCTGGATAAAAATAATTTTAACAGAAGGTAAAAACAGGCAGGTGAGAAAAATGACTGCGGCTGTTGGTTGTCCTACTTTAAGGTTGATCCGCTACAGAATTGAAGCCGTCACTTTAGAAAATTTACTTCCAGGCGAAATGAAAAAGTTACCTAAACAAGAATTGTATAACTTGCTGCAAATAAAAAAGACAAATTAAAATGGTAAGATCAATGACTGGCTTTGGAAGAGCAGAACAAACAATAGGAGATAAAACGTACCTGGTAGAAATAAAATCCTTAAACGGAAAACAGTTTGACGTAAACCTCAAAATCCCTCCATTGATCAAACCTTATGAATTCGACATCAGAAATTTGATACAGGAAAGTTTATTACGGGGCACCGTTGAATGTCTTATAGTGGTTAAGCAAAATGGCGCCACCAAGCCCGTTGTTATAAATACTGATCTTATAAAAGCTTATTACGGCCAGATAGAGACCCTTGCCGATGAATTATCAATTGATACCAATTCTGTTTTAGCGGCTTTATTAAGGTTGCCCGAAGTAGTAACGCCGAGTAATGAAGTTTTGGACGAAGCTGATTGGAAAAATTTAAAACAAGTAATTGAAGAAGCATTGCTCGAGTTAAACACACACCGGATTGAAGAAGGTAAATCACTTGAAAAAGAACTACGGCTGCGGATAAAAAATATCAAAATCCAGGAAGCCGAAATACTGAAACTGGAGCCGAAAAGAAGAACAAAAATGAAAAATCAGCTTATAGAAACACTTGAGGAAAATATCGGTAAAGAAAATTATGATACAAACCGGCTGGAGCAGGAACTGATTTATTACATCGAAAAAATAGACATCAGGGAAGAGCAGGTGCGTTTAAAAAATCATTGTGAATACTTGTTAACCATCCTTGACGGAAATGAAGATGTGAAAGGCAAAAAACTGGCTTTCGTAGTGCAGGAAATCGGAAGGGAAATCAACACAACCGGCTCAAAAGCTTATGACTCAGAAATACAAAAATGTGTGGTACTTATGAAGGATGAGTTGGAAAAAATGAAAGAACAAACATTCAATATTCTTTAACTCCTTTTTAAACGACAGGAAAACACTCTATTTTTGCAAAAAAATCAATTTGAAAAAATTCTTTTTAATATCATTTCTCTCTTTAATTTTTGCGTCCTGTATTAAGATTGATCTTTACGAAAAACAAGCAACAATCCCTTCGCAGAAATGGTTTTATACAGAGGTACCGCAATTCACTTTTCATATTGATGACACCACTTCACTGTATAATGTATATGTAATTTTACGTCATACTGACCTTTATAAATATAACAATATCTGGTTGAGGGTGGGATTAAAAACCCCTTCAGATTCTTTTAATTATCAAAATGTAAATGTCGTCATGGCTAACGATGCAAAAGGCTGGGAAGGTACCGGAATGGATGATATTTATGAAGTAAGAAAGAGTATTTCTGCTGCGCCTTTTTCTTTTAAAACTGTTGGAGATTATACATTTTCGATCGCACAGATTATGCGGGAAAATCCCCTGGAAAATATTTTGAATGTAGGACTAAGGGTTGAAAAAGTAAACAGGTAACTTGCCGACGGAACGCTTCGTCTTACGGCTTATTTTTTCTTCAAAAATTGAAAACAAATGCCTTATTTAATACTAAAGAATAAATATAAAGTAAGGCCATTACGGATTATTTTTATTTTTTACTGGTTTTTACTTGCCTATATTTTAGCAGCCCTGATTTTTTGGTTTCTTGATCTAAACGCTCAAAACAAGGAACTTACAGCATTGCGGATGCACGCCGTGAGTGTTCACGACACAAATTTTGTTCAAAAAATAAATAAAATCGAAAACGGCAAAAAGCGAAAAACTGCCCAGTATATAGGTGAAGGGGTTACCTTCCTGTTAATGATCATCGCTGGCGCTGTTTATATTTTTAGAATAATAAAAAAACAACTCGTACAATCAGAACAACAGCTGAACCTGATGATGGCGATCACACACGAATTAAAAACACCAATAGCTGTTACAAAGCTGAACCTTGAAACAATGCAAATAAGAAAGCTTGAGTTTGGTCAGCAACAAAAGCTCATCCGGAGTACCCTGGAGGAGGCAAACCGCCTGAACACCTTATGCAATAATATGCTCTATATGAGCCAGCTGGATGCCGGAAGCTCTACGCTTACTAATGAAAAAATTGATCTTTCTACATTGGCAAGCGATTGCGCTGAAGATTTTAATCTTCGTTTTCCGGAAAGAAAAATTGAAATTGATATAGACAGCGACGTCTTTATTACCGGCGATAAGCTATTATTACAACTCGCCATTAACAATCTTTTAGATAATGCTATTAAATATTCAGGCAAAGAGGATGTAGTTTTGATAAAAGTGCTTAAAGAAAATAAAAAGATAAAACTCCGGGTAATCGATCAGGGCATAGGAATACAAACCGCGGAAAAAGAAAAGATTTTTGAAAAATATTTTCGTGGAGCCGGCAAACAAACAAAAGGAACAGGATTGGGGCTTTATCTTACAAAAGAAATTGTAAGACAACATCATGGAAGTATCAGCGTGAAGAGTAATGAGCCTCGTGGAAGTATCTTTGAAATCCAACTGAAAGGTTTAAAAAATACATAACAAACACTTATTGTATGCAAGGACGAAAACTCTCGATCTTATTGGTAGAAGATGAAGAAAATTTACAGGATGCGCTGAAATTAAATTTTGAAATGGAAGGGTACGATGTTACCTCTGCGTATGATGGGGAGGAAGCGCTTAAAGCCATTCAAAATGAATATTTTGATTTGATCGTGCTGGATGTGATGCTTCCTGAAATAGACGGAATAGCCGTTTGTGAAAATATAAGGCTGAGCAACACTGAAATTCCTATTTTAATGTTGAGTGCCAAAAGCCAAAGCAAAGACCGGATCTTAGGGCTAAAAAAAGGAGCCGATGATTATTTGACCAAACCCTTTAGCCTTGAAGAACTTTTATTGAGAGTAAAAATCCTGATTAATAAAAGCCAGAAAATATCTGCGAAAGAACCGGTAACAGAACAATACACTTTTGGTAAAAATCTTATCAACTTTAAATCCCTCGAATGCACTACCAAATCAGGAGACCTGGTAGCGCTTACTAAAAAAGAAGCAATGCTTTTAAAACTTCTCATTGAAAATAAAAATGAAGTAGTAACCCGCGAAAAAATTTTACAGTCGGTATGGGGTTATAATGTTTATCCTACCACACGAACGGTAGATAATTTCATTTTAAACTTCAGGAAATATTTTGAAGAAGATAGCCGTAATCCCAAATATTTTCATTCAGTAAGAGGGATAGGTTACAAATTTACCAATGAAAATTAGTTGCCTGGCAACAAAAAGAGCAGTAAAATAAAAATCGATTGAATTTATTTGTTTACTGCAAAAACGCGTTTTAAACAATTCAACAAACCTGCTTATCCAATAGCGATACTACTTCAGAAGCTTTTTCAAAAACAGCATTCATCTGGTTTACATTAGAAGGCGGCGCGTATAAATTCAGTTCCACATCATCCATCAGCGAAGTGAGCATCAGCGAGGTACCAAGGCTAACATTGCATTTATCCAATTCTTCATTCAATCTTTTTTTAGATAATTCGTTGGAGGGCACTTTAAATTTGAACCCCAGGTATTTCTTTAATGAAGTATCCAGTGTGTGATAAAAGCCTGCACTATCTTCTGCTACCAGCTTTTCATGAACAGCAGCCAAAGGGTTTTCAGGAATCACAAATTTTTTGTTTTCCTTTTCAACAGCGGCAGTTTCTGCCTCATTCTTAAGATCATCTACCTCGATATTTTTTTCCAGGTCACTTTTATTTTCATTTCTTTTCATCAAAACAAAAATGATCACTAAAATAATTCCGGCAATCAACACTATACCCGTTATCCATTCTGTTCTGTTTGAAAACAAACCGTTACCTGTTGAAGTATCGGAAGTGGCCGCCAAAGAATTACGCGGAATGCCCTTTCCCTTCTTAACATCTACCTGCAAAGGCCTGGTTTTTAAGGTTTTATAGGAAGATGAAGATGGATCGAAATAAGAAAATGAAATCGAATCGATTGTAAAGATCCCTGGTTTCGAAACCGTAAAGGGGTACGAAAACGTTTTACTTCCCTGCATAGGAACCTGCTTTCTGTTTACGTTATCCGTTACTTTTGCTTCGTAGCCATCTATGCCTTTGGGCCAGTTGATTTCAGGCGCGTTTATCAGCTGAATATTGCCCTTGCCATTTATTGTAAGTTTTAAAGTGCCTGCATCATCGGTGGTGATTTTATTCTTCTCCAGCGAAGCTGAAACAGTAAATTCTCCCACTGCGCCACGGAAATTCTGCGGCTTATTTTCAGATGGCAACGGTTTCACATTAATAACTTCCGGGGCTGATTTTAAGGTTACACTTTTTTCAACCAGCCCTTCCGGGGGAATAGCGTCACTTCCAAAGTTCTGGAACATATCAAAAATGCCGCCGTTATCCTGCTGGTTTGCATATTGTGATTTTACAAAAGTAACTTTATTGGTCGCCGTCATTGAGCCGAGCGTAATATTGCCGGACTGCAACGGATACAACTCAACCTTGCGTATCGTATAAACATTGTATGAACGGCCATTGTATTTTTGAATCTTTGCATTACTACTTATATCAAGATCACTCACCGAAAAGCCGTTAAAAGAAGGAGCATCGGTAATTGTGGTTTCTGATGGCAGCCTCGTAAAAAGCTGGTATGTGGCTACCAGCGGCTCCCCAACGTAACAACTCTTTTTACTTAAATCCAGTTTTACGAAAAGATTTTTTGCGGTTTTCTCTGCTACGTTTTCACCAGGTTTTAAAATATAATCTTCAAACTGGTGGGTGGAAGGTGTGGGCGGAAAATCAAAATTTAAATTAGGAAAGGGTGGTAAATTTGGCTGGGAAGCGTTGGGCTGTGATTGTACAACTGAACCATTCACCACGGTAATGGTGATAGGAGGTGTAGAAAAATGTTTACCATCGGCTATCGCGGTTGCCGGGCCAATTGTAAACTTCCCGGTTGCTGTGGGGGCCAGAGAGTAGCCTAGCGCCACATATTGGCTAACTTTTCCATTGATATTGGAAGTGCTACTTTCCTGGTTTGGCCCGGAAACAACTGTAAAATTATTGAAAGAAGGCGGATTGATTGCATCTACAGAAGAAGCGTTTTCTACTTTAAATTTTATTTGCAACAAATCATTTTTACCAATCTTTTTTTGAGGGCAAACGACAGAAAATTTTACCTGGGCGTTTGAATTTTTTGCGACAAAAATGAACGTCAAAAATAAGAGAGAAAAGAAAAATATTTTAAAATAAGATCGTAAAAATGTTATCATTTCTTCAGCAAAGGATGAGCTACAAAAGTACTTGGAAATGAATTTAAAAAAAGGTTAATAGCAAGCAGCCATGTTAAAAATCCTTTAAGGAAGATCGCCCAAAAGCGGCCTTATCACAATATCTTCCACACAGGCCTGCGGCGAAAGAAGAGAGGCAGAATAGATCATATCTGCAATATCATTCACCTGCATTATTCGTTCGGGTTTGATACCGGCACCTTGCCACGAAGAAGTATAGACAGCGCCCGGGTAAACCGTGGTAACTTTTATATTAAAAGGTTTCAATTCTTCGCGCAGATTTTTACCAAATCCCATTAACGCATATTTACTGATACTGTACGAGCCGCCATTTGGATATGCTTTTAATGCGGCAATAGAACAAATGTTGAAAATGTGCCCGGATTTATTGTTTATCATCGCAGGCAACAACGCCCTCGTTAAATGATATGCAGAATACAAATTAACCTCTATCATTTTTTCAAGATTACCTTCAGGCTCACTGTAAACACTGCCAGGTACAAACAGGCCCGCATTGTTAACCAGGATATCAGTTGTAATATTTTTTTCAGACAGCCAGGCGGAAAATTTTATGACTTCATCTTTCCTGGATAGGTCAGCAGAAAAATATTCCGTGCGGCTGGTATATTGTTCGTTTAGTTGCCTGGCTGTCTCAGCCAATTCCTTTATATTTCTTGAACATATGAAAATGTTATTTTCAGCCGCGGCAAATTTTTCAGCCATAGCTTTTCCCATACCTTTGCTGCCACCTGTAATTACAATATTCATCTGATTATTTCGTTTTTAGGTATCAGGCAAATCTAAAATCTTAAGTCGACATTTTAAATTTAGATTATTTGAAGTATAAACATCTTTTTTTCGATCTTGATCATACACTTTGGGATTTTAATGCTAACGCGGAAGAGTCTCTGACCGAACTATACGGTTTTTTTAAACTTGAGTCGAAGGCGATTGGCTCATTTAACCAGTTTTATCATATTTATCTGAACCACAACAAAATTCTCTGGAGCAGGTATGAAAAAGGATATATTTCGGTAGAAGAATTAAAATGGCGCAGGATGTGGCGCACGTTGCTTGATTTTCATATTGCCGATGAAAAGCTGGCAAAAGACATGAGCGAATATTTTCTTGAAGTTCTTCCTACTAAAAAAAGAGTGTTCGATTATACTTATGAAATACTGGAATATTTGATCGAAAAAAAATATTCCCTTCATCTTATTACCAATGGTTTTGAAAAAACCCAGCGTTCCAAATTAAACAGCTCTGACCTCTCCAAATATTTTACCCATGTCGTCACTTCAGAAACCTCAAACTCTGTAAAACCCAAAAAAGAGATTTTTGAATTTGCCCTGAACATAGCAAAATGCAAAATTGAAGAAAGTATTATGATCGGTGACAATCCTGAAGCTGACATCCTGGGTGCCATTAATGCGGGAATGGATTCCATCTTTGTAAACCACACCAATGAAGAATGTATTGCCAAACCAACTTATACGATTCGTCATTTGAGGGAATTGGAAAGGATATTTTGATCGGCTTGAATTTCAAATTATTTTCCTGACATCATTTTTTCATTGAACTCTTTTGAATTTCCTTTCGGAATTGACAAGGAATTCCATTTTTCGTTCAGCAGCATTTTTCCGACGTAAACAATTTGCCCAACATGATTTGAATAGTGAGCCAACTGCCGGTTGATCGCGTCCCCAACATTGTGTGGTTCTTTTCTTATGTAAATCGTTTTAGAAAGATCATCTTCTTTTAAAGAATCGAGCGAATCAAAGACACACTGCCAGCCTTCATTCCATTTTTTTACCAGTTCCTCTTTGTTTTTTATTACTGATTCAAATTCAGTATCCCTGTTGCGCCATTCCTTTTCTCCGTCTTCGGTAAGTAAATTGGTCCAGCGGGACAACATGTTGCCCCACAGATGTTGCACAATTACAGCAATGCTGTTGCTGGCTTCATTGTATTGCCACAATAAATGCTCTTCACTTAGCTGTTCAATGGTTTTATCACCAAGCGACTTTTGCTTGTAAAAATATTTTTTTGCACTTTCCAAATAATTGAATGACATACAGATCGATTGAGTAAAATAAAAATCAGAAGAATTAGTTTGTTTACTACCAGCCTAAATTGCAGATGGACTATCAATTGCCAGATCTGCTTCGTCAACAGGAATAAGCGTATCAATAGTAGCCAAAACGGTTACACCACCTTTTACCTTTTGATTGAGCGAAACGTTTAGCTCAGTACCCACAGGTAACAGAACATCCACGCGGCTGCCAAATTTTATAAAACCCATCTCTGTTCCCTGCGATACACTTTCACCCACTTTCAGGTAATTTACAATGCGCTTGGCCATGGCGCCGGCAATTTGTTTTACCAAAATTTCTGCGCTATCGCTTTTTATTACCACAGAATGGCGTTCGTTTTCCGTGGAGGATTTAGGATTCCAGGCTACGAGATATTTTCCTTTATGATACTGGCTGTATTGCACTTTTCCCGACATCGGTATCCGGTTGATATGCACATTTGCAGGGCTCATAAAAATGGAAACCTGCAATCTTTTGTCTTTAAAATATTCTGGCTCCAACGTTTCCTCAATCACTACCACCTTTCCGTCGGCAGGACATATTACCTGGTGATGGGCAACCAGAAATGCTCTTTTGGGAGATCTGAAAAATGAAATGACGAATAAAAGCACTATAAGACTTACGCCGAAAACTACCCAGGAAAGAAAAGGCATTTGGGCACTAAAGAAATAAAAGAAAATAATATTAACGGCACCGAAGAACAAAACAGCGATCGCAATTGTACGGTAACCTTCTTTATGAATGTTCATTAACTACATTTGAACCACAAATATAAAAACTGGCGGGGAGACCAACTGTTTTTTATTCATGCGATAAATAAAGCATAATATACGAATACGAATGGAATAGCCACCAGCATAGAATCGAAACGGTCCAGAAAACCACCATGGCCGGGCATTAGCGCTCCGCTGTCTTTTACGGCGGCAAGCCGTTTTAGTTTACTTTCAAGAAGGTCGCCCAGCGTTCCAAACACAGCACAAAGTAAACTTATAGCGATCCAATCGGCTACAGAATAAAAGGTTGTTAAATATCCTATTAACGTAATTACAATTATACAAAGAATTATTCCGCCAAAAGTTCCCTCGCGTGTTTTTTTAGGCGAAATAGGAGACAAAGGGGTTTTGCCTATAAGGGATCCGACAATATAAGCCATCGTATCGTTGATCCAGATAGAAAGGACAATACCACAAGGAATTATTTTAAGGTAATTATCATGTAACCCGTTAAACTCATTCACCCTCATCATGATCATGAGAACAACCGGAAGTGTTATATAAAGTAACCCCGATAAAGATTTCATTTTATATCTCACCGGGTCAATTTGCTTCATCAACCCAATAAATTCGTACCAGCATCCAAAATGGATAAGCGTAAATAAAATAATAAAACTCCACTTATTCCACAGCAATCCTGCAAGCATCACAATCACAAAAACACTGGCAGTAAGCGTGCGCGTTCTAAAAGTTTGTTTGTCAAATGCCATTCATCAGTTTTAAGATTCTTTGGTAATCCAGTTGTGAAAATCGTCCGGATCTTCTTCGGGCATTATATATTTCTGCTGTTCGAGAAGTGAGATTTCCCGGAATTTTATAAAAGCATAAATAATTAACACAACACAAACAACGCCTGCCCAAAGAGGAAAACTTCCTTCAATATCCCCGGCATTTTTTGATGCCGTTGCCATTGATGTGGATGAAGCATAAAGCGCTGTTACCTGCACCCCGTTATACAAAAAATGAAATAATATAGAAAGCCATATACTGCCGCTGTAGTAATAAATCAATCCAAGAAATACACCCAACACAGCGCGCACGAGGAAACCATAGTAAGAAATATGTACTGCGCTGAATAAGATAGATGTAATAATAATAGCAACCCACGGCCCTTTGAACCAACGCGTTAAAATATTTTGGATCGCCCCCCTGAAGCAAACTTCTTCAAAAATAGCCGGCAATAAAGCTATAATTATCATCGAAACTATATATTTTGGAAAAGTATTAATGTTAATCAGCGCTTTTTCCTGCGCCGCACGCGTTGCTTCTTTTGCTTTAAAATATACCTCCCAGGATTTTGAAATAGGAATCATTTTAGTAAGTTCCGCTAAGGCGCCCGACAATGGAAAAGTAAGGGCGACAATGGTGAGTAAAATTAAAACCTGCCGGTAATTGAACCTGGTATTGAAGCCAATAAATTTTGCAGGATTGCGATAACAAATAAGCGCAAAAATATACACCGGCAAGAAAAACATCAGGAAGGTGGAAACAGCCTGCATCCACATGATGGCATCATAATATTTTGGATTCAGCACATCTGTTTGCATAGTGGCCAAACCTCTGCCGGTCATAGCTATCCAAATTCCAAAAGAAACGATAGCGCCGATGATTACCCCGGCACCGATAAGCCCCAATAAAATTCCCAGCTGCCCCGTAAAGCTAAAATTTCTTGAATTTCTGTCAATCATGGTATTGCCAATATTTAAGTGCGTAAATTTACAGCCAAAATTTTGGGATTAAGAAAGAACAAGCAAAACCTCTAAACAAAATTGATTCAAATAGGTAACATACAACTTCCTGATTTTCCTTTGTTGCTAGCGCCAATGGAAGACGTGAGCGATCCGCCATTTCGCGCGGTTTGCAAAGATAATGGCGCGCACCTGATGTATACTGAGTTTATCAGCAGTGAAGGTTTGATTCGCGATGCGATAAAAAGCAGGAAGAAGTTAGACATTTTTGATTACGAAAAGCCGGTGGGCATCCAGATTTTTGGAGGAGACGAAGATAGTTTAGCGCTGGCAGCAAAAATTGTAGATGCAACAAATCCCGACCTTTTGGACATTAATTTTGGTTGCCCTGTAAAAAAAGTTGCGTGCCGCGGAGCAGGCGCAGGCGTTCTCAAAGACGTTCCGCTAATGATCCGGTTAACGGATGCGGTTGTAAAAAGTACTTCATTACCGGTAACAGTAAAAACAAGATTAGGCTGGGATGAAGATTCAAAAAATATTGAGGAAGTAGCAGAACGCTTGCAGGATGTAGGCATCCGGGCACTTTCAATTCATGGGCGCACTAGGACGCAAATGTATAAAGGAAGTGCCAACTGGGAACTGATTGCCAAAGTGAAAGAAAACCCCAGAATCACTATTCCCATTTTTGGAAACGGCGATATTGATTCGCCGCAAAAAGCGGTAGAGTATAAAAATAAATATGGTGTTGATGGCATCATGATCGGTCGTGCTGCCATTGGTTATCCCTGGATTTTTAACGAGATCTCTCATTACGTTAATACCGGCGAAATCCTTCCTTCTCCAACCATCGAAGAAAGAGTAGCGGTTTGTAAAAAACATTTGATAAAATCTTTTGAATGGAAAGGACCTGTAGTTGGCATCAATGAAATGCGAAGACATTATACCAATTATTTGAAAGGATTGCCCAATATAAAAGAGTATCGGGGTAAGTTGGTTACGCTGAAAGAACCGCAGGAAATTTTAGAAGTGCTGGACGAAATAGTAAGACATTATTCGGGATATGAATTTGAAAAAACTCCGATAGAGTTAATCAATTATCATGAAAAATGTCCGGTGTAATTCTGGCATTCTTTAAAGTTTTATATCAGCCGGCAATACAGAAGAAGATGAAACGCTTTGCAGATTTCCGTTTTCATCAATCAAATATTTGTAAAAATTCCATTTTGGCTCCTCATCGTTCCAGCCATTTTTTTGTTTATCGCTAAGCCATTGGTAAACCGGTTGTTTGTTACTTCCCGCAACATTATCTTTTTTAAACAAAGGAAACGTTACACCGTAATTCAACTTGCAAAAATTACTGATATCGGCATCGGTTCCGGGTTCCTGTCTACCAAAATTATTTCCTGGGAATCCAAGAATGGCAAGGTTTTCAGTCTTTTCATACAGTTCCTGTAATTCCGAATATTGTGGTGTAAAGCCACAAAGGGAAGCAAGATTTACAACCAGGACTTTTTTGTCTTTGAATCTTTCGAAAGAAATTTCTTCACCGCTATTTAAAGTAGCGCTTAATGAGAAAAATTTTACCGGTGCGATTATCTTGTTTTTATTTTCGTTTACATGTATTCCCATTCCTGTCAGTTTAGAAAGTTTCATCTGCAACGGATAGAATGAAGTTAGGATTTTTCTTTTCAGGTTCATTTATTTCTTAGCATTTTTACACTTCCAGTAAACAGGCAAATAACAGGAATTTTCATTTTCCTCCAATTAATTAATCACGGTCAGAGAAAAAGGTGGCAACGAAATCTCTGCAATGTCGCTTATCTTTTTCACCACTGGTGGAAGGCTTTTTACCGGGTGGCCATTTTCTCCTTCAGGTTTCCATTCGTATTGATCTTTTGAATATTGAACCAAATGAACCGGCTTCCATGTGATTTCTCTATTTGCCGTACCTTCTTTTATTTTAAGGCTTACATTCCACGTCTTTGCGGGATCTTTATTAATGAGCATTACAGACCATTTGCCGCCCGGACTACGCAGAGGATATGCAACAATAAGTGGTTTACCTTTTCGGTTTTTTACCGAACAATCTGCCTGATAAACCTCCAACAATGAATCTTCCGGCTGAGCCCAAAAATGAGTGATCATTTGAGTAGTGTAAAAAGCGGCAGTTTTAAAATCGATTTTCCCTGAATCATTCAAACCTAGCAACATATTATTTCCATAGCCGCAATTAAATGATCGCTGAAGAAAAGCCGGTTCGTAACCGTACAAAAAACTTTTATCGCCGCCCAGTTCCAGGAACTTTCCCAGTATATCAGCGTACATCAATGCACCTTGTATTTCCACTTCTGACTTGCCTTCATAAGCGGAGTATCCATATTCGGTCACATACATTGGTGTGTTGTCAGGTAAAACATTCCGGATATTTTTCATTGCCATCGATAGCATTTCCGGCGCCCGCATTAACTGCGGAGCAAACGGCGCGCAAAGGTCATCAAACGGGTACCATTCAAAAGAAAAAAAGTTGAAAAAGCTAAGGCCGTCGTGGCCCTTTAAATAATCCAGAAAGAGCCTCGTCCATTTTGCTTCTGTGAAAGTAGTGCTATCTTCTTCTTCAGAAGAAAGCGACGCGAACCCCGGGCCTCCGAATTGAATACCTTTATCCAAATCTCTTATTTTTTTTGCCAATTGAAAATAAAGCGCTGCATAATCCGTCGGAGAAACCAATTGCCCTTCCGGTTCTTCACCCATTTCAAATTCATTTACCTTATAATGCCTGGCCTTAAGATATTTTACCAATGATAAAACATTTCCTGGGGTATCGTATAAAATTGCAGCAGGCATTAAAGCCGGCTGATTCGCAGTGAGTCCATCTGTAAAAAAGCGATCCACACCCGGCTGCTCGGTGTTGTAGTCAATATCTTTTTCAGTATGCCACGGATCGGTGGACGAAACATATACCACACTTTGATTATGATTGGGCGAATGATGAACATAATCGTGAAAGTTATCTTTATCATCTAAAAGACCTACCTCAATTTCTTTTATTGCAAAACCTAATTTGTCCCTGATACCAGTAGAATTTTTAGAATAAGTATAAGAACTTTGCGTAAATGAAATTCTTATAAATCTAACTGAAACAGGTTTTTCAGAAATTTTTTTGACGTTATTTCTTTCTTTACTATTGTCAATATCATTTATTGGAAAAGGATGCCAGATTCCCGGCTCAAACGGATCAAAGTATTGCGGGTCATTTCCTTTAGCGTAATCCACTGTATAGTTGATTGCATAAGGATTTCCCCAGTTTATTTTAATGGCATTAATGTGGTATTTTTTGCCAAGGTCCACGATCATCCATTGGGGATGAAGCATGTTGGATTCATGAGTATAAAAAGAATCAAGATACGGATTGCTTTTCCAGAAGGTTGCGGTATCTCCATCTGAAATTTTCGAGTAACCATCATCGTTAGCCTGGTCGTGTGTGTTACCTCTCCTCGGCAAACGATAACCGTATGAAAGCTGAATCGGTTTTTCAGAAACTGTGTCAGAGATCCAATAACCTTCTTGTTTCAGGCTGTCACTCCATTTACCTTCGGGATTCCAATGCCACACTTCTCCGGCTAATTCCGTTCGCAAACGATAACTTACCGGTTTAAGTCCTGCCGTTTTCATTTCTGAAATATTTTGAACGGTAAGCATTTTATTGATGTCGCCCTTTAAATGTCCGTCAATAGCGCCGCCTATATTTTGAGATGGAATGAAAGCGTTTTCGGGATGTTGAGGCGAATAAAGAATTTGAATAATTCCTTTGTTTACTGGCTGTGAAAATGTTGTTTGGATAAACCCTGCAAGAAATAAAGTGAACATGAAATACAAAAGGAACTTACAAGTTTTCATCCGGCAGAAATTAAATTTTTACCCAAAATTTTAGAAACTCATTGTAATCGGTATTCACTACTTCATAGCCAGGCGGAATTTCTATCCCAAAACTGTGATATGTAACAAGCCTTGTCCCTTCCGGCTTCTTCTTCAGTTCCCTGAATAAATACCGGTTATAATAATTATACAAGTCTTCGGAATATTTTATAGTTGAATCGATCTTTTGAGTGCCTGGCACATTTTCATAAAATGAATTGTAAAAATAAAAATTGTCATACTTTTCGAAATCTATATTACAGATATTGTCACACATGAAAATGACATTTTCAAGTTGAAGTTTCGCTGCAAGCTCAGTTGACAGGTCCACAAGATTTTCCCTTTGTTCAACGCCATAAAAATTAGTAAGAGGATGCTCGTGGGCGGCAACCAAACAAAATTTACCGGAGCCACTTCCGATATCAAGCACCTTTTCATTTTCTGACGTGGCCAAAAAAGCAGCGGCCTTTTTAGCCACGTTGATGGGCGTCCAGTGCTTTCCAGCCACATCCTGTATCGGCTTTGGATAAAGTGAATTAAAAATCAAATCCGATGCAAACCAGTTTTTCATTCAGCTTTTATCTTTTTACTTTGATATTTATAACCCTGCCCTTTCACTCAATTCCAACCATCGCATCTCTTTCTTATCGAGAAGAACAATTATATCGCTGATCCTCTCAGATATTTCCTGAAGTTTTTCAAATTCTTTTGAACCATTGCTGAGCTTTACTTCCAAAAGTTTTTTTTCTTTTTCCAGCTCAGCAATTTCTTTTTCTAAATTTTCAAACTCAGTCTTTTCTTTAAAAGAAAATTTTTTTGAAGCTGCTGACCTATCGTTGATATCTGCATTGATCTTTTTTTCATCATTGCCTTTTGCTTTTTGCAAATTGCCTTCAGTATTTTGCGGTTTATTTTCTTCCATCTGTTTCCACAGCCTGTACTGGGAATAATTACCGGGAAAATCTTTTATCTCACCGTTTCCTTCAAAAGCAAAAAGATGATCTACCAGGCGATCCATAAAATAACGGTCGTGACTTACGATTAAAATACAGCCTGGAAAATCCTGCAAAAATTCTTCCAATGTTCTTAAGGTTTGCAGATCCAGATCGTTCGTTGGTTCGTCCAAAACCAAAAAATTGGGATTTTTGAAAAGAATACTTAGCAGGTGCAACCTTCTTTTTTCTCCCCCGCTTAATTTACTCAAAGGCGTAAATTGTTGCTGCGCTGTAAACCCAAACTTTTCCATAAACTGTGAAGCGCTGATCTTGCTTCCATCAGCCAAAGGAAAAAATTCGGCAAAATCTTTTACATATTCAATCGCTCTTTTATCTTCTTTGTATTGCAATCCTTCTTGTGCAAAATTTCCAAAAACAATGGTATCTCCATGATTTATTTTACCGCTATCCGGTGGAATAAGATCAAGAGCCACTTTCAGAAATGTGGATTTACCGGTTCCGTTCTTTCCCACAATTCCTATTCTTTCTCCTTTTTTAAAAGTGTAATCAAATCCTTTCATGATCACCTTCTCTCCATAAGCTTTGTATACTTTTTTCATTTCCAGCACCTTTCCTCCCATTCGCGTCATCTTTACCTGTAAAGAAACTTCTGCTACTTCTTTTTTCTGATTTACTCTTTCTTCAACCTCAACAAAAGCATCTTGCCGGCTTTTAGATTTTGTAGTGCGCGCCTTGGGTTGTTTGCGCATCCATTCCAGTTCTTTTCTGAAAATATTTTTATCTTTCTGTAATTCACTTTGTTGAATTTCCTGCCTTAATGATTTTTGTTCCAAAAAATAATCGTAATCGCCTTTGTATACATAGAGTTTTTCATCATCAAGCTCGATAATTTCATTACAAACAGCATCCAAAAAATAGCGATCGTGCGTTACCAAGAGTAAAGTACTTTTATTGCTTGCCAAAAAATTTTCGAGCCATTCTATCATTTCCACATCCAGGTGATTGGTTGGTTCATCCAGGATCAACATACATTTTCCTTCATGCAATTGAGATTCAATCAAAGCCTGCGCCAGCGCTACTCTTTTACGCTGACCACCACTTAAATTCTTTACCGGTTCATTTAAATGATGAAGATTTAATTTTCCTAAAATTTGTTTGAGATCACTTTCGAAACTCCAGGCATTTGCTTCGGTGAGTTCTGAAATCAATTCGCTGATCCGAAGATCGTTTTGCGATTCTTCCTCTAAAAGCATTTCATATTCTTTTACAAGCTTTACGATGGGATTATCAAGATTCAATATATTATCCCAAATTGACCGGTTATTTTCAAAAGCCGTTTCCTGCTGCAGCATAATTACTTTTACATCCTTGTGAATCCAAATCGTTCCGCCATCAGGCGTATCAAGTCCTGAAATGATTTTTAAAAGAGTGGATTTGCCGCTTCCATTGCGCGCAACAAATGCAATTTTATCACCCTCTTCAATGTAAAAACTAATGTCTTTAAACAGTGTCCTGATCCCAAATGATTTACTTAAATTTTCTACTGAGGCATAATGCATAGTCTGCAAAGGTAAATCGTAAATTAGTGCCGATTGTGATAAGGAGGTTAATTCCTTCTTATAAAAGAGTAATATGTCATAAAAGTTCGTTTACTGCAAAAATCATTTTGGTAATCATCGCCGCCAATCGCGCTTCAGGCTACATTTCCAATGCAGAAATTAATTGATACTTTTGCAAACTGTTTAAAATTGAACTTGCCAATGCAAAAAGTGATCTTAATTACCGGTGGCGCAGGATTTATCGGTTCGCACCTTACACGGCTATTTGTAAATAAATATCCCGATTATACGGTTGTGAACCTTGATAAACTTACTTACGCCGGCAATCTTGAAAATTTAAAAGATATTGAAGGAAAGCCTAACTACACTTTTGTAAAAGGCGACATACTTGATATGCAACTGGTAAAAAGTCTTTTTGAAAAATACCAATTCACTAATGTATTACACACCGCAGCCGAAAGCCATGTAGACCGTTCCATTTCCGATCCTTTGGCGTTTGTAAAAACAAACGTTTTGGGAACCGTTTCACTTTTACAAGTGGCAAAGGAACAGTGGAGCAACAATTATGAAGGAAATTTATTTTATCATATTTCTACGGATGAAGTGTATGGAAGTTTGGGCGAAGAAGGATTTTTTACCGAAGAAACAGCTTATGATCCTCGCAGCCCCTATTCTGCGTCCAAAGCCTCTTCAGATCATTTCGTGAGAGCGTATTACCATACTTATCACTTGCCGGTAATTGTTTCTAATTGCTCTAACAATTACGGACCCTTTCATTTTCCTGAAAAATTAATTCCGCTTTCTATTTATAATATTATCAATAATAAACCTATTCCTATTTATGGAAAGGGTGAAAATGTGCGTGATTGGTTGTATGTGGAAGATCATGTGAGGGCAATCGATACCATAATGCATAATGGAAAAATTGGTGAAACCTATAACATCGGTGGCCATAACGAGTGGAAAAATATTGACATCATCCAGGAACTGTGCAGGCAAATGGATGAAAAACTAGGGCGTGAAAAAGGAACTTCAGAAAAACTCATTACGTTTGTAAAAGACCGCGCAGGGCACGACTTACGGTATGCCATAGACGCTACCAAATTAACAAAAGAATTAGGCTGGCAACCGTCGTTACAATTTAAAGAAGGACTTTCCAAAACAATAGATTGGTATTTGAATAACGAAGAATGGCTCAATGAGGTAACAAGTGGTAATTACCAGCATTATTATGAAGAACAATACGAAAGAAGAGTTTAGATGGTTTAGAGAAAAAGTTTAGATTGTTTAGAAGAAATAGGCCAAAACTCTCAAAACAAATTTTACACCGTTAAAATTGCTTATGAAGATTTATTCATTTGAAAAATTAGAAGCGTGGCAACATGCAAGAAAATTAACCGTATGGATTTATCGAATAACAGCAAAGTATCCTGAGGAAGAGAAATTTGGAATAATAAGTCAAATGCGAAGAGCCGCATTAGCTATTGCATCCAATCTTGCAGAAGGAACATCAAGGGTCACATCAAAAGATCAATGTCATTTTAGTACAATTTCTTACAGCAGTACAGTTGAGCTATTGAATGATTTAATAATTTCGATGGATCTTCTTTTGATCGATGAAAGTAATTATACAGAAGGAAGAAATTTAATTGAAAAACAAACTTCCTTAATTTCGCAACTTCGTAAATCACAACAAAATATTAAACCGTCTAAACCTCCTAAACCCATCTAAACCATTCTAAACTCAACTTAATGAAAGGTATTATTCTAGCAGGCGGCTCGGGCACAAGATTGTATCCCATCACCATGGGAATTAGTAAACAATTAATGCCCATTTATGATAAACCGATGATTTATTATCCCCTGTCAACTTTAATGTTGGCGGGAATCAAAGAAGTTTTAATTATAACAACACCCGAAGACCAGGCACAATTTAAAAGATTGCTGGGCGATGGAACCCAGTGGGGCTGTGAGCTTCATTATGAAGTTCAGGAAAAACCAAACGGTCTTGCGCAGGCATTTGTTATCGGCGAAAAATTTGTCGGGAAAGATTCAGTGGCATTGGTATTGGGAGATAATATTTTTTATGGCAGCGGATTTTCCAAATTATTACAGGCATCTGCCAACCCGGATGGAGCCATTATTTTTGCTTACCCGGTAAGTGATCCAGAAAGATATGGTGTTGTTGAGTTTGATGAAAACCATATAGCATTGAGCATCGAGGAAAAACCAACAAATCCTAAATCGGATTATGCAGTTCCCGGTTTGTATTTTTATGACAACTCTGTCGTTGAAATTGCAAAAAATATTTCGCCTTCAGCACGTGGAGAATACGAAATTACTGATGTCAACAGGAAATATCTTGATAATAAAAAGCTGAAGGTCGCCGTTTTAAACCGTGGCTTTGCGTGGCTTGATACCGGCACTTTTGAATCATTACATGATGCAACCGAATTTGTAAGAGTAATAGAGAAACGGCAGGGATTTAAAATTGGTTGCCTCGAAGAAATAGCCTACCGGATGCATTTTATAGACAAAGAACAATTAATGGCATTGGCCAAAAAATTTGAAAAAAGCGGGTACGGCGAATATTTGAAAAATATTGTAAAATAGCTTTAATGAGTTACTACGTTCATCCTTCCTCCTTCGTCGACGATGATTGCATAATTGGAGACGGTACCAAAATCTGGCATTTTAGTCATGTGATGACGGGAGCCGTCATCGGGAATAATTGTAACCTGGGGCAAAACGTGGTAATTTCTCCAAAAGTTATTTTAGGAAATAACGTTAGAGTGCAGAACAATGTGAGCATCTATGAAGGCGTTATTTGTGAAGATGATGTTTTTTTAGGTCCCAGCATGGTGCTTACCAACGTAATCAATCCGAGGAGCGCCATCAGCAGAAAAGAAGAATTTAAAAAAACGTTGATCAAAAAAGGGGCAAGTATAGGCGCTAACGCTACAATAGTATGCGGAAATACCATTGGCGAATTTGCATTTATAGGAGCCGGAGCTGTAGTTACAAAAGATATTCCTCCTTATGCCTTAATTGTTGGCAATCCCGGAAAACAAAAAGGCTGGATGAGTGAATATGGACAAAAATTGATTTTTAATTCAGAAAATATTGCGGTTTGCCCGGAAAGTAAACAGGAATATTTATTGGAAAATAACGTTGTTAAAAGAGTAAAGTAATTAATGAAAAATTTTGCATTGATAGGCGCAGCGGGTTATATCGCCCCAAGGCATATGAAGGCTGTAAAAGATACGGGTAATAATTTGATCGCCGCTTTGGACAAAAACGATTCCGTAGGCATCCTTGACAGCTATTTCCCTGAAGCCGATTTTTTTACAGAGTTCGAACGTTTCGACCGGCACATTGAAAAACAAAAGCGTAAGGGAATAAAAACTGATTTTGTAAGTGTTTGCAGTCCCAACTATTTACATGACGCCCATATCCGTTTCGGATTGCGTATCGGTGCTGATGTGATCTGCGAAAAACCTGTAGTTTTAAATCCGTGGAATATAGATGCGCTGGCTGAAATTGAAAAAGAAACCGGCAACAAAATTTTTACCATTCTACAACTAAGGTTACACCCGTCAATTGTTGCTTTAAAAGAAAAGGTTGAAGCAGAACCAAAAGGCACCAGGCACAAAGTAGAATTAGATTATATCACCAGCCGCGGCCATTGGTATTATGCAAGCTGGAAGGGAAATTTGGAAAAAAGTGGTGGTATTGCTACCAATATTGGTGTTCATTTCTTTGATATGCTGATGTGGATATTTGGCGGGGTAAAAGAAAATGCAGTTACTGAACATTCCAGGAGTACCGCTTCAGGAATATTGGAATTGGAAAATGCATCGGTGAAATGGCGCTTAAGTATTGATGCAAACACATTGCCCGAAGATGCTAAAGCAGCCGGAAAACGAACCTTTAGAGCATTGAATATTGACGGTGAATCGTTTGAATTTAGTGACGGTTTCACCGAACTTCATACCAAATCTTACGAAAACATCCTGGCTGGGAAGGGATTCCCATTGATGGAAACAAAGCGGGCGATTGAGTTAGTGCATGATATAAGGAATTATAAGAAATAACATAAGCAGTAAATGAACAAATACCAGATTTTTTTATTTGAGCCAGCCTGTTTAATTATTTGTTGAAATGGCTTACAGGAAAGGTTTTTGCTTACATTTGAAAAAAAAACTTAACTAAAATATTATTTACCTTCGCTGGCAACTTTAGCGCCTCTGGTCTTTGTTACCAAAGAACATTTTAAATGAAGAAATAATGAAAATAGTCAAAAGAGTACTATTTGTTTTGTTCATAATACTTTTTTGTTCAAACCAACTGCTAGCTCAAAGCAATTTGCTTGAAAGCCAGGACCTGAGTCATGTAAATATTGATGATTACAGTGACAGTCAGCTTGTGTCTTTCTACAACAAAGCTATGAATGCAGGACTTTCAGAATCACAACTATTTAAAACGGTTGCTCAAAAAGGTTTACCGGAATCTGAAATAAGCAAACTTCGTGAAAGACTTAATGCTGCAATTCAAAAAAATCCGGATAATACAAGTGATGTCTACCAGGGAACATCCGGCGTAGCTCATCCATATGATACAACTGGAGCGAACAGGGATCAGCAAAAATTCCGGAATGACCAATCTATTTTTGGATCAGAACTTTTTACTTCCAACAGCCTGGTTTTTGAACCTAATTTGAGAATTCCGGCTCCCGCAGGATATGTGCTTGGCCCGGATGATGCGCTCATTATTACGGTATATGGGTATAGCGAAAAAAAATACGACGTTACCGTTAATGAATCTGGTGAAATATATATACCCAATGTTGGGCCAATTTATGTCAGCGGCTTAAGTATTGAAGAAGCATTCGGGAAAATAAAAAACAAACTGGCAAGCACAATTTACAAAGCCATCAATACCGGGAAAACAAAGGTGCAGGTTACCCTTGGAAAGATCAGGAGCATACGCGTTACGGTTATTGGTGAAGCAAAAAAACCGGGGACTTTCACAGTATCTTCTCTAACCACTCTTTACAATATATTGTATTTATGTGGCGGCCCTACTCCGATGGGAAGTTACCGTGATATTGAGGTTATTCGTGGAAATAAAATAAAAACGACTGCGGATCTTTATGATTTTTTGGTGTATGGAAATCAAAAAGATAACATTCTTCTCCAGGAAGGCGATGTAATTAGAATTCCTTATTATAAAAACAGGGTAACACTTTCGGGCAACGTTAAAAGGCAAGGGAAGTTTGAAATGCTGGACAATGAAACATTTGATGATCTTTTAAACTTTAGTGGAGGGTTTACCGATGATGCTTACAGGGGAGCAGTTACTGTAATCAGAATTACAAATACAGAAAAGAAAATTATAGACCTTGAGGCTGATAACTACAATACTTTCAAAACAAATGGCAGCGATCAATTTATTGTAAGAAAACTCCAGGATGAATTTGGGAACCGGGTGGTAATTTCCGGCTCAGTGTTAAGACCGGGGCCATATGAATTATCATCCAACCTGACACTGGATTCTTTGATAGGAAAAGCAGGAGGATTAACGAGGGATGCCTATTCAAAAAGAATTTCTATTTTCCGATCGCTAAAAAACAAAATTCCAACAATGCTGTCCGTCAGTGTTGATTCTCTCCTGCGAAACAATCAAAAGGTATTTCTTGTTAAAGATGATTCGGTAGCCGTGCATTCGTTGTTTGAATTCCGTGACAGCAATTATGTAACTATTGAAGGGGATGTAAGAAAACCGGGTAACGTTTCATGGCGGGAGAATTTTTCGCTACGTGATCTGCTGCTTGCATCGGGAGGCATTGCTGAATCTGGTGATTCTTCCACAATAGAGATATCCAGGCGAATCAAAAATGCAAACGTGGAAAAAGCTGATCATAGTGAGAGCGAAGTATTTACGATTGATCTCACCAAAAACAACAACGCTGATATTAAATTGGATCCCTATGATTTGGTAATTGTAAAAAAACTCCCGGGATACACTACTCAACGGACAGTGCTTCTTTTAGGCGCAGTAAAAAGTCCGGGTAAATATGCACTGGAAAAGAGCGGAGATAAAATTGACGACATCCTTAAGCGTTCAGGCGGTTTCATTGCTTCTGCCGATAGCAACTCGATAACGATACGCCGAATGATAAAATCCGATATGACAAGAGAAGAAAAAGAAGCTCTGTTTCAGCGAATCCTTAATATCAACTCCGATAGTCTCGCACAGAATCCAAGGCTGCGTGACGAAGTTTATAAAACTTACGACCTCATCAGCGTAGACCTGGGGCATGCTTTAGCCCATCCTGAAAGTGCTGATAATTTAGCGCTGGAGGATGGCGATGTTTTATCAGTGGAAAGAAGCAGTAACCTGGTGAAGGTTTCCGGGGAAGTTTATTTCCCGACAATCGTAACCTATGCTCCCAACAAAACGCTAAAATATTATGTGGAACAAGCCGGCAATTTTACAGCTTATGCAAGAAAATCAGGAGCGCTGGTAATTTATCCTGATGGAAAAGCCGCCTCTGTAAAACATTTTTTATGGTTTAAGACCTATCCGGCAGTTACTCCCCGATCAGAGATATTTGTACCTCAAAAGGAGAAAAATAACAGACCACGATTAAGCATAGCGGAGTTCGCGTTGATGGTCTCATCCTTAGGAATCATTGCAAACGTGCTTAAATTGTAAGATGAACACGATAAATAAATCATTATGAGTTCCGGCGAAATTAATACAGACTCAGGTGCGGTAAATGACACAGAAAATGTTATCGTGGAGAAAATATTGCAAAAGACTGCCAGGAAGTGGTGGCTTTTTCTTTTAATCGGAATCGCGGGAGCACTGGTTGGATTCTTTTACGCCTTTGCGCAAAAAACTGAATATCAAAGTTACCTTTCTTTTGCACTAGATGAAGGAGGCACAGAAGGAGGTGGCTCTGCTGCACTAGGGTTGGCCGCCCAATTTGGAATATCTTTAGGAGGTTCGCAAAGTGTTTTTGAAGGCGACAACATCCTGGACATCATTGACAGCAGAAGAATGATCGAAGGCACATTGCTATCAGTTGATACCTTCGATAACAAACCCACCACTTTAATCGAATTCTATCTACGAAACGAAAGGCCAAACTCACCCTCTGATAAAGTTCATTTTTACCCGGGACAACCCCGCGATTCATTTACTTACGCACAGGACAGTTTGCTTTACAATACTTATTTGTCATTTAAGCAGAACTATATCGTTGCCCGCAGACCGGATAAAAGGCTAAATATTTATGAAGTAATGGTAACAAGTCATAATGAGAAATTTTCCAAGGTCTTTACGGATAAATTGATTGCTGAAACCAATGATTTCTATACAAAAATAAGGTCAAAAAAAGCGGAGGAAACGTTACAAATTTTAGAAAAAAGAGTACCCGACATGAAGCATAAACTGGATGCTTCGATAGAAAACAAAGCTGCTACACAAGACGCTAACTTAAATACGCCGTTTGCCAACGCCACAGTGCCGCTGTTAAAACAGCAAAGCAATGCAGAGGTATATTCAGCAGCATATGCAGAAATGTTTAAAAACCTGGAGGTGGCCCGTTTTCAGTATTTGCAAAGTATTCCTTTGCTCCAGATAATTGATGCTGCTAACTATCCAATGAAAAAAATCAAGCCGGGGAAAATTAAGATGGCAATCGTTTTTTCAGTTTTAAGTGCCTTTATATTTTTAATTATTTTTATCGTAGTTAACTATATTAAATTATCAAGGCAACACCTTAGCCGGCAGAAATATTCCGTGAAAAACTAATTACAAATTTTCGTACAAATTTTTATATAATCTTCCCACATTTTCCTTTTTACAACTTAGTATCTCCTTGTTGTATTTGGAAGAAGTATTGTTACTAATAGCAACAGCTTTTTCAATGCTTTTTACATCGCCGGATTTACTTAAAACGGCATTCGCATAAAATGACTGATGCGCATAGCTCCTATCCAATAACACTAAAGGTTTTTCCATTGCTACAGCCTCCAATGCACTTATAGGCTGGGTTTCACTATAGCTGGGCAACGCATAAACAGCGCAGTTAAAATAGGCGGCTACCAATTCATCAGAACCGCTTTCCATGTGCCTGATCCATTTAATATTTTGGTGTTCCTTTTCCAGAGCAGCTAACTTATCACCATACATGTTTTCCCCATCCAAAACATTTCCTATCAGCACTAAATTGAAATTCAAATTGATACAGGCTAAGGCAAGATTAAATTGATTTTTTCTTGCGCAAATATTACCGGTACACAGAACATACTGTTCTATTCCATATTTCTTTTTAAAATCAAAAGTCGGAACGTTGAAAAAAGAGCCTTCGACAATATTCGGTATAATTTCCATTTTTGAAGCGGGAACTTTATAGTACTTATGAAGAATTTGAAATTGTAAATTATTTAGAACAACAATCTTATCGACCTTTTTTAAAGCTCTTATAGAAGCTATTACCTGAAAAAATCTGTAATAATATCCAAGTCGCGACCGAAGCGTATCATAGTAGGGTACTAATACTGTAGCCACTACTAGTTTTCCGGCTTTTTTTGCAAAATCTATAGTGGTAAAATTATGTGCCCCTATTCCCCAAACATGCAGCAGTTCAAAATCCTTTTCTTGCGACCAAACATCAAGTTTACTTGCGTCAACGCCTGCAGCCTGCACTGCGGCCAGGGTATTTAACATCTGGAGATCAAAACCGCCAAATGCAAAACAGTGAGGCTGATGTGGAAGGAATTTAACTCTCATATTATTTTTTTAAAAACTCTGTTGTGTCCAACAGCCAAGATCTCTTTAAAAACACCGGAATCTATTTCGGAGGCGACTTTCGACGGACCTTCGTGTCCTGCTGTGGCATATAAAGGTGGTTTAAAATCAGAAAATCTTGACGCATCATCCAAAACCAATAACCCACCCTTTTTTAAATGTTGAGAACAGTGATTAAAATCGTGTTTGGCAACTTTGTAATCATGATTACCATCAATATATATCAAATCCCATTGTTGGGAATGGATTACCTGCTCCATATTCGCGTCTGTGGAAAAACCTTTGTGCAGATGAGGCAATGATAATTCAAAGTGATTGAAATTTTCAATAGCATCATTGTAATAATCCAACTCGTCCAAATAGTTTGAAACATTATCTCCGGCAGAAGAAAAGGGACTGATCCCATGTATATTTGCTTCATAACCTAATTTTTTTGCCAGCAACGTAAACAGTGAAAGCGTTTGGCCCCTATATACCCCAATCTCTAAGATATCATGGGGACGAAATTCATTAAAAAGAAAGTACCACATTGCATGAAATGCATCTTCCCCAAATCCTCGCTTTTTTTGAGCAAAATATTTTCTGTGCTCTAATAGCCACGCAGGCGAAAGATTCCAAAAATAATGATGAAAATATTGATACTTGCTGTTCCTGGTTTGATACAAATTTTGTATCTCTGGTAAGGTTACATTTTTATTGAACCGCGGGTTTTTGTATTTGGAAAAGTAATAATTCAGGCTTGCCAAACCAGATTTAATTTTTGAAATCATAAATGTTTAAAATGATTAATTATAATCGCAGCAAATCAGCTCTAATTCCTAAAGAAAGATGATTTAATTATTTTTTTTAAATAATAGGAAACCTTTCCTGTGAAAAATAATCCTTCCGTTTCAAATTTCCTTCTTTTTATTTTATTCAACTTATATTGTTCAATTGCCCGTTTATTTATTTCAACATCGGTAAATTTTTCAATATTTATTACTTTATTTTCCTGTGGGGTTGAAAGGATTGTTGGTATTGCATGCTTATATTTTTTCCTGATGTAATCCATATTTTTTTTAATGTGCTTATATAAGTCATTATTTACCGTTTTTCGTGTGCCGCCCCATTCCAGGTCTGAATAATACTCAATTCCTAATACTCCGTTTTTATATCCTGCTAATAATAGCCGAAGGCAATATTCAGTATCGTCATGAAAGCAGGGAGCAAGATTTTCATCTAATAACCCATATTTATTAACTATTAAAGTTGGAATACAAACCGGGCTTTTTATAGCCACATCTCTAAATGCAAACTGTCCCGGAATTAGTAGTTCACTGTTTTCGGTTCCATGACCGAAGGCGTTTTCTATGTAGTCAGTGAACGGAGAGCCATCCTCAGAATTTAAAATATTTGATCTTAGGTTTGCTCCTAATCTAAAAGATACATAGCCGAGCTGCTTTCCGATTTTTTCATATAAATGGCTTATTTTTTTTTCGATCGAATAATCCGCCAGGACAACATCATCCTGCAAAATGATATTGTATCCTTCAATGGATTGATTTGATGATTTCAATCCAGCATTGATGCTTAATATTTCATGAACATCATTCACTTTGATTTTGTTGATTGGGAGATTAGGATTTCGCCTAATAACTTTGTCCACTGTTTCTTCAGATTTGTCTGTGCATCCGTCTAATACCGGATATATATAACTATTGCTGTGGCAACACTTAATAACAGAATTTAAAACCTGCTCAATGAGATCTTCTTTATTATGGATCGTAATTATATAATTGTAAATAGGGGGCATCTTTATGCGATCTTTCTTATGCTGAAATGTCTTGAGATCTTTTAATTAACTTCTTGCTTTTATTTTTGAATTAAATAATTAAAAGCCAATCTATAGCTGGGACCAATATAAAAAATCCCATATCCAAGTATTGTGGCCCATATAATTCCACTTACACCAAACTTTAAAGATAAAAATATCTTCAATAGAACTGCGCTGATGCTTGCTAACCCTATCATCCTTGTTTGCCTTGGAAGTAAAGGGCCGCTATTCAAAAAAGTTGACATCACGCCTCCATAATTTGCCACAAGCACGAACACATAAAAACCAAAAAGAAGCGACCATGAAGGAACATAGCTTGCGTTGACCCAGATTGCTGATGATCTTTTTGCCAAAAATCAATAATGGAAGCGTAACAATTGCAGAAGTGCTAATACAAAGTGATAATCCTTTCTTTACCGTATTTCTTCGCCCAAAGAATATCTCCGCTTTCCATTGCTTCTGCAAAAGCAGGCCACAGAGGTTGAATAAGGAATTGGGTAATCATTGAGAATAAAAATAGTTTCTTTACTATTTCATATCCTGCAACGGCCGACGGGCCTAAGTTTGGGTGATAATAATATCATCCGATGCATTTGCGAGTAACGTAAAAAGCCCCAGTAAAAAAAAACTCAGCCCCGAGCGAATCAAGCTGTCTTCCCAATTTCAGATTAAAATAATTAATAGCAGGCGTAAGATATTTTCTTTTGCTTGACAAACAAATAAATCCCGTTAGAAATGGTACCTAAAAGTTGACCGCCGGAATACGCAGCAACCAACCATACCAAGTCCTCCTTTAAAATAAATGCAAATTAATAAGCCCGATAAAACTTAAAACAGAACCAAAAATCAGCCAAACCTGGAATCTGTAGCCTTCCTGGTAGCCCGATTGGATTCGTTCAATGATTCCCAGAGGCATATTAATCAGTAAGATAATTACAAGAATACGCATCGTTGGGCCACATTCTTTAATGGCTAAGGGAGATGTTACATTAAAAATATTTTTCCAGGAAATAAACGGGTAAATGGAAATAAAAATTATAAGCAATAAACAGGATATCCCCGCTAAAATATAAAAAGTACTTGAAACGGCAACCTTAGCTTCATCTCTGTTATTACGCCCATGTGCCTTTGATACCGCATTAAGTAATCCATTGCCTAAACCTAAATCTGCGAAGGACATTAAAGCCATTACAGAAGAAATAGCCATCCATAAGCCGTATCGTTCTGCCCCAAGGTAATTGACCGTTAATGGTACGGTAATTAAATTAATAATCGCTGTAAACATTTTTACAATAAAAGTACTTCCTCCGGTCAACAAGATACGTCGGTATCGTTCGTGGGATTTGCCTGCAGTAGTTGATACATCATGAGGTTTAAACTGAAAAATGTGTCTTAATTTCGACCATTTTAAAATAAAACCACCTATTACTTTATTCATAGATTGCGAAAATAGTAAACCTTTTGAAGAAGAGACTGTTTTTGGAATGCCTGTCAATACTAATAGATATATTTGAACTTTATGGAAATATCAGGCATAAAAATTACAATTATAACAGTTTGCAGAAACAGCGAGCAATTCCTTTCCGGGACAATTGAAAGTGTTATTAACCAGACCTACCCCAACATTGAATATTTAGTTATTGACGGAGCTTCAACAGATAGAACGGTGGATATTATAAAAAAATATGAACCACATATTAATTTTTGGATGAGCGAAGCTGATGATGGGATGTATGACGCAATTAATAAAGGTTTAAGGATAGCTACCGGCGATTATATTCTAATTCTCAATTCAGACGATATGTTGGCAGGAAAAGAAACGATTGAGGAAGTTGTAAAAAAAATGAAAGTTGAAAAAACAGAATACTACTATGGGAATATGATAAAACTTAAGGAATCCAGCCTTAAAAAGGTGAAATTGTTTTCTGTAAAATTTAAAGAGCTTTTATTGGCCGGGCATGGTACATTTGTTCCTCATCCATGTTTTTTTATTTCTAAAGAACTTAATAATATATTGGGTGGATATGATCTGCGATATAAATATGCTTCAGACTATGATTATATTTTAAGAGCGCTATCAACAAAAAGTAAAGGAAAATATCTTGATATTTACATATCACAATTTCGAATACATCCTGACAGCATTACTGCAACCGGGAAAATTAACAAAGAGCGAAAAACAATACTGCAACAACATGGATATAACCATTATTCGCTACTAACAAGGCTATACTATTATTATACCTTATGGATATATTACAAAATAATAAACGTGCGCCACAGATACCAAAAGGATTTCAAATAGATTATTGGAGCAATTTATTCTTGCTGCTTTATATTCTTTTCATGCCTTTTGTTTCAGCATTTGCTTTTACTGGTACTATTTCTCTCCCTCTGATTTTCGCGGTGTTTTTATTCGTTATCATGTTATTTAAAATTATCAAGAATCTAAAATTGCCCCTGGAATTTTTAGGGTTTGATCTCATCATTTTACTGTTGTTCTTTATATTAGTTTTGTTTTCATATCTCGTAAATGGATTGGGTGATTCTAAATCTCTTAACCATACTGTTGCTTATCTTTCAACTTTTTTACTTTTCTACCTTGCTATAAAATTTACTTTTTGTTCTGCGCCCGATAAAAACCTGCTATTAAAGCGTATTCTACAATTTATCACTTACACAACCATTATCAGTGCGTTATATGGTAATATCGAATTTATATCAAGTAATTTTTTTGGTTTAAATCTAAATGATTATGTCCCAAGACCCAACGAAGATGCCATGTTGTATAATCCAAGCGTATTGGGTCTTTATTATCGTGCACGGGGTTTTGCAAGTGAATCAGGGGTTTATACTCAATTACTAGAACTCTTTGGGCCGATTACTATTTATTACATGTTTTTTAGTAGGTATTGCAATTGGTACAAGGTGTTTAAAATACTAGCAACGCTATCAGTAGTTTTAAGTATAATTTTTGCCGCCAGTAGCGCAACTTTTATAGCACTGCCATTTTCAATTTTATTTTCATCTTTTATTTATATAAAACCAATCACCAGGTTTTTAGTAAAAAAGTCCTGGAAATTCTACTTAAAATCCTTTTTGATATTTTTAATTGTCTTAATAATAAACAGTTATCTCTCCATTTATGGGGCAATTCTATTAAGCATTTCACAGAAGTTGGATTCATCTTCGTTAGAACAAAGGCAAGACAAGATTAATTTTTTTTACGCACAGTTCTCAAAGTTTGATCCGGTACATAAGCTTATCGGCGCAGGCCCCGCCGCGTCAGACATTTTGGGTTTCCAGGATTCCGGCACAATAATCTCACTTTATTATAATATCACCTTTGAACTTGGATTGATAGGACTGTTTTTATTATTCACTTTCTTTTTTTATTTTTTTACAAATAACATTCGTATCAAATCCAAAATTGGCTTTTTTCTTATGATATCCTTAATTTCAGGTATAACTCATTATTATGTTGTTCACAACTTTTGGGTACCGTGGTTTTGGTTTGTTGGAGCGCTGATTGTGTTCTACAATAAAAAATTTAACCCCTCAATGTGAAAAACTTTTATCTCAGAAGTAAATTCATTACCTGGTTAATTACTCGTACTTCCTCCTTAATCTTTCTAATATTTGTTTTGTAGGTTTTTCTATAATAAGGTAAAAAACATAACTTATTATGAGTGCAAAAGGAATAGCTGTAAGCCAAAGAAATTTATTTTGAATATCTCGCGAATCGATGATTCCCGTTTGCAAAAAAATGCCTAATAATAAAATGATGGAGGCGAAGTGAGAGATATAAGTTGAGTAACTTATCTTTCCGAAAAAAATGAGAAGTCGATTTTTTAATTTATAATAAAGAAAATTAAAAATCATAATAACCGAAAATAAACTGGCTATAAAAAAAATCAACTTATTTTCTCCATCACCAATCAGGAACTTTAATAATACCATAGCCAGAAAAAGAGAAACAATTACTATGTAAAAGCGTAATTTATTTTTAAAAATAAAATAGGTTCTAATTCCATTGTAGTAATGAAAGCAAAAAACTCCTATCGCGAAATAAAAATTATAGTCCAAAATAAACCTGCTTAATATATTGGTGCCGGTCAAATTACGCCAATTGAGAAAGAGGGAAACGATTTCAATGATTAAAGACGCTATTAAATATGAATCTCTTTTTATAATAAAAAGCGGAATGAGAATATAAAAAAGTACTTCATATTTGAGCGACCAAAATTGGGCAATAAGGCTACCATTGTCCACATAAAGAAAATTTAAAATCGCAGTCTTAAAAGAATGAAAAACAGATTCACTATCTGCAGCTAAAGCCTGCGGTACGAAATTTTGAAGGTATTTAAAAACAATAAAAGCCCAAAGTAACGCAAGAACATAGGGTGGATAAATTCGTATAGCTCGTCGCAAATAAAATTGTGATTTTAAATGTCCCTTCTGTAATGAATAAGCAATTGAAAAACCAGACAAAACAAAAAATAATATGACAAACTCTTTTCCAAGCGATGTTAACTGCACGGCGGAAAAATATAATTTCTCACTAAAATTCCACGAACTGATGTCTTTTATTCTTTCATATTTAGTTCCACCGATAAATAAATTTCCTCTCGCATGATTAAAAAGAACATATAAAGCAGCAATTCCTCTTAACCCATCTAATATCTTAAAGTCAATCCTATCAAGTGTTTTCATAAAACCATTAGATTTTATGCTTCATCTTTAACAGTTAATTTTATTTGTGTTATAAATGAAAATGTTTCAAAAGTATAATTTCGTTTCAAGATGTTCAAATAAGACGAGTTTAAATTTTTGAAGCTTTTACCTGTTAGAGTTAAATCATAATTCAAAAATAAAAGAATGCCTGTTCTGAATTGGAAAACCATATTTTTATCGAAAATTAATCAAATAACACTAACTACTTGAAAATTCTTCATTTAATATATACTTCCGGCCCATTTGGAGCAGAAAAGCATTTGCTTCAACTCCTACCAGAGCTTAAAAAACACCAAATCTGTTGTGAAGTTATTTTCATCTGTCCGCGAAAGAACATTGGCGACTTTAACGAGTATTGCCGGCAAATGAATGAGTTGGGCATAAAGATCAGCCTGTTTCCGGTAACTTCCAAAATGTCAATTTTATCAAGTGCTTACTCCGTTTATAAATACCTGAAAAAAAATAAAATTTCACAGCTTCACTCGCATCTTTTTTCAGCAGATTTTATTGCTGTAATAATTAAAAAGCTGTTTTTTCCGGAATTAATAATATTTTCGACAAAGCACGGGTACGAAGAAGCGTACCTGTTACAATATGGCCTGGGCAACAAAAAAATAAATCACAATTTTTACTATTTTATTTCGAAAGCGGTTATCAAAAGAATAGATCACAATGTAGCTGTTTCAAAAACCCTTTCTCAACTCTACAGCTATTTAAAACTGGTAAAGAGCGAAATGAAATATATTAATCACGGTATAAAACCCAATACGCCTGATTTAAACCCACTCAATTTGACGGGAGATCCAAAGATTATGATCGCCGGAAGGCTCTCCGGGATAAAGGGTCACACCTATCTTTTAAAAGCTATGCCGGAAGTAATTGCCAGGTTTCCAAACATCAAATTATACATATTAGGCATTGGCCCGCTCAAGGACGATTTATATAAGGAGGCAAAAATCCTTAATATTCTTGATCATATTGAGTTTGTCGGGTTAGCCAATCCGGCAAATTACACTCCGCATTGCCGGGCAATGATCCTGCCTTCTTTGTTTGAATCATTCGGGTTGGTGTTTATCGAATCTTTTGCCCTAAAAATTCCGGTTATTGCTTTTGACACTGTTAATGGCAATTGCATTATTGTAGATGGTAAAACCGGCTTTTTGGTGAAAAAAGAAGATGTGACCAGACTTGCCGAAAAAATCATTTTTGTGCTCAATTCGCCAAAGTTCAGTGAAGAAGTGGTTGAAAATGCGTATGGGCAATTTCTAGCCGAATATACCGTAGAAAAAATGGCAAAAGAAACAGCTGATTGGTATAATAGCGTTTACCAGGAACCTGTCTCGATATAGAGCCCGGCTATCAATTTTTAATTGCAACCTGTTTGAGTTTAACTTAATCAATTTTCGGGTGAGAGGTTAATAATCCAAAAAAGAACGTCTGCAGCCTTCCTAAACCCCGGCTTTTTTTAAATAATCCAATTGTGGTTACAATCTTACCGGCAAACAATACGTTATCTCATAGTTGTTTGGCGATAGGAACTAAAATATCATCGCCACAAATAACTTCCCTAAGAATTCGAAATATTGTCGAATTCAAATGTTATATGAAGGAGAATATATTAAATGAATCTAGCTGAACAATTAACGGTTTTTATAAAAAAGCCTGCTATTAAATCTGCAGGCATTTATACCTTTTCTAATTTTTTCGCAAAGTCAATTGGTTTCTTTCTTCTCTTTGTATATTCAAATCCTGATTATTTAACAGTAGATGAAAATGGTTTGTTAAGCCTGCTTGCCAGTTCAACTTCTATTTTTATTCCCTTTTTATCAATGGGCATTGTACACTCAACCAGTGTTGAATTTTTTAAATTGGAAAAAAGGGAGTTTAAGGATTTTTTTACATCCGGTTTTGTAATGCCAACGACTGTACTTTTTCTCGGCATGGGCATTCTCTGGTATTTTAAAACTGACCTTGAAAAACTTTATCATTTTCCCCCGGCGTTTGTTTTTATCATTCCGGTAATTGCATTTTTTACTTTTTGCTACGAAATATTCGTAACGCTTATCAGGAGCAATGATGAGCCTGTCATGTATTTAAAAGTATCGCTGTTACGCTTAGCTATCGAAGCATCCATATCGCTGCTCCTGGTGGTAAGCTTTGCATTGCGATGGAAAGGAAGGGTAACCGGAATGCTGGCCGCAACTATTTCAAGTTTCGTGCTCGCCTACTTTTACTTCAGAAAAAAAGGATATCTTTTTGGAAAAATCAAAAAGAAATATCTTAAACAGGAGTTGATCTATGCTGTTCCAATAATCATTTTCCAGGGGGGCTCTTTCTGTTTATTTAGTTCTGATAAATTTTTCCTTTCATATTTTGCAGATAACAAAGCAGTAGGTATTTATGGATATGCCTGTACTTTCAGCACAATTTTGTCTTTGGGTTGTACAGCAGTTCTCAGTTACATTCTTCCTAAAATATACCAGCTTCTTTCGCAAAAAACAATTGATTACAAACAAATAAGGACCTACTTCTTATATTATTGCACTTTTGCTTTTTCAATTCTTTTAGGGATCCTCGCGCTTACCCCGGTTTTATACAAACATTTTATTAATCAAATGTATTACCCGGGATTAACTTATTTATATCTCATCGTTATGGGATACTTCTTTTTCAACATTACCTACTTCTTTTATTCGTTCCTATTATATAAAAAACAAAAAAGAAAAATAATCTGGCTTTCACTTGTTTCTATCAGCATTAGCCTGGTTTCCAATTATTTTTTTATAAAAAAATGGCAGGAAGAAGGCGCTGCTTTTTCGGTTTTCATCAGCTTTTTTCTTGTATTGGTGGTTACTTTGTTCGCTAATGCGCGCGAGGCAAAGCTGATACTGATAGACGGGCTTTTTAAAAAAAATTCCAACTGATTTTTTAAAAAACCAATGGGTTTATGAAGAAATTTTTTAAAATATTGTATTCGAAGATTCCCTGTAAAAAGCAATTTTTTGTATTGATAAAAAAAATCGGGGTACCACCTCACAGCGTTTACCAGCATTTATATTTTAGCGGTGTAATCGATGTTCAGATCGAAGAGAAAAAATTTAGGATCGAACACAACGGTCATACCATTGAGAACGAATTATTCTGGACAGGTATAAACGATTGTTGGGAAAAGAACTCTTTAAAAATCTGGGCCGATCTTGCAAAATCATCCAGGGTAATTTTTGATATAGGCGCCAACACAGGAGTCTATTCGCTAATCGCCAAGACTGTCAATCACCAGACATCGGTTCATGCGTTTGAACCTTTTCCGTCAATTTGTAAAACACTTAACAGAAATTCACAATTAAACAGGTACGATATCCAATGCAACTGCGCCGCAATATCAAATTACTCTGGTGAAGGCGTGATTTATTCAGAAGATGAAAACTTTGCTTATTCAGTAACTGTAAATAAAAACCTTTGGGTAAAAAACACATCGCCGTTTGAGATACCCATAAATACGATTACGCTCAAAGATTATATCGAACAGAAAAAGATTGATGAAATTAATTTAATGAAAATTGACGTAGAAACCCATGAACCCGAAGTGATGGAAGGGTTTGGAGAATACTTTCTTAAATTTAAACCGATTGTTTTAATCGAAGTATTAAACGATGAAATCTCTGAAAAATTAAGTAATTATTTTCCGGCTGAAAACAACGACTTTTATAATATTGACGAAGTAAAGGGAATTAAAAAAGTCAGTAAACTAACAAAAAGTGCAGATTTTAATTTTTTGATTGTTCCAAGAGAAAAGTCTTTCTTATTCGATTTTGAAAAGTATGTTTCTTATTCATAAAAAATATTTGAATTAAAAACAAGGAATGCATCATGCAGAAAGAAACACTTTTAATAGTTATCGACAACCTTAAAAAAGGAGGCGCCGAAGTGTTGCTGGTAGGAATTCTTCCGGAATTGAATGAGCATTTTCATGTCATTCTTGTAACACTTTCTGACGAATGTGATTTTTGTGAAGAAGAAGTGTTGTGTAAAAAGAAATATTCTTTAGGTTTTAAAAACAAGTATTTTTTATTGTCATCTGCCAACAGGCTGAAGAAAATAATTAAAAAAGAAAAACCATCCTTTATTCATTCTCACTTATTTTATAGTAGTGTAATAGCCCGAATGGCTTGCCCCGACTCGATTGCACTGTTTTATTCCCTACATAATGAAATGAGTAAAAATGTTTTTAATGACAGTAAATCATTAACGCTTTTAGAGAAAAAAACAGTTAAGCAAAACCATATTGCAATTGCTGTTTCTGAACATGTATTAATCGATTATGAAGCGATTATCGGAAAACAGAAAGCGGCATTTATTTTACCGAATTACATTTCAGACCAATTTTTCGATACTGAAAAAAACCAAAATAAAATCGACGGGAAAAACGAACTAAAGTTAGTGGCAGTGGGAAATATTAAAAGGCAAAAAAATTATTCCTATCTGCTCAAAGCATTTGAGCATTTGAAAAATTTTCCTGTTACGCTCGACATTTATGGAGCCGGAAGCAAGAAAGAAGTGGAAATGTTGCAAAACGAAATTGATCAAAATAAACTACCCGTTTATTTAAGAGGCAAAGGCGTTAATGTGGATGAAATTTTAACAGGATACCATCTTTTTGTTTCCTCTTCAGCTTATGAAGGATTTGGAATATCGGTGATTGAAGCAATGGCCACAGGCCTACCCTTACTATTATCAAATTTGCAGGTATTTCATGAAGTTGTTTTTGATAATGCGCTGTTTTTTGAAATTAATAATCCTTTGTCTTTTTCAAATTTGATTATAAATATTCTTGAGAAGAAAATTGATCTTAGCCCTTTCTCAAATAGAGGAATTGAACTTTCAAAAAAATATAGCAAAGAAACTTACCTGGAAAACCTTTTCATTATTTACTCAAAAGTTCTCAAAAAGCCGACTATAAATTCACGCCTAATAAATGCCTAAAGTGCTCTTCATATCTTATGATGGAATGACCGATCCCCTTGGCCAAAGCCAGGTGATTCCTTACCTGCTGGGCCTTTCGCGGTTTGGTTATGAATTTACTATTTTGAGTTGCGAGAAGCGTAAAAACTATTCATTGCACAAAAAAGAAGTGAATGAGACGATGAAGTTGGCGGGCCTTACATGGCAACCAATTTATTATCACAAAAAACCTGCTGTGTTTTCTACACTTTTTGATATAATGCATTTAAGAAAAAAAGCAAACCAATTGCATAAAAAAGAGAAATTCGAAATGGTGCATACAAGGCCGGGAATTCCGGCATTAATTGGTTTGGAAATGAAAAAAAAATTGGGCTTAAAATTCTTAAATGATATCAGGGAATTTTATGCCGATAGCAGAATTGACGGGGGAATATGGAATAGAAAAAAGTTTATTTATAAGAAAATCTACGATTTTTTCAAGCAAAAAGAAAGTGAAGCCGTTGAAAAAAGTGATGGCATTGTATGTCTTACTTATGCCGCCGAAAAAATAATTAAACAGTGGCCTGAATATAAAAGTAAGGTTCCGCTGAAGGTAATTCCGTGTAGTGTTGATATGTCATTATTTGATCCGGCTAGGGTTGATGACACAATAAAAGAAAGCCTTAAAAAGCAACTTGGCATTGAGGATGATGATTTTATTATCAGCTATCTTGGATCTGTTGGAAGTTGGTACCTGGTTAAGGAAATGATGCAGTTTTTTAAAATCATTGGCGCAAAAAATCCTAAAGTAAAATTTTTATTTATTTCGCCAAATGCAAGGCAGGAAATTGAAAAACAGGCGCAAATAGCTGGAATAAATAAAGAAAAAATCCTGGTAAAAGAAGCGAACAGAAATGAAGTGCCAATCTTACTATCTTTAAGCCGGTTTTCGGTTTTCTTTATCAAACCTTGTTACTCTAAGCAATCTTCTTCGCCAACCAAACATGGTGAAATTATGGCGATGGGAGTCCCGGTGGTCAGCAATGCAGGAGTCGGCGATGTAGCAGATGTTATTGGAAAATATAAATCGGGAATTGTATTGGAAACACTAAACGAAAACGAATATGATAAAGTGGCAATTTTGATTTCTGATGATTCTCTTTTTGATAAAAATGAGATAAGAAGAGGGGCATTAGATTTTTATGATCTTAACACTGCGGTTGAAAAATATAAAATGGTTTACGACCAAATTTGTAACTCTAATGAAAATGCCCGGCAAAATTAAAACAGCTTCCTGGTTTATAAAAAACCCGAAATACATTCCACAAATTTTCCAGGTTTTAAAAAGGAAAAATAATAGTGCTTTTGAAAATTCAACAACAGAAGCAACAAATTGGTGTAAAGAAAAAAGCATATCGCAGCAAGAAGCTTTACAGAAACTCGCTAATACCAGTGAACCAACAAATTTGGCAGATTTATATTTTGATGAAATCAGCCAAGCAAAAGAAATTGCGGAAAACTGCCCTGTAAAAATGGGAGGAGAGGGTGCAATAAATTTCATTTACGATCTTGTAAAAAATTCAAAAGCAAAAGACATTTTAGAAACCGGTGTAGCATATGGATGGTCGTCACTGGCGATTTTATTAGCGATTAACCAAAGAGAAAATGCTGTTTTGATCAGCAATGACATGCCTTACATCAACATGGGCAATGACGATTATGTAGGATGTGTTATTCCTGAAAATTTGAAATCCAAATGGCAATTACAACGATTACCTGATATCAAAGGAATACCGCTTGCGCTGCGGAAATTTAATAATTCGATAGATTTTTGTCATTATGATAGTGATAAAAGCTATACCGGAAGAATGTGGGCAAGCCCACTATTGTGGAATGCTTTAAACAAAGGTGGTTTTTTTGTTGCCGATGATATAAACGACAATTTAGCCTTCAAACATTTTTGCGAGTCAGTTGATCGTACACCTTTGATAATTGAACATGCCGCAAAGTATGTAGGTGTAATTGTGAAATGATAAATGTTGTACGAATAATTATTTTTTCTTCCCAACAGCGTGATAGAAAGGAATTCCCGGGCTTACAATGATATCAGTTAAACCAGCAGATTCCATCATTTCAATAACCTGTTCTTTTGAAAATCTTTGTTCAAGCCTTGTCCCAAACCGGTCTAACGCGTCATTCCTGATCATAAAAAAAGAACGGTTTTGATACCCATGTAATGGCATGCGCCTTGCCAGATCTTTAAATCCGGTTATTTTGAAAAACCGGCCAGCTAAAATAAAAGGCATGTAAAAAACCACGGCAAGAATATCGCAAACGAAATGTTTAACTTTTCCGGGGAGTTGACTTACTGTTTTTCTTATTGCATCACTTGAGTAAAAAAGCGCCTTATAAAAAGGGCCCCTCCTGTCTAAATTATAATATAGATAAACGAAAAAATAGCCGCCTTTTTTTACTTTTTTTACACAATCAAGCAAAGCCTGGCGTGTATTTGGGATGTGATGTAAAACGCCAATGCTCATTACGAAATCAAACGTTTCATCAGCGAAAGGAAGTGTGTCAATTGATGCTTTTGACAATCTTACATTTTCAGTTTTACCTAATAATTTATCTGCTGCAAAAATGGCGTTACTTGGATCGACCGCTTCTATAAATCCAACTTTGGGTGAAAGATATTTTGTCCATCGGCCGGTACCGCAACCAATATCAAGTGCATATGTCTTTGAATTTATTATCCCGTCGTGGAGAATATCGAAATATTCTTCACCCCCTTTTTTTACCAGGTCATCATTATGATCAAAAAACTTTAACCACTCATCGCCAAATTCATTTACTACCTTATGATCGATATTTTTTCCTTCGATAGTAAACACATAAATATCCCTGTTTTCTGTTTTGATGATCCTTTCCGGGCGCCTTGTAAATTCACTTTTCATAAACAACGGTCGGTCTTTTTAGCACAGGCAAAATAAATGCATTTAAATAATAGAAATCAATTTTTTCAATTAATATTGTTGTAATGGGAAATGGGAAATTCGTTATTTCGCTCGATTTTGAAATTTACTGGGGCGTGCGCGACGCTATTACACTAAAAGAATATGAAAAAAATCTTTTGGGCGTGCAAAAAGTCATTCCTTCCCTGTTAGATTTGTTTACGCAATACAAAATAAAAGCAACTTTTGCAACCGTTGGATTTTTATTTTTCAACACAAAGGAAGAACTTCTTAAAAACCTGCCTGTTAGAAAACCTGGATATAAAAACGCGAACCTCTCTCCATACCGCGACGATTTTGAGTCAGTGGGAGAAAGCGAAACAACCGATCCATTTCATTTCGCAGGTAATTTAATTCAGCAAATCGAAGATAAGGGACAGGAAATTGGCTCGCACAGCTTCTCTCATTATTATTGCCTTGAAAAAGGTCAGACGATAGAAGATTTTAGAGCTGATTTAATAGCGGCAAAAAACATTGCCGCAAAAAAAAATATCGAATTAAAAAGCTTCATTTTCCCGCGCAACCAATACAGTAAAAAATACGTTGATGTTTGCCGCGAAATGGGATTTACTTCGTTCCGGGGAAATGAAAAGTCATGGCTTTTTTCATCAGAAAGTTTTGGTTCGGGCTTTTTTGTCCGGCGCCCTTTTCGTCTCCTGGATTCTTATTATAATTTCAGCGGTCATAATTGCTACTCGCTGCAAGAAATTAAAAATACCGGGATCATTAATATTCCATCGAGCCGGTTTTTACGACCTTATTCAATACGACTGAAAGCATTTGAAAAATTACGGTTAAAACGAATTACGGACAGTATGACCTTTGCAGCAAAAAAAGGACTCATCTACCATTTATGGTGGCATCCTCATAATTTTGGGGTTGATATGTTAAACAATTTTTCTTTTCTTGAAAGCATTCTGAATCAATATTCGCGATTAAAAAATGAATTTGATTTTGAAAGTGTAAGTATGCAGGAATTATCAAAGATGGCACACGATGAATAAACACAGATTACTTTTGTTAGCGCGGCCGGGCGATAGCACCAATATCCTGTTTCATTCATTGCAAAATGATTTTGAAATTGAAGCCGTTATTCTTGAAAAGCCGATGGCTGCCAGCGAACTAATAAAAAAAAGAATTAAAAAATTAGGCTGGCGAACCGTTGCCGGGCAACTACTGTTTCAATTTTCAATTGCCAGGATTTTGAAAAGAACTTCTTTAAAACGAAAGAAGGAAATTTTACAGGAATACGGGTTACAAATCACGGCATTGCCAACGGAAAAAATCATGCAAGTTGCATCAGTGAATAGTGATGAATGTATCGAACTTATAAAAAAAATAAATCCTGAACTGGTGATAGTGAACGGAACACGTATCATCTCGCAATCGGTTTTAAATGCTACTTTGGTAAAATTCATAAATATTCACGCCGGCATAACACCGAAATACAGAAATGTACACGGAGCTTACTGGGCAATCGTTAACAACGATATGGAAAATTGCGGCGTTACGGTTCACCTGGTAGATAAAGGAATTGATACAGGAAACATAATTTACCAGGAAAAAATAACGATAACAGAAAAAGATAATTTCTCAACATATCCCTTCCTCCAGTTGGCGGAAGGTATTGTGCTTCTAAAAAGAGCGATCAATGATTTTTTTAATAACCAAATCAGCGCAAGACCCCGTAATTTAGAAAGTAAACTTTGGTATCATCCCACGTTGTGGCAATATATATATCATCGTCTCGTTCATAACAAAAAATAGGAACGCATTATGCCTGAAAAATTTCTCATTATCGGTTCAGGGTTTTCGGGGTCAGTCCTGGCGCAGGAACTGGTGAATAAGTGCGACTGCCACGTTGACGTTTGGGAAGAGAGAAATCACGTTGCCGGCAATTGCCATACCAGCCGGGACCAGGAAACGGGAATTATGGTGCACCGATATGGACCTCATATTTTCAATACCCATAAAAAGGAACTCTGGGAATATGTAAACTCGTTCTCAGAGTTCCGGCCATATCTGCACCGGGTAAAGGCCGTTGTAAAAGGTGAAGTATATTCACTTCCGGTAAATCTTTCAACTTTAAACCAGTTTTTTAAAAAAAATTTTACACCGCAAAAAGCCAGGGAATTTTTAGATAACGTTTCAGATAAATCTATTACGCATCCTAACAACTTTGAAGAACAAGCACTTTCTTTCATTGGCGAAAAATTATACAGTGCTTTTTTTGAAGGATATACAAAAAAACAATGGGGATGTGAACCGCGGCAATTACCCGCTTCGGTTTTAAAAAGAATTCCGGTGCGGTTTGATTTTGATGACAATTACCATAACAGTGCTTTTACGGGGATACCTGTGCATGGATATACTGACCTGGTTGAAAAATTATTGGATCACCCAAACATCCACGTTTACCTGGATTCAAAGTTTACTAACACATCACAAGTGACCAAATATGATCATGTTTTTTATACCGGGCCCTTAGATGCCTTTTTCAACTATGAATTCGGAAGGCTTGGCTACCGAACAGTTACATTTGAGCCATCAGTTCATGCGGGCGACTTCCAGGGCACGGCCCAAATGAATTACTGTGATGAAGAAATTCCATTTACCCGAATTACCGAACATAAGCATTTTACACCATGGGAAGATCATCAAAAAACCATTATTTTTAAAGAATATAGTAAAGAAACAGGGGCAAATGACATCCCTTTTTATCCAAAACGACTCAGGGACGATAAAATACTACTTCACAAATACCGCCAAAAGGCGGAAACCCTCAAAAATCTCTCATTCCTTGGGCGGCTGGCTACCTACCGTTATTTGGATATGGACGATGTAATAGAAGAGGCGATCAATTTTTCCGCAAAATTTATAGCTGCCAAATCTGCAAAACAACCATTACCCGTATTTCCCAACGAAGAAAACCATTTACAGTAACCCTTTTTAACAATAATACTTTTCTCAAACCGTTTTATAAGGAGTTAATATATTATTTAATCCACAATTCCCATCCTTATGGAAACGGTCATTGCTGTAGTTGTAACCTTCAACAGGCAGAAATTATTAGCTGAATGTGTGAATGCCTTAAAAAGCCAGACACGCAGGCTCGATGCAATTTTAGTAATAAATAATGGAAGCACAGATAATACCGCTGCGTGGTTGCTAAAGCAGAATGATCTGGAATTTGTTACCCAAAAAAATATTGGTTCCGGCGGCGGTTTTAATACCGGGATAAAAATGGCTTTCGAAAAAAATTACGATTGGGTATGGCTTATGGATGATGATGGTTTTCCTGAAAAGGACGCATTGGAAAACCTGTTGGCAGACAATGAAGAAAAAATGTGCTTGAGAAATTGTGCCGTTATCAATAAAGAAGATCGCAAAAGTTTTGTATGGAAAACCGGCAATTATGCAACAATTGATGAAGTAAACGAAGAAACTATTCAAAATTTTGCGCACCCTTTTAATGGTACTCTGCTTTCTAAAGAAATTATCAAAAAAGTGGGCTTGCCGAGGAAAGAATTATTTATCTGGGGCGATGAGACAGAATACTATCATAGAATAATTTCCAAACACAAAATCCCATTCTATACAAAAACCAATAGTATTCATTATCATCCCGCAGGCGCTTATTCATACAAAAATGATTGGGATTACTGCAGTAACTGGAAAATGTATTTTTACGTGCGCAACAGGTTTCATATTTTAAAAACAAGATTTAGTAATAAACCGGCTGCAGCCACCATGATGTATGTTGCTTTCCTGGTTTTATTTAGCGGAATCATCATTGTATTTCAGAAAACCAACAAACTGAAAAAACTTAATTTTCTTTTCTGGCCGGTAAAAGACGCCTTCGCCAACAACTGTGATGCAACGCCAGCAATGGTTCTGAAACGTTTAAATGCATCATCCAGGCGCAATACATTGGGATATATGCAACCCCGGTATAAAGGATTTAAAAACCCGGTGCTACACGCAGTAACTCACAATTAATAATACACAAATACCTGGCAGGATTCGCGATTTCTTAAAACAAACTCAAAAATGCAACCTGTTGATTTCTTTTTAGCTCCTGTTTTTATTGTTCTCTTATACCTGTTTTTTAAAGCAAAAAGAAAAAAATATGACGATCCGGTGTTGAAAAAATATCACCGGCAAGGCTTCTGGATAAAAATTTTCGCCAGCATTTTATTCATTCTTTATTATTCATACCTCACAGTAGGCGATACCACGGTTTTATACCAGCATGAAGGGAATAATTTATACCATCTTATTTTAAAAAATTCATCCAATTTTAAATATTTATTTAAGAGCGGAAAATATTTTGATCTGTCATTGGTTGATAATCCCTATAATAAAGGATATTTTAAAGACGAAAGCAATTTTATGATAATCCGCCTGGATACTTTGTTCTCGTTCATTTCATTCGGAAGTTTTGCAGTCATCAATTTAATATTTGCGGGCCTTGCTTTTTCCGGGATCTGGAAATTGTATTTATTTTTTTACGAGCAATATCCGAAGTTGCACAAGCAATTTGCTATTTCGATTTTATATTTTCCTTCCCTCGCTTTTTGGAGTTCCGGACTGTTAAAAGATTCGTTGTGTATTGCCGCCCTGGGGTGGCTTACTTATGCACTTTACAGCCTGACGGTTAAGAAAAAGTCGTTTTTTAAAAACTTCATTATCCTGTTTATTGCCGGTTATTTTCTCGCCGTACTTAAAGTTTATATTTTGCTGGCTTACATTCCGTTTTGCGTTTTATTTATGGTGTTTAAAAATATTCAATCTATCCAAATCAGATTTTTTCGTTATCTCATAACACCAATCGTTATAGCTATAGTCGCTTATTCTTTTACCTCCATTCTCTCATCTTACAATGACGAGCTTAAAGGATATGCAGTAGAGGATCTCACTTCGAGTATTTCGCATTTAAACGAAGTGATAGAAGATCGGAGCGGCCGGGAAGATGCGGCCTCCAATTTTAGTCTTGGCGAAGAATTTGACGGAACTTTTAATGGACTGGTAAAAATTGCGCCTGCCGCCGTAGCTACTACTTTTTTCAGGCCTTTTATTTGGGAAGCGCACAAAATATCGCAATTAATGGCAGCGCTGGAAAGCCTTGTCCTCATGTTTTTTACACTATATGTGCTTCTCCGCGGAGGAATAATTAATTTTTTAAGAAGCATTATTTCAGATGCCATGATTATGTATTGCTTTCTTTTCGCAGTATTGTTTGCACTATTCATTGGCGCCAGTACTTTAAATTTCGGAACCCTGGTAAGATATAAAATTCCTTGTCTGCCATTTTATAGTATTGCCTTGTTTTTAATTTACGAAAAAGCGAAAGAAAAAGCTGCACGCAAGAAAATATTGCGTGAGGCGGAGATGAATATAATTTCTTTAAATCCTTCGTTAGCCTGATAAGCGCCCGCCAGTAAAAGAATAAATAAACGGGATTCTTATTTTGCAATTACTCATTTTGAGAAATAATGAAGTTATTTTGTAGAATATATAATTAACCAAAGAAATAATGTGTGGCATTGCCGGAGCAATAAATTCATCTTTCTCCTATCCAGAGGTTATTAAGACTTTAGCCCACCGTGGCCCTGATGAGCAGGATAGTTATCAACATAAAAATGTTGATCTGTTTCATCTCAGGCTTTCCATTCTTGATATTTCATGTGGCAAACAACCTATGCATCTTGGTGAAAAATACACCATCATATTTAATGGTGAAATTTACAATCACCAGGAAATCAGAAAGCAATTCGATTTAAAAGGCAACACATCTTCCGACACCGAAACGCTACTCCTTTTATATGACCGGTATGGAACTGATTTTCTTGATTTTCTTGACGGCATGTTTGCCTTTGTAATTTATGACAAAATAAAAAATCAACTATTTATCGCCCGCGATCGGGCTGGTAAAAAGCCTTTTTATTATTTCTTCGATCAGAAAAAGTTCGTTTTTGCCAGTGAATTGAATTGCCTGAAAACAATGACTAATGTTGAAATTGAGCCCGGCGGTTTTTTTCAATACTTACGGCTTGGCACTTTTTATCGTCAATTTACTCCCTATAAAAATGTAACCGAGCTGAGGGCAGGTAGTTTTTTAATCGTTGATTGCCATACGCTTTCGATAAATGAAAAACGTTGGTGGAACGTGAATAATTTTTATCAAAAAGAGTCCAACGATTCGTTGGAAGAAGGCATACAAAAAACGGATCAACTTCTTCACCAGGCTGTAAAAAGACGCTTGGAATCAAGTGATCTGGAAGTGGGTTGTTTTTTAAGCAGCGGCATTGATAGCGGCCTTGTAACTTCTATTGCGCATCAGTATCAACCCAAACTAAAGACCTTTACGGTTTCTTTTGAAGGAGAATATGACGAAGCGCCTCTTGCAAAATTAGTTGCAGAAAAATACCATACACATCATACCGAGATCAGGATTTCTTTTGAAAACCTGCAGAATGACGTTGAAAAAATATTATGTAATTATGGCGAACCTTTCTATGATAGTTCCGCTATCCCCAGTTATTATGTAAGCCAGGAAGCTAAAAAATTCCTGACGGTAATATTAAATGGTGATGGCGCCGATGAGCTTTTTGGCGGTTACCGCAGGTATGTTCCCTTTAGTAAATATGACTTTTTTAAAAAAAATTATTTAGTTCAAAAAACAGCATCAGCGTTTAAAAGGTTATTACCGTTTCCCGGGGACAAGAAATCGTTGTATAACTATTTGTACAGGCTGGCTTCGCTGGCATCAAGTTCAGATCTGGAAATTTATTTTTCTGCATCTGCCGATATTTTTGAAGGGTTTCAACAAAATTTTTTAGACCAAACCTCCGGTTATCTAAAACCTATTAAGCACGATTTCGAAAAAATTGCAGGAAGCAACGACTTGTCAGGTTTGAAAAAAATAATGAATCTTGACTTTGACACGGTGCTTTGTGATGATTTTTTGGTAAAGATGGATATCGCAACAATGGCCAACTCACTGGAAGGCCGAAGCCCGTTTCTTTCAAAAGAAATTTTAGAATATGTTCCTGCTCTTCCAGATAATTATAAAATACAAGGAAAGACAACCAAATATATGTTGAGGAAGCTTGCTGCGCAATATCTGCCGGCCCAATTGATAAATCAGCCAAAACGCGGATTTGAAATTCCCCTAAAAAAGTGGGTGGATAATGAATTAAATGAAATTCTTTTTGATTATCTTTCTGCCAGTAATAATTTTTACAAAACCTTTGTCAACCAAAAGTTTGTTGAAAACCTGTTAGAAAAGAAAACAAAAATAGCTGATGAAAAAAGAGCCAAAATTTTATGGACCCTTTTTTCGCTGGAAGTATGGTATAAAAAAGTTTACCAATGAAAACTGATTTACCCCAAAAGAAAAAAATTGCCGTCATCGAGAATAGCCTGTTCTCTACTTATACCATGCGCGACAACCTCATGAAAACGCTTATGAAGGAAGGCTATGAGGTTACCATACTCACGCACACCAATAGTTTCGTTTCCCACGTTGAAAAAACAGGCCTGCGGGTTATAAATATTGGTTCGGGTAATCTTAATCCCCTTAAAATTATAAGATATAAATTTCACCTATATCGTGCCCTAAAAAAAGTAAAACCTGATCTTTGCCTCATATTCAGCATCCGGCCGGCAATTTTTGGGAACCTGATAGCCAATTACCTGGAGATACCTACCATAACCAATATAACCGGGGTGGGGCCTTTATTTAGCAGTAAAAATTTAGCCTACAGGATTGCCAGGTTTATCTATCGCTTTGCGCTGCGGAAAACGCGGAAGGTATTTTTCCAGAATTTTGATGATTTAAATTTATTCCTGGAAAATAAGTTTGTAAAAGAGGATATAGCGCAAAGAATCCCGGGTTCGGGCGTGGATTATAATAAGTTTTGCCCTATCCACACGAATCACAGAGATGATAGTTTTATCTTCCTTTTTATCGGGCGGTTGATTAAGGACAAAGGAATTTTTGAATTTGTGGAGGCAGCCAGGAGCCTGAAAAAAAGATATCCGCAAATCTTATTTAATGTTATTGGGCCGTTTTGGCATCAAAATTTAAAGTCTAATACCATTTCAAAAAATGATCTACAGAACTGGATTGTAGAAGGAATCATAGATTATGAAGGAGAAAAAAAGGATATCAGGAGATTTATCGCCCGTGCAGATTGTATCGTCTTACCTTCATACCGGGAAGGGACTTCAAATATTTTGTTGGAAGCGGCAAGCATGGAAAAACCTATAATTACCACCAATACAACAGGTTGTAAAGAAACTGTAGAAGATGGAATTACCGGTTATTTGTGCGAGACAAGAAATAGCCGGGATTTAGCCGAAAAAATGGAAAAAATGTACCTCCTTCCCGCCGAAGAAAGAAATATGATGGGGAAAAAAGGCAGGCAAAAAATGATAAACGAATTTGATAAAAAGATCGTTGTAAATGCCTATCTCGATGCCATTGATGATGTTTTGAAAGTAAAAGAACTTAGTTTTTCAACCCGCCTGCAAACTTTAACGTAAGAAAAATAATCAAGGTTAAACATTTCATTTGTGCAGAAGTCTTACATACAGTTTGTTTATTTTTGTTGCAGACATAAACAATTATGACCCAATTCCCAAATGACCAGGAATTACTGGCACTTTTTAAAGATCCTGCTACCAAAGAGCGGGCCTTTACAGGTATTATTAAAAAGTACCAGGAAAAATTATATTGGCATATCAGAAGAATGGTGATTACACACGCGGATACAGACGACGTGTTACAGAATATGTTTATTAAAGTTTGGAAAGGATTAGAAAACTTTAGAGAAGACAGCCAGCTTTATACCTGGCTATACCGGATCGCAACAAATGAATCATTGACTTTTTTGAATAAAGAGAAAAAAAGAAATTCAATTTCTTTGAGTGATGAAGAGAATGGTTTGAGTAATAAGCTAAAAAGCGATACCCATTTTGATGCTAACAAACTTGAATGGAAACTGCAACTGGCCATCCAATCATTACCCGAAAAGCAGCGGCTGGTTTTTAACCTCAGGTATTATGAAGAAATGCCTTACGAAGAGATGAGCCATGTATTGGAAACGAGCGAAGGAGCCTTAAAAGCCAGCTATCACCATGCGGCTAAAAAAGTAGAAGATTATATACTTAACAATTAAACTAAAGGGATAAAAAATAGTCTGAACCAGCGAGATGGAAATATCAAAAGAAATATTAAATGAATTAAAAACAATTTGCCCTACCCTGGCGGCCATGGAGAAGGTGAATGTGTTTACGGTTCCCGAAGGATATTTTCTTGACCTGGAAGAAAAAATCGCTACAACTGTTTTTTTACACCAGGAAGAGAAAGTGCCTTTTCAAAAAGTGCCGGAAGGCTATTTTGATAATTTGAGCAATAGTATCCTATCCAGAATAAAAGCAGGGGAAGAGGAAAATGCGGATAGTGAAATTAAATCGATTTCTCCTGCCCTCCATTATCTTAAGGAAGAGAACGTTTTTAGCGTTCCCGACGATTACTTTGATGATCTAAGCAATAAAATTTTAAATAGAATAAAAGGGCAAAAAGCAAAAGTTGTTTCTTTTGATGCTGCCAGGAAATGGTGGAAATATGCAGCCGCAGCCGTGGTTGCAGGAATAATCACTATTTCTTCCCTTCAATTGTTTAAGAGCCAGAGCGCTAACACCGGCAATGACCTGGCGACTACCTCTTCAAATATTCCCGGGTATGTTCAGTTAGCTTCTCAATATAAAACACCCAGGCAAATTGACCAGGGAATTGCTTCATTGACTGATGATGAAATTGCAAAATACCTGGAAAAAAACACAACTATATTAGATGATGAGGCACTGACAAAAAATACCGATACCAAAGAACTTCCAAAACCTAATGATTATTTACTTGATGATAATGCCTTAGATAATTATCTTCAAAAAATAAATGTAGCAAGTACCAATAAAAACACGCAGTAATGAAAAAATATTTACTTATCATCTTAGCATTTTTTGGAAGCTATTCATTTACCATGGCACAAAATGGAAATGGACGCGAAAAAATACAGGCTTTAAAAGTTGCCTTTATTACTCAAAAACTGCACCTCACTTCTGCAGAAGCCGAAAAATTCTGGCCAATATACAATCAATATGATAACGAAATAATGCAGGTTAGAGCTAATAACCGGAACGGGGATGTAATTGAGAATGAACAAAAGTTATTGGATATCCGAAAAAAATATAAACCGGCTTTTGAAAAAATTCTTGGTCCTCAACGATTGAACGATTTATATAACGCTGAAAGAGAATTCAGAAACGTTCTTATCCAACGACTGAAAGAACGACGACAATAAAGTGAAATAAAAATGCTGCTTTTTTGTTCGTTTACTGCTTCTGCATACCTCTAATGCGGATCCAAAACTTTGCTCCAATTATTGATATATAATAATATTCTGCTCTTTATTTGAATTATTTAATAGAGAGTTTATTAAATTTTTTCTCACGTAAATTGCCTGAATATTAATACATTTGAACAAATAACGATACTGAATATTAGAAAAAAAAATAATTAAAGTTGGAGAAGTTAGATTTTCTCCTATTTTTGCAACGGTGTTTTTCATAGGTTAGCAACGGCCAGCCCTTTTTAGGGCAGGCCTTTATTTTTTTATAAGTAACCTTTATTTGAAGGAAAAAACAGGCTCTTTTATATCATGATAAAACAAAAAAGACCACTTTTCTTTCTCCCCTTCCTTCCACCATTTTTGCCTTAACTCCATGGCTGCAGCTCCATCAAAGTCATATTTTGCTTTAAACCGGTTTTTCATTTGCTGCAGTTGCGGCGCTACATCTCCTCCAAAAAAAATGGTTTCATTGCCATCAATTATTTTAAATACCTGGTGAAAAGGGCTGTGGGCCCCCGTGACTTTATAATAAATATATCCGTCAATTACACCTTCATCTTCTGTAAAAACAACCTTCCCGTTTTTTTCAAGTAGTTTAAAATCATTTATGTGATATGATGGCAACCCCTTTTCTAAAGCGTACTCCCATTCGTGCTTATTGATGTAATACGTGGCGTTTTCGAAACTTACAATCTTTTTGTTGGGTTGAGCTATACCGCCCGAATGGTCTTTGTGAAGATGAGTAAGAAGCACTTTGGTAACATCTGAAGCGTTGATACCATTCGCTGCCAGGTTTTTGTGAATTTGCAATTGTCCGTCGTTGCCGGCAAAACCAAGACCGGTATCAAGTAGCAAAATATCTTTTGAAGTTACAACGAGAAACGGCTGGATTTCCACTAACAGGCTTCCTTTGTTTCTAACCTGGAGATCATCTTTGTGCTTATTGAAGGGAACGAATTTTTTTGTTTGGTCAACGGTAAAAGCGCCTTCGCTTAAAGGAATTATCTTAGCCATGCGGCAAATTTCGGCTGGAAATCGCCAAAAAGCAAAAAAGTATTTATCGAAGGATCATTTGCCTGTCGGCATCCAACCTGATCAAAATAAATATTAAAATAGTAAAAGTTAATAAAGACGAACCACCATAACTCAAGAGAGGCAATGTGATTCCAATTACCGGTGCCAGGCCCACTGTCATGCAAATATTAATGGAAACGTGGAAAAAGATGATTGCTGCCACACTGTAAGCGTAAACGCGCGTAAAGGTGCTCCGCTGGCGCTCAGCCAAAAAGACCATGCGCAGCATAAAAAACAAATACAAAATGACCACCAGGGAGCTCCCCCAGAAACCAAAATTTTCTCCTACAGTGGTAAAAATAAAATCAGTATGCTGCTCCGGAACAAAATCTCCCTGGGTTTGCGTGCCTTTTAAAAACCCTTTTCCCCACAGGCCGCCGGAACCAATAGCAATTTTTGATTGCTTTACATTATAATTTTCTTTTGCTTTTTTTGCTTTATGCTGTTGCAACTGGTCCTTCTTGCTCAGCCCTGCAGTTTCGCCATTCGGAACGTAATCGACTCCAAACGTATTCATAATCCTTTCCACCTGGTATTGGTGCAACACATGTGTGAAAATATATGGAACAGCAAATCGCTGAATACCTACACACAGCATCCACAATCCCAATATGAGCGCTAAAACTGCCTTATCACGTTTTATGGTTCTTCGTAACACATAAATTACAATGGCAGCAATTATGGTGAGGATAAGCGCCAGTAAATTCTTTTCGACCAAAATGGTAGCAACAACAAGAATTGCAAACGAAAATCCAATGATAAGATAAACAGGTGGCAAACCCTCCCGGTACATCGGGATTAAAAAGGCAAAATAGACCAAAGCCAGGCCGGTTTCATTTTGCAAAAGAGAAAAAACAGCGGGTGTTAGTGCGATGGCTGCTGCAATCAGTTGCGATCGCGAATTTTGAAAATTTGTTTCAGGTCTTGATAAATATTTGGACAAAGCCAGAGCGGTAAAAATTTTGCAGGTTTCAACCGGCTGAAGGTTAAAAAACCCAAGTGGAATCCAGGAGCGTGATCCGTTAATATCCTTTCCGAGTACAAAGGTTGCCATCATCAGAAAGATGCCAAATGCATAACCTAAATTGGCGGTAGCGGTAAAAAATTTACTGTCGGTTAGCAGGATAAAAGTAGCAACCACAGCAGAAATGCCAATAAATAATATTTGACGTGAATAGTTCTTTTTAAGGCCAATGATGTTGCGCCAAATATTTTCATTTGCATGGTACTCTACCGAAAAAATACAAAGCACGCCGATAGACACAAGGATAATATATAACCAGACACTTACCCAATCAATACCTTTAGATATTATAGCCTGATCGCGCATTAATTTTTATTAAGTGTTTTAGTAAACGAACTATTTTTTTGTTTTTTTATTTTGTTCCTCCGGCAAAACGGCATTATTTGTTCCTTGTATTACTCGTTGTTTTTTTGACGGAACAGAATCTGCATTTCCCTGTCCGTCAGCATTTATTTTATTTAATTCATCCATAGTACCGGAACTATCTTCATCTTCAATCCCTGTTGTATCTTTTATTGATTTTATATACTCTTTTGACAGAGCCTGTTTTTTATTTTTGGCATTGGCAATTGAATCTCTTTTGCGCATGGCATCAACCATTTTTGCAGGTATTAGGTTCAATTTTGAAATCGTTTCGATTAAAGCTTTCCTGTCGGGTTCTGCAATTGAATCCTTTAAATATTTCTCTATCAGCAGGCTTGCAATGGGAGCAGAAGAAGTGGCTCCAAATCCCGCATTTTCACATATAACGGCAATAGCTATCCGTGGATTTTCCCGTGGCGCAAAAGCAGCAAAAAAAGCATGGTCTTTTTGTTTTACCCCTTTATAATAGTTTTCAACGGTTCCTGTTTTTCCGCAAACCACAACACCGGGAACTTTTGCTGCAGCACCGGTTCCTCTTTCCATAACGCCCTGCATTCCATCGGCTACCGCCTCAAAAATTGAATCCGGAATATTTAACGGATGGTGTCTCAACTTAAATGAATCCAGCAATCCGTAATTGTCGCCTCCATCAATTGAATCAATCATATGGGGAGTAATAAACCACCCCTTATTGGCAAGGTAAGCCATTTCATTAGCTACCTGCAGCGGGGTTACGCTAACTTCTCCTTGTCCGATACTTACCGAACGAAAGGTGCAAAAATTCCAATGCCCGTCTCCATACATTCTGTTATAAGTTCTTGGAGTTGGAATAATACCACCCTTCTCAAAAGGCATGTCAATTCCTAACCGGTTACCAAGACCAAAAGCATACATGTATTTATCCCAAACCCTTAAAGCACTGTCTGAAGAACCAAACCGGGGGTTGTTAATACATCTTTGCATTACATTGGCAAAATACGTATTGCATGAAACCGTAATAGCTTCTTTCAAATTGAAATTTCCCGGATCCAGGCACCCCATCGGTCGACCACATCCATAAAACGCACCTGTGCATAAGAAACGGGTGGATGGGGTAATAACCCCTTCCTGTAACCCAATAAGCGCCTGCAACGTTTTAAAGGTTGACCCGGGAGAATAAGTACCACTAATGGCGCGGTTATACATCGGCAGCCTGGGATCTAAATATAATTGCGAAAAATGTTTTCTGCGGTCTGCACCTGTTAACAAATTAGGTTTATAGGTAGGACTGCTCACCATAGCTAACACCCCGCCTGTTTTTGGATCAAGTGCTACAATGGCGCCTACTTTATTTTCCATCAGATGTTCACCCAACTTTTGAAGGTCAATATCCAAAGCCATGTGCAGATTTTCTCCCTGAATTGCAGAAGTGTCATATTTTCCATTTTCCAGGTGGCCGGTAAGCCTGTTTTTATTATCACGTTTCCAGTATTCAATCCCTCTTCTTCCCATGAGCACTCTTTCATAACTCCTTTCAAGCCCTGTTTTGCCCGCATAATCACCCATTTGATAGCCTTCCCCTTCATGGCTTTTTAAAAAGTTCGAATCAACTTCAGATAAATAGCCAAGGATATTGCCGGCAGCATCGTACGGATAATCGCGGACCGGTCGTTCCTGCAAATAAAAAGCGGGAACAAATTTGTACATGCTTTCATTAAGCCTTGCAATCTTTTCTTCAGATAAAGAGGTTTCGAAGACTGAAGGCCTGTAGCTCCTGTTTCTAATAATAGCTGTGACGATCCTTTTCCTGAATTCTGCGGTATCAATGTTCAAAATCCGGCAAAAATCTGCAGTATCCAGGTGCATTCCATATAATTTGGAAGGCGTGACCATTAAATCATAAATAACCGTATTTCTTAAAACCGCTTTCCCGTTTCTGTCAAATAAGATTCCCCGGTTGGGATAAACCACCATTCTGAACCGTCCCTGCTCGTTGGCCATGATAGAATATTTTTTATCCACCACCTGCAGGGTAAAGAGTCTTAAAATAATAATAAGTCCCATCAGCAGGAACATGGCAATTATTATTTTTTTGCGGGATTGGTTAAACACAGTTTACGCTTGATTTTTTGAGGGTATCGGTAAGCAATATTCAAATGTAAAAATACTTAGTCTAAATCGTATTTGTTCTAAATCTTTGTTTTCGTGGAAATAACAACTCTAATAACAAAACCAACAGCAAACTTATTGCCGTAGAGATCAAAGATTTTAAAAAGAAATAGAAATATCCGCCAGTTTGCAAAGCTTGCAAAAAGTAAAGAAAAGTGTGGTGAATAAACGTTAAAATTGTTACATAAGTGAGATACGGAGTAAAACCCATACTTTGGATAGAAGGTTCGTTATAATTACTTTCAGCACCTTCCTGAGAAATTAGCAGGTTTATAAGAAAGGGTCGTAAATACGCAATAAGAACACACGCTGCGGCGTGCATCCCATAGGATCGGTTGAAACAATCAAGTGCAAACCCCAATGCAAATGCTACCAACATCTGCATTCTCCTGCCCATTTTAAATGGCAGCCATAAAATAAAAAGAAAATAAATGTAAGGCGTTACGAGTTGGTGCAACGGAGGTATCTGATCAAGCACAAATACCTGCACCAAAATAAAAAGGCAAAAACGGATAATATTTTTAATCAGGTTGCTCATTTGCTTTTCACCTTTTCTAAAAGTTGCCGCGGCTCTTCCTTTTGCAGGTTATTAATAATATACGCATATTGCAGCTTTTCAAAATCTGCGGCCGGTGTTAGTCTCGCTGTAAAAGTGCTACTTCCCGGATCATTGATAATGTCTTTTACATAACCCACCAACAAGCCCCCTGGAAATTTATCGGAAAAACCACTGGTAATAACAGTATCGCCCGAATTAATTTTAGCTGATTTGGAAATATCTTTTAAATATAACATCCCGGGCGTTTTTCCATCATAACTTACGATACCTGTTTCACCGCCTTTTTTAAGCCGGGCGCTCAGGTTGCTTTGCTCGTGCAACAAACTCATTACTACTGCATAATTGTTGCTAACGTCAATCACTGTTCCCACTACCGCATTATTTACATCAATCACTCCCATATCAGGCTGAACTCCCTGCAATTTACCACGATGCAATTCAATATAGTTATTCAAAAGATTAACGGAGTTGTGGATTACTTTAGCCTCCATATACAAATATTTTCTTATTGTATTGGACGAGTCAAGTCTCATGGTATCAATAGCAATTTTGTTTACACTGTCAGGTATTTCAAAATCCTGTCGCAGTTTATTATACAAAGCAGCATTGGCTTTTACCAGGGAATCGTTTGTTCTTTTTAATTGAAAATAATATTCGATACTATTGTACCTGTTACTAATGGCACCTGTTACTTCATTAGCCGTTTTGGAGTATAAGGCATGGTGATAACGATTATAACTGAAGATCATATAAAATGAAACCCCCATCAGAAATAAGAAGAAAATAAAAGTAAAATAAATACGGATAAAGAGAAAAATGTTTCGCATGATTTCATCCGGGCTGGATTAAAGAACAGCCATTTATATTTGAAGTTGAAATAATTATTTCTGCAAATTTACTTACTGATCAAATGAAAACGGTGTGTAGCGCAAATAAAGATCCCAACATTTCTACCGCATTACGAAAGGATAACGGTCATAATGTTTTAAGGCGAGGCCGGTTCCGCGAACAACACTTTTCAACGGGTCATCAGCGATATGAACAGGTAATTTAATTTTTGCAGCTAATCTTTTATCAAGCCCGCGCAGCAAAGCGCCTCCACCCGTTAAATATAAACCTCTCCGGTAAATATCTGAAGCCAGTTCCGGAGGAGTAGTTTCCAAAGCTTTTAAAATTCCTTCTTCAATTTTGAAAATAGATTTATCAAGTGCTTCAGCAATTTCCTGGTAGCTCACCATGATTTGTTTTGGAATTCCCGTAACCAAATCACGGCCATTTACCGGCATATCATCCGGAGGATTGTCTATATCTTTCATTGCCGCGCCAATCTGGATTTTAATTTGCTCAGCTGTGCGTTCTCCAATTAATAAACTGTGATACCGACGCAAGGCTTCCATAATATCAGCCGTAAATTCATCACCAGCCACACGAATGGACTGATCACAAACGATACCGGCCAATGCGATTACGGTAATTCCCGTTGTACCGCCGCCAATATCAATAATCATATTTCCCACGGGTTCTTCCACATCAATTCCAATACCGAGCGCTGCGGCCATAGGCTCATGCAAAAGATAAACTTCTTTGGCTCCCGCTTGTTCGGCACTATCTCTCACAGCCCGTTTTTCTACTTCTGTAATGCTGCTTGGTATACAGATCATCATTCTCCAGCTTGGCGGAAATAAGGGTTTTTTCTCATAAATCTTTTTGATCATCTCACGGATCATAAGCTCTGCGGCATTAAAATCCGCGATTACACCGTCTTTCAGGGGACGAACAGTACGAATGCTTTCATGGGTCTTTTCGTGCATCATCAATGCTTTTTTACCCACAGCCAATATATTTTTGGGATTGTTGCGATCCAATGCCACAATAGAAGGTTCATTTACTACAACAACATCGTTATGAATTATCAGCGTATTTGCCGTTCCAAGATCTATCGCAATCTCCTGTGTGAAAAAATTAAAAAGGCCCATGTTTTATTTGAGGTATTGAATAATTACTAATGCCTGCAAAGTTGTGGAAATAATTTGGAATTACAACCTATTACTATTGAGGGTTTTTATATGAAACGCAATTAAAATTTGTAAATTGTTTTAAAGGAAAAATATTATAATATAATCTTTTCAAATTTCAGATATGGATGCTGGTAAAGCAACAATTTTACCAGATTTTCATTTTATTCAAACTGTGTACAAAAAGATCGCAATTTTCGGGTAGGAAATCGGTAACCGGCATTCTACTTTTGCAGTAAATAATATTTAAATATATGGAAATGGGAAGCCAGGAAAATATCAATTTTGAAAGGATAGCATCGGCAATCAATTATATAAAAGAAAATTTCAAATCGCAACCTTCACTTGAAGAAATTGCTGCACAGATTAATGTAAGCCCGCACCACTTTCAGCGGATGTTTACTGAATGGGCAGGAACAAGCCCGAAAAAATTCCTTCAATATATAAGCGTGGAATATGCCAAAAGATTACTGAAAGAAAAAAACACTTCACTATTTGATGCTGCCATGGCATCAGGGCTTTCAGGAAGCAGTCGCCTTCATGATCTGTTTATTAATATTGAAGGGATGACGCCCGGAGAATATAAAAATGACGGCGAAAATTTAAACATCAATTACAGCTTCGGAAAAAGTCCGTTTGGAAAAATAATAATTGCATCGACGCCTAAAGGTGTTTGCCATCTTGCCTTTGCCGAAGATGAAGCGACGGAATTAAATTACCTGAAAAACAAATTTCCAAATGCACACTTCAGGAATTCTTTGGATGTTATACAGGAAAATGCGTTGAAATTTTTTTATAGCGATTGGACAGATTTACAAACCATAAAACTGCATTTAAAAGGAACCGATTTCCAGCTTAAAGTGTGGGAAACATTATTAAAAATTCCAAAGGGGCGCCTGGCTACTTACCGTGATGTGGCAAATCAAATTGAAAAACCGAAAGCTTCAAGAGCCGTCGGAACAGCAATTGGTGCAAATCCTGTTGCATTCTTAATTCCATGTCACCGGGTGATCCAATCGACAGGCATCTTTGGTGGTTATCATTGGGGAAGTACACGAAAGGCAGCTATTATAGGCTGGGAAGCAGCAAAAACCAACTCAATTTCCGTTTAACGGGGAAGGCTATACGATTTTATTCAACAAACTCATAACCTATATCACCCCGGTAATACATTCCTTCAAAATAAATTTCTTCCAGGATTGTTTTTGAAAGTTCGATTGCATCGCCCATTCCTGTAGCCATCGCAGAAACTGCGAGTACGCGACCACCGTTAGTAACCGTTTTACCATCCACATTTTTCGTACCCGCCTGGAAAACCAACGCACCAACGCCTTCGTCATCAATATGCTTGATGATTTGAGGATTTTCGAGATAGAAAAATTCGATGGGTTTTTCTTTTTCATAAAGGCCCGGGTAACCACCGCTAACCGCCACAATTGTTACTGCATTATTTTTTTCAACAGAAACTTTTTGACTATCCAGTTTTTGTTGATCCATAGCCATCAATAATTCTACAAGATCATTTTGCAACCTGATCAAAACCACTTCAGTTTCAGGATCGCCCATGCGGCAGTTGTATTCAATCACCACCGGTTCTTCATCTACTTTTATCAAACCTAAAAATATAAATCCTTTGTAATCGATACCTTCCTGCTGCAAACCGCTGATGGTAGGTTCGATTATATGCTTTGTAACTTTTGCCATAAAATGTTCCGTAGCAAAAGGAACCGGGCTTATGGCGCCCATTCCGCCTGTGTTAGGCCCCTTATCGCCTTCACCGATTTTTTTATAATCTTTTGCCTCCGGAAGAATCACATAATTTTTTCCATCGGTTAAAACAAAAACACTTAATTCAATACCTTCAAGAAATTCCTCCACCACTACCTTTTTACCGGCGTTCCCAAATTTTGCCTGCTGTATCATCAATTCAAATTCGCTTAAGGCCTCTACATAATTGGTGCAAATGATTACGCCTTTGCCGGCGGCAAGGCCATCGGCTTTTAATACAACAGGTAACGGATGTTTCTGAATGTATTCAAGACCTTCACTAAAATTTGAGCTATCAAATTCCTTGTATTTCGCCGTGGGAATAGAATATTTATTCATAAAGCTTTTTGCAAAGGCTTTACTTCCTTCCAATTGTGCGCCGGCTTTTGAAGGGCCCGTGATAATTATTTTTTCAAGTTTTTTATCAGATTTGAAAAAATCATAAATACCATTAACCAACGGTTCTTCGGGGCCAACAATCACCATCTCAATATCTTCGGAAAGGCACACTTTTTTTACGGCTTCAAAATCATTCATATCAATATCAATATTCTCGCCCAGCTGCGCCGTACCTGCGTTTCCGGGTGCAATAAACAGTTGCGAGCATAATGTACTCTGGCTGATTTTCCATGCAAAGGCGTGTTCTCTTCCGCCGGATCCCAGGATAAGAATTTTCAAACTACTTTAGTTTTTATTAAAAAAGGAAATGGCAAGTTAGTAAACTAAAGGGGTATCGCATAATAAAACGCACGAAATATTGGTTTAGGAAATCTATGTTGCTTTTTTCCAAAACTGAAAAATAAAAATCAATCTTTTTTGTTTGTTTACTATAAAAGGCTGAATTAATTTCTGTAAAATATTTTCAAATAAAAAAAGATAATTTTAAATTTCTCCTTACTTTACAAGCTAATTAAATTTTTTTTCTAAATTATTTTTAAACTAAAACCAAAACAATATGGCAGATCAGCTGATACCTGAAGATGTAGCCGAACATAAAAAAGGCAAGCATCCTAAAGCGTTGTACGTGCTTTTTATGACTGAAATGTGGGAACGCTTTGCGTATTATTTAATGGTGGGCATTTTGCTTCTGTACCTGATTGATGATAAAACCGGTGGAAAAGGATTGACGGAAAAAATGGGTGCAGATATAGTGGGAAGTTTTATTGCGCTCGTTTACCTTACTCCGTTTATTGGCGGTTTGCTGGCAGACAGGTACCTGGGCTATATCAGGTCCATCTTCATTGGCGGATCATTAATGGCGCTGGGGTATTTCGGACTTGCTTTTCCCGGAAATACAGCTTTGTATATTTCTTTGTTGTTAATAATTGTGGGAAATGGATTTTTTAAACCAAATATCTCAACACTCCTGGGGAATATTTATAATCGTGACGATCTGAAACCATTAAAGGACAACGCCTACAATATTTTTTACATGGGCATAAACATTGGGGCGCTGTTTTGCAATTTCGTTGCCGCTTATTTACGAAATCAGTATGGCTGGGGTTATGCTTTTGCGGCTGCCGGCGTGGGTTTGGTGATAGGGATGATCATTTTAGCCAGCTCGTTAAAAGGCGTTCGTGTAGGTGAAGTAAAAAAAGAAAAACGGTCGGAAGATATGCCTTTGAGTAAAATTTTTGGCTACGTTTTTTTACCTGCCATTATTGCAGCAGTCATTGGCTGGATTGTTCCTTCATTGATCTTTGGTTCGACCATTATGGGAAGCAAATCTAATGATGCCTTTATATTTGCCTGCCTGCCAATTATCGCGTTTTACGTTTCACTTTATATTAAAGCAACCGGAACTGATAGAAGAGCTATTGGCGCGCTTCTATTCATTTTCGGAATCTCAATTATCTTTTGGACGATCTATAATCAAAACTCTACCGGTCTTACGTTATGGGCACAGATACATACAGACAGAACCGTATCACCCACTGCTAAAAAAATTGCCGGTTCACTTGGCTTTCTTCAAACGGTAAGCGATACGCCCAGGTTAGTAGATAAAGTAGATAAACATTTTGTAGACATAAAAGACCAGGCCTTGGTGGCGGCACCTTACGACGATAACAACGTAAAATTGGTGGATGGTAACATCGTTAATAAACAAACAAAAATAGTACAGGTGATGGGCCCTGATCCTTATTTCAATAACGTACCAAAAAGCGATTGGCCTCCCGGAGGAAGTGAGGAATTGGCCAATACGGAATTGTTTCAATCTATCAACCCACTGTTTATTATTATCCTGACGCCGTTGCTGGTTATGCTTTTCAGCTTTTTGCGAAAACGAAATAAGGAACCGTCAACAGCCAGTAAATTCGGAATGGCCTTGTTTATTTCCGGGCTTTCGGCACTGGTAATGGTGTTTGCGATCATGTCTGTTTCTTCCGTTTATCTTCAAAAAACATCTCCTTACTGGCTTTGGGGAACGTATTTTGTTTTTACGATAAGCGAATTATTGTTGAGCCCTATCGGATTGTCTCTCGTGTCAAAACTTGCACCCGCAAGGCTTACAGCTTTATTAATGGGTGGATGGTTTTTATCAACCGCAATCGGTGGCAAACTTGCGGGGGTAATGACAAGTTTCTGGGATGATTTCACAGATAAAAAAATGTATTTTCTTATTCTTGTGATCGCAGCTTTTATAGGCGGAATCTTAATATTTACCCGCCTCAAATCTTTGAATTCGATCGTAAAAGAAAAAACCGGTTCAACCTGATCTATCCTTAAAAGCATGTGGCCGCGGCATTTCATACCGCGGCTTTTTTTTCCCATTTTTTTTGTAAAGAGATTGCAGCAACAAACTGAATGTTGCTGCAACTATAACAACTTTTTAAACTTTGGCATGTTGTTTATGTCCTACTAAGTGTAACAAAAATCTATCTCATTCGTTTCACCAAAAACATTTTATATGAAAAAAATTATTTTGCTACTAACGCCGGTTTTCTTCATTTTTATCTCGTGCAAAAAACAGGTAACAAAAGTGGAAAAAGTCGACCAGGCGTATTCTGCAATCTATACAATACAACCAGGCGATTGGACAACCGATAATAATGGATTAAGTTATACAGCCTCGCTAAACGTGCCGGAACTTGATAATACCGTTTATCAATATGGCGCTGTATTGGTGTATTTGTCCTTCTCAGGCACTTCCTATTACGAAGCATTGCCTGAAGTTTTTGATGGAATAACCTACGGCGCTATCCATTCTCCGGGCTATATTAGTATTGATATAAGTGATGTTTCAGGGCAGGCGATAACTCCTCCGGGGCAAACAATTTCTGCTAAAGTAATTTTAATAGATGCAACCGCACTTGGTATGCACAAAGATGTAAATCTTAATGATTTGAATGCCGTGCAGAAAGCATTTAACCTTCACTAAACCAGGAAAAATATTTTATGCATTAAAAAGTCCTTAGTGAAGGGCTTTTTTGCTCTGCTTACTAGCGGGGCATTAAACAAAATCCAGTAACTCATATTTTTTACCAAGGATCTTTTCATCGTCGGCACCAAGCCAATAATGTAACAGTGTAGCATACACGCTTTTAAAATCTACTTTATAGGGCAGGTCGCCATCAGTAAGATTGGTTAAATCCGGCATTGGATTTATCAATCCCTTTTGTTTTAATCCTCCGCCAATCAAAAACATATTATTGGCGGTACCATGGTCGGTGCCGCCGCTTGCATTCTGTGCAACCCGCCTTCCAAATTCACTAAAGGTCACCATAGTCACGTCCTGGAAGCGATTATTCTTTTTCAAATCCGTTACAAAAGCGTTTACAGCATCATTTAATTCAGTAAATAATCGTTTCTGCTGGTTCTCCTGGTTTATATGAGTATCAAAACTGCCAAGGCTTACATAATACACTTTGGTGTTGATGTCGCTTAAAATAAGGGAAGCAATAGTTTTAAGATTTTTTCCTAATTCGGTAACGGGATAAGTTTGAGAGGAAGGTCGTTGCCTGCTTTCCTGGTAAATATAATCAGCACTGTTTAATGTTTCGCCCAGGGTTTTATAAAGATAATCTGCAACCGGTTCGTCGTTTTCGTGAGCGGCATTTATCTCTCTAAAATATCTTTCATTGCTTGAGGTAAATAATCTTTTTGGATCTCGCAAGGCAAGGCCTTTAATTTTTTCACCTTTTAGCGCGAGGCTTAATACATCATCAATCTCCAATGCCTGCGTTGGCTTATCACAACCATTGCATTGAGCATCCAAATAGCGGCCAAGCCATCCTGTATTTAAATATTGGTTGCTATCAGCAGCTGTTTGCCAAATGTCCATGCTGCGAAAATGTGATCGGTCAGGATTTGGATAACCCACACTATTTAAAATACCCAGGCTTCCTTCATCGAAAAGGTTTTTAAAATAAGGCAAAGCGGGATTAATGCCGGCTTCATCGGTCAGCTGCAAAGCTTTCTCTTTTTGTATTCCAAGCTTCGGTCGCGACTTATAATAAATGTCATTTATTACAGGTATTACCGTATTTAAGCCATCATTGCCGCCACTTAATTGCAAAACCACCAATACTTTATTTCCGGGTGGCACAAATGCTTTTTTCTCAAAAGCTTTTAGAAATTTTGGCATCATCAGCGAAGCAGAAGCCAACGATCCAACCTGCAAAAATTCTTTTCGTTTTATCAGCATGCTATTTTGCGTTTATAGGTTACCGTTATTATCAGCACAACTGATATTCAGGTGTACTCATCAATTCGATTATCGTTGATTTTATAAATCCTTCACGTGAACCGTTATCTGTATATCTTTTTAAAATATTTGAATTGATGAACCCTTTTGTTTGTAATACAATTCCGTTAACACGCTCCAAAAGGTCTTCCCGTGGTATTTTTGCAAATACTTTATAAACCGCCTCCCAGTCAACGGCAACAGAAAGGCGTCTTGCATTATTATTTGCCTCCATTCCTTCCATTCCCATTGAAACATCATCATCTTCTTTTGGCGATACTAAGAATTGTTCAGAATTGCTTAAAAGTTGAGGAAGCCGCATCCTGAACATTAAGGCGCTGCTGTCTATCCAGTTTTTTCCACCGGGCCAGCCTGCAACATTTGGTGGAAAAAACAACACTTGCCCCAATACTTTCTGAAACAATATCTGCACTTCCGGCCTGTCAAGTTGCATCGGGATCAATCGCCTGATGCCGACAATTAATTCTACCGGAGATTTTATCCTTGTGCCAAAATTCTTCGGTTCATACAACCATTCGCTTGTGAAAATGTCGGAAAGTAATTGCCGTGTATTGTAATTGCTTTGATAAAAACGGGCAGCAAGCATTTCTGTTTTTTGATCATCCGGTTCTTCGTTCACAAAAAATTTATAGAACTTTTTCGTGATAAATTTTGCAGTGGCTTCTTGCTCAAGAATAATATCAATGATGTTATCACCGTCAAAATTTCCTGTCTTCCCTAAAAATGTTTTTGTTCCATTATCATGCAAAAACGGTCTTTCTACAAATTCTCCGTGAAGATTAAAACCCCATCCCGTAAAGGCCCGCGCGCCCTCCTTTACGTCTGTCTCTGTATAATTCCCTCTTCCCATTGTGAAGAGTTCCATTACTTCGCGGGCAAAATTTTCATTGGGATGTTGCTTTTTATTTTGCTGATTATTCAGAAATGCAAGCATCGCAGGACTCTTGCTGACCTGCGCGAAGAAGATCACCAAAGTTTTCAAAAGCATTTCTCCTGATAACATCCAGCAATTGTTGTTGAAAAAAAATATTAAGCACACGGCAGGCAAAATGGCCATGCCAGAAAAGACTCATCTTCTCCCTCAATTGAGCCTCACTATTGATCATCTCATCAAGCCATAAAATGTTTAGATTTTTTATTCCTTCTGCAGACTGTTTCCGAAACTGTCTTTTCTGATCTTTTGATAGTTGCTGCATTTTACCAATGTCCTGCAATCCCTTTATCAAACCATCATACATGTTTCCCGCAACATTTAAAGCTGCCGGTTCTTTCGACGATGTTTTTAACAAAACCTGGTACAAATCTTTTTGAGAAATATCATTAAGTTGATTAGCGTTTTCGGCCATCGGCCCAAAGGCTGCGCGCCAAAGCAAGTGTTGGTTCTTTTGTTGATTGGTCAAAGACATGAGTTATCTATTGAGCAGAAAAAAGGATAAATTTTTTACCCGGAAAACTGATAGACTTTGTAAAAAACGAGAAGTTTAACCGCAACGAAAAAAAATTCCTAAAAGAGAAATTGAAAGAATTTATTTGTTTACTGAATTTTATCGCTTCCAAAATAGGAATGCAAAACAGAAGGCAATACAATAGCTTCTTCAGTTTGATTATTTTCCAGTAAGGCTGCTACAATCCTCGGAAGCGCCAGCGAAGATCCATTCAATGAGTGAACCAATTGAGTTTTTCCGTCGGCTTTAAAACGGATCTTCATTCTGTTTGTTTGAAAAGACTCAAAATTACTCACAGAGCTTACTTCAAGCCATTTTTGTTGAGCAGCACTGTATACTTCAAAATCATAAGTTAGTGCAGAAGTAAAACTCATATCGCCTCCGCACAAACGAAGAATTCTGTAAGGAAGATTTAATGATTGTAATAACTTTTCAACATGCAAGAGCATTTCTTCCAAAACTTCATAACTTTTTTCCGGATGAACCAATTGCACCAATTCCACTTTGTCAAATTGGTGAACACGATTTAAACCGCGCACGTCTTTTCCATAGCTTCCGGCTTCACGGCGAAAGCACGGCGTGTATGCCGTCATCTTTATTGGTAAATCATTTTCCTGCAAAATATCATCACGATAAATATTGGTAAGTGGCACCTCAGCAGTGGGAATTAAAAACAAATTGTCTGCCGTTACATGATACATCTGTCCTTCTTTATCGGGCAATTGACCTGTGCCATAAGCGCTGGCTTCATTCACCATAAACGGTGGTTCATATTCTGTGTAGCCTGCTTCGGTATTAAAATCCAAAAAATATTGAATCAATGCTCGCTGTAATTTTGCGCCTTTTCCTTTATAAAACGGAAACCCTGCGCCGGTTACTTTATTTCCCAATTCGAAATTGATCAAATTATATTTTTTTGCCAGATCCCAATGCGCCAAAGCGTCTTTAGGAAGCGCAGGTTTTTCACCGCCTTCTCTTACGATCTCATTTTCTTCCGGTGTTTTCCCTTCGGGGACTGAAGCGTGTGGCAGGTTGGGTAATTTTATAAGATCATCTTGCAGCGACTTTTCTACCGCTGATAATTGTTCGCTCACAGGCTGTAAAAGGCCTTTCAAACTTGCTACTTCCAGCTTTTTTTCTTCCGCCAACCGCTTTTCGTCTTTCGCCATTAGCTGCCCGATCTCTTTGGAAAAAGCATTTATTTTAGATTGTCTTTCATCCAGTTCAAACTGCAGCTTCTTTCTTTCATCATCCAAAGCGACGATGTTATCTACCAAAGTAGTCTCTGTAAAATGCTTTTTCTTTAATCCTTTTAAGACTTCTTCCCTGTTTGCTTTTATAAAATTTACCTGTAACATGCTCCGCTTGTATTTGTTTGCAAAGATAACAAGCCGCAAGGAGTTATTTTTGTAACAAAAAATAGCGCGCCGAAATAAAAGTCTTCAAAAAAAGTTGATTTACTGTTTTCCTGTGGTGTAATTGTAAATAACCGAATCATCCAACCCAATTGAGCAATTAACTTTTTACTTTTGCCAAATGCAAGCACAAGATGATTTACAATTACGCTGGTGGAAATTAGAAACTAAATTCTTTGATAAATTTGGCAAAAAGCCGGATGTGGAGGCGATATTATTTTTAATTGGTATTCAGGAAATCGGTAATTTCAACAGTCAAAAGAAATTTTCAAAAGAACAAAAACAGGATTTGATGCACGTGGCTGTGTGTACACTTTTGAGCCAAAGCGGATATTATGAATTAGAAGGTTACGATGAAGATAAATGGCCGCATTTTAAGCAAATAAAAGATTTACCGCAATACAACATGGCCGAACAGGAAAACTTTTTAAAAGATCATATTTTGCTATACTTTGATGACATCGGAGAACCATTTAAAAATCTTTAACATGAAGTATTTACTCTACCTGCTTATTTTAATTTTCTTTGCCTCTTGTTCCGTTTTTAAAAGTGCAAATACAAGCAGCACAGGCGAAACCTCAACCCATTTTGTAAAAATAGAAACCGATTCAGGAACGATGGTTGTACGGCTTTCTAACAAAACGCCTCAAACAACCGCCAACTTTTTGAAGTTAGTGAAAGAACATTTTTATGACGGCCTTTTATTTCATCGTGTCATTAAAGGCTTTATGATACAGGGAGGCGATCCTGATAGTAAAACTGCGGCGCCCGGGCAGGTGCTGGGCGAGGGAGGTTTGGGTTATACGGTTCCCGCAGAGTTTGATTCCACCCTGTATCACAGGAAGGGAGCCGTCGCCATGGCGCGGGAAAGCGATGATGTAAATCCAAAGAAAGCCAGCAGCTCAAGTCAATTCTATATTGTTGAAGGCAGAACTTTTACTGATGTTGAAATGAATAAGATCGAAGAAAGATTCAAGATCGTGATTCCAGAAAGCCATAGAGATGTTTATCGGACCATCGGCGGAGCCCCGTTTCTTGATATGAACTATACTGTATTTGGGCAGGTAATTGACGGCTTGGATGTAATAGATAAAATAGCGCATACCGCAAAAGACGGTCACGACAGGCCGCTTCAAGATATTCACATGAAAATTTCGATCATGAAAAAGAAGGAATACAGGAAGTACCGATAAAAATATTAATTTGCGATCCTAAAAAACAAACCTGATGAATTTTCCAAAAAACTTAAAATATACCAAAGATCACGAGTGGATCTCGGTTGAAGGAGATGTGGCAACTATTGGTATTACCGATTTTGCACAACATGAGTTGGGTGATATTGTGTACGTTGATATTGCGGCAAAAGATAAAAATCTGGAAGCCGAAACCGTTTTTGGTACCGTAGAAGCGGTAAAAACGGTGAGTGATCTTTTTTTACCCGTGGCCGGCATTGTAACAGAAGTAAACCCGTTACTTGATAGTGAACCCGAAAAAGTGAACACAGATCCTTATGGAGATGGCTGGATGGTTAAAATGAAAATGGATAATCCCGGCGATGCAAACCAGTTAATGGACGCGGATGCCTACCAGGCAATGGTTTCATAAATCAAAATGGAAAACAAAAAAATTCCTTTTAAATACTTTTTACCAGGCATTGCCTGGTTTTTTGTTGTGGGCGTTTTAACGCTCATGCCGGCCAGCGATGTTCCGGAAGTAAGTTGGATGGACAACATTCCGAATTTTGATAAACTCGTTCATGCCGGCTTATTCGGCGGCCTCGCGTTGCTATTTTCGTTGCCGCTTTTAAAATCTCAATTGTCTCAAAAACAAAAATTCAATTATTCGATTAAAATCAGTCTTGCAGCTATCATTTGGGGAATTACCATCGAATTTCTCCAGAAATTTTATGTACCCAGCCGGGATTTTGATCTGATGGATTGGGCGGCTGATGCCGTTGGTGTAATTATTGCTCTTTGGCTCATTATTCGCATAATACATCACTTTGATAAGAAATCTTTACAGTAAAAGAAGTTTTAATAAAGATTTTTATTCTAAAAAACTTAACCTCCTTTTAAGAATACTTTGAACATTAGTTCATAACATCCTTCGAACCTAATTTTATTATTAATACATTTGCTTAATGAAAAATGTTGATAACATGGAATACAATACAACCCGTAACCATCTTACGATTAGAGAATACGGTCGCCATATTCAAAAAATGGCAGAGTATGTGTTGACGATTGAAGATCGTGAGAAGCGCCAGAAAAATGCAGAAGCGCTGGTAGAATTAATGGGCTTTTTGAACCCACAACTCAAAAATGTTGAAGATTTCAGGCATAAGCTTTGGGATCACCTGTTTTTAATAACTGATTTCAAGCTGGACGTTGACAGCCCTTACCCGATTCCTACCCATGAAACATTAAGGCCTAAACCTGAACCGCTTCCTTACCCGAAAAGATATCCAAAATACAATCATTTAGGTAAAAACATAGAAATAGTCATTGATAAAGCATTAAGTGAAGAAGATGCTGAAAAGCGCCAGGGCTTCGCCAATTCGATTGCCTATTACATGAAGCTTACGTACAGCAACTGGCACAAAGAACTGGTACATGATGATAACATCCAGACAGAACTTTCGGCTATTACAAAAGGCGAGCTTGAATTTAATAATCGACCCTTTATAAAGCACCGTGTTGAAAATAACCGCGAAGAATTTGGTGGAAGGAGAAAGAATTTTGGGTCAAGAAACAACCGCAATCAAGGACGTGATAACCGGAATAACAACAGGAAATACGGTAAAAAAAGATATTAAATTTTTGCAATTTGCTGATGCCAAATAATTGGAGCAAATGGAATATGAACCAAGAATTTAAAAGATAATTAAATAGGTTTGCAACCCTGGCACTCAATATGCCGGGGTTTTATTTATAAAGAATAACATCGTAAATGGGGTCATTTGTAGTTACAGGCGGCAATAAGTTAAAAGGAGAGATAACACCTCAAGGCGCAAAAAATGAGGCGCTGCAGGTAATTTCTGCTGTTTTGCTTACCAATGAAAAAGTGGTGATTCACAATATCCCTGACATCACAGATGTAAATCTACAGATCGAATTGCTACAGGAGTTGGGCGTGACTGTTGAAAGGATTGACCGGCACACCTGTTCGTTCAGAGCAGACAATGTAAATATTGATTATCTTTCTTCACCTTCCTTTCAAAATAAAACCGGCCGTTTACGGGGAAGCGTAATGCTTGCAGGGCCTATGCTTGCCCGTTTTAAAACCGCTTATATTCCTAAACCGGGTGGAGACAAAATAGGCCGGCGACGGCTGGACACCCACATTATCGGCTTTAAAAAATTGGGTGCCCGGTTCGATTATTCTACGGATGAATCTTTCTTTCATTTGCACACCCCAAGGCTAAAAGGAACATTTCTGACACTGGAGGAACCGAGCGTAACGGGTACCGCAAATTTAGTGATGGCGGCCGTTTTAGCGGCAGGTACTACCACCATTTATAACGCAGCATGTGAGCCTTACATCCAGCAGCTTTGTAAGATGCTAAATAATATGGGGGCAAAAATATCAGGTATTGGCAGCAACATGATCGTGATTGAAGGGGTTGATGAATTGCAGGGAACCGCACATACTATCCTGCCAGATATGATTGAAGTAGGTTCGTTTATCGGGCTTGCCGCGATGACTCAAAGTGATATTGTTATTAAAAACGCTGGTATTGAACATCTTGGTGTAATACCCGAAAGATTTCAGCAACTTGGCATTAAGCTGGAATTTATAGGAGATGATATTCATATTCCCGGACAGGAGCTTTACGAGATAGAAACCTTTTTGGACAGTTCGATGCTCACTATTTATGATCACCCCTGGCCCGGGCTTACGCCAGATCTGTTAAGTATCATTTTGGTAGTGGCTACTCAGGCAAAAGGAAGCGTATTGGTTCACCAGAAAATGTTTGAAAGCCGTTTATTTTTTGTAGATAAGGTGATAGAAATGGGAGCACACATTGTTTTGTGCGACCCGCACCGCGCCGTGGTTGTAGGCCTTGCTCGCCAGTTTCCGCTTCGGGGCATTACGATGACAAGTCCCGATATAAGGGCTGGTGTCGCACTATTGATTGCAGCGTTGAGTGCCGAAGGTAAAAGTACTATTCAGAACATTGAACAGATTGACAGAGGATATCAAAATATAGATGAAAGACTAAGATCGTTGGGTGCCAGGATAACCAGGATAGTTTAACATGAATTGGCAATAGACAATGGGCAATTGGTAAATTAAAAATTAATGGAAAAAACATTCAATAAAATCATTTTAATAACCGCGCCTTCCGGATCGGGAAAAACGTCAATCGTTAACCACCTGATGAAGAAATTTCCCCAACTTGCCTTTTCCGTTTCGGCTACCACACGCGAGCCCAGGAAAAATGAAAAGAATGGCCAGCATTATTACTTTATCACTGAAAAAGATTTTCGCGAAAAGATCCATAACAAAGAATTTCTCGAATGGGAAATGGTATACGAGGGCAAATATTACGGCACCTTAAAATCAGATATTGAGCGCATCTGGAAAGAAAACAAAGTGCCGGTGTTGGATATTGATGTGCAAGGCGCTATTCATGTGCAGCAACAATACCCGGTTAACACGATTGCTGTTTTTATCCAGGCCCCTTCTGCCGCAGAATTAAAAAGAAGACTAAAACTGAGGGGGTCTGAAACGGACGAATCTCTACAGGCGAGGCTTAATAAATCAAGTTACGAAATGAGCTTCAAAAAACATTTTGAAAATATTATCACCAACGAAGATTTTCAAATAGCATGTAAGGAGGCCGATAGGATAATAGGTGATTTTCTGAACAATTGAAACGTGCCTGGTTCTCTTTAAATTTGCAATATGAACTGGATACCATTAATCCCCATTGTAATCGCATTATTTTTTGCAGGATTTTTTGCTGGTATAGAAGTGGTATTTGTTTCTGCCAATAAATTATCAATCGAATTAAGAAAAAAGCAAGGAAATTACAGCGGTAAAACATGGTCCTTCTTTTTAGAAGCTCCTGCCCGTTTCGTTGTTACTGCCTTTTTAATTACCGATCTTCTAATTGTTATTTATGTTTTATTGGGAAGTGCACAACTTGCTTCTGTTTGGAAATATTGGTCAATAGAAAACCAGTATATCATCCTTACCGCTGAAGCAATTCTTGCAACCTTTATCCTGATTTTTTTTGAATCCCTTTTCAGATCTATATTACGAGCAAAAAGTAACACCATCACCGCGAGTAATTTCATCAGTTTTTGTTTAAAAAAATGCTATTGGGCTTTCTCCTGGATTGCAAGATATTTAGTGAATGCAACCGAGTGGCTTTTAAAATACCTTTTCAATGTAAAGATTCAAAGCAAGACACAATCGGTATCAGGGATGGACCTGGAACATTATGTGCAACAACTGAACATGACCGATAATGACGAGAACCTGGAAATGAACAATGAAATATTCGAAAATGTTTTATCACTTGCGGAGACCCGTGTGCGCGAATGCCTGGTGCCAAGGAAAGAAGTTGTTGCTATTGATATCAATCTGACATTGGAAGAACTAAAACAAAAATTCATTGAAACAAAATTGAGTAAGCTTGTCGTATACGAAAATAATGTCGACAATGTTCAGGGGTATGTTCATCAACTTGATCTTTTTAAAAGCCCTGAAACACTACGTTCTATTTTGTTACCGATTCCTGTGATTCCCGAAAGCATGAATGCATCAGACCTGATCAATAAGTTTACGAAGGAAAGAAAAAGTATTGCCTGGGTTATTGATGAATTCGGCGGAACGGCAGGCATTGTAACCATGGAAGATCTGTTGGAAGAAATTTTCGGTGATATTTATGATGAATACGATGTACAGGAAGAATTTGTAGATAAACAAATCACTTCCAACGAATTTCTTTTAAGTGGGCGGCTTGAATTGGATTTCCTCGCGGAAAAATACAAATTGGTCTTCAGAAAAAATGAAGAATCGGAAACACTTTCAGGCTATATCATTAACCTGCATGAATCTATTCCCCGTGAAAAAGACAGGATCATTATAGATGATTACCAATTTGATATTTTGAAAGTGAGCCAGACAAGAATCGAGACCGTAAAACTCAAAGTGCTGCGATAATTAAGAATTGATTGAAGCAAATCTAAATAGTATACCCGAATGCGAATCGCAGTAAATGCCGCCTCTTTAAAAAACAACCGTTTTCAAATATTTTTAAATTTGGCAGCGCAATATCCGCAACACACCTTCCTGTTTCTTTTTGATAACGAAAACAAGTTAAGCGATCTTCCGGAAAATATAATTCCTATTGTAATAACCCCACCTTCAACCAATTTATTAAAACGCCGCATTTGGTACCATCTTAAATTACCTGCAGCCTTAAAAAAAAATAAAGCCGATATTTTTATTTCTGAAAGTTTCATTTCTTTAAAAACAAAAGTGCCCCAAATATTGATGCAGCCTGATCTTACTTATATTCATCAACCGGCATTTATTGAAAAAAAAGAAATTGGTTTTTTAAAAAAAAATACCAAAAAGTTTATTGAAACAGCGAATGGAATTGTTGTTAACTCCTCTTCTTTAAAAAACGAAATCGTTAACCGGTTTAAAACCGACGATAAAAAAATAACGGTAATTTATCCTTCAATAAAAGAAGAGTTTCACGCGGCGACTTATGAAGAAAGAGAATTAGCGAAAGAAAAGTATGCAGAAGGAAATGAATATTTTATTTATAAAGGAATTATAAGTCCGCAACAAAATCTAACCAACTTGCTTAAAGCATTTTCTTTTTTTAAGAAACGACAAAGAAGCAAAATGCAGTTAATCATTACAGGAGAACGCGGAGAAAAATATGAAGAATTTGTTCGTTCACTGCATTCGTACCGTTTTAAAAAGGATGTGAAAGTTGTGGAAGGTATTGATGAAAATGAAGCTGCTAACCTTTTATCTTCTGCCTATGCAATGGTGTATGTTCCTATTTATGAAAAAGAAGGTAATGAAGTAATTGAAGCAATGAAAGTGGATGTGCCGGTAATTGTTTCAGATAATGAAATTTTAAAAGAGTATTGTGCCGACGCCGCCTTATACGTGGAACCGGGAAAGATAAATGACATTGCAGAAAAAATGATGATGCTTTTTAAGGACGAGCAAAAAAGAAAAGAATTGATTGAAAAAGGACGTTTGCTGGTAAAGCAATTTGAAAATAAAGAGAATAGAGATGATTTATTTCAAATCATAGAAAAATCGTAAATGAAATTTTATCTCTTTTTAATTTATTTTGTGTACCGCAAAGCGTTCCATTTAAAACCATGTGATTTAATCTAATTGCCCGATCACACTTATAAGTATGTATCAACAACAAAAAACCAACTCTACATTTCGCATTCTTATTGCCAGCCTTGCCGGTACTACCATCGAATTTTTCGATTTTTACATCTATGCTACTGCCGCGGTGTTGGTATTTCCACAAATGTTTTTTCCATCGTCTGATCCTACAACTGGTACACTGGAATCTTTGGCGACCTTTGCACTGGCGTTTTTTGCACGCCCTGTAGGTTCTGCGTTGTTCGGGCATTTTGGCGACAGGATCGGGCGCAAAGCCACATTGGTAGCTTCACTTATGACGATGGGTATTTGCACGGTAGCTATAGGGTTGCTTCCGGGTTACATGTCTATTGGTGTTGCCGCGCCTTTGTTACTGTGTCTTTTTCGGTTCGGGCAGGGAGTGGGGCTCGGCGGCGAATGGGGAGGCGCTGTATTACTGGCTACCGAAAATGCACCTGAAGGCAAAAAAGCATGGTATGGTATGTTTCCACAATTGGGAGCGCCACTCGGTTTTATTCTTTCAGCCGGGGTGTTCCTCATTATAGGGAATGTTTTTACCAAACAGCAATTTTTTACAGTGGGGTGGAGGGTTCCTTTTATTGCCAGTGCATTGTTGGTCGGTTTGGGTTTATACGTAAGATTAAAAATTGTAGAAACACCTGATTTCGTAAAAGTGTTGGAGAACAACCAGCGTGCTAAATTCCCGTTAGGCGATGTGTTTACCAAATACGCAAGGGCGCTTATTCTCGGCACACTCATTACCATCCTTGTATTTTTATTTTTTTACCTGCTTACAGTGTTTACCTTAAGCTGGGGCACAACAGTTCTCGGTTATTCACGGTCCGGATTTTTATTGGCTCAAATGCTTTCGATGCTATTTTTTGCTGCAGGCATCATTTTGTCGGCAGCGCTTGCGGGCCGTTATAGTCCGCTTAATATGCTATTGCTGTCAACGGTGGTTATCTTCTTTTTTGGATTATTTATCGCGCAGTTGTTTGTTGCAGGCAACTGGCTGCTACTGGTTACTTTTCTTTCAGGTGGTATGTTTTTAGTCGGGCTCAACTACGGGCCACTGGGTACGGCGCTTGCGGCACTCTTTCCCGCCCCGGTCCGCTACACAGGAGCATCGCTTGCATTTACATTGGCGGGCATATTAGGTGGATCACTGACGCCTTATTTTGCCACCAGCATTGCTAAAAATTACGGATTGTTTTACGTAGGTTATTATCTATGCGCAGCAGCATTGCTTAGCTGTGTTGCCCTTATGTTTGCAAAATCTTTTATGAAAAATAAAACGGGAAACACCGGGTAGTTTTCCTTCCAGGTTTACCGCCTGTGTTGATCAGAACTTAGCGGCTTCGCCTTTTTTAGGGATTGACGAAAGAATAAATTGCCTCAATTGTTCGTTTGCTGTTTCCCGGTCATCTTTGCGCATATACACCATATGCCCTGTGCGTAAACCTTTCCATGTGATGCGATCCTTTAATCTTCCACCGGGATCCATTTGCCACAAATTGTATTGCGCATTAAAAAAATCACACGCACCATCATAATATCCTGACTGAACCATTAAATGCAAAAAAGGATTTTGGGCCATTGCCTGCCGCAAATTATCACCGGTATGGTCATTCTTATCATCCCAGGGCCACACGGCACCAAACATATTATATTTAAGATCAGTTTTATAATTCAACTCATTTCTTAAATAAATATTCATCGCCGGCGTAAAAGCGTGTAACCACGCCGTTAGTTCCGCATTATAATCGGGAGAGTTTCCGGCTGCCTGCTTATCAATACCGCGATATCTTGAATCCAATCTCCCGATCGTGTATCCCTTATCCCGTAACAATTCCTTCCAGAAAAAATTGGCAGGAATAATTAAATTATGTTGCAAAATTACTTCTTCGGACAAACCGGAATACCGGGCCATTTTTGCAGCAATATCTTTCTTTTGCGCTTCTGTTAATGTGCTTCCTTTTGCCAGCGCCGGTATCAAATCGTTGATCGTAAAGCTTTCAACTTCCGGAAGCATATCGGTAAGATCTTTACTTTGTAAATCAGCGGCAAGTGCTTTGTGATACCAGGCAGTAGCAGCAAAATAGGGCAACATCAACGCCTCGCCAACAGGACCATCCCGCTTAATTCCCAAATCAGTAGGAGATACGAGAATAACGCCATCCAAATACATCCAATCCTGGTTTTCCAGTGCCAGCGCAAGCCCTGAAACCCTCGTTGTACCATAGCTTTCACCAATTAAAAATTTTGGAGAGGCCCAGCGGTTATTTCTTGTGACGAAGGTATTGATCCATTCGGCAAGGTATTTTATGTCTTCGTTCACCCCGAAAAATTTATTACCCGCAATGTCTTCATTTATTTTTCTCGAATAGCCCGTATTAACCGGATCTACATACACGATATCGGCTACGTCCAAAATTGAATTGGGATTATCGTGCAAACCATAAGGTTCTACCGGGTAACCTTCATCATCCACATTCAAAATGCGCGGACCTGTATAACCGATCTCCATCCAAACAGAGGGCGTACCGGGGCCGCCGTTAAAAGAAATTACCAAAGGTCTTGATGTACGGTCTTTCACGTCTGACCTTTCATAATAAGTATAAAAAACAGAAGCGATGGGATTCCCCTTTTCATCCCAAATGGGCAGCGTTCCTGATTTTGCGGTATAGGGAACAGGCTGACCCTTAATAGTAACCGTATTCTTGATAGTTACTGAAGAATCCAAAACAATCATTGGGTTCGGCTTGGTATTATCAGCCGATTTGGCGTCCTTTTTTTGCGCCGTTGCGGTTGCAGTAAAAGAGAAAATTAAAAGTGCAACAGGAATCAGTGTTTTCATAAACTTTTTTTCTTTTTTAAAATTTTAATGGTGAAGTTTTATTTATGCCTGTTCAATAGCCGGTAGCTAAAAAATCAATTGGGTTGATAAGCAGTAAACGAATAAATTAAAACAATTTTTATTTTTATAAATCAGCAATTAACAATATTTCTTCAATCATTTTTCTTTCATTACTTAGTCTTGGCACTTTGTGCTGACCACCTAATTTTCCCTTACTTTTAAGCCACTTGTTAAATGTATTTTTTTGCAAAGAAAGTACAAGGGGCAATCGCAGGGCCATATTTTTGTATCGCTTGGCCTCATAATCACTATTGAGTGTTTTTAAAGCCTCATCTAATTCAAATGTGAACCGTTTAAGATCGGCCGGAGGGGTTTCAAATTCGATAAGCCATTGATGTGCGCCGTTATCGTCTTCGGTAAAGAAAACCGGCGCGGCAGTATAATCCTTAACAATTGCATTTGTTTTAGCTGAAGCAATGGCGATAGCATTATCGGCATTATCAATTATCACTTCTTCGCCAAATGCATTCATGTAATGTTTTAATCTCCCGGTTACTTTTATTTTAAAAGGCTTGAGGGAAGTAAACTGGATCGTATCACCAACAAGATATCGCCAGAGGCCACCATTGGTAGTAATAACCAACGCATAGTTCTTATTTAATTCCACTTGTTTCAACCCGACGGTTTTTGCACCCTGTTTTCCATATTCTTCAACCGGAAGGAACTCGTAAAAAATTCCATGATCTGTATAAAGTAAAAGTCCTTCATCATCCGGCATATTTTGGGCCCCAAAAAAACCTTCACTGGCATTATACACTTCCAAATAATTAATAGGCGCGCCTATCAGTTTGGTTATTTGCTCACGGTAAGGCGTAAACGAAACTCCGCCATGCATATACAACTCAAGGTTCGGCCAAACTTCCTTCAACGTTTTTTTTCCAGAAATATCAAGAATTCGTTTTATCAAAATGATCGTCCACGTAGGTACGCCCGCAAGTGAGGTAACATTTTCAGCAACAGTCGTATTCGCCAGTTGCTCTATCTTGCTTTCCCATTCATCCAGCAAAGCAATTCTAAGTTCGGGTGTCCTTATCCAATGTCCCCAAAACGGTGTATTCTGCATCAACACCGCACTCAGATCTCCGTATTGAATATCCTCATCAAGGCTATACACCTGGTGACTTCCTCCAACAACAAGGCTTTTACCTGTAAGCAAATCACTCTCAGGAAAATTTTTGTAGTAATTGGAAAGGACATCTTTTGACCCTTTAAAATGAATGTCTTTTAAACTCTCATCACTGATAGGAATAAATTTGCTTTTATCAGAAGTAGTGCCGCTGCTTTTGGCGAACCAGTTTATCGGTGTATTCCATAAAATATTTTGCTCGCCTTCCATCATCCGTTTGATGTATGGTTTCAGGTCGTCATATTCATGAATGGGAATGCGGCTTTTAAAATCTTTTACAGTAAATAGTCTTGAGAAATGATACTTCCTTCCAAACTCAGTGTATTGCGCCTGTGTTACCAAATGCTGCAAAACATTTCGTTGAGCCAAAACCGGATAGGCTATCCAATTCTCGACACCCCATAACCGCATCCTTGCTAAGTGTGATATGACCGGACTCAGGAGTTTCAATTTTTTTGATTTAGATGTTTGCGAATTGGAAACGAATAAATAGTTTGAATAGGTTTGGAATCATTCAGGTAGTTTAGAAGTGTTTAGATGGTTCAGGCAGTTCAGAGAAATTCCTCATGCGACTTATTCAATCACTTAAAAACATCTGAATGTAAATAATCTTTTCTTTTTAATTCAAAGTTTCTTCCGAGATACAATCGGCGCACCTGTTCATCTTTTGCCAGTTCTTCTGCAGAACCTTCAATAAAAATCTTTCCTTCGATTAGTAAATATGCGCGATCGCAAATAGAAAGCGTTTCATTTACGTTGTGATCAGTAATTAAAATTCCAATGTTTTTATAGCGCAACTTAGTTACAATCGATTGAATATCTTCCACTGCAATCGGATCAATTCCGGCAAAAGGTTCATCCAATAAAATAAATTTCGGATCTACCGCCAATGCCCGTGCAATCTCTGTCCTTCTTCTTTCGCCACCGCTTAATACATCCCCATTACTTTTGCGCACATGATCAAGATTGAATTCGGCGATCAGGATTTCCAGTTTTTCCTTTTGTTCTCTTCTTGAAAGTTTCGTCATTTCAAGAACCGCAGCAATATTGTCTTCCACAGTCAGTTTTCTAAAAACACTTGCTTCCTGGGGAAGATAACCCAATCCCATCTTTGCCCTTTTGTACATGGGCAGTTTTGTTATATTGAGGTCATTTAAGAACACATCTCCGTCATCCGGCTTTACCAGGCCAACCACCTGGTAAAAAGAAGTGGTTTTCCCGGCGCCATTAGGGCCAAGTAAACCAACAATTTCTCCCTGACTTACCTGGAACGACACTTTATTGTTTACGGTACGCTTACCGTATTTTTTGGTCAAATCTTTTGCAAAAATCGTCTGGTTCAAAAAAATTCTTTTTATAAAAATACGTGAATGAAAATTAATGCCGCTAGGCCATTTTAACGATCAATGCGCCTCAAGCCAGTTTTCGCCGACCCCGAGTTCTGCGTCCACCGGCACATTATTAGGAAGAGGAAGCGCATTCTTCATTCCTTCTATTATAATGGGTTTTAAAATTTCAATTTCAGATTTGTGAGCATCGAATACCAATTCATCATGTACCTGCATGATCATCCTTGATTTGAAATTATTTTTTTGAAATTCTTTGTGAATATTGATCATTGCCAGCTTAATCATATCGGCGGCCGTTCCCTGTATCGGGGAATTGATTGCGTTTCGTTCCGCATAGCTACGCACCGTAAAGTTGGAAGAGTTAATATCTTTCAACCAGCGCTTTCTTCCCATCAGCGTTTGCACATAACCGTTAGCTTTGCAAAATTGTTTCATCTCTTCCATATATGTTTCGATATGGGAGAACTGCTTCTTATAATTTTCAATTATTTCTTTTGCTTCTGTCCGGCTTATTCCTAAATTTTGCGAAAGCCCGAAAGCTCCCTGTCCGTAGATTATGCCGAAATTTACACTTTTGGCTTTGTAACGCATTTCTTTCGTTACGTCATCCTCATCCACATTAAAAACCTTGGCAGCAGTGGCGGTATGAATATCTTTTTGCTGCCTGAACGCCTCAGACATAGCAGGATCGCCGCTTATCGCAGCAACAATACGTAATTCAATCTGTGAATAATCTGCAGAAATGATTAGATGATCGCTGTTGCGCGGGATAAAAGCTTTCCTGATTTCCCTGCCACGTTCCGTTCTTACCGGGATGTTTTGAAGATTAGGATTGTTGCTACTGAGCCTTCCGGTGACCGCTATTGCCTGCCCGTAACAGGTATGAACCCTTTTTGATTTTTTATTGATCAGTTGCGGCAGTGCATCTACATATGTCGATTTCAGTTTCGTAAGCTCACGAAAGTTCAAAATATTTTCAACGATCGGGTTGTCTTTAGCCAGCTTCAACAGTACATCTTCGCCCGTGGAATATTGGCCACCTTTGGTTTTCTTCACCTTGTCACCCAACCGCATTTTTTCAAATAACACTTCGCCTAATTGTTTGGGTGAAGCCAGGTTGAATTTAATGCCTGCCTGCTCAAACACACTTTCTTCGCAACGTTTCGCTTCTGTTTCCAGTTCTTTTGAATAAACATTTAAAAAATCAACATCTACATTCACGCCTTCAAACTCCATACCCAGCAGCACTTTTATTAAAGGCGATTCCACTTCTTCAAATACTTTTTCAACTTCCTTTTCCTTAAGAAATGGCGTGAAAACATGCTTTAGTTGCAATGTAATATCTGCATCTTCAACGGCATATTCCTTTGCTTTTTCAACGTCCACATCCCGCATATTTCCCTGGTTCTTTCCCTTTTTCCCGATCAACTCTTCAATAGAAACCGGTACATAGCCGAGGTATTGAGCGCTTAGCAAATCCATGTTCCGGCGGCCCTCGCTTTCTATTACATAATGCGCCAGCATAGTATCAAACAAGGTTCCTTTAAACTCAACTCCATACCATTTTAAAACCAACAGGTCATATTTTATATTTTGGCCGATCCATATTTTTGATTCATCGCTAAACAACGGTTCAAAATAAGTCAGCAATTTGATGGCCTGTTCTTCATCATCTGAACAGGGAACGTAATACCCTTCGCCCGGTTTGAAAGCAAAACTTAACCCAACAAGATCGGCATCATTGGCCTCAACACTGGTAGTTTCTATATCGAAAGAAATTTCTTTTTGCGCTGATAATTTTTTCACCAGTTCATGGATCGCATCTTCTCCTTCAACCAGGATATAATTGTGCGCTGTATTGGAAATATTTTTTTCAGCAAGAAGTCCCGGCTTTTCTTTTTCAACTTTTTCTTCCTTTTTTGTTTCGGTCGCCGATGCTTCCATCGCGTTGCCAAACAGGTCGGTTTGAATAACCTGCTTTTCCACTACAAACACGCTATATTCATCGCCAAGAATTCTTCTGCCAAGAGTTTTAAACTCGAGCTCAGCAAAAAGATCTTTTAAGGCTTCTGTGTTGTAAGCTTTTACCCTGAAATCTTCTTCATGGAACTTACATGGAATATCGGTGATGATAGTTGCCAGTTTTTTGCTTAAGATCGCCATTTCTTTTCCTGCCCTGACCTTTTCTCCCAAAGCGCCTTTTATATTTTCTGCATCTGCTAAAACATTTTCAACCGACCCATATTGAGCCAATAACTTAGCAGCCGTTTTTTCTCCCACTCCCGCAATACCAGGAATGTTATCGCTTGCATCGCCCATTAACCCCAGAATATCAATTACCTGTTTCACGTTTTCTATTCCCCATTTTTCACACACTTCTTTCTCGCCCAATATTTCTACTTTGCCACCCTGGTACCCTGGTTTGTAAATCTTAATATTTTCAGTTACTAATTGACCAAAATCCTTATCCGGGGTAACCATAAAAACCTGGTAACCTTCTTTTTCCGCCTGTTGCGCCAGCCCCCCGATAATATCATCCGCCTCATAACCGTCACATTCGATGCAAGGCAAATTAAACCCTTCAATTATTTTTTTTATATCCGGAATCGCAGCCAGCAAATCCTCAGGCGCTTCCTGCCTTTGTGCTTTATAAGCTGCAAAGTCTGTATGCCGCCCTGTTGGCGCATAGGTATCAAATGCTACTGCGAGATGAGTAGGATTTTCTTTGCTTATAAGATCAAATAAAGTATTAGTGAATCCAAATTGCGCATTGGTATTTTTCCCTTTGGTCGTGATTATCGGGCTTCGGATCAACGCGTAATAAGCGCGATAAATCAACGCCATTGCATCAAGCAGAAATAACTTTTTTTCCATCTGACAAAAATAACGATTACCCTACAGTATGTAAGGCCTTGTTTGTAAAGGACTGGTTAAGTTTTTCTCCATCCTTCAGAACCTTGATTCAAGATAATATGGCAGCATGTCGCGCCATGTAGGCCAGTCGTGGCGCATATCCGTTCCCCAGATATCAAGCTCATAATTAATTCCCTTATCATACAAAACCTTAGCAAATCTTCCGGCAGCGCCCGGATCTTCGTGATCACCACTTCCGGAAAGAATGTGAATGTGATGGCTTTTTTTTATGTTATCAAGATACCAGGCATCGGTAAGATTGGGCATATAATTCATTGGCGAATTATAATACACCTGCTCATCGTCATAGCCTTTCGTGTATTCATGCAAATCATAAACACCACTCATGGCAATAACGCCGTTGATCAAATCCGGTCTTTTTAAAAACAAATTCATGCTATGCAAAGCACCAAAACTGGCGCCGCAGGTGATAATCGCTGTTTCAGAAGAAGTACTGTTTTTTATAAAAGGAATTACTTCGTTAAAAACATATTGATTGAATTCGTTATGGCGGATAGCTTTATGTTCGCCCCACATCGTAGGATGCATCCAGCTTTCATTATTAAGACTGTTGATGGAGAAGACTTTTACTTTTCCTGAATCAATAAAAGGTGCTAATGAATCAATCATTTGAAAACGCTCATATTCGAGGTAATCGGCAGCAGCCGTAGGTATCAGTAACAACGCAAAACCGTAATCGCCATAAGTAGCGATGGGCATTTCTTTATTAACTGATGGGCTGTACCATGAAGTGAGTTCTCGTTTCATAAAAAGTAATAAATCTTTAGTGACACAAATTAAAGAATTAATATAGAACCATGTCAGGTGAATGACCTGAACCTTCTTTGGGAATAACTAAGGACGATCGGCGCAAGATTTTTTCAAGGAGAAATCCACAATCAAGAAAACAAATGAAATTTTAGTAAAAATAAAGGCAACCCTATATTTGTTTTAGTAATTATTCTTGCAGGTTGTTATTCCGAAAAGCAAAATTTGCAATTTTCCCTCATTTACTGCTCACCACGTCTCATCTTTTGCAAAAAAAACTAATTTTTAAACGCCTGGCGCAATTATCAATTAGGATAAGCATTTAGACTGGTCTTATTTTACAATTCATAAGGATAAAAATTTAACGCCCTACAGAAAACCTGCAAAAGCTACCCCTGGCTAAGTGATTTGTACCTGACATTTTCTGCTGAACTCAGAAAAACGAAAACACAATTTTGAAATGCGATTTTAATCGTGCAGGTAAAAGTGGCAATGATATACCTGAAAATAAATGTTTTTCTTATTCTACAATTTAAAAAAGGAGGTTAAAATGAAAAAGTTATTATTATCAAATTATCAAGAGCTATTGTTAAGTAAGCCTATGCGAATTCTTGCCATAGCTTTATTGAGTGCGGCTATTTTTACAAGTTGTAAAAAAATATATTCCCCGTCTTGTAACGACCAGGCGTTTTCAAAAGGAAAAAATAATATTATTGTTGTACATCCGGGCGAATCTATCCAGGATGCAGTTAATGCCGCAAGTCCGGGCTCTGTAATTCTTATTGAACCGGGCACCTACAGCGGTCAAATATCCGTCAGGAAAGCAGGGATTCAGTTAATAGGTAAGACCTGTGCTGCAGGTGAAAAAGTTATCATTGAGAATACAGGCGGCGAAGATTGTGGCATAATGGTACACAAAGGCGGTGATGGATTTGTTTTGAAAAATGTTACCGTACAAAATTTCACGGAAAATGGAGTCTACCTTGAGTATATAGATCATTTTCTGCTATCAAATATAACAGCCATTAACTGCAAAGAATATGGTCTTTACCCCGTTCATTGTACAAATGGCGTTATCGAATATTGCTCTGCTACAGGAAGCGCAGATACCGGTATTTATGTAGGGCAGTCTGAAAATGTGGTAATGCAATCTAATGTTGCTTATGGAAATGTAAATGGCATTGAAATAGAAAACTGCAGTAATGTAGTTGCATTTAAAAATCATTCTTATGATAATGTATCAGGAATACTGATTGTTTTGCTGCCTGGCCTGATTGTAAAAAGCTCTTCCAACATTACGGTAAAAGATAATAATATTGAAAATAACAATCACGTAAATTTTGCCGAACCTGGTGCAGGGTTCGAAGGTTTGGTTCCCAGTGGTTCAGGAATTCTATTAGTAGGTGTCGATAATGTGACCATAGAAAAAAATAAAATCAGTGGCAACAATTTTACAGGAATTGCAACGGTAAGCACCGTTATTTTAGGCGCCCTTGGTGGTCTTCCGCCGGAAGCATTTGCTGACATTGAACCCAATCCTGATGGCGCAAAAATCTTAAACAACGCACTTGCAAACAACGGGAGTGCTCCGCCGGTGGGATTACCATTACCTGGTGTAGACCTTTTATGGGATGGGAGCGGAACGAATAATTGCTGGAAGAATAATACATATGCCACTTCGTATCCATCGCCCTTGCCGGCTTGCAATTGAGTAAAATTTTTTTTATCGGAAAATCAAACGGGAAAACTGAATTCAAAAAATTATTTATTATGAAAAAGTTTATTTTACTATCATGTGCCATTTCAATTTCTGTGGTAATTGAGGCACAGCCTGCAAAATGGTTTGTAACAATCTCCACCGGGTTGCAAATCGCAGGGCCTGCTTCTTCTCTTAAAAAATATATGAACGATAATGGATTTGACCAAACAAGTCGAGGTTGGATCTTCGGACCCGTAGATTATCCTAATAGTGATCTTGGCCCAACTTTTTTAGGCATGTTTGGCAAACAGATAAATAAAAACAGAAGTGTTTATTTCCTTCTTGGAATGCCTGGGAACGGGGAGGTTAGTGGTTATGATGGCAGCAATTTAAATAATATAAAATACCACATTTACCAATTTGGCGCAGGTTATCAATTCTTCTCTTCCAACTCAAGATCTACCGTAGGTATGGGCCCTTCTATATTTATTTTAAAATCAGGCAAAAACAATCACACCCAAGGCAATGATGATTTAACGGAAAAACATACGGCGGTAAAACCAGGAGTTTCTATTACGGGAAGAACCCCTTTGGGGAAGGGGAAAAGACTTGTTGGGATAGAGCTTTTCGCAGAACTCAATATAGCGCCTAAAGCAACGTATATAGATCCGCAATCCTACAACGGAAAAACATCTTATAATATGAATATGATCGGGGGTATTCTGGGGTTAGCCTTATCTGCAAGCAAACGATAACAAAGAAAATAGTGGTTGAAAAGAGTACCGATTGTTTTATTTGAAATTTTTTCTTTGAAGAATTTAAAAAATAAATTATGAAAAAGATTATTATGGGAGTAACGTTTTCATTTTTATGCCTGACGACTTTTAGTCAGCAACGTTCGAAAGATTATTATTTAAAAAAAAGTAAAAATCAAAAAACTACAGCATGGATATTACTTGGGGGAGGAACAACAATGATGATAGGAGGTGCAATTATTTATAGTAGAGACCTCGGCGATCTATCAGGAGGTATTGCAATAGCGGGTGCAATTGCAGATATAGTTAGCATTCCCTTTTTCTTAAATGCCCATAACCAGAAGAAAAGAGCAGCAGCTTTTTCATTTTCAAATCACAAAATTTTATGGTATCAAAAAAATAGTGCTGGCTTTATAACGCAACCATCTGTTACCGTAAGAATTGATTTGTAATAATTAGTGAGGCACAATCCTACATCAGAATTTTTTTAAATCTTTAATTATTAAGTCATGAAAATTTCTTCCAAAAAAATCAGAGATCATTCTCTTGCATTTGCATTAATGTTTTTAATAGCAGGTTGTCATAATTATTATATGGCGAGTTCAAATAAAAATAATGATACGGCAAAAGCCATTGACAGTTTAACGCAGCAAAACAATTATTTTATTTTGCGGAACGGAGATCATGTATTTCATATGAAGGATATCTCGATAAGTGATGACCGTAAAGCACTCAATGCTACTTTAGAAAAAATTATCCCCGGACCAGCAAATGTATGTTCATAAAGACCGAAACGGAAAGATGATCTATAAAAGATATGCCGCTGAAGATTTGAAAGTTTTTAATGAAGCACACATTTATATTGCGCCTGATACTGTTTTAACAACAGGTGATTATACACTTCAGATAAATGACATAAAGAAGATTGAATTAATTAGAAAAGACAAAGTAAGAAGTATAACTAGTCATGCTGTCGGAGCTATTGCAATTACAGGGGCCTCTGGATTAGTTATTTTATCAATTTCAATTTTATCACTTATACATTCATTATGAAACTTTCATTCATTTGCTCAATTGCGTTACTTTGTTTATTATGTTCATGCAAAAAAAGTAAACCTCAGGTTCAATATACTGATCCGCGTTCCTTTCTATTTTCTGCTGATGCACTGGCCTATGTGCAGCTACCCCTAAATAAATATTTTATTTACAAGGATTCTGCAAGCGGAACACTTGATTCAGTTGTCGTAACACAAAGTGTCCTAGAAACAAAATTCCATCCTGAGGAATCCGGTAATGATTTATATATCTGGCATGTAGCTGCCTATTATTATCAGCAATTCACACTCTTGCTCACGACGTATAATGATTCATCTCCACAGGATTGGTTTTACGGTGTTGCACACAGCGGGCCCAATTATTTCACAAATTCTGATACTGCATCATGGGTTGATTTAGCGGAAATAGATACGCTCAATGACATTCGTGTAAATAATTATGCTTTTTTTTATCCGGAAGGTGGGTCTGTTTTTTCATTAACCCCAACTATAATTCCTTCCCTGGCAATTGAAGGGAAAAGTTACTCAAACGTAGTTTTTTGCTCTGATTCCAACTCACCTGACAGCACTGCGGCTTATTATGTAAAAACCAATTATTACTGGGCAAAAGGAGTAGGAATCATCAAAAGAACAATTAAGACTGCAAATTATGTGAAAACGGAAAATCTAATCAGATATCAATAAGAAGTAGGAAATTTGAAACTGTAAAAATGGGACAATGAAACAATTATTACGAAATATTGCGTTGATCTGCTTACTGGCAATTTGCAGTATTTGCTCTGTTTTTGCCCAGCCATATATTGATGTGGTTAATGTTCACTACTGCAAAAGCCCTGACATTGGTTTTTTTAATCATAACAAGATAGCAACTGATTTAAATTATTTCAGTGCATCCACAACATTACCTGTCTTATTCAAGAACAAAAAAGACGCAATCATCCTCAGTCCTTATTATGAACAGTGGGAATCAAAAATCAAAGACGTAAAAAGTTTTCGCAAAAATCATTTTGGAATCGGTTTGCCAATTTCATATCTAAAATCATTAGATTCAAAATGGAGTATTCTCGTTACTCCGATCGTACGAATAAATGACACGACATTTGGTGCAAAAAGCCAATTGCAATTTGGTGGCGCCCTGCTGGCAACTCACAAAAGCATAGACGGTAAATTCACGTATAAGTTCGGGATTTACACTAATGAAGATTTGTTCGGACTATTTGTTATGCCATTAGCCGGGATAGATTGGCAAATCAATTCAAAAACCAGTTTATTTGGTGTGTTACCAGGAAGTATGACGCTGGAGCATGAGTTAAAAAGACAATTATATTATGGTGCCACTTTCAGGGCTTTTACAAATTCTTATACGGATTTAAACCAGTACTGGAGAATAGATGAAAACCAATTGGGCCTGTTCGCAGATTATTATCTCACAAAAAAAATTGTTGTAAATATTGAAACCGGTCATTCTATTTTAAGAAAAATAAGAACAGGTGTAAAGAATAAAACAAGAACTGATTGGAGGGCTAACGATAATGCGTACCTGAAATTGGCCTTAGCCTACCGGCTTCGGTTTGCTAAAAAAAATTAACGAAAGTGAACGCTCATGGAAATGAAATTGACCGTTCCAGGTTTTCCTTCACTCCTCCAAACCATTCGTCTTTTAAAATACTCAAAACTATACTGTCTCTTCTTACATTCGAATCTCTCGTGGGCATGTGGCTTCTTAAAACACCTTCTACTTTACAGCCGATTGCTTTCATTGCAGCGATACTTCTTTCATTATTATTATCAGCCCGAAATTCTACTCTTTCCATTCCCAAATCTTCAAAGGCAAAAGAAAGTAGAAGAAACTTGCAATGTCTGTTCAGGCCGGTTCTTTGAAATTTTTTACCATACCATGTGTATCCTAGTTGAAGGCTTTTAAAAGCCGGATTAATATCATAAAACCTTGTACTGCCGGCATATTCGCCTGTTTGTTTATCAAAAACAATAAAAGGGTATTCCTTTCCCGTAGTTCGTGCTTCCAGCGCAATCTCCATATAATTAGCAAGCCCTTCTTCTCCGGCTGCCGTGATCAGTGAATATTTCCAAAGCTCAGGTTCGTTCAATGCAAATGGCGAAAGATTTTCAAAATCTTCTAATTTCAAAGGACGAAGTAACACGCGATCGTCTTCTAAAATATATTCTTCGGTTGGCTCAAACTCAACTGCCATGAAATAATAATGTTTGTCACAAAATAAAAATTCAATAAAATTGTTCGTTTACTGTTTCGTACAGTAAATAAAGATAATCACCTCTTTTCAATTTTATTTAATTTCAATTCTTTTTTAAAAAGCAAATTTTATGGAGAAACCAAAATCTTATTGCGAAGCAATCATTACGATGGACAAAAATAATGTGCACCGCATTTACCACGACAACTTTTACGGCTTTCCCATTGAAGATGATAACGAACTTTTTGAAAGGCTTATACTTGAGATCAACCAGGCAGGATTAAGTTGGTCGACCATCTTAAACAAACAACAAAATTTTAAAAACGCTTACAAAGGTTTCGACATAAAAAAAGTTGCTTCTTTTAAAGAAAAAGATTTTGAAAGATTAATGAGTGACGCAGGAATTATTCGTAATCGCTTAAAAATAAATGCAGCTATTGAAAACGCGAAAAAGATTTTTCAACTTCAAAAAGAATTTGGCTCATTTAAAAAATGGCTCGATCACCATCATCCAAAAACAAAAGAAGAATGGGTAAAGATTTTTAAAAAAACTTTTAAATTTACCGGCGGAGAAATTGTGAATGAATTTTTGATGAGTACCGGTTATTTGCCCGGCGCTCACATTGAAAGCTGCCCGGTTTATAAAAAAGTGTTGAAAACGAAACCTGCGTTTACAAAATAACGGTAACCAGCAAACGAAGTTTTATCACAGATTTTTATTTGGCTTTTACGTTGCCATTTAACTTTAGTCTTCCAAAAATGAACACTGCAAAGATATTTCCACGTCCTATTTTTAATTGTGTTATTTTCACGAAACAAATATTGGCTTGGTTTTGCGACTCCTGATTGAATTACCCACCTGGTTATTATAGATTTTCTTAAAAATTAATTTTTTCAATCTAAACACGCGGATATGAATCGTGCATATTATGGTATACTCGTTCTAATTGCCTTTCTGTTTTCATGCAATACAACATCTAAAAAAATTGTAGCAGAAAAAGAGAATATTGACAATGCTGATTCCATCAATGTAAAATACCAGTTAGTTACCTATTCTTCGGGCCTTCCTGTTGAATTAAATACGCCCGCCCATGTTGATGGAAAAATATTTGTTACTGATAACACAGGAAAAATATGGATTCTTCAAAATGATTCATTAGCACCAAAACCCTTTTTTGATATCCATGATAAAATCGGAAAGCAGCCTGAAAATTCCCTGATTGGTATGATTTACAGTGTTGCATTTAGCCCGCAATATTCTACAAACCGTAAATTTTATATTTACTATAATGCTCCTTCTAAAGCTCATACAGAAAACGCTAAACTCGTTGTTTCTGAATTTACCGCCAGCAAAACAAATCCCGATATTGCTGATATGAATTCTGAACACCGCATCATTGAATTTAAAGGCCGAACCGTTCAGGACAATGGAGATCAACTCGTTTTTGGACCTGATGGCTATTTATATATTGCATTGGGAGACAATAACGCGGAAGACACTACCTGGCAATATCTTGCCCAGGATTTGAAATACCTGAACGGCAAACTGCTTCGTATAGACGTAAGTAAAACTCCTTATGCGATTCCGGAAGATAATCCTTTCGTAGGAATAAAGAATGCGCGGTCGGAAATCTGGGCTTATGGTTTTCGCCAGCTGTGGCGTTTTTCTTTTGATCCGCTAACACATCAAATATTTGGGTGCGATGTCGGACAAAATAGCCAGGAGGAAATTGACATAGTAACACGAGGTTCCAATTATGGGTGGCCTGTAAAAGAAGGCGATAGTAATTATGAAAAAAATAATTCTGATTCAGCTACAAATTTCACAGCGCCCATTTTCACTTACACGCACAAAACCGGCGTTTGTATCATTGGAGGAAATTTTTATTACGGCGATGAAATTCCCGCACTAAAGAACAAATATGTTTTTTCTGATTGGCATGGAAGCATCTTCGCACTTTCAAAAAATGAAGATAATAAATGGAAAAGCCAACCATTGAAAATATTAAATAAACCCGCTTCGGATTTTTTTATCTGCGGATGCTTTATAGGCGCAAATAACCAGATTTTTGTAATGGGATACCTGGCAGAGAAGACGGGACAAAAAGGCGTTATTTATAAAATTGAAAAAGCCTAGAAAATTAGATCCGGCTAAACTTAAATAATGCGTTTATTTTTTTGCAGTAACCGAACTTTTATAGAAGATTTTTATTTTGCCTTTATAATTTCAACCGAAATCATTCAGGCTGAAAAATGAATGAAAGCATTTCCAGAAGATCATCGCTTTCAGCTTTTGTAATAACACCGATCTTTTTTTTTAACCTTGCTTTATCGAAACACTTGATTTGATCAACTGCAATCTGACCGCCTTTATTTTCAAAACTTGTATCTATTCGGGAAGGATAATTTCTAAAAGTGCTGGTAAGAGGCGCCACAATTACAGTGGCATACATGTCATTAATTATGTTATTTGACACGACAACTGCCGGGCGTGATTTTTTAATTTCAGAACCAACAGCCGGGTCAAATTCTACTACCCAAACTTCGAATTGTTTAATCGTTTTCACCATGTCCATTCCTTTTCTTCAGACGATGAAAGTTTGTTACCCCATACACTTTTTTCAGGCTTCCGACCTTGTTTAATAGCGGCTTTTATCTGTTTGCGCCAGGTGCTTAAGTCTCTGTTTAAAGGCCTTCTTTTCGCATGGGGCGTAATAATGATTGCATTGCGTCTTGCTTCTATGGTAATATCTGTTGTATTGGTAATCCCCGCCTCACTGAGAAGTTTTTTATTTATGATCACGCCAAATGAATTGCCTATCTTTTTTAAATTGGTTTGCATTAAAAAATGTTTTAACAAAAATAGAAAATGTAATAACAATAACAAAATGTTTTTAAACAGGAGATTAACCGCATGTTGAAAGAGAAAAGGGCATTTGCAATTTAACGGCTACCAGTAAACAAGGTTTTTTAAGGATTTTTTTAAGACTTCATTTCCTTTAACTCTTCCTGCATCCTGAACATTTCATCTCGTAGTCTTGCCGCTTCCATAAAATCCATGTCTTTGGCGGCTTTTTCCATCATGCGCTTTATTTGCGAGATAGCTTTTTCGATTTGAGGGATGGTCTTATATTCTACCTGCTCCTCGGCAGCGATAGTATTTAAATTATCATCAATTGCGTAAGGCGAGTCTGTAGTTCCTTTTATATCCAGAACAGAAGTTTGTCCCATTATTTGTTCAATGGATTTTTTAATGGTCTTTGGGGTAATGTTGTGTTCAATGTTATATTGAACTTGTTTTTCACGCCGGCGGTCGGTCTCATCAATTGTTTTTTGCATGCTCTCTGTAATCTTATCAGCATAAAAAATAACAAGCCCTTCCACATTACGGGCAGCCCTACCCGCAGTTTGCGTGAGCGATCTCTCATTGCGTAAAAAACCTTCTTTATCTGCATCCAAAATGGCTACTAACGATACTTCCGGCAAATCCAAACCTTCGCGCAAAAGGTTTACGCCCACCAACACATCAATTTCTCCCAGGCGTAATTGACGCAGGATTTCTATCCTGTCGAGGGTGTGAACTTCGCTATGAATGTATTTTGATTTTATATTGATGCGATGCAAATATTTATCCATTTCTTCCGCCATGCGTTTTGTCAAAGTAGTTACCAAAACACGATCACCTTTGGTAACTCTCTTATCAATTTCATCCAGCAGGTCATCAATTTGGTTTACAGAAGGTCGAATTTCAATCGGAGGGTCAAGCAACCCTGTTGGCCTTACCACCTGTTCAACCACAATACCTCCTGATTTTTCCAATTCATAATCGCCCGGCGTAGCACTTACATAAATCGTTTGATTCAGCATTGATTCAAATTCATTAAAATTCAATGGGCGATTATCCAAAGCCGAGGGTAAACGAAAACCATAATCAACCAGAATCAATTTTCTTGATCGGTCGCCACCATACATTCCGCTAACTTGTGGAATCGTTTGATGGCTTTCATCTATGATGCATAAAAAATCATTGGGAAAATAATCAAGCAGGCAAAACGGCCGCGTTCCCGGTTCGCGCCTGTCAAAGAATCTTGAATAATTTTCAACCCCATTGCAATAACCCAATTCACGGATCATTTCCACATCATAATTCACTCTTTCAGAAATTCTTTGTGCTTCAATATATTTTCCTGTTTCTTTAAAATATTCCGTTTGCCTCGCTGCTTCATCCTGTATTTCATATAAGATTTGTTGCAATTTATCTTTTGGCGCGATGTATAAATTAGCTGGAAAAATCGCCGCGTTTTCTACTTTTGAAATTCTTTTTCCCGAGCTCAATTCCAGTGTTTCTATGCTTTCAATCTCATCGCCGAAAAAGGTAATGCGGTAACCATTATCCATGTAAGGAAGATTGATATCCACGGTATCGCCTTTCACACGAAAAGTGCCTCTTGCAAAATCGCCCTGCGTTCTTGAATACAAGCTATTCACCAACGAATGCAAAAATCCCTGCCGGCTGATGGTTTGGCCTTCTTCAATTCTTACGACTCCTTCAGCAAAATCTTTTGGGTTACCGATACCATAAATACAGCTAACGCTTGCCACAACAATGATATCTCTTCTTCCTGTTAACAATTGTGATGTTGCAGCAAGACGAAGTTTATCCAGTTCTTCATTGATGCTTAAATCTTTTTCGATGTAAGTATCACTGACAGGCATATACGCTTCAGGCTGATAATAATCATAATACGAAACAAAATAACCCACAGAATTATCTGGAAAGAATTGTCGAAACTCGCCGTATAACTGAGCTACCAGTGTTTTGTTATGGGTAAGCACCAATGTTGGCCGCTGCACATTTTGAATTACATTGGCCATGGTGAAAGTTTTGCCGCTTCCGGTTACACCAAGGAGCGTCTGGTATTTTTCACCTTCAAGAATGCCTCTTGTAAGTTGTTCAATGGCTTCCGGCTGATCTCCGGCGGGTTTATATGATGAATTAAGTTGAAAACGCATAAGGGATATGCAATTTACAACCGAAAGTGTGAAACAAAAATTGAGAAGTTCTTAAATTTAGTCAATCAACTTTCGTGTCAAATAGCCTGTATAATCAGGAACAACTGCCGGATAATCTATCTGCATCAGCGCAGAAGTAAGGATAAAATCGGCAGTGGTACGATTACACGCCATTAAAATATTCCAGGCAACGGCCAGCCGCAACAAGGCTTTCACATCACTGTCATGAGGCTGTGCTTCCATCGGATCCCAAAAGAAAACCATCATATCCAGTTTTTCTTCAGCCACCATTGCGCCCATTTGCTGATCACCTCCAAGCGGGCCGCTCAATAATTTTTTTACCGGCCTTCCCAATTTTTCTTCCAGCAATCTGCCGGTAGTTCCTGTTGCAATCAGTTCGTGTTCTGATAAAACGGTTTTATTATAAATCGCCCATTCAATCAGGTCTTTCTTTTTGTTGTCGTGCGCAACAAGAGCAATTCTTTTTTTCCCGGAAAGTATTCTTACGCGTTCCATTGTGAATGAGTTGGATGAAAAAAAATCTTGTTTAAAACTCAACTTACTTCTCCATAAATTTATTTCTATGTTAATCAAGTAATTTTTTATTAAATTTCTTGAGCAGCCATTTGAGTACAGCTTCCTGGTCATTTAAAGTAGCTCTTCTAATTTGAGCAAGGAGGTGAATACGATCGGGTTTTGGAAGCGCAGTGTTTTGGAGACCCTCATTACAGTTTGTGCAAATCGCTCTAAGGTTTTGTGCAGAATCATCACCGCCTTTTGATTTATCAATAATATGCCCCATAGTTAGCCTAACAGTCCTCCCAGGGTGAAAAGGATCTATATCGCCAGCAGCAAGACCACACATTTGACAAGTATAGCCATTTCTTTCTAGCACCCATGCCCTAGTTTCTTTCGAAATATTACGAGCAAAAGCAGGAAGTCGCTTTGTGGTCTCCATCAAGTATTGATTGGGTTTTAAGTCAACTCTGTCTTTGTGAGTTAATATTTGATAGCCTTCCTCATTTCTTAACTCACGTACTCTTCGAGCCCATTCGGAAGCGCCTCCGCTTGCCGCTTGTATGTCTCTTGATTCGAGCACCCTACCTATGTTTCTTAGAAAAAATTCGAGGATGAGCTTTTTTGATCCTGGCTTTTTTGGCATATAAATTATTGATTAATTTTCAGCAGCGAAAGAATGAAATTGAGGTTGAATAGTTGCACCTCTTGTTTTCGCCATTTCAGCATATGTCGGATTTAACTCAATTATAAGTGCTTTACGGTTGAGCTCATTAGCAACTACACCTGTTGTTCCGGAACCACCAAAGGGATCAAGAACAATCTGCTCCTCCTTTGATCCAAGTAAAATACATCTTCGTGCTAGTTCACGGGGAAAGGCAGCTGGGTGACCGTATTTCCCTCCTTCCTGATTTAATATCCAATAATTTCGAAGATTTGCTCCACTGTCTTCCCTTACACCTTCTTGATTATAAAAGTAAGCCGGCGATTTTGCGAGTAAAAAAATTTCTTCTGTTGCGGTCGTTGGTCGATTTTTAACACTTTCCGGCATGGGATTTTTCTTCACCCATGTAATTCTCGAACGTAAAATCCACCCATCTTCCTGAAGCGCAAAGACTACACGCCAGGGAATTCCCATTAAGTCTCTGTCTTTCAAACCCCAGCATTCTGGAACTTTACAATTTCTTTTTTGGATTAATTTTTTTGTATTTCCGACAATCGCATTTGGGCCGTGTTTTCCAATCCCTCCATTTCTCGCATAACCATCGCCAATATTTAACCATAATGTTCCATCACTTCGTAACACACGTTTTACTTCTTTGAATATACTTATAAGATTATTGACATAATCAATAGGACTAGATTCAGAGCCAATTTGTGCTGAATGTTCATAATCCCTTAAACCCCAATAAGGTGGAGAAGTAACACAACATTGCACTGACTCGCTTTCAATGTTGGGTAAAACCTCTAAGCTATCTCCTATCAGTACCTGCAAGCTTTTGTTCATATTCATTTCTCAATTTACAACTTTAATTTTTTTTTCTATTTCTTAATTACTTCTTCTAAATATTCGGCAAGATCATTAATCCTTTTTGCATCCACTTCTATTTGATCCTGGGCTTCTTTCCAATTTCGCTGTTCGATCGCTTCGCGGATGCCGGGCATAGTTTTTACACCATAACCGGTATAAAAACCGGGTGCATAGATGGTGTGCTTATACCAGGGCCGGCGAGGCAAACCATTTTCGCTGAGCAATTGTTGCTCCGCCTGGTAAAGCGATTGATTAAAATCAGTGGTTACTTTATTGGTTTTTATTTTATCGTCGTATACCTTCTTCGAAGTGTCGGCGCTTTTTTTCAGATTGGATAAAGCGTTCTCAAGAGGAGAAAAATCAAGATAAGGCACGTCACCTTTTATTCCAGGTTCCAGCAAATGTTTTTTCGGATCTTCTCCTATTTTAAAATCTCCCTTTTTAATTAATTCATTTTCTACTTCGGTAGATTTTCTTTCATTTTTCATAAGTGCTGTCAATTCATCAGCATAACCATTTATTGTTTTGTACAAATGGGTAAAATCAAAAGGCAGTACGTCTGCATTCGCCATTCTCAACACGGCATGGCCGGCAGTTTGCGCCAAAGCCACTTCATAATGAAAACCGGGATCTTTAAAAGTAGAAAAATCATAATAAGAATCATAAATAGAATGATATTCGCCGCCGCTGCCTTCGCCACCATAGCCGATACTCAAGGCCGGTATGCCCGCATGTTGGATAAAAGCGGAATAGTCAGATCCCGAACCCATTGCACCAAGCTTTAAATCTTTTTCCGCCAGTATTTTTTCTCTTGCTGCAGTATTGTTTGTAGATATTGCATCGTGGGCTTTGGCCCGCTCAAACACACTCACACCCGTTTGCGGATCGGTTACCGATTTGGCAATTTCATCCATCATCGGTTCCAAGGCATGCGAACCTTCAGCAAATAAAAAACCACGCTCGTTATTATCTGAATTAATATAAACCACTGCTTTTTGTTGCAATTCCTTTTCATGCTCTTCCACCCATTCTGTTGATCCGAGCAAAGCCGGTTCTTCACCATCCCATGCGCAATAAACTAAAGTACGATCAGGTTTCCAGCCCGTTTTTAAAAGCTCCCCGATAGATTTGGCTTCCTCCAGCATTGAAGCTTGTCCGCTTATCGGATCATCCGCGCCATTTACCCACGCATCCTGGTGATTGCCCCTTAAGACCCATTCATCGGGGTATTTAGCGCCTTTTATTTTTGCAATCACATCGTAACAGGGAACCAAATCCCAGTTAAATGCTACTTTTAAATGAACAGTGGTTTTGCCCGGGCCAATATGATAAGCAAAAGGCAAACCGCCATGCCAGCTTCGCGGAGCTAACGGTCCGTCAAGCGCTTCGAGCAAGGGCGTTGCATCGTGGTAACTGATAGGAAGAACGGGAATTTTTAAAAGATTCGGTGCCTTCAACCTGTCTAATCTTTTTGCATCTTCTGTAGCGCCTATGCCGGGCGTTAAAGGGTCTCCGGGATAAATGACCATATCCATTACCGATCCTCTTTGCACGCCATATTCATTTTTGAAAGGCCCCTTTGGATATACATCTCCTGCGAAATAGCCGTCATCTGCCGGATCGCTGTAAATTATACAGCCTATAGCACCATGTTCCTGCGCTACTTTTGGTTTGGTTCCGCGCCAGCTACGGCCGTATTTGGCAATAACGATTTTTCCTTTTACAGAAATTCCCATCTGATCTAAAATTTTGTAATCATCCGGTAAACCGTAGTTCACAAAAACCAATTGGCCGGTAACATCACCATCGGCGCTGTAGGCATTGTAAGTTGGTAACTGCCCGGATTGCCCGCTTGTTGGGTCTTCTTTCAGAGCCGGTTCCTTTAAAAGTGCCTTATAAGTTGTTGGTGAAGTCATTTCAAGCAATCTTGTTTTCGGAGTGGGAAATAATACATGAAATGTTTCTATTTGAGCGTCCCAACCCCATTTTTTAAACTGGCTAAGAATAAATTCAGCATTTTTCTTGCTTCCGGGCGAACTTAGATGATGTGGATAAGCTGAAAGCGTCTTCATGGTTTCGCCGATATTTTCAGCACTCAAATTTTTGTCAAAAGAATTCTCAAGATTCAATTGATCCTGTATATTTTTTTCGAAAAAACCGGTTATTTTTTGTGCGTTTACAAAGGTTAATTGTAAAATAAAAACTGATAGATATGTGAAAGTCAATTTTGCCATGGAAACAATAATTTAGGTTTTAAAACTACTATTTTTTATTGCAAACTGCGGCTTATGCAAATAATGGCAAAAAGACAAAGCAGTTCCAACGAATATCTCTTACAAAAACAAAAGAAAAATAGTGGGTTTTTGTTTGTTTACTGCAAGTGTTAAGTTTCTGTTTTTACCTTGCTAAGAACCTTAATTGCCGTACCTTTGCACCCTTAAAAAATTTGGGGTTAAAAACCCGGCAGGTTAAATAAAATTATGGACATTAGAAACATCGCAATAATTGCTCACGTTGACCATGGAAAAACGACACTGGTTGATAAGATTTTACACAGCACGAATATCTTTCGCGAAAACCAGGAATCAGGTGAATTGATCATGGACAATAACGATCTTGAAAGAGAAAGAGGCATCACCATCTTTAGTAAAAATATTTCTGTTACTTATAAAGGCGTAAAAATTAATGTAATCGATACACCGGGCCATAGTGACTTTGGCGGTGAGGTAGAACGTGTATTAAAAATGGCAGACGGCGTACTTTTATTGGTGGATGCTTTTGAAGGTCCGATGCCACAAACCCGTTTTGTGCTGCAAAAAGCATTGCAATTGGGTCTTCGCCCGATTGTGGTGATTAATAAAGTTGACAAACCCAACTGCCGCCCTGATGAAGTACATGATGCTGTTTTCGAATTATTTTTCAACCTGGATGCAACAGAGGAACAACTTGATTTTTCTACAATTTACGGATCAAGCAAGCAAGGTTGGATGAATACCACTCTTGAACCCACTGATAATATTTTCCCTTTATTGGATACCATTCTTGAAAAAGTGCCAGAACCTTCTGCCGAAGAAGGAACGTTGCAGATGCAGATAACCTCATTGGATTATTCTTCATTTTTAGGAAGGATTGCCGTGGGAAAGGTGGCAAGAGGTACTATAAAAGACAATCAGCCGCTATCATTGATGAAGCTTGATGGCACAACACAAAAGACACGTGTAAAAGAATTGTATGTTTTTGAAGGTTTAGGGAAAAAGAAAGTAACTGAAGTAGCCGCAGGAGATATCTGTGCTGTGGTAGGCGTGGAAGGTTTTAATATCGGAGAAACATTAGCAGATTTCGAAAATCCGGAAGCATTGCCGGTAATAAGTGTAGATGAGCCAACAATGAACATGCAGTTCAGCATTAATAATTCTCCTTTTTTCGGCAAAGATGGAAAATTTGTAACATCACGTCACTTAAAAGACAGGCTGGAAAAAGAACTTGAAAAAAACCTGGCACTTCGTGTAACTGAAACTGATAGTGCGGATAGTTTTATGGTGTATGGCAGAGGAATTTTGCATTTAAGTATTTTGGTAGAAACCATGAGGCGCGAAGGTTATGAAATTACCGTAGGCCAGCCACAGGTTATCACCAAGGAAATAAACGGTCAAAAATGTGAACCATATGAAAACCTGGTAGTAGATGTTCCGTCAGAATACAGCGGCAGAGTGATTGACCTGGTTACCCAGAGGAAAGGTGAAATGACCATCATGGAAAGCAAAGGAGAAATGCAGCACCTGGAATTTGAAATCCCATCGAGAGGTTTAATAGGATTGCGCTCTAACATGCTTACGAACACTGCCGGAGAAGCAGTGATGGCGCATCGCTTTCTCGAATATAAACCGTGGAAAGGATTTATTCCAGGCAGAAATAACGGAGTGCTCATTTCAAAAAACCAGGATAAAACAACGGGATATTCAATAGATAAATTACAGGACCGAGGAAGATTTTTTGTTGATCCCGGAGAAGAAGTATATATAGGACAGGTAATTGGCGAACATATAAAACCCGGAGATTTGGTGGTAAACGCTACTGAACCCAAGAAATTAACCAACCACCGTGCCAGCGGCGCCGACGATGCTTCACGCATTGCTCCCAAAACGTTGATGACTTTGGAAGAATGTATGGAATACATTCAGCAGGACGAATGCATCGAGGTAACACCCAAGTCGATCCGCATGAGGAAGGTGATTTTAAATGAAGATGAACGCAAGAAATCACAAAAGAGCCAGAAAGTAGAAGCGTAGAAAAGAAAGGACAATTGGAAAAGAAATAGAAAGAAATCCGGCTTCAAAAAGGCTGGATTTTTTTATATTAAAGCACTGGCTGTCATAGTAAATAAATAAATAAGCTGATTTCTTATTTTTCTGTTAACAAAGGCCGTGGTTTGGGGAATTTCGATTTATTTGGAAACTGTAGTTCTATTTCGGTAAAACGCTTTACAGAAAAGCGTTTCAGAATAAATGAAAGAAGTTGCCAATTGTAGAATGAAGCTATTTTTTATTTTATTTACAACCTTTTTAAAGATAATTTCAGCAGCATTTGCTTTGAAAGTAATTTCAATATAAAAAGAACTATGTAATACCTTTCAGAAACTGGTTACGCGGCAATTAAGTACAGAACAAACGAGCAAAAAAATTATGGAAAATAAAGGCTTATACTCTTCGGAATTTGAACACGATGCGTGCGGAATTGGTTTTGTTGCCAACATAAAAAGCAATAAAAGCCATCGTATTATTTCTGATGCACTTACTATTCTCGAAAATATGGAGCACCGCGGCGCCTGCGGTTGTGAAATGAATACAGGTGATGGCGCAGGTATTTTAATCCAGACACCCCACGAATTTTTCTTTGATGAATGTCTGAAACTTGGGATTCATTTACCATCTTATGGCAAATACGGCGTAGGTGTATTATTTTTTCCAAAAGATATCAGGCTGCGGGAAGAATGCAGGGATATATTTAACCGCTGCGCCGAAACGCTGGGTTTGGAAGTAATGGGTTACCGCCGCGTTCCCGTAAATTCTGAAGACATAGGAGCTTCTGCATTGTCTGTTGAACCCGAAATTGAGCAGGTTTTTATTGCCTGCCCGGATCATATTAATAATCCTGATGAGTTTGAAAGAAAACTATTTGTTTTAAGGAATTATGCTGCAAAAACGATAAATAATACGGTTAAGAAAGACGCTATCGGTTTTTACGTGGCCTCACTTTCTTATAAAACAATCATTTATAAAGGCCAGCTTACCAGCCTCCAGGTTAGAGGCTATTTCCCTGACCTGAGTAATAAAAAAATTGTTTCTGCTTTCGGCTTGATCCATTCACGTTTTGCTACCAATACTTTCCCCTCGTGGAAACTGGCGCAACCATTCAGATACATCGCACACAATGGAGAGATAAACACCTTACAGGGAAATTTAAACTGGCTCCGCACCAGCGAAAAGGATTTCATTTCCGAATTCTTTACAAAAGAAGAAATGGAAATGCTGCTGCCTGTGGTTGACCAGGGGCAATCTGATTCTGCCTGCCTTGACAACATGATCGAATTATTGCATCTTTGTGGCCGTTCTTTGCCCCATGTAATGATGATGTTGATACCTGAAGCATGGGATGGCAATGAACAAATGGACCCGGTGAAAAAAGCATTTTATGAATTTCATGCTTCCTTTATGGAACCATGGGATGGGCCGGCATCTATCTCATTTACTGATGGGAAAATAATCGGCGCCACTCTAGACAGAAACGGGCTTCGGCCGTCAAGATATTGTATCACTACGGATGACAGGGTAATTATGGCTTCTGAAACCGGTGTTCTTCCGGTAGATCCTAAGCTGGTTAAAGAAAAGGGAAGGCTACAACCCGGAAAAATGTTTGTGGTAAATCTTGAAGAAGGAAGAATTATCAGTGATGAGGAAATAAAGCAGAAAATCTGTTCGCAAAAACCATATGCTGAGTGGTTAAATAAATATAAGATTCGCCTGGAGGAATTACCTGCTCCGCGTGTAATGTTCACCCATCTTGAACACGACCAAATATTTAAATATCAGAAAGCCTTCGGATATTCAAAGGAAGATCTTGACCTGATTATTTCGCCGATGGCGCTTACAGGCAAAGAACCAATTGGTTCTATGGGGAACGATGTCCCACTGGCCGTTTTAAGCGATGAACCCCAACATTTAAGCAGCTATTTTAAGCAACTATTTGCGCAGGTTACCAACCCGCCTATCGACCCTATCAGGGAAAGATTGGTGATGTCTTTAGCCACTTTCGTGGGTAACAATGGCAATTTGCTGGAAGACGACCCCCTGTCTTGCCACACCGTTGCGTTGAAACATCCGGTACTTTCAAATACCGAACTGGAAAAAATCAGGAGTATCGATACCGGCATTTTCCAGGCGCATACACTACAAACTTATTTTATGGCCGATGGCAAGCCCGGTTCTCTCCAAAAAGGAATTGAGCGTTTATGCCGTTATGCAGCAGAAGCGGTGGAAGATGGTTTTGAAGTTTTGATCTTATCGGATAGGGCCATTGATTCAGAACACGCTGCCATTCCTTCATTGTTAGCAACTTCTGCAGTACATCATCATCTGATCAAGAAAGGATTACGCGGGCAGGTTGGTTTGATCATTGAAGCAGGAGATGTGTGGGAAGTTCATCATTTTGCGTGTCTTATTGCATTTGGCGCCACAGCAATCAACCCTTACCTGGCACTTTCTACCATTCGCGACTTGAGGATCCAGGGGAAATTAGGAAGTGAGCTGGATTCTAACCAGCTTAAAAAGAATTATAAGAAAGCAGTTAATGACGGTTTATTGAAAGTCTTTTCAAAAATGGGTATTTCAACCTTTCAATCTTACCAGGGAGCACAGATATTTGAAATTCTTGGAATCAATAAATCAGTAATTGATAAATATTTCATCGGCGCTACTTCAAGGATCGAAGGCATGGGCCTTGATGAAATTGCAAAGGAAACTTTGGTAAAACACTCGTTTTCATTCAGCAAAAAAGATATTCCTTTCGATCGCCTTACCGTTGGTGGAATTTACAAATGGAGACGAAAAGGCGAATTTCACCTGTTTAATCCGGTAACGATCCATTTGCTTCAGCATTCAACCCGTATGGGCGATTACAAGGTCTTTAAAAAATATTCGAAAGCGGTAAATGAACAAAGTGAAAAAGCGGTTACTTTAAGAAGTTTGTTTCAGTTTAAAAAGACCAGGCCTTCAATTTCTATTGATGAAGTAGAACCGGCAGAAAATATTTATAAAAGATTTGCTACCGGCGCTATGTCTTTTGGTTCCATTTCATGGGAGGCTCATACTTTGCTGGCCATTGCCATGAACCGTCTTGGCGGCAAAAGCAACACCGGTGAGGGAGGTGAAGATGAGATACGTTACGAAAAGCTTCCGAACGGAGACTCCATGCGCAGCGCCATCAAACAGGTTGCTTCCGCACGATTTGGAGTAACGAGCTGGTACTTAAGCGAAGCTGACGAATTGCAAATAAAAATGGCACAGGGAGCTAAGCCAGGCGAAGGCGGCCAGTTGCCCGGCTTCAAAGTGGATGAATGGATCGGAAGAGTAAGACACGCTACTCCGGGCGTTGGATTGATTTCTCCTCCACCGCATCACGATATCTACTCTATTGAAGACCTTGCGCAATTAATTTTTGATTTAAAAAATGCCAACAGAAATGCACGTATAAATGTTAAACTGGTTTCAAAAGCCGGTGTGGGAACAATTGCCGCAGGTGTTGCAAAAGCAAAGGCAGATGTTATTTTGATTTCCGGCCATGATGGCGGAACCGGCGCGTCTCCGATGAGTTCAATAAAACATGCCGGGCTTCCATGGGAGTTAGGCCTTGCTGAAACTCATCAAACTTTGGTGAAAAATAAACTGCGTAGCCGTGTGGTAGTTCAGGCTGACGGGCAATTAAAAACCGGGCGTGATATTGCCATAGCAACTTTGCTTGGAGCAGAAGAATGGGGCGTAGCCACCGCTGCGTTAATCGTTGAAGGTTGTATAATGATGCGTAAATGCCACTTAAATTCCTGCCCTGTGGGTGTTGCCACACAAGATCCTGAACTGCGCAAGCGCTTTACAGGTGATGCCGACCATGTGGTAAATCTCTTTAAATTTTTAACAGAAGAATTAAGGGAAATAATGGCTGAGCTTGGTTTCAGAACCATTAATGAAATGGTAGGGCAGGCGGATTTTCTGGAAAAAAGAGAACATGTTGACCATTGGAAATTCAGCAAGTTGGATCTTTCTCCAATTTTATATAAAGAACCCGCTGCCAAATATGTGGGACTTTATAAATCAGAAGAACAGGACCATGGATTAAATGGAATATTGGATTGGGAACTTCTTAAAATTGCTGAACCCGCCTTAAAAAGTAAGAAAAAAGTAAAAGGCGAATTCAATATTATTAATACCGACAGAACAACAGGAACGCTTTTATCTAATGAGATTTCAAAAAGATACAAAGGGGACGGTTTGCCGGATGATACTATTCATTTTAAGTTCACTGGTACCGCAGGGCAAAGTTTTGCAGCCTTCAATACTAAGGGCGTAACCATGGAATTGGAAGGAGACGCCAACGACTATTTTGGTAAGGGATTAAGCGGTGCAAAAATTATTATCTACCCGTCAAAAGATGCAGGCTTTGTTCCGGAAGAAAATATCATTATTGGAAATGTGGCTTTGTACGGAGCCACTTCCGGAGAAGCATTTATTCGCGGTAAAGCCGGAGAACGTTTTTGCGTACGCAACTCCGGAGCCAATGTGGTGGTTGAAGGCGTTGGTGATCATGGATGTGAGTATATGACCGGGGGAAATGCAGTGATATTAGGACAAACCGGGAGAAACTTTGCAGCCGGTATGAGTGGTGGTATCGCCTATGTTTATGATGTGCAGCACAATTTCGATGCGCTTTGCAATAAAGAAATGGTAGATCTCGATGAACTCGACGAAAACGATGAAAAGTTTTTGAATGAAATGATCAGCAAACAATACAAGTACACAGGAAGTTCTGTAGCAAAATTCATCTTAAATGATTTTGAAAATCAGCTAAAATCATTTGTGAAAGTATTTCCTAAAGATTATAAAAAAGTGCTGCAGGCAGGAATACCAACTAAAGAAGTGAATATTAACAAATAAAAGAAATTACAGCAATGGGGAAAGTAACCGGATTTTTAGAATTTACAAGAGAACTTCCTAAAAAAAGGCCTCCTGAAAAAAGGGTCAAAGATTATAAGGAGTTTGAAGAGCTGTATTCGGATGAAACACTGAATCACCAGTCAGCGCGGTGCATGGATTGCGGAACACCTTTTTGCCATGAGGGCTGTCCATTAGGAAATCTTATACCTGATTTTAACGACGCAGTTTATCGTAAGAACTGGGAAGAGGCGTATGAAGTTCTCTCTTCAACCAATAATTTTCCTGAGTTTACCGGCAGAATTTGCCCGGCGCCCTGCGAGTCATCATGTGTTTTGGGAATCAACCAGCCGGCAGTTACCATTGAAGAAATTGAAAAGCATATCATTGAAATCGCTTTCGAAAAAGGTTTGGTAAAGGCAAAAATACCCGGTGTAAGAACAGGAAAAAAAGTGGCTGTCATTGGTTCCGGACCCGCAGGATTGGCTGCGGCGGCCCAGTTAAATTCAGCCGGTCATACAGTAACCATTTTTGAACGTGATGATGAGCCCGGCGGTTTATTACGTTATGGAATTCCTGACTTTAAACTTGAGAAATGGGTCGTGGAGCGCCGGATCAAAATAATGCAGGATGAGGGCGTGGAGATCAAATGCAATGCAAATGTTGGCGTTAACATCAGCATAAACGACCTTCTAAGGGAATACCACGCGATCATTTTAGCAGGTGGTTCCACTATTCCGAGAGATCTTAGTATCCCGGGGCGGGAATTGAAAGGTATTCATTTTGCTATGGATTTTCTGAAACAGCAGAACAAAAGAGTTTCTCTTAAGGATGTAAAAGAAGAAAATATTTTCGCTTCAGATAAAAATGTGGTTGTAATCGGCGGAGGAGATACCGGTAGTGACTGTGTAGGAACTTCAAACCGGCAACGCGCTTCCTCTGTTACTCAATTTGAATTGATGCCTAAGCCCCCGGGAAGCCGCACTCCGTTTATGCCTTGGCCAACCTACCCGATGATTTTAAAAACCACGAGCTCTCACGAAGAAGGGGCAAAAAGACATTGGGCCATTGCCACTAAAGAATTTATAGGTGATGAAAACGGAAACCTAAAAGCTTTGAAGATTGTGGACCTGGAATGGAAGTTTACAGAAGAAAATAAACCGGCTCAATTTGTTGAAATTGCCGGTAGTGAAACTGAAATTCCCTGCGAGTTGGCCTTGCTGGCAATGGGCTTTTTACATCCACAACATGAAGGATTATTAAGCCAGCTTGACGTAGAATTAGATGAAAGAGGTAATATCAAGGCTTCTGACAAAGAATTTCATACCAATATTTCAAAAATATTTGCTGCAGGTGATATGCGCCGGGGCCAATCCTTGGTTGTTTGGGCAATTTCTGAGGGAAGAGAATGCGCAAGAAAAGTTGATGAATACCTGATGGGCTATTCATTATTGCCGTCAAAAGATCAAAACATTTTACACCAGGTGTAACGTCGGCTTAACGAAAAATAAAATTTACGGTTATTTGTTCGTCTGCTATCAGACGGTGGTTATTCAACGTTTTTTACGGTGAGCTGAAATTTGGTATTCAAACTCACTTCAAAATTATTGTTACTTAAAATTTCCTGCGCAGCAGCATCCTCCAATATTACCTGTGCCAGGTGCACTGCCAATGATGAGCCGCTAATCACATTACCCACCTTGCCATCTGTAAATTCAATTTTAAATCTATACCCGGCCTTTCTTCCTGTTCCGGCTTTTTCAAAGTCAATGCGGTTAAGATCCAATACCTGCTCTTCAGCAACCGATTTCTTCATTAATATTCTGATAATGGGTAGATATTTCTTCCAGATGTGATTATACATTTAAGTAGAGAATTTTAATTACGAAGTGATAGCAAACATCCGGAGATCAGGCGCCGTAAATATTGGCTAATTTTTTAAACTGTTTAGCGCTAAAATTAAAGGTTTTTTTTATCATGAAAAATTTTTAAGTCTTTACGCCTGTAAATCACCCGGAAATGGCATGCTAAAATCTCTTACTGCAAAAAAAGTTCCATAAAATTGGCATAAAAAAAATCCCTCGCAATGCGAGGGACAATCCTGATTAAAAACTACACACACTTATATTAATGAAGAACAATCACTTTACTTATTAAGGGAATACATTTCACGATTGCTTTTTAAATTTCTTTATTTTTTTGTTCTTATTTTTTGTTATTTAGCAGGTGGTTAATTATAGTTAGTAAATGGTAAAATGGAACTTAAAAACATGAATATTGCTTTTTTAATTACTGCAATTAAACGCTTTCTCGCCGCAAAAAAGGCGGGGCTTCAGCCATTTATAAATTTATGGGCGGTGTAGATTAACTATTCATTAAATTTGTTATTGTCAACAACTTACAAAGGGATGGCGTTTATAGATATTAAATTTCCAAAATCATTATATCGGGCATTGCGTATTCCGGCAAGTTCTACGAAAAGACAACAATTAAAAGTTCTACAGAAATTACTAAAGCGAGCCCGTTTTACTGAATTTGGCCAAAAATATCTATTCGATCAAATTTTGCTAAGTAAGCATCCTGCTAAAAGTTTTCAGCGGGTAGTGCCCACTTTTACTTATGAAAAGATTTTTAAGGAATGGTGGGTGAGGGCACTCGAAGGCAAACCGGATGTGTGCTGGCCGGGAACGATTAAATTTTTTGCACTCAGCAGTGGCACCAGCGAAGCTTCCAGTAAATATATTCCCATTACCAAAGAATTAATAAGGGCCAATACCCTCACCAGCTTCAGGCAGCTTATAAGTCTTGCCTCCTACAACAATGTTCCTAAAAAGTATGTAGGAAAAGGTTGGTTGATGCTTGGCGGCAGCACCCATTTGCAAAAAACAGCAACCTATTACGCCGGTGACCTTAGCGGCATTCAGGCTAAAAATATTCCTTTCTGGTTCCAGGGAATGTATAAACCGGGAAAAAAGATCGCTAAAGTAACCGACTGGTCGAAAAAGCTTGATGAAATTGTGGAAAAAGCACCTGAGTGGGATATCGCGTTTTTAGTGGGGGTCCCCGCATGGGTACAATTATGTATGGAAAAAGTAATTGAAAGACACGAGCTTAACAATATTCATGAAATATGGCCGAACCTGGCGTTTTATGTCCATGGCGGCGTAGCACTGGAGCCCTATAAAAAAGGCTTTAATAAACTTTTAGGCAAACCTATTACATATATTGAAACTTATCTTGCCAGTGAAGGTTTTCTTGCTTACCAAAACCGGCAGCACGCGAGGGGAATGAGGCTGGCAACCAACAATAATATCTTCTTTGAATTTGTTCCGTTTGATCAAAATAACTTTGACCTGGATGGTAATATGGTTGAAAACCCTCAAACACTTATGGTGCATGAGGTTGAGAAATTCAAGAATTACGCGATCCTGATAAGCACCAATGCAGGCACCTGGCGGTATCTGATAGGTGACACTGTCCAATTTGTAGATGTGGAGAAATCAGAGATTGTGATAACCGGGCGCACCAAACATTTTTTAAGCCTTGTCGGCGAGCATCTAAGTGTTGATAATATGAACAAAGCTATTAACCTGGTGAGTGAAGATTTAAATATTTCCATTGGTGAGTTTACTGTTGCAGGTGTTCCACATGGAGATTTTTTTGCCCATCATTGGTTTGTTGGTACGGACGATAAAGTAAATTCGGAGACTTTGAAGTTTCTGCTGGATAAAAAATTAAAAGAATTGAATGATGATTATGAAGTAGAAAGAAATCATGCATTAAAAGAAATTTTCGTGGACGTGTTGAGCGAAGAAACTTTTATGGGCTTTATGAAATTAAAAGGCAAAGTTGGTGGCCAACATAAATTTCCCCGTGTCTTAAAAGGTAAAATGCTTGACGAATGGAAAAAATTTCTAAAAGAGGTGAAAGCTTAAAACCTGTTTATAGTAAAGCAAGTTTTTATTAATATTTTACTTTTACCTTTTCCTGATTTTTTAATTAAATATTAAATTCCTCCTTTATAAATGGTTGATGTTATTGAAGCAATACTCAAAGGAATAGCAATGGGATTATTGCTCGTAATATCAGTAGGCCCGGTAATATTTACTATAATAAAGCAAAGCATCAACAATGGACGGGGCGGAGGCTTCAGCTTTGTGGTGGGTGTATGGATCAGCGATTTTTTATTGGTGGTATTAAGCAATCTCTTTTCAGAATTGGTAACTACCCTAATGGATTTCAAAATCCAGATAGGAATTGCGGGCAGTCTTTTTTTAATGGGAATGGGCGTTTTTTATATTTTTTTTAAGAAGGTGCACATTCACCCCGAGGATGTTTCCACTCCTCTAAAAACCAGCGACCACGCTAAAATTGCCCTGCAGGGATTTCTATTGAACACATTAAATCCTGCTGTTATTGCTTTCTGGCTTACAGCCGCCACAGCTATTGCCGTTTCACACACGATCAGGGACCGTATCATCATTTTTGCTACCGCTCTTATTTTGAACATGTCTGCCGATATTGCAAAAGTTACTCTGGCAGGCAAATTGCGCAAAAAATTAACAGTCAAAAACATCCGGTTGATCAACAAAATCTCCGGTTTGATATTGGTAATTTTTGGAACCGTTTTGCTTTTTGGTGTTTTGTTTTTTGTACGAAAAATATAATATTATGAGGCTGTTGTTTTTATTATCTGTTGCCCTTTTTTATTCGATGCACTGTGCGGCGCAAAATGATCTGCTTATACTTAAAAAGAATAACCGTACCATTAAATCCTTTTTCCCCGGAACAGAAATGGATTTTTCTACTGATACCCGTTATTATGAAGGAAACATAACCCAAATAAAACGAGACTCGGTTTTTTTGGTACAATACGATGTCAGGCAGGTCTATTCTCCTAACCTTGGCGTTTTTGTTTTGGATACCGTATCAACGTATCATTTTTCGGTGGCGTTCAAGGATATCTATGCAATTGGTAACGACACCAAAAATTTCAACTGGCACGCTTCCGGTGCCACACTTTTTGGTGGAGGCATTTTGCTTACAACCGCCGGCCTCATCACATGGATCTTCGCTAAACCCAACACGCGTTATTATGCCCGGCCGCAATTGGTTATCGGTGCAGCCATCCTTGCCGGAATTGGATATTTACTTTTAAAATCCGGCAACAAGCCGATGAAGTTGGGAAAAAAATATACATTGCACTATATAAAACTGAAATAGTAAAAATCTCTTTTTTGCACAAAAAAAAGCCCTACTTTAGAAGACGCGGTTTATTCAGAAGGCTTGGACGTACTCTCCTAAAAGTCATTTTCTATGGATTTCTTCTTTCCATCCTTTATGTACTATTTTGTAAATGGATCAATCCGCCGGTCACGATCACGCAGCTCAACAGTTTTGTAACCGGCAAAGGCTTGCAACGAAATTATATTGATTACGACAACATGGGTTCTAATATCAAACTTGCCGTAATGGCAGGCGAGGATCAATTATTTCCCGATCACAATGGCTTTGACTTTAAGAGCATTCAAAAAGCGATGAAACACAATCAAAAAAGCAAATCGTTGAGAGGTGCCAGTACGATAAGCCAGCAAGTGGCAAAGAACGTTTTTTTGTGGCAACATGGCGGCTATTTCAGAAAAGGACTTGAAGTGTATTTTACGTTTATGATCGAAACATTTTGGAGCAAGAAAAGAATTCTCGAAATGTATTTGAATGTTGCTCAGACAGGACCCGGCGTTTTCGGTGTAGAAGCGGCAGCCAATTATTATTTTAATAAACATGCAAAAGAACTTTCACGCAGAGAAGCTGCAATGATTGCTTCATGCCTTCCTAATCCTGTTTTATTTACCATTCATCCCATATCCCACAGAGTAGCTTACCGCTATCCGTGGATCATGCGTCAAATGAATAATTTGGAAGCAGATCCCGATATCCAGGCGCTATTAACCACCAAAGCCGCTAACAAGAACCAGTAAACAAACAAAAAACAATTATTTTGCTTTTCCTGTATTTTTCAAAATAAGAAAGGGAGGAGCCAGCTTCCAGTCAATTTTATGCTTCATCATGCTGGGGCCAATTGAGAAGTTGCCTAAGATAAGATCTGTTTTTCCATCACCATTGATATCTCCGGCATCCATTGTAAGCCAGCGGCCAACTTCGGTTCCTTTTAAAGAGTAAGGTTTAAACTTAAAACTTCCCTGGTTTTCCAAATACACAAACCCCTCCTGTGGTTGCTTTTCATAGTCCGCAAAAAATGAAATAGTTGCTATATCCAAATCCCCATCGCCATCGTAATCCCTTGCTATGGCCTTATAACAGCCATCAATCGGGTAAAAATATTTTTGTTTGAAATGATAAGTTTTATCATTCATAAAAATATATACGCCGTGATAAGGTTTTAATATCACTGAATAATCAGCATTATCGCCGCAGGTGTATAAAATATCAGGAAAGCCATCGTGATTAAAATCGTCGAGCTCAAAATAAGACGAACCGTAGCTGGGCGGAAATCTTAACACCTGTTCCTGGTCGAAATTTCCATTTCCTTTGTTGGTAAAAAGAAAAATGCCTTCGTCGCCCTGCGCAAATAGTACCCAAAGATCAGGTAAGCCATCATGATTGTAATCCTGAACATACGCTTTAATGGCACCAGGGACGTTTCTCAATACATGTTTTTTAAACTTGCCATTTCCTTCGTTTTCAAACCAGGATAAGCCGCCTGTTAAAAAGCCAAATTCGCAAACAAGATAATCCGGCTTACCATCATTATTAAGATCGGCAGTAGTAATTTGAACCGGCCTTTGTAAATCTTTTATCAGTGGAACTGAATCTTTAAGAAATTTCCTTCTTGCATTAACGTTGATGGTCCAGGCTTTACCGAATTTTCCGTTGTTCGGGTTCAGCACGCCGATATCACAGGCAAGCATATTGTTTTTATTGAAGTCAATATCTACAACAGGCCCATAGGTTTTTACAGAATCTGTAATGGCCAAATCCCGGTTCAGAATAAAAAGTTCGTCTTTTACGGCGTCTCCAACGATTAATGCATGGGATGAATCCTTAGGTAGAATCTTTAAATAACTGGTGGCGGAGTTTTTATAATTAACCAGAGGTTTTTCGATTGTAAAAAGGCGGAGGCCACTGTTTAAGGGTTCGGGTCGTTGCTGCGGGGGTAACGTATCAGGAGATGTAGCCTCATAATAATCTAATATACTTTGCCAGTCAGCCAAAGGCAGCACCGGGTGGGCCGGATAAAAGTTTTCGCCAATATCCAAATCGCGTGACCGGGGATAAGTTTGAAAACCGTAATTGAAAATACCCAACCGGGGACCCATTTGCGGCAGCACACCCTTTTCCCATGTTTTTGCATCTACCAGTGAGGGATCTGGTAACATATGGCAGGATTGGCAAAACATTTTCGCCATTTCCCTTCCTTTGTTTATACTTTCATCAGAAACATCTGCATGTGATTTGTTCCTGTGATTGCTGCTGCTTTTACAGGAAAAAAGGTTTATCACTAAAAAGAGTGCGGGCAATAAGCGCCATAATTTGTTCATGTTATTGCCTTACTATTTTCATATTAGAGAGCATTATTGCAAATTTACCCTACGGGTTTCTCCTGTATTATTTTTTATTTCTACAGAAACAACATTTTGATCAATGGTTAAAAATCTGCCTGACTGAGACAAGAAAGACGACCCATAGCCAACTTCACGTTTTTGCTTTTTCCCATTCTGGTAATAGATTATTGCAGATTCGTCCATTGGTTTCAAAGGAATGAATTTTATATTCTTTTTTAATTCAAAAATCTTCAAGGGGCCTTTGTTCTGGCTTCCCGCAACGAGTAATCTTCCGTTATTAGCCTGTAAAGAGACGAGCGCTTTCGCATTGCCGGGAAGGTAAAATCCGCTTGCAGCTATCGATAGAGATTGAAAGTTACCCTTTCCATCTCCCTTCATCAGCAACCCGTTTAACGCGTCGTACCTCCCGAGAACCGGTTCTGTTCCATAATCATTTCCGCTTATTAAAACATCCGGGTTCCCGTCTCCATCATAATCATCAACTGTTATCCCGTCCAACACAGAAAATTGAGCTTGCGAAGGAAGTGGAATGACAGTAAACCGACCTTTTCCATCATTTCTTAATAAGGCCGACGAGAAATAATTGGCTTGCAAATGTAAGGCTCCCTCGCGTTCCTTTGGTGTAAATAATGAATCCACAGTTGCACCGGCAAAGGTTTTATATTGGGGGAATCGTTTTCTTATGCCACCCATTTCCCTCAGTATATCGTCTCTCGACTCAACAGGAAAGTCTTTTTTTGCAGTATCGGTTTGCGACACAGGGAGATACATAGACAGGATCGCATCATAAGTGCCGTTATTGTCAAAATCCTTTGCTAATACGCTCACGGGGTATTTTTCACTTGCCTGGAAGAAAGAGTTTCTGCCGAGGTTTCCAACGATATAATCCATATCGCCATCATTATCAAAATCGCCAGCCGCGATGGAATTCCACCAGCCGGTTTTATTACTCACTCCTGACGTTGATGTCACGTTTTTGAATACGCCTTTATCATTTTCCAGGAACGTTACCGGCATCCATTCTCCCACGAGGATCAAATCAGGCCACCCATCATTATTAAAGTCGGTAAAAACAGCATCGGAAACCAATCCTATATTTTTTAATGCTGGCGCGACAGATTGGGTAACATCAGTAAATTTTATATGGCCATCTTTGGAATCATTCCTGAAAATAAAGCTGGAAACCGGTTTCGGATAACTTCCTGGATTTACTCTGCCAGAAACAAAGAGATCAAGATCTCCATCTTTATCATAATCTATGGCGCGCACACAAAATTTGCTGGTATGGTTTACTGGTAGTGCAGAAGTGTCTTCTTTAAAATTGCCCTTGCCATCATTGATATACAACTTATCCTGGTAGGCAGCACTATTTGATGCAGCCTGGAACCCACCACTTGCAATATAAAGATCCGGATCTCCGTCTCCATCCGCATCAAATAATAATACGCCCTCGTCAGTGCGGCCTTTATCAAGAGTATCCTTACCAGTTAACAGGCTTTTCTGAATGAATTTTCCGTTGGGTTGTTGCAAAAATTCCCGGGCAGAATACAGATAAGAACCTCCGCTTATGATATCATCAAGCCCATTTCCGTCAATATCTCCTACGGCAAGCGCGGGACCATATTCTGAGAATTTATGAGGCAACAATGGCTGTTTGTTGAAATCAATAAAATCCTTATCCTGGTGAACATAATGGATATTTACCTGGTCCGTCACATCCTTAAACAGGGAAGTACTGTCGTTTTTATTTGCAGAAAAGGAATAAGTTAAGTTGGCGTCCTTTTTATAAATCTTAATTGTTTGATTGGCTTTTACATTTGTCAGAACCTGCTCTTTACCATCCTGCCATTTTATAACCAGGGAATCGATTAAAGCAACATTTCCCAGGCCAAAATGAGGTTCAATTTGCATTGTGGAAAGATAACCACGATATGGCGTTTGTTCATATACCTGCTGTTTACCTTTATAATGTAGTTCTATCCAGGCGCCGAGCCCGTTTATATTAGATGAATCTCCGTTTAATTTTACTGCCAGGTAATTGGGATGGCTTTTGGCATTATCCATTGTGGTATTTTCATAGACAAAAGCTTCATCATTGATATTATTAACGATCATGTCCATATCTCCATCATTGTCAAGATCGGCGTAAGCTGCGCCGTTTGAAAATGAGGGTTTGGTTATTCCCCAATCTGCGCTCACATTCGAAAAGGTCACGTCTCCATTGTTTCGAAATGCATAGTTAGCCAGTTTTACCTGTGGAATCCGGTCAAGAAGAAATGAATAACTCGCAATCGTAGAGGCTTCTTGTTTAAAACTTGTAAAATCATGATCTGTAACATCTCTAGGATAACCATTGGTAATAATTATATCACGAAAACCATCATCATCAAAATCGGTTACAAGTGGTGTCCAGCTCCAGTCTGTTTGTGAAATGCCGGCAAAAAATCCCACATCACTAAACACCGGATCACCTAAAGAATCATCGGCATTTACTCTTGGTCCCGCATTCAATTGCAGGGAATTTCTTACATACTGGTATTGATAGCCAAAACGGTCGCTGTTGATATATGCCTGGTAACTATTCGAGCTCATCATCATCTTTTTACGATAATTATCTTCAGGATTCATATCCAATTCTACAATATCCGATAAGCCATCGTTATTGATGTCAATTACATCCTGCCCCATACCATTGGCAGACGTATGTTTAAAATAAATACCGGATTTTTCGGTGAAGGTGCCATCGTGGTTGTTGATGTACAATAAATCGTTTGAAACAAAATCATTTGTTACAAAAATATCCTTCCAGCCATCTTTATTGAAATCGGCAATGGTTGCGCCGTGGCCATAGCCTTCAATGGTTAGCCCTGCCTGTTTGGTTACATCGTGAAAAACGGGATGCTTTAATTCAGGATCCCAGTCGTTGCGATATAAGCGCCCTGTACTTGGAAAAGATCCGTCCTTAATAACAGGGCGAAACATGGAAGGACTGTTGCCGGGTACAATCTGATTAACGGTGAGGTACATATCCAGGTCGCCATCATTATCATAATCAAAGAATTCAGCCATTGTAGAAGAAGTAGTATCATCTAACCCGTATTCTTTAGCCATTTCTTTAAATACAGGTATCCCATTCTTATCCAATCCCTGGTTAACGTATAAGAGATTTCGCCTTTTTTCCGGGTCATCATTCATGGTGACACTGAGGTATATGTCCATCCATCCATCATTATTGATGTCAACCACTGATACGCCTTTGCTCCACCTTCCCATACCATCTACCCTTGCTTCTTTCGTTACGTCTTTAAATTTTAATTCCCCTTTATTTAGGTAGAGTTTGTTAGAAACCATATTTCCAACAAAATATATGTCCTGTAGTCCATCATTATTGAAATCACCGATGCCAACGCCACCGCCGTTATAAATATTGACCGAATTAAGGGGATTTAGGGAATCGGTCTCCACTATTTTATTATCGAAATGGATTCCTGTGTGGTTAGAAGAAACAAGCCTGAACAAAGTATGCGGACGATTACAGGAGAAAGCAACAAGCGCAATAAAAAAAAGTAACAAAAGCCTCAGGGGTTTCATTTGATGTTTTTTTAAATCTTTACAACATTAAACCAGGTATTGGGAAAAATTATGCAGTTGAAGATAAGATGGAATTTTCTTATTTCTTAAAGGCGGAAATTAAAATAAATAAAAAAGCGGCAGGATAGAACTACCCTGCCGCCAATATTTGAGGTCAAAACTCTTAGTATCCAGGGTTTTGTATCAATCTCACGGTTCCGTCAGAATTCATATTGTCAATATCTGACTGTGAAATCGGGAAATAATTATTCTTAGGTGCTGTGAAATGTGCATTCACTTTCAAAGGCCTTATAGCCTTCTCTCTTGTATAGTAAGCATTCAACACAGGCTCTGCAATGCCCCATCTCACCAGGTCAAAGAATCGGTGGCCTTCCATGGCCAATTCAAGCCTTGTTTCAAACTGAACAGCTTCCATTGCATTGGCTGCCGTGAAAGTGGCAGGGGTATACAAGCCAATTTTATAATTATCCGCCATCGTGGTTTGATCGGAATACGTTGCTGTAGCTGCATCATAGTCACTGTTTTTATAAACCCATGTATCAGGATGATCCATTACCCTTGCACGAACCATGTTTACATAATTCATTGCGGTGGTTACGTCATTATCCACTGTCAGGGCACACTCTGCGGCCCAAAGGATAACCTCAGAGAAACGGATAATATTTACATTATTTGCTACCAATTCAGTTGGTGCCCAGTAAGCGCTTCCCACGTCAGTATACTGGTCCTTCTGAGAGGCTGCATATACATTCTTCTTAGGGCTAAAGTGTCCGTCATTTACCGGGTTCCTGATCCAGTCATCGCCGGGATGAGGACCCCAATCAAGATAAGGTATTCCTTTTCTTCCCATAGTCCAGTCGATCCTCGGATCTAACGGGCCGGTATAAGGAGTGGTAGGATCGCTCACATTATTGCCGTTATACCAGCTATCCAATAATGGCAAGCCGTTGGCATCAACTTTAAACGCATTACCCAAATCCTGTGATGGATTATAAAATCCACAACAAGCACCCGGGCCAGCGTTATAGGGGAAATTCAAAATATCACCAAAGTTACCATTTGGCTCACCATTCCATGTTACAGAGGAACCGTCATGAACCGAAGTTTGAGCAGCAAATACAGATTCTGCATTGTTCTTCTGCGCCGGGTTGAAGTTGGAATAAAAATTATCTACCAACGCGTAAGGGGTTCCACCTGACGTTTTGCCTTTGTCAATAATATCTTTCAATAACGGATAAGCTTCAGCCTCTTTATGCTCAAACATATATGCTTTTGCCAGCATAGCTTTTGCCGCCCACACGTTCGCTCTTCCAGGCTCACCGGGCCAGGTTTCAGGTAAATTGGCAACTGCAAACTTCAGGTCATCTTCCAGCTTAGTCCATACTTCGGCCTGGTTATCAGGAGCGTTGGTAACATCTGTATGCTCAGGATCAACAGATTCATCCGCATAAATAATATTATTATATACCAGTTTTAATTCCAGGTGATAGAAACCTCTTAAAAAACGAGCCTGTGCTGTAATTTGAGTAGCTTCCTCAGTTGGAATATCTGTAGTAATGGACAAAGTTTTGAGCACATCATTACAACGCTGTGCTCCGGCATACATCACTGACCATTTGCGTCCTACGTCAGAATTTGTTGGAGTCATGGTTGTCCACTGTTCAAACGCCTGCAAGCTGGCAAAATCTGAAGGGTCCGAACCTTTATACGCATCATCAGCGGCTACACCCCCCTGCGCCCAGTTGGAGGCGGCAGATATTTGGCCATCGCCGGGTGCTCCTTCACCATCAACTAACGAATAAGCGCCAATAAGTAATCCTTGCACTCCCGCCTCAGAGGCCATAATCGAGGGATTTAAAGTACCTAAAGGGGGTTTATCCAGGAAGCTCTTTTTACACGCCGCAACTGCTACTATTACTACCAGTAGCGCCGGAATGAGAATTTTATATTGTATCTTTTTCATATTAAGAAATTATAAGAATTAAAAATTAAGATTTACGCCAAACAAGTAAGCAGGTGTATGAGGATAGTTACCCTGGTCAATTCCAAACCCGAGGTAATAACCACCCTGGCCGCCGCCGTTATTGCTACTAGCGCTTTGTAATTCAGGGTCAAGTCCCTTGTACTTGGTAATGGTAAACATGTTGGTAGATTGTACGTATACGCGTAACCGGTCAATTCCAATCCTTGAAAGCATGCTTTCCGGGAATGTATAGCCAATCTGCATTTGCTTGTTTTTCAGGTATGATCCCTTGCTCAGGAAATAACGTATTTACTACACCATCAGTACTGAAACCACCAGTAGTACTCAGTTTAGGAATACTGGTGTTCGTATTGGTAGGTGTCCACGAATTCAACGCTACTTCCCTTCTCATCGCTCCTTTGAAGAAATCAGGGAAATCTGTGAAGTACAGCGTGTTGTTAAAGATGTCATTTCCGGCGGAGCCAAAGAAGAAGGTAGAGAAATCGAAGTTCTTATAGCTCATTGAAATGTTCAAACCATAGGTGAATTTTGGATTCGGATCACCAATAAATGTCCTGTCATTGGCATCTATCGTTCCATCACCATTCACATCTTTGTATTTAAAGAAGCCAGGGGCCGCATCCGACTGTGTGGGCGATTTACTTACATCATCCGCGCTTTGGAAAAGACCAATAACCTGGTAGCCATAAAACTCTCCAACAGCATGCCCTACCTGGTTTCGTCTGTACAACCACATTTCTAATTGTTGGCCCGGCGAAATAATCGGCACCCGGTATTTTTACAATTTTGTTATTATAAGAAGTAAAGGTTCCTGTAATGTCAAATTTAAAATCTTTTGCTACAGAACCGTGGTAAGTAATGCTTCCGTCAATACCGGTATTTTGCATATCCCCAACATTTACCTGTGGCAAGCTGGCATCACCGGTAAATATCCGGTCGTATTGATATCCTGTAGCACCAAATAACAAACCGGTTATTTTCTTTTTGTACCAGTCAATGGTGAAATCAATTTTGTTGTTCAGGATGGATGCATCCAGCCCGACATTTGAAATGATATCGCCTTCCCAACTTGTATTGGGGTTTCCTATGTTGCTTCTGTAAAAGCCACGTAAAGGAGCATTGCTGTTACCCTGCAAGTCATAATAAGAGCGTCCCGCATTAGCATTATAAAGGTTATAGGCATTGGTGGCACCTACACTCTGTGTGATTACCCATTTTACCCCAACTGTAACGGATCTTGAGGTCATTGACAAAAGTAACGGGCCTGAAAAAGTTTTCCTGTGAGATTCTCCAGGCGGCTGATACAGCAGGGAAATAACCTGTTCTTACACTATCAATAAAAACCGAAGACTGGTCTCTTCTTATCGTTCCACTGATCAGGTACTTATCTTTATAGGCATATTTTAGTTGTGCAAACTGCGACCACAAGGAACTTTGAGAAGCACTTCCTGTGTTAGATTGAGAACCAGGCGCTCCTGCGTTCAGTATCCAGAAATTTGGATTTTCGGAAAAATAATCACTTCTTCCGGCCTCAATACCACGGTAATAGTTGGAAATTGCTTCAGCGCCTACTAAAACATTCAGGCTGTGGTCGCCGAAAACCTTATTGTATTGAAGGGTGTTGGTCCATATCCAACTGGAACTATATCCCCCTCCCTCGTGAAATGAATTGGTACCTGTATTGCCTTCCGCATTTTCGTATGCCACGTATTGGAAATAGTAATAATGAAAATTATCAAGATTACCTCCAAAACTGGTGTGAGCGGTAAAATTTTTGAGGAAATCCACATCAGCATAAACATTTCCCTGCATAGCCCAGTCATGGCCGACATTATCTTTTGAACGATAAATATTGGCAAAAACATTTTGAGCGTTACCCAAATCCTGTGATTTGGTTCCCCCAAAATTGCCCATGATATCATACACAGGAATGATCGGGTCTTCCCTGAAGCCCATACTAAAAGGACTACCTTCCTGCTGGTTATTCTGCTTGGGGTTTGTTTGATAATACAGGTAAGCATTTTCACCAATCCGGATGTGATCCTTAATGTTGAACTGGGTATTAGCCCTTAAAGAATACCTTTCCAGGTATTGATATTTAAGAATACCCTGTTGATTCAAATAACCGAAATTCACGTAATAAGAACTTTTATCAGATCCGGCACTAACTGAAACGTTATGGCTTTGAGTAGGTGCGTTGCGGGTGATCTGATCATACCAGTTAGTACCGGCTTTATTCGCTTTCGTAATCTGGTAATTATTTATATCATACAAAGATGGATCAATAACCGAATCGGCCGGACAATTGCAGACCGAATATCCCTGGGGCGTAATATAATCCGGCACTACCGGGGTGGCTCCGGTACCATATTGCTTACTGGAGGGGTTTGCTATATTTGAATTTTTTTGTTGCAACCATATAGCATCTGCTTCCTGTTGAGGGCTGGCAATATCCCAGCCTTTTCCGCGGGTGGTTACGCCATAATAACCATCATAGGTTACTTTGGCCTTTCCTGTTTTACCTTTTTTTGTTGTGATGATGATAACACCATTAGACCCCGCAACACCGTAGATCGCGGCGGACGCATCTTTAAGTACCTGCACAGAGGCAATGTCATTAACGTCAATATTCGTTAAATTACCTCTCACACCGTCTATAATAACAAGAGGCTGGTTACTACCGAGCCCGGTAATACCCCTGATGCGGATATCACTGTTGGCGCCTGGCTGCCCCGAAGTGATGATGTTAACACCTGATGCACGACCCTGCAACGCTTGCTCACCGGTACCGGCAGGCATTTTCTGCATCTGGTCTACATTTACTACTGAAACCGCACCGGTCAGATCTTTCTTCTTTTCAGAAGTATAACCTGTAACGACGATTTCGTTCAAATTAGTTGCGGTGGAAGTAAGGGTTACCATAACGTTGCTTTGACCAGCAATCGAAACGTCCTTACTTTCGTATCCAACGTAACTTACTCTTAATGTTTTTGCACTTTCCGAAACTTTAATGGTAAAAGTTCCATCAGGACCGGTAGTTTCACCGGTCTTTTGACCAACCACGACAACAGAGGCACCTGTTAACGGAGTACCATCATTTGATATGACAGTTCCGGTAATAGTCCGTTGCTGCGCCATGGTCTGAAAAACACAAAATAGCATAAAGAGGCTACTAAGCAGTATTCTTTTTTTCATAATCAAGTAATTAGGTTTGTGTTAAAGTTTAATTAAAGCTCAATTTACATTCTTTTTTTAACAAACAAATAAATTTTTGTAACAAATTTGTAAAATAACCACTATATAATAAGAGATCATGCGAAAATGATAAAATAATTTGAATACAACACACTTATTATTAAATAATTTAATTCCTGTTTCATTGATTGTCTGCGAGTGAGTTCAAATTAACGTGTAATTTTTACACACTGCAAAAAAATTGAAAAAGTAGGCAGCGGATTCAAAAAATACCAGGAAAGTGCTGTAAAACCTCATGAAAAAAGGCCTTTTGCTCCCGCAAAAATTTATGCTTGCCAAATGTTAAAAAGTGGAGGGTTAATGAATAAAATTGCAGGCCTTTCTGTAAACAAAAAAGGGGAATCTTATTTATAATATTGAGGAGGGCAGTAAAGCAACAAATACCGCGTTTTTTTATTTACTAATTAAAAAAAGAAGCGGCAAATGCCACTCCTTATATATATATATGTACTGTACAACGACAAAAACTTTATTTCAGATTATATCTTATAATCAGTCCATTTTTCATCAGAGTTTCCCGAAGCCACCACATTTTCGATAAAAGCCATTCCTCTTACTCCGTCTTCAATTCCCGGGAAATCAAGCATTTCTTTTGTCGGTTGTTTACCATCCATTTTTGCCATCAAAGTATGCGCGAAGTTTTTGTAGATATTTCCGAAGGCTTCAAGATAACCTTCTGGGTGTCCGCCAGGGGTGCGGCAATTCTTTGTAGCAAAGCTGCTCAATTGATTTCCGTAGTTCGCGCCGGCCCTTAAAACTTCCATTGGTTTGTCAAGCCATTTAACCAATAAAGTGTTTGGCTCCTGTTGCGTCCATTCAAGGCCTCCATTTTCTCCATAAAGCCTGATCTTTAAATTATTCTCTTCGCCGGCGGCCACCTGTGATGCCATCAATACGCCCGGCACCTCATCATTAAATCTTAATAAAACATTTCCGTCATCATCCAACGCCCGGCCGGGTACCATAATATTTAAATCCGCACACATTTTAGTGATCTGTAATCCTGAAATGTATTCTGCAAGATGTGCGGCATGAGTACCTATATCACCCATGGCGCCTGCCTTTCCTGATTTTTTAGGATCGGTTCTCCAGCTGGCCTGCGCATTTCCTTCTCTCTCTGACAAGCGGCTGAGCCAACCCTGCGAATATTCTACAATAATTTTCCGCAGCTTACCTAATTTACCTTCTCTTATCATTTCGCGCGCCTGCTTTACCATCGGGTAACCGGAATAGGTGTGTGTAAGGCACAATATCTTACCACTTTCTTCCAATTTCTTTTTTAAATCCTTTGCTTCCTGTAAGGTAAAGGTCATCGGCTTTTCTACTATTACATTAAATCCATGGTCCAACGCCATGGCGGCGGGAGCATAATGTGCAAAATTTGGTGTAACAATGGTAATAAAGTCAATACGTTTATCGGCAGGCATTTCACTTTCTTTCTTGATCATTTCTTCAAAAGTGAGGTACGTCCGGTCTTCCGGAAGAAACAATTCTTTGCCTGACTCTTTCGCAATTTCAGGATTAATACTTAATGCTCCACAACTTAGTTCGATCAATCCATCCATATTTGCGGCAAGTCGATGGATCGCGCCAATAAAAGCGTCTTTACCGCCGCCGACCATTCCCATTCTTAGTTTTCTCATACCAACAAAATTTAAAAAATTAATAATTATAGTTATTGCAATTCCGTTTTTTATCAAAAACTGATACACTCTTTTAGCTCTTTCTCTGTATAGGCGAGGTTGTGCTTTTTCAAAACATCATCAGGAACGCCATTCCATTGATTGGGGGTGTTACCAACGTAGCCAACATCTTTTACTCCGATCTCAGAAGTGTAAAAACCGGTGGCAGTAAGATTGCGCATCAAATTAAAAAACTTAACACCCGGTTTCATTTCCGGCTTTGCTTTTTTGGGCCACGCAATGGCATCAACCATTTCCATCTGCTGCTGTTGACTGCATTCGGCAAATGCGTTATTGTATTTTTTGAGGCATTGCATATCCAGCCAGTGAAGACCACCACGCATTGGCACCTGGTTTTCCGGTTTGTCTTTTACAATAAACTCAATGAAATCAGGAACCTTTGCATCTGAAGCGCTGCCACTTACGTCATCTTTCGGGATGATAATATCTCCGAGAATGGTAATGGTCTGCATTTCATGAGGTGTAAAAAAAGTGTGAGATTTTACCTCGTCCAGGTGTTTCACTTCTTCCTTCATCAGTCCCGGATGCTTTTCTGCTGTTTCTTTCGGGGCTTTTTTAAGAACTGTTTTTTTATCTGAAGTCTCGCAAGCCTCCAATAAAAACCCTGAAGACACCGTTCCGAGCACCATTACTTTAAGCGATTTTCTTCTGTCCATGTTTTAAAATTTAAAATACAATTTGCCTGAATAAGTTTGTTTACTATATATTATTTTTCTTCAACTGGTCAACTATATATTCTGAAGTGCGCATCGATAAGGCAAGGATCGTCCAGGTAATATTTTTATCGCCCTGCGACACAAACTGGCCGCCATCTACGTTAAATAAATTTTTACATTCATGAGCCTGTGCCCATTTATTTAAAGGCGCTTTTTTAGCATCATTTCCCATACGGATCGTTCCCGCTTCATGAATAATATTGCCGGGGGCGTGCAAACCGTAATTATTTTCAGGGCCATCATCATTTCCCCAAATAGAAACCGCTCCCATTGAATGCAAAATGCTGGCAAAGGTTTCTTTCATGTGTTTGGCCTGTTTTATTTCGTAGTCGGAATATTTGGTATGAAAACGCAACACGGGGATTCCGTAAACATCCACCACATCGGGATCTATGTCACAATAATTATCATAACGGGCCACTGTTTCACCGCGGCCGGCCATACCTACATGTGAACCAAAGAAAAACCGGTAATCTTCTTTTAAAGAAGCGCCATATCCGCCGGCTTCTTTTTGCTTGCCTTTTACTTTGTAAGTGCCGTTCAGGTTCTCAATTCCCCATTGAAATCCATACAAAGGCATGCCGAAGCCACCGCCATACTCGATATGGTAGCCGCGTGGGAAATCTAATTTTTTATTGTCAAGCCACCATGGTGTGTACACATGCATACCGCCTACACCATCTTCATTATAGCGTTTTCTGTCAAACAATTCAGGAATGATGCCGCCCATATCCGCGCCGGTAGAATCGTGCAGGTAATGCCCCACCACATCACTTCCGTTGGCCAAACCATTAGGATGCCTTGGTGATTTTGAATTCAATAATAGTCTTGCAGACTCGCAGGTGCTGGCGCCAAGAATTACGGTTCTTCCCATCACCTGGTATTCCTGCATGTCATCTTTATTTACATAAGAAACGCCGGTAGCCAGGCCTTCTTTATCGGTCAACACTTCTCTCGCCATTGCATTAACTACCAAATCAACATTGCCGGTATGCAAAGCCGGGAGCACGAGAGCGGAAGAGGAGGAAAAATCAGCAAATATTTTACAACTACGGCCACATTGTGCACAATAAAAACATTGGCCTCTCGACTCGTTTATTTTTTTGGTAAGGATAGAAAGCCTTGAAGGAATCACTGGAATTCCAATTCCTGTAGCCGCTTTCTTGATCATCAATTCATGCAAACGCGGTTTGGGCGGCGGAAGAAAAATACCATCAGGCGCATCCACCAAACCTTCATTGGTTCCGAACACGCCAAGCAATTTGTCTATTTTATCATAATAAGGTTTTACATCATCATAGCTTATCGGCCAGTCATCACCCAGTCCATCCACACTTTTTCCTTTAAAATCTTTCGGGCCGAAACGAAGAGAAATTCTTCCCCAGTGATTGGTTCGGCCGCCTACCATTCTTGCGCGCCACCATTCCCAGTCAGAATCTTTTGCATTGGTATAAGGTTCGCCATCAATTTGCCAACCCCAATAGCAACCATCAAAGTCGCCAAACGGCCGAAACTTGGTACTGGCGCCTCTTCGCGGCGATTCCCACGGGTTTTGCAACTGTTTCGAATCGACAGCAGGATTAAAATTAGGGCCCGCTTCGAGCAGGCAAACTTTTAAACCGGCATTGGCCAATACGTAGGCTGCCATTCCGCCCCCGGCACCGGAACCAACAATTATTGCATCGTATTTTTTTGGCTGAACTTTTACTTGAAAATCTCCCATATCAATAAACTGGATTTTAAAAATCAGCCATGAAAGTAGGAATTCTTGAGGTAAAAAAAAGTAATTTTTTTGTGGTTAAGATGAAAATTAATGTTTGCTGAAATAAAAATCCAAGACAATAATCTTTCTAATTTATAGCACCACTGTATCCCGAAACCCAACTCGGTATTGAACAAACGAAGAAAACAGGAATTCGCGTTATTTGTTGGTCCACTATTTTTAACAGCGAAAAAACCCAAATCTTACTTGTGTCATCAAAAGATCAATTTTTAAAAAATTCTATTAATCTATGAAAAATATTTTCGTAAATGAAAGTTACCACACGTGTGCAGCTATCCACCATGATGTTCCTTGAATTTTTTATCTGGGGCGCATGGTTTGTTACTCTTGGCACTTTTTTAATCAACAATCTTCAGTTGTACTGTAAACATTAAAAGCTTTCAGGATTAAAGCGCAATTACAACTCAAAGATCCTGTTTTTAATGGCGTACATCACGAGGCCTACCCTTGTTTTGATATCTAATTTGGCAAACAGGCTGTCCCTGTAACCATCAATAGTACGCGGACTTACAAACATTTTTTCTGCTATCTCTTTATACGTTAGGATCAGGGACTAGCTTATATCCTACATTAATTAAGAAATAATCAGTATTCAGATTCATCAGTTTCTGAATGGAACTGGCATCGAAGTAGAAGGTCATGTATTTTCCCATAAAAAGAATTTTTTGGCGAAAGTTTGCTTTTTTTTCCGATAAACGGAACAGTCTTTTCACTGTTTTTTTGGGTCTTTTCACCCTCACAATTTAGGTTGAAACACAAGGTGGTTGAAAGAAAAAATTACTGACATTTAAGGGGTAGACCATCTTTATTCTTTTCTATCTTTCTAAATTTCAAAACAGCTAAACTCAATTATTATGAAAAAGTATCTTTATTTGTCAATTGCGATTTTAGTTATCACCTAACATCGTTCGTGACTTTCAGCAGCACACATAACAAGATTCCATTCGTCCAAAAGAATAACAGGGTTTTTGGTTCTTGCTCAACACCAACCGGCTTGGGTGCGTCATTAAGTTATCAGACACTTACCTTAACCTGGAACAACACAAGTAATGGTTGCAACGTTGTTGGTTATGTTAATTATGATAGTATGGGGCAAGGTTATACAAAACATTTCCAGTTACTTAATGTTTACTCTGGAACTCCTGTTTACTTTGTAAATCCTTCTTCGATCAGTGTGGAATTCTCCGTGACTGAAATATGTGGTGATGGGACGTATAGTCAATCAAGTCCAAAACTTGTATACCTTTAGTATTATTAAAGATGGTCTTACATTTTTTGAAAACAGAAATCATAATATTATTACTGTCCTTTTTTTACTGCCCCTCATATTCGCAACTACCTGCCTGCAACGATTCTTTTCCAAAATCCTTATTATCCAATAACTCATTTGAAGAATATCCAGGTTGTCAGCCCGGCAATGAAGAAGGAGCACTATTAGCTGGCACTGATCAATATCAATTACCCGGGTGGCAAGCAGTTTGGAGAGGCAGTGACGTTAAATATCATAACTATAGTTGCAGGCTAAACACTTCTGCAAGTATTTTCGATTCGACAATTTTTTGCCATTCATTTGTGAAAGTGCCGATGCCATTACCATCCGGGCCCGGTTTTATTGATATTGCTCAGAGTTCATCACAGGTCGGAATCAACGAAATCAACAGTGGTAAAGACTACATAGGCACCTGCCTTGCCCAGCCTTTATATGCTGGGCAAGGTTATACGTTTAGCTTTTATTTGGGATTTGGAAAAGCAAATAATCTAAGTTGCGGCACCCCTGTACCGTGGAATTCTGTTAGCCCTTATGGAATTGCTATCTATGGCAGAACCGATTGCCCACACTTTCCTATTGACAATTCTTCAACAACCACTGGCTGTTTGACTGATTTTTCCGGTTGGATCATGTTGGGCCGTGTCACATTAAGCGGGCAAAACCAATGGGTCCAAGGCGCCATAGAATTTACACCTCCAGTAAATATTAATAGCATTGCAATAGGCCCGGATTGCACCAATTACTATAATTATACAAAATATAATGAGCTCCATTATTACATGGACAATTTTGTATTGGCTCCTGATCCGGATTTCGCCTTTAAGACTGTCACAGCTGTGTCAGGAGATGCTTGCAACGGCCATTTTATTTTAAAAGCCCCACCTTACCTCAATTCTACCTACCAATGGTATAAAGACCAGGTATTGATACCGGGCGCCACCTCGGAAACCTATACTGTACCCGATAAACCGGAAGCTGCAGGAAATTATGTAGTCAACATCGGGCGGCCCTATAATACCTGTTTAAACAGTTTGCCCTTTGCAGTAAACTTTTCAAGCCTTAACAACTTTACATTGGGTAACGATACGTTGCTTTGCGAACCTGCGTCCATGACGTTGAATGCAAAGACGCGGGATGCTACCAGTTACCTGTGGCAAAACGGAAGTACGGATGCGACGCAGCAGGTGGAAACTTCCGGGCTGTATTGGGTGAAACTCACGGATGAATATGGTTGCGTCAAAACAGATTCCATAAATATAAAAGTACAAGGCTGTGAGAACTGCCGTTTATTTATTCCATCGGCGTTTACACCAAACGGCGATGGGTTGAATGATGTTTTTAAAACAACACCACAATGTAAATACATCGGTCTCCGGAAGTTTTGACTTTCGCGTTTACAACCGGTGGGGCCAGCTTGTATTCCATACAAATGATATAAATCACGTGTGGAATGGAATGTACAAAAACAAGGAGGTTCCGCCGGGTGTTTATATTTACGTCGTTAATTACTCCCTTCTTCAAAATAAGGCTGTACAACAAAGGGGAACAATAACGCTAATAAGATAAATGTAGTTTTGTATCTTCAACTCATAGAAGTATGCATTCCCCTGAATACTATTATTCTCAAAAATAGATAAACACCGGTGCTGAATAGCTATGGCTCCCATCTGAACAATTTGCTGTAATCGAAAAATGAATACTATAGGCGCTGGAAGTCGAAGTAAATGAGACAGTAGTATTATTAGTTGAACCTCCAAAATTGACGTAGCCGAAATCATCGTTATAATATCCCCCGTAAACTGAAATTGGAAATATTTGCACTGGAGGTTACATTCCACGTAAGCGTTATCGTATTGCCGTTTTTAGAAGCCGCTAAACTGTAGGGCACAGCACATGAGCCGTCTTGCGTTGCCTGATTAAGCAAAGCCACAGTGAAATCACCTTATATATAAGTGGTTTTGACGGAAAATCAGATCAGATGTTACTCATTGATGTGCCTAAACTTAATCAACCCCAAAACTTTTATACCTTTGTAAATATATTGCCTTGCACAGTTTTGATCTTCGGATTTACAACGGGTGACGTCAGCTTGCCTCTACAACAAGGCACTTTTACTTTAATCAGGTAACCTAAGCTAGAAAACTGCAAAAGGAATTTATTAGATTCATCAAAACATGTTTCTTTCCTATAAGTTATCTGATCAGGATATTATGTATCATTACAAATTATAGCTGACAGCTGTTTAATCGAAGAAGAACCGTCAAATTAACCCGCTCCTTTTTTTACATTTATTTTCTGAACTTGACCACCTGTATAGCTCTATTCTAGGACGAGACAAGGATGAGACACTCGACTATAGTTCGGTTGTTATTCGGTTGTTATTCGCTTATCGTTCGCTTCAAGGGGACGAATAAGATACGTAATAAATAATAGTAATTGTCGTTATAAATTAAAAGAATAAAATTCCCAACGTAAAAACAATTTATAATGGCATCTATTCCAAATGGCATACTTGGAAGTTTTGTAGGAACTGCAGGTAACATATCCGGATACATGAGAAACGGAAAGAACTTTGTCCGTAGCAGGCGCAGAAAATCGTCTTCGCCAATGACACCCGCCCGCCTTGCCCAACAACAAAAAATAAAAGTATGCAACGAGTTTACAAAACCCTTTTGCGGTACGGGCTTCTTTAATAAAACCTTTCCGGCTTATGGCCACTCCGGCACTGGTTTTAACAGGGTTACCAGCGCAATAATGAATCTTGCCATTACAGGAAGTTATCCGAACTGTTCTTTAAACTATAGTAAAGTACTGATCTCAAAAGGCCCCCTGCCTCCTCCTGAAAATGGCACGGTAGTTAAAGGTGAGCATGGAAAACTGCTTTTCAGTTGGCAGGATAACAGTAATGAAGGCACTGCCCGGCCGGACGATAAAGTGATCCTTGTAGCATTTTTCCCGGATTTGAAACAGGCAATATACTTAATTGGAGAGTCGGTTCGTAGTGATAGCAACGCCATTCTTGATATCGCTGTTATGAAAGACTTTTCTGCAGAGACCTGGATAGGATTTTTAAGTCCAGACGAAAAGCATGCATCATGCAGTACTTATTGTGGAAGTTTTAGTTTATAAACTCCGCGATTTTTGTCCTATTTTCTATACCATTAGTCCGGCGCATTTATAGAGGCGCTGCTATCCTTAGCAGAAAGCATTTAACCGTCATCTGCTACGCCACAACTACCAATCATAAAGATATCCGGCTTCTATTCATTGACCTCCTCGCGCATTGAATCAACTGCGAAAACTTACTCTGTCACTAAAAAATCAATTTCTACAGAAAAAAGGTATCAATAAGAAAAAAATATTTCAAATAAAAATTACCGTATGCATTAAATATGTACATTTAAACTTCAATTTATTGTCTAACGTATTGCTTTTTGCATTTTTCTTTTGAAAAAGATCATTTTAATAAGTAACAGCACCAGATTTAAAATCCACTTTACCTAAATTGTTCCTGTAAATGAAACTTTCCACGCGGCTTCAGCTTTCTACCATGATGTTTCTTGAATTTTTTATTTGGGGTGCATGGTTTGTTACGCTTGGCACTTTTTTAATCAATAATCTTCATGCAAGCGGTGCAGAAACCGGAGCGGTTTTTTCCACACAATCGTGGGGTGCTATTATTGCGCCTTTCATAATTGGGTTGATAGCAGACCGGTATTTTAATGCAGAAAAAATTCTCGGTGTGTTACATTTAATTGGAGCCTTTTTACTGTACGAAGTTTATACAGCCGGCGCGGTTACTTCCGTATATCCTCCTTCTGTTTTTTATTATTTGTTATTCTACATGATTTTATACATGCCCACACTGGCACTCGTCAATTCAATTTCTTTTAATCAAATGAAAGATACCGAAAAAGAGTTTCCGCCAATACGCGTCTGGGGCACCATTGGGTGGATCGTTGCAGGACTTGCGATTAGCTTTGTTTTTTTATGGGATTCGGCAGAAAGTGTGAGTGCAGGCTTGATGAAAAACACTTTTTTGTTGGCCTCAATTGCCTCTTTGATTTTAGGCATATTTAGTTTCACTTTACCAAAAACACCGCCTAAAATCACCAAAGGATCGCAGGTGAAAGTGTCGGAGATACTCGGTTTAGATGCTTTAAAATTATTAAAGGACAAAAACTTCCTGATATTTTTTATCGCTTCCATTTTAATATGCATTCCCCTGGCATTTTACTACCAATATGCCAATCCATTTCTCCAGGATATCGGCATGACGAACCCTACAGCAAAAATGAGTTTGGGGCAATTTTTTGAAATATTTTTCCTGTTAATGCTTCCTTTCTTTTTCAAAAAATTCGGATTTAAAATAACCATCCTTGCAGGGATGATGGCCTGGGCGTTACGCTATGCATTGTTCGCCTATGGAAATGCAGGGAGCCTCACATTTATGCTCATCATAGGAATAATATTACACGGCATTTGTTATGATTTCTTTTTTGTATCAGGCCAAATATATACGAATGCCAAAGCCGGACCGAAATTTAAAAGCGCTGCACAGGGATTAATTACCCTGGCTACGTATGGCATTGGAATGCTTATCGGTTTTGAAGTGGCCGGATTAATAAAAGATGCTTACACAACAACTTCAATCGTGAATGGTGTGTCAACGGTTGTTTCTGATTGGAAGATGATTTGGATCATCCCTTCGGGCATTGCGTTAATAGTGTTTTTATTATTCGCATTTGCCTTTCATGATAAAAACGAAAAACCGGTAACTTACAACCCATAGAAATTATGAAAGCAAAACAAAGCAGAAGGACATTACTTAAAAATCTCGCGTTAGGTGCATCGGCAGCAATCGCCGCCCCGGCCATTTCTTTTGCCGATAAGGTATCTTTAAGCAACACCGATAATAAACTCAAAGGCAATATCAATCATTCAGTTTGCCGGTGGACATTCAATTATCTTTCGTTAGATGATTTATGCAACGCCGTTAAAGAAATTGGGTTTAATGCAATTGATTTGCTAAAACCAAAGGATTGGCCCACACTCCAACAACACGGCATTTTTTGCTCCATGTGTTATACTAACGGCGAAAACAATTTATACAAAGGCCTGAACGATCCTGCCAATCATGAAAAGCTGATTGGCGAATATCTTGAAGTGATTCCTGAAATGGCGAAATACAAATACAAAAACCTGATCTGTTTCAGTGGGACACGCCATGGTCTGGACGACGAAACAGGGATGAAAAATTGTGCTGAAGCACTTGATAAAATTTTGCCCACGGCTAAAAAATACGGTGTTACGATGGTGATGGAATTATTGAACAGTAAGATCGATCACAAAGATTATCAATGTGATCATACAGCGTGGGGCGTGCAATTATGTGAAAAAGTTAACTCAGAAAATTTTAAATTGCTTTACGATATTTACCATATGCAAATTGATGAAGGAGATATTATCAGAACCATCAGGGATAATCATCAATACATAGCACATTATCACACAGGCGGCGTACCGGGGAGGCATGAAATAAATGATACACAGGAATTGTATTACCCCGCCATAATGAGAGCGATCAAAGACACAGGATACAAAGGATATGTTGCCCAGGAATTTATGCCGACAAGAGAAAATAAAGTGGATTCACTAAAGGAGGCTATTCATATTTGCGACGTGTAATTTAATTACTGATTAGCTAATGCCGGCTCATGTAATAATTTTTAAGAGAATTAACCAACCAGGAATCATTCGATAATTTAATAATTTAAAAACTATGGCAGATAATACCTATGATGCAATCGTTATTGGATCAGGAATTTCAGGAGGCTGGGCAGCAAAAGAGCTCACAGAAAAAGGCCTAAAAACAATCATGCTTGAACGGGGACAAAACATTGAGCACAAAAAAGATTACGTAAATGCCACTAAAGGGCCGTGGCAATTTCCTCATCGCGGCGGGCGCACGCAGGAGATGATTAAAGATTACCCGGTTTTAAGGAGAGATTACCCGCTAAATGAAATGAATCTTGATTGGTGGGTGAATGAAAAAGATTGCCCTTACACGGAAGTAAAACGCTTTGATTGGTTCCGTGGTTATCATGTAGGCGGCCGTTCACTTTTATGGGGAAGACAAACTTACCGCTGGAGCGATTTTGATTTTGAAGCGAATGCAAAAGAAGGCATTGGTGTAGATTGGCCAATCCGGTATAAGGATGTAGAACCGTGGTATACTTATGTTGAGAAATTTGCAGGAATAAGCGGATCAAAAGAAGGATTGCCACAATTGCCTGACAGCCATTTTATGCCACCAATGGATATGAATGTGGTGGAGAAAGATGTATCAGCCCGAATAAAACAGCACTATAACAATAAACGCCAGATGATCATTGGCCGCTGTGCAAACATTACGCAGCCAATACAGGAAAGGGTAAATTGCCAATACAGGAACAAATGTTGGTTGGGTTGTCCTTTCGGTGGATATTTCAGTACACAATCGTCCACGCTTCCGGCAGCCACCAAAACCGGGAATTTAACCGTTCGCCCGTGGTCAATTGTAACTAAAATATTGTACGACAAAGACACCAAAAAAGCAAAAGGAGTTGAAGTTCTGGATGCAGAAACAAATAAAACCTACCAGTATTTTGCGAAAATTATTTTTCTAAATGCTTCCACCTTTAACAGCGCTTGGATCTTAATGAATTCTGCTACTGACATTTGGCCGGATGGCCTGGGAAGCAGCAGTGGAGAGCTGGGCCACAATGTAATGGATCATCACCTGGGAGTGGGCGCCTCCGGGACAGTGGAAGGATATGATGACAAATATTATTATGGCCGTCGTGCCAACGGAATTTACATTCCGCGGTTCAGAAATTTATTTGATGATAAAAGGGATTACCTGCGCGGGTTTGGCTACCAGGGAAGAGCAAGCCGGGAAGGATGGAGCCGAAACATTGCAGAATTGAATATTGGCGGCGATTTTAAAGATGCTCTTGCAGAGCCGGGCCCATGGACTATGGGGATTGGTGGCTTTGGAGAAATTCTTCCATACCACGAAAACAAGATCACTCTAGACAAAAACAAAAAAGATAAATGGGGCTTGAATGTTTTGGCATTTGATGCAGAGTGGAAAGAGAACGAACGAAAAATGCGTGTAGACATGAAGAACGATGCTATGGAAATGCTGGAGGCGGCAGGCGTCAAAAATGTTCACGGCCACGATGGTGATGGCACAATGGGAAGAGGCATTCATGAAATGGGAACTGCGAGAATGGGTCACGATCCTAAAACTTCGGTGCTAAATAAATGGAACCAGGTTTGGGATGCACCGAATGTTTTTGTAACAGACGGATCTTTCATGGTTTCATCCAACTGTGTAAACCCATCGTTAACCTATATGGCAATGACGGCAAGAGCAGCTGACCATGCCGTAAGCGAATTGAAAAAAGGAAATATTTAAGCGGATCAAAATCCCGATATTTTTAAAGCAAAATTATTAAAATTCAAAAATAGCATTATGGACGACCAAAAAGACAAAAGCATTTTAAATTCATCAAGAAGAGATTTTTTAAAAAATACAGCCATCACCGCCGCCGGCTTTATGATTGTTCCGCGCCACGTTTTAGGCGGAAAAGGATTTATTGCGCCGAGCGACAAACTTACAATAGCTTCCATCGGCGTGGGCGGCAAAGGCCAAAGCGATATTGCCAATTTCTACAAGAGCGGAAAAGCCGACATTGCGTTCCTTTGTGATGTAGACACGAGGCGCGCAGCAACCACGGTGAAAAATTTTCCAAAAGCAAAATTCTATTCTGATTACAGGGAAATGCTTGACAAAGAACACAAAAACTTTGATGCCGTTTCAGTATCAACACCAGATCATACACATGCCGTCGCTGCTTATTCAGCAATGCAGCTCGGTAAGCATGTATATGTACAAAAGCCTCTAACGCACGATGTTTATGAAGCCCGCATGCTTACAAAAGCGGCCAAAAAATATAAAGTAGTTACCCAAATGGGCAACCAGGGCGCTTCCGGGGATGGGGTAAGACAATTAATGGAATGGTATAATGCCGGAGTTATTGGAGATGTTCATACCGTGTACTGCTGGACTGACAGGCCTGTTTGGCCGCAGGGAATTCCCCGCCCTACCAAAGCAGATCCTATTCCCAAAGAATTGGCTTGGAATTTATGGCTGGGCACTGCACCGGAAAAAAATTATTTCGACAATCTCGTGCCTTTCAATTGGCGCGGATGGTGGGATTACGGAACAGGAGCGCTTGGCGATATGGGCTGCCACATTGTTCAGCCGGCATTTGCAGTATTAGATCTTCAATATATCAACTCTGTTCAGGCAAGTGTTGGAAGTGTATATGTAGGCGAGTTTCAAAGAGGTTATTTTCCTGAAAGTTGCCCTCCCTCAAGCCATGTAATCATGAAATTTCCAAAGACCGCGAAAACTGCAGGTCCTGTAGAAGTGCATTGGATGGACGGCGGAATTCAACCTGAAAGACCGGCAGAACTGGGACCAAACGAAACTTTTGGGGATGGCGGAAACGGAACCTACTTTATAGGTACCAAAGGTAAAATGATGTGTGGCACTTATGGGGCCGATCCAAAATTATTACCAACTTCCAGAACCGATGAAGTAAAAGTCCCGCAAACGTATGCAAGGGTACCCGGTGGCGCCGAAGGTCATTATGCACAATGGGTAGAAGCTGCTATTGCCGGATACGAAAATGGAAAAACTGATTCATCCTTTGATGTGGCAGGCCCGCTCACAGAAGCGTTATTGATGAGTAATCTTGCAATAAGGGGTTTTGATATAAGGACTCCGAGAGCCAGTGGTGGTGGGTACAATTATCCCGCCCGTTATGTTGAATTAATTTGGGACAATGACGACATGAAGGTTACCAACGTGCCTGAAGTAAATCAATTTATTAAGCGCGATTACCGTAATGGTTTTGGCGTCACTTACAATGTTTAACTCTAAAAATTTATTATAATGAACAGAAGAGAAGCAGTTCAATATATTTCACTGATCGTTGGTGGAACTGTCATTGGAAGCAGCGCTTTTTTGGCCGGTTGTACCAACAATCCTTCCGGAACTTCCATGACTTTTTCAGATGCCGATGTATCGCTTTTGGATGAAGTAGCAGACACCATTTTGCCAGCAACAAAAACACCCGGGGCCAAAGCCGCCAACGTCGGACAGTTTATGACGGTGATGGTAAACGACTGTTACGAAACGCCCGATCAGAAAATATTTCATGAAGGCTTGGGAAAACTGAATGATCAGTCGAACAAAAAATATAGTAAAGATTTTGTGAAGCTTACGCCGCAGCAACGACATGATCTCTTGGTAGAGCTTGATAAAGCATCTTCAGATTTCCAGGCGAAAGTAAATGCCGAATACGCAAAACTTTCTGATGAACAAATGCACGAATTGACAATGAAAAGAAATTATGATGGCAAAGATCCGTGGGCCGATAAAAGGCGTGCCGATCCTAATTATTATTATACCATGATGAAGCAGCTAACACTGCTCGGTTATTTCACTTCAGAAACCGGGTGCAAGCAAGCCATGCGATATATAGAGACACCCGGGCGATATGACGGTGATCTTCCCTACAAAAAAGGTGACAAAGCCTTCGCTTAAAAAACAAATTTTGAATCGTGAATCGCTGGTGGAAACATCAGCGATTTTTTTGCCTATGCAGTAAACAAAGAAAAAACCGGAATTTTTATTTTACTGCCTCACAGTAGTATCACTGTAATTCTTAAAAAAAATCTTTTGTTGTTGCAGATTGGTGGCAAGGTTATCGATCTTGTTTTGAATGTCTCCTGTTTCTAACTTCAGTGTGGCTTTTGATCTGTTGATTATTTTAATTTTCTCATTGGCTGAAGCAATAAGCTTTTGTACATTTTGAAAAAGGATCTGAACTTCTGTATTTGATTTTTGCGGTTGAAACTGGTTGTTGCGATAGTTCAAAAAAACGTTGAGTGAATTGATGGCAGCATTATAATCATCAACAGCGGCATTATAAAGATCCGCATCTGAATCCTGGTTCAGCACTTCCATCTGAAACTTTATCCGCTTGAGTTTCGTCTCAATTTTGTTGTAAGGCCAACCGGCATTTTCAATTCTCGACAACTCACTCTCATATCGCGAAATCCGGTCCATTTCGTTAATGGCTGATAAGGAATCATTATAGTTCATATATTTTTTGTGATCGATGTTGGTTGTATTTCCTCTTACAAAATCGTTATAATTTGCCGGGTAATTCAAAAGCTGAAATATGGGATCAAATGGCAGATGAGTTTGAATGAATTCTTCAGGCGGCATATCAAAATATTTATAGTGTGGATCAAAGCTCATGCTGCCCACGCGACCTGCGTCCCACGTAGGATCAAACAGCCGCCATTTCTTATCAACAAAAGCCACACACCATACATGAGGCGCTCTGTCGAGGCTTCCGCCTTGTTTGGTAAAGCCTTGCACTGCAAAAGAATTGATGCCGCACTGATTGGCAACGTCGGTAAAAATAGCGGCAAAGTTTTCACACACCCCTCTTTTTCTGCGAAGCGCCCAGCTCACGCGTTCTTCATTGTCTTCGTCCAGTATCACATAATGAATGCTATCCGCATCATATTTTATATTGGCTGTGAGCCATGAATAGATAGCCGCAATTTTTTTATCGTCGGAAGAATAGTGAGAATTGATGTAGGCAGCGATGCCTGCAGAAGATGCCGTTTGGGAAGAAGGAATATTTACATATATCCTTTCGGCTGCAAAATGATCTTGTGCAATCATTGTTTGCCTCATGAGGAATAATGTTATCAAAACCAGGAACAGCTTCATCTATTAAAGTTAGAAAATCGTTTTTAAAAATTTATGTAAAACCTGTAGCCAGTAAACAAACAAAAACCCGTGTTTTTTATTTAGCCTGTATCCACAAAAATTCATTAACAAAATCTTATCGCTTCGTCATTAATCTTTCTTTCAAAAATTCTTTCTCATACTTGTGAACGGCTTAAAAATCCGGCTCCAATAAAAATTATGAAAAATACAATTCTACTTATCGGTTTCGCAATTATTTCAACATTCGGTTTTGCACAAACGACTCCTACGTTCGGCGTAAAGGCCGGGGTTTTATCCTCAGGAATGCGTGGTGATGCGGTAAACAGTTTTAATAATATTCTTAATTTTACCAATGGAAAAGTAACTACTAAAAACTTCACCGGATTTTTTGCAGGTGGATACGCCAATTTGCCCATGAGTGGCAACCTTTCGTTTGAGCCGGGCATTTATTATTCACTCAAAGGTTATGAGCTGGATGGCTCGATAGGCTTGAAAGGCATGGATTTTTTAGGAGCCAATGCCAAAGCCGTTTTACAATCTCAGTACGTCGATATTCCTGTTTTATTAAAAGGAACTTTTGGAGGATTTCAAATATTTGCCGGCCCGCAGGTTTCTTATCTTGCGCAATCCAATTTAAAAACCACTGCAGGCGTTTTAGGAATTAATTTGTTGAATAAAAGTATGGATGTTACCAAACAATTCAACCGCTGGGATGTAGGTGTGACAGGGGGAATCGGCTACCAGTTTCAAAATGGATTAAGCCTTAGCGCTTCTTATGATTATGGATTATCCAAGGCAGATGCCAATCAAAATTTAAATGCGTATAACCATGCCGTTAAAGTAGGAATTGGGATCAATTTATAAAACTTTTCATCCCGGTTTCGGCCGGGATTTTTTTTTAGTTTGCTTGATCATGAAAATGTTGATACACCAAATCCGCTCTTGATTTGCCAACTGCTTTTTCAAGTTCTTCACGCTGCAGTTCTTTAATTTTCTTAACGGATTTATATTTTTTCAAAAGAGTGTCCGCTGTGTTCTTCCCAATTCCTCTTATCGTTTCCAGTTCGTTCACGAATGTGCCACGGCTTCTTTGGTTGCGGTGAAAAGTAATCCCGAAACGATGGACTTCATCGCGGATTCTTCGGATCAGTTTCAAGCTTTCGCTATCCCACGGAAGCTTGATCGATTCTTTATCCCCCGGAAAAAATATTTCTTCTTCATTTTTTGCAAGGCCCACAACGGTTGTCTTTCCGTTCATTCCTATTTCTTCCAGACCTTCTACTGCGGCATTTAACTGTCCTTTACCACCATCAATAATAATTAATTGCGGCAATGGAATTTCTTCTTTCAGCAATCTTTTATACCTGCGGCTCACCACTTCTTTCATGCTTGCAAAATCATTTATTCCTGCAACGGTTTTGATATTAAACCTGCGGTATTCATTTTTATCGGGCAACCCGTTTTTAAAATATACCATCGCTGCTACCGGAAAACTTCCCTGGAAATTTGAGTTATCAAAACATTCAATTTGAGTTGGCAAATACGGAAGATGTAAGTCCTTCTGCAATTGAACAAGCACTTCAGTCTTTTCTTTTTCGCTTTTTCCTTCCAAACGCAGCATTTTCTTTCGCTTCATCTCTTCCATAAAATAATTCACATTCTTCTCTGAAAGATCGAGCAGCTTCTTTTTATCGCCTGCTTTTGGTATGGTAACGGTTATTCCTTCGCTTTCAAATTCTATTTCAAAAGGAACAACGATTTCTGTCGCTTCGCTGTTAAACTTTGAACGCAGATCGATGATGGCAAGGCTTAAAATTTCTTCATCTGTTTCATCCAATTGCGGCTCGAGGGAAACCGTATGCGTTTGAATAATCGTGCCATTTTGAACCATCAAATAATTAACATACGCAGTATCTTTTTCCCGCAGAATAGAAAACACGTCCACGTTTGAAAGCGTTTTGCTTACGATAACCGATCTTGCCTGGTAATTCTCGAGGCCTTCCAGTTTGGCTTTTATCATCGCTGCCTTTTCAAATTCCATTTGGTCAGCATACAACTTCATGTCTTCTTTATAACGTTGGATAACCGGCGCCAAATTACCTTTTATCATTTGTCTTATTTGTTGCAAGCCCTCTTCATAATCTTCCCTGGTTTGAAGGCCTTCGCAGGGGCCTTTGCAATTTCCCAAATGATATTCAAGGCAAACTTTAAACTTACCTTTTAAAATATTTTTTTCTGTAAGATTCAATTTGCAGGTACGCAAAGGAATGAACTCTTTTATAAAATTCAGCAAATCGCGTACTTTGCCTACAGAAGTAAAAGGACCTAAATATTCGGAGCCATCATTTATTTTATTGCGCGTTAAGAATATTCTTGGAAATGGCTCTTTCTTAATTACAAGATAAGGATAGGTTTTGTCATCTTTTAAATTGATATTGAACTTCGGCTGAAATTGTTTGATTAAAGAATTTTCAAGCAAAAACGCATCCTGCTCGCTGTCAACAATTGTAAACTCAATATGATCGATCCTTTTCACCAGCTCATAGGTTTTATAGCCGGTAAAGGTTTTGGAGAAATACGAGCTTACTCTTTTCCTGATATTTTTTGCCTTACCCACATAGATCAATTCGTTCTGATCATCAAAATATTTGTAAATACCGGGATCAGTGGGAATGGTTTTAATTATGCTTTGAAAAATATCCGATGTCATTACTAAATCACATTTTCTAGATTGCATGGTCAATCAAAGTTCCAAATCATTTTCTCTTCCTTCACTTCTGCGCCCTGTCCTGCTACTTGAGTGATGGTTCTTATGCTATACCACTTTTTTACCAGCCATGTAAGTTGGGTGGTTATACTTTGATTGGCAGAATCATGTTCCTTAACCATATAAATCCGGTCAATAGAATTGGTTTGTGGATTCATATAAACGTCCCAATGGATTAGATGTATTGAATCCGGCAATTCTTTTTTAGGATCATAGGAAAAAGTATAAGCGTTAATCGTTTGATCAAGAAATGAACTTTCTTTAAACAACGAGTGCATGGTTGCCGAATCTATTTCAGGAGTCAAAAATGCATCCGCATTTTTTCTGATGTCTGTTCGTTTTAACCACGCTGAATCTTTTTTACCAGCGATAGTTTTAATTAACAACGGCGTTACAGGCATTGTATCCAATTCTTTTAACTGCGATCTTATAAAGCGGGTAACAGGAAAAATATTGACACTGTCAGCCGCTATTTTTGCTGCAACAGGTTGAGAATTTTCGCCTGAATTACAGGCACTAAAAAAAATAAAAAAACCAACCAGGAAAAAAAGAGAAAATTTTTGCATGTGCAAAATTACAAATTAAAAAAGCCGTTGCAGGGTACGAAGCAACGGCCTTAAAAAATCAGTTAAAAATTAAAATCAATAAAACCTATATTGTTTGAATTTTTATTTTTATTTAGATATTCCAATTCTTATGCCATAATTTATTAAATGCTCTTTGGTAGGGTAAATATTTTTGTAGGTAGAAAACATTTGATACCTGAAGTCCGGTCCAAGATGCCATTTAATCTTTTTGCCGATAAAGGTAATATAGGAGCCCAGATGGCCGTCAATATTAGTTCTGCGCACCAGCATCGGATCTTCCACATAATATCTTCCATCAGAAGAAATAAGATAGGCATCATCTCTTAATACAAGAGATGGTTCAAAGGTGGATGCTATATCGATACTGATCTTGGGCGAGCCCCAAATGTTATATTGAATGCCCAGGGGAATGGAAGCCTGAATGTTGTAATTAACAAGATTTATATGGTCCTGGCTTTGGCCATTTCCATAATGTGTTATATAAGTTTTCGAATCGGTACCACCCTTGCCATCGTTCAGGTTTAGAATAGCAAAAGTCGGATGCACGAGATTAGATACATTATTATATCCCAAATAGCTCATGTTAAACCCGGTTATAAACTTAAACTTTTTGGCAATTTTAAGGCTCATTTCTGCACCGGTTTCTACACCAAATCGCGCGGTGTGTGTTAACTTAAACGAGGGTTGACTTGATAAAACAACCAGGGACGATGTATTATCCGCAGGCTGTATGGTTTTTTTATTAAATGCCACTGTGCTGATAGTCGGGTTCACATAAAAAGTCCACTCAATACTATTGTTCTTTTTCTTTCTGGTTTTCATCGAAGTAGCAGCAGCATTTTCACTTAACAGGCTATTTTGCACAACAACCGGGTCAATATAATTCACATAGCTTACACCTGGAGAAAGGACCGGGTTGGCCGCGCCAGGATAGGAAACGAGTTTATAAGAAACCGGAACTACAACATCATCATTAAAAATTAGTTGTGCTTGTGCAGGTGAAAGTGGAGAAAGTTGAATTTCAGATTCGTTCCGGGGGGATTCCTTTGAAAAAGAAATCTGGCTTATTTGTTCGTTTACTGCCAACCTTACCGGAGAGGTGCTTAAAACACCATTATCTTCGTCGTTGTTATTTACGGAAACATTCTTTTTAGCTGATGCCTCCTCCTGGCTCTTTATTTGAGACGCTGGCAGTTCCGAAGAGTAATTTGATTTTATTGAAAGAGCAGTTGAAGATTTTTTAGCTAAAGAACTTTGACTGGCAGAAACGTTCTTTTCTGATATATTTCCTGACGGGTTTTCCGGACTGACTGATGAGGAAATGCTGCTATTTGCATTTTGAGAAATAATCGCTGTTCCCGCACCATCATTTTCCGGATTTACAATATTGTTTGCAGGTGCGCTATTAGAAGGAGAGGTACCGTTAGAACGAACAGAAGAATTGTTTAAAGTACCAATGGTGATAAGTGTAATTAAAAAAACAATAGCTACTGTAATGGAAGGCCACTTACTTCCCGGATGTAAATTATTGTAAATTCCGTTCCATACACGTTTGGAAGGTATCATCTTAAATTGATCCGCATGGTCTTTAAGAGACTGCTCAAAATCACTCATGTCAAATCTTCTTTCCATTTTCATACGTTTCAGTTAGTAGTGACAGAGACTAACAACCCTTTATAAACAGTCACCTATTTCATCGACGCCATTCTCACACTTTCTCTAGGTTTCTGCAATATTTTCTTTTTAATCAAAATTTCTTCCAACAACGCCCGTGCTCTTGTGTATTGCGATCTGCTGGTACTCTCTTCTATTTCCAGTATCGTTGAAATTTCTTTATGAGAAAACCCCTCAATCGCATACAAATTCAATACCGTTCTGTAACCAATGGGCAATAATCTTATACATTCCACTACCTGCTTTGCCTGTAGCATGGATGCAACATTATTATCGCTTATCTGGATACTTGAAGCATGAACCAAATCAACACTATCAGAGAACTTTTTATTTTTTTTCAAAACATTTATACAGGTATGGACGACGATTTTCCGAATCCATCCCTCCAGCGCACCGGCCCCTTTGTACTGATGGATTTGAGAGTAAACCTTTATAAAGCCTTCCTGAAGCATATCTTCAGCATCTTCCCTGTTTCGGGCATAACGATAGCAAACACCAAGCATACGCGGACTAAACCTATTATATAAAGCCTCCTGAGCGGATGAAAGGTTATCAAGACAGCCTTGAAGCATTATCTCTTCTGTCATAGTTCGCTTGTTTAACCCTACTAAGATAGGACAATTTTTAACTTAAAATGCTGCATGAATAAAAGTTTGTTAATTAAAAAATTGAAATTTTTCAATTAATCCCCTTCACTGCAGGCTATTTTTAAAATTCCTGTGAATTTAGAGGTATTTACCAGAAATATGCTAATAGCCGTCAAAACGGGCTACTCATTGCTAATTAACACCTTGCCGGTCATTTGTTCCGGTATAGGCAATTTCATCATCGTTAAAATGGTGGGCGCAATGTCTCCAAGCTTACCCGGTTCTATTTTGCCGCGCCATTCCTTATCAATGATAAAAAACGGCACCAGGTTTTTGGTGTGGGCTGTATTAGGCGTTCCATCTTCATTTACGATATAATCAGCGTTTCCATGATCGGCAGTAAGAAATATCGTATAACCATTTTCCAAACCGGTGGTTACGATTTCTTTTACGCATTGATCAACGGTTTCCACCGCTTTTACCACGGCGTCCCAAACGCCGGTATGGCCCACCATGTCGGCATTGGCATAGTTGAGACAAATAAAATCAGCAGATTGCTTTTTTATCTCGGGAAGCAAAGCTTCGGTAACTGCGTAGGCGCTCATCTCGGGCTGAAGATCGTAGGTTGCCACTTTGGGTGATGGAATCATGATCCTGTTTTCAGCTTCGAATGGTACCTCGCGGCCACCACTGAAGAAAAAAGTAACGTGAGGATATTTTTCAGTTTCTGCAATGCGTATTTGTTTTTTGTGATTTGCCTGCAACACTTCACCTAAAGTGTTTACAAGGTCGTCTTTTTGAAAAATAATCCGAATGTTTTTAAAAGTATGATCATAAAGTGTCATCGTTGTATAATCAAGTTTCAACGGCTTCATGTCGTATTCAGGAAAAGCGGTTTGTGTAAGTGCTTCTGTAATTTCACGGCAACGATCGGTACGAAAATTAAAACAGATAACGGCATCGCCATTCATTATTTCAGAATCAGGCGTTTCTGCATTTATGATTGGTTTTAAAAATTCGTCGGTTACATCATTTTGATAGGATGTACTGATAGCTGAAAAAATGTTGGTGGTGATTTCGCCTTTTCTGTGCACCAGGGCGTCGTACGCCACTTTTATCCTTTCCCATCTTTTATCGCGATCCATCGCATAATACCTTCCGGTAATAGTTGCAATTTTCCCGGTCGTATTATCAAGGTGTTTTTGTAAATCTTCCAGGAAACCAAGGCCACTTTTTGGATCAGTATCACGCCCGTCAGTAAATGCATGAACGTATACATTTTGCAAGCCATGTTTTTTGCAAATGGTAGCAAGCGCTTTTAAATGATTAATATGAGAATGAACGCCTCCATCACTTACAAGCCCCATTAAATGCAAAGGTTTTTTATTTTCTTTGGCATAGTTTAAGCTCTGCAGAAGTGCCGGATTTTTTTCAAACTCTCCATTTTCAATGGCTACATTTATTCTTTCCAGCTCCTGGAAAACAACACGACCTGCACCCAGGTTTAAATGTCCTACTTCACTGTTTCCCATCTGCCCTTCCGGCAGGCCAACCGCCCTTCCACAAGTTGTTAAAGTAGTGTGAGGGTAATCTTTATAAAGTGAACTTACAAATGGTGTTTTGGAATGTTGAATTGCATCGCTTTCTTTCTTTTGGCCAAGGCCCCATCCATCCATTATAACTAAAATAACTTTTTTTGCTTCCATGTTTCAAAGCTAATTATTAGCATTTATATAATTAAAATAATTTACAAATCATATCATAATTTTACCAATTGGCACGTTTTTGGACTCCTTGGGTACATAATAATTTTAAATGAAAAAATTTTTACTTTCTGCTCTTATTGTAACCGCATTTTCTTCATTCACTTACATTTCTTTTACGGAAGTGATTAATGCCATAAAATCAGGAAATGCAGCCGAAGTGGCCAAATATTTTGACAACACGGTAGAACTTACAGTACCTGAAAAAAGCAGCTCTTTCAGCAAAAGCCAGGCACAGCTTGTTTTGCGTGACTTTTTTAATCAAAATCCTGTAAAAAATTTCCAGGTAATCCATCAAAGTGAAAAAGCCGGTTCAGAATATTGTATTGGAACTTTAACCACTTCGAATGGCTCTTTCAGAACCACCATTTACATGAAGCAGCAAGGCTCAAAGCAACTGATACAGGAACTTCGGTTTGAAAAATAAATTGCTGGTATTTATTGGAAAATAAAAACCACGATTATTTGTTGGTTTACTGCTCAAATGAGAATGTAGCCACTTTTTAATTATATTTTTTTACATTTCCACTTGTTGATCAGAATTTACAAGCTGAGGTTATGTTTAAAAAAATTACTTTAATTATTATATCGGTTTTATTCTCACAATTTTCGTTTTGCCAGTTTAACGATTCGGTACATCACCATTTTTCTTTTACCTCCACAGGTGTTTATAACAGGACCAAAGAACAGAAATCTTTTGTCTTAAACAATGCCGTTACTTATGGTGTCAATCAAAAAAAAGTTGCTTTTAATGCAGGCGCTTCCTGGATTTACGGTATTCAAAACAAACAGCTTTCCAACAATGATCTTTCAGCGGCGGCCAATGTGGATTATTTAAAAGATGTGCAACGGTTTTATTATTGGGGCCTGGTAAGCTATGATAAAAGTTATTCACTCAAAATAAATTACCGGTTTCAATCAGGCGTTGGTGTTGGATATATCTTTTTTAAGGAACCTAACTTTGATTTTGAAGTAAGCGACGGATTTCTTTTTGAAACGAGCGATCTTACAGATCCGGTCATTGGTAAAGATGTAAATCAAACTGTTAGAAACTCACTGAGAGTAAAATACCGGTGGTCATATAACAAAACCTTCAGCCTGGAAGGAACCAATTTTTATCAGCCCTCCGTCGTTTCCTTTGACGATTACATTATAAGATTAAACAACAAACTTTCAGTAAAATTAAATAAATGGCTTTCGGTTGATGCAGTCATGACCTATAATAAAATTAGTCGCACCAACCGAGAAAACTTATTACTCACTTTTGGATTAACAATCGAAAATTACTACTAGATAAAAACCAGCAAGCTATTTATTATTTTTTTTCACTATTGAACTTTATTTGGTATGTGAATATTTGGTTGATTTAATACGTCATCGTTTTACCTTTCATTTATTTACATTTGTTTATGCCCCTTAAGCAAGAGTATCAAAACAAGCTCAAAGAATTTATTAATAGCGCTCTCGAAGAAGATCTTGGCGATGGCGATCATTCCGCACGGTCATGCATAAACGAAAAAATAAAAGGAAAAGCCATTTTAAAAATCAAAGATGAGGGTATTTTAGCCGGAGTAGAAATCGCAGAAGCCATTTTTCATTTCATGGAGCCCGGGGCCGTGATAAAAAAGTTGAAAAAAGACGGTGATGAAATGCGATACGGTGAAATCGCTTTTGAAGTGAGTGCAGACGTATGGACAATTCTTGCCTGCGAAAGACTGGTGCTCAACTGCATGCAGCGAATGTGCGGCATTGCTACTCTTACAAAGAAGTATAACGATAAGCTGCAAGGCTATTCAACAAAATTGCTCGACACGCGAAAAACAACTCCGAATTTTAGGCTGATAGAAAAGGAAGCAGTGAAAATCGGCGGAGGCATTAATCATCGATTTGGTTTGTACGACATGATTATTTTAAAAGACAATCACATCGATTTTTGCGGAGGAATCGAAAAAGCGATTCAAAAAGCGTACGATTATGTTCAACGGGTAAAACCGGGATTAAAAATTGAAGTTGAAGCACGAACGCTTGAAGATGTAAAAAAAGTAATTGAAACAGGAAAAGCAGACAGGGTAATGCTTGACAATTTTTCGCCTGAAAAAATAAAAGAAGCTTTAAAAATAATCAACGGAAGATTAGAGACAGAAGCCAGCGGCGGAATTACATTACAAAACATTGAAACTTACGCTGCTACAGGAGTTGATTACATATCCAGCGGCGCGATTATACACCAGGCGACCAGCGTGGATTTAAGTTTAAAAGCAGAAATAACACAATAATATGTCGAAGAAAAAGTTATATAGAAAGGGAGGAATTGTTTATTCAACTGCAGAAGATTTCAATTCTTTCGATGAGGACAACACAGAAGAATCTTTGCCTCCGCAAGAACAATTGTTAAAGGTGGTTCTTGATAAAAAACATCGTGGCGGAAAAGTGGTTTCAATTATAAAAGATTTTGAAATGAAAGAACAAGAAATTGAAGCCATGGCAAAGAAGTTAAAATCTTTTTGTGGAGCCGGCGGTTCGGCTAAAGACAACGAAATTATCATCCAGGGCGATCATAGAGATAAAATATTACAATGGCTTTTAAAGAATGGATATAGTAAATCACGCAAAATTTAATTGATTGAATTAACCAGTTTTAAATAACTTTATCACAACCAAACAACCATGATCTCAAAAATATCTGAAGGTGTTACCGTAAGCGTCGAAACTTTTTATCAGCCTGAATACAGCAATCCGGTAAATAGTGAATACATGTTTGCTTACCGCATTACACTCGAAAATAATAATACGTTCCCTGTGCAGTTATTACGCCGCCATTGGTACATATTCGACAGCACGTCCGAACACCGGGAGGTAGAGGGTGAAGGTGTTATCGGCATTCAGCCGGTGATCAATTCAGGAGAAAAATATCAATATGTAAGTGGTTGTAACTTGCGCAGCGAAATGGGCAAAATGCACGGAATGTATTTTATGGAAAACTTCCACAACAAGCAAACGTTCATCATCAATATTCCTTCTTTTGAGATGATTGTTCCGACCAAGCTCAATTAAATCCTTGGCTTGTACTTCGACTTGTCATAAATTTCTCTCGGATTTGTTTTCATCAGCTCGGCAAGGGTTGTTTCCGGATATAGATCCATATACTTTTTAACAATCTGCAAGCCGGAAAAAGTACCGATGTTCCCCGGGGCTCCTTCTCCCAACTCAGCAGTTTTAGGGCTTTCGCCAATATAATTTTGAACAATGTTATCGTCTGTTTTGTTCAAAAGATTATTATTTAAAAAGAAATCCCAAATCACAGCTTCATTTTTTTCAGCGTCCTGCATTTGCTTTTTTGTGTAACCCATACAAAGATATTCCGGCGTATGCGGTAGAAACTGAGTAAGCAAATACATTCTTCTTCCTCTATCCACCATTTGTTCAATTAACGCAGCGCCCTTTATACTTTTTGGGAACAAATCATCTACAATGTTTCTCATGCAATTAACCGGAATGTGTTCTTTATCAAAATTGTTTGACAAAAAATCGGGGTATTCCTCAAGACCTTCTCTGCTCCGGTAAAATGAAAAATATTTCCCCATGTGAAGTTGCAAACCCACTCCAAAACTTTTGGTGGTAAGCACATCGCCCTGCACACCAAATGAAGTTTCAAAATTGGCGTTGATAGGGCCGATAAAAGTGATAACAGACTGAGGAATTTTGTATTTGGGAAAATAATATTTTACAAACCGTAATCCTTGTTCAATAGAATGAGTTTCTTTTGAAAAATTATCATAAAGCTGTTCTGCAGAATCTTTTAATGGCATATAATCATGGATGAACATACGCACGGCCTCATCTTCGATATTGTCCGGAACTAATAAACTATCAAGATCCAGTCCCAAAATGTTTGCAGTAAACAAGGGCAGAAAATCAGGATATTTTTGCAAAATTGATTTCATCGATTGAGCAACTTTAGTAGTATCCATAGCAAAAAAATCTTTTTCAAATCTTTTTGTTTGGAGATTTACTTTTATGGAAGAAACATCCGGAATATTCTTGTTGCCATGGCATGAAACGAAAATTGCAGCAGTAGATAAACAAATTAATAAATTTCTCATTCTTCAAATAAAAGCAAAAAAATAAAGACAATTTTGTTAAATGAAGAATTCACAGTCATTTTATTCTGGCTTAATTTTACAAAATGAAAATTTTTCTTGCACAACAAAATTATCACATCGGTAATTTTGAAAAGAACCTTGATAAGATAATAGAAGCGATCAATGTTGCAAAAAGTGAAAAAGCTGACCTGATTATTTTCAGTGAAATGAGCATTTGCGGATACCCGGCAAAAGATTTTCTCGATTTCAAAGATTTCATCGACAAATGTTTCAATAGCATCGAAAAGATAAAACAACACGCAGATACAATTGGTGTGATTGTGGGCTCGCCCGACCGCAACCCGGTAAGAGAAGGAAAAGATCTTTTTAACGCTGCTTTTTTTCTCTATGAGAAAGAAGTAAAAGGCATTGCTCATAAAACCTGTTTGCCCAATTATGATGTTTTTGACGAATACCGGTATTTTGAACCGGCGTTTACCTGGAATGTGATTGAATTTAAGCGAAAAAGAATTGCCCTAACCATTTGTGAAGACATCTGGAATCTTGGTGACAACCCGCTTTACCGCATTTGCCCGATGGACATTTTGATGGAGCAGCAACCTGATGTAATGATCAATATTTCTGCGTCACCCTTTGATTACACACACGCAGACGACAGGAGGGCTACCATAAAAGCGAATGTCTTAAAGTATAAACTTCCACTTATTTATTGCAATGCGGTGGGCAGCCAGACCGAAATAATTTTTGACGGCGTGTCTTTGTGTTTTGATAAAGACGCCAACCTTTGTCATGAACTTTCGCAGTTTGAAGAAGAATTGAAGGAAGTAAATCTAAACGATGACGGAACTTTTAATGCTCCGATAATCAGACCTGCAAGTGAAGTAGCCAACGTGCTTTTAGAACCGCTGGAGTTTACGCCATCATTAAACATTCAGCAGGTTTATGATGCTATTGTTTTAGGCATCAAAGATTATTTTACCAAGATGGGCTTTACCAAAGCCATTATTGGCAGTAGCGGAGGTATAGACAGTGCAGTTACGATTGCGCTTGCCTGCGCCGCATTGGGAAAAGAAAATGTACGAGCCGTTTTAATGCCTTCAGAATTTTCAAGTTCTCATTCCATTTCTGACGCGGAACAATTAAGTAAAACGCTTGGAAACCCTTATGACATTATTCCTATCAAAACTATTTTCGAATCTTTTTTAAAAGAACTGAAACCTGTTTTTAATGATCTTCCTTTTAATGTAGCTGAAGAAAATATTCAAAGCAGAACACGCGGAAATTTATTGATGTCAATCGCTAATAAATTCGGATATATTTTATTAAACACTTCCAATAAAAGCGAATTGGCCACAGGGTATGGAACACTTTACGGCGACATGGCGGGGGGAATAGGCGTGTTGGGTGATTGTTATAAACAACAGGTTTACGAACTCGCAAGATATATCAACAGGGAAAAGGAAATTATTCCTGAAAACATCATTTCAAAACCGCCTTCGGCAGAATTAAGGCCGGGACAAAAGGATATTGATAGTTTACCGCCGTATGATATCCTTGATGAAATTTTGTATCAATATATTGAAAGAGTTCAAGGCCCTCATGAAATAAAATCAATGGGATTTGATGCAGCTTTGGTAGACAGAATTTTAAAACTGGTGAACAGGAATGAATATAAGCGCAACCAATTTTGCCCCATCATTCGCATCTCACCAAAAGCTTTTGGAACTGGCAGAAGAATGCCAATTGTGGGCAATTATTTGGATTAAGTTTAAAATAGAAATCCTGATAATTTGTTCTTTTACTGCTTTAAATAACTAACTTTATTAGTCAATGTGAAAGTATGAGTGAATCATTATTAAACCGAATAACTCTTAATCCGGAAATAGCTCACGGAAATCCGACGATTCGTAATACCCGTTATACTGTAGAGGGGATTCTCGAATATCTTGCAGCAGGAGACACAATTGATGACTTATTGCAAGAATTCCCGGATCTTGAGAAGGAGGACTTTCAGGCCTGTCTTCAATATGCAATTTTGAATATGAAACAAAAATTTGCAGAAATAAATGATGCATGAAATTCATAATTGATGCGCAACTACCGCGGTCTCTTAAACAGCTTTTTCTTGCAAGAGGATATGATTGTATTCACACATTTGACCTTGATCAGGGTAACAAAACTCCAGATAGATTAATCAATCAAATTTCTATTCAGGAAAAAAGAATAGTAATTACAAAAGACAGCGATTTTTTTTATAGCCATATGATAACTAAAGAACCTTATAAATTAATCCTTGTCAAATTGGGTAATATTTCAAAAAAAGATTTACTGCAATTTTTTAGTAATCACTTCGAAGAAATTATTTTAAAAATTCAAAAAGAAGACCTGGTATTAATAAAATAAGTCCTTCAAACAATGTAGAAACTGAATTGTTTGTTTGCTCACTGAAGATTAAGATTAATTCAACAAGTTTTTAAAAAGATAAAAAGTAAATTGCTTTTATCAATTGGAACAAAAAATTTAATTATGGAAGCATACATAGTAGCAGGTTATCGCACAGCAGTCACCAAGGCCAAGCGCGGTGGTTTTCGTTTTTACAGGCCCGATGATTTAGCGGTTGATTTAATAAAAGGACTGTTAGCATCCGTTCCTGAATTGGACAGCAAAAGGGTAGATGACCTAATTGTAGGAAACGCTGTACCTGAAGCTGAGCAAGGTTTACAGGTCGGCAGAATGATAAGCGTAAGAGCTTTGGGAATTTCCGTTCCCGGAATGACTGTGAACCGTTATTGTGCCAGCGGCCTGGAAACAATTGCTATTGCAACAGCAAAGATCAGGAGTGGCATGGCAGATTGCATTATTGCAGGTGGAACAGAAAGTATGACAATGGTTCCCACCTCTGGCTGGAAAACGGTTCCTGCTTATTCAGTTAGTTCAGAAACGCCCGATTATTACCTGGGAATGGGATTAACCGCCGAAGCAGTTGCCAAAGAATATAAGGTAACCCGCGAACAGCAGGATGAATTTAGCTTGCATTCACATCAAAAAGCGCTGAATGCAATAAAGAAAGGACATTTTAAAAGTGGCATCCTGCCAATGCCGGTAGAAGAAGTTTACCTTGATAAAAATTTAAAAAAACAGACAAAATCTTTTGTTGTAGATACGGATGAAGGAGTTCGGGCAGATACGTCGATGGAGGCTCTGGCCAAACTAAAACCGGCTTTTGCTTTAGGAGGAACTGTTACCGCGGGAAATTCTTCTCAAACAAGTGATGGCGCTGCTTTCGTGATTGTAATGAGTGAAAAAATGATGAATGAATTAAAGCTCAAACCCATTGCCAGATTGGTAAGTTGTGTTAGCGCCGGCGTTCATCCGCGTGTAATGGGCATTGGGCCGGTTGAGGCTGTTCCAAAAGTTTTGAAGCAGGCGGGAATGAATCTTTCGCAAATTGACCTCGTTGAATTAAATGAAGCTTTCGCTTCACAATCTCTTGCTGTAATAAATACATTAGAACTTGATCCTGAAAAAGTGAATATCAATGGTGGCGCTATCGCTTTAGGCCATCCGCTGGGATGCACCGGCGCCAAGCTTACGATTCAATTGATAAATGATATGAAGCGATTGAATAAAAAATACGGAATTGTTACCGCATGTGTTGGCGGCGGCCAGGGCATCGCGGGTATAATTGAAAATCTGTAGAATTTGTTCGTTTACTGCAAAATCAAAATTTCAAACTCATTCCTACCGCTATTTGCGATTTTAATTGCAACGCCGGAGAATCATGGTTTGGACCAAAAAGTTTTACATCATCATCGTAAATCAGATCGAGGCCAACGCTTGCAGTAAGAACTTTAGATACTTTTGCAGTAAACATGTTATTCATCAACACATCTATATTCTGTGGATTGTGTTCGTAATTTGAAAACAAATCCAATCTTCCTTTATAAGTAATGTTTTTAGAAAGATTGTGTAAATAATTCACGCTCACAAAAGCGCCAATTTCATTTTTGCTTTTAGCACCTGCCGGTACTCCGTAAGCGCCTTTTGCCGATAGGCTGTCGTTTCTTACAATCGTCCACCTGGAAGTGATTGGCGAAACAAAAATTGATAATCCTTCTGCAGGCTTATAATCAAGGCCAAGACTTAATAAAATATATCCTGGTGACATAAAATCAGAAAGAAGATCTTTTGTTCCATCACTGTTATAATTATACCCTTTTGAAAATTGTGAGCGAAAATTAAACAAGGCGGATAAACTTAATTTAGGTGCAATCTGGTAACCGGCTTTTGTTAAAAGATTTATCCTGTCATCGTTCTTCCTGCTTCCCTGGCTGGTAGTATTTACAAAACCGTAATTAAGATCAAGCGTGTTATCCCAACTATAGCGTTCCTTTTTGTAAAAGGCATATACTCCCAAATAAGAATTTAAAGAGAGCGAAAAATCGTCGCCGCCAGCTGCCCAGTTACTCTGGCTCCCCTGAGCAAAATTCAGGTCAAACTGGCCGCCGGTGTTCCAAGCTTTACTGCTGTCAATAATCTGCTTTTTTACATCCTTGGTTGCTTCACTTTGTAAATCTTTTACGGTTTTATCCTGTGCAAAAGAATGGGTATTAATAGCTGCTAAAAACAGGAACAGAATGGATGAAAGTAATGATTTCATAAAGTATGATTGTTGGTTTTTGCAAAAATAACGAGATAAAAACAAGTACTTAATAAATACCCTCTTACATTTTATAAAAATGGTTACTTTTATAAATCGAACAAAACATAATAAAGAGAAAATTATGGATGAATTGATCCAAAAATTGCAAAACACACACGGACTCTCCGCGGAGGAATCGCACAAAATTTTAGGCACGATCGCGGATTATCTTAAAGAAAAGTTTCCGATGGTTGGTGGTGCTATCGATAATCTTTTTCAATCGGGAACTACGCCTACAGGACCGGGAACAACACCCGAAGATGTTCAATCTACCGTGGAAGACCCGATAAATGACAATAGTGACCTGATGGATAAAATCTCAGAATTTATTCCCGGGGCCAAAGATGAAAACATCGAAGATTTTGCCAAAAAAAATCTGAGCGGCCTTTTTGGTGACAATAAAGATGAATAGAAATTAACTTAAAACTTCCCGTGCAATAACAATTTTTTGAATTTCGCTGGTGCCTTCACCAATCGTACATAATTTGCTATCGCGATAATATTTTTCAACCGGAAAATCCTTAGTGTATCCGTATCCACCGAAAATCTGCACCGCGTCTGTAGCAACTTTTACAGCCACCTCACTGGAATAATATTTTGCCATCGCCGCTTCCTTTGTAACGTTTTCACCATTGTTTTTTAGATCACAGGCGCGGTCAATTAATAATTCAGCCGCTTTGATTTCAGTAGCCATGTCTGCCAACTTAAAAGAAATTGCCTGGAATTCTGAAATTGGTTTTCCGAATTGGTATCGTTCTTTTGAATATTGCAGCGACGCTTCATAAGCGCCTTTGGCGATACCCAACCCAAGAGCCGCTATCGAAATACGACCCCCGTCTAAAACTTTCATGGCCTGTTTAAACCCATCGCCCACGTCACCCATTCTTGCCGAATCAGGAATTCTGCAATTATCAAAAACCATTTCTGCTGTTTCACTGGCACGCATGCCCAGTTTATTTTCTTTTTTGCCTGCCAGAAAACCTTCGGTACCACGCTTTACGATAAAAGAAGTTGAATTATCGCGGGTTCTCGGTTCGCCTGTGCGGCAAATTACCACTGCCACATCGCCGCTCTTTCCATGAGTGATCCAGCTTTTGGTACCGTTTATTACCCAGTCATCTCCGTCTTTTTCGGCTACGCATTGCATATTTCCTGCGTCGCTTCCCGTGTTCGGTTCTGTCAATCCCCATGCCCCGATATATTCTGCAGATGCAAGTTTGGGCAAATATTCTTTTTTTTGTTGTTCGTTTCCAAACGCAAGAATATGCCCGGTACACAGGGAATTGTGCGCTGCGTATGACAAACCAACCGAACCACAAACTTTCGCAATTTGCTGTATGGCCGTGCTGTATTCAAAATAACCCAGCCCACTGCCCCCGTACTCCTGTGGCACCAAAATTCCCATCAGTCCAAGCTTTCCTAACTCTTTTAAGATATGCACAGGAAATTCCTGCGTTTCATCCCACTCCATCACATGCGGGCGAATATATTGTTCAGCAAATTGCTTTACCGTTTCTGCTACTTGTGTGGTTAACTCGTTGGTCGCAAAATCCATAATTTACACTTTTGTGATTTGCAATTTAGAATGAATAATATAATTCTGCAATTCATTGATTTTGATTTCGGCAATCGTTTCAATCCAATTGTTAAACGCGGTTCAAGAGAAAAACAAAATTCCTGCGTATTTGTTTAGTTACTGCCTTAAGCAAAGATTTTTATTAAAAATAAAAAGGTAAAACCAAAATAAAAATTTTCTTTAATTGTGGGTTTACTGTTTCACCAATTATTCGATCGAAAGGTAAGGAGCCGTTTTGTTAATAAACTCGTCTGAAATAGTCATGATCTTTCGCAGTTCTTCAACAGAATTAAAATTTCCGTGCTGCTGTCGGTATTGAAAAATTACTTTGGCGATGTTATAACTTATGTATGGATGTGATCGCATTTCATCAAGGGTGGCAGCGTTAATATTGATCTTTTTTATTGCCTTAGCGTCAATGAGTAAATATTTCTTTATTTTTTCAAAAGTAGAATCAGGAAGATTATAAGTTTCGGCTACCTGGTCAACAGAATAAAATCCGCCCAGCTTTTGCCTGAAAGAAATAATTCTTTTTGAAAGCACGCTGCCAATCCCCGGCAAAGCCAGAAGATCAGCAGTGTCAGCCGTGTTAATATCAAAAGGTCGCAGGGAATATTTGCTATGCGAAATACCTTTTGCCGGATATTGCTTTTCCCCCGGGAATTCTTTATTTGATGTAGCGATTGATACATATGGAATCAATCTTTCAGCGTCTTTTTCACTAAGTCCGTAGATCTTTTTAATGTCTCGTGGCTTATAAAATTTCCCTCCCTTTGCAATATAATTTTGAATGGTTTGTGCTGTCTTTTTTCTTATGCCGAGCCGAATCCAATCGCTTTCAGAGGCGGTATTAGGATCAAAATAAAAAAGTTCTTTTTTTATCGGCGTTTCTTCTTTCTTATAAGAAGGCGAATAGTCATCAGAATATTCACTATTGTTTCCGGAATAGGTTTTTTGGGAAGAAGAATCCGGGCTTAATTGAGCGATTTCTTTCTCAAACCCGGATGAATCCATGATCTCATCCCTTGTAAACAAGGAGAAGAAATGCGGAAGAATGATCAACGCAGTAAGAATCAGGACGAAATAAAAAATGCCCTTTCTTTCTTTTTTGGTAAAGCTGAAATAGTCTTTTAAAAGCTGCCACATTCCAGTTAGTTTTTTCTAAGATAAAACTAAATACTAAAACGTGGAAAGAAATAGAAAATTTATTTTGAGTCGCTATGTTCCCGATTCCTGTCTCCAGAAAATTGCTTTTCAGGCCTCATTTGCGGAAACAGCAACACATCCTGTATTGAAGGTTGATTGGTGAACAACATTACCATTCTGTCAATACCAAAACCGATGCCGCTAGTAGGCGGCATTCCATATTCAAGCGCCCGTAAAAAATCATTGTCAATGTACATAGCTTCGTCATCGCCGCGTTCCATCAGTTTCGATTGTTCTTCAAATCGTTCTTTTTGCTCCAGCGGATCGTTAAGCTCACTGTAAGCGTTAGCTATTTCTTTTCCATTTACGATTAGCTCAAAACGCTCTACCAGTCCAGATTTTGACCGGTGTTTTTTTGTAAGCGGACTCATTTCCACCGGATAGTCAATGATAAATGTTGGTTGCACAAAATGGTCCTCGCATTTTTCAGAAAATATTTCATCAATCAATTTGCCTTTGCCCATTGTTTTATCTGCGTGTATGCCTAGCTGTTCACATACCTGCCGAAGGCCTTCTTCGTCTTTGTCACTTATATCAATGCCGGTATGTTCTTTAATCGCATCGTACATGCTTATCCTCTTATACGGCGCCTTGAAGTCGATTTCTTTGTCGCCGCTCATAACTTTTGTAGTGCCGTTTACTTCCAATGCCGTTTTCTCCAGCAACTGCTCAGTGGTTTCCATCATCCACAAATAATCTTTATACGCCACGTAAAACTCAAGCACTGTAAATTCGGGATTGTGCGTTCTGTCCATTCCTTCATTTCTAAAATTGCGGCTAAATTCATAAACCCATTCAAAGCCGCCGACAATAAGTCTTTTAAGATACAGCTCGTTTGCTATACGCAAATAAAAAGGAACGTCCAATGCATTATGATGTGTTTTGAAAGGACGCGCTGCAGCTCCTCCGGGAATATTTTGTAAAACCGGTGTATCCACCTCCAATGCGCCACGTTCATTTAAAAAATCACGAATGGCGTTCATCATTTTTGTTCTTTTGATAAAAATTTCTTTCACATGTGGATTTACAATAAGATCTGCATAGCGCTGCCTGTAACGGAATTCAGCATCTGTAACCTCATCAAAAGTTTCGCCGTCTTTTTCTTTTACCACAGGCAAAGGCCTCAGTGACTTTGACAAGACTTTGAATTCAGAAACGTGAATAGAAGTCTCGCCGGTTTTTGTTGTAAACACATACCCTTTCACTCCAATAATGTCACCAATATCAATCAATTTTTTCCAAACAATATTGTAAAGTGTTTTCTCCTCATCCTTAGAAACATCGTCTCTTCTCACATACAACTGAATTTTCCCTGTGGAATCCTGCAACACTGCAAAAGAAGCTTTGCCCATATCCCGAATGCTGAGAATGCGCCCGGCAATACACACGTTGGCAAAGTCATCTTTATTCTCCTCGCCCCTATAATTATTTTTTATAAATGCAGCAGAAGTATTAACAGGATATAATTCAGCAGGAAACGGATCAATACCCAGCTTTGAAAATTCTTTTAATTTTTCTCTACGGATAATTTGCTGTTCAGAAAGATGTTCTGTATTCATATAAGATCAATAACATTGCCGTTGAAGCAATCAATTCAATAAAATTTTTGCAAAGGTAAACTTTTGCCTGCTCAACAGAAACAAGTAGGAGAGCTTTGGAGCAAACCGGGATTTCTAAAAGGCGAAATAAGACAGACAAAAATGCACTTCTCTCATTGAGAAATGCACTTTATCACTAATTCATCAATAAATTTTAATGGAACTAAATTACGTTTGCTACGGAAATTGTTACCTTTTTTTCAGTTCTTCTATCTCCCTTTCTAATTTTGCAATGGTTGCATTTATATTAGTCAAACGTTTACCGTTTTTTGATATTTTGAACGTGGGGTGAACAGTTTTTAATTCCTCTTTATAGCCTGCCAACTGTTCTTTAAGGGTTTTCAATTTTCCTGCAACTTCATTATTTCTAACGGGTCTTGCCATGATTTATTTTTTGATACAAAGTATGAAAATAAATTAAAAAAAGTGATCGGGCAAGAAAAATATTTTTGTAATAAATTAATTTGGGGTTAGTTATCAATATATTATAAATATAGCTTTTAGCCAACATAAATGAAAATAGCAATATTATAACAGAATAAAAACAACCATAAAATACATAGCGAATAGATTAGTCGTAATTTTGCATTCTTTCCAATATGAGCGACGAAATAAAACATGAATGTGGCCTTGCTTTTATCAGGCTACGTAAGCCCTTCTCCTATTACCGTCAAAAATATGGTACTGTATTATATGGCTTAAATAAGCTGTATTTATTGATGGAAAAACAACACAACCGCGGCCAGGATGGCGCCGGGATCGCCTCTGTAAAACTGAATACAGAACCTGGCTATCCCTTCCTGCACAGGATCAGGAGTACTGCCAACCAGGCAATCGCTGATCTGTTTTCGCAGATCGGAAACCAGGTGGATGAAATAAAAAAATATCAGCCGGATATTGAGCAACACCCGGGGCTCATGAAAGGGCACATTGATTTTTTAGGAGAATTGTTACTTGGCCATCTTCGTTATGGCACCCAGGGGAAAAACAATATAGAATTTTGCCATCCGTTCATAAAAAGAAACACCATTCCTGCCCGCAATCTTGCCCTCGCAGGCAATTTTAATCTCATCAATAAAGATGAACTGTACTCAATAATAAATAGTCCGCGTTGTGGGAACGACCGCGAAAGTGACCTTGGAGCAATGATGGAAATGATTCAACATTTTTTAGTTAAAGCAGATGAAACGTCTCCTGATGGAGTTGATATCGCTGCTGTGTTGAAAAAATCGGTTCCGTTTTTTGATGGTGGGTTTACATTTGGTGGCCTCACCGGCGATGGAAACGCCTTTGTTGTACGAGATGCACATGGCATTCGCCCCTGCTATTATTATGTAGATGATGAGGTAATAGTTGCCGCCAGCGAAAGAGCCGCTATTAGAACAGCCTTTAATGTGGGTGAGAATGTGGTAAAAGAATTAATGCCGGGTAATGGCCTGATCGTAAGGCCTGACGGAGAATTTTCCATTGACCAGATACTTGAACCTAAAGAAAGAAAGGCCTGCAGTTTTGAACGTATTTATTTTTCACGCGGTAGCGATGAAAAAATCTATCGCGAAAGAATTGCTTTAGGTTATCACCTGAGTGAACGCGTATTGCAAGCTGTGGATTATGATTTAAAAAATACCATTTTTTCTTTTATCCCCAATACGGCTGAAACTGCCTTTTATGGCATGGTAAAAGGAGCGGAAGATTATCTCAATAAAATAAAGGCTGAAAGAATATTAAGCTGGGGAAAAGACTATGACGAGGAGAAACTAACGGAGATGATTAGCCGAAAAGTGAGAATGGAAAAAATTGCCATTAAAGATGTAAAGCTGAGAACATTTATTACGGAAGATCTTAATCGCAATGAAATGGTGCAGCATGTATATGACATCACCTATGGCACTGTGAGAAAGGGAATCGACACGCTTGTTGTAATTGACGACTCCATTGTAAGAGGAACAACACTTCGTGAAAGTATCATTCGAATGCTATCACGCCTTGAACCCAAAAAGATCATTGTTGTTTCGTCTGCCCCGCAAATAAGATACCCTGATTGTTATGGAATTGACATGAGCAAGCTTGGCGAGTTTGTGGCCTTCAAAGCGGCTATGGCATTGATAAAGGAACGTGGAATGGAAAGTGAGCTACACTGTCTTTTTGAAAAGTGCAAAGAATTAAAACGAAATAATCAATTACATACACAAAATATTGTCAGGGAAATTTATAAGCCTTTCACATTGGAAGAACTAGATAAAAAAATTGCGCAGCTTATAACGCCAGCCGAAATTAATATTCCCGTAGAAGTAATTTATCAAACCATTGAAGACCTGCACGATTGTTGCCCAACTAATTTAGGCGACTGGTATTTCACCGGCAATTACCCAACGCCGGGCGGAAACCGTGTGGTAAACAAAGCTTTTCTTAATTATATGGAAGGCAAAAATGAAAGGGGCTATTAAATATTAGTTATTTTAATCCCTCACTGCTAAAAAGAAATTTCTTTTACTGACAAATTATTTGATCATGGGCAGGGAAGATAAAAAACCATATTTTATTGGAATTGATGTGGGTACCGGCAGTACCAAAGCGGTAGCCATGGATAGTAAAGGAAGTATCATCGCAGATGCTCAAATATATTATCCTTCCACAAACATTCATCCGGGATATTCTGAACAGGACCCTGAAATGCTTTTCAAAGCGTTTATTGATGTCATTAAAAAAATAATTGATGATCTGAATTACACGCCGGTTTCTATCAGCCTCAGCAGCGCGATGCATGGCGTAATTGTAATCGACAAAAGCAACAAACCGATCACACCACTGATTACATGGTCTGATACGAGGAGTGAAGAGATTGCCGAAAAAATAAAAAAAATGCCAGAGGCAGAAGCCATTTATACATCCACCGGCACGCCCATCCATTCAATGTCTCCGTTATGCAAGATCATTTGGTTAAGAGAAAATCAATCTTCTGTTTTTAATGCTGCTTTTAAATTTATTTCAATCAAAGAATACATCTGGCACAAACTATTTGATGTATACGAAATTGATCATTCGATCGCCTCGGCAACCGGTTTATTTAATATTCATAGTTTAAAATGGAATGAAACTTCATTGCATTTGTGTGGAATAAATACCGGGCAGCTTTCTGAGCCGCTCCCGACAAAATTTAACAGGACAAATATTGTCTCAGGCATTGCTGATGAGCTACACATTTCTCCCGAAACAACTTTTTGCATTGGAGGCAGCGATGGTTGCATGGCAAATTTAGGCAGCTACGCCATAGATAAAGGAACGGCTGCGTTAACTATCGGCACAAGTGGCGCAGTGCGAATTGCCAGTGCCCAACCGATTTATAATTTTAAAGAGATGATCTTTAATTATGTGATGGACGAAAACACTTTTATATGTGGCGGCCCTGTTAATAATGGCGGAAATGTGATTCAATGGCTTTTTAAAAGTTTACTTAATATTTCAAAAGCATCCGATACAGATTATCAAAGACTTTTCCAGGAAATTGATTCGGTGCCGGTGGGTAGCGGTGGTTTGATTTTTCTTCCTTATTTGTATGGGGAACGGGCGCCCGTTTGGGATGGAAGAGCCAGCGGTGTTTTTTTTGGAGTAACACCTTCACACATTCAAAAATATTTTTTACGCGCAGTGATAGAAGGCGTTTGTTATTCTTTGAACCAGGTGTTGGAAATAGTGGAATCTTCTACCCAAAAAATTGACAAACTAATTGTAGGCGGCGGTTTTATCAATGCAAAAAAATGGATTCAATTGTTAGCAGATATTACGGGTAAAACTATTTTTGTGATAGAAACTGAAGATTCTTCAGCAGTTGGTGCGGCATTGTTGAATATGAAAGCTATGCATGTAATCGATGACTATAATGCTTTTAAACCAGCTGTGAATAAAGTTGTGAATCCCGATTTGGAAAATCACAAAAAGCATCAAGAGAATTTTGCAATTTTTAAAAATCTTTATCCTGCCCTTAAAACTTCAATGCACCATTTGTATCAAAATAAAAATTGATAAAAAAAGTGGCTTTACTGCCAGGCGTTTTCTAAAAATCTCACCCAGTTTTTATACATGATGTTTTGAATATCTTCCGTTGAATAACCTCTCGATTTTAAAATTCCAGGGATTTTTTGAAGATCGGCGATGGTATCTAAATCTGCCGGACATTGTTCCTTACCAAATGCGCCATCAAGATCAGTTCCTATTCCCGAATGCAAAGAATTTCCTGCAAGCTGGCACACATGATCAATGTGATCGATTACGGTGGAAATATAAACACCTTCTTCTTTCGGTGTCGATTGTCCCCGTTGCCAGTTTGGCTTCAGCATCCATGCATCAAACGCTCCGCCAATTACCGCGCCGCGCTCAATGAGGGCTTTTATTTGGTCGTCAGAAAATTGCCTGTTATGTGGCACAAGTTCGCGGCAATTATTATGGCTCGCCCACACATGACCTTTAAAATTTTCCAGCGCTTCCCAAAAACTTTCGTCACATAAATGGGTAGCATCTAAAATGATATTCAAATGCTCCATTTCTTTCAACAATTCTCGTCCTTTTTGTCCGATTCCACCTTCCGAACTGGTTCCAAATGCGTATACGCCCGGTCCGTAATGTGCGGGCCCAATCGCCCGCAAACCGCTTTGGTACGCCTTTTCCAGGTAGCTCATGTTAACAATAGAATCTGCTCCTTCAAGACTTAATACATAGCCAACCGGCAATCTATTCGAGTCGTTTTTTTTCCAATCACCAAGATGCCGCTGTAACGAATTAAGGTTATTGATTTGCTTCATCTCTCCCACCTCTTCCATCGCTTTATACCAGGCAAGCTGCCCTTGCGTCTGTGCCCACGCCTGTTCCTGCGAATTCCAACCAGGCAACTGATTACCGGGTTTTACAAATCTTGCGATCAGCGTTGCCACACAAATACCAATTTTTCCCTTTCGCATTTCAGGAAGCGAAACTGTACCATTGCTTCTGTCAGGCTTATCGGTCATTCCGTTTTCTCTTTCGCGTATATGCATCACCGTTTGCGTAAGATCGCGGTTCCATTCCATCGCGTTCATACTTAGGTCAAGGTGAGCATCAAAAATTAAATCTGACATTTTTTTATAGTAAGTTTAGATAATTTTTTGTTTTAGAATTTGCAGTAAACAAACAAATACTTCGATTTCTTATTTAATAAACAAATGACTGAATTCGTTGTTTCAGAAGCAAAAAGCGATTCTGTTTAAATCGTAATTTTTTTTCTGCGTGCTTCAATTTTCCATTGATCGGTCAATTCGCCTTCCTCAATTACATCAGCCTCATCGTATAAAGCAACCGTCGGGCAGATATGATATGGCACGCCATATAAAATATCTCCCACACTTATCTTATCTGAATCTTCCACTTCAATCACCAAATGCTCTTCACTTTGCGATTTAACGCTGTAATTTTCTAAATTCAAAAAGAAAATCCTTTTTGAAATTGAGTTTTCAGCAGCTACAGATTTATGACCGAGATCTGTTGTAATAATTCCTTTTGAAGGTTTGGAAATGACTCTTGTAATTAAAACTGCGGCAAACTCAAAAGCCTGTTCGGCCAATAAAGAATCGTACCCATAATCCCAGAGCAAACAGGTTCCCGGGCTGTAGTATTCCTCTCTATATAACGCGTGAACCGTAAATGTGGGGGTGCCCCCGGCAATAATTTCCGGTTTCGGAAAACCCGCCAGAATAATTTTATTTACAATCGTAGTTACCGGCTCAAACGCCTCATCCACTTTTTGTTTCCTTAATTCAAAATTTTCATCGCGGATATGACCGTCATAAATATGCAATCCTTTGCAATCGACATCAGGAAGTTTGTCCAGGGCTATGTACAGATCAAAAAGTGTTTCGTCCGGTGCTATTCCTGTCCGGTGCATCCCTGCATCAACATCGATATAAACATTGGCAATACGTTTTTCTTTTGCAAATAAATTGTTCAACATTTCTGCAGAAGCAACATTATCTACCAATGACGCAAATATCGTTTCAGGAAATTTTTTTATTAAAGAAAGAAATCGTTGTGCCTTTGAATAATTAAGCTGGTAGGCCAGCAAAATATTTTTCGCACCTGTTTCCGCAAGCATTTCTGCTTCTGCAATCGTGGCACACTTAAATTTTGAAATGCCTGCGTCAATTTGCATTCTGACTATTTCAGCCATCTTGTGCGTTTTCACATGAGGCACAAGCCTGGCTGCATCTCCAGCAATGTTAATCATCGTTTGGATATTTGATGCAACCCGCTTTTTATAAATCAGCAACGCAGGAGAATCAATTTCATCAGCACTCTTCAATTGGAACCATTGTCTTTCAGGCATTTTTTTCAATTTCAATTTCCGTAACTGATTGCGTTATAACTACTTTGTCTTCAATTTCAGCAAGTTCAAAAACAGCTTCAATTTCAACAGAAATATTGTCGGGTAAAGAGCCCATTCCCACGGCACTGCGAACACCGACCCCGTTTTCGCTTCCCCAAATATCTGCAAACAACTCACTGCAACCGTTAATAACAAAAGGTTGCTTTTCGAAATTTAAGGTGCAGTTTACCATTCCAAAAACTTTTATTACACGTTTGATCCTGTCGAGGCTTCCGAGGCCCGCTTTTAAAGTGGCTAATATTGCCAGGCCCGTTTGGCGCGCTGCAACCTTTGCTGCATCTGCATTTATATCATATCCTACTTTCCCTTTTATTAATATTCCTTCTTCCAATACCGGCCCATGGCCGGAAACATAAATTAAATTACCTACCTGCAGCAATGGTTTATAAACGCCGGCGGGTTTGGGTGCAGGAGGTAAATCTAAATTCAGTTGTAAAAGATTTTCTTCCGGGGTTTGTGACATATAGCTTTTTTTATTTTGAATGTAAAGGCCAATAAAGATAAAATGTTTTAAAAGAATTGAATGCCAAAGATTCCGGAAAGACAATATTCGCTTCAAAACTTTCTTATCTTCATCGGCCTTTTTTTTAAGTCTTTTATTTAATACTATGCTGATAGACCAGGCAAAAAAAACGTTGAAGCTTGCTTTTCCCGTTATTTTGGGAGAGGTAGCTCAAATGATGCTTGGCATACTTGACACAGCGATGGTGGGCGCAGTAAATTACAAGCAACTGGCAGCGGCGGCTTTGGTAATGAGTGTAATAAATATGCCCTATGTTTTTGGAATAGGAATTACCATTTCTGTTTCGCAAATGGTATCAATGGCGCATGGGAGAAGAGACGGGAAATTAGTAAGTCATTATCTATATAACGGATTCTGGCTATGCGCATTTTCTGCGATTATCATCTCATTGATAATTGAATTGTGCAGAAATATTGTATTTCATCTTAACCAGGATCCGCAGGTGGCCAGCCTGGCTTTACCGTACCTGCAAATAATGGGATGGTCTGTAATCCCCATGTTGTTATTTCTTGCCTTAAAACAATTTACCGACGGGCTTGAATTTACCAAGACGGCAATGGTGCTGTCGCTTGCCGCACTTCCGATGAATGCTTTTTTAAACTGGCTTTTGATATATGGAAACTGGGGCTTCCCACGCTTAGAACTTATGGGGGCGGGATGGGCTACCTTAATTACAAGAATTTTTATTTTCATATTTCTAGGCTTAATTATTTTATACCACCACACTTTCAGAAGATACGTAGCCATCCGAAGCCGTGTTTGGCAATTAAGATGGAAAACTTTTAAAGACCTGCTTCATATCGGCATCCCCAGCAGTTTTCAAATTACAATGGAAGCAGGTGCCTTTGCTGTTTCTGGGATATTGATCGGAACGCTTGGGGCTGTTCAGCAGGCGGCACATCAGATTGCCTTGAGTTGTGCATCGCTCACATTTATGGTGTCAATGGGATTATCACAGGCGGGTTCTATCCGCACAAGCAACTCTTTTGGAAGAGATGATAAACTACTGATAAAAGTTATCGGGAAAAGCACGCTATACATGGCGCTCATCTTCGGAACTTGTTGTGCAATAATTTTTATTTTATTCAGGCACCAGCTTCCACTGATTTTCAATGGCAATTCAAATGTTGTGGCGATGGCTTCGTATTTGCTATTATTTGCAGCTTTTTTCCAGATATCAGACAGTACACAGGCGGTTAGTGCCGGTTTGCTACGGGGAATTAAAGATGTAAAAGTTCCCACCATTTTTATCGGAATTGCTTATTGGGCCGTAGGCATACCGGTGGGCTGCCTGCTTGCATTTTACTTCAATATGGGAGCCGCGGGCATTTGGGCCGGGTTTATTACGGGCCTTACTTTTTCCGCCACCTTTTTAACGTACCGGTTTAAAAAAATGACGGGCAGCTAAAAATAAAGGTGCACCAGTAAACCAACTTTTATCTTTGATTTTTATTCGTAATCAAAGTATAAGTGGCCACTGTGTTATTTTTTCCAGGTATTATTCTTCCTGTTGCTATCGGGAAGAAGGTTTTTTGGATCAATAGTTACAGATTCGATCGGTTTGTTAGTGTCTACATGAATTACATTCGTATCGCCTTGCAACCAGGTTTCAACAGGAACCTGTATTATTCTTTTGCCTCCGCCCTTTTCCAAAACCTGCAGGGTAAAAGGCATAGCCATTTTCTGCAGATTAGCAATGGTGACGTCTGACCCGTTTATTGGATCTCCCTTCGTATATGAGACAGATTTAATCGCCAAATCCAGTTGCCAGTTGTTGTAAAACCATTCCTTCCAAAACCACGACAGATCTTCGCCGGCTTCATTATCCATGGTTCTGAAAAAATCGTCAGGGGCAGGATGTTTAAACGCCCATCGCCCGATATATTTTTTAAAGGCATAATCAAAGCGGTCATGTCCAAGTATTACTTCACGCAGCAACACCAATCCAAAGGCCGGTTTAAAATATTCTATGGGGTGGCGGTATTTTTCGGGAAACTGGTCAGCACGGGCCATCATAGAAGAGGCAGTAGAATCCTTTAGCCATGGAATAATTTCATCAGCGGGATTTCCTTTGCCCGGAGCGTATTCTCCGTCGCGCTTTGGTGCATATTCACCATTATTAAAAGCATCGTCGGCATACACATCAATAAAAGTATTGAATCCCTCATCCATAAATGCATAACGTCTTTCGTCGCTGCCCACGATCATAGGGAACCAGTTGTGGCCAATTTCATGCGCCGTTACCCAATATAATTCTCCGGCCTTATCATTTAAACCATCAAAAACAATTCCCGGGTATTCCATCCCACCTGCCATACCGGCTTCATTCACTGCTACCGGGTATGGATAAACGAACCACTTCGAAGAAAAATATTCTATCGACTTTTTTAAATATTCGGTTGCTCTTCCCCACGCCTCTTTGCCAGCACTTTCTACTGGATAGACCGACATAGCCAGCGCTGTTTTTCCGCCAGGTAAATTCACTTTTGCCGCGTCCCACATGTATGCTCTGGACGCGCCAAAAGCCACATCCCGCGTGTTATACATTTTGAAATGCCAGGTGGTTAACGGGTTGGCATTTTTTATAGAATCAATTTTTGTGCTGTCTACGATTGTTGTATCATTTATGCCAGCTCCATTGACTTCATTTTCAGAACGAATCATAATCGTACTATCACTTTTCCTGGCTTCGGATAGCCGGGTAATTTGCTCAGGCGTTAGTACCTCATTGCCATTTTGCAATTCTCCACTGCCGGCTACTATCATCCCGCGCGGTACAGTAACAGCGTAATCAAAATCTCCATATTCACAATAAAACTCACCACTTCCAAGATAGGGTAACGTATTCCAGCCTCGGAGATCATCAAAAACACACATACGCGGATACCATTGGGCTATTTCATAAATCTTACCGTTTTTGGTGGAAAAAAAATCGGTTCGTCCGCCAAACTTAGCCGGTATTTTGTAAAAATATTTAATCAAAATATTTATAGAATCGGAAGCAGGAAGGCTTTGGTGCAAACGGATCTGCATCCGTGTATCATTCACAATAAAATCTGCAGAAACGGTTTTTCCGTTATAATCCACCTTCACACTTTCGAACTGGTATCCGTCTGTGTGCGCCTGCGCGTTGATCTTCTCTCCAGAGGTATAAAAATTGGAGCGTGCATCTTTTCGATAGTTGTTTTGATCAAGCTGAAGCCACAAAGAGGGTAAGGCATCCGGACTGTTGTTGGTGTAATGAATGGTTTCTGCACAGGTTAAAACATTTTCAACCGTATCAATTGATGCGTGCAATGTGTAATCAGCACGATTTTGCCAATACATTGGACCGGGCGCTCCATTTGCAGAACGAAATTCATTGCTATTTTTTGTGTAACCGTTTTGTGCAAATAATTCGTGGGGATCAAAAAGTGAAGTTTCATTTTTTTGGGCAAGCAAAGAAGTGAAACAACCATAAAAAACTATTAAGAAGGTAATGGTCTTATAATACATTTTTAAAATTTTGGGATAAAAAAAAACGGAAGTTCTTACAAAACTTTTATTTCAAAAAAAATTCTGATCAATATTGTATTAAACGGTTCATTATTTCATCCAGCCTGGAATTGGCTAAAAAGTTTTTTTCCAGTTGTGCATTAAAGGGAACCGGCGTATCAAGAGACGCACACCGCATCACAGGCGCATCTAAAAATTCAAAACAATTTTGTGAAATCCATGCGGCCACTTCAGCGCCGACACCGCCTGTAAGCGTATCTTCATGAAGGATTAAAACCTTGCCCGTACGGTTAACCGAATTCCTGACCGCCTTGTAATCCAATGGAAGCAATGTTCTTAAATCTAGAATATCTATCGATACATCCGGATGTTTGTCTGCATAACCGGTAGCCCATATCACTCCCATTCCATACGTGATGATACTAACGTCAATGCCTGTACGCACTTGCCGGGCTTTACCAATTTCTATTTCGTAGTATTCTTCCGGAAAACCCGAACTCAGGCTTCGGTACAACGCTTTGTGCTCAAAAAACATTACAGGGTTTGGATCGTTTATCGCAGCAATCAGTAATCCTTTTGCATCTTCAGGACTGGAAGGATATACAACCTTCAACCCGGGCGTATGAACAAACCATGCTTCATTGCTCTGGCTGTGAAACGGACCTGCACCTACTCCGGCACCTGTTGGCATTCGAATTACCACATCAGCATTTTGCCCCCAGCGATAATAAATCTTTGCGAGGTTATTTATTATCTGATTAAATCCCACTGTGACAAAATCTGCAAACTGCATTTCCACGACGCTTTTATATCCTTCCAAAGAAAGCCCCAGAGAGGCTCCCGCGATCGCGCTTTCACAAAGTGGTGTATTGCGCACTCTTTCATTTCCAAATTCCTCAAGAAAGCCTTCTGTAACCTTAAACGCCCCGCCATATTCCGCAATGTCCTGCCCCATCAAAATAAGATTAGGATGAGCAATCATAGACTGGCGCAAGCCTTCACGAATAGCATCCACAAAACGAATTCCGCGTTCCGGGTTATTGGGAAACTCCTTCTTTTTTTCATCCAGGCTGTTTTTGTTGACATCAAACGAAATGATTTTTTTCGCATACACCTCGTCCGTTTCTTTCTGTGTGATCCCGGAATTTACTGTGTTTTGTTGCTTAATGATTTCTTCGAGCGGACTTTTGTCAATATAATTGCGGATATCATCCCGAATGTCAGCGACCTGTTGATTGTTTACAATATTTTCTTCAAGCAAAAAGTGCTCATAATTTTTAATGGGGTCTTTTTCAATCCACTCTTCAAACATTTGTTTTGGCACATATTTTACGCCGCTTGCCTCCTCGTGACCGCGCATTCTAAAAGTCATACACTCGATCAAATAGGGTTTTTGGTTCGTGATGCAATAATCGCGCACACCCTTAACGGTATCATATACGGTGAGCACATTATTGCCGTCAATCTGCACACCTTCCATTCCGTATCCCCTTGCCTTTTCTGATAAGTTTTGACACCGGTATTGTTCACGAACAGGCGTACTAAGTGCGTATCCATTGTTTTCAATAATAAAAATTACCGGCAGATCCCATACAGCAGCCACATTCATGGCTTCATGAAATTCTCCTTCGCTTGTGCCACCTTCACCCGTAAATGCAAGTGAAACCTTTTGTTGATTTTTTAATTTATAGGCAAGCGCCACACCATCGGCCACAGAAAGTTGGGGCCCAAGGTGCGAAATCATACCACAAATAAAATGCTCCCTATTCCCGAAATGAAAACTTCGCTCACGTCCACTGGAAAAGCCGTCCAACGAGCCCTGCCACTGTTTAATCAGGTCAGGTAAGGGAATTTTGCGGGAAGTAAATACGCCGAGATTTCGATGTAAAGGCATTATCCATTCATCGGGCGCAAGCGCACAAGTAGCGCCCACAGAGATAGCTTCCTGGCCTATGCCGCTAAACCATTTGGAAACCCTGCCTTGCCGAAGCAACAAAAGCATTTTTTCTTCAATCATGCGTGGTAGCAGAATTCCCTTGAAAAGTTCTATGAGTATTTCATCGGATAAATTATTTCTGTTGAATTGCATGTGACAAATTTCACCTTTTGATTGGTAACTAATTAATTTTTGCCAAAATAAGTTTGTTTACTGCAACAAACCACCTTTATTTCTTTTGAAGATTGCTGATAGCTGAGGATGCAAAAGACAGCAAAGCGCCAAAAATAAGCGCCCACCAAAACCCGTCAATATGAATACCATCAACAAATTTACCCGCAAGAATTATCATGAACACATTTATGATCAAAAGAAAAATTCCTAAGGTGATGATGGTAATAGGCAAAGTCAAAATGATAAGAAGAGGCTTGATAATGGCGTTTAAAATGGCCAATACTATTACAAAAATTAAAGCTGTAGAATAGGAATCAATAAAGACATGCGGTTTTAAAAGCATCGACAACCCATAAGCAATAACTGCCATAACCAATAGCCTGACTATAAATTTCATGAAATGTAATTTCCTTAAAAGTAACTAAATTACAAGCAATTCATAAAAATCACGCAGATGCAAATATTGGTTGGAAAGCTGCTGTAATTCTTCAGAAGTTATTTCTTTAATTGTTCTGATTGAATCATAAAAATAATTTTCATCAAGATCATTTAAAATCAAATTCTTCCATCTTAAAATTACCTGGAACGGCCCGTCGATATAGCCAAGGTTTAATCCCATTATGTAATTTTTTACGAGCAATAATTCTTCATCATTCACCGGTTCTTCCCGCAACAACTTCATTTCTTTATACACCTCCTGTATGGTTGCTTCGCAAACTTCTTTGCCCGCTTCAGTGCTTATCACCCACGAACTTTCCTGTATGTGATTTTCAATATAACTATGAATACCGTATGTATATCCTTTTTCTTCCCGGATATTCCCCATCAGCCTCGAACCAAAATAACCGCCAAATAAAGTATTGAGCACAATGCATTTTTTAAAATCAGGATGTTTCCGGTTAGGAAACGGCCGCCCGATACGAATTGCACCCTGCACTCCTTTATCCGCAGTATTGACGAAGTATTTTTTCTGCGATGAAGGATTGCGTTTATGCGTTTCCGTTATAATAGATTCATTAAGAGACAGATCACCAAACTGGCTTTCAACTAATTTTTCAAAGTCAGCAGGTAATTTTCCCGCTGAAAAAATCCGGCATTTCGACTTTAGGTAAAAGTTATTAAAAAAAGAAACCAGCTCTTCTCTTTTTATTGCTTCCAGATCTTCTTTATTACTTACTTTCCCGTAAGGATGCTCCGGTCCATACAGGTATTCATCAATAAGCCTGTTGGCCACAAAATCGCACTTAAGCAGGTTAACAGACAACCGCTGAATACTATTTTGCTGAAAAATTTCCAGCTCATTTTCCGGGAAAATGGATTCTGTTATCAACTCCCTGATTACAGGAAGCAACTCCTTTAAGTGTTTTGAAAGACAATGCAACGTAATTGACGCCGTTTCATTTCCGCATTTACGGCTCAGGAAAGCACCGTAATACTCAAAGTATTCTGTGATCTGGAACGCGGTTTTCTGTTTTGTTCCATTCTTGATCAAATGATTGGTTGCTGCAGCAATTGCCGTTTTGTTTTCAAAATTATTTCCTGCATCAAAAACAAAATCTATCATTGCTACTTCCTCTGCACCGTCGTTGATGTAATACACCGGCGCACCATTAGACAGCAAAAATTTGGTGTAGGGCTTGAGTGTTATTTTATAATCTATCGCGTCTTTTATCGGCGGGGCTATGGTTCTGTTAAGCATCTCTGTATTTTATCTGTGTAATCTAATTGATCTAACCTACTCTTTAACAGATGAGCGGTAATAAAGTGTACTGCTATTGCTGTCAACAAAAATATTCCTGCATTCCTCTAAAATTTCTTCTCTTGTTATGGCGTGGTATTTTTCCAGTTCGGTATTCATCAAATTGGCATCACCCAATAATTCATAATGAGCAAGACTATTGGCGCGGTTCATCAAAGTAATATCTTCAAAAGCAATCATGCTTTCTGTTTTGTTTTTTATTTTTTCCAGTTCCTCAATGCTTATCATTTCGGTTTTTATTTTTTCCAGCTCAGCAAAAACTGCATTTTCGGCAGCTTCCAGAGAAACACCTTTTATTAATCGTCCGCTTATGGTAAGAAGCCCGGGATCGGCGCTGCCCATATGAGAGCAGTCAATGCTGCTGAACAATTGTTTTTCTTTTACCAGGCTTTGAAATAACCTGGAAGAGGTGCCACCGCCTAAAATTTCCGAAATGATTTCGGCAGTATAATACCTTTTATCAAGTCTTCCTGAAATATGCCATGATTTAAACAAAGCATCCAGCGGAACCGGAGCGGTAACTTCCATCATCCGCGGGTCTTTTTGAACCGGCTCCTGTTTTATTTTTCTAACATACTTGTTTCCTGCAGGAATATCGCCAAACCATTTTTCAGCAAGTTGCTTCACCTTATCGGCCGTGATATTTCCTGCTACCGTAAGTATCGCATTGGAAGGTGTATAATGTTTGTAAAAAAAATCTTTCACCTCCTGTAACGTGGCATTTTCAATATGGCTCAGTTCTTTTCCTATTGTCATCCATTTATAAGGATGCACTTTATAGGATAAATCACGCAACTTGTGCCACACATCGCCGTAAGGCTTATTAATATAGTGTTCCTTAAATTCTTCCACCACCACTTTTCTTTGCACTTCCAAAGAGTTTTCGTTGAAAGCCAATGATTTCATCCGGTCGCTTTCAAGCCAAAAAGCGGTTTCAATATTTTCTGCAGGCAGCTGGCAAAAATAGTTGGTGAGATCGCTTGTTGTGTAAGCATTATTTTCTCCTCCTGCCATTTGCAAGGGCTCATCATATGATTCAATATGTAAACTTCCGCCGAACATAAGGTGCTCAAACAAATGTGCAAACCCAGTATGGTCCTCATCTTCATCGCGTGCGCCCACATCATACATTACATCTACCACTACCATAGGAGTGCTTGTATCTTCATGATAAATAACCCTTAAGCCATTATCCAGAACAAACTTTTCAAAATTAATCATAGCTGCAAAATTGAGGCAAACGAAATCATTTCCCAAATGGAAACAAAAAGTGAAATATTATAGAACAGGAAAAATAGGTGAGCCAAATAAAAATCTGCAAAAAAAGTTGCTTTACTGTGCCCCGAAAAAGAAAAACCAACCCATCATTAAAAATGAATAAAAATCACTAACAATTATCCAGTTTCATCAGGCGATCAATTTCGCCGGTAAGCCGTTTAAAAATTTCTTCAATGGTACCTTCGCCTTTTACCATTACAACTTTGTGGTCATCCCGGTAATGATCCGCAACTGCAGCAGTCTTTTTATGATATTCTGCAATTCGGGCACGTATTACCATTTCGTTACTGTCGTCGGAGCGCCCACTTGTTTGTCCGCGTTTCACCAATCTCTTTATCAACTCATCTTCACTTACATCCAAAGCAAGCATTACATCAATACAGGTATTTTTTTGGGCAAGAAGGTCATCAAGTTCTGTGGCCTGTATGGCAGTTCGGGGAAACCCGTCAAATAAAAAGCCGGCCGCCTCAGGATGGCTGTCTAATGCATCGTTGATCATTCCAATCACTACTTCGTCAGGCACGAGGTGTCCCCGGTCCATATATTTTTTTGCTTCTATCCCTAAGGGCGTTTTTCTTGAAATTTCACTTCTCAACAAATCACCGGTAGAAAGGTGCTTCAAATGATATTTTGCAATCAGCTTTTCTGACTGCGTTCCCTTTCCGCTGCCCGGTGGGCCAAATAAAATAAGATTAAACATTGATGTACTAAAATCCTTGTGAGCGTCAAATATACTTTATGCTTTTTAAAAATTGGCACTGTATGATAAAAAGCAGGATATTTTTAGCAATCTGATCTTTTTACGATTACGTAATTTTACAAAAAACAACTCCGGTTTGTTAATTTAAACGAAAACAATGGATACAGAAAAAAGAACAAACGGCTTCATCCCGGATGATAAAAACGCCGCTGAAATAAAGAATGGTGAATGGAAAAAGATTTTGCCGAAAGAGGTGTACCATATTGCCCGCGAAAAAGGAACCGAAAGGCCCGGCACAGGGAAATATTATCAACATAGTGAGGTGGGCACCTATTTTTGCGCAGTGTGTGGCAACCCGCTTTTCAGAAGTAACGGCAAGTTCAACAGCAGTTGCGGTTGGCCCAGTTTTTTCGAGCCGATTTCAAAAGAAAGCATTATTTATCTGCCCGATAATTCCTTTGGAATGAAGCGTACCGAAGTGGAATGTGGTAAATGCCACTCTCACCTTGGGCACGTTTTTGAAGACGGACCACCACCAACAGGGCTGCGATATTGCATCAATTCCGTGGTTTTAGGCTTTGAAAAAGAAGAAAAATAGTTTTACGGTCGCCCGGTAAAGGCTCTGCGCAGTAAAGCAACAATAAAGGTAAAAATGGCCGAACCTATTATGGCCCAAATAATTGGAAAGGGTTTTCCTTCAACATTTATCGTAAAAAAATCAGGTAGTCCCATTTGCCTGGCAAGCCATAAGCCGATATAAGCGCCTATAAAACCCACAACAATTGAAACAAGGCATCCTCCAACATTGTAGCCGGCTAGTGATTGGCCGATGCCACCTGCAATTGCTGCAATCAATAAAAGAATGAGAAATCCGAAGAGAGTCATAGCTTTAATTTTTTGATAAAAGAATAATGTTTATTTATATATAGCAAAAAAACAGCCGATTATTTATTTAAAGTTGCTGTTAGATAATTTTAGCCTGATCTTTGAAGTTTATAAATATTTATAATTTTAATTTCCGGGAGCCATCTTTGTAATAAGAAAAGAAGTGTTAGCATGATGAATAGTAAACCAATTGAAAAAAATTTGATTTCAAAAAAGATTGATTCTCTTTTTATTGATCTTTATTCGGCTTTCCAATTTATAATTCGCTTTTTTAAAGAACTTTTTAAGCCACCCTATGAGGTGAAGGAAATCATCAAACAGTGCTATGAAATAGGCTATAAATCTTTATTTCTTATTTCTCTCACAGGGTTTATAACGGGTTTGGTATTTACAAAGCAATCCCGGCCATCTTTATCTGAGTTTGGCGCCACTTCGTGGTTGCCGAGCCTTGTTGCCATCGCCATCATACGCGCACTGGCGCCTTTGGTAACCGCTTTAATTTGCGCAGGAAAAGTTGGATCAAACATTGCAGCCGAACTGGGGTCGATGAAGGTGACCGAGCAAATAGACGCAATGGAAGTCTCTGCAGTAAATCCATTTAAGTTTTTAGTAGTTAGCCGGGTTTTGGCAACCACCATAATGATTCCTTTACTGATGTGTTATACTGGTTTTGTGGCCATGATGGGTGCATTTTTAAATGTGCATCAAAATGAAATGACCAGCTTTATCACCTTTTTTCAGCAGGCGTTTCAAAAAATATCATTCCTGGATATTTTCTCGTCATTGATAAAAAGCATCGTTTATGGCTTCACGATCGGGATGGTTGGATGTTATAAAGGTTTCCATGCAAAAAACGGAACGGAGGGTGTAGGGAAAGCGGCCAATCTATCCGTAGTTCTTTCAATGTTTTTGATATTTATAGAGGAAATTCTTATTGTACAAATAACCAATAGCATAAGGTACTGATGGAATTAAAAAATGAAAAGAATGACGTGGTGATTTCGATCAGGAACCTTTATAAAGCTTTCGGCGAAAATGAGGTGCTGTGCGGCGTTAATCTTGAAGTAAACAACAAAGAAAATGTAGTGGTACTGGGCAGATCGGGAACAGGAAAATCTGTATTGATTAAAATTGTTTGCGGATTATTAAAACAAGATAAAGGAGAAGTAAATGTGTTGGGAAAAGAAGTAGAATTGCTGAATGGCAAACAATTGCAGCAACTACGCCTGGAAATTGGATTTTCTTTTCAGAACAGCGCCCTGTATGATAGTATGACGGTGCGCGAAAACCTTGCTTTTCCATTAGTGCGTCATGCAAAGCATTTGTCAAAGCGGGAAATTCAGGAACAGATCGAAAAGGTACTGGAAGAGGTGGGGCTTGTACAAACGATCAATCAAATGCCTTCTGAGCTTTCAGGCGGTCAACGCAAACGAATCGGCATCGCAAGGACGCTTATCTTAAGGCCAAAAATTATGTTGTATGATGAACCAACCTCCGGCCTTGATCCGATTACCTGTATTGAAATAAATAATTTGATTAACCAGGTTAAGCATAATTTTAATACTACTTCGATCATTATCACCCACGATCTTACCTGTGCAAAAACCACCGGGGATAAAATTGCGATGCTTTATGAAGGAAAATTTATAAAGAAGGGAACGTTTGACGAAGTTTTCGCAAGTGATGATGAGAGAATTCAAAATTTTTATAAATACAACTTTATTAAATAATTATGAGATCAACCGGAAACAGAAGAGCCATCATCGTAGGAATATTTATTTTCCTTGCGCTAGCCATATTTATCTGGACTGTGCTCACACTTGGTTCCCAAAAAAATACTTTTGAAAAATCTATTACTGTAAAAACCTATTTTCAAAATGTTAATGGCCTTCAAAAGGGAAACAATATTTGGTTTTCAGGAGTAAAAGTAGGCACTATCGAAGACGTATCTCTAATCGGAAACGGGAAAGTGGAAGTGGATATGAATATTGATGAAAAATCCGTTCCCTATATCCATAAAAATGCAAAAGCAAAACTATCTTCCGATGGGCTGATTGGAAATAAAATCATTGAAATTTATGGCGGTACAGCACAGGCGCCTATGATTACCAACGGGGATGTGTTAAATAACGAAGAGCTCCTGAGTACTGATCAAATGATGGCAACGCTTTCTAAAAACAACGATAACCTTCTTGCCATTACCGACAATTTAAAAATCATCAGTACGAAAATGGCCGATGGGCAAGGCTCTGTAGGTAAATTGCTAAACGACGAAACCTTTGCAGATGAGCTTACTAAAACAGTGGTCACTTTAAGAAATGCATCTGCAAACCTGCAACAACTTTCAGCAAACGTAAATCGCTATACTGCCCGGCTGAATGACACCGGAACTTTGGCGAATGACCTCGTATCTGATACAATGATCTTTAGTAAATTGCGATCAACTGTTACCCAATTACAACAGGTGTCTGAGAGGTCAAATCAGGTAATTAACAGCCTGCAAGGCGCTGCCAATACGATAAACGATGGTTTAAAAAATAAAAACACGCCGGCCGGCGTACTATTGGGTGATGAAAAAACCGGGGCACGATTAAAAGAAACCATGCAAACGCTGCAATCGGCCAGTGTGAAACTAAATGATGATCTTGAAGCCGTTCAACACAACATTTTGCTTCGGGGATTTTTTAAAAAGAAGGCGAAAGCTGAAAAAGCCAACGGTAACGATTCTGCACAATAATATCGTGCTTCCATTATCCTTTTTCAAAAAAGTTAATTGACTAAACCTCAAAAAAAATTATTTTATTTTTGATCAAATCACTTTGTATGAGATTCAAAAAATTATTAAACTATATCGTTTTTGCTATTATCCTCACAGGCTTTCAGCAATGTAAAGCCCAGGAATCAAATGCCGAAAACTGGACGCAGGAACCAACTGGTTGAACCTGCAGCGCTTGCTAAAACCCTTCAAAGCGACAAGAACATTCCCCTTATTTATTGCGTTGGGCCGGGCGTGGTTATTCCTCATTCAGTTGATATAGGAATGACGAACAATGAAAAAAATCTTCAAAAATTGAAAGAATCCCTGGACAAGGTTCCCCGGGATGCCAATATTGTAATTTATTGCGGTTGTTGCCCTTTTGAACATTGCCCGGATGTGAGGCCCGCGATCAACGTTTTAAAAGAAATGAAATTTTCCAATTATCATTTATTGAATCTTCCAAACAATATCAGAACCGATTGGATCGCAAAAGGGTATCCGCAGGTAAACCAATAAACCCGGAAAATTGTTATTATGAAAGATGCTAAAAAGATTTTAGTTTTTGCAGGTACAGTCTTATTTGCAGCCCACAGTTTTGCCCAGGGCGACGTGCCGGATTCACGTAGAAAAACAGAATCCTTCGAACGGTTTCATACGCCTGATGTAAGAGCTGAGCTGGCAACATTTACCTTGGCCGGCATTGGCGAAGGCGCTCCCACGACGCCTTTGGAAAAAGTTCCTTACACTTCAATCGGAAACGATTCCATCGTTTTTGAAGGAAATGGGATTAAAGCCGAAGTTAAAACTGCGCCTTTCGATCCGGCAAAGCATAAACTTAATTATGACGAAAAATATTTAGTAAGGATTGATCGCAGGCCGTATTATGGAGATTATGGCAAAGTACCTAAAACAGAAATCAGTAACGTAATAATGATCATCCGCGGAGATACGGTTACTATCCCCCCGGCTGCTTACAGCGATCTTCATAATTTACATTTTACTTACCGCGATAAAGGCGTAGAACGTACTACCGACGCGGTTTACATTTCAAAAGTAGGGCAGCGCGTATACCTGTATTTATATTCAAAAAATCAATCCGGAAGTTATGAGGTAACGTGGATCATCCAGGACAGGAGATACTTGCGGCGAATTTTGGATTATGATCTGATGTAAACGGCAAAATAAAAACCAGGCGAATTTCTTTGTTTACTGGTGAAAACAAAAACCTTAAAAAAGGTGGGTTTACTGTCTTTAAAAAATAAATCCAATCAATAGGCAGCCTAACACAATAAAAGGAGCCGGAATTTTGGTAAACGTAAGTAACGAAAAGGTGCCAACGATCACAAAGAGATTCACAAAACTAACTGTATCCATTACTGTGATGGAAATATCTTTAACGAGGTACAAAAAAGATCCCCACATTATCCCAACGACCACCGCATTGATTCCTTCCAAAGATCGGTAAACCACCACATATTTTTTCAGCTTTTGCCACACCGGGAAGAAGAATAACACCAGCAAAGCACTCGGTAAAAAAATAAAAATACAGCCGATAAAACACCCGATAATTTGCCAGCTCGGTCCGTATTCTCTCAAAACCATCCCGCCAATATAGGAAGTTACAGAAAAAACAGGGCCGGGGATAGCACGAACAATACCCCAGCCGGTTAAATATTCTTCCTTATCAAGGTAATTAGATTTTTCCCTGGTAACATATTGCTCATACATCATAGGCATCAATACGTCGCCACCGCCAAATACAAGACTTCCGTAACGATACACATTTTCTGTAAGGTTATAGGCTTTTTTATGTGGCCAGTCTTGTTTGCGCGCAGTTTCACTGAAAAACCCCACGATGGCAAATATGAGAATGAACAGCCAGATATTTGTCCACTTGATATGACGCGGTTTTATATTTTCTTTCTCAGGATACCGCTTATCGCTAAAATTGGTAACCACACCACCAAGCACAATAAGAATAGGAAAAACCCACGGCGTTTTAAAAAAGATATAAGTGCCGATAGCCCCTACTGCCATGATAATAAATGTAATATTGTTTCTGATTGAAACCTTATACATTTTAAAAGCAGCAAACGCGATAAAGCCAACCGCCATCGGTTGTATATAGGAAAAAAGATCGAGGTTTACATGGTAGGTATTTACATAATAAAACAGGAATGAAAAAACACCCATTAAAACGCTAGCCGGAAATATCCAGATCAAAAGCGTAAGGACCGCGAGAGGAACTCCACCTCTTTTATACCCAATAAGTGTGATTGTTTGTGTTGAAGACGCGCCGGGCAATAATTGGCAAAATGCAACATATTCCATTAATTCTGCCTTGGTAACATCTCTTCTTCCTTCCACAAATGTTTTCATCATCATCCCCAGGTGGCCCTGTGGGCCGCCGAATGCAGAAATGGTATAATAAAAAACAGCTTTTAAAAAAGGAATGTGCCTGTGGAGTATCATGAAAATATTTTTTTAAAAAATTATCATTGTTTTCGTCAGGCATTTAAATTTTTTGAAATAAAATTTTGGTCATTCAGCGGGGTTTGTTTTTCGAAATTTCTTTTGGATCGTTTTTATTTTTTTAAGCCGATTTCCCTCAACCGCTCGTCGAGATATTCACCGGCTGTAATATCCGGAAATGCTTTTGGATGATTTTCGTCTATGCATTCCTGTAGTGCCGAAAGATCCATCGCCGATTTAGGATGAAGGAAAAAAGGAATGGAAAAACGTGAAGTATGCCACAATTCGCGCGGGGGATTTACAACCCGATGTGTGGTACTTTTCAGTTTATTATTGGTAAGCCGCTGCAGCATATCACCCACATTTACTACTATCTGGTCTTCAAGAGAAGTAACAGGAACCCATTCATTTTGTTTGGTAAGAATTTCCAAACCACCGGCAGAAGCGCCGACCAATAATGTTATTAAATTAATGTCTTCATGCTGCTCGGCGCGAATGGCACTTTTTGGCTCTTCTGTAATCGGCGGATAATGTATCGCGCGAACAATTGAGTTTCCTTCTTCTACCTTGTCGTCAAAGAAATGTTCATCAAGCCCAAGATAAAGCGCAATCGCCTGCAGAATTGATTTACCGGATTGTTCAAACGCTCGGTAAGCCTTATAAAGTGTGTCGTTAAATCCTTCTACTTCTTCAACGCTCACATTATCGGGGTATTCTTTTTTTAGCGGATGATTTACGGGCACAATCTGCCCGTATTGAAAAAACTCCTTCAGATCCGGAGCGTCACTACCTTTTGCATGTTCTTTTCCGAAAGACGTGTAACCTCTTTGGCCGGCGAGTTCAGGAATTTCATACGTCTTTTTTTTATCCCCGGGCAATGAGAAAAACTGCTGCACATATTTATAAAGATCATCAATAAGGCCCGATGGTATCCCGTGATTTTTTACGGCAACAAAACCAACGTCCTCATAGGCTTTGCCAAGCTTCTGAACAAAAGATTCTTTTAGTTTCGGATCTTCGCCTGTAAAATCAGACAAATCAACTACAGGTATGGTCATTGATTTTAAAGTTTAATTTTAATAACGAATGTAGCGTAGCCAATGTCAAATTACAAAGAATATTTTTTATCTAAAGGTATAGTAATTATTTTTTTATTTATTCCGGTCTCTACTCTTATTTCCTGCTCGCAAAAATTTTATGGAACGCCCATAAACTATGATTTTAAAAGCAAATATGATTTGCCTGAATACAATGATTTAAATTACTGGGCAGCATCACCTTTTAAAAGTGATCCTTCAGACGAAGTGCCAAAAGATTTGTCGGGTTCAGAAAAGGATTCTTTGGCTGATGTATTTTTCATTTACCCGACTTCTTATACCGATTTAAAAATGCCCGATGGGTGGAATGCCGCTATTGACGACAAAAAGATCAATGAAAAAACAGATAAGGAATCGATACTTTACCAGGCAAGTGTATTTAATAAATATTGCCGCGTATTTGCACCTCGTTATCGCCAGGCAAATCTCGAAGCGTTCTATACAAAAGATAAAACAGTAGGAGATGCTGCATTAGATACAGCCTATGCGGATGTAAAAAAAGCGTTCGAATATTACCTTGCTCATTTTAATAATGGCCGTCCTATAATTATTGCTTCTCACAGCCAGGGAACCTGGCATGCCGGCAGATTGTTGAAGGAATTTTTTGAAGGCCAGCCGTTGGAGAAGCAATTAGTGTGTGCATACATCGTTGGTTTACCCGTTTTTACCGATTATTTTAGCAAACTAAAACCTTGCGAAGATTCTACTGCTACAGGTTGTTTTGTAAGCTGGCGTACCTTCCAGGAAGGTTATGAAGCGCCTTACGTAAAAAAAGAAACCAGGAAAGCCTACGTTACCAATCCACTTACCTGGACGATGAGTACGACACTCGCGCCCGCGTATTTAAATAAAGGCGCCGTGCTTCGTAATTTTAACAGGGTGATTCCCGGCCTCGTGCATGCGCAGATACATGGAAATGTTTTGTGGGTAAACAAGCCTAAATTTTTCGGAAGTGCTTTCCTTCACATTAAAAATTACCACATCGCCGATTACAATCTTTTCTACGAAAATATAAGAGAGAACATAGGAACAAGAATCAGAAGTTTTTTGGCAAACAGACAACCTGCCTCACCAGTAAACAAAAAAATAAATTAGATTTTTATTTTTTGCTTTTTAAAACTCTGCATTCTTCGGAAAGCGCGGAAAAGGAATTACATCGCGGATATTCGTCATGCCGGTAACAAATTGTATCAATCTTTCAAAGCCAAGCCCGAATCCTGCATGAGGAACGGTTCCAAATCTTCTTGTATCCAAATACCAGTTCATCTCTTCCACGGGAATATTCATTTCGTTCATCCTTTTTTCAAGAATATCTAATCGTTCTTCACGCTGTGAGCCCCCCACAATTTCACCGATGCCGGGCGCAAGAATATCCATAGCAGCTACCGTTTTTCCATCATCATTCTGGCGCATATAAAACGCTTTTATTTCTTTCGGATAATTGATAAGAATTACCGGCTTTTTAAAATGCTTTTCTACAAGGTATCTTTCATGTTCGCTTTGCAGATCGATCCCCCATTCATTTACGAGGTATTGAAATTTCTTTTTCTTATTGGCAGGTGAATTTTTCAGAATTTCTATCGCTTCGGTATAGGTTAACCGTTCAAACTTGTTATTAATTACAAATTCAAGTTTTTCTATCAGCCCCATATCACTGCGCTCATTTTGTGGCTTTTGCTTTTCTTCTTCTGCAAGCCGGGTTGCCAAAAACTCCAGTTCTTCCCTGTTATTTTCCAGCGCGTATTTAATAATGTATTTGATGAATTCTTCAGCAAGATCCATATCATCTTCAAGATCTGAAAATGCCATTTCCGGTTCTATCATCCAAAACTCGGCAAGATGCCTCGCTGTATTTGAATTTTCTGCCCGAAAGGTGGGACCGAAAGTATAAACATCGCCGAGGGCCAATGCAGCCAGCTCCGCCTCTAGCTGCCCGCTCACGGTGAGGTTGGTAGGCTTTCCAAAAAAATCTTCCTTATAATTTATGCTTCCATCCTCATTCTTTACGGGATTTTCAATATCGAAAGAAGTAACGTGAAAAGTTTCACCGGCACCCTCCGCATCGGAAGCTGTAATTATTGGCGAATGGAGGTATACGAATCTTTTTTTGTTGAAAAATTCATGGATGGCGTAAGCCAGCGAATGCCTTACCCTGAAAACAGCTCCAAATGTATTGGTACGGAACCTAAGGTGCGCAATTTCGCGCAAAAATTCGAGGCTGTGTTTTTTGGGTTGCAGTGGAAATTTTTCCGCATCACTATCACCTAATACCTCCACTGATTGGGCTTTTAATTCCACTTTTTGACCTCTGCCCAGTGAAGGCACCAACAGCCCGGAGACTTTAAGTGCGGCGCCAGTAGTGATTCTTTTTAACAGGGCATCGTCATATTTTCCAAGTTCGAGTACTACCTGGAGGTTGGCGTTGGTACTGCCATCATTAAGTGCAATAAACTGGTTATTTCTGAAGGTGCGAACCCATCCCATCACTGTTAACTCGTGGTTAATTACCTCACTTGCCAAAATTTCTTTTATCCGAACTCTTTTATTAAACATTTCTTTCTATTATATTCGCAAATATAAAGTAACAAATAAATTTTCTGGTCTAATCCTTGTTACACCATTTACACAAAGAGAGAAAACGCCTGGTTTTTAGTTATTACCCAAAAAGAAAAAAATTTATTATTTTATTATTTTAATGTAATATTGCATCAGATTAAAGCTGACTAATTTTCCTTTACTACGGTTACATCAGTATTAACAGAATCCATTCCATTATAAATATCAAAATTAGATTTTACAACTTCAATTGCGTTTTTGACTATTAATCTATACGTCTCTATATGTACGACATTTTACAACTGAACGATATGCTCGTTCCGGAACTGCTCGATATAGCGGAGCAGCAAAATATAACTGACACAAAAAATTTACAAAAACAGGAATTAATTTATAAAATTCTTGATAAACAAGCATCCATGACCCCAAATGATAAAAAGGAAACCACTTCCGAAAAGCCGAAAAGAAAACGTATTGTAAAGCCTAAAAAACAAGCTGAGGAAACGGCTGTAGCTGAGGAAAAAGATAATAAAAGCAAGAAAACTGACGAAAAGAAAGCTGATGAAAAGAAGAAGCCTGTATCCAAAAAGCAGAAGGAAGAGGAAGTAGCCAACGCGGAGTTAGATTTTGATCAATACGATGATGATGATGACGAAAATGTAGAAAAGCTTGCAGACCCCAAGACCATTGCACCGGCATTGATCGAATTGCTGAAAAATGAAGATGAGGAAGAAGAAGAATTGATGCAGGAGCCCGAGCCCCCTTCAAACGGCCATCAACAACATAAAAGTTTTCAGAAAAAAGAGCCGGCATTTAATATTGAATTCGACGGAATTATTCTTGCGGAAGGCGTTTTGGAGATGATGCCGGACGGATATGGCTTTTTGAGAAGCAGCGATTATAACTATTTGTCATCCCCTGATGATGTTTACGTGTCCCCTTCACAAATTAAATTGTTCGGATTAAAGACAGGCGATACCGTTTATGGTTCAGTTCGTCCTCCAAAAGAAGGTGAAAAATATTTTGCCCTCTTAAAAGTTGAAACGATAAATGGCCGTGGACCCGATGAAGTTCGTGATCGTGTACCATTCGATTACCTTACGCCGTTATTTCCATTTCAAAAACTGAATTTGTTTCTAACACCGAACAATTATTCTACAAGAATTATTGATTTGTTTACTCCGATAGGTAAAGGCCAGCGTGGGTTGATTGTTTCACAGCCCAAGACCGGTAAAACGATGTTGCTGAAAGAAATCGCCAATGCCATTGCAGCCAATCATCCTGAATGTTATTTGATGATCGTGCTGGTTGATGAAAGGCCTGAGGAGGTTACCGATATGGAACGGAGTGTAAAAGCGGAAGTGATTGCCTCTACTTTTGATGAGCCTGCAGAAAAACACGTGAAGGTGAGTACTATGGCGCTGCAAAAAGCAAAACGCCTGGTAGAATGTGGCCATGATGTGGTTATTCTTTTAGATAGCATTACCCGTTTGGCACGTGCTCATAATACCGTGTCGCCCGCAAGTGGTAAAGTCTTATCAGGTGGTGTGGAAGCTAATGCGATGCAAAAACCAAAACAGTTTTTTGGTGCCGCCCGTAAAATAGAAAATGGCGGATCGCTCACCATCATCGCTACCGCGCTTGTTGATACAGGAAGCAAAATGGATGAAGTAATTTTTGAAGAGTTTAAAGGAACCGGTAATATGGAACTTCAACTTGACAGAAGATTATCTAACAGGAGAATTTTCCCTGCTATTGACATTGTTTCTTCCTCAACCCGCCGTGATGACTTGCTCCTTGATAAGGATGTTCTTCAACGCATGTGGGTATTGCGCAATCATTTGGCTGATTTCAACCCAGAAGAAGCTATCAATACGTTGATGAAGAATATGAAAGGAACCAAAGACAATGCGGAATTCCTGACATCTATGAACGGTTAAACAAAACGGGAGAGTTTTTCAATTAATTAATTAAGGGAGAGAATAAACGGAAACCTTTCCGTTTTTGAGCAGGTAAATACGCCGGTTGGCCAGCTTTATTGCTGTGTTGTCCTGTAGCTCTCCAGGCAATTTGTAAGTAATAACATCGGGTAAAGGTGGCTGGTATTTATAAACATCTTTGCTGTCGAAGCCATAAATGGTTTTTCCAAAAACTTCTATATTGGTCCAGTGTAAAAAGGAGAGCCTGCTTTTAAAGCTTCCGTAATAGTCGAAAATATAAACGCCTTTTTCAGGATCGTATAAATAAACAAATCCATCACGATCAATAATTTTTGTAGGTTCCGGAACGGAATCAAACAGCAGCCGAAAGTCTACAGTTTCTGAAAGCAGGTTGCCGTTATCGTCAATTTTTTTCAATTTATTATCCTGCTCGTCATAAAGCCAGATATTATTGTCATAGGAGCTGGTTACCGCCTGAACGCGAAATATATTTTGCTTTCGAAGATTGATAGCGGTAACAACGTTCAAATATTTATCAAGCAAAACTATCGTCGAAAAATTTTGATAAAACAAAATAGTTTTCCAGGGGTTTTCCGCATCTACATACGTTAATTTTCCGTATTGTGTTACCTGGTTAAAAACACCCACAGAATCGCCATTCTCATCGTACTTTTTTAGCTGGTTACCGGGAGTGATAAGATAGAGTGCACCAATGTTATCGACTGTAAACGAGGATGCCTGGTAGTTAAATTGATTGATAAAACGAAAAACGGAATCCTTTTGCCCAAACCCTTCCGTCATTAAAAAAAAGAAAAAAGATATTAATAGCAGTGTGTATTTATTTCTCATGACTGGTAATATTTCAGGGTAACCTTTCCATCTTCAAAAATCGCGTAACTATTATATTTTATCCAATCACCGAGATTTACGTAAACGCTGGTATCAGTGAGCCTATATTCGATGGGCAAATGCCTGTGACCAAAAATGAAATAATCAATCGGTTGTTGCTGCAGCATTTCTTTGGCAAAAACAATAAGCCATTCTTTTTCTTCGCCCAAAAACTGCTCATCTTTTTTTCCGGCGGCCGCCCGGCTTTTCCTGCTAAAATAATCAGCAATGCCAATGCCCGTAGACGGATGCAACATTCCAAAAAGCCGTTGTGAAATCTTGTTTCTGAAAACTTTTTTCATGAATTTATACCGGTGATCGCCGGGGCCTAACCCATCTCCGTGTCCTATCAAAAATGTCTTTCCATTAAACTCAAACTCCTGTGCTTGATCATAAACCAGGATGTTGAGTTCTCTTTCAAAGTATCCATTCATCCACATATCGTGATTGCCAACAAAAAAATGAATGGTGATTCCGCTGTCAGTTAATTCAGCCAGCTTACCTAATATCCTGACAAAGCCTTTTGGTACTACTTTTTTATATTCAAACCAAAAATCGAAAAGATCACCAAGTATAAATATAACCGCTGCGTCCTTTTTTATTCCATCAAGAAATTGTACCACCCGTTTTTCGCGCTCAAGGCTGGAACTATAATCAGGAGCACCGAGATGAAAATCAGAAAGAAAATATATTTTTTTTCCGCCAGGAATTTGCATGATTTTGAATAATATACAGATGGTTACATCCGGGTAATTAAAATTTTTGAAAATAGGAATTCCGAATTTTTCTTCGTTTACTATATCGACAGGGACTATTCATCAACAGCCTTTGTTTTATCTATCAAAAATAAATAAACTTCTTTAGGACCATGAACCCCCACTACCAAAGTTTTTTCAATATCGGCAGTACGGCTGGGGCCTGCAGCAAATGTGATGAATGAAGGGAGATTATTGCCGTATTTTGTTTTTAACCCTTTTAAGGCATCGCGTGTATCAAAAACCAATTGGTCTATATAAGCAATACAAATGTGCACGGGGGCATAGGCGCTTACGGTTCGGCCACTCTCCTGTGCGCTGCTAATTACAATTGCGCCTGTTCGTGCAACCAGGTAATTGCACCCCGTAACAGCGGCATCGCAGCTTGCCAAATCAGATTGGTTTAGCTCCGGAAACTCAGTGCACGGTAATAAATTGGAAAATTGTTTTTCTATACAATAAACACTTTTCCATTTTTGCAGCCTTATCAGTTCTTTTATTTGATTTTTGGCGTCAGTTTCATTTACACAAAAAGCGAATTTGCCTAAAAGCTTTGTAAATTCTTCAGCAAAAAGTATTTCCAACTCTTCTTTCGGTGGCTTAAAAACAGCAGTGGTGCCCTCGCTTTTTGCAAAAGGCAAAGGCACCGGATTACTCAGTGCCTCTCTTATTTTTTTTAAAATTTTCTCTTTGGAAGAAGAAACTTTCATTTTTACGATTTAATATCGGTGTCATTACTATCTACCACATGGATCGGAGAATCAATAACGGCATCCTTGGGATTGTCCACAAAATCCAGCGCTTTTTTATCTTCATAAGGCCTTTGGCCAATCAGGGCTTCCACATCGCTTTTGAACAGAACCTCTCTTTTTAATAATGCCTGGGCAATAATTTCGACTTCGTTTTTCTTATCGGTCAGTAATTTTTTCGTTCTTTCAAATGCTATTTCAATTAATTTCCGAACCTCTTCGTCAATCATTTTACCGGTTTCTTCGCTAAAAGGCTTTTGAAAAGCATTTTCCTGGGCCGGATCATAATAGCTTACATTTCCGATTTTTTCATTCATACCATAAACCGTCACCATTGAATAAGCCATTTTGGTAACCTGTTGCAGGTCGTTGCTCGCTCCGGTAGAAATTTTATTAAAGAAAATTGATTCTGAAGCGCGGCCACCAAGTGTCATACAAATCTGATCTAACAATTGATCCGTATTATACAAATATTGCTCTTTGGGCGTGTATTGGGCATAACCCAGTGCAGCCGTTCCTCTGGGCACAATGGTCACTTTCAACAATGGGTAGGCATGTTCAAGAAACCAACCACAAATGGCATGTCCGGCTTCATGATAAGCGATGATTTGTTTTTCTTCAGGGAGAATAATCTTATTCTTTTTCTCCAGCCCGCCAATCACCCTATCAATCGCATCCTGGAAATCATTCATGTCGACGGCTTCTTTCCCGTTCCTCGCTGCAATCAGCGCCGCTTCATTACACACGTTGGCTATATCGGCTCCCGCAAAACCGGGTGTTTGTTCAGCCAGTTTATGGGTATCTAAGTTTTGTGATACTTTGATTGGAACGAGATGAACTTTGAAAATTGCTTCGCGGCCCACAAGATCGGGGCGATCAATAGTTATTTGCCTGTCAAATCTTCCCGGACGCAATAAAGCGCTATCCAATACATCGGGCCGGTTGGTAGCAGCAAGGATGATGATACCAAGGTCGGTACCAAAACCATCCATTTCCACGAGCAACTGGTTTAATGTATTTTCTCTTTCATCGTTGCTCATCATCATATTTTTTCCGCGTGCACGGCCTATCGCGTCTATTTCATCGATGAAAATAATACATGGCGCTTTTTCTCTTGCCTGCTTAAATAAATCTCTTACACGACTGGCTCCGACGCCTACAAACATTTCCACAAAATCACTACCGCTCAGGCTAAAAAAAGGAACTTGCGCTTCGCCCGCTACTGCCTTTGCCAGTAATGTTTTACCGGTTCCGGGAGGGCCAATAAGCAAAGCACCTTTTGGAATTTTTCCTCCGAGGTTGGTGTATTTTTTAGGGTTTTTAAGAAAATCAACAATCTCCATCACTTCTACCTTTGCCTCGTCGAGGCCTGCCACATCACTAAAATTGATGTTTACCCTGGTTCCTTTCTCAAAAAGGGTCGCTTTAGACTTGCCAATATTAAATATTCCACCAGGCCCGCCGGCTCCGCCGCCGCCGCCAACTTTGCGCATCATCATAATAAATACAAGCGCAATTAACAAAATGGGCAAAAGGGTACTCACAATCTGTCCAAACAATTCGCCTTCATCACCCGGCTTATCCGGAACCCGTTTTACCTCAGGATTATCTTTATAGAATTGAGCCAGTTGATTGGCAAAAACTTCGTCTTTAATAATGCTGAAATACGCCTGCGGTGCATCTTTTATTTTTTTGACCTCATTATAATTTTGTCCAAAAACACCCTGGAAATAAGCAGCATCGCTATCAAGCTTCTGGGGATCTACAAAAACACGAACTAATTTTTTATTACCCACTGTTTTTATTTGGTCCACATCGCCCCTGCGCAGCATTGTATAAAAATCTGTGTCGTTTATCTCCACGCCGGTACCGGCTGTTGTTCTGAAAAGATTGTAACCTATTATAACAGCAAAAATGATCCCGTAAACCCAGTAAATACTTAACCTTGGCTTTTTCTTCGGGTCATCTTCCGGTGTGCCCGGCGTCATGTTCGTGTTTAGTCTTCTTTGTAATGATTTTTTTTTCGGTTCTTCAGTTGCCATGTCTAATTGCTTCTGCAATATTTTTATCTTGATTCTTCAGTATCAGAATAAGAATTATGTTATTAATGATGTGCTTTTTGTTGTATTAATGTTCAATTATTGATGCATCGCTCCACATTTCTTCAAGTTTATAAAACCTCCTCGGTTCCGGCAGCATAATATGAACTACTATGTTTACGTAATCAATCAGGATCCATTGTTCTCCCTGCCTGCCTTCGTGTTTATAGGGGCTTTCACCACATTTTTTTTTAACTTCTTCCTCTACAAAATCTCCTATTGCCTTCAATTGTATCGGGTTATTAGCTTCACATATTATGAAAAAATCTGTTACTGCTTCAGGGATTTTTTTAAGGTCAAGGCTTATTATTCGTTCGCCCTTTTTTTCCTCTATTGCACGGATTATGGTTTTAAACAGCTTGCTATTTCTTGTAATCCTTGCTATGGTTGATTTTTTTCTTTTTTCCAGTAATGTTAAATTATTCAAATGGATTCTTTTAACTAATGCTATTGCAGCAATCAGCAAAAATAAATTTATTCTCTTAGATTGCAGCTTTCAGCGCAAATTTTGTAACTATTTTATCAAAAATACTAATTCTTTACTAATAACTTTTGTATGCTTTTGAAGCCCAAAAACATGCTGATGCTTGATAGCGTGGATAGTACCAACAACTATGCCATGGCCTTGATACAACAACGTGAAATCGACAGTGAAATTGCCGTATTTGCAAAACAACAAACGCACGGTAAAGGCAGGCGTGGAAAGCAATGGATCAGTAGCGAAAATGAAAACATTATCCTGTCTGTTGCCGCTCCAATGCAGTGGCTTAGCATATCCCGGCAATTTGAGCTTAGCGTGGCTGTTGCCCTAAGTTGTTATGATCTGTTGCAAAAACATATTTTAGCAAATCTTTTTATTAAATGGCCAAACGATCTTTTTATTAATGACAGTAAGGCAGGTGGTATATTGATTGAAAATGTCATTAAGGGTAAAATATGGCAGTGGGCCGTAATTGGAATGGGGTTAAATATCAATCAGGAAAAATTTGATGAAGGAATTTTAAAAGCCACTTCTTTAAAAAGGGAAACAGGAAAAGAATATGATGTAATCAAAATGGCTGATGAACTTCATCACCTCGTCCTTAAAAGAATTGAAGAAATAAAAGGAAACCATTTTAAAAAAATGCTCGGGGAGTATAATGAGCATTTATATGCCCGGGGCAAGCGGGTGAAACTAACAAAAGAAAATATCGTTTTCGAAACTAAAATTATTGAGGTATCTCCCGCGGGAGAATTGATGACGAAAGATTCGGTGGAAAGAAAATTCCGCTTTGATGAGGTGGCCTTCAAAGGAATATTTTGATACCACCATAGTAAATGAACAAATAACCCGGATTTTTATTTTTTGTCTGATTCTTTAGCTATTTTCTGCATTTCTGGCCTCAACTTCGAACTTGTTTTTGTGATAGCCAACCTTCAGGCTTTCCCATAAATACCGGGCGATAAAAGCCAGAAAACCATATTTCTTAAATTGATGTATGTGGCACATTTCATGTTTTACCCACTTTTCATTTTTCAAAAAGGCTTCCCTGGAAACATGATGCAGGTAAATGGTTTTGCCTATCACAATTGCCACATTATCTGAATGCAATTTTTTGGCGGCAACGCCTGCAATCCACGAATTTTCTTTTATATTAAATTCCATATTTCAACAGGAATAATAGCGCTATCAGGCTTTTTCTATGGCTTTTAAAATCTCTTCGCTGTGGATTTTTGTTTTTGGCTTTTTAAAAATTTTAATGATCACGCCCTTTTCATCAATTAAAAAAGTGGTTCTTAAAAGCCCCATATACTTTTTACCATACATATTTTTTTCGCCCCAAACCCCGTATTTTTCAATTATTTTTTTCTGGGGATCTTCTAACAAGGTAAAAGGAAGATGGTATTTTTCTTCAAACTTTTTGTGGCTGGTTTTGTCATCAGGGCTTACGCCAATAACAACGAATCCGGCTTTTTTTAATGTTGAAAAATTGTCCCTGAGATTGCACGCTTCGGTGGTGCAACCAGGTGTATCATCTGCCGGATAAAAATAAAGAACTACTTTTTTGCCCCGAAACTCTTTCAACGTGACTAAATTTCCGTTTTGATCTTTTCCCTTAAATTCAGGGGCCTTTTGTCCTTCTGTCAATGTTGTCATTTTTTTCTTTTTTATCGTGTAAAGTGATACGTTTTCACGGTGGTGTTACCGGCTTCGTCCTGAACTGAAATTTTTAATTCGTGTTTTCCTGAACCACAACGGTCATCAAAATAATAAATATATTTTCTCCCCTTGTCGTTGGTAAACATCAGCCATTTGCCGTCTAATTCGGCCCAAAAATTTTTAATTTGATCATTATTGTCTGTCGGTGTGGCTACAATTGTGTGATATCTTGAAATATTGGCGCCGTCATGAAAGTCAACGTGAATCAGTGGCGGTTCATCATCAGCGAGCAGTTCAAAATTCCCAAAGTTGTTGAATTTGGCAGAATACCAACCGCCGCTTCTTGTTGCTTTTACCACTTCATCGCGGCCTTTCCAGCTTTGCCTGATCAGCATTTTGTCTTTCAAATCTTGCGGAACAGGTTTGTCTGCCTTTATTCTTATTGTGAAATAATCTTCTGAAGGAACCAGGCCCGATAAAACAGAATAAACAGGAGAGTAAACATTTGCGGCATCGGAATTTTCTGCGGAATGCGTAAAGTGGACCGAATCATAAAAAGTTGCCTCAGGAAAATAAAGCTGCAAATCCTGGTTTTCAAAAACATTTACCTGTCGCGGTTGAAACTCTATTGTTTTTCCACTTGAAACAGGATCTTCATCAATTGATCCCTTTTTTATTTTAAAATTGAGCACGGAAGTATTTAGGTAAGGATCTTTTACCACCACTTTTACATCATGCATATTATTGTCATGTAATTCAATAACACCGTCGCCGTTGATATCTTTATAAACTCCCTGCGGGTAACCCGGCAATCTTGAAAGATGTTCAATATAAGGACCACCGTTAGCATGTGTTTTATAATCCACATGCGCATTTACGTATCGCGTTTCTGCATAGCTGATACTGTCCAGTTCAAACGCAGAAAGCGGAACGCCATCCAAATAAATAATCGCTTCATAAATTCCATTTGGATTATTAGACCCCGATTGTTTATCGTTTGCACTAATTCCAAAGCTTATTTTATCGGTATGAATAGGAATGATACTTTCATTGGTGGTATAATCTCCGTTTACTTTTTTAAGACTGAATATTTTGGGCGACTGGCTATAAGTGCTTTTAGTTCTGTCATACATGGCAAGCCGGACAATCGTTGGCGGCACTTTATCAGGAATCGGCAAGCCGAATAACATTTCATTTAAAACTTTATCGGTTTTGGTATCGCGAATTTCAAAATGCGTATGAGGTCCCGTAGAACCGCCTGTGCTTCCGCTGTAAGCGATAAACTGTCCTTGCTTTACAGGAAACATACCGGGAGGAAGAGTAAGATCAACATTCCATTTTTCCTGGTCGTACTGTTTTTCCCTTACATATTTTCCCAAATCAGAAAAAAACCGGTTCAGGTGACCGTAAACAGTCGTCAATCCATTAGGATGATTGATATAAATAGCCTGACCATAGCCAAACGGTTCAACGGTTACCCGGGCAATGTAACCCGCTGCTGCTGCTCTTACCGGCCGGTTCACCACGTGATCAGTTCTGCAATCAAGTCCCATGTGATAATGATTAGGACGCAGCTCACCAAAGTTGGCAGCCAAACTAATCTTTGCATCTACCGGATAAATGAAATAATTTTTCGGATAATGCTTAGCAGGAAAAAACTGTGCATGGCCGGAAACGGAGCAAAACAGAAATATTAAAAACAGGAACGGTTTATGTATAGTATATTTCTTAACTAAAGGTATCATCATATTTACAAATCTAAGAACTAAAATTTTTACCCTACAATGGCAAAATCAAATAAGATTGCAGCGATTATACTGGGAGCCGCGGGTGGCTTCGCTTTAATAAAGTTTTTAAGCATGCCGCAGGAAGAACGTAATAATTTTTACAGGTTCCTTAAGGATAAAACACACGACTTGCTGGATAACGTAGAAGATACTGTGGAAAAAGTGGAACATTATATGGATGAATTTAAAAGCAAAGGTGAAGACGACTGGATCGATAAAATTTATATTCTGAAGAAAATGTTTAAGAATCTTTACGGTTCTGACAAACATTATCTTTTGTAACTCACTTCCTACTTCGATAGGAATTTTAAAAGGCAGGCTTTTGGGGAAAGGCCTGTTTTTTATTTTACAGTAAACAAACAAAATACTGTGATTTTAATTTTGCATTTATGCCCGGTTTATAAATTTTTAAACTATTCTTTTCATTTTTTACAAGCGTCATTTAATTAGTTTCCTTTAATTTTGGCGCCCACAGATTATAATTTCATGCCATTAGATCATTCTATTAAGACAGTTTTAATTATAGGCTCCGGTCCCATTGTGATTGGCCAGGCCTGCGAATTTGATTATTCAGGCACACAAGCCGCCCGAAGCTTGAGGGAAGAGGGAGTAAAAGTTCTTCTCATTAATAGCAATCCTGCCACAATTATGACAGATCCGATGATGGCAGATAAGGTTTATTTATTGCCTTTGACGCCTGAAAGTATCGAGCATATCATCGAAGAAAATGAATCTGGTGAGTTTAAGATCGATGCCGTGCTGGGAACCATGGGAGGACAAACCGCATTAAATCTTTGCAAAGAGGCCGATGAAATGGGAATTTGGGAAAAAAATAATATCCGCCTTATCGGGGTAGATATTAAAGCCATCGATAAAGCCGAAGATCGTGACAAATTCAGAGAATGGATGGTTGAAATGGGAATTCCGGTTGCACCTGCAAAAATTGCCAATTCGTTCCTCGAAGGAAAAGAAATAGCACAGGAAATTGGCTTTCCCTTAGTACTTCGGCCATCATTTACATTAGGTGGTTCGGGCGGAAGTATCGTATTTCATAAAGCAGAGTTGGATGAGGCTTTAAACCGTGGTTTAACAGCTTCTCCCATGCATGAGGTGTTGGTGGAAAAGGCAATGATGGGCTGGAAAGAATTCGAGCTTGAATTGCTTCGCGATGACAATGACAATGTAGTTATTATTTGTACAGTAGAAAATTTTGACCCGATGGGGGTTCATACGGGTGATTCCATTACGGTGGCTCCGGCAATGACCTTAAGCGATACCGCATACCAGAAAATGAGAAACACGGCCATTTCAATGATGAGAAATCTTGGAAATTTTGCCGGCGGATGTAATATCCAGTTTGCATTGAACCCACAAACCGAAGATTTGATTGCTATTGAAATAAATCCGCGTGTAAGCCGCTCATCGGCCCTGGCAAGTAAAGCTACCGGTTACCCAATTGCTAAAATTGCCGCGAAACTGGCAATCGGCTTTACGCTGGATGAATTAAAAAACCAGATCACCCAAACCACCTCAGCTTACTTTGAGCCTGCGCTGGATTATGTGATCGTAAAAATTCCGCGATGGAACTTTGATAAATTTAAAGGCGCCGATGATACATTGGGTTTTCAAATGAAATCGGTAGGTGAGGTAATGGCCATCGGAAGAAGTTTTGCAGAAGCCATTCAGAAAGCGTGTCAGAGTCTTGAAAATAATGCCATCGGACTTGGTTATTATGGTAAAAGTCTTATGCATGCAGAGGAAATCGTGGAATACATTAAAATTCCAAAATGGGACAGGATATTCCGCATCAAAGATGCCTTGATGATTGGGGTAAGCGTGAGGAGAATTTGTGAATCAACGGGAATAGATCGTTGGTTTATTTACCAGATTCAAAAAATAGTAAACTGTGAAAAAGAAATTGCAAAAACATCGTTGGAAAGCATTTCTGCGGAACTTTTGAAAAAGGCAAAACATCTCGGGTTTGGTGATGAACAAATATCGAAGATCATGAAAGACGGCAGTACCGACGAAGATGTTTATGAAAAAAGAAAAGCATTGGGCATTACGCGTGTTTACAAAATGGTTGACACATGCAGTGCCGAGTTTGAAGCCAAGACCCCCTATTTTTATAGCACATTTGAATAATCAGATTTTAAATTGATCAATGAATAATAACATCATCTACAACGAATCCGTTCCCTCCAAAAAGAAAAAAATTATAGTACTTGGCAGCGGCCCCAACCGAATTGGCCAGGGAATTGAATTTGATTATTGCTGTGTACACGGCTTAATGGCCATTAAAGAATGTGGCATGGAAGCAATCATGATCAATTGCAATCCCGAAACGGTTTCTACTGATTTTGATATCGCTGATAAATTATATTTCGAGCCCGTTTTCTGGGAACATATTTGGGAAATCATCGAGCTGGAAAAACCAGATGGCGTAATTGTTCAACTTGGCGGACAAACGGCCTTGAAACTTGCAAAAAGATTGCATGAAAAGGGCATAAAAATTATCGGCACCTCTTACGATAATATGGATATCGCAGAAGACCGCGGCCGCTTTAGTGATATGCTTAAAGATTTAGATATCCCTTACCCAAAATATGGAACCGCCTATGATACTGATGAAGCGATCGAGATCGCCAGGCAAGTTGGTTATCCTGTTTTGGTGCGGCCAAGCTATGTTCTAGGCGGACAAAGAATGCGGATCGTTTTGAATGATGAAGAGCTGGAAAATGGTGTGTTGAGTTTATTAAAACATTTGCCGGGTAATAAGATATTAATCGACCAGTTTTTGGATCGGTGCCAGGAAGCAGAGATCGATGCGATTTTTGACGGGGAAACATTCCACGTGATGGGTGTAATGGAACACATTGAGCCGGCAGGAATACATAGCGGCGACAGTAACGCTGTTTTACCCCAGTTTAATTTATCGCCGTTGATTGTGCAAACGATGGAAGAATACGCCGAAAAAATAGCGCGTGCACTAAAAATAAAAGGCCTGATAAATATCCAGTTTGCCATAAAAAACGGGGAGGTATTTGTGATAGAAGCAAACCCGCGCGCATCCCGCACTACCCCTTTTATTGCCAAAGCTTACCAGATTCCCTATTTAAATATTGCCACTAAAGTAATGTTGGGCGAAGCAAAATTGAAAGATTTCACTTTTGAGAAAAAGCTTAAAGGTTTCGCCATTAAGGAACCCGTTTTTTCTTTCAATAAATTTCCGGGCGTAAATAAAGAACTGGGACCTGAAATGAAAAGTACCGGTGAAGCGATTAGGTTCATTAAAGATCTGCGCGATCCTTACTTTAGGCAGTTGTACAGGGAAAGAAGCATGCACCTAAGCAAATAACGGTTACCAGTAAACGAAGAAATTCCCGGGATTTTACTTTTCACCAGTAACAAAAAACCCGCCCAAAAGAGCAGGTTTTGTACATCCTGATTAAACTAAACATGAGAAAGATCTTTTACCAATTACTAAATCTTATTCCAATATTATAAGGTGTAAAATTCAAATCGTTTTTAAATATTGATTTAGGGCTGTAGGAACCGTATAAATGCACCGGACCAAGACCCAGTTCTCCTACATAAGAAAACTTCCATTTTTCCAGGTCGTAATCTCCGCGATTTTTTTCTTTCCCTCTCGCACTGCTTCTTTGTTTGTTGCGGCTGCTGTACAAATAACCCATGCTAACACCTGCACTCAAACTGATCCCTTTCCCATTATAGTGGGGATTGCTAACAAAATTAATCATCAGGGGAATGGTGATGTAATCCGCAGCCAGCTTATTTTTCTTAAAACTGACAGAGTCTCTGAAGACAAAGGGATGTGCAATGTTTTGAGCCGGATTGTAGGGATTCATCCCTCCTTCGTTAAAACTTATGTCGTGTGTAAAACGGTAGTTGTTAAGTTCCAGGCCCAGCCCATATTTCAGGTTCAGATAATGCTTTATGAGATTCAACCGTTGCATAAAGAACCAGATATTTACATTTACTGATTTTACCGTTTTTAATTTCATGTCATTGGCTGATAGTGTTGCTGACCCGGGTTTATTTACCAAATAGCCGTCGTTTGTAGCATTGGCATAATTAGTTTTATCTGTCCAGTTGGAAAATCCTAGATCAAAAACAAACGAAGACGTACTGACATTGGAATGAGTTTCGCGGTGATGGTTACCAACGGTTACGGTTACACGCTTTTCATTATCAGGTTGCCCTTTTTTAAGGATGATCATTCCTCCAATCCGTACAGTGTCGTTCTTCTGTTGAACCTGTATTGAATCTGTTTGCGCAAAACCACTTACTGCGGCGCACACTATTGTTAGAAGTAAAATTGACTTTTTCATTTTAAATGTATATGGGTGATTAAATTTTTTAGAGTTTTTTTGCAACTAATGGCTCCTCGTTGCCTTCCAGCAGGCGGGTGATCGGATTAGTTCGTTCAACTATTCGTTTTACTTTTTTCAGAAAGCCGCCAACTTTTGTTTTATTGAACTGTTCTGCCGGAACATCGTAAAAAACGTAGTTGTCGTTGTTGACTGAAGCATCAGGGTTATAAGCTACTGTTTTTGAATAATTCGGCTCAATTTGTGGTTCAACTTTTTGAATTGCCGTTTTTGCTTCATTTTGAATGGGTGATTTATAGTTGCCAACGTTATCTTCAGCTTTTTTCACCGGAGCCAGTAACGACGCGACTTCTATCGGTTCCTTCTTTAATTGCTGAACCGGGTTTGCTGTCGATGGCATTTCGGTCTTCACTTCAGCCTTTACAATTGCAATATTTTTTGTTGGTTTGACACCAGATTTATCATTCACTTTGTCCGGTTCGGAAATATCGTTTTTATCTTCGTTTACTGTGGAAGAAGCAAGCTGAGTTGATTCTTTCTTATCTTCTACAGGAGCAATTTTCGGCGTGGCAGGTGAAGGATTTTTTACAGTATTTAGCTGGCTTGCAACAGGAACATCAGTATGCCGGGGGCTAAAATAAGGCGCAGAAACCCATAACCCGAAACCGATAAAAACCGCAGCAGCAACATATCGCCAAACCCTCATTGAAATGACTGTTCCTGATTTTTCTCTTCTATATAACTCCGGCTTATTCGGGTAGGCTATCTCCGGCTCAGCTATTAGCCTGGCTTTGCCAATCAATTCAAATTCTACTTTTAAATTTGAATGTTTTGCGACAAAATTTTCAGTTGCTTCTTTTTCTTTATCAGAAAGCTCTCCATCGTGATAAAGAACAAATATTTCATCATAGTTATTTTCATTTATCGAAAAGGAACTTTCGTTTTTAAATAAAAATGATTTGTCATGTAATTTAATTTCTTCATCAGGAGTGTTGATAGTCAGTTTCAGCATACAAAACTCCTCTTTCAAGTCAGGGTTTTCATTTACAAAAACCTCCACCATTTTTCTTTCTGCTTTAGACAATTCATTATCTGCATACAGTAAAAAATATTCCTCGTAATTATTTTTATTGATATTCATTTTAAATCACATTTTCAGGTTTCACCAAATAATTCTTCAATTGTATCCTTGCGCGATGCAAGTACACTTTTACCTGGCTGATACTTAAGGAGGTTATTTCTGCAATTTCATCGTAAGAATAACCTTCATAATCTTTTAATAAAACAAGGCTTCGTTGTGTTTCGCTTAGCCTGTATAACGCCTCATTTAATATTTTCTTTATTTCGGTCTGTGGCTCTCTCGTGGTTTTCAGCGAAGAAGAAAAATCGTCTTCCAGTTTTACCCGTTTGTTTTTTCTTATAAGGTCTATCATCTGATGATAAGCGACAGTAAACAAATACGATTTACTTCTTTCATTTTCCACTTTTTCCCGGTTGATCCACATTTTTTCAAAGGACGCCTGTACCACATCGCGGGCATCATCTTCATGCTTTAGATTCTTTACAATAAACCGGTACACATTATCAGCATAAAGGTTTACACAATCATTAAATTCTTTCTCAGTCATACAATCAGGCAATTTTTAATTACACCAACGGTTGTTTTCTATAATACGCTACAACCGTAATAAAGTTACAGTTCACTGAAAAACTATTTTTAAGCGCCTGTTTTATTGTTTTCATTGTAGGTTTGTAATCTCAAAAATAAGCAAGTATGAATGATAATTTTTCTAAGAGAATCGGAAAGGAAATCGAAGAGATAAAAGCGAACGGGCTTTATAAGACGGAAAGAATCATCACGAGCGACCAGGGCGCAGAAATTGAAGTAGGAGGCAAGGTGGTTTTAAATTTTTGTTCCAACAATTACCTTGGTTTAGCAGCGCACCCCAAAGTGATTGAAGCTTCTAAAAAAACCGTTGATGAACATGGATATGGATTGAGCAGTGTGCGTTTTATTTGTGGCACACAGGATATTCACAAAGAGCTCGAAAAAAAGATTTCTGATTTTCTGGGAACAGAAGACACCATTTTATATGCTGCTTGCTTTGATGCAAACGGAGGTATTTTTGAGCCGTTGTTTGGGGAAGAGGATGCAATTATTTCTGATGCATTAAATCATGCGAGTATAATTGACGGCGTTCGATTGTGTAAAGCACAGCGTTTTCGCTATGAGCATAACAATATGACCGACCTGGAAAATAAACTGAAAGAAGCGCGGGATGTAAGAAGCAGAATTATTGTTACAGATGGAACATTTAGTATGGACGGAACGATAGCACAATTGGACAAAATTGCAGAATTGGCTGAAAGATACGATGCGGTGATAATGGTGGATGATTCACACTCCACCGGCTTTATTGGTAAAAGCGGTAGAGGAACTCCCGAATATCGTGGTGTACAAGGAAAAATTGATATTATTACCAGTACCCTTGGTAAGGCTCTCGGCGGAGCCAACGGCGGATTTACTTCCGGTAAAAAAGAAATAATAGAAATGCTTCGCCAGCGCAGTCGACCATATTTGTTCAGCAACACGTTGGCTCCAAATATTGTTGGTGCTTCCATCGCCGTATTCGACATGCTTAGTGAAACTACCGATTTGCGCGATAAGCTGGAAGCCAACACAAAATATTTTCGTGAAAAGATGACCGCAGCAGGTTTTGATATTAAACCCGGTGTTCACCCGATCGTTCCTATTATGCTTTACGATGCAGTGTTATCGCAAAAGTTTGCAGCACGGTTATTGGAAGAAGGTATTTACGTGATCGGGTTTTTCTTCCCGGTAGTTCCAAAAGGGCAGGCAAGAATTCGTGTTCAGCTAAGTGCAGCCCATGAGCAACAGCATTTGGACCAAGCGATTGAAGCTTTCGCGAAAGTTGGGAAAGAGTTGGGAGTTTTAAAATAGAATCAAGAAAGTATACAAAGAAAAAGTATGACTGAATCAGCAGCTTCATTTAAAGCGAAAAGCACCATTAAAAGTGCGGATCTTGATCACCGGCAAAAAATCAATTTCAATATTGGAAAATACAATGCCGTTGTACCAATCGGCAAGCAACAGTTTGTAGATATCAACCTCGTAAAAGAAAGAGCAAAAAATATCAAATGGCGCGCTTTGGAAACGCTCGATCAGCACCTTGAAGAATTTGAAATGCATTTTACGGCGCGTGGAGGAAAAGTATTGTGGGCGCAAAACTCGCAGGAAGCATTAGACGAAATTCTTGCCATTTGTAAAGAAAAAAACTGTCGCACGATTGTAAAAAGCAAAAGCATGGTGACGGAAGAAATTCATCTGAATGCTTTCCTGGAAAAAAATAATATCGAAAGTGTGGAAACAGATTTGGGCGAATACATTCAACAATTAGACGGGGAGCCTCCTTATCATATCGTAACGCCGGCGATGCATAAAAGCAAAGAAGATGTCGCCAAACTTTTTTCCGACAAATTGGGAACATCATCGAAACTTACTCCGGAAGAATTAACCCTGGTTGCGCGGCAAAAACTAAGAGAAAAATATGTTCAGGCAGAAGTGGGAATAACGGGGGCAAATTTTGTGATCAGTGATATCGGGGCTATTGCCCTCACAGAAAATGAAGGCAACGCACGTCTTTCCACAGCATGGCCCAAAACTCATATTGTAATTGTCGGAATTGAAAAAATGATTCCTACAATGGCCGACCTGGCCTTGCTTTGGCCCTTATTGGCTACTTACGGCACGGGCCAGAAAGTAACTGTTTACAGCAGCATTATTTCAGGGCCGAGACAGCCGGGCGAAATTGATGGTCCCGAAGATATGTATGTGATTTTTCTTGATAACAACCGGTCTGATATTTTAGCTGATGCACGACAAAGAGAAAGCCTTTATTGTATAAGGTGTGGCGCCTGCCTGAATGTTTGTCCCGTTTATAAAAACATTGGCGGACATAGTTACGGTACTACTTACAGCGGGCCGATAGGAAGTGTCATCACACCTAATTTGCGTGACTTTGAAGCGTACAAACATTTAAGCTATGCATCCTCTTTATGTGGCGCCTGTTCCGAAGTATGCCCGGTTAAAATAAATCTTCATGAACTGTTATTAGATAACAGAAGGAAAAGTGTGGAAGAAGGTATGGCTCCGTTTTCAGAAAAGATGGCCTGGAAAATATGGAAACTCAGCTCATTGAAGAGAGGAATGATGAATTTGGGAAATGGGAATTTGAAAACCAAAATGGTACACAAAATGTTTAAAAACTGGGATAAATACCATGCTCCGCTTGAATTCAGTAAGAAAACATTTAATGAAATGTGGAACGAAGAAAGACAACTGAAAAAATAATTTTAATTTGTAGTGAACTGACAAATTGCTCAATTAATTGTTTTACAAAAGAGCGTCTTTATAGTCAACGAACTTTTATTTCCCGACTTTGATCTTTCTTTCTCTCTAATGCTTAAAATGCCTTAACCCAGTTATCACCATTACCAGATTCTTTTCTTTGCAATAATCGATAGAATCTTTATCGCGAATAGAACCGCCGGGTTGAATAAACGCAGTAACACCGGCGTTGTGCGCAATCTTTACGCAATCATCGAAAGGGAAAAAAGCATCGCTTGCCACAACCGAATTTTGCAAATCAAACTCAAACTGGTTCGCTTTTTCAATTGCATGTCTTAAAGCGTCTACGCGCGAAGTTTGTCCCGCACCTTTGCCTAAAAGTTGTTTGTTTTTTACAATCGCAATTGCATTACTTTTTAAATGTTTGCAAACAAGATTGGCAAAGGCCAGATCTTCTTTTTCTTCGGCTGATGAAACTCTACCGCCTTCTTCTTTCCATTCAGTGAAATTGCCTTTATCATTTTCCTGAATCAATAAACCATTCAATAATGTTTTTGTTTGCTCTTCTTCTTTTGGAAACTCTTTCAATTTTAAAATGATCCTGTTCTTTTTCGATTTTAATACAGGTAATGCGTCCTCATTAAATGCCGGAGCAATCAACACTTCAATAAATAAATCTTTAAGCGCTTCTGCAGTTTTAAGATCGATTGAAGAATTGGAAATCAAAACTCCGCCAAAAGCACTTTCAGGATCGCCGGCAAGCGCAGCCGCAAAAGCTTCTGAAACATTTTTTCTTTGAGCAATACCGCAAACATTGGTGTGTTTGATTACAGCAAATGTGCTTTCATCAGAATCACTTTTCTTTTGAAATTCCCTCATTAACTGTAAAGCTGCATCTACATCCACAAGGTTATTATAAGAAAGCTCTTTTCCATGAAGCTGCTCAAAAATTTCACTCATATCACCAATAAAAAATCCATGTTGGTGTGGATTTTCGCCGTACCGCAAAACCTTTTTTTCTGCCTGGAATGGATTTGCAAAATTTGTTTTATTGAAATAGTTTGAAATCGAAATGTCATACCCCGAACACACATCAAAAGCTTTTGCTGCAAAATCTTTTCTTTCTTCCCCTGAAGTTTCCGCGTTTTGTTCTTTTAAAATTTTGGTGAGCGCAGGATATTCTTTCTTATCTGCAATCACCAATACATTTTTAAAATTTTTGGCTGCAGCACGAATCATTGACGGACCTCCTATATCAATTTTTTCAATGATTGCCGCTTCGTCATTTGTTGCATTCACTGTTTCTTCAAAAGGATAAAGATCAACAACGACTAAATCAATTTCAGGGATATTGTATTGCTTCATTTCCTTCACATCATTCTCCACATCACGGCGTGCCAAAAAGCCTCCAAACACAACAGGGTGAAGCGTTTTAACTCTTCCTCCTAAAATAGAAGGATAGCCTGTGAGCGATTCAACAGAAACACATTTTCCTCCATTTTCTTCGATAAATTTTTGCGTACCGCCTGTACTGTAAATCGTAATATTTTGCTGCTGAAGCAAAGGAATAATTTCTTTTAAACCATCTTTATTAAAAACTGAAATGAGCGCTGATTTTATTTTTTGTTGCATTGCGGGAAGAGAAATTTTTCTTTTACAAATTGATTACCACCGCACCCTGTTCAGGAACAGAATGGGAATGCAAATGTAATTCTTCACACTCTTTTTTCCATTGCTCTATTTTCCATGGCAGATTTGAAGCATCAAAAATGTAATTTTTGCAATCAAAAACATTTTCGATATCCGCAATTTTTACTTTCGGATTTTTAGAAATGAGAATATAATTGATCTTTATTTTTTTATCTGAGTGATAATTTTTGAAGGCAGAATCGATCATTAACATTCTTGAATCGTAAAACTGGTAAAAATTATTTTGTGAAAAAAGATGGTGCAATTTGCCGGGCTCATTATTTAGCTGCAACGCAATCTGAACGGGCTTTAAATTATAATTATTCAATACTTTTTCATCCAATACCTCGCGATCGCCTGTGAAGAAAAAGTTGTTTCTTTCAATGAATTCCACAGCTTTATGTCTTGCGATATTATAAACAATTATTTTTCTTTGATGATACAATTTCCATTCATCAAAGGCTTTACATGAAACGAAACAAATTGCAAAGATGAATCCAAATTTAAGGGCCATTTTATTTTTTCTTATAAAAGCGAAAATGAAACACACAATCAATAAATACAACAAAAAAGTTTCATTTACGGAAATTGAAATACCTCTCCATACAGAATAGGGAACAGCATCAACCCATAAAACGAAATGGTTAAGGAGCCATGTTGCGGCGTACACTATTTTTGAAAAATAAACAGCCACAATCGTTACCGGCGAAATCAATATTAAAATCAAACAGCTACATAAAATTATTGAAGCAAGTGGAATCGCAATGAGATTTGACAATAAAAATAGCAATGGAAGCTGGTGAAAATAAAACAAGCACAAAGGAAACGTAAACAGCTGCGCAGCCAATGATACAGCGGCTAATTGCCATCCTTTTTGCAGCAATTTATTTTTAAAATAAAACCAATTTGAAATTGGTTTATAACTAACCACAATTCCTAAAACGGCGAGATAAGAAAGCTGAAAGCCCACGTCCCACAACAGAAAAGGATTAAAGCATAACAGCAAAAAAGCAGAAGCTGCAATTGAATTGTATACTGACCCGGATTTATCCAATACTTTTCCTACAATGATAAAGGAGAACATTAATGCCGCCCGCATTACAGACGGAGAACCGCCGGTGAGTAAAGCGAAAATCCATAACCCTGCCAGGATTAATATTAATCGAATGCCTTTAAAATTTTTTGCAACCGGGAGCATTGAAAATAACCATAATAAAATCCCATAAATAATTCCGATATGAAGCCCTGAAATAGCGATGATATGAACAACACCCGCATTGCTGTAAGCCTGTACAAGGTCTTTGTCAAGATCTACTTTATAACCAATCAATAACGCTTTTACAATCGAAGATTCTTTGGTCTTTCCAAAATATTCTTCAATAACAGACACAACTTTTGCCACGGGTTGAAAAAATAAAATTCTTCCAGGGATTTTTATTTTTGGAGGGAAGCAAGATCCATTCGTTTGGTTTTAGATAAACCTGTTGATAGAGATTGTGAAAAGCAGCGTATTGCGCATAATCAACCGCAGCAGGGTTTCCGGAATTAAGAATTGGTCTTAATTGTTTGTTTACTATAATTCTATCGCCGTACTTTAAATTGTTTGAATTACTGTCTTTAGAAAAATAGATTAAAAACCTGCCGGCGGTTTTTTGCTCTATTTTATTTAAAATGATTGCATCCGCATTGGCAATTGCTTTAAGGGAATTTGCTTTTGCCTGCAGCGGCTCAGCAATGGTAGCAACAATAAAACTCTTCCCCTTATAAAAATGGCCATACCAACGGGAATCGTTTCTGATGTCCTTTTGCCAGGTGATACTTACTCCAAAAACGATCAGCAACAAAAAGATAAGAATACCCTGCACAGGTTTATAACGAAACTGAATTGATTCTGGTAATAAAAAAAACACAACCAGCAATATCATCAATATGATAGCTGAAGACATGATTAACAGGACAGGTAGTGGCAAATAAAACGCTAACAAAATTCCCGCTATTAATGGAATAAGTAAACGCAAAAAAGGCGCTCTTTTCCAAATGAAAATATGGTTGAATCGACTCATAAGGAATAACGAAAGTTCTTTCTTTATTTTTTCAGTTTGGCGGAAGTACTATTGCAATTTCACTTTGAAGGTACATTTTTAATATTTTTATTGTGTATTGTTTAGATTTGTGAGGCGCTTTCTGAAACTAAACTAACTGTCGGAATAAGTCTAAATTATTTTTTAAAAAATAAAATTTAAATTCTTGACGCAGCCACAACCAATGCAGTTTGATTCCGCTTATGCATTCCTGATAAAAAAGTTAGAAACAGAATTACCTCCTTTTCTTCATTATCACAATGCGGAACACACCAAAGATGTAATTGCCGGTACAGACCGCCTGGCCCGGGCGGAAAATATTAACGGCGAGGATCTTACGATATTAAAAACCGCTGCACTTTTTCATGACTCCGGATTTTTAGAAACCTACAGCGACCACGAAGAAATATCCTGTGAAATGGCAAAAAAGTGGTTGCCACAGTTTGGCTATCGTAAAGACCAGATAGCTCAAATTTGTCGCTTAATAATGGTCACAAAAATTCCTCAGCAACCAAAAGACAAGCTGGGAGAAGTTCTTTGCGATGCCGATCTTTATTACCTGGGCACAAATCGATACTTTGTCGGAGCAGAAAAATTGTATAAAGAGCTGCATGAGGCGGGCCTTGTAAAGGACAGGGAAGATTGGAGCGACGAGGAAATAAAGTTTGTTGAACGTCATCATTATTTTACTCCTACTGCGCAGCGCAATTTGAACTCGGGCCTTAAACACACTTTACTTCAATTAAAGATAAGATCGCAAACTCTAAAAACTCCAAGAAAGGGTTTTGAAATAAGCGGTTGGGTAAGCGACGGGATATTTATGATTTTGGGCGTGCTTTTAGCAGCATTTTCATTAAAAGGATTTCTTATTCCAAATGGATTTTTTGATGGAGGTATTACCGGAATTTCGCTGCTGATTAGCGAACTGGAGCACTGGGATATTTCATATGTTATCATGCTGGCAAACCTTCCGTTTATTATTATTTGTATCTACGCGGTTAATTTTAATTACGCCTTAAAAACTTTTTTCTGTATTTTATTCCTGGGGTTTTGTTTGTATTATTTCCCGCATTATTCAATTACCGATGATAAATTGTTAGTATCCATTTTTGGAGGCTTTTTCATTGGTGCCGGTATTGGGCTAACTATGAGGGCTGGCTGCGCGATTGATGGTATTGAAGTGCTGGCGCTGTATACGTGGAAAAAAACAAGTTTTACCATTACCGAAATTATTCTTGCCATCAACATTTTGATTTTTAGTGTTGCGGCTTTTGAATTTGGAATTAAAATAGCCTTGTATTCAATGCTCACTTATTTTATTGCCACCCGCACGGTTGATTATGTCGTTGAGGGTTTGGAAGCTTATGTTGGTGTAACTATTATTTCTGGCAAAAGTGAAATTATAAAAGACAGGCTTGTAAATGAAATGGGACGTGGAATTACCATTTATAAAGGTGAGCGTGGTTTTTTACCCGGCAAATTTGATTTGCATAGCGATTGCGATATTATTTTCACCGTTATCACAAGACTTGAGATCAGGAAACTTAAAAACCTGGTGAGTGAAATTGATCCGCGCTCATTTGTGTTTGCAAGTACGATTAAAGAAGCTTCCGGAGGCATTATCAAGCGCCGGCATGTGCATTAAGCAGTAAACGAACTTTATTCCACGATTCTTAATTTGGCATAATTCAGCATAATTTTTTTCTCACCATTATGTTCAAACCGTACTGTAGCTATTGGGTTGTGCGAAGCACCTTCCATTTTCATCACTTCACCAAAACCAAATTTCTGGTGCTCTATTCTTTGTCCTGTTTGTAAATTGCTTGTATCACTTGGTGCAAAATCAGGCGAAGGAACGTGCTCCTTTATTTTTATCATGGGCGTTGAAACAAGATAAGCCGGCTTTTCCGGTTTGCTCTCTCTTCTTTGGTTTGAACCCGTAAATTTTGGCCGGTCAAATGCATTCCAATGATTGGTTTGATTATTACGCATATTTCCACCGGCAAATGACTTATCCAGTCTTTCCTGCGGAAGTTCATCAATAAACCTGCTAGGCTCATTTTGCGTAAGATTGCCGAACCGATACCGGTTGTTGGCATAGGTTAGCCAAAGCCTGTTTTTGGCCCTGGTGATGGCCACATAAAACAATCTTCGTTCTTCTTCCAATTCTTCTCTTGTGTTTATTGCCATTGCATTTGGAAACAAAGTTTCTTCCAAACCTGCTACAAAAACAACAGGAAATTCCAAACCTTTTGCAGCGTGTATCGTCATCAGTTTTACTACGTCGCTTTCACCTTTATCATCATCTGCGTCTGTGAGCAACGTAATTTGCTGCAGATAACTTCCAAGACTTTTATCGAGCAATTCACCGTCTTCTGTTGGCGTTTCTGTGTATTCTTTTATAGAGTTCAACAGCTCTTGCAGGTTTTCATACCGAGCTAACCCTTCAGTAGTTTTATCGTTAAAAAGATCTTTAACTATTCCTGTATTTTTCCCGACAAGAATAGCCAAATCATAAGCATTTTTCTTTTGCAATTCACTCTGAAACATTTTAATCATCACTACAAAATTGTTGATCGTTTCAAGTGTGTTCGCCCTGTAGCCAAACTGAGATGCATTTTCCAGCACATTCCACATCGAAATGTTTTGTTCATTGGCATAAAGGACCGCTTTCTCAACAGAAGTTTTCCCAATACCTCTTGCAGGATAATTAATAATTCTCTTCAACGCTTCTTCATCTCCGGGATTTACAATCACGCGCAGGTAACTTAAAAAATCTTTAATCTCTTTTCGTTGATAGAAACTAATGCCGCCGTAAATGCGATAAGCAATATTCATGCGCCGCAGGCTTTCTTCAAAGCTCCGGCTTTGTGCATTGGTACGATACAAAATCGCAAAATCGCTGTTGCGGAAATGATTGCGTAATTTTTGTTCCTGTATAGCATCGGCTACATATTTTCCTTCTTCATTATCGGTGGCCGTGCGAACCAAATTAATTTTTTCTCCTTCAATATTACTCGTCCATAATTTTTTAGGAATTTGTCCTTTATTATTAGCAATGATATGGTTAGCCACATGAAGAATATTTTGTGAGCTGCGGTAATTTTGTTCAAGCATTACCACTTTTACTTCGTCATAATCTTTCTGAAACTGGAGAATGTTTTCAATCGTTGCGCCACGAAAACTATAAATGCTCTGCGCATCATCACCCACTACAGCCACATTTTCATGCATCGCACCGAGTAATTTTATGATCTGGTATTGCGACGTATTGGTATCCTGGTATTCATCAATCATGATGTATTTAAACTTGCGCTGGTATTTGCTCAGGCTTTCAGGATGCGTTTTTAATAGCTGGTAAAACTTCAACAAAAGATCATCAAAATCCATTGCGCCGTTTTTGAAACAACGATTGCAATAGGCAGTGTAAATTTGTCCGATCAACGGACGATTAGCCCTGAGATCTTCCTGCTGCAATCCAAAATCATTGATATATTCTTCGGGTGTGATCAGGCTGTTCTTTGCATTTGAAATGCGATTATAAACTGTGTTGGCTTTATAATGTTTGTCATCAAGATTCATTTCTTTCACTACCGTTCTTACTACACTTTTTGCGTCGTCGGTATCATAGATCGTAAAGTTGCGTGGATAACCAAGTTTGTCCGCTTCGGCTCTTAAAATCCTTGCAAAGACAGAGTGAAACGTTCCAATATAAAGATTGCGCGCTTCATTATTTCCCAAAATGTGTGTTACTCTTTCTTTCATTTCCGCGGCAGCCTTGTTGGTAAAGGTGAGTGCCAAAATCTGGAAAGCATCTACACCGCTTGCCATTAAATGCGCGATTCTTGTCGTTAAAACCTTCGTTTTTCCGCTTCCTGCACCCGCTACAATCATGATAGGTCCGTCGCGATGAAGCACGGCTTCGCGTTGTGAATCATTCAGTCCCTGTAAATATTCCTGCATAGCTGCAAATTTACGAAAAGAGGAGGTGGGGAAAAGAGGGGTGGAGAAATAAATAAGAAACAATTAGAGATAAGGACTCTACAAAAATTGTATTTTTAGCTTAGTTAGCGACATTAAACAATTTTAATAAATTTTGTAGTAATACTATTTTGATATTGACTTTATGGCACTTACCGTAACACCAAAAAATAAAAAAGAAGAAGCAATTTTGAAAGCTTTTCTTAATAACTTAAAAATTGGTTTTCATTCAGAAGCCGACGAAGATGCAGCATTGTATAAGGCAATGCAAAAGGCAAGAAAAACAGCTTTACTCAATCAAAGGGAAAAGGAAGAATTTATTAAAAAATTAAAGAAATCCGGTTGAACCTTGAAATCTGAAAGTCGTTTGAAAAAGACGTTGCTAAATTGCCTGCATCTGTAAAACTTTTGATAGAAAGGGTTATCCGGGAAATTATAACCAAAGAAAAGCTGTCCGAATTATCCTCGTGCAAAAAACTGTCAGGCCACAAAAATATTATAGAATAAGATTGGGAAGTTACCGCATTGGTTTCTTTTATAAGGAAAACACAATTGAACTTATACGAAGACATTTATAAATATTTTCCTTAAGAATTAAAAACTCCGATTTTTCTTTGTTTACTGTATGCCATTTTATTCACTGATCATAAAATCATCGGCATCTTTCCAAAAGGGAAACCGTTCCCTCGTTTCATCAATTTTTTCCTTTTGCAACGTATAAGTAAAAATGTCTTCTTCATTATTTTTTTCATAAATAATATCGCCAAGCGGATCAATGATGGTGCTGCCACCGTTGTAAGAAATTTTATCGCCATCCTCGCCAACCCTGTTTACCCCGGCAACAAAACATTGGTTTTCGATGGCTCTTGCGCGCAATAAAGTTTTCCATGCAAGACTTCTTTTTTCGGGCCAGTTAGCCACATTTATCAATAAATCATATTTGTTATCAAGATGGCCTGGCTCCTGCCGCGCCCAGACGGGAAATCTTAAATCATAGCAAACCTGCAAATTGATTTTCCAGCCTTTTACAGATGCTATTAATTTTTTATTTCCTGCTGAATAATGCGCGTGTTCATCGGCATAGGCAAACAAATGTCTTTTATCATAAACACCGATTTCTCCATTTGGCAAAACCCAAAGCAGGCGATTATAAAACTTCTCTTTTTCTTCAATCATCACACTTCCGGTAAGAATTATTTTTTTTTGAGCTGCAATTTTTTTCATCCATTGCACCGTTTCCCCCTCCATTTTTTCCGCAAATAATTCCGGTTTCATGCTAAAGCCTGTATTAAACATTTCAGGAAGAATTACGATTTCCGTTTTCTCTTTAATGTTTTCAATTTTTTGTTGAATCATTGCCAGGTTGGCGTCTTTATCTTCCCAAAAAAGATTCGGCTGTATGAGGGTTATAGTGAGTGAAGACATAATTTTAAAATAAAAAACAAAGGTATTTGTTCGTTTACCGGATGCACGTAAAAAAATTAAAGCCGGTTTACAACATCCTTCACTAATTGTGTTTCAAAACCTTTTTGCAATAAAAAATCCTGCAGCTTTCTTTTCTTTATAAAAATATTTTTTTCGCTTTTTATTGTTTTCAGTTTTTGATCGGCCAGCTTCGTAAGCGTTTTTTCATAATCCTTCGCATCAATTTCTTTTAATGCTTTGCGAATACAATAATCGCTTACCTGTTTATATTTTAGAGCTTGTTTAATTTTAATTTTCCCCCATTGCTTCATCCTGAATTTTCCGCCGGCAAAGTGAATGGCAAAGCGTTCTTCATTCAAATAATTTTCAGATATTAACCCGGAAATAATTTCTTCAACCTCATTTTTATGAAGACCAAAAGAATACAACTTATCCCTCACTTCTGCATGGCATCGTTCCTGGTAAGCACAGTATTGTTTTATTTTCGGAAGAGCCTGGTCGGGAGTGAAGATTTGGAATGCCATCAATCAAAAATATCAAATTAAAAACTTTTGATTGTAGCGCGGTAAACTAAAAACAATTAGCGATGAGTAATCAGTAATCAATCACCTGCTCTTCAAGTTCCGGCATTTCCCTGAATTCGTATTGCTGGTTTCTTAGTTGCGGCTCAAAACCCGCTTCTCTTATTGCTTCCTGGATACCATTTGCTGTAAAGCGATGTGGCGCGCCTGCAGCACTTACTACATTTTCTTCAATCATAATGCTTCCAAAATCGTTTGCTCCAGCGTGCAGGCAAAGTTGAGCAACCTGTTTACCAACCGTTAACCAGCTCGCCTGGATATTTTTTACGTTGGGCAACATAATACGACTCATGGCTATCATTCGGATGTATTCTTCGGGAGTAGTAAGATTGTGAACGCCCCGAATCCTTGCCAATAAAGTGTCTACATCCTGGAAAGTCCAGGGAATAAAGTTTAAAAATCCCACAGCGCCTTCAGGCTTTTTTGCCTGGACATCTCTTAGTTTCACCAAATGTTCAAAGCGCTCTTCAATAGTTTCCACATGCCCAAACATCATGGTAGCTGAGGTGGTAAGACCCAATTTATGTGCTTCCGTCATAATATCAAGCCATTCCTGGGATCCGCATTTCCCTTTGCTTATTAAGCGTCTAACCCTGTCCGTTAGTATTTCGGCACCGGGGCCAGGTAATGAATCAAGGCCTGCGTCTTTTAATGCTTGTAAAACTTCGTGATGAGTTGCGTTGGATATCTTGGTGATATGGGCAACTTCCGGAGGTCCGAGGGCATGCAACTTTAGTTTAGGAAAAAGTTTTTTTAATTCTCTAAAAAGAGTAACATAATAATTTAAATCCAGATCGGGGTGATGACCGCCCTGTAGCAGCAATTGCTCGCCACCATATTTAAAAGTCTCTTCAATTTTTGTTTTATACGTTTCTATATCTGTAACATAGGCATCTTTGTGGCCGGGTATCCTGTAAAAATTGCAAAACTTACAATTGGCAATACAAACATTGGTTGTGTTTACATTCCTATCGATGATCCAGGTAACTTTTCCATGAGGCACCTGGATTTTTCTTAGTTCATCGGCAACCGCCATTAGTTCCGATAATGCAGCATTTCTAAACAAATAACTGCCTTCTTCAACAGTCAGGAACTCAAATCGTAAAGCCTTTTGTAATAATTGGGATGTCTTCATGTGCTTAAATTTCCGCTTGAGGACGCCACTGGCCCTCGATAACAATTTAAGCAAAAATACAAGCATAAATCTTAAATTTAGTTTTTAACCGGTATGAGAATTTTATTTTATTTATTGTTCACACTTTCAGGCTTTTCGTTATTTGGGCAGGAAATGTATTGGGAAAAACCGGCTAAGTTCATTACTTCTTTTCCCTTCAAACAATTAAGTGGCGGTGTAATATTGGTAAAAGCGAGATTCGAAAATATAAGCGACACATTTAATTTTATTTTAGATACCGGAAGCGGTGGCATTTCGTTAGATTCCACTACCGCGGCCAATTATTCCATCCCACATGTGCCTTCCGGAAGATACATTTATGGGATAGCCGGGGTACGAAAAGTAGATTTCGCACCTTACAACACGCTCCTCTTTCCAGGTTTGTCGGTGGATAGTCTTGATTTCTACATCAATAATTATGAAGTGCTCACAAGTGTCTACGGTATAAAAATAGACGGTATAATCGGCTACAGTTTTTTATCAAGATATTTGGTGAAAGTAGATTTTGACAGTTTGCGGGTTAATGTTTTTAGTCCTGGCTATATTACTTATCCCCCCCATGGCTTTTTGTTACATCCATCGTTCCAGGGATTGCCCACTGTGCCCCTGTCGGTAAAGGATTCCCGAAAGTTTAACTCCAACTATTTTTTTGACACCGGCGCAGGTTTATGCCTCTTGTTAAGTACCCACTTTAATGAAGATAGCTCTGTGTTGTTGAAAAGGAGAAAGCCGGTGGAGATAGAAGTACAGGGCATGGGCGGAAAAAAAAGAATGCGGCTTACATTGATAAAAGAATTACAAATCGGTACCTATAAATTTAGAAAAGTACCGACCTACCTGTTTGAAGACGAATATAATGTGCTGGCTTATCCTCAACGAACCGGATTGATAGGAGATGACGTTTTACGACACTTTAATTTGATCATTAATTATCAGCAGAAGGAAATTTACCTCATACCCAACAGCCATTTTCGAGACCCATTTGATTATTCTTATACCGGAATGACTATGTACAGCCTGGATGGAGCAGTATTTGTTGACGATATTGTTAAAGGATCTCCGGCTGATAAAGCGGGTCTCAAAAATGGCGATATAATAATGTCCATTGACAATAATTTCAGCGGAAACCTTGAGGTTTATAAAAATCTTTTACAAAAGACCGGCTACCGAATAAATATCCTGATCATGCGAGAAGGAAAACCATCAATTGTTTCGTTGCGAGTAGGGCGCATAAGGTAAACTTCATTATGGAGGTATAATACAGTTAATATCTGCTTGTGTTTATTTTCAAATAACTTTGATAAAAAATCTTTACTAATGAAACTTGGAAATTATGTCCTTGGCAAATGGATAGAAGGAGATGGAGAAGGACAGAAATTATACAATGCGGTAAATGGAGAGTTTGTAGCTACCGCCACGACCAAAGGTTTGGATTTTGGTTCAATCCTGCAATACGGAAGACAAAAGGGGAGTCCCGCTCTGAGAAAGATGACTTTCCAGGAAAGAGGACGAATGCTTAAAGCACTCGCTCTTTATCTTTTTGACCATAAAGAAGAATTTTACTCCGTCAGCTATAAAACGGGTGCAACACGGGCTGACAGTTGGGTGGATATCGAAGGCGGTATTGGCAACCTTTTTTCAAACGCATCTTTGAGGAGAAAACTTCCCAACGAAATCTTCGCTCTTGACGGCGAAAATATCGGGCTTGGCAAAGGTGGCACTTTTGCAGCCCAGCATATTTTATTACCCAAAGAAGGCGTGGCGCTTCATATCAATGCCTTTAATTTTCCCGTGTGGGGAATGCTGGAAAAGATTGCAGTAAACTTGTTGGCAGGGGTGGCAGCCGTTGTTAAGCCGGCTTCCATTACTTCGTATCTCACCGAAGCAGTAATGAGAGAAATAATTGCTTCCGGGATTTTGCCGGAAGGCGCATTGCAACTGATTTGCGGAAGTGCCGGTGATATCCTTGATCATGTTACTTCCCAAGATGTGATCACGTTCACCGGTTCGGCTTCAACAGGGTTGATGCTGAAATCGAATCCAAATGTGTTGCGTGAAAACGTTCCTTTTAATCTTGAAGCCGATTCGTTGAATTGCATAGTTTTAGGCGATGATATAAATCCGGGTATGCCTGAATGGGATATTTTTATCAAAGAAATAAGAAAAGAAATGACTTCTAAAGCCGGACAAAAATGCACGGCTATTCGAAGGATTTTTGTTCCAGAAAATAAAATGGAAGATGCCTGGAAAGACATAAGTAAATCCTTGTCACAAACCATTGTCGGCAACCCGGCCAATGAAAAAGTAAAAATGGGAGCACTTGCCGGCCAAAGTCAAAAAAAAGAGGTGATGGACCAGGTTCAAAAATTGCTTGCTTCTTCCCAAATTATTTACGGCAGCCTCGACAGTGTGGAATTAATTGATGCAGATAATAAAAACGGCGCTTTTTTAAGCCCGTTACTTTTAAAAAACGAAACACCCTTTTCAAGTGATGAAGTGCATGAGATTGAAGCTTTTGGCCCGGTAAGTACCCTGATGCCTTATAAAAATATTGATGAAGCGATTGCTTTGGCAAAATTGGGAAAAGGAAGCCTCGTAAGTTCTGTAGTTACAGTAAACGAAGAATTTGCGAAGAATTTTATTTTAGGCGCCGGAACGTATCATGGAAGAATTTTGGTATTGAATCGCGATTGCTCAAAAGAAAGCACAGGGCATGGATCGCCGTTGCCATTGCTGACACATGGCGGCCCAGGAAGAGCAGGCGGGGGAGAAGAAATGGGTGGTTTGCGTGGAATAAAACACTACATGCAAAGGGTGGCATTGCAAGGATCGCCTACGATGCTTACGGCCATTACCAACGTTTACCAACCCGGCGCAAAAGCCAATACAGAAACCGTTCACCCGTTTAAAAAATATTTTGAAGAACTCAATATCGGCGATCAGTTAATAACCGAAAAAAGGACCATCACTTCAAAAGACATCGACCAATTTGCTGACCTGAGCGGCGATCATTTTTATGCCCATTTAAAAGAAACCGATTTTACCGATACGATGTTTGATGAACAGGTGGCGCATGGGTATTTTATCATCAGCGCAGCAGCTGGCTTGTTTGTTGATAGTTATGAAAAGAACCCGGTCTTGTTAAATTATGGCATTGAAGAACTTCGGTTTACCAAGCCAGTTTATCCCGGAACAGGAATTTATATTAAATTAACCTGCAAGGAAAAAATTGAGCAGGAATTGAAGGAAGTTACTCCTGAAACGAAAAATGTAAAAGGAATCGATATACCAAAAGGAATTGTGAAATGGTACGTTGAAATTATGGATGACACAGATGAAATTACCGGTGTCGCCACAATACTCACTATGGTAAGACAAAGAAAATAAAATTACATTAAATGGAACCCTACGTTAGCTCTCACACAGAACACGGAATTACAACAATTGAATTTTTTCACCCCCAGGGAAATTCTTTACCGGGCAAATTGCTCGATGCACTGGCTTTGGAAATTCATTATGCAGGCACGCATGACACAAGAGTTGTGGTATTAAAAAGCGCGGGAAACGGAGCGTTTTGCGGAGGTGCCAGTTTTGATGAATTGATGGCGGTAAACAATGAAAAAGAAGGTTACGAGTTTTTTTCAGGGTTTGCCAATGTGATAAACGCCATGCGAAAATGTACCAAATTGACAATCGGCCGGATTCATGGAAAATGTGTTGGCGGCGGCGTGGGACTTGCTGCGGCGGTTGACTATGCCATTGCAGTGAAAGAATCAGAAGTCAAATTAAGCGAATTGTCTTTGGGCATCGCTCCATTTGTGGTAGGTCCGGCAATCGAAAGAAAAATCGGAACTTCCGCTTTTAGCCAACTTTCAATTGACGCAACGCTTTGGAGAAATGCAGATTGGGCAAAACACAAAGGACTTTATGCAGAAGTTCATCAATCGGTCCAGAATCTTGATGAAGCCGTTTACCGGTTGGCCACTTCTTTGGCACATTCCAGCCCGGAAGCAATGGCTGAAATGAAAAAAATGTTCTGGCAGGGAACAGAAAACTGGGATGTACTTTTAAAAGAAAGAGCAAAAATAAGCGGACGTTTGATTTTAAGTGATTTCAGCAAAAACGCGATCAACGCTTTTAAAGCTAAAACGAGGAAATAAGAGTTTCTTTTCTAAAAAAATTTAAACCCTTAAATAGTTCAACTATGCAGTGGCAGGGAAGGAGACAAAGTTCGAATGTAGACGATCGCAGGGGTGTTTCCGGCGGCGGATTGGCAATTGGAGGAGGTGTAATTGGCGTAATTTTTATATTGGCCAAATTTTTATTGGGCGGCGGCGATCTCAATGATCTTCAACAGTTGGTTCCTCCGCAACAACAGGAAATGACCCAGGAACAAAAAGCGGCAGAAGACAAAGAAGCCGCTTTTGTGAAAGTGGTGCTGGCAGATACAGAAGATGTGTGGACTAAATTATTTAATGACATGGGAAGAACCTATACCGATCCGACTCTCGTACTTTTTAATGGCACTACTACTTCAGGATGCGGGTACGCAAGTGCTCAAACGGGGCCGTTTTATTGCCCCCAGGATGGTGATGTTTATATTGATCTTTCTTTCGCCCAACAATTGAAAGACCAGTTCGGAGCCACAGGCGATTTTGCCATGGCTTATGTGGTGGCACATGAAGTGGGTCACCACGTGCAGGATTTGCTTGGCGTTACTCAAAAAATGGAGCAGCTTCAGCAACAATTAAGCGAAACCGATTATAATAAATATTCTGTTCGCCTTGAACTGCAGGCAGATTTTTATGCAGGTATTTGGGCGCATTATGACCAGCAAATGAAAAACGTAATTGCTCCCCGGGATATCCAGGATGCTTTGAAGGCCGCCAATGCCATCGGTGATGATCGCTTGCAGCAAGAATACCAGGGAACCGTAACACCGGACTCTTTCACCCACGGAACTTCTGCGCAAAGAATGTACTGGTTTAAAAAAGGTTACGAAACGGGCGATCTTAGCCAGGGAAATACTTTTGAGGCTGGTTCATTTTAAACTTTTCAAGGAATAAAGCTGCTGGCAATTGGTACAGAAAAAACTCCTTCGGTTGGTTTTGCCACAATGTTTTTTGGTAAACGGTTGCTTGCATTCGGGGCAGATTTTTTTCGTGTGTGCATTCCAGTGTTTTTTTAAAACATACTGCTTTTTCCATTCAAGAAACTGAAAACTATAATCACGGGCTTCTTTTACAAGTTGATGAATTTTCTTTGGTGGTAAATCGCCCCCTCTCGCTTCGGGTTGCACTTTTATGCGATAAAGCACTTCGTTTTTAATAATATTTCCAACGCCGGCAAAAATATTTTGATCGAGCAACGCGTCACAAACAAGCATTTCGGGGTGACGTTTTAGTTTGTTTTTGGCAGCTTTCGAATCCCATTCCGGATTCATTACATCTGCTTTCCAATCATAAACTTCATCAGGATTTTCTTCGATAAATTTTACTGAACATGCATAAAAGTTTAATTCGTTCTCTTTGAAAATCAAACGCAAACGCGGGACAGACTCTTTACGTTCATTAATCCGGTAACTACCAAAAAGCATAAAATGAATGCGAACAGTAAAGTCTTTGAAACAAATCAGAAAATGTTTTCCCCAGCTTTTAAAATCAATTATTTTCTTCCCCGACAAACGTTGAATATCCAACTTGCTGTTCCCTTCTACTTTTAAAATTTTCTTTCCTTTGAAGGCTTGCACTTCTTCTTTTAGTATCACAATTGACGGCCCTTCTGGCATACCTGCTTTTTTTAGAAACACATCAAAAGTCAAACCAATTCCCTTTTTATTTTTTTGAGTAAAATAAAAATCTGTCTTTTTTATTTGTCTACTATAATAAAATGTTTAAGAAATTTTTATTTATGAAAATAAGCTCCGCAATAATAAAGCACTTGGATTACTGATTTATTGCACCAAACAGAGGACATTCCTGACTTGAATACCGGATATGGGATTTTTATGAATGGTATTTCATTTGGATTTTAAAAAAATAAGTTTGCAAAAAAATTAAGAATCAATGATAAAACTTTTTGCACCAATTATTTTCCTCACCGTATTCCACGCGTCTACCACAGCTCAAATTGATACGATCAATGCCAATAATCACACTTTACAAACGAAGAAATTAAAACCCGGCGAAAGCAGTTATGTGGTTTATTTTACTGATAGCCTTTTTAATTTGAGCAGCAGCGTTGACATATGGAAGAGGAGGGTGCACTTTACTACTTTCAATAACAAGCCCGTGGTTGAATTTGATTGGGCCTGGTACCGCTGTGATTCAATATTGGCACAGGTTAAGAATATTTGCGACAGAAACACGCTGGCTCCGATTTTTCACAAAGCCATTTACCCCGGAAAGGGAATTATTGCATATAATTTCACCGATAGTTTTATGGTTGCATCCGATACCGTAAGCAACAACGCGGTTTTAAAAAAACCTAAAGTTCTGCTGGATATTCCTGTCCTGAGCTGGGAACAGGATCTTGAAACCTATCCTCTGTTACCGATTAACAAAACAGGTCAAAAATTTGACATTGCCTTTTTTGACCCGAATGAAAAAGCACCTACCTATCACCGTTATGAAGTAATTGGAAAAGAGAATCTTCAATTAAATAATGATACCCGATCAAGTTGCTGGTTGTTGAAAATTGAATATTCAAAAGATGCTTATGCCGTTTTTTGGCTTACTGAAAAATCAAAAGATGTTATAAAGATGAAAGAATACTTTAACGGAAAATACCGGTTTAAAGTGAAATTGTATTAATCTGGATAATCCCTTGGGGGTAAAATGAAGAAACAACATAAATTAATGTAAATTACTGAATGGTTTATGAAAGTATCATTGTAGGAGCAGGATTGATCGGCTCTGCCGCAGCCAAATACATCAGCCGCTCGCAAAAAAATATCGCACTCATCGGGCCCGATGAAGAAACCACATTAAAGCAGGGAATTGTGTATGCAAGCCATTATGACCGTGCCCGGATTCAAAGAATTGTTGGCAAAGATTCAATCGAAACATTGCTCAATATTCAGTCTGCCCAACAACATTCGGACCTGGAAAAAGAAAGTGACGTCAACTATTTCGTTGCTGACGGTTGCTTGTATGTAACACCAGGAGACAATGATGATTATTTGAATCACTATAAAGAAGAGGCAAAAAAATTTGATGTCAATTTTCAAATATTTAATGATGTTTCGCAACTAAAAGCCTTCAACTCTAATTTTAATTTTCCTCCTTCAGCAAAAGGCGTCTATGAACAAGCGCCTTCCGGTCATATCAATCCAAGACTTTTAATAAAAGCGCAAACCGTAGTTTTTAAAAAAAATGGCGGTGAAATTTTTAATAACACGGTGAGGGATATATCTTTTGAAAATGATGTAATAAAAATTACTTGTATCGATGATCAAACTTTTCATTCAAAAAAGGTGCTGTTGGCTCCGGGTTCCTTTGTCAACTTTCTGAATCTTCTCCCAAAGAAATTGGTTTTAAAAGTTAAAAGTGAAACAACTATTTGGGTAAAAGTAACGGAAGAAGAATCCCGGCGGCTTTCCTCTCTGCCACCGCTTTTATATAAAATTGATGAGCCGGAAATCCAGGATATTTACCTGATAAGGCCGCTGCGGTACCCGGATGGAAATTATTATTTAAAGGTGGGGGCCAACATTCCGGGCGATCTTTATTTCAATAGTTTACCAGAAATACAGCAATGGTTTAAAACCGGCAACCAAAAAGATAATCGCCCTTTACTGGAAAAAGCTTTGAAATTAATTATCCCCAAAATTTCAATAGAAGATGTACAGGAAAAACGTTGCATTGTTTGCTACACCAAACATAACAAACCCTACATTGGGCCAGTTGGAAAAGGATTGTTTGTTGCCGCGGGCGGCAACGGCTATGGAGCAATGAATAGCGACACGCTCGGAAAAATTGCAGCAAGTGTATTACTCAACAACGTTTTTCCGCCAGGGTTTTTCGCTAAAGACTTCGAACCGGTTTTTGAATCATAGGCGGATTTGTGGCAGTGATTTACCAGGTAAATACTATGGTACGCGATTTGGAGAGGTAAAAAAAAAATTCAAATGCCCCAAGGGACCATGTTGCAATATTTCCATTGGTATATGCCCAATGACGGAAACCTGTGGAAACAAATAAAATCAGATGCTTCCCGGTTAAGAGAAATGGGTTTTACCTCTATATGGTTTCCTCCTGCCTATAAGGGTTCGCACGGCGGGTATAGCGAAGGGTACTCGCCTTATGATCTTTATGATCTTGGGGAGTTTGATCAAAAAGGAACTGTGCGCACAAAATACGGAACCCGGCAAGAATACGAGGAAGCAATTGACGCGGTGCATGCAACCGGTATGCAGGTGATTGTCGACATTGTGCTAAACCATAAAGCCGGAGGAGATGAATGCGAAAGAATTAAGGTGGTAAAAGTAGATGCTGAAGACCGTAACAAGGCGATATCTGAAGAGATGGAAATTGACGCGTACACGAAATTTACTTTTCCCGGCAGACAAAAAAAATATTCAGATTTTGAATGGAACTACATGTGTTTTACAGGGGTCGATTATGCACATGATACCGGTGAAAATGGTATTTTTAAAATTCTCAACGGCAATGGTGACGGGTGGCAGGAAATGATAAGTGATGAAAAAGGAAACTACGATTACCTGATGTTCAACGATATTGACTTTAGAAATGAATCTGTAAAAAAGCATCTTATTGATTGGGGAAAATGGTATTGGTACCAAAGAAATTTTGATGGTGTACGCCTGGATGCTGTCAAACATATGCCTACTTCCTTTTATGCGGACTGGCTTAGAGAAATAAGAGAATATACCGGGAAAGAAATTTTTACCGTTGGTGAATATTGGGCGCCCCATTCTGTTGATTTGTTATTGAAATACATTGAAGAAACCAACCACGGCATGAGTTTGTTTGATTGTTGCCTTCAGAATAATTTTCACGACGCTTCTGTGCAGGGAAAGAAATATGATATGCGCAAAATATTTGATAATACCTTGTTGAGGGCTTATCCTGAACGCGCGGTGACGATTGTAGATAATCATGACACACAGCCGTTGCAAGCGCTGGAGGCACCCGTCGAATCCTGGTTTAAGGCAATAGCCTATGCATTGATACTTCTGCGTTTTGAAGGATATCCCTGTATTTTTTACGCCGATATTTATGGCGCCCATTATAGAGATAAGGGAGAAGATGGCAATGAGTATGAGATTTGGCTTGAAAAAGTGGAAGAATTAGAAAAACTTATGGAAGCTCGCCATCAAAATGCCTTCGGCCATACCCGCGATTATTTTAATCACAAAAACTGCGTAGGGTGGATACGGGAGGGCGACGATGTACATGCTGGGTGTGCTGTTTTATTATCAAACGGCGACGATGGCTATAAAAATATGGAAATAGGAAAACGATATGCGGGTAAAACCTTTGTTGACTTATTACAAAAGAGAAAAGAAGAAGTCAAAGTCAATAAAGACGGTTGGGGGAAATTCTTTTGCAACGGTGGTTCTGTCTCTGTTTGGGTTCAGAAATAAGACCGGCCACAGCCAGTAAAGCAACAAATTTCAGAGATTTTTATTTTCTTTTAAAAACAGGAACTGTGCTGCAAGGTTCGCCGTACATAATGCTTTTAACTACCGGGCGGAGAATTTTGGTAATTTCAACAAAAGCCGCTGCAGGAACTTCTTTATCACCACAACCTTTTACCACCACTCTTTTATCTTCATACTCTTTGGGATCAATCTGTTGCAACTTACGTAAATACAAAACGCTAAAAACTTCATCTGCCGTACCAAAAATTATTTCTTTCGCAAATGGCTGCAAATAAGAAACTGCGAGCATATATGCCCAAAGCGGGATAATTGCATCTGTGGAACAGGTTATAGCTATATTCTTATTTTCATAAATGCTCCAATCAATATTTTTCAATGTATCCCGGTATTCTTTTTCTTTTAAAATTAATTCCATAAATAAATAATCCTTCAAATCAAATGTTACGATATCGTCTTCCGGATAAAAATCCCCAAGGTCTACCGTTACCAATGCGCTTTGGGCAACTTTATTTACAATTGTATCTTCCATAATTGGGTGTTTGTGTAAAGTTACAAAATCCTTACGTGCCTTGTTTAAAACGAACTCATAAAGAAAAGCCGCGGTTTAAAAACCGTGGCTTGTACAATAATTTCGTCGTTTTTTTATTTAGAAAAATTTGCTCCTGTAATCAGTAATATCGGCAGTATTTTTCAATTCCTGGAATGATTCACTTAATGCTGACTGGATATCTTTATTTTGTTCATCATTCATTTGCAATTTTTGCAAAGCTTCGTTAACCGGCGCTTTTTGATTTACACCATCAACTTTTATTACAAAAACCCCTGAATTACCTGCAAAAGCGGGTGATACTTTCGATTGATAGGTTTTATTAAAAGCGGCGCCGGCTACTTTGGGTTCATGGCCGATGCCATTAATTATTGGCGCATCAAATGTGAGTGTTGAATCTTCACCTGTAGACAATACCTGCAAATTGTAGGGGGCGGCAGCGGCTTCAAGCGTTGCGGGATTATTTAGTTTCTTTTTAATTATTTCCGCTTTTTTGTTATTCATTATAATACCTTCAACCTCAGGGCGTGCGGTATTTACATCCGGTATGCCAGCTTTGAGTCTTTTGTCCACAATAGCTACAACAAAATCATCTTTTATTGAGAACGGATCAGAAACCTGTCCTTCTTTGGCGTCAAAAGCCCACCTTACAATTGGCCGGGCATCCGGTAATGCCCCCAGCTGGTAATCATTCTCTTTAATTTCATTTGGAACATCCACTTTTTTCAAACCGTTTTTGGTGACATAGTCATTAAAAGACTTTTCATCTTTTGCATAGCCGGATAATTTTATAGCGTCGGTATTTGCCGTGTTTATCGTTTGGTCGCTCGGCTCTATTTCTTTAGCCATATAGGCGATTTTGTAGCTCGGCTGGTAATCTTTTTTATCAAGAATCTCGATATAGTGCCAGCCAAATTGAGTGTGCACTACCTTTTTGGTTTCTCCTTTATCATTTAATAAAAAGTCTGCAAAAGGTTTGGAGAAATTATCACTTTCTATAGTTTGAAGATCAAAAGTCATCACACCATTTTGTTGCCTGGCCGCTTCATCCGTTGAATATTTTGCATCCAATGAATCGAAGCTTGCCCCATTCCTGATAGCGGTAGCAATGCTGTCAGCAATTCTGTGAGCTGTTGTGTCGTCCATTATAGGTTGTTGCGTTTGCGGATTTACTGTTCCTATCAAGATGTGACGGCACTTAATAGTATCGGGCATTAATTTAGTATCTATTTTTTTGGCAAGAACGTAATTTCCATTCTCTTCATACGGTCCAAAAACACCACCGTCCGGTAGCGATATAATAGAATCTTTTTTTGAGGATTGTATTTTTGATTGGGGGACATAGGCGTCAGAATACGAAATGACAGATGAGTTTCGGCCGAGGAAAAATTTAGCATTAGAATCCGCGGCAAATTCCGGCTTAAGGTCCTTTAAAGATTGATAAATTCTCGCACTATCTTCAGCATTGGCTGCCGCGTTAAACGAAACATAAGAAAGCATTATTCCCGGCTCCTGCTTATATTTTAATTTGTTATTTTCAAGATATGTTTTAATATCATCATCTGTAACTTTTATTGTGCTATCACTTACTTCTGTATAAGGAACTGCTACATAAGAGATTTTCGCAAATTGATTTTTTTCTTCCTGCTGCTCTTTTACAAGCCACTTTGGCTGGTACATACTTGCCGCAATCATTGAAGTATATTTTCTGTAAAGGGCATTTAAACGCATAGGATCTATTATTTGCGAAATAACAGCGTTGCGCTGTTTTTCATCCTGGTTTTTCTTGGTTTGCGCCCACCATTGTTTAGCCTGTTCAATATCATATTGCCCGGTTTCTTTATCTGTGAATGCCTGTTTTAGTTGCTGCGGCGCCTGGTCACTGAACATTATAGAACTCATTTCATCAGGAGTAAATGTGATGCCGAGCTTTTGAAACTGGGCTTCTACCACTTTCTCAGCCACCATCTGGTTCCATACAGACTCCATGATCTGATTATTTTGGGAAGAACCTGCGTTAGGATATTGTTGCTCTACGTCTTTCACCCGGTCATTAAAGGTATTTATATTAATTTTTTCTCCATTCACTTCACCTACAGTGGTGGTATTATTACCCCCGAATAATGAACCTCCTCTCCGGCTGCTCATAGAATCCATTAAAATAAAACTGATAAGGCTTATAGCAATGAGCGCAATTACGATCACAGCCCCTTTTTCACGGATAGTCTGAATGATTGACATATTTTATATTCTCTTAAATTTGAAATGAGGCGGCAAAAATAGTGTAAAATAAAATAGGAACAAACTGTGGATAACCGATCAGAATTAGCACTGGCATTGTTTTTTAATAATTCACATTTGTTTCAAATTTTGCTTCGGGAAAAATAAAAATATAGTTTTCAACAATTGGCTGTGAGAAAATTCATTTTGGTGTGGAAAAGCCGGATTTATTATAAAATAATGTTGAACAACTTTTGATAAGTTAGCTACTTTTTACACTTTTTCTTTTTTAACAGAAAGACACAACATTTTATCCAATCCTAATTCACAAAAATTTAAAATAAATGATCTATAAATTTATTAACGGCTGTTTTTATCAACAGGCTGTTGATAAGGCCTGAATGATAGGGCCTGAAATAAATATTCTGTTGTTGAAATAATGTTGATTGATGTGGATAAGAAGGAAATTCTAAATTTGCATCAAAACGAAAATATAATATATCCACAAATTCACACTCATAATAGTAATAGGCTTTTAAATTAAAAAGGTATTAATACTAAATACTATGGCAGATATTAACATTGAAGAAGCAAAAAAAAATTTAAGCAAAAAAGGTTTTTTGGATTTGGAGATTGATGTTACCTTGGACCTCTTCTCAGAAATTGAACGCTTAAAAATTGAAAAAAATGCCATCGTACTTGCTCACTATTACCAGGAACCAGATATCCAGGATATTGCCGATTTTATTGGGGATAGCCTTGCCCTGGCTCAAAAAGCTCAGTCCACCACTGCGGATATGATTGTTTTTGCCGGAGTGCATTTCATGGCTGAAACTGCCAAGATTCTTAACCCGGATAAAAAAGTTTTGTTACCCGATTTGAAAGCAGGTTGCTCGTTGGCAGATTCTGCTCCTGCTGCAGCCTTTACTAAATTTAAAAAAGAACACCCTGGTCATGTCGTAATCACCTACATCAATTGTTCTGCAGAAATAAAGGCATTGAGCGATATTATCTGTACTTCATCCAATGCAGAAGCTATCATCAACAGTTTGCCAAAAGATCAAAAGATCATCTTTGCTCCGGACAAAAATTTAGGTGCTTATTTGATTAAAAAAACAGGAAGAGACATGGTTCTTTGGAACGGATCGTGCATGGTTCATGAAATTTTCAGTCTTGAAAAAATAACAAAACTTAAGATGCGCCATCCTGATGCAAAAATGATTGCTCATCCTGAGTGTGAAAATGCTGTTTTAAATGAGGCAGATTTTATTGGAAGTACGAGTGCGTTATTAAAATATACAACTACAGATCCTGCAATTGAATTTATAGTTGCTACAGAGTCGGGCATTATTCACCAAATGCAGATTCAATCTCCGTTCAAGACTTTTATCCCTGCGCCACCTGACAATTCCTGCGCTTGTAATGATTGTCCATATATGAAACTCAACACACTGGAGAAACTGTACTTATGTATGGAATATGAAGAACCGGAAATATTAATGGATAATAAACTTATTCAAGCTGCTAAAAAACCTATAGAAAGAATGTTAGAAATAAGTAAGCAGCATGGTTTATAAAAAAAATGCTGTTCTGAAATCAGAACAGCATTTTAAAAGAATTGAGGAAGAATTAGTAAACTCCGGCAGAAGAGGCAAATGCCAAAAATACGATAAGAAGTAAAACTACGTAGACCCCAAAGCCAATCCACGCCCATTTTCTTCTGTTCCTGTCTACATCCGGATCCCCTTTAATAATGTAAGCAATCAGTACACCAATGAGTCCCAAAAAGAAGCCCAGCGCGAAACCACCCAGGTGAAATCCAACAGAGTGATCACCATCGATCATCGCTTTCGTCAATTTTTTGTTAGTGATTGTTCCGTCTGGAGCAATACTATTTCTAAGCTTTTTTTGAGCCGCTTTAAAGCTTAGCTTCTGAAAGAAATTGAGATGTTTTCCGCTGACCTTTTCATAATCTTTTACACTAATAACAGAAAGGTCCATCAGCGAAATTTGCATATTCTTTCCGATTGGTAAATAGATTTGAGTAGCCTTTTTTGGAACACTTGTAAAACCCGTTGAAGCGAAGGAAGCTGTATAAAGACCAAATACAGCAATAAGCATAATTACTTTTTTCATAAATAGTTAAATTTTGATTAAAGCGCCAAAATAATAAATAATTAAATAATTAACAAAGTATTTATTTTTTTTTTGAAAAAGGGAAATAAAAAATGCCTGTCCGAAAACAGGCATAATAAGCTTTAAAGCATTAAATATTTTTAAACTACTCCTTCTGCTATCTTTGCTCTTATTTTTGCTTCAATTTCATTAGCCAAATCAGGATTATCGACAAAAAGTTGCTTTACTGCTTCGCGGCCCTGCCCGAGCTTTGTAGTATCGTAACTAAACCAGCTACCGCTTTTCTGAACAATCCCCAGGTCAACACCCATATCAATTATTTCGCCCACTTTAGAAATACCTCCTCCAAAAATTACATCAAATTCTGCAACACGAAAAGGCGGAGCCATCTTATTTTTAACCACTTTTACTTTTACACGGTTTCCTACAGATTGGTCTCCATCTTTTATTTGAGCCATCCGGCGAATATCCAACCTGACGGAAGAATAAAATTTCAAAGCATTTCCCCCTGTGGTGGTTTCGGGGTTACCGAACATGACACCTATTTTATCGCGAAGCTGGTTAATAAAAATACAACAACAATTAGTTTTACTTATGGTAGCCGTTAGTTTTCTCATTGCCTGGCTCATTAATCTTGCCTGTAATCCCATTTTACTATCGCCCATTTCACCTTCCAGTTCTCCTTTTGGAACCAATGCTGCTACTGAATCTATTACAACTACATCCAGGGCTCCGGAAAGAATTAGCCTGTCAGCTATTTCTAATCCCTGCTCACCATAATCCGGCTGACTTATTAAAAGATTGTCGACGTCGACCCCTAATCTTCTGGCGTAGGCACTGTCAAAAGCATGTTCGGCATCTATAATTGCGCACATTCCACCTTTTTTCTGGGCTTCTGCTATTACATGGATTGCGAGCGTGGTTTTACCAGATGATTCCGGGCCATATATTTCTACCACCCTTCCTTTTGGAAGTCCGCCAATACCCAGGGCTACATCTAATCCGATAGATCCCGTAGATATTGTTTCATGTGGTTCCTGTGAACGTTCATTCATCATCATCACACTTCCTTTGCCATAATCCTTATCTATTTTATCCATAGTAAGTTTCAGCGCTTTCATTTTTTCAGATATTTTATCCGGAGTATTTGCAGCCATAGTAATTGTTATTATGATAGTTATAAATTGTAAAGGTATTAGTTGGGCAAATATAGAAATTAAAATTTATTAACACTAATAAATTTAGTATTTATCTGATAAATATTTTAGTTGGATGAATAAGAGGAAAGTACTTTTAACTATCTAAATGCAGTGGCGGTTTTGACAAATTAAAAAAGGAGTGCAACTAAGGCACTCCCTTCTTATCCCTGGTATTTACATTTTCTTTTTTATTTCCTTAGCCTTGTCAAGGTGTTTTTGAAGTGTAGGCAGTGCCTTCACAATAAAATCTTTAAGATCAGGATCGGTGATATTATCCCCGGCTTTTTTAAATTTATCGATATCATTTTGATGATCGTCAACAGCCATCGAAATAAAATCTTTATCAAAGTCACTACCTTTCTCTTTACTTAGTTTATCAATTTTATCTTGTTGATCGCTGGTTACAGTTGTCGGAAGGTTTATATTTTTTTTAGCTGAAATGTCTTTCAAATCATTATTTAAACTGGTGTGATCATCTTCCAGCATTTTACCATAATCCTGGATCGCTTTATTGCTTGAATTTTGTTGTGCCAGTTTTCCTACCTGTACTTCCATCATACCTCCGGCGGCGGCTTCCTGTGCAAAATCCACAGCATCTTTATCAACTGTCGCATTTAAAGTATCTGTATCGTTCATAGAATTCATATTCCTATCATTGGAACTCATGGTATTTGTACTATCTGTGGTACTTGTTGTATTTGTGTTTCCATTGCAGGCTGAGAGAATCAACGCGCCGGAAATAATAACTGCAATACTTAACTTTTTCATAAATTATTATTTTAGATTAAATGATACATGGAAATTGAACAAAATATATTCCATGTAATTTTATAGTTGTAATTATCTGATTGAGAAAGAATTGTTACTGCAAATTGTTGAAAATTTTACCTAGAGGAGAATCAAATTCACATATTTACATATAGAAGTTAGCATACAACAAGGGTTATACAGACTGTTTTTGGAAATCCAAAAGACGACGCACCGCTTCGTCCAGTGTTTTTTCTTTTTTGGCAAAACAAAATCGAAGTACCTGGTTTTCTTTGCCATTCTGGTAAAATGCTGAAACAGGAATAGTTGCAACTCCAGCCTTTTGCGTTAGTTTTTTTGCAAATTGAAATTCAGGCTCATTACTTATTTCCGAATAGCTGTAAAGTTGAAAATAACTGCCGTAAGATGGAAGCGACTTGAATTTAGTTTTGGTCATTTGGTTTTCAAAATAGTCTCTTTTCGTTTGAAAAAAGTTGCTCAAACTGAGGTATTCATTTTTATGGGTAAGAAACGAAGAGAGCGCATATTGTATTGGTGTATTACAACAAAAGCAATTGTATTGATGTACTTTTAAAAATTCTTTCATCAGCCGGTCGGGTGCTACACAGTAGCCCATTTTCCAACCTGTACATTGATAAACTTTACCAAAAGAAAAAACAGTAAAACTTCTGTCAAAAAGATCATCATATTTTAAAATGCTTTCATGTTGGTATCCGTCAAATGCCAGGTGCTCATACACTTCATCGCTTAAAATAAGGATCTCTGTGCCTGCAACGATTTCTCTTAATTGCCTGATATCTTCGCTATCAAGAATTTTACCTGTTGGATTATTGGGCGAATTAAGCATGATCATCCTGGTAGCCGGCGTAACTTTTTCTTTTACAACTTTCCAGTCAATCTTGTAATTGGGATATTCTAATTGAATTAAAACAGGCGTAGCGCCGTTTATCTTAATATTAGGTACATAACTGTCATAAGCTGGTTCAAACACAATCACTTCATCCCCGGGTTTTAAGATTGTAGTAAGCGCGGTATAAATAGCACAGGTTGCGCCTGGCGTGATAACAATTTCGGTTGCAGGATCTACTTTGCTTTTATATAAAAAAAATATTTTTTCAGCGATAATTTCCCTTAATTCAGGCAGGCCGTTTCTATGAATATATTGATTGTGTCCATCTTTCATTGCCTTATATACCAGTTCGATCAATTCGTCACTGATTGCAAAATCCGGGGTGCCCTGACCGAGATTGATTGCATGGTGCCGGGCTGCCAGCACACTCATTACGGTAAAAATAGAAATACCGGTATTGGGTAATTTACTATCGAAAAAAGGTTCCATATATCGGCTTTTTATGCCGGGGATTACAGGTATTTATCTCCCTTGTTTCTTCTTATCTCGGCAAGATATTCTTTAATGTTTTGTTCGTTTTCTTTTTTACAAACCAATAAAGCGTCGGGTGTATCCACTACAATAAAATCTTCAAGCCCTTGCAATAAGGTTAATTTATCCCCGGTAGTATGAACAATATTCTTTGAAGATTCGAAAAGGATAATATTGTCACCGGCAACAGCATTTTCGTGATAATCCTTTTCCAGGTTTTCGTAAGCGCTACCCCAGGTACCAAGATCACTCCATCCAAATGAAGAAGGAATTACATATACATTATCTGCTTTTTCTAAAATGCCATAATCAATAGAAAGATTTGCGCATAATGGGTAAATTACCTCAATAGCTTCTTTCTCCATTTCTGAGTTCATCGCATTCTTTGCCCCATCAAACAGCTCATGCATTTCCGGAAGATATTTTTCAAAAGCAGCAATTATAGTTTTTGTTTTCCACACAAAAATGCCGGCATTCCATAAAAAATCTCCACTTGCAATAAATGTTTTTGCTAATTCAAGATCGGGTTTTTCTGTAAATGTTTTTACCTTGTAAATATTATCGTTTACCGCTTGTTGCTCGTATTGAATGTATCCATATCCCGTATTGGGCTGGAAGGGTTTTATTCCTAAAGTAAGCAGCGCGTTATTCTTTTCTGTAAATTCCAATGCCTCAAGACTTGTTTTTATAAAAGCAACATCGTCCAGAATAAGATGATCGGCCGGCGCACAGATTAAATTTGCATGCTCGTTTAATTGTTGAACTTTATAAGATATGTAGGCGATGCAGGGCGCGGTGTTTTTTCTGGATGGTTCACAAACAATATTCTCCGGCGGTAAATCAGGTAATTGTTTCTGTGTAATATCTTTATATTGATATGATGTTACAATATATATATTTTCAACGGGTATGTATTGAGCAAAACGTTCATAGGTGGATTGAATGAGAGTTTTGCCGGTATTTAAAATATCCAGGAACTGTTTGGGAAGATCAACTCTGCTCACAGGCCAGAAGCGGCTTCCGATCCCGCCGGCCATAATGGCCACGTAATTATTTTTACTCTTTATCATAGTTTGGTTTATTAAATGATGCCTTCTTTAATTAAGTCATGTAAATGGATAATTCCAAAGTAGTGGTTATCCCTGGTTACAATTAGTTGGGTGATATTTTTATTTCTCATTATTTCGAGTGCATTTACCGCAAGGGATTTGCTGTCTATTGTTTTTGGCGTTGAAGTCATAATATCCTTTGCCCTGGTATCTGCATGATACAAATTTTTCTCCAACATTCTTCTGAGGTCACCATCTGTAATAATTCCGATAATAGTTTTCTCTTCGTCGAGCACAACGGTAACCCCTAAACGCTTCCTTGTAATTTCAATTATAACATCTTTCAGTAAACTTTCCTTTTTTACTGATGGTTTTTCATTGTTAATAGAAAGTTCTTCAACCCTCAAGTATAATTTTTTACCTAAAGTGCCACCCGGATGAAATTTAGCAAAATCATCCTGGTTAAATCCGCGCAATTCCATTAAGGATACACAAATAGCGTCACCCATTACCATTTGTGCAGTGGTGCTGCTCGTTGGAGCAAGATTATAGGGCGAGGCCTCTTCTTCAACCGTAGTGTTTAGAACAATATCTGCGCATTTTGCCAGGAAACTTGTCATATTTCCACAAATGGCAATAAGCGTGTTATTGAAATTCTTAATAAGCGGCACCAATACTTTAATCTCAGGGCTATCACCGCTTTTGCTGATTATCATAACCAAGTCTTCCGGCTGTACAATTCCCAGATCACCATGAATAGCATCTGCTGCATGCAGAAAAACCGATGGTGTTCCGGTGCTGTTAAGTGAGGCGACAATTTTTTGGGCAACTATTGCGCTTTTGCCGATTCCGCTGATTACTAACCTTCCTTTCGATTCAAAAATTTTGGTAACCGCTTTCTCAAAGTCCTCATTGATAAAATTTACCAGCGCGGCTACAGAATGAGATTCTGCAATAATTGTTTGTTTACCGGTGCTTATAATATTATTAGCCATTAAATTGATTCAAAAGGTCTTATTGGGGTTTTGATCTTCAAATATGAAGAATTTCTTTGAAACGATGCAAACCTACTTGAAATGTATGGTTGAACAAAGCAAAGGATTTTTATTTTATTAATCTAAAATCTTCGTACCTTACCCGAACAACACCACCGAAGTGATTTTTTCGCCGACAACTTTAACCTATTTTTTTAATTAATGAATTACCTTTGGAATCTTTTTAGATTGCATAGCAGAAACGAAAAACCATGTCCACAGTAAAAACAAAAAATCCTAAAATCCAAAAAAGAAAATCACCAGAAAAAAGGACCAACGGAACAGTATCTAACGACAATATTCTTACAGAACAGCTTCAAAAACACTTCGGTTTTAACTATTTTAAAGAGCCTCAAAAAGAAATAATTAAGAGTCTCCTCTCTGGCAGGGATACCTTTGTTATTATGCCTACCGGCGGAGGGAAAAGCCTGTGTTATCAATTGCCCGCCATAATAAGTGATGGTTGCGCCATAATAGTTTCTCCTTTAATTGCGTTGATGAAAAACCAGGTAGACCTGGTGCGCGGATACAGCAGCACCGATAATATTGCTCATTTTTTAAATAGCTCATTGAATAAAGGCCAGCAAAAGATCGTAAAGGATGATCTTTTATCAGGAAATACGAAGCTATTATATGTAGCACCCGAAACATTGACGAAAGAAGAAAATGTTGAATTCTTCAGAGATTTGAAAATTTCATTTTTTGCTGTTGACGAGGCCCACTGTATTAGTGAATGGGGGCATGATTTCAGACCGGAATACCGCCGTTTAAGAGAGATAATGGATCAAATCGACGCGAAAAAACCTGTAATTGCGTTAACAGCTACTGCTACACCGAAAGTACAAAGCGATATAATAAAAAACCTGGGTTTACGCGATCCTAATGTTTTTATTTCATCTTTTAACCGCTCTAATCTTTATTATGAAGTTGTGCCCAAGGTAAAAAAAGACCAGGCAATAAAAAGTATTGTAAAATTTATTTCTCAAAATAAAGGGAAAAGCGGCATCATTTACACACTGAACCGGAAGACGACAGAAGAACTCGCTCAAACATTGATGGCAAATGGAATTCAGGCTGTAGCATACCATGCAGGGTTGGATACAAAACTTAGGGCGAAAAGGCAAGACCAGTTTTTAGGTGAAGAAATCCAGGTGATTGTTGCTACCATTGCTTTCGGGATGGGCATTGATAAACCTGATATTCGTTTTGTGATCCACTACAATATTCCTAAATCTATTGAAAATTATTACCAGGAAACAGGTCGTGCCGGCCGTGACGGGCTGGAAGGAAAATGCCTGTTATACTATTCGCATAAAGATGTTGCCAAGCTTGAGCATTTAATGCGCGATAAATCTTTAAGTGAGAGGGAGATTGGAGCGCAGTTGATCAACGAAACGGTTGCCTATTCTGAAAGTGGAGTTTGCAGGCGCAAGATGTTGATGAATTACTTCGGGGAAAAGTATGACCGGGATAATTGTGGCGGAAAATGTGATAATTGTAAGAATCCGAAAGAAGTTGTCGAAGCAAAATCGGAAGCTTTGATCGCATTAAACGCGATTAAGGCATTGGAGGAAAGATTCCCTATTACCTATATGATCCCGGTGATTATTGGTAAATTGAATCCGCAAATAAAAATGTACCGTCATGAAGAGAAGCCTGTGTTTGGATCGGGCAAAGATAAAAATGAACATTTTTGGAATTCATTAATCCGTCAAATGCTTTTGGAGCACCTGATTCAAAAAGATATAGAAGATTACGGAGTTTTGAAGCTCACAAAAGCCGGTGAAGCATTCTTAAAAAAGCCTACTTCTTTCAAAATTGCTTTAAATCATATTTATGAGACTGATTTGGACGACGACGATGATAGTGCGGACAATGGCGAGGCCGGAGCTGCAGATGAAAAATTGGTTCAATTACTTAAAGATGTTCGGCAGCAGGAAGCCAAAAAGCGCAACTTGCCACCTTTTGTGATTTTCCTGGAAAACAGCCTGATAGATATGGCTACCCTATATCCTACAACCCTTAAGGAACTGGAGAAATGCCAGGGAGTAAGTATTGGCAAAGCTATGAAGTTTGGTAAACCGTTTGTTAATCTTATAGCGCAATATGTTGAAGAAAACGATATCGAGAAACCGGATGATTTTGTGATGAAGAGCGTTGTTAACAAGAATAATAATAAAATTTTTATCATCCAGAATGTTGACAAAAAGATGCCACTTGAAACAATTGCCAGGAACCGTACTCTGGAGCTGCCACAGCTTTTGGAAGAAATGGAAACCATTGTTGCCAGTGGCACCAAGCTAAATCTTGATTATGCCATCGAAGATTTGATGGAAGAATATGAACAGGAAGAAATAATCGATTATTTTAAAGGTTGCGAAACATCAAGCCTTGAAATTGCCAAAGAAGAACTTTCTGATGGTAATTATACTCTGGAGCAATTAAAAATTGTAAGAATAAAATTCCTTTGTGAATACGGAAATTAAAAAAAGGTAAAAAGGAATTTTTATTTTAAATGAATAATTCTATTTTTGCCGCCCGTTGGTGCGGTAGCTCAGTCGGTAGAGCAAAGGACTGAAAATCCTTGTGTCGGCGGTTCGATCCCGCCCCACACCACAAGCCCCCGTAATCGGGGGTTTTTAGTTTTACAGTGGGTATTAAAAAATGTGTTACATTTCCTTCCGGAAATTAATTAAATGCGCGTAAAAGAAAGGTTCCAAAACAACTATGATTTGCTGCGAATATTGGCAGCCTTTTGTATCATATTCTATCATTCGTTTGCATTGATTGGAGCAACGCATCGCGAACCGCTTGTAATGTTTTCAGGTGGCAGAACCAACTTTTCGTTTATAGGGTTAAGCACATTCTTTTGCATTAGTGGATATCTGATTGCAAAAAGCGCTGCCAAATCGCCCACAGTTGCCAATTACCTGTGGAAAAGACTGCTTCGGATTCAGCCGCTGCTTGTTGCTACGTGTATATTAACGGTATTTCTTCTGGGTCCCTTTTTAACCGAACTGCCACTAAAGAATTATTTCGGGGAGGGGCACACCTATAGTTATTTCAGGAATGTGCTACCCATGTTTGGGATCCAGTTCACCTTGCCGGGGGTTTTTGTTCATCATCTGGCAGATAAAGGTGTGAATGGTTCTCTATGGACGTTAATTGTTGAAGAGAGAATGTATTTGTTAATGACGGTCGTGTTTTTATACAGGAAGGATAAATCCCGGTACTTGATTTTTTTAATTGTGTTGCTGAACGCATTTTACCTGGTTAACCGGTATTTTTTTTATGGAGAATTACTTCCTTATTTTTCCAATGTTGCTTTCTTTTATTCGCTGCTTTTTCTTAATTCGGCAGCATTGTATCTTCTCAATTTTCGGTTTAAGAAAAGCTTATTTTTTGTAATATCGTCGGCCTTTATTTGTTGCTGTATGGGAGTAGTATTTCCACAGCTTGATTTTATTTATTTCATTTCTATCCCATTACTTATCAACGGTTTAGCAAAAATTAAAGGCAAAACCAATTATGCCGGAAAATACGGAGACTTCACGTATGGAACTTACGTTTTTTCTTTTCCAATACAACAAGTTCTCGTGAGTAAAGGAGTTACAAATCCGTATTTGCTTTTTGGTGTCACCATTTGCATCGTTTTTCCTATGGCCGTGTTGTCGTGGAATTTAATAGAGAAACGGTTCCTTCGGCTTAAGCATAAAGTTAAATGATGGCATTCCCGGGACCCCTTTTTATCTACCAAAATCATCCTGTACTCTTACTATATCACTTTCGTCACTCGGATGATTACTATCGGTATGCTGCCATATCTCCGCAACAATTCCCCAGGTTTTGAGGCCGATTAGCCTGTGGCGTTCTCCCTGTTTTAATGTAATAACGTCGTTTAATTTTTTTGTTTGCAGGCTGGTTTCCTCGTCGTTCTCACTTTGGATGACACCTACCTCACCCCCAATCACTTTCCATAGTTCAGCCCGGCGGTGATGGTATTGCCAGCTTAAGCGCTTTTCTTTTTCCACAATAAGAATTTTCGGGCTGATTTTGCCGCTACTTTCTTTTTTTGAGTCTTCTACGTCGTCAAAAAAGAAATCAATAAATTTTTGAGACTGGTGCTCATCTATCACAAAAAACCCGCCCCATGGACGTGTTTGATCAGAAGTCAAAACAACAAAGCCGTGTTTGTCTAAAAAACTTTTCACGGTTTTAAAAACTTCATTTCTTTTGAGTTCGGGAGATAAATTTACTTCCATATTTGTTATATAACGGTTATGCATAAACGCAATTAGCGACCCATATACACCATCAAAATCTGAACATCACTGGGGTTTACACCGCTTATCCGGCTTGCCTGTCCAAGCGTATGCGGCTTAATTTTTTTAAACTTTTGCCTTGCTTCATTTGACAAAGAAGATACATTTTCATAATTGAAGCTTTCTGGTATGATTTGTTCTTCCAGTAAACGCATTTTTTTCACCATTTCTTCTTCTTTATCTATATATACCTGGTATTTTATCTGGATCTCTGCCTGTGCCAGGGCCTCTTTTGAGAAAGAACTTAGCGTTTCCTGAATTTCAGGAATGGCTTGAGCCATGGTGTGCAAACTAACTTGTGGTCGTAATAAAACCTGTGATGCCCTGATTTTTTGGGTAGCTGCTGCAGAAGAATTATTTTCCAAATATTCATTCACTTCTTCGGGTTTCAATTTTATGTGTTCCAGAAGATCTACTATTTCTGTAATCTCTTTTCTTTTTTCAACCACTTTTGCCATTCTTTCTTGCGAAGCGAGTCCTATTCTGAAACTTTTTTCTGTTAAGCGAAGATCTGCGTTGTCCTGTCTTAATAATGTTCTGTATTCGGCCCTGCTTGTGAACATTCTATATGGTTCATCGGTCCCCTTGTTAATCAGATCGTCAATTAATACGCCGATATAGGCCTCATTTCTTTTTAGTAAAAAGGCTTCGAGGTTGTTGATACTTTGATGAGCATTAATTCCTGCTATTATTCCCTGGCAGGCAGCCTCCTCATAGCCGGTGGTACCGTTTATTTGTCCCGCGAAAAAGAGGTTTTCAATTATCTTGGTTTCCAGGTTTATTTTAAGTTGAGTGGGCGGAAAATAATCATATTCGATCGCGTAACCGGGTCTAAACATTTTACAGTTTTCAAAGCCGGGAATTTTTTTGAGAGCTTTGTATTGTATTTCTTCTGATAAAGAGGACGAAAATCCATTCAAATAAATTTCAATTGTTTCAAATCCTTCTGGTTCTACAAACAATTGATGTCTTTCCCTTTCCGAAAATCGGTTGATTTTATCTTCAATACTCGGGCAATACCGTGGGCCTGTTCCTTTAATCCTTCCCTGGAACATTGGGCTTTCGTGGAAACCGGACTTTAGGATATCGTGTACTTCCGAATTCGTATACGTGATCCAGCAACTTTTTTGCTTACCCGGCTTTTTGGTATTAAGGAACGAAAATCCGGTTATTATTTCGTCTCCCTTTTGTTCTTCCATTTTTGAGTAGTCCAGGCTTCTTCCGTCAATTCTTGGGGGTGTCCCGGTTTTTAATCGGGCGCTTTCAAAACCCCAGTCCACTAACTGTTCTGTAATACCGGATGAGGCTCTTTCGGACATTCTCCCTCCACTGGTTTGCTTCTCGCCTATGTGAATGATCCCATTTAAAAAGGTACCATTGGTTAATACCACAGATTTTGCATGTATCTGGTGGCCCTGGGCAGTCTTTACTCCTTTTATTTTGTTCCCGGTTTTTATTAAGCCTACAACAGAGTCCTGGTAAAAATCAAGGTTTCTGGTTTTTTCAAGTAGGATTCTCCATGTATTGGAAAATAACATTCTGTCATTCTGAGTACGGGGGCTCCACATTGCGGGACCTTTACTCCTGTTTAACATACGGAACTGGATCATACTTCTGTCTGAAACAATTCCTGAATATCCGCCTAGAGCATCGATTTCTCTTACTATTTGCCCTTTTGCAATTCCTCCCATTGCCGGATTACAACTCATTTGAGCCATGTTTTGCATATTCATGGTAATGAGAAGAACCTTGCTTCCTAAATTTGCGGCGGCTGCGGCAGCTTCACAACCTGCGTGACCGGCGCCTACTACAATTACATCGTATTCCTGGAACATTTCGCAAAAATACCAAATTGAAATTTTAATAGTAATTATGTTTCACGTGGAACGTGGCAAAAGAGATGTTTCACGTGAAACATCAAAGCAATTGCAGGTAGTGATCTTCCCTTGTACGCATTTTTGACTTCTCCGTATTGGTGTGATCCTTATAGCCGCAAAGATGAAGAATTCCATGAATCATAACACGGTGGAGCTCTGTAATAAACGGCTGGCTAAGGCTTTCGGCATTTTCTCTTACCCTTTCTACGCTTATGTAGATCTCAGAAACTATATCCATGGAGGTTTCTGAAAGCGTAAACGTTAAAATATCCGTCAGGGTGTTATGCTTAAGGTATTCTTGGTTTAATTTTAACAAAAATTCATCGGTACAAAAAATGTAGGATACAGAATTGAACCGCACTCCTTCTTCGGCGAATATGCGGGCAAAAAAAGTCTTTAAAAGAAGCTTGTCCTTTAGATTAAACTTAGTACTATGGTTATTAAAAGTAATTGTGCCCAAGATGATTGAAATTTGACAAGAACTTTGAAGAAATATTTATGAACTAATGAAGTTATCAGAAGTAAAAACAGGTACAAAAGTAAAAATTAAGTCGTTTGAAAACCACGAAATTGTTTTAAAATTAATGGAGATGGGGTGCCTTCCCGAGGAAGAAATTACCGTTTGGAAAAAAGCGCCCCTTGGTGACCCGATTTATGTTTTAGTAGCAGGGTATTCCCTAAGTCTTAGATTAGACGAAGCTGAACAAATTTTTGTTGACCTTATTGTAAAATAGTAGCAAATCAGATGAATATTGGATTGTATTTTGGGTCGTTTAACCCGGTTCATAACGGCCATCTCATAATTGCAAATCATATTTCGAACTATACCGAATTGGATAGGGTGTGGTTTGTGGTTTCTCCCCAGAGCCCATATAAGCAACAGGCTTCCTTAATCAATGAGAATCATAGAAAGCATTTAATAGACCTGGCAATTGAAGGAGAAAAAAAACTGCGCTCGTCAAATATTGAATTTAAGCTTCCTAAACCGTCGTACACTTCTGAGACGTTGCTCTACCTGTCGGAAAAATATCCGCAACACCATTTTTCGATCATTTTGGGAAGCGATAGTTTCCAAAATATATCGAAATGGAAAAATGCGGGTTATTTACTTGATAATTATTCCTTTTACATCTATCTAAGGCCCGGTTTTCTGGTGAAACCAGGAATGTTAAATGAAAAAAGAATTGTTTTGAACGCTCCATTGCTGGAAATTTCTAGCACAGCGATCCGCAAAATGATAAAGGAAAAAAAATCTATCCGGTACCTGGTTCCGGATATCGTGAAGCAGGAAATTGAAAATCAGCAATATTATTGTTAGCAATAGTAAACGAACAAATTACAAGGATTTTTACTTTCCTGCTAAATTCGATAACAGATTCATTTTGAAAACAGCGGGTTATTTTTTGGGTGTATTTCTATTCCTGCTCTGGCGCGGTTTATTGTTGCTTTGCTTGGGCTGATTGTTTTGTGGAGGCCTGTTTTTTGAACGCCCTTTGTTGCCAGGATTTTTCCTGTCAGGATTCTTTCTTTTGCGGCTGTTCTTTTCCAGGGTTTTTAAGCTTATCTGGCCTACAACATCCACAAACTCCGGCTCTACGTCTTTAGGTTTATCGCTTATAATTTCTACGGTTTCTAAAGCGGACGGTTTTATGCCTTTCAGGTTTTGATCTTTAATTTTCTTTACTGTATCTATAGAAAGTGGATAGTGTTTGGTGCTATCAGCCATAGAGTACCACATAAGGTTGCGAAAAATATCTTTTTTTACCAAAAAAGCGCGCCCTTTGGCAACTTCAATGACGTCAGCGTCATCAGGAAAATATTGCAGGGCATCCAAATAGGTATCGAGCTCATAATTCAAACAACACTTAAGCCTTCCGCATTGGCCACTTAATTTGGTTTGATTGATGCTAAGATTCTGATAACGAGCAGCATTGGTATTAACGCTTTTAAAATCTGTAAGCCAGGTACTGCAACAAAGCTCCCGTCCGCAGCTGCCAATACCTCCTATTTTGCCGGCTTCCTGTCGCGCACCTATCTGCTTCATTTCTACTTTTACCTTAAATTCACTTGCGTACAACCGAATTAGCTCACGAAAATCTACTCTTTCATCAGCTATATAATAAAAGGTGGCTTTTCTTGCGTCTGCCTGAATTTCAACTTCAGTCATTTTCAGATCAACATTCAGCTGGCGGGCAATGGCCCTGCTTCTCACTAAAACCTGCCTTTCTCTCGATTTTGTTTCCTTCCATTTGGCAATATCATTATCTGTGGCCAACCGTAATATTCTTTTAAATTCTGCGGTATTTTCGTCTATCCTCTTCTTTTTCAGCTGAATTCTAACCAATTCGCCGGTAAGGTTTACGGTACCTACGTCAAAACCACTGATTCCTTCCACGGCAATAATATCTCCCTTTGTAAAAAAATGTACTGTATTGTTTCTGTAAAAATCGATCCGGCTTCCCTGGTTGAAAGAAACCTCAATAATTCTACAGGCGCTTTCTGTATCATCGATAGGCAAATTCGCAAGCCAATCATGCACATTCATGCGGTTACATCCACCTGAACTACAACCGCCGTTGCTTTTACAACCATTTGGTTTACCGGTTCCACAACTCGAACATCCCATATATAATAGTTAAAAAAGTAAAGTTAAATAATTAGAAAGAAGGATTCAGTCAGAGGCAAATAACCATCAGCTATTTTGACCTTGTAAACTGCATTCTAAAAAACAAACGCGAAACATCGCGTATAAGTCTATTAAAATCAATGCTTTATGACTTAAATGTTAATTTTATTTGATTTAAAATCATTAGAAAAATGTCTGCATGAATCACTTACTCAATTTACCAAAATTAGCGAATTATCTTTGATAATATGAAAAAAGCGGATAGTAAGGGAATGAAATAACATTTTTGCGTGCGCATTTCTTTCGATAAAATAAACCGCTTTTTCAAGTTCATTGACCATCGCTTCCTGGCCCTCAAGAGAACAAATTTTGTTTAATCTTGCTGAAAAATCAAGATCTTTCTCAGGGATCATTTTTAAATAGTCTTCGCTTATATAGCTACCGCGAATCGCTTCTTCCAGTAAATGGATGAAGTATTTTAAAAACGTCTTTTGTTTTTCTCTGCCTATTCTGCTTATTTCCTCTACCCATTTTAACTGTGTGCTGATATTATTCTGTACGATGATGTTCAGCCATTCTCTTACCTGTCCTTGCAAATCTTCTTCCGGTGATTGCAAGAGTTGTAACGCTTCTCTAAAATTTCCCTCTGCAATGCCCGCAATTTGTGAAGCCTTTACCGGATCTGCATTGTATTTGCTGATAAGTACGTCTTTTACTTCTTCGTTTGAAAGGGAAGGAATTTTTATAAGCTGGGTCCTGGAAAGAATGGTTGGCAAAATGGCATCGTCCTCTTCTGCTACAAAGATAAAAAGCGTGTTTGCGGGAGGTTCTTCAATTAATTTGAGTAATTTATTACCTTCTTTTCCCAGATATTCCGGCATCCACATTATCAATATCTTGTAATTGCTCTCAAAGGATTTTAAACTTAGCTTATGTATAATATCATCACACTCGAAAGCCGAAATATTGCCTTGCTTATTAACAGGACTATCAATTTTTGACCTTGCGTTTTCTTTTAAAAAATTAATCCAGTCTGTCACATTGCTATAGGGAAATTGTTGAATAAATTCTCTCCATTCGACCAGGTAATCTGTGCTCAAAACCCGGTCGTGCCGGCTGTCTCTTTTCAAAGCGGGATAGGAAAAATGAAGATCTGCATGAACCAATTGGCTTACTTTAAGACAGGAAGCGCATGCTCCACAACTATCGCCCGGAGTAATTCTCTCATCCGGAACCTGCTCCTGACCAAAAAGTGACGTTTCATTTTTATCACCGGGGTTAGCGTTAAGTTTATCACACAAAATATATTGAGCAAAAGCTATAGCGAGTGGCAATGCGCCACTTCCTTCTTTCCCAAGAAACAAAAGTGCATGTGAAAGGCGGTTTTTCTGAACCAGGTCTTTTAATTTTTCTTTTACCTGCCGCTGTGCTATTATTTTATCAAACTCCATGAAGGGATAAGGTTTAATGCATGTGCCAAGATAGCGGTACCTTTTGGATCAGGGACGGCTTGTTTATCAAACGGATAATACTGAAAAGGTCTACGATTTGCCTAAATATTTTAATAAAGTCTCATAGGCTTCCTTTCCTTTTGCGTCGGGATTGTTTGGAATTAACCTGTCTGCATTGAAGAAAACTGTTAGAAATTTTCCGTTTTCATCAAATAAAAATTTGGTAAAGTTCCACTTAATAGGATCGGAAAAACCATTTTTTTCGGCCACGCCAACCATATACTTATATATTGGAGCCATATCATCTCCTTTAACAGAAACTTTCGCTGCCATAGGAAAGGTAACCCCATAGTTTTTCTTGCAAAACTCGGCAATTTCGCTGTTGGTTCCAGGCTCCTGGCCCCCGAAGTTGTTAGCAGGAAAGCCGACAATTACCAGTTTGTCTTTATATTTCTTGTATAAATTTTCCAAATCGTCATATTGGGGTGTGTTTCCGCATTTTGAAGCTGTATTTACCACCAGAATTTTTTTGCCTTTAAATCTTGAAAAATCAATAGTGCCGCCTGTAAGCCCGGGCACTTTAAACTGATAAATTGAGGTAGCATTTACACGGGAAGAAGTAGGTAGCGGAATAACAAATGATAAAAGGAAAAAGGGTATTGCCGTAAAAAATATCTTTTTCATGTCTTTTTTATAAAGGTAAACAATTAGAAAAAATATTGCGGGTAAAGATTCAGTGACAATTACCCGAACTTAGCCCCTCGAAAAATAAAAATTTATATGGAAGGTGTTTTAGAATCCCGCGTCGAAAACATGTTGAAAGCGTTTGACACTAAAGCCGTTATTTTTGATCTTGACGGAACCCTTTTGGATAATAATTCTTATCATCTTAAAAGCTGGCTCCAATATTTGAAGAATATAGGACGTACGATTTCAGAAGAAGAATACAATGAAAAAATTAATGGCAGAACCAACAAAGATGTGATCCGGTATATATATGGAAACTCATTGACAGAGGAAGAAATATTACAATATACCTTGGAAAAAGAAGCGCTTTATCGTGATCTTTATAAACCTCATATCAAGCCGGTTGCGGGTTTAATAGATTTCCTTGAAGTTTTGAAGAAGAAACATATACCGATGGCGATTGCGACTTCGGGCATACAGCCCAATATCGATTTTATGTTTGATGAAGTACCAATAAGATCCTACTTCAAGGAAGTGGTGAACTCGGCTCATATTTTAAAAGGAAAGCCGGATCCGGAGATCTATTTAAAAACAGCTTCGCTTTTAGATGTTTCACCCGGTAATTGTTTGGTGTTCGAAGATGCAGTTGTGGGCGTAAAATCGGCTAAAGCAGCCGGTATGAAAGTGGTTGCCGTTGCCACAACTCATCCCAGGGACGAACTTTCAATGGCTGATATGGTTATTGGTGATTACAAGTTTTAGAACGCCATCAGCCAGTAAAGCAACAAATATTGCCGATTTTTATTTTGATACACTATTATCTCTCATAACAGCCCAGGTCTGGTTGTGAATCCCGCAGTTTATGGTCAAGGTCATAAGGAAAAGGCGTTACCACGCCCGCGTTCACGGCGGGGGAATTTGGATGATCATTGAAATGAAAATCAAAAAAATTTTTTGAAACATCGATGCTGTCAAACATAGGTGTTTCGTTCTTTATCGACGCAATAAAAGTAGCGTTCGGGATCACGTCTTTTGCCTTATACAGCACATGATCAAAACTTGCTGAAAAAGAGGCTACGCCTTGCTTGTCGATGCTTATTTCATTATCTACGGTACCGCCATCGCCCCAAAAAATGCAATTTTGTGTGAAGACATTCGTGGTGAAAGACTGGCCGGGTCCTGCGGCTGTATAATAATTGTATACTTGTAAAACCGGCGCTGTGTGTGCAATATAGATGGTTCCGTAGCTCGCGACAGTGCAATTTATAAAACGATAATCACCGCCCTGGAGGTTTACATTGCTTCCGCAATTGCTAATCAGACAATTATCAGCATAAATACTGGTGTTTATTCCGAGTATCCCCGCGTCGTAAATATTATCCAGCTTACATTTAGAAAGTACGATCTTAGGATTGGAATTGGCGGAAAGGCCGGCGGCCACAATTCCCTGATAACTATTTTTTATGGCAACGTGGGTAAGTGAATCACTTTGACTAGGACTTCTAAAATAAATGCCGGGCCAGGAAGCCGGGAGATCTTTGTAGTCTTCATCAAGTCTGTCGCCGCTAAATATTACCGGTTCGGCTTTTGTTCCGGTAGCTGTCAATGATCCATCCACTATAAATGGTGCATCTGCGTGTAAAAAAATTCTTGTTCCCGGTTCGATATTTAATGTCGCATTCGTATCAATCTGTATCCCTCCGAGAATTACATAAGGCAGTGTTTTGCTCCAGGTTGTGCTTCCGGTTAGACGTTGGTTCTTCAAAAAAACGGCATTTTGTCCGTAAGCCTGCAACTGTACCCATTTTTTATTTCCATTATAATCTATTTCAATACTGTCACGTAAAACGAAAGGAAGTGTGCCGGATGCCGGGTTTACATTTACCTGCACAAATACATAGATGCTATCATTCTTATTAATGTTCACATCTTGTACCTCATTAGAAGAAGTTCCATCTACATTTAATTTAAATGGCGATGAAGAACCGCCCGAAAGCTTTACGCTTGAAATTTTAAGTTTTTGACTGTTTTTATTAAAGATCTTGAAGGATTGTGTAACGGATCCTACGCTTGTAAACACTGTATCAAAAGATAATGTATCACTACTCGTAAATAAAGTTGCCCCGGCACTTGTGATAAACGAATCTTTTTTGCAGGAAAAAAATATGATCGCTGCTAAAGTTATGGCGAATGGAAATTTCAAATATGGTTACTTAATCGATTAATAAACTGTTTAGGTTAAACAAGCTCTCTCTCTATTTTTTCAAACCCTTCCCCGGCTGGCAGTTCATTCCATAAAATATTGTAAATAGTTTCTGCTATGGGCATTTCTGCTTTCACTTTAGCATTGATGAGAAACATACATTTGCTGGCATTGTAGCCTTCCGCTACCATGCTCATTTCTAACTGTGCGGACTGAACGGAATAGCCTTTGCCGACCATGTTTCCGAATGTGCGGTTACGGCTGTATAATGAATAACAAGTTACCAACAGATCTCCAAGGTATACCGAAGCAGCATAATTAGTTTTAGGGATTTTGTTTTTAAGAATGGTGTGATGCTCAATTGAGCCCACTTCAACATTTTCGATGCCTGCCTTGCGTAAAAAGCCGGCCATTTCATCGGCGCTGTTGGCTATAAGCACGCTCAGGAAGTTATCGCCGTATTCCAGTCCATGTGCAATGCCTGCGCCTATTGCATAAATATTTTTAAGAACAGCAGCGTACTGAACGCCATAAATATCTGAATTGCAAATCGGGATCAGGTAAGGTGTTTTAAAAGAAGCTGCAATTTTTTTAGTTGCTTTTTCATCAATCCCGCTAAAAGTCAGGTAGGATAGTTTTTCCGCAGCCACTTCTTCTGCGTGGCAAGGGCCCAGAACGGTAAAATAATCTTTCAATGATAATCCAAACTCAGACTTCAGGTATTCATTTAAAAGCACGTTGCGGTCTGGTAATATTCCTTTTACCGCCGAAATAATTTTTTTTCCTTTAAAAATATCTCCGGGTAATTCATCAAGTGTTTTGGCTACAAAAGAAGAAGGAATAACAATGATAATCGTATCGCTATTGCGTACTACATCCTCTGCACTGCTTGAAAAATTAATAAGCCGGGTGTCAAAAAAAGTACCGCTTAAATAATGAGGGTTATGTCGTCGTCTTTTAAAGCTGGTTATATTTGAATCGCTCCTTATCCACCAATTGATCTCATTATTATTATCGGTTAATATTTTTGCGATCGCCGTTCCCCAGCTTCCACTGCCAATAATTCCAAATTTCATGATAAGTTTAATTTTTCTATGGCAATCTGCGCAGCGATCTGGCTGGCATCTTTTTTATTAAATGCTTTTGCTTCGGCTACCAAAATGCCATCTACCATGGCACCGATTGTAAACAACCTCCTTCCGTTTTCAATACTCTCATCTAGTGTTTCAAATTCCAGAACTTTACCATTTTTATTGGCCCAACCGTATAATTTATTTTTTTGATTGATATCGAGATTTTCCAAATCCTGCATAAACAGATGGGGCGTTATGATTCGTTCTGTTATCCATTTTTTGGTTTGATCGTATCCTTTATCAAGGTAAACAGCGCCTGCCAGGGCTTCCAGGGTGTTTCCAAAAATCTGCGATATTTTTAACGAATGATCAAAATGGTTATAAAGAGTAATTTTTTTCAAACCAATTTTTACAGCAATTTCATTTAACTGGTTTCGATTGACCATTTTACTTCTCATTTCTGTTAAAAAGCCTTCATCCTTATAAGGATAGCGCATGAATAAATAATGGGCTACAATAGTGCTTATCACTGCATCTCCCAGGTATTCCAATCGTTCATTGTTCTCATCGGAATTTTCGCGAATTGAACGGTGACTAAGCGCGGTTTGATACAAGTCCAAATGCCGGGGAGTAAAACCAAGCACATTACGGAGTTGTTTTCTAAAAATCCGTTTGTCCGAAGAAAGAAAGATGTTTCTCAAAAACTGCACCTGGCAATAACATTTTATTGTTTAAAATTAAAGAAAATTAACTCCATAAATTGATCTTATCCTAAATTCCTGCAATTACGTTTGCAACTCTTCCCAATATTTGGCGGCATGTCGCGTATGAAGAATTGCAATTGTACCTCATGCAAGATTATTTAATCTCAATGATCTTTTTTAGTTTCGACCTGGCATTTTTTAAAAATAAAAACCAATTTTTTTCAATTTACGAAAATGAAAAAAGCGAAAGAAATTCTATGACAGCAGAAATTAGAAACGCCCTACGTTGTTGATGTCATCATCATATGATTGGTCAGGAAGTTTATTCAACTGGCCTTTTATTATGAAATAGCTGGTGATAGCAAACGTTATGCCCACGAGAATAATGGATACTACGTTAGCGGGTCCAAAGATCATTAAACCTACTACAACGCCGATGATCTCAGCTACAAGCCAGGCAATAATGGTATATATTTTCCAGGTGACTGATTTAAGCCCTTTTTTTGTGGCTATTTTTCCAATTTCTTTTGTAAGGAAAATGAGTGCGATTATTTCAAGCATTGTTCAAAATTAATTTACCACCGGTATTTCTTCAAGATCAGGAAAGTGAAATATCAAAATTCACCAGTTGAACAAATTCCTCCAGCCGCAGATTAATATCTTCTTTTGTAATTTCTTTTAATCGCTGCGGCCCAAACGCTTCTACACAAAAACTTGCCATCGCGGAACCGACGATAATAGCAGTTTTCATGTTTTCAAAACTTATGTTTTTGGTGTTATCTATATGTCCGATAAATCCGCCTGCGAATGCATCGCCGGCGCCGGTCGGATCAAATACTTCTTCCAGGGGTAAAGCCGGAGCAAAGAAAACCTCGTTTTCGTGAAATAATAATGCGCCATGCTCACCTTTCTTGATAATCAGGAACCGAGGTCCCATCCGTAGAATGCTTTTGGCACATTTTACAAGAGAATATTCTTCACTCAACTGCCGGGCTTCACTATCGTTGATCAATAAAACATCAACCTTTTTTAAAACTTTTTTCAAATCATCCATAGCGGTTTCCATCCAGAAGTTCATTGTGTCAAGCACTACAAGGTCCGGCCGCTCACGTAATTGTTCGATCACACTCAATTGAAGACTGGGCATAAGATTCCCTAACATTAAATATTCAGCTCCCTGGTATTCTTCCGGTACTTTTGGATGAAAATTTGCCAAGACGTTCAAATCCGTTACCAGCGTGTCTCTTGTATTCATATCAAGATGATATCTGCCACTCCAGAAGAAAGATTTCTGGTCAGGAACGATCTCAACACCGGAAAGATTAACTCCGCGTTTTCTTAGCTCATTCATTTCCTCTTCCGGGAAATCATTGCCTACAATTGAGATTTGTTGAATCGGGTTTGTTAAATGGCTGGCGGCATAGGCCACGTAAGTACCGGAACCACCTACAATCTTATCTGTTTTGCCAAAGGGTGTTTCAATTGCATCAAAAGCCATCGAACCAAGAGTAATTATTGCCATAAGGAATATATTTCTTTTTAATCGGTGCAAATGTAAAAGATAATCGTTGATTGGTTCAATAGTTATATTGTTAATTACCACACCGGGAAGCTCATATTCATAAAAGACGAAATAAAATTATCTTTGTATTCTAAATTTTTAATATGCTTTTATCAATACATCCGTTGAATCCGCAACCAAGGCTGATAAAGCAGGTGGTTGAATGCTTAAAAAACGGCGGCGTAATAATCTACCCTACTGATACCATTTATGGCCTGGGCTGCGACATTCATCACCCAAAAGCGGTGGAAAGAATTTGCAGGATAAAAAATATCGATCCGAAAAAGTCTCAGCTTTCTTTTATCTGCCGGGATCTTAGTCACCTGAGTGATTACACTAAAAGCATTGACACACCTCTTTACAGGATGCTAAAGCTCTATCTCCCGGGCCCATATACTTTTGTGTTACCCGCAAGCAAGCAGGTTCCTAAGATTTTGAAAAGCAAAAAAGAAACGGTGGGATTGCGTGTTCCCAACAATGTTATTTGCCAGGCCATCCTTGAAGAATTAGGAAATCCCATTTTAAGCGCTTCCCTTCCTGGTGATATGGTAGAAGAACTTACAAATCCCGTTATGATAAACGAAAATTTTGGAAACCAGGTGGATTTGGTTGTTGACGGAGGTTCTGGTGGCATTATTCCTTCAACTGTTGTCGATTGCACATCTGTTAATTGGGTTGTACTGCGTGAAGGATTGGGAGAATGGGCAGCTTGACCTTTGCGTTTACAGTAAACGAAGAAAAAATAAAGATTTTTATTTAATCGTGAATTAGCGTTTCTGGTTCTTTATTAAAGTCGGGCCAGATATTAAAGCTTCTTCGATGGTAACGACATAATCCATGTATCTCGATAGCAGCGCGATGTTCGCGCGTGCCATATCCTTTATTTTTGTTCCACGAGTACACACTGTGTTTTTCGTGAAGTTTTTCCATGTATTCATCTCTGTAGCACTTGGCAAGTACACTTGCAGCAGCTATTGGCGCGTATATTCCGTCACCTTTTACGATGCATTGATGCGGAAGTTTCTTATATTTCCTAAAGCGGTTACCGTCAACTAACAATAATTCCGGATTGGTTGTCAATTTGTTTAAGGCAAGGTGCATTGCTTTAAAAGATGCCTGTAAAATGTTGATGCGATCAATTTCAACGTTGGTAACGCTCGACACCGCAAAAGAATAACATGCTTCTTCTATGATAGGCCTGAGCTCTTTCCGTTCTTCTTTTGTAAGTTCTTTTGAGTCTTTTAATAAGGGGTGATAAAATGTTTTTGGAAGGATTACTGCAGCAGCATAAACCGGCCCGGCGTAACATCCGCGGCCCACTTCATCTACACCGGCCTCAATAAATTTGTTATGAAAAAAAGGAAGCAGCAATTCAGAACTTTTTTTCAAAAATAGTAATCACAATTAATTATTCCTTCATTAAGTTTTCAACATGTAATTTTAAAATAATCTGAAAGAGAAATATACAGAACGGGTTGTTACCTTTGGAGCGTTATATCCAATATGTTAAACCGAATAAGACAAACCAAAAAAGATGGCTGAAATTGTATTGAAAAAAACAAATAAGAATGTTGCCAGGTGGCTTTACCTCGGTGTTTTTATGTTGGTAATACAAATTGTATTAGGTGGCATTACAAGACTTACCGAATCGGGATTAAGCATAACCGAATGGAACCCAATCACCGGGGCCTTACCTCCTTTGAATCACACTCAGTGGATGATGGAATTTAATAAATACAAAGGAACGGATCAGTTCAGGCATATTCATGCTGATTTTTCTTTGAGCGATTTTAAATCGATATTTTTTTGGGAATGGTTTCACAGGAACTGGGCAAGGTTGATGGGTGTTGTTTTCCTGGTGGGCTTTTTTTATTTCCTTATAAAAAAACAATTTAAAAAAGACATGATCATCCCCTTTGTGATCTTATTCTTATTGGGGATGATCCAGGGCGCTGTGGGCTGGATCATGGTGGCCAGTGGCCTCGTTCCCGACAGATTATTTGTCGACCATATCAAATTGGCCACCCATTTTATGACGGCACTTCTGCTATTATGTTACACTTTTTGGTTTGCCTTAAGCATTTCGGTTCCTTCAAGGATGAAAACGTATAACAAGCCGTTACGAAAAATAACCTGGATCATCATGGGCGTTCTGTTTTTCCAGCTGATATACGGCGCATTTATGGCTGGTTTGCACGCGGCAACAGCGGCGCCGACCTGGCCAACCATTAACGGGCAATGGATTCCCTCCTCTATGAACAGGCTTTCTCCCGGCTGGAAGAATTTCCTGGACAATAAAATTACCGTCCAATTTATTCATCGCGGATTAGCCTACACGCTGTTGGTACTTGTTATAATCTGGACCGTAAAAGCACGAAAGATCATAGGAAGCGCCTTATTTTCAAGAACCAAATATCTTCCGATATTTTTAGTGTTTTTACAGGTAATTTTAGGAATCACTACTGTGCTTTTATCGCCATACGGCAGCGATTTGGTTTGGCTGGGTGTGGCTCATCAGTTTGTAGCGATTATGTTGTTGATATCAATAATTTTTATGCTTTATATTCTCAGGCCGGCAATAGTGCAACCAGGTTATTTTTAAGGCATTTGAAATAATTAAGATAATGAAGAAGTTTTTTCACAATTTTTATTATTCATTTCCGATTCAATTGCTGCTTCTTCATTTTAGGAAATCACAGGTGTTACTGATACTGTGGCTAATATTATTCCTTACTGTTTCCGGGCATTTCATGGGCTCCTTTGGGGCCAATACGCTTTTTCTTGCGCCTGAATATTTGGGAAACGTGAACGCTGCCGGCGGGGCTATTACTGGTGTCGCCACCGGGATATTTATAATAAGCTGGGATATCACCACTTTTATTTTGCACAGCGGGCGGTTTCGTTTTTTGGCAACAAGCTCAAAACCATTTTTAAAATATTGTGTCAACAATTCAATTATTCCGATCGCTTTTTTAATCCTGTATTTTCTTGAAGCTTTATATTTTGACCGGGTAAAAGAGTTGATTCCTTTGAAACAATTTTTGTTTACAGTTGCCGGTTTTGCAGGAGGGTTTTCTTTGCTTCTTTTGCTTTCGTTTCTTTATTTTTTTGGCGCTGACCAAACTATAATAAGAACATTGCCACCAATATTAACGGATATTGATGAGAATAAAGTTCCGGAAACACAAGAAGAAAAAAAGTTGATAGACGATTTCGGGTTACCGGTAAAAAATTATCTCAGCACGAGATTGAAAGTTAAAAAAGTACGTCCGGTGCGGCATTACAGCCAGGGCTTTTTAGATGTAATATTTAAAAGACACCATTTTTCTGCAATGCTTTCCATTCTGTTCGCTTTTATTTTTATGTTATTCATTGCTTTTTTTCTCGACAATAAGATTTTCCAGATCCCTGCCGCAGCAAGTATTTTATTGTTTTTTTCTATATTGATATCAGTGATGGGCGCACTTTCCTATTTTTTGAGGAGCTGGAGTTTGCTTTTTATGATTGTTCTTTATTCTGTTCTAAATATTCTTTATCAATATGACGTGATTGATCCCCGGAATAAAGCGTATGGATTGAATTATTTAAATCCGCAAAGGCCGGTTTACTCTCTTCAAAGCCTTGATTCATTAAGCACAGAAGCAAAAATTGATTCTGATAAAAATAATATGATCAACATCCTTGATCATTGGAAACAAAATCAGCATGAGGACAAACCCCTAATGATCATTTTTAATTTTAGCGGCGGTGGCGTAAGAAGCGCCAGTTTTTCAATGAATGTTTTGCAGGCTCTGGATAGTATTACCGGTGGCAAAATAATGAGTAAGACAATGCTGATGAGCGGAGCTTCGGGCGGAATGCTTGCAGCTGCTTATTTTCGGGAGCTGTCGAGATTAAAGATGAACGGCGCGCGGGTTGATCCTGAAAATAAAGAATATCTCGATAATATTTCAAAAGATCTTCTTAACCCTGTTTTCTCTTCTTTAATTACCCGGGATCTCATTTCGCCATCCCAAAAATTTTCGTATAGCCATTATCGTTACGTTAAAGACCGCGGTTATGCTTTTGAAGAAAAACTTAATCTCAACACAGAAGATGTCCTGGATTTGCCGATAGGCTTCTATAATAAAGATGAAAAACTTGCGAGGATACCTCTCATGATTCTGAATTCAACCATTACGCGGGACTTTAAAAAAATGATGATATGCACCCAACCCATCAGCTTTATGATGCAGCCCTCATTTAAAGATAGCACGTCTGTTATTACCGGCCCCGATGCTGTTGATTTTGGCGCTTTTTTTAAGAACATGGATCCTATGAATTTGAGATTGCTGACTGCTTTAAGAATGAATGCAACCTACCCCTATGTTTTGCCCGCGGTGTGGCTTCCTTCAAAACCAATTATTGATGTGATGGATGCAGGCCTTCGCGATAATTCAGGCGCAGAAACCTCCTACAGGTTTTTAAATGTTTTTGAAGACTGGATAAAAGAAAATACAAGTGGTATATTGCTGATACAGGTGAGATCCCGAAAAAAAGGAAGTTGGAATAACGGCTACAAGATCGGCGGAATTTCTGATATTATCACTAATCCGTTTACCATGATCCAAAGCAACTGGTTTACCCTGCAAGATTATTTCCAGGAAGATGAATTGTCTTATTTAAAAAGAAACTTTGGTGATATGCTGCATCGCGTATCATTTATGTATGTTCCCAAAAATCCCGAAGGTGAGGCGCCGCTTAATTTTCATCTTACCGCAAGTGAAAAAAAAGAAGTAAGTGCGTCAATGCACAGGCAAAATAATATCGAAGCGATTAAAGCTGTAGAAAGTTTTTTAAAAGCGGATTCAACAAAGCCATAGCTTCTAAAACCATCCTCGTTTTCTGAAAATCCAGATCATCCACACCGGGATGATGAGCATAGATCCGACAGCAATAAAAAACCCGTAAGGATTATGAAGCCACGGGATGCGTACAAAATTCATCCCGAAAATTCCACCGATCACGGTGGCAGGAGCGAGAAGACAGGTAACGACTGCCATCACTTTCATTACCTCGTTCATTTTTAAATTCACATTACTCAAGTAAAGGTCCTGGAGGTTGATCATCATATCCCGGTAGTTTTCGGCAAGTTCATTTGCCTGTACAATATGATCATAAATGTCCTTGAAATATCGTTCTGTCTTTTCTTCTATCAAATCAGTTTCACTTCTCAAGATGCCATTGATCATTTCACGCACGGGAGAAATATTTCTTTTTAGATAGATCATTTCTTTACGAAGCAAATTAATTTTGGCAAGTGTATGCGTATCTGCGCGGTGCGTTATATCTTCTTCAAGGTCTTCTATTTTTTCTCCCAGTTGTTCCATCACCACGAAATAATTGTCTACAATAAGATCGATGAGTGAATAAAATAAATAGTCCACTTTGCTGTCTCTTACTTTACTGCCGGTTATTTTTATTTTCTGGCGCAACTGGTCGAAAACGTCCCGTGACGCATCTTCCTGGAAGGAAAGCACGAAATTAGAGCCGAGTACAATACTTACCTGCTCTCCCTCTACAGAAGAAACCTCTTTATTAAAATAAAGCATATTCAGCAGGCAGAACATAAGGTGATTTAGCTCATCCATTTTTGGCCGTTGGCCTGAACTCAAAATATCTTCAGCAATAAGCGGATGGATACCAAATTTTTCACAGATCGTGTCGATGTCAACTTTCTTCAAACCATCGAGATTGATCCACACATTTTTTGAGCTTTGAATATAAGTAAAGGTGTCTTCAACCGAACCGAGTTGCTTGCACATTACGCCTTGCTGATCATATTCGTAAACAAATATTACCGTTTTTTCAGGCTCTTTTCTTAAGGGTGCGATCGTGGGATTTACCTGGAGGACCTTTTTGGTGATCAGCCGTTCCAATGGTTTAATGAATGATAAGTACCGATCTGTTCTCATGTCATCAGTTTAGTAGTTTGCGAATATTCGAAACCGGTTATTACTGTTTGGGAAGCGTTGAATCTGAAAGCTTAATCACCGACTTAGGAACAGTGCTGGTCCACATATCGCGATAGATCTTCCAGTTACCGGCTTCCTGTTGCCAGAGTGCAATGTATTGCCCCTTGTCTGTTTGCTTACCTTTGTTGTTTAATAATTGATAGGAACCCTCTTCTACAAGAATAGTGCTGTCTCCCCAAATTTTCCCGGTATTTAATTCCAAATCAGCTATTCCTGATTTTACCAAATTTGAAAAATAGGTCGCTATGTTTCTTCTTCCCTCTATAGGCGCATGGTTTGCCACCATCATTCGTGCGTTCGTTGTAAAAGATTGAGACGCTTCTGTTGAATCAGCCGCTTTAAAGGTTTTTATCAGTTGTTGATTGGATTGTAATACCGAAGCTTCTCCCTGTTTTAAGTCAAATGCAGAAGCAGACTTTTCTATTTCCATTTTGTCCTGCTGTGTTGTACAGGAAAATAACGCTAACGCGAAAAAAATTAATAGTAATGCAAAAGTTCGCTTAACAAACATTTTTAGTTTTTTTGTATTAATAAAGTAGAATAAAGATATACTGTAGCTTCTTAAAAAAGTTACAATAATTTTTTGGCCTTTTCAAAATCTTCAGGTGTATCAATGGATAAAGGACTTTCATCTGTAAGTACCATTTTTATTTTTACCCCGTTTTCAAGATAGCGAAGCTGTTCAAGTTTTTCAATTTTCTCCAATGGTGTTGTTTCCCATGAAGTGAAATCCATCAAGGCGCTTTTTCTAAAGGCATAAATGCCGACGTGTTTATAATAATTGGCAACAATAGTTTTATCTCTGTGAAACGGAATTACACTTCTTGAGAAAAGAAGCGCATTGCTGTTTTGGTCAATTACCACTTTCACGTGATTAGGATTATTAATTATTTCTTCGTTTACTATCGGGTACATCAGCGAAACTACTTTTGTTTCTTCTTTTGGGTCGTTACCAAATGCATTTAACAAATTATCCAACAAATTCTTTTTTACAAATGGCTCATCGCCCTGCACATTCACTACGATGTCTACATCAATATCGGCAACGGCTTCAGCAATCCTGTCGCTTCCGCTTTGGTGCTCTCGTTTGCTCATTACTGCATATCCCCCGTTCTGAATAATTTCATCAAAAATAATTTCGCTGTCGGTTACCACGATCACTTCATCAAACAAAAGCGTTGATACCGTGTTATCATAAGTGTGGCGTATGATGCTTTTATCGCCGAGTTTTTTCATCAGTTTTCCGGGAAAACGCGTGGCAGCATAACGTGCAGGTATAAATGCAATTGTTTTCATCACTTTCATTTGTTGGCTTTAATTCATATTCTTTTCTTCCGCACTAAAACTTTCTGGATCAAAAGGTTCCGGCAGGCTGTCACTTTCATATTTACACGATGAGCATTGGTAAACATTTTTAGCAGAAATGGCATAACTGCCAAACAGCCAGGTAAGTAGTGCCGTTGCAATATTAGCGGTCGTTTGTTTCGGAACGAGCTCAATCGATTTACTGCCACATCGCGGGCAAACTGCAGTTTGCCTGTAAGCCTCATCAAATTCTTTTAATAATTGAATCGCTTCGTCTGCCTGGTCATTTATCACTACCAGTTTAATGCCTCCCACAGCATTGGATAAAATAGGATCAACTGTTACGGTAAATTCGTCTTTTAAAAAGCAATGGATTCCGGCATCTTTCAATTTTGTAAGAGCGATATGCGCCGAAAAATAATTTTGAAAAGTACGTATTGTAACAAAGTCCATTAAATCATATTTAACCATTTAAAAATACTGAATTTGTTTGATGAAGAAAGAAATGAATCGCCAAATGATGTAATAAAAATGGAGCCTGAATTAACAAACTCCATTTAAACTATTAAACTGAAACCTAATAAAAAATTGTATTCTAACTATTGAGCATTAATGGCATTACCAGCATCAGCAGTTCTTCGTTTTCTTCCTGTTCTGCAGGCTTAATAATTCCAGCTTTGGTAGGGGTACTTAATTCGATCACCACTTCGTCAGTATCTGCGGCATTAAGCATCTCGATTAAAAACCTGGCATTAAATGCAATCTGTAAATCCTCGCCATCATATTGGCAATTCATTCTTTCATTTCCTTCAAAACTAAAATCAACATCCTGTGCCGAAAGCTGCAATTCGCTGCCGCTGATAGCAAGAGCCACCTGGTTGGTACTCTTATTACTAAATACATTTATCCGCCGCAACGCATTCTGAAAATCATTTTTATTTACTGTAAGCTTATAAGGATTATCCGTTGGAATCACCACCTTATAGTCAGGGAACCTTGCATCAATAAGGCGGCACACCATTTCTATTCCATCCTGCTTCACAAAAAAATGATTGCTGTTGTAAGAGATGCCTAATTCGGCATCAGTATTTGGCAATACATTTTTTAATAAATTCAAAGGTTTTTTGGGCACAACAAACGAAGCTTTTTCAGGCGAAGCAATGTCGTTTCTGGAAAAACGAACCAACCGGTGTGCATCTGTGGCCACGGTAGTAATCCCCTTTGGTGAAAGTTCAAAGAACACTCCTGTCATTGCAGGCCGGAGCTCATCTGTGCTGGTGGCAAAAATGCACTTGTTAATAGCGGTTACCAAAACGGAAGAGGGCATTGCAAATGAACTGGCGCTTTCAGCCAGTGGTTCTTTTGGAAAATTATCGGGGTTTTCACCCATCACTTTATATTTTCCGTTATCACTTGTAATTTCTACCCCGTAATTTTTATCAATGTTGAAAGTGAGTGGCTGTTCAGGAATATTTTTTAATGAATCGTGAAGAATTTTACCGGGAATACAAACTTTACCGCTTTCTTTTGCTTCCACATCCATATGAATTTTCATAACCGTTTCAAGATCAGTAGCTACAATGGTGAGTTTATTATTATCTATTTCAAACAGAAAATCTTCCAGTATGGGCAAAACCGTATTGGCGCTGATCACCCCGCTTATTTGCTGTACATGTTTTAATAATTGAGAAGAGGAAACAATGAACTTCATAAAAATTGTTTAATGCCAAAGATAAAAGATTCAAATTAATGAAAAGAAATAAAATGTTCACCAGTTATCCAACTTTTGCCGGTAAAAAATACGCGCTATAAATTATTACTCATTGCAAATAGACTCTGTGAAAATTCTTTATAAATCTTAAATCATACTTTTGTAACAATAAAAAATATATGGAAGTTAAAAATAACAGGATTGCCTTACTCGTTGATGGAGATAATGCACAATCAAAAATGATGGATCTGGTTTTGGAGGAGGCTTCCAAATATGGAAAAGTTACCATCCGTCGCGTTTATGGCGATTGGACAACACAGCACATGAATCACTGGAAAGGTCAGTTGAATGAAATGGCTTTTAATCCCATCCAAAAGTTTTCGTATACAACGGGCAAAAATTCTACCGATAGCGCCCTGATCATTGACGCGATGGACATTTTGCACGCCGGCCTCGTAGACGGATTTTGCATTGTTTCAAGCGACAGCGATTATACCGGGCTTGCAAAACGCATAAGAGAAGCCGGCATTTTTGTAATGGGAATTGGTGAAGAAAAAACGCCATCGGCTTTTGTAAAATCATGCGAAATTTTTACGTTCGTTGAGAACCTTGAGCCAAAAACTGAAACACCCGAAACTCAGGAAAAGAAAGAAACTGTTAGAAAACAGAAAACGAAATCAACTGCCAACGTTAATAAAAAACTAATCAGTAAGGCGTATGATATGAGTATGAATGAAAGCAACGAGGCCTATATTTCTACCATGGGAATTAATCTTCGTAAGCTTGATCCGAGTTTTGATGTGAGAACTTATGGCTGCAAAACACTCACACAATTTTTCTCCAAACTTTCCGGTTTCCAGGTGGTTGACAATGTCATCAACGGGTTGAACAATCCTTTGGTAAGAAAAAAATAAAAATCTTCGATTTTTGTTGGTTTACTATAAACTGTAAGAATTTATAAGTCAGGAGGATTATCTTTCCAGTTCCATAAATAACGCGATGCGTACGTGCGGTAAGGGCTCCATTTTAAAGAGATCTTTTCTATCTTTTGATACACGATTTTCTTATCGGTTTCCTTAATGTTATACAATTTAATAACGCTTTGTTTTAATCCGAGATCATCCATTGCAAACACATCTTCTCGGCCAAGCGTGAACATTAAAATCATTTCAACGGTCCATTTCCCCACGCCTTTTATTTGTGTAAGCAAATCAATCACTTCCTGGTTGCTCATTTCGTGCAAACGTGCATCTGTGATTTTATTTTCTAAAAAAAACCGACAAACATTACGAACATAAGAAGCCTTTGCGTTTGAAAAACCAATACTTCGAAAAGTTTCTGCGGGTGTATTTAAAATTTGTTTGGCTGCCGGTTCTTTTCCGTTGTAAAGCGCAAGAAATCTTTTGTATAAAACTTTGGCAACGGTTGTGCTCAACTGCTGGCTTAAAATAGAGGAACACAAACGTAGGTATACTTTATTTCTTTTTTCTAATACGAAAGGCGGTTGTGAGTCAATAACTTTTTTAAGTTTTTTATCTTTCGATAAATGGGAAATGTGTTTCATTAAGGCATCTTATAGCTTTCTTAAACGGCTTTTGAAAGGAAAAAATCTAACTTTTCTAAAATTTTTTTTTGATTTAATTCTACCTCATGAAGTAATTTCTCATTCTCAAATAATTGATTCAGCAAATCATCTTCGGTTTCATTCACGTGTTGGAAGAATTGCTTTTCTTCTTCAAATATTTTTTCTTTTCTTACTTCTAAAATTTCACTTAATCGTTCAGCAGTATTTTCCGAAATGGAGGTATATCCATTTTCAATTTTGGACAAAGTGGCTTGGCTTTTTCCAAGTCGCGAGGCAAGATATTTTTGTGAATACCCTTTCAATTCCCTTAGGTGCCTTAGGTTATTAAATCGTTTCATCGGTTATAAATTATTCACTAAAAGTAATAAATTATAACTTTAAAAATTTGCATCACGGGTTGCAAGATTGGATATTTGAATATCGAAACTACTTTCTTAATAAACCAAAAACTCTTTTTATGAAAAATTTCCTTGCTGCTTCATTGATTATTCTTTTTGGAACCGCTGCAATCACTTCATGTACAAAGATGGATCTAAACAATCCTTCCCCTGTGTCTCAAAGCCTTAATTCATCTAAAAAAGTAAATCCGGACGTTCCTGATTGTGGGAGTGGGTATCACTGGGACTACTACCTCCTTGAGTGTGTTCCCGATTGTGCTTCTGGTTATCATAATGATTCTATAACCGGTGCCTGTGTGGTAGATGGTGGAGGAGGAGGAATTTTGCCAGACGAAATATCTGTAATTACAAATTCTAATAATCCTTATGATTCTTCTGGTAACAGGCATAATCAAGCAATGAGCTCAATTATAGGATATCTATCTTCAGAAACAACAACAGATGAAATTATTCAATATACGCTCAACTATTTAGTGCCTATAAGTTATGATACAAGTGAACTGAGATATGACTATCAATCATCAGATAGTTTAGGTACATTTGGTTATACTGATGTTGACAGTTTAGCTTATAAAATGTATGCGATTGGCGAAATAAGCAGTACCGCTGAAAATTATATGATTGATTTGTCTTCACTATTGAATAATGTAATAGGAGATAATGATCCCACCGATTCTATTTATGAAGTGTTTGCTAATGATGCTATTACCTATGAAAATAGCATTTTGTCAAATAATTCTCTTTCTACAGATGAAAAAACAATGCTTTTGTCAGCTTTTTCTGTCGGAAGATATAGTGCTGCCTATTGGGGAAATTATATTCTAAATAATGGAGGTATCTTACCTAGTTCCAGTAATCAAGAACAAACTTTGTCCTTTCTAAAAAAGTTTTGGAAAAAAATTGTGGGTGGCGATGCCGCCGGTGCCGTAAGTGGGGCAGGGAATGCAATTCTAAATCACAAGTCTGTAATTCGTGGCGGCGTCTTTGGAGCTGTTATCGGTTCTGCTGTTGCTGCAGTAAAGGCGATATTTACGTAGAAAAGTCCTTTTAATTTTATTATTTCTTACAATAAACAATTGCATTGGTTCCCAGCAGTAACCTTAAAAATTAAAATCAAAAACATGCTCCGTAAATTATCTTTAATTCTTGTGTTATTAGGAACAATCTATCCTTCACTCGTAAAATGCCAGGATACATTGAAAAATTATACTAAATCATTGGATATTGCATTAAGTGTAAACGTGAGTGCTACAAAATTTTATAACGCTGATTTTATAAGTTCTTTAAAGCAGCACAATTTACCTGCAGCAATGGATAATGCATTATTAGGTTTTAACGGGGATATTTATCTGTCAAGTTTAAACCCAGACACAAGGTTAATTGCAGTCATCGGGGTTGGCTTTGTTAGCCAAAAAAAGACAAATAGTAATATTACGCTTAATGCCACCGAGATGAGCAACGATTACAACATTGATTATGTGGTATGGAAACACAAAAGACAATATTTTTATCCCGGAATTGGATTTGGTTGGCTGGAATATAACTATAGCCTTATAGATAAAGTGGATGCCCCTTCTTCTTATCCGGAGTCTTTGCAAAATTTTACAGGTGAAAGAAATATCCAGTCAAATAACCTAACTTACCTGAATTTTACCGCTAATTATGATTGGGCCATAGATAATTCTAATGATTATTTATTAGGAGTTCGGGTTGCATATCATTTAGGGCTTAATCATAAAAATCTTCAATTAAGCGATGGGTATGAATTAAATCAATCTCCTGAATTAAAAGCAAGTGCCGTATCAATTGGAGTTGCCTTCACTGTTCAATAAATTGATACTAAAGTTAATTGACAAAATAACAGTAAAAATTAAATCAGACAACGAGTGGTAAAGTATTAAAAACATCGGCACTATTCGAGGTCTTTAATTGTATGTTTCAATTCTTCTTCATGGTGTGTGGGTGTAATAGGGACAGAATTAAATTCGTTTCGATAAATTTTTATCAGTAAAATAAAATAGCTAATCAATAATGGCCCGAATACCAGCCCCAAAAAGCCAAATAAACTCAACCCGACGATTACGCCAAAAATCGTAATTAGCGGATGAACATCTCCTATTTTTCGCAGCAAAGTAATACGCGCAACGTAATCAACATTGGTAAGAATAGCAAGTGAATACATGCCAAGCCCGACTCCCTGCCAGGTGTGGCCCGAAACAAGAAGATAAACCGTTAACGGAACCCAGATAATTCCTGTTCCAATGATCGGAATTAATGAGGCAACTCCTGTAAGAAATCCCCAAACGCCAAATTCTTTTATCCCAAAAATAAAATAACCGAGCATGCCTACAACGCCTTGTATAATAGCTAGCAAAGGAATTCCTATCGCGTTAGCTCTTATCATCAGGTCGGTTTCATTGCTAAGTAATTGACGGTTTTTGTTTTTTAAGGGAATAAAGTCGCTGATGTAATCTTCCATTTTTCTTCCATGAAACAACATGTAGTACAACACAAAAAACATAAGCACCAGATTCGTTACAAAGTTGGCCGTACTGGTTAAAAGCATTGGTACTCTGCCGGCGAGATTTTTCATCGCTAACTGTAGATTATCTCCGTTGTATAGCTCGATGCCTGTGGCTGCCTGTATTTTTTCAGAAAACCCTTTTACCGCCACAATCAAAGGAACCGGGTTATTAAAAAGAGCGATGAGTTTTGGAAGCAGCATCACAACAGCGAGATATACGGGAAGACAGATAATAATTGTATACCCTAAAATGTAAAGCAGCGCTGTCCAGCTTTTTTTCCATTTTCTCTTTTCAACCAGGTTGAAATAAGATTTTTTACTGAGAATGTATAATGTTACTGCGCCTAACACACCGGGTAGAAAAATGAAGAAGTGATTTACAATTAAAACGCCAATAAGGACAATAAGACCTAATAAAATTATTTGGCGCAGGTGATTATTAAACACATTCATGTACTAAAAATACTAAGAAAAAGACTAATGTTTGCCCTGTCTTTTTTAAACGGAAAAAGCGTGTAGCTAAAATTTACCTGCAACAGTAAACCAACAAATTACCTGGATTTTTATTTTCGAAAAATATTGAGGAAGCTAGTCCTTCCAAACAGAAAGACCTTCGCTACAATTGGCGCAGATATCAATGTTTTTGCGGCCTTCGGTAAGTTCTTTTCTAAACTGTTTATAATTTTTATTCTGCCAGATTTCTTTAAAAGATTGATTTTTTAAATCACCCAAACGATGCGTTGCATCTTTATCAAAACAACAGGGAACAACCATTCCATCCCACGTAATCACATTCGCTTCCCAAAGTTTGGAACAATGGTTCTGCAATTTATTTTTTGAGATGTGCTTTCCTTCCTTATCTTTTTTATAACGGCTGAATTTTTCGTTCGTGGGAATCAGTTTGTTGGGATCATTTTCATAATCATACACCTGTGCTGTTTTGAAACGAACTTCATCTACGCCTACTTCTTTAGCCAATTTTTTTACCTCTTCAATCTGGTGTTCGTTGGGACGAACGACCAAAAATTGAAAAAACACAAATGGTTTTTTACTGTTTAATTTCTTTTTCCACTTTACAATATTTCGCGCGCCTTCAATTACTTTTTCAATGTCACCTTCGCGGCGATATTGTTCATACACTTCTTGTGTCGTTCCGTCCAAAGAAATTATTAACCTGTCTAAACCACTTTCTACTGTCTTTTTTGCCATTTCATCGGTAAGAAAATGAGCGTTGGTAGACGTGGCCGTATAGATTCCTTTTGAAGAAGCATAAGAAACCATCTCCAAAAAATTTTTATTCAAATAAGGCTCGCCCTGGAAATAAAAGATGAGATATAAAATGTCTTTGTAAATCTCATCAATTGTTTTTTCGAAGAAATCTCTTTTCAGCATTCCGCGCGGGCGAGTAAATTCTCTTAAACCGCTTGGGCATTCAGGGCAACGAAGATTGCATGAAGTAGTGGGCTCAAAAGAAATGGAAATGGGTAAACCCCACTGCACCGGCTTTTTTAAAAAACGTGTGATATAATAGCTCGAATAAACTTTTGTTGCATTCCACAAGCGCCGAAACGTAAGTTTAGAACAAAAATTAATAGCGTCGTTATAATTCACCTGTGGCATACGCCAAAGATAACAGCTAAAAATGAAACGTTTTATTTACAAAGGATTTTGAGCAATGGATGTGCTATCTGCATTTGAAGAATCTTTGATTGCCAGTTGAATCAACGCCGGTTCACTAAAGTTAAGCTTGTGATTAATGAACTTATGATAATTGGCAGAAATTACATTGAGCGCAATAAATTTCATTACGAAGATCCTTGTCTCTGTTGGCAGATATTTTTTAATATCCCAAAAATCAGGATTATCAACTCCGGATTTTTTCATTGCAACTCTTACACCGCCGGTACCGCAATTGAAGGAAGCGACTGAGAGGAGAATATCGCCGTTAAATATTTCCAGTTGATCGCGGAAAAATTTTGCTGCTGCGATGGTTGACTTGGTAAAGTTTTTTCTGTCATCCGTTTTTGAATTGATGTGTAAGCCATAATCGCGGGCAAGCTCACTCATGAATTGCCAATAACCTACTGCACCTACGGGAGAAACAGCGTTAGCATGAAAATTAGACTCCAATGCCGGAAGCATCTGGAACTCCTCAGGTATATTGTATTCTGAAAATATTTTTGCTGCTTTTGGAAAATAATTTTTTCCGCGACTGAACATGTAAATGATGTAATCTCTTTGCTTGCGTGCAAACTGTTTTACGTAATCTTTACTTTCGTCGCGATGTTCGCGCAAAACTACCGGATATACAACCCGGGCAGGGTTTTTTACTAAGGTACTGCCTGCGGGAGAAATGTTTGAAACCGAATCAACTGTGGAATCAGAAAAATTATCGGTGAACCCGATAATATTTTTTGCAGAAGTGGTAAAGCCAATTATAAACAAAATTATAATCAACGTTAATAAGCTCTTTGATCGAATATTTTTCATGACGAATTTTTTCCTGGTCAAATAATTATTTCACGTTTTAAAAAACGCATGTCGAATAATGGGATCGTGGTTTTTTTTAGAAAAAAGATGAACTTTATGTTGATTTTTAATTATGATCTACCCTATATTGCAAAAACCATGCAAATTTAGTCTACAAAAACTTAAGATGCAAGCTTTCGGTCTGTTCGGACGTTAAAATTACTGCTATGCAAAAAGCCATTATCCTTATAATATTTTTATACTCAGCGGTTTATGGTCAAAAAGGTTTTAACAGCCGCATAACAACAAAAGATATTTCGATTTATGAAAGTAAAGCCTTCAGCAGGCTCCAAACAGCAAAAAATACTTCTGCTTCCAATGATTTTGATGTGACTTATTACAGATGCGAATGGCATATAGATCCTGCTGTTCGTTTTATAAAAGGATGTGTTACTTCTGAATTTTTTATAACGGCTGCCACCCCGGATATAGTTTACGATCTTACGGATTCTTTGGTTGTTGATAGCGTTAAGCAAAATGGAACTTTGCTCCCCTTTTTACGTACCAACAATACGGTTAAGATTAATTTTGGGTCAGTGATTACGGCAGGAACTTTAGATTCTGTAAGCATTTTTTATCACGGTGTCCCGGGCAACTCGGGCTTCGGTTCATTTATCCAATCGGTTCATGATTCTGTTCCCGTCGTTTGGACTTTGAGTGAACCTTACGGCGCGCGAGATTGGTGGCCTTGTAAAAACGGTTTGAATGATAAAGCAGATTCGATCGATGTATTTATTTATACTTCTAATAAATATACTGCTGCATCAAATGGTTTAAGGCAAAGCGTAGTAATTAATGGAGATACAAAAATTACGCATTGGAAGCACCGATATCCTATTGCCACTTATCTCATTTGTATGGCAGTTACCAATTATGCAGAATTTGAAAATCATGTACAGGTAGGAAATACAGATTTGTTAATGCAAACGTTTTGTTATCCTGAAAACCTTGCGTTGTGGCAACAAAACACGCCGCTTGTTTTGTCAACGCTTAAATATTACAGTAACATTTTTGGACCATATCCTTTTATAAAAGAAAAATACGGTCAAGTGCAATTTGGCTGGGGCGGCGGAATGGAGCACCAGACTTCAACCTTTATTGTTACTCCCAACGAAACGCTGATGGCGCACGAACTTGCCCATCAATGGTTTGGTGACAAAATAACCTGTGCATCATGGCAGGATATATGGCTGAACGAAGGATTTGCAACTTATTTAGCCAGTATGGACGCGGAAGTGTTATACCCTCAATTTACATTGTTGCTTCGGAAACAGGAAATAGATAAAATAACTTCTTTACCCGGAGGATCGGTACATGTTGATGATACAACAAATGTGAACAGGATATTTGATTCAAGACTCACTTATACCAAAGGCTCTCACCTCCTTTATATGTTGCGATGGATTTTAGGTGACAGTGCATTTTTCAGGGGTGTGAGAAGTTATTTAAACGACCCTTCTTTAAGCTATGGTTTTGCTACAACAAAAGATTTGCAAAGAAATTTAGAAAAGGCGAGTGATGTGAACCTGGATTATTTTTTTAAGGAATGGTATTACGGTCAGGGATACCCGACTTATCATATTCAATGGGAGCCGTTGGATAATAATTTTGTTCGAATAAAAGTGAACCAAACAACTTCCGATCCGTCGGTGCAATTTTTTGAACTGCCGGTAGCGTTAGAATTTAAAAATTCAAATCAGCAAAAAACAATTGTGATCAATAACAAAACCAATGGCGAAATCTTCATAAGAAATATTGGTTTTGATGCAGACAGTTTGATCATAGATCCTGAATACCGGCTCATTTCCCGCAACAATACTTCAGAAAAAGTGATTGCGAGTACTGCCAATAAAATTGATATTTTTCCTTCTCCGTTCTTAAATCAGTTTTATATAGATCTTCGAAATTTCTCTTCTTCGAAAGTGCGACTAAGAATTTATGACAGCAAAGGAACATTAATGACGAAAAATGATTTTGTTGTCAACAATTCATTGTTTTATGAAGTGCATACTGAACATTTTGCCGGCGGAGTTTACTTTGTGGAAATAGAAACTGATAATGGTGTTAAGTTTGCAAAAAAAATTCTGAAGCAATAACACTGCTTGCATCAACATTAAGCGAACCCTGTGGCACGAAAAAAGAAACGTTCTTCCGGCACCTTTTTCAAAGTATTTTTAGCGCTTTGCCTCGTTATTATTGTTCTCTATTACCTGGTTAATTTTTTCATTTATCCCCCACATGTTTTTTACCCGGGCTTCCAGATTGAAATTCCGAATGGATATGAAATTCATGGAATTGATGTGAGCCGATATCAAAGCACTGTTAACTGGAAAGAGGTTAAAAACATGGAAGAAAAAGGTATAAAGATTGGATTTGTTTTTATAAAAGCTACCGAAGGCACGAGTATAGTAGACGGACAATTTAGACGAAATTGGCTTCAGGCGGAAGCGGCGAATATTCCTAAAGGTGCGTATCATTTTTTTATAGCTACAAGAAGTGCAAAAAAGCAGGCGGATAATTTTATTCAAATGGTGAACCTGAAATCCGGCGATATGCCACCGGTTCTGGATGTGGAAAAGAGTCTTGGCGTCTCTGTTTCACAAATGCAAAAAGGCGTAAAAACCTGGCTGGATGAAGTGGAAAAACATTATGGGGTAAAGCCGATCATTTATACGAATATTGATTTCTACCAACATTATTTTCAAACGGGATTTGAAGATTACCCGTTATGGATTGCTCACTATCTTCAACCGGAAAAACCAAGAATTGAAAGCAAATGGGTTTTTTGGCAGCACAGTGAAAAAGGGCGTGTTGACGGAATAAAAGCGCCAGTGGATTTTAATATTTTTTATGGTGATAGTACTGACTTTCAAAATCTCCTGATCCAGTAAACAAAGAAATTTTAATAATTTTTTCTTGCCAGTACGATCGTATTTTTAAACTGTTGCTTTTTCCCTTCTTTATTAAAGATTTCTGTATAAATTATATAAATTCCCTGTGGAAGTTTTTGTCCCTTATCATTCAGTCCATTCCAGCGATAATAACCATTTATTCCGCTCAATGAATTTTTTTCAAGAAAGCGAACCGGTCTTCCTGACGCATCAAATATGGTAATGTTAGCAACGTATCCCGGCGTAGGAAATTTGTAAGAAATAGTTGCAAAATCGTCATTGCCATCATTATCAGGAGAAAAAATGGACGGTGTAACGGTGATGCTTCCACGAAAATCTTGAGTTACCTGGAATTGTGAATTTTTATATCCCGGTGTTCCATATCCAACTGAAGTAGCAGCCGAATGAAAGTTGCTTTGAATGGAAGGCGCATTGTAGCCGATTCTTTCCAAAGAAACGCCTTCTGTATTATGAATTAATGGGAAATGCCATTTATCAGAATAAGCAACTTCATCAGTAATCTTTCCCTGCTCATTTAATAGGATGACATCGCCTTTATCATTTGGAAAAGAAGGAAGCGATTTAATTTTTAAGAAAGCATCCGGATCACGAGTAATATACTGACTTTTTACGATGGCAGGATCTGTTGTTATGACAATAAAATCTTTTGGAAAAAATAAAATATTTTCTGTCGTAAGTTGATAAATGCTGCTGATAATGTTGTTGCTGTTTCTATTGGCAATATGCATTTTGCTGAGATCAATTATTTTGTTGGAGCGGTTATACAACTCAATATAATCAACGCCGGAGGGCAAAGGATTAAATAAAATTTCATTGATTACAATATCAAAACTGTCCGCAGCTTCTGCCAATCCGAATCTTGCTAAATTGTTCGCGCCAACCAAATTTCCTGCACAGTCTGAAATATTGGTGGTAGCGACCGTGTAAGTAATTCCGTCAACAATCGGTTTATCAAGGGTAATCTTTATCCTGTCAAATAATGGTGGAATAGCCGCGGCTTTCAATGCGGTTAAATTGTTGTCAAAATGATAATTAATAATTGAAGCTGCCTGGACATCATTGACAGGTTCATTAAATACCAGCGTAATTGTTGAAGCATCAGCCGCATAGGCTCTCACTAATTTTGGCGCAACCTCATCATTATTTAATCCGTCAACAGAATTTCTCGTTCCCGGCGTTCCTCCTTTGGTGTCTTTACTGCCGGTCCAGTTGCCAAAGCCTGAGCAAGGATTTTTTGTATCGATCATTTCCAATGACCAGCCGCCACTTTTCTTCAATTCATTTTGATACCATTCTGAAGAATATTGTAGAGCATGAATAATTTTTCCGGTTTCGTCTTGCAGAGAAATCAAATCACCATCATTGTCAAGTGAGGGGAAACCGGTTACACCAATAGTTTTTCCAAAAACAGATAATGATGGCAATGCAGTAGTTGAGCACACAATTACAAAACTATCGGGCTTTAAGGTAAAGTCCCTGAAAGCCGCGCTGGAGCTGCCTGTATCATTTACTTTCCATCCTTTTAAATTAACCGGAAATGCCGAAAGGTTTTTAAGTTCGATCCACTCGTAAGCCGGCAAGCCTACTTGTGGGGAAGGGTCAGCAAAAATTTCATCAATTACAATATCATATTGTTGGGGCGTGTAAAAACTAAAAGGTACCGTAGCATTATTGATTGCATTTCCTGAAAGGTCGTTTACGCCGTTTACGGTGAGCGTGTATGTGTAACCGTTAGTAAGAGAATTTTCAAATACAAGATGGACCAAAGATGAATTTTTTGCATCAACTATTACAGAATCCGGCATCCCTAATCCGTTGTCGGCGGAATAATTTGAAAAAATATTGGTTGAAATTTCCAAAGGTTCATTGAAAAGTACATCTACTTTTGTTGATGAAATTGCTGTTACTGAAATAATATTTGGTGGAATAAAATCCGGAACAAATTTTTTTATTTCAATAGAATCAATAAAGTGCTTTTGAAAAAAGCTTGTGGTGCTTTGTTTTATCACGAAACCAAACCAGGATGAAGTACTATAAGTTGAATCTGTAACGGTTCCTTCCTTTGAATAAGAATTTCCTGTTCCTGAAGGATCGCGATACAAGCTCCATTTACCGGATGAATCGCGCGTCACTTTTACTTTGATAATATTATTACTGTGATCTAATGTTCCGTTTTCTCCGTCAATAATTTTTGTAATAATTCCGTTTGGATCCCTCCGGAAAAGTGATATTTCATCTTCAGTGTTCCCGCATCTTATAAAATAACCAACATTTGAAGAATCCACTGGCTTACCGGAAGAAGCGGTCAAATAAGCGTCAACATAATTAGCTGAAGAAGGATTAAAAGCAAGCCGGATCCAAAATTCCCATTGGGTCGCAACGCACAACTTATTTTCCGTAACAAGGTAAAAACTACTGTTAGCGTTGGAATTAATGCTTTGGAGTTGAAAAGAACTATTGATAATAAATGATGAAGTATCGCCAAACCATGCAGGGCTTTCAATGAAGTTGCCATCATTGAAATTTTCGACCAATTGTGCCTGCGGGCGAAGCGATATTAACAGCAAAATAGCTAAAAGGACTGTAAAATTTTTCCCCATAAACAGTAGCTTTGATCTTAAAGATAAAACTTTATCCTTTTCTTTGCATTCCTTAATAAAAAACAAATTAAAAATGAAAATCGCAGTGGTGGGCGCAACCGGTCTTGTAGGAAGTAAAATGTTACAAGTGCTCGAAGAACGAAATTTTCCGGTTACCGAATTAATTCCTGTGGCTTCTGAAAAATCTATCGGCAAGGAAATCACGTTTAAAAATAAAAAGTATAAAGTAGTTTCTGCTGAAGATGCCATTGCAGCAAAGCCCGATATCGCCTTATTCTCAGCAGGAGGAAGTACGTCGCTTGCTTTGGCACCCAAATTTGCCGAAGCGGGGATTACCGTTATCGACAACTCTTCGGCGTGGCGGATGGACCCTTCCAAGAAACTCGTTGTGCCTGAAGTGAATGCAAATGTTCTTACCAAAGAAGATAAAATTATTGCCAACCCGAATTGTTCAACCATACAGATGGTGTTGGTTTTAAATCCGCTTCATAAAAAATATAAAATAAAACGAGTGGTGGTTTCCACTTATCAAAGTGTAACCGGAACAGGCGTAAAAGCGGTTCAGCAAATGGAGAATGAGCGTAATAACATTCAGGGAGAAATGGCTTATAAATACCCGATCGATAAAAATGCGCTTCCGCATATTGATGTGTTTCTCGACAACGGATACACCAAAGAAGAAATGAAAATGGTGAACGAAACAAGAAAAATCATTGGCGATCAAACTATTGAGTTAACTGCAACCTGCGTTCGTATTCCTGTTGTGGGTGGCCATAGCGAAAGTGTAAATATTGAATTTGAAAATGACTTTGACTTAAAAGAAGTGAGGGAAATATTATCAAATACTCCAGGGGTCGTGGTACAGGATGATGTTGAAAATTTCGTTTACCCGATGCCGTTAACCGCGCATGAAAAAGATGAAACTTTTGTAGGAAGAATCCGCAGGGACGAAACACAACCGAACACGTTAAACTGCTGGATCGTAAGTGACAATCTTAGAAAAGGTGCCGCTACGAATGCTGTACAGATTGCAGAATACCTGGTAGGTAACGAATTATTGTAAATTTTCCAGCGCTTGGCGAAGCTGGTGAAGCATTTCTGGAATTTCTTCTTTTTTACAAGTGCCGACGCTTAGCCGGTACCAGTCAGATTCTTTTGATGCTCCAAAAGCATAAAAAGGAACTACTGCCAGTTTGGCTTTGTCTAAAATGTAATTAGTTACATCAGATTGTGTAGAAAGAAAATCTCCTTTTTTTGTTGTTTTACTGGTAAGGCTCAACTGAATCGTAAGATAAATAGCTGCTTGTGGTGCACAAGCATCCACAGGAAATCCTTCTGATTTTAATTGTTGGAACCCTTCGTAAATGCGTTGTAATCTTTCGTTTAATTCTTGCTTAAAAGTAGAAAGATATTGATCTACCTCATTTGGTTGATCAAGGAATTTTGCCGTTGCGTTTTCCTCCGCCATCGGGCTCCATGCACCTATATGACTATTGATCGCTTTCATTTTTGATAACACCAATTCAGGCCCTAAAGCCCAACCAACACGAACTCCGGTCGCTGCAAACGCTTTACTGATTCCATCAATAAAAATGGTGTACTCTTTCATTTCAGGCCGTAAGCTAACTGGATTGTAATGTTTTGTTTCGCCAAACGTAAGCATCCAATACATTTGATCATACATGATGTACAACTTCTTTTCATCTTCTCCGCGCCTGTGGTTCTCCTCAAGAACCATATCGCAGATTTTTTCCAGTTCTTCCTTTTTAAAAACTGTTCCTGTAGGGTTTAACGGAGAGCACAAAGCGATTAAAACTGCACCTTCCAAATGCGGTTTTATATCTTCTGCCGAAGGCATAAAATTATTTTCGGCTGTCGTTTCAATTACTTGATGGCGGCCTTCTGTAAAATGAGCGTAATGATTGTTATTCCAGCTTGGTACCGAGTAAATTACCTTATCACCTTTATCTACAATGGCGCGATATAATGTATAGATAAGAGGGCGACCACCGGCGGCAATAAGAATTTCGCTGGTGCTAAAATCGAGGCCTTCTCTTTCTTTAATAAATTTTGAAACAGATTCTCTCAATCGTAGAATGCCGTCAGCAGGAGGATACGTGGTTAATTTATTTTGATAGGCCTTAATTATTTCCTCTTCCAGTTTTTCTGGAATTGGGAAAATAGAAGAGTCAAAATCACCAATCGTGAAATTATAAATCTTTTCCCCGCTTTTTATTTTCTCTTTTATTTCTCCGCCCAGGCGCACTATTTCACTTCCGATCAATGTGTTTGCAAGATGGCTTAGTTTCCCTGGTGTCTTTTTTATGGTAGTAGTATTATTGATGATTGATAAATTTTTGGTTGCTTATAAATATACCTTTTTCTTTTGTGAAGATAAAAGAAGATAAATTTTAAAAGCCAAAATTACTTTTCTGTTTTTAAAGTCATCTCGTCCAATGGAACACCGCCTTTAATACCAAAATCCAAAGTTCGTATAGGAAATGGTATGGTGATATCATTTTCATCGTACGTTTTCTTGATGCGCATAATAGCTTCACTACCTGCGCCAAGAAATTCAGGTTGATCTGCAGAATTGATCCATATTCTCAAAACGTAATTGATAGAACTGTCGCCAAATTCTGTATAAAAAAAAGTAATGTCATCAATGGTGGATAAGCCTTTCATGCCGGCTAGGCAATCCATCGTAACTCTTTTTACTTTTTCAAGATCTTCTCCATAAGAAATGCCGATCGTCAAATCAATCCTTCTTTTTCCCAGCATCGAATAATTTTCAATCGGGTTTTGAAAAACATTTTTATTGGGAATAATTACCATCTGTCCCTGGAAAGTTTTTAAAACGGTATCGCGCAAATTGATCTCTTCAACTCTACCCATATAATCATTTATCTTAACGATGTCGCCAATGTGCAAAGGCTTTCTGAAGGAAATAAAAATGCCTGAAATAAAATTAGCCGCAATATCCTGGAAAGCGAAGGCCAATGCCAAACCTACAACACCTGCACCTGCCAAAACCGAGACAACGGCTTTATCAAGATGAAGAATACTTAATACAGTAAATAAAGTAATTCCAATAAAAAAGATGTAAACGATAGAAGCGAACAAGCTGTTCAGTGTTGTATTATCAGAAAACCTTTGGATAATTTTTTTAGAAAAGCCTCTGATTTTTTTTGCAATAAACAAACCAATCACTAATGCTATTGCTGCCAACAAAATATTGGGAAGCATTTTTATCAACTCGTCGACCCATGCCGTTAATTTATCCATTATGAGGTGATATGCTTTGTTTACATCCATATAAAAAGTTTAATTGCAAGAAAGGAATATACTTAATCTACGCCTTTTAAATTTAGGAAAAAAAATGTAAGAGACTGAATTTGCAAACAAGCGTCTTATAAAAGTTATCCGTTCTGCCTTTCTTTGGAGCGACAAAAAACGAACCAGTTCCTTCTTTGTAAGTAAGTGGCCTTTGTTTACTGTAACGGCTATGTTGCCCGGTTTCTTTGATCAGGAAATATACTTTCCTTCATCAATTAATTTATCCGCGATCAACCTCCTTGCATCTTTGCTGTTGAAAGGTTCTGTTTTTGTAAAACGTTTTAATCCCAGCAACATCATCTTTTGTTCATCGCCCGTGGCAAAGGCATTGATAGCTTCTTTTCCGGCTTTGGCAACTTTATCAACAGCATCGTTCAGGTAGCATCTCATCATGGCCGTTTGAACTTTTGCATTTTCTTCGCCGTTTTTATCTGCAAGTTTTATAACCCGAAGTAAAGTACTTTCTGAAACAAAAGTCTCAATGGCCATATCAGCAATATTCATAAGGATCTCTTCTTCGTTAGTCAGATCTTTCATTAATTTTTGAACGGCGGCGCCGGCAACCATCAGGATGCACTTTTTCATATTGGCGATAATCTTTTTTTCTTTTGAAAAAGTGGTTTCTTCTCCGTTTCCAAATTCAGGAATGCTCATTAATTCTTTTTGAACATTCATTGCAGGGCCCATCAAATCCAGTTTTCCTTTCATCGCTCTTTTCAACATCATGTCTACAGTTAAAAGCCTGTTGATCTCGTTGGTTCCTTCATAGATGCGGTTTACACGGCTATCGCGATAAGCACGACTGATATTGTATTCATCACTAAAACCATTGCCTCCGTGGATTTGTACACCTTCGTCAACCACAAAATCCAGCACCTCACTTCCGTGTACTTTTAAAATCGCACATTCAATAGCAAATTCTTCTGCTGCTCCCAAAAGGGCTTCATTAAACGGTTTTCCTTCGGCTAACAATTCAGCCTCTTTTTCATCGATCCATTTTGAAGTTCGGTATAACGCACTTTCATCTGCAAAGATTTTAATGGCCATTTCTGCAAGCTTGTGTTTTATCGCGCCGAAGTTGGCGATAGCTGTTTTAAATTGCTCACGCGTTTTTGCATATTCTATCGAATTGGCTAGCGCTAACTTGGCGCCACCGATAGTCGCCGCCGCTAATTTTAAACGACCAATATTTAAAATATTAAAAGCGATGACGTGGCCGCGGCCAATTTCGCCCAATACATTTTCAACCGGCACCTTGCAATCCTGGAAATATAACTGAACGGTAGACGAGCCTTTTATTCCCATTTTATGCTCTTCCGGTCCGCGGGTAAATCCTTCAAAATCGCGTTCAAGAATAAAGGCGGTAAACTTATCTCCATCCACTTTTGCAAAAACAGTATACACATCTGCAAACCCGCCATTGGTGATCCATATCTTTTGCCCGTTCAATAAATAATATTTTCCATCTTCAGAAAGTGTGGCTGTTGTTTTTGCTCCGAGCGCATCGCTTCCGCTGCCAGGTTCTGTTAATCCATAAGAACCTTTCCATTCGCCGGAAGCAAGCTTTGGAATGTATTTTTTCTTTTGCTCTTCTGTTCCAAAATATAAAATTGGAAGTGTTCCGATACCGGCATGCGCGCTCATGGCCACACTAAAAGAATAGCCGCCACCAAGGCCTTCGCTCACCAAAGTGGAGGTTACAAAATCCTTTCCCAGGCCGCCAAGATCTTCAGGAACTGAAGCGCTTAGCAAACCTAATTCACCCGCTTTTTCCATCAGTGAAGGCATTAGACCGGGTTCCAGTTTATCAATCCTGTCAACAATCGGGTAGATTTCAGTTTTCAAAAATTGCAGGCACATATCCAAAATCATCAATTGCTCCTCGCTGAAATCTTCGGGCGTAAAAATATCAAAGGCATTATTTTCTTTAATAAGCCATTCGCCCCCTTTTACCGATTTTGTATTTGATGTAGTATTCATAAAAAATTATTTTAAATTGTCATAAACCATTTGCAGCACTTCTTTGGCAATTTCGATCTGGCCGTTGGTAACGCCTTCCAGCGCTTCGTTTAGCGTGCGGTTAGCCACATCCATTGTTTTTTGTTCCAGGTTTTTTGCTTCTTTGGTAAGAAAAATAAGGTTGCTCCGGCGATCATTTTTTGAAGCAACCCTTTTAACCAATTTGGATTTTTCAAGGTTATCTACCAGTCGCGTAATACTCGGTTTGTCTCTGAAAGTGGCCTCGCACAATTGCTGTTGGCTTTGCCCGTCTTCCTTCCACAAGTGATACAAAACACTCCATTGCTCAATCGTAATTTCTATTCCGGCTTCCTTAAAATTTTTCTGCAATCGCCGGGCAATTGCCGTAGAAGCCTTTCCGGTAATAAAACTATATAGCTCGCCTCTTTTAAATTGGTTGTTTATCATATAGTTGTTTATGCAACTATACAAATCTAATAATTCCTTTTGATATTAAAAAATTATTTTTGTGGGCTCATCACCACTTAAAAAGGTGGTGGTTCAACAATAATTTTGCATGATTTTTTTAGCGATTTCCATTTTTTTATTGATCACATATGTATGGCTCATCCTGTATTACAGGAAGGCCTGGAAGCAGATTCCGGATTTTAAACCGGCTCATACAGCCAGCAGCCGGTTGCCGTTTATTTCCATAATTATCGCCGCGAGAAACGAAGAAATGAATATTGGAAAATGCATTGAGTCGATTATCAATCAAACCTATCCGGCAAATAAATTTGAGATCATTGTTACCGATGATCATTCTACAGACAATACCGCTTCGATCGTTCAATCTTTTCAAAACGAAAACATCTCGCTTCTTCACCTTTCTGATTTTATTGAAAACCAGGAGTTGAATTCCTATAAAAAAAAGTCAATCGATACGGCGCTCAGATTTGCCAAAGGAGATCTGATCGTAACCACGGACGCCGATTGTATTGCGCGGGAAAAATGGATTGAAACTCTGGCAGCTTTTTGCAAACAAAAATTACCGGTATTTGTTGCTTTACCGGTAGCTTTTAATGATCCTTTACCAACAGATTCTTTTTTGAAAAAACTTTTTAAAATATTTCAATCACTGGATTTTATGTCGCTGCAGGGAATTACAGGCGCTTCCGTTTTTAAAAAGATCCATGCAATGTGCAACGGCGCCAACCTTGCTTATGAAAAAGAAGTTTTTTTTGAAGTAGGCGGATTTGAAGGAATTGATGAGTTAGCAAGTGGTGATGACATGTTGCTGATGCATAAAATTCAAAAAAAATTTCCGCATGAGATCATGTTTCTGAAATCAAAAGATGTGATCGTAACCACACAGCCCGCAGAAACTTTCAAAGAATTTATTAACCAGAGAATTCGCTGGGCAAGCAAAGCTGATCGCTATACCGACAGAAAAATTACAGCAGTGTTGTTGTTGGTTTACCTATTGAATGCGTGGCTGCTTATTCTTGGTTTATCCTCTTTTTTTTATATAAAAGCATTTTACATTTTCCTGGCCTCAGTTTTTATTAAAACGCTCGTGGAGTTATTATTTCTTTATCCTGTTGCCTGTTTTTTTAAAAAACAAAAACAGCTTTGGTGGTTTTTGCCTGCACAGCCTTTTCATATTCTGTATACCGTAATTGCCGGCTGGCTTGGTAAATTCGGAAGTTATCAATGGAAGGGAAGAAGAGTGAAATAGAAAAAGTGTTTTTATTTTGAAAAATAAAAATTAAAGTCATCAATTCCTTATTTCAATTAAAACTTCTCTATTTTTATTGCGATGCAGAAATCGTTTTCCTTTTCACAAAATGCCTGGCGAAGATTAAAAAAAAATAAAGGCGCTATGGCCGGCTTGTTTGTTATTTGCCTCGCTGTTTTTGCCGGCATCTTTGCTTATTACCTTGGGAACGATTCTACACCAAATGCAGACCGGGAAATCCTGGAAATAATGGCTGCCAGGCCCGGTTTCACACAAACCTTCCTGCGCGTAAAAAAAGAAAAAGAGATTCCATCCACCGGTTTTTTCACACGATTGTTATTCGGCGCAGAAGATAAATATGTGTATGTGCCCATCAACAGCTACAAGGTAAGCGCCGATTCTGTTTACGTAGAAAAATTTATAGATGAAGGCCTGCAGGAAAAACGGGTGTATTCAAAAGAAAACCTTGCTCCTGAAAATTACATCGAAACCAAAACATTCTGGCTGGGCACAGATACATTTGGCCGCGATATTTTAAGCAGGCTTTTGGTGGGAGTGCGTGTAAGCCTTGCCGTAGGATTGATAACCGTTCTTATCTCTCTTTCTATCGGGATAATTTTAGGCGCTTCCGCAGGCTATTATGGAGGTAAAACAGATAACGTTATCATGTGGTTTATCAACGTTATTTGGAGCATGCCCACATTGCTGTTGGTTTTTGGAATTACGCTCACATTAGGGAAAGGTTTTTGGCAAATATTTATTGCGGTGGGATTAACTATGTGGGTAGGTGTGGCGCGTGTTGTTCGCGGACAGGTTTTAGCCCTTCGGGAACTCGAATATATACAGGCGGCAAAAGCTTTGGGATTAAAAAATATGCGGATTATTATTCGTCATATTTTACCGAATGTACTCGGACCGGTGATTGTAATTGCCGCTGCTAATTTTGCAAGCGCTATTATCATTGAAGCCGGGTTAAGTTTTTTGGGAGTTGGTATTCAGCCTCCCACGCCAAGCTGGGGTTTAATGCTAAAAGAAAATTACAATTTTATCATTACGCACCGCCCTGCGCTCGCGCTTGCCCCGGGTATTGCCATCATGATATTGGTGCTTGCCTTTAATCTTTTGGGAAATGGATTAAGAGACGCTTTGGATGTTCGCGGATAATTTACACTTTGGATCTAACAAAATCTTTATTCTTCATTTTTGGGGTAATCGAAAAATAAAAATTCTTTTTCGGCCTTACCAAAATCTTTCCAGTGTTTTGTTTTTATTTTAACCGCATACACAGAGCAGGTGGGCATATCGTAGATGGATGAACATTTGAAGGAATCTGCAAATTCGGTAATGCCGGGGTTGTGCGAAAACAGCGCCACGGTTTTATCATCATCATCCAGGTTCTCAACCGCCTCATAAAAATCTTTTAGGCTGGCTTCGTATAATGAAGCAAGCAGCTTAATTTTTTTTGGATCTTTTTTATATTCTTTGGCAAAAAGCTTCGCTGTTTTCTTTGCCCGCTTTGCAGAACTGGAAACAAAGGCGTCAATTTTAACCGAACGTTCCCGCAACCTGTTTGCCATCATCTTTGCATCCGACTTGCCCCGGGGGGTTAATTTTCTTTCAAAATCTGAAAGTGAAGGATCGTCCCAGGCACTTTTAGCATGTCGCACGAGCAAAAGCGTTTTTGTCATTATTTGTTGGTTTACTGTAAAATAAAATCCGTTACCGGTTGGTATTGTTAATACAAATCTCCTGCCTTTTTTTTCTGCAATTTCCTTTTTCTGAAAATAATTTCTTCATTCGCTTTGTATTTCTGTTATCTTTAAAATCATTTTAGTAACGTCATCGTTTGATGGTTTTAATTTTCATTTTATGCCTTTACTGCTTTGCATAGCTGCTATTTTGCTTCTTATTTTGATGGTTGTTTATTTTAAATTCGACACTTTTATTTCTTTTCTCATCGTAAGCATTGCCCTTGGAATTGCTGTGGGAATGGATATTAATCATATATCCGCTTCTATTACCAATGGCATCGGAAAAACCCTCGGCCCGCTGGTGATCATACTTGGTTTTGGGGCCATGTTGGGAAAGTTGGTGGCCGACAGCGGCGCAGCGCAGCAGATCACCGCATCACTCACAAAGGTTTTTGGCACCAAAAACATACAGTGGGGAATGGCGTTGGCCGGGCTCGTTATTGGTATTCCATTGTTTTATACAGCCGGCTTTATTGTTGTTGTTCCTTTGATCTTTGCCATTGCTTCCACTACACGCCTGCCGTTATTATACATTGGCGTTCCGATGCTGGCAGCGTTATCGGTGGCTCACGGATTTCTTCCGCCACACCCTTCACCCACAGCCATTGCAGAACAACTGCATGCAAGCATCAGCAAGACATTGATTTACGGAATTATCATCGCGCTACCCACGATCACGCTCGCGGGGCCACTCTTTGCAAAAACGCTGCGAAAATATAATCCTGATCCAACGAATACAATTTTTCAAATCCACTCGATGCCGGAAAACGAATTGCCGGGAATAGGTATCAGTCTTTTTACCGCACTAATGCCGGTAATTTTATTGACCGTAACTGCGTTGGTTTTATATTTTGTACCTGCCACAAGCGCCTTGGGAAAAATAATGCAGTTTTTGGGCGACCCGAATATTGCAATGCTGCTTTCAGTGCTTGTGGCCATTTATTTTTTGGGCACTAAAAGAGGAAATAAAATTCCGGCGATCATGAAAAAGCTCGATGAAGCATTCAAAAGTATTTCAGTTATTCTTTTAATTATCGCCGGTTCGGGGATTTTTATGCAGGTAATGAGCGACGGCGGTGTTAGCATTTATATCGGGCAAATTCTGAAAGATATGCAGTTGTCTCCCTTGATCCTTGGATGGCTGATTGCGGCTATCATCCGCGTTTGCATTGGTTCTGCTACTGTTGCCGGTCTTACCACCGTAGGCATCATGATGCCGATATTGGGTATCAATCAACATATTCGTCCCGAACTGATGGTGCTTTCCATCGGCGCCGGAAGCCTGATGTTCTCGCACGTAAATGATGGCGGCTTTTGGCTGTTCAAAGAATATTTTAATTTAACGATCAAACAAACATTTCTCACCTGGACGATAATGGAAACCATTGTTTCTGTAACCGGATTGATCGGCGTTTTAGTCTTAAGTCATTTTGTGTGACGTCAAAACATTTCGTTTTTTCTAAACAGTAAACGAACAAATTCTTAAGATTTTTATTTTCTTTCTGCACCAAACAAAAATCAATCTTATTTGTGTGTCCACTGAAAAAGTCCTGGGGTTTCCTCCTAATAAAAAAGCATCTATGAAAAAATATCATAAATGCTTTTCGAAATAAAATAAATGCCTGTTTATTTATGGAGTACTTGTTGAATCTGCGGCGCCCTTACCAATTAAATCCATAAACTGGTTAAGCTTGGGCGTAATGATAATCTCAGTACGCCTGTTCATGGTTCTGCCATCAGGAGTGTCGTTGCTGGCAATCGGATTGTATTCGCCACGACCGCCTGCAGTAAGGCGTTTGGGGTCTACACCAAAATTGTTTTGCAGGGATTGTACTACAGAAGATGCACGCAAAGCACTCAGATCCCAGTTGTTGCGGATGTTGGGTTTTGAAATCGGAACGTTGTCCGTATTTCCTTCTACCAACACATCGTAATCTTTATAATCAGTAATGATCTTTGCAATTTTTGACAAGGTAGAACCTGCTCTGTCTGAAATCTCATAACTGCCGGATTTGTAAAGCATATTATCTGAAAGTGAAATGTAAACAACGCCCTTCAAAACCTTTACGTCCACATCCTGCATTTCTTCTTTACTAAGTGACCTTGTGAGGTTGTTGGTAAGAACCATATTGAGCGAATCGCTTTTACTTTTTGACGCCACCAGTTCCTGTATGTATTTATTAGATGCATTGATCTCATCCACGAGCTTGGAAACATTTACATTTCCCTGGCTGGCTGAGGTAAGACATTTGTCTAACGCGTCTTGTAAAGATTTTACATGATTTCGCTCTGCGTTAAGTTGATCGCGCAATCCGGAAATAACCACATTCGCGTGATCCAGGTTGCCTTTGCATTCCTCACTTTCCCGGGTAAGTTCACTGTTCCTGTCCATTACCTTGTTATAATTGGAATAGAGGGAGTTAAATTTTTTGGAACTTACACAACTTGTAAGGCATACCACGGTTACGATAGTAAATAAACTAAATTTAAGTTTCACGTTTATAAAATTTTAAGTATTAAACAAAGAATAATTTATGTAAAAATTTTCGCCAAGGTAGGAATTTTAGAATAAACAGGGCTGATGGAAAAGGGCATTTACCCCGATGTAATGTTCTTCCTAAATTAATAGCGACAAAAGTTTAGAATTAATCAATCACCTGCTCAAACTTAATATCATCTGATGAACAGCCAATCATCACTTTGACTTTATCTTTTTCAAGAATCCAACAATGTTCGCCTTCATCCCAATACCTGAGATTTGCAGGGTCAAGTTTTATCTGAACGGTCTTTTTTTCACCCGGTTGTAAGGTCACCCGCTGAAATCCTTTTAATTCTTCCTTTGGCCGGATTACTGCTGAATTGAAATGTTGCACATACAATTGCACTACTTCATCGCCCGTCATTTTGCCGGTGTTGGTTACATCCACGTTTACAATAACCGGTACGCCGGCTTTTATTGTTGGGTTTTTAATTTTAAAATCAGAAAGTTTGAAGGTGGTATAACTAAGCCCGTATCCGAAAGGATATAAAGGCTTTCCTTTAAAATACATATAGGTTCTTCCATCCCTGATGTTATAATCCATCATAGGTGGTAATTGATCCATCGAGCGGGGCCACGTTTGCACCAACTTTCCACCGGGATTGTAATCTCCGAACAATACGTCAGCCAATGCATTACCAAGTTCTTCACTGCAATGCGTGATTTGGAGAATAGCCGGAATATTATGGTCGGTCCAGGTAATGGCATATGGAAAATTGGCTATCAAGACCACCATGGTATGTGGATTGAGGCGGTATACTTTTTTTATCAAATCTTCCTGTTCCAGGTAAATCGTTTTCCTGTCAACTGCTTCCCGTCCATCGCTGGCAACCGGGCATTTTCCCCATCCTGCGTTGCACCAGGGATGATTACCTACCACCATGATCACATAATCCGCGCGGCTGGCAATATCTTTTACACTATCCTCGTCATTGCCTGTAGTCCATTCCACTTTTACTTTATCACCAAGTTTGTTTTTGATTCCCTCCAGTGCCGAAACTGTGTAGGGCGGCGTTCCGCTGTACCAGTCAAGCAATACTTTATTGGCATAAGGGCCGATGATAGCAACAGACTTTATTTTATTTTTATCAAGCGGTAAAAAATGATCATCATTTTTCAGCAATACAACAGACTTGCGGGTAACTTCCCTCACGAAGTCTTTGGTTTTTTGCATCAGCCACGGTTCCTCGCCATCTTTGATAGAAGCATAAGGAACCATCGAAGGTGGGTCGAGGAGACCAAGTTTTATCATTACCCGAAAATTTCCTCTAATCACTTTGTCGATATCTTTTTCAGTAAGGAGGCCTTCTTTTAACGCTAAATCTATTGATCCTTTATACCTGTCGAGAAATTGATTAATGCCGGCCTTCACAGCAGCAGCGGCAGCCCAGGCGCTGTCGGGATAGTATTTATGTGCTCTCCAGAGTAATCTTAAAGCGCCGCCATCGGTGCAGATAATACCGTTTTGATTCCATTCATCTATTGCTACATTTTTCAAAACAGGATTTACCATCATAGGAATCCCATTGTATTTATTGTATGAAGCCATGAAGGCACGACTTCCTGCTTCTATGCCCATGTGAAAAGGCAGCGAATAATATTCGCGGAATAAACGATCATCAAAATCAGAAGAGCTGCTGTCTCTCCCGTTTTCATTACTATTGGCAAGAAAATGTTTCATGAGCGATGCAGTCATCCAGTATTTGCTATTATTGCCTTGCAAGCCTTTTACATAAGCCTGCACCATGCAGCCATTAAAAAAAGCATCTTCGCCATAGCATTCTTCTGTTCTTCCCCAGCGAGGGTCACGGCCAAGGTCTGCATTGGGAGCTCTTATCACCAAATCGCCTGCGTTGTATTTTTCTGATTGAAAAATATACCTCGCTTCGTATGCTTCCGTTGCTGCAACTTCTCTTATCAATGCAGTGTCCCATGTTTCTCCTAATCCATACGACTGGGGAAACATGGTGGTAGTTACTAACTTCCTTCGTCCCCATCCGCCGGGGCCACCCAATGCCACTCCATGCAAGCCTTCCATCTGTCCGGTTCCTTTAATACCTAATCTCGGCACCGAAGGGTTAGTACTTAGGCATGAAATCTTTTCATCCAGTGTCAGCAAAGAAATAATATTATCAATTCTCTTTTCCATACCGAGGGTTGGATCCTGGAAAGGATATTGATATTTGCTTTGCGAAAATGATTTTGCACTAATGAATAATGCAAAAACAAAGAGGAATAATTTATAGTTTTTTAATCTGGTCATCTTTTTTCTTTATAAGAATGAATGATCCATTTTACTTTTCCTGCGTAAGGATCATTGGTTAGAGAATATCCGTTTTTCTTTTTTATGGTTATTGGATGAAGCATGTTATCATTTGGCAGGTACACATCACCGTTAGCCGATCCGTTATCAGTTGCATACACTACCAGTTCAATATTACTCCAGTCAATATATTTTGTGGATTGTGCCAGTTTTACCAGCGGTATCACCGATCCGTCTTTTATCAAAATAATTGCCGGAATATTTCCTGCAGCAATATGATGCCATCCGCCTTCATAGGCTTTGCCGCTTTGGTAGTCGATCCATTTGCCCGGCGGTAAATAAACATTTCTGTTATAAATGCTGTCGTGGAACAAAGGTGCCACCAACATATCGGCGCCAAACATATACTCATCTTCAATAAGCCACGAACCTGGATCTTCGGGATACTCAACAAACAACGCCCTTACCATTGGCAACCCCCTGTTGCTGCAGTCTTTCGCCTGTGCATATATGTAAGGCATCAACCTGTACCGCATATCGTCTATTTTGCGGAACTGCTCCAGGAATGACGGACTATAAGTCCATGGCTCTTTTGGTGGCTGTCCGTGGCTTCTTGTGTGCGAACTGAGAAAACCAAAAGCTGCCCATCTTCTGTACAAGTCTTCTGGTGTTCTTTGAACAAACCCTCCGATATCATGGCTCCAGAAAGCGAAACCTGAAAGGCCAAAAGATAAGCCTCCTCTTAATGTAGCCTCCATACCTGAAGAAGTGGCTGCAGCATCGCCTCCCCAGTGCAGCGGATAACGTTGACTGCCTGCCCATGCAGACCTTGCCCAAATAATATTATCACCGGTCACTTTTTTGGTTATGTCGGCAACCGCTTTATTATACCTGAGCGGATATAGATTGTGTTCATAAAATCCTGTCTTTCCTGAAGCATAAATCCCAGTAGTAGGAGCCGCTTCGCCAAAATCAACTTTAATAGCGCCAACTCCCATCCGAAGCAATGTGTCCAACTGTGCCTGGTACCAGTTTACAGTAGCAGGATTAGAAAAATCAAGAATGGCATCATCGTAAGGCACATTACCTTTTGCATCTTTTATGTAAAGCCCCTTATGAATTATTTCAGGAAACAACTTGTTCTTTGGAACAAAGTAAGGAAGCTGCCATAGTGAAATATGAAAACCATCATCTTTCAGGTCGCTAATCATTTTAGCGGGATCTTTAAAACGCGTTGGAGAGAATTTATAATCGGTGCGCCAGTCTGTTTGAAACCAACCCACATCGAGGTGGATTACATCAGCAGGAATCTTGTATTGGCGAAGTTTTGCTGCAACATCCCTTACCTGGTCTTCTGAAGAATAGGATATCCGGCTCATCCAAAAACCAAAGCTCCATAACGGAGGCATCGGCGATTTTCCGGTTACATCGGTGTATTCGTTTAGTATTTCTTTAGGCGTACCGATAAATACAAAAAGGTCCAGGTCATCATCGCCTATCATGAGCGTATTAACCCCATTAAATGACGCTCCGAAATCGCAGGTGATGGGCGATGACGTGTGCATAAACATTCCATAACCCCTGCTGCTCATAAAAAAGGGAATCGGTTTATACATGCCGGGATTTTGTACGCCATTTGCATCGTCGGTCCACAAAACAACTTTCTGTCCGCGTTTATCTAATCTTGTAAAACTCTCGCCGCAACCAAATATTTTTTCACCGGGAGATAAAGAAAATGAAGCGGCCACACTTCTTGAAAGGTCAGAAGCTCTTCTCACAAAAGAAAAGGGCACTACGGGTGTGTAGGTACTTGCGTTATCATCTGCATTATTGGTTTCAGTAAGCAATTTACCGGTGCTGTCGCGTATTTCAATATGCCATGGATAGGGTTTTATAAGTACAGAACCTGCGCTGCTGGTGTACAGGTAACCTTCTTTAGTTTTCGTGTATTTCCATGAGTGGTCAGTTTCGGGTTCTTTTACCAACATTAATGTGTCGTCTTCTTTATGCGTTACAAGCCCTGTGTGCATCCTGATACGAAAAGAACGTGGCGAAATAAACTGAATACTGAAAGGCAATACCGGGTTTTGCGGATATTCGGTTTCCGGAAAGGTAATACTTTGGTAAGGCCGTAATACCGCCAGCTCATTATTAAATGCCATCCTCCGGAAATAACGGTTACGCTGCCATTCAACCGTTCCGCTCACAGAGGCAGGATCAAACGATGCCAGGCTATCCGCAATAAAATAGGTGTTGGTAAAACTCCTGAAGTCGGGACTGATATCTATTGGCTCATTAACGAGGTAATTATTTTCTGTTTGCGCATTTGCTTTTTGCAAAAAAGCCAGGAAGAAGAAAATACAAAGGGGATAAAGTTTTTTGGAGATCATTCAGCAATCGTTTTATTAAAAAAGGGAAAGAGAATTCTTAAAATTCTAATTTTGCTTTAAAGCTATTAAATAATTAAAACATTTGACGCATTGGCTGGAATATTATATCGCAGAAAAGAAATGTTGGTTATTTGTTGGTTTACTGTGCTACGCGATTGCGAAGCAAACACAAAGCATAAATCTTCAAAATTTCTTCGTTTACAACAAATCACTGCACTTGCAGCTCTACTGTCTTCACGTTATCTGGAAATGTTTGGAAATAAAAAAAGGTTCCAAACTTAAATCGTCTGAAACCCTTTCCTGTTCTGTGGGCCCACCAGGATTTGAACCTGGGACCACCTGATTATGAGTCAGGTGCTCTAACCAACTGAGCTATAGGCCCAATTACTTTGCGAAAACCACCTGATTATGAGTCAGGTGCTTTTGTTCAGTAATTTTAAGGGTTGCAAAAATAGAAAAATTCAGTAAGTCAGAAGAATTATTTTTCTTTGGAGATGCAAAAAATTGAAAATATCATTTTTGATCTTGGTGGTGTTCTGTTGGATATTGATTACAACCTAACGCGTATCGCCTTCGAAAAACTGGGCGTGGTTCATTTTGATGAAATGTATTCGCAGGCAAATGCCGATAAACTTTTTCAAAGGCTGGAAACCGGCAACATTTCAGAAGACGAATTTTATAAAGAAATGAACCGTGCAACCGGGCTTCAACTTTCAGAAAAAGAAATAAGAGATGCCTGGAATGCGATGCTGCTTTCTTTTAGGGAAGAGAGTCTTACTTTTTTAGACCAGGCAAGAGATCGCTATAAAATTTTTCTTTTAAGTAATACCAATAATATTCACCTCAATTCTTTTTACGAAATCTACCATCAAAAAGAAAGGGAAAAATCTTTTGAACAATATTTTGAAAAAGCATTCTACTCTTTTGAAATAGGATTACGAAAGCCCGAAGCTGTTTGTTACGAGTGGGTTTTAAAGGACCTTCAAATAGCGCCGGAAAAAACTTTGTTTATTGACGATTCAATAAATAACATCGAAGGGGCAAAAGTGGTGGGTTTGCAAACGGTGCATTTAACGGCGGAAAAAAGAATTGAAAATCTTGGGTTGTAAGATTTATTTTTTTACTTCTTCAAAATCAATGTAATCGCCTTCCTTTTTAGATGAGGGTTCCGGCCGGGCTGCTGTTTGATGGGGCGGGTAATTTTTTATATCATTCTGCATCTTTTCCTGCATTTCTCCAAACTGCTTTTTGATTCTTTTTGAAGACTCATAAACAGGAATGATAAAATCAAAAATGAATTTGTATAATAAATAGAGCAAGAATATCTCCGCCGCGGTCTCAAAAAATTTCATTACACAAAAGTATAGCTTTTAAATCAATTGCCCGGTGGTGGTGGTGGGTTGGTAACTGAAAAATTTGTTAAGGAATGACGTTTTCAAAAACATAATTTGGAGTGTAATTTCTATTTAACGTATCTTCGCGGCTGTAAAAGATTAGTGAAAGGGAACGGAAGCGTTCCCTTCTTCTATTTTCAAAAGAATGAGACAAAATGGCTACTTCTACCGAATCCGGGAAGATCGAAGAATTTGTAAAAGATTTTATTGCAGGATCAAAAGACTTGTTCCTTGTGGATGTGAAAATTGCGCCCGGAAATAAGGTTACGGTATTGCTTGACGGCGATAACGGAGTTACTATTGATAATTGTACGGTCATCAATAAAGCGCTATATAAATTTATTGAAGAAAACGGGGTTTTCGGCGATAGTAATTTTTCGCTGGAAGTTTCTTCTTTCGGGGTCGAAAAGCCATTGCAACTTTTGCGGCAATACAAAAAAAATATTGGGCGCAACATTGAAGTGGTAATGAATGATGGAACAAAGAAGGACGGAAAACTTACAGAAGTAAATGAAGACGAAATTAAAATAGAACAACAAACAGGTAAAGGAAATAAAATGACAAAACAAACAACAACAATATTGTTTAATCAGATCAAGCACACAACAGTGCTGGTAACTTTTTAAAATAACAGTATGGCAAGTATCAATTTAATTGAATCCTTCCAGGAATTCAAAGACGCTGAAAACATAGACCGTCCTACTTTAATGAAAGTAATGGAAGATGTGTTTAAAACATTGATCCGTAAAAAATATGGATCTGATGAAAATTTTGATGTGATCGTTAACGACCAGAAAGGTGACCTTGAGATTTTCAGGCGCCGCACCATTGTTGATGATGATGACTTGTATAATACGCTCACGGAAGTAGAATATAAAGACGCGATTAAGATTGAGCCTGACTACCAGGTGGGGGAAGAATTATATGAAGAAGTAGACATTCAAAAAGAATTTGGCAGAAGAGCGATACTTGCAGGTAAACAAACACTCGCAAGCCGGATCAACGATCTGAAGAAAAATATTTTGATCAAAAAATATGAAGACAGGATCGGTGAAATTATTACCGGCGAGGTTTACCAGGTTTGGAAAAAAGAAATTTTATTACTGGATGAAGAAGGCAATGAAATGTTGCTTCCTAAATCAGAGCAAATACCTTCAGATTATTTTAAGAAAGGCGAAACTATAAGAGCGGTTGTAAAAAATGTAGAATTGAAAAACAACCAGGCAGTAATTATTGTTTCAAGAACTGATAATTCATTTTTAGCTAAGTTGCTGGAAATTGAAGTTCCCGAAATTTTTGACGGACTTATCGTGATAAAGAAAATTGTGCGCGATCCCGGAGAAAGAGCAAAAGTAGCTGTGGAAAGTTTTGACGATCGTATCGATCCTGTTGGCGCGTGCGTCGGGATGAAAGGAAGCCGTATTCATGGTATCGTGCGTGAATTGAAAAATGAAAACATTGATGTGATCAACTGGACCAACAATATTCAACTTTTGATTCAGCGTTCACTCACTCCTGCAAAGATCACCAGCATGGATGTGGATATGGAAGCAAAACACGCAAGTGTATATTTAAAACCTGACCAGGTTTCGCTGGCCATTGGGCGCAGAGGTGTGAACATTAAATTAGCTTGCGAGCTTACAGGGCTTGAAATTGATGTGTTCCGCGATAATGAAGGTGAAGTAGAAGAATACGATGTGGATTTGGACGAATTTACCGATGAATTGGAAACATGGGTGATAGATGAATTAAAAAAGATTGGGTGCGATACAGCGAAAAGCGTGTTAGACTTGTCTGATGAAGAACTTGAACGCCGGACTGATTTGGAAAAAGAAACGATCGCAGAAGTGAAAAAGATATTGAACGAAGAATTTTCAGATGAAGAATAACAAATTAATTTTTGAACAAATTAGTTTGTTTACTATAATTAAAAATAAAAAAACACTTCAGTAGAAGTAGGGAAAGATTAATGGCAGAAATAAATACACCACGGTTGATGGCTGCGGCCAAAGAGTTTAATATAGGTACAGGTACCTTAACAGACTTTCTTGTGTCAAAAGGTTTTGAAGCAAGTGATCTTAAACCTTCTTCAAAAATTTCGGCAGAGATGTACCGTGTTCTGCAGGTAGAGTTTCAGCCTGATAAGGTGGCTAAGCAAAAAGCCGAACAAATAGACCTTCCGAAAAATACACCTTCAGACAATAAAAAGAGAAGAGACGAACAGGATCTTTCTTTCAATAAGAAAGAAACGGCAAAACCTGCAAAGGAAGAAAAGCCGGCAGAAGAACCAAAAGCTGAAGAAGTTACAGAGCCCGTGATTGCTGAAAAAGAAGCTGAAATCCCTGCTGAAGAAAAACCTGAAGCCGCAGAAGTGAAGAAAGAGAAAAAGAAAGATAAATCTGACGAAATTCCGGTTGAACCTGCGCCAACCTCAGAAATTGAAAATGTAGAAGTTCCAGAAGTAGAAGGATTGAAAATAGTGGATAAAATTGATCTTAGCGCGATTGATTCTTCTGTAAGGCCTAAGAAAGAGCCAAAAAAGAAAGCCACCAAAGGAAAGGTGAAGGGGGTTATCCCAAAAGAACAACCTGCGGAACAACCCGAAGCGCCAAAAGGTCCGGTTGCAGAATCCGAAAAAGAAGCGCCGGTTATCAGCAATATTAAGGCAATGAAGTTGGAAGGCCCTAAAATTATGGGAAAGATTGAACTGCCTTCTAATAATGAAACGCGTCCCAAACCTGATGAAAGGCGTAAACGCAAACGTATCATCGTTGATAAAAAAGGTGGAAATCATCCCCCACATCCGGGAGCCCAAAGGCAACATGGAGGCAACAGGCCTGCTGGCGGAAGATTCAACAGGAACGCTCCTGCTGCACGTCGTGAGGAGAAAGAAATTGACGAAAAAGAAATTCAGGATAAGATAAAAGAAACCCAGGCAAAACTGGCCGGCTCCGGCGGAAGAGGAAAGAGTCTTAAAGCCAAATACCGCAAACAAAAAAGAGAAGAAGCGGCAGAAACCGTAGGAGAAGAAGCTACAGACAATAAATTGCAGGTTACCGAATTTATTTCTGTAAGTGAATTTGCCAATCTAATGGATGTAAGCTTTGCAGATGTGATAAGCAAATGCATGAGCCTCGGTATAATGGTTTCAATCAATCAAAGGCTGGAAGCGGATGTAATAGAGCTTGTAGCCAGCGAATTTAATTACGAAGTAGAATTTATTGATATAGACAACCAGCAGGACGTTGAAGAAGAAGAAGAGGAAGAAAATGAAGAAGACCTGGTTTCACGGGCACCGATAGTTACGATCATGGGGCATGTGGATCATGGAAAAACTTCTTTGCTGGATTATATTCGCCATGCAAATGTAATAGCTGGTGAAGCAGGGGGTATCACCCAACACATCGGCGCCTACGAAGTAAAAGTTAAAGACGGTCGTGCCATCACTTTCCTTGATACACCTGGTCACGAAGCGTTTACTGCTATGCGTGCAAGAGGTGCCAAAGTAACGGATATTGCCGTGATCGTTATTGCAGCGGATGACGCAGTCATGCCACAGACCAAAGAAGCCATCTCACATGCCCAGGCTGCCGAAGTTCCTATGGTATTTGCCTTGAATAAAATCGATAAAGACGGCGCCAACCCGGAAAAAATTAAAGAGCAACTGGCCGGGATGAATATCCTGGTAGAAGATTGGGGTGGTAAATTTCAAAGCCAGGAAATAAGTGCCAAAAAAGGATTAAACGTTGACGAATTGCTCGATAAAGTATTACTTGAATCTGACATGCTGGAATTAAAAGCCAATCCTAAAAAGGCTGCCAGCGGAAGTGTGATCGAAGCGTCTCTTGATAAAGGCCGGGGTTACGTTGCCACTATTTTAGTACAAAACGGAACGCTTAACCAGGGAGATCTTTTGGTGTCAGGTCAACACTACGGGCGTATCAAGGCCATGTTCAATGAAAGAAATCAACGCGTTACAACAGCGCCTCCGTCAACACCGGTATTGATCCTCGGATTAAATGGTGCACCGCAGGCCGGTGAAACTTTCAAAGTTTTTGAAGATGAATCAGAAGCAAAAGATACAGCAAACAGGAGAGCCCAAATCCTTCGCGAACAAGGAATAAGGGCCAAAAAACATATCACCCTTGATGAGATCGGCCGTCGCCTTGCATTGGGTAATTTCAAACAATTGAACTTGCTTATCCGTGCTGATGTGGACGGTTCCGTTGAAGCACTGAGTGATTCTTTACAAAAATTAAGTACCGAGGAAATCGCCGTGAGCATTGTTCACCAGGGTGTAGGACAAATCACAGAAACGGACGTAATGTTGGCTACAGCTTCGGATGCGGTTATTATAGGCTTTAATGTTCGCCCGTCTCTACAGGCATCAAAAATCGCTGAGCATGAAGGAGTGGAAATCAAAACCTACTCTATTATTTACGACGCTATCGACGAAGTGAAAAGCGCCATGGAAGGTATGTTGGAACCAAAGATCCAGGAAAAAGTACTGGGCATTGCCGAGATAAAAGAAACGTACAAATTTGATAAAGCTACCGTTGCCGGCTGTATGGTGGTAGAAGGTAAAATTGCAAGAAACAATCGCATTCGTCTTGTAAGAGACGGGATTATTATCCACACAGGAGAACTGGGAAGCCTGAAACGCTTTAAAGATGATGTGAAAGAAGTGGCTAATAATATGGAATGTGGCCTTACTTTAAAGAATTATAACGATCTGAAAGTTGGCGATATGGTGGAAGCCTTTGAAGAAATTGAGGTGAAGAGAACGTTGTAGTTTTTGAAAATATTAATTTCTTTAACAAAAGCGCCTCAACTTTTAACTTTCCAAAAAAATAACTCACAGTTTAGCAGTGTATTTTTGATGAATTAATTTTAAAAAGTTAAGGCAAATCACTGCTTTTCCAAATACAAAAATTTCTGATGAAAAAAAGTTTGCTCACTCTTTGTTTTCTTGTGGTTGCAGTTGTTTCCTTTGCGCAAACAAAAAAAGTTTTAGCCGATAAGATTATTGCGACAGTTGGAGACAAAATTATTTTGCGCAGCGATATCGAAAACAGCATTCATGATATGCAACGCCAGAATATAGATATCCCGCCTAATGCCTCATGCATATTATTACAACAGGCACTGGCGCTAAAGGCTTTGGTATTACAGGCAGAACGGGATTCCCTTCCGGTTTCTGATGAGGAGGTAGACGCTGAAATTGACAATAAAATCCGTTATTACGTTTCCCAATATGGTTCAAAAGAAATTTTGGAACAGGTAGCCGGCAAAACGGTTTTCCAGCTAAAAGAAGAATTCAGGCCGGTTATTCGTGACCAAAAGCTTGCATCAGCTGAAAGAGACAAAATTGTTGGAGATGTAAGAATCACGCCAAATGAGGTGGAAGCTTATTACGATAAAATTCCAAAGGACAGTTTGCTTTTTTACGAATCAAAACTGGAAGTAGGGCAAGTTGTTATGTATCCCAAGCCCAGTCGCGATCTTGAAAATTATGCGATTGATCAATTGAAGGAATATAAAAAGGAAGTAGAAGACGGTAGCAAAAAATTTGAAGTGTTGGCTTCTCTTTTTTCGGATGATCCCGGCACCAAAGACAAAGGTGGCCTAATGGACATCAACAGGAATGAAACCCAAATAGACCCTGTGTTTCTTGGTAAAGCTTTTAGTTTAAAAGACGGTCAGATTTCTAATGTTTTTAAAACACAGTTTGGCTATCACATAATACAAATGGTAAGCCGCCGCGGTGATGACGCTACCATCAGGCATATCTTAAAGGTTCCACAGGTGAGTTCGATCCAGGTAAATGAAACCAAAGAGAAATTAGATTCTATAAGAACACTTTTGACAGAAGGTAAAATGCAATTTGGAACGGCTGTTTCTAAATTCAGTGAAGACGACGCCAGCAAATTTACGGGTGGCCTTATAACTGGTCCGGATGGGCAAAGTACTTTTTTATCGATTGACAATTTGGATAAAGATCTTGTTTTGATGCTTAAAGACCTTAAAGTGGGTGAATATTCTCAGCCGACAGAATATATAGATCCTTCAACAGGCAAAAAGGCTGTGCGAATCGTGGAAATTATAGCCAAAACACAACCGCATCGCGAAAATCTGAAAGACGATTATGATAAAGTAGCGCAGCGTGCGCTTGAAGAAAAAAAGAGCAAGGCGCTGGATGATTGGTTTGCTTCCAAAATGCCGAACTTTTATATCAATATTTCCAAAGATTATTCATCCTGTCCTGAATTGGAAAGATGGACGGATAAAACGGTAGCAGCCACAAAATAACGGTATTAAGAGAAACGATTTTCGCAAAAATGTTTCTCAGTTTTTTGAAAATAAAAAAGACGGTTATTTATTCTTTTACTGTCAACAGATTTTAATACAGTAGAATTGCCGCTTAAATTTTGTTATACATTTGCTTTGTATGTCAATCGTCGTTTCCAATCTCACAAAAACTTACGGTCAGCAAAAAGCCGTAGACGATATTTCTTTTACTGCCGGCAACAATGAAATTGTAGGCTTTCTCGGTCCGAATGGCGCAGGTAAATCAACAACAATGAAGATTATTACCGGCTATCTGGCGGCAGATGCAGGTGATGCAATTGTAAACGGCGTAAATGTAAATAATGATGCAGTAGAAGCTAAAAAGCAGATTGGTTATTTGCCAGAAGGAAACCCGCTGTATTATGAAATGTATGTGAGAGAATATCTTCAGTTCATGGCAGGAATTCATGAAGTAAAAAACGGAGTAAAAGACAGGATTGAAGAGGTGATCAACCTCACAGGTTTGAGGCCGGAGAGCAATAAAAAAACCGGCCAGTTAAGTAAGGGCTATAAACAACGGGTGGGACTTGCTGCTGCACTTCTTCATGATCCAAAAATATTGATACTTGATGAACCGACGACCGGCCTTGATCCTAACCAGATTGTCGAAATTCGCCAATTGATAAAAGACCTTGGAAAAAACAAAACGGTACTTTTTTCATCACATATTCTGCAGGAAGTAGAAAGTGTTTGTGACAGGGTAATTATAATCAACAAAGGAAAAATTGTAGCCGATGATACGCTGGTAAATCTGCAATCTTCAAACAAAAACTCGCACGTAATCCTCGTGGAATTTGGTAAACAAACTGACATACAACTATTGAAATCCCTGCCTGATGTTGAGAACGTGCAGCAATATCAGAACCAATACCAGCTCCAAACTTCAGATCCTGAAAAAGTAAAAAAATTGCTTGCTTGAATTCAGCCTTCAAAACGATCTTGATATTCTTTCTCTCAAAACCAAAAGCAAAAGCCTCGAAGAAGTTTTCAGAAACCTTACCGCTTAAAACCAGCTTGTCTTTATCTGGCGGTTTGATTCTAAATTCAATAGTTTTGCTTAAAAAAAATGAAGAAATCATTACTTCTTATTATAATAGTATTTCTTATTTTCCCTTCTTTATTTGCGCAAAAAATTATCGGCAACTGGAAAGGAAATATTGATGTGAACGGGGTTCAGCTTCCATTAATATTTCATTTTATTAAAAACAGCGATGGCAACCTGGACGGAAAATGGGATAGCCCCAGGCAAAATGCGATTGGTCTTCCTTACAGCTCAATTGATGCGAATGAAGAAAGCGTGCATATTGGGATTAAAATGGTAGAGGGTACTTACGAAGGTAAATTTATCGGGGATGATTCTATTGTGGGAACCTGGACACAACGCGGCAACCAATTGCCTTTAAATTTTTCAAGATATAACGGTGATGATGAAACGCAAGTTAGCGTACCAGTTCATCCTGGTGAAAAAGAAATTGAAATTAACTCTGCCGTTGGAAGTAAACTGTTCGGAACGTTATTGTCAAAAAATAATCAACAACCTTTAGCAATTATCGTTGCCGGTTCGGGTCCTACGGATCGAAACGGTAACAGCACCATAAGTGCCGCCACCAACGAATACCGGATGCTTGCTTACTCGCTGGATTCGCAGAACATAGCCACCTTTCGTTATGACAAGCGCGGCATCGCCAAAAGTGCTTACGCCGGGATGAAAGAAAGTGATTTGGTTTTTGATGATTATGTAAAGGATGCGGAAAAGATATTTGATTATTTGCATGACACCCTTGGCTTTAAAAATATATATTTTATCGGCCATAGCGAAGGTTCTTTGATAGCGATGCTGGCGTCTGAGAAAAAGAAAGTGAAAGGTTATATTTCTGTTGCCGGCGCAGGCAGGCCAATAGACCTTATTTTGGAAGAGCAAATGCAAAAGCAGCCGTTGCCTGATTCAGTAAAGCAACAAATTCCGGAGATTTTTAATCAGCTTAAAAGCGGACAGAAAGTAACCGATGTTCCACCGATATTGAGTTCTCTTTTTAGAAAATCCATTCAGCCATATATGATTTCATGGCTCAAATATTCGCCTCAGCAGGAAATAAAAAAACTCAATTGCCCGATCCTTATTTTACAAGGCACCTGTGATATCCAGGTGAAAGAAACGGATGCTAAAAATCTCCATGAAGCCAATAAAAAAAGTACGTTGGATTTGATTCCCGGCATGTCGCACACATTAAAAAACGCGGGAGAAAACTGTGTAAATGAAAACGAAACTTATACTGACGGTTCGATGCCGATAGACCCTGTATTGGTGAATGATATTGTAAGCTTTATCAATAAATAAAACAGAAAACGGTAAATTTTGTTCGTTTACTACGAATCTTTGCCGGTAAGCAATTTGCTGATGTCTTTTTCCAGTTGAGCTATTTCATCCGGTTTAAGCGCATCGTAAATACCGCGAACCCTTTTTTTCTTATCTACCAAAGCAATAAACTGGGTATGAATAAAAGCTTCCTCGATATTTTGGCTGTTGTTTTTATCATTATCAAGCAGGTAACTTTGCCTGGCCATTTTGTATAAAGAATCTTTGCTGCCTGTTACAAAATACCATTTTGCCGGGTTGTTATGATCATCGGGTAGCATCTTCTCTTCGTAATCTTTAAGCTGGGCAACCGAATCGGTTTCGGGCATTGAGCTGTGAGAGATAATAGCAAAATCTTTATCATTTTTAAATTTATCATACACTCCTTTCAGGTTGAAGTTCATTTTGGGACAGATACCTTTGCAGGTGGTAAAGAAATAATTCGTCACATATACTTTTCCGTCCACATTTTTTTCAGTTAGCGGCTGCCCGTTTTGATCAGTAAAGGAGAAGGGCTGTACATAGCTCATCACCGGTAGTTTTACATCAAAATATCCTTTGGTAAAAGAAAGTGAAATATAAAAAGCGGTAAGGAGCACCACTGCCAAAACAGTGTAGATAAGAATTTTCTTTTTCATTTTGCAAAGGTACAGATTCTCAATACTTACAAATTGCTAAGATTTGGCTACTCAATCCGCAGCCGTTATATTTTATACCTCAAATGCATTTTCATTAATTTTACAAACTCAATATTTTATTTATGGAAGAAAATTTATTTGATTTTGGAATGATCGGTTTGGGCACTATGGGAAGCAACCTTTTGCTGAATATGGCCGATCACGGATTTTCAGTGATTGGGTATGATAAAAACCCTGAAAAAACAAAGACCTTTGAAGAATCTGCAACAAAAGGCACAACAGTAAAGGGCGTGAACACGCTTGAAGAAATGATCGCCAAATTAAAAGTGCCGCGAAAATTGATGATGCTGGTGCCCGCAGGAAAGCCGGTGGATAGCGTTCTTTCCGATTTGAAACCTCTTTTGCAAAAAGGCGATATTGTTATTGACGGGGGCAATTCTCACTATACAGATACATTAGGCAGGATCATAACGATGGAAGAACTTGGCTTCCATTTTATGGGCGTTGGTATTTCCGGCGGAGAAGAAGGTGCGCGTAAAGGACCAAGCATTATGCCAGGAGGTGATAAAGAAGCGTATAAAGAAGTGGCACCGATTTTAAAAGCGGTAGCAGCAAAAGTGAACGGAGAACCATGCGTTGGGTATTTGGGGAAAAATGCAGCGGGACATTATGTAAAAATGGTACATAATGGCATTGAGTATGCGATAATGCAGCTTATCAGCGAATGTTATGATATCATGCACCATGGCCTCGGGCTAAGTAATGATGAACTACATGATGTGTTTGCTGAATGGGACCAGGGCGAGCTCAAATCCTTTTTGCTGGAAATTACCGCCGTCATTTTTCAGAAAAAGGAAGAGAAACTTCACTTTTATTTGTTGGATAAAATTTTGGATAAAGCCGGCGCCAAGGGAACCGGTAAATGGACATCGCAGGAAGGGCTTAACCTTCCCATGCCGATTCCCACAATTGATTCAGCGGTAATGATGCGCAATCTCTCTTCGCTGATTGATGAACGAAAAGAAGCCGCAACCATTTATAAAACGGTGCCAAAAGAAATAGACACCGATAAAAAAGAATTTATAAAGCAGTTACGTGAAGCTTTCTATTTTGCCTCTATCGTAAGCTACGCACAGGGGCTGGCCATGCTTACTGTTGCCTCTACAGAATTGAATATGGATATTCCGTTGCCCGAGGTAGTGAGCGTATGGCGCGGTGGGTGTATCATCCGTTCGGCGATGCTCGACCTGTTTAAAAAATGCTATCAAAATAAGGATCTGAAGAATTTATTGTTGGATGAAACGATTGCAAATATGCTGCAGGAAAAAGAAGGCGCTATTCAAAAGGTGGTTTCCGCGGCAGCTTTGCATAATTATCCGGCCGCGGGCATGATGGCTTCGCTAAATTATTTCAATGCTTATCGCCGTCACTTTTTACCCACCAACCTCATCCAGGCTCAACGTGATTTTTTTGGTGCGCATACTTATCAAAGAGTTGACCAGGAAGGAATCTTTCACACAGTTTGGGAAACACTTACTAAATAAATTAAAATTACAGGATGTTAGACTATAAAAAATTACCACCCACCGTTCTTTTCATTTTCGGCGGCAGCGGCGATCTTAATTACAGGAAATTAAGTCCTGCGTTGTACAACCTTTTCCTGGATAATGCCATGTCCGACCATTTCAGCATTGTGGGTATCGGCCGCTCGGAATATTCTGACGCTGATTACAAAAAACATTTGAAGGAGGGCATAGACCAGTTTTCGAGAATAAAAGATGCTAATGGTAAATGGAAAGATTTCTCAAAGCACATTTGTTATATCCAAATGGATGCCACCAATCCAAAGGATTATGAAACGCTTACCAAAATTGCCATGGAAAAGGAAGAAGAAGCCGGTCACCATCCCAACGTGGTTTTTTATATGGCCGTTGCGCCACAACTGGTGCCTGATATTGTAAAAAATATCGCTACCATGCCGGTTTGCCATGATAAAAAATGCACGCGCATTGTAGTAGAAAAGCCCTTTGGGCATGATTTGAAAAGCGCTGTAGCAATGAACCGGATGTTATGCGAATATTTTGACGAAGATCAGATCTACAGGATCGATCATTACCTGGGAAAAGAAACGGTTCAAAATATTCTGGCTCTGCGTTTTGCCAATGCACTTTTCGAACCGTTGTGGAACAGGAATTATATTGATCATGTTCAGATCACAGCTTCTGAAACCGTTGGTGTGGAGGGCCGGGGCGGTTATTACGAACATTCGGGTGCGCTGCGCGATATGATCCAGAATCACATTTTACAACTCGTTTGCATGATCGGTATGGAAGCGCCCGTTTCCTTTAATGCCAACGAAATAAGGAATAAGAAGGTAGATGTGTTGAACGCCATCCGGCGAATTCCGAAAGAAGCAGTGCAGGAGTTTGCGGCTCGCGGCCAGTATGGCGCAGGCTGGATGCAGGGAGAAAAAGTGCCGGGCTACCAGGAAGAAGACGGTACCGACCCTGCTTCTTCTACCGAAACTTTTGCTGCCGTAAAGTTCTATATCGATAACTGGCGCTGGGAAGGCGTTCCGTTTTATGTGCGCACGGGCAAACGCCTGCACGAAAAATCTACAGAACTCACCATACAATTCAAACCGGCTCCGGATTTTGCTTTTCCTAAAGAAGCCACAGAAACCTGGAGGCCCAACCGTTTGTCGATAGGCATTTCGCCGGAAATGGATATTTGTCTTACATTCCAGGCAAAACGCCCGGGGCAGGCGATGATATTGAACCCGGTAAATATGATTTTCAATTATGAAGACGCCTATAAAGGTGAAGAACCGGAAGCCTATGAAACGCTTTTGTATGATGTAATGGACGGCGATGCTACGTTATTTATGCGTGCCGACCAGGTAGAAGCTGCCTGGGAAATTGTAATGCCGATCCTGGAAGTTTGGTCAGCCCGTAAGCCTCTTAATTTCCCTAATTATTCGCCGGATTCGTGGGGGCCGGAAGATGCTGAAGCGCTTATTGCCCGTGACGGGCACAACTGGATCTCACAGCCAACAAAACAGAAATAGAAAATGAAACTGCATATTTTTGACGATAAAGATATCATGAGTGATAAACTGGCTGAGTTTATTTGCAACCAGGTGTCGGAGACCCTAAAGCAACAACAGTTTTTTACCATGGTATTGTCAGGTGGCAGCACACCTAAAATTTTATATAAAAAGTTAACCACTGAAAAGTATAAGCGTAAGATCGACTGGACCCGGATTCATGTTTTTTGGGGTGATGAGCGTGTTGTTCCCTTTAAAGATGAGCGTAATAATGCAAAAATGGCCTATGATTATTTGCTTAACCATGTAGAAATACCGGCTGCCCAAATTCATATTATGAGAACCGATATTGAACCTAATTTTTCGGTGGCGCAATACCGTAAAAAACTTCATGAATTTTTTCACAGTACTGACCACACGTTCGATCTTGTTTTATTGGGCATGGGCGATGACGGACACACCCTTTCCCTCTTTCCCGGTTCCATCATCATTGACGATCATCGCCATTGGGTAAACTCGGTGTATAATGAACAACAGAAAATGTACCGTATTACGCTGATGCCAGTGATCGTAAATAAATCATCCAATGTCGTGTTTATGGTTGACGGAGAAAAAAAAGCGGCTGTGTTGGAACAGGTACTGGAAGGAGAACACAAACCTTCTCAATATCCGGCCCAGCTTATATCTCCCAAAAAAGGGGCGTTACATTGGTTTCTGGATAAAGCTGCCGCAAAAAATCTGCATGCCATCTGATGGTATATTTCTCCCTATTTCTTTCAATAAGTTAACAAGTATGAATATAGATTTTGCTGTTTAATCTTTACCTTTGTACGTCTAAATAAAGTATTATGATCAAAACCGGCAATACTGTTGTAAGTATTTATACCGAAATGACCCCGAACCCCGAAACAATGAAGTTTGTGGCCAATAAGCTTCTATATCCCGGCAAAAGTGTGGATTTTAAAAATGAAGAAAGCGCTTCTGCTTCTCCATTGGCGATGCAGTTGTTTTCTTTTCCGTTTGTAAAATCTGTTTTTATAGCAAGTAATTTTGTTACCCTCACAAAAACTGATGATACCGAAGACTGGCAGGATGTAATTCCTTCTGTAAAGCAGTTTTTAAAAGAATATTTGGAAGATGGTAATGTAATTATCAACGAAGAAGAACTGGCTGCCAGGAAACCGGAAAGTACCAATGAAATTCAGGTAGATGACGGCGACGTGGTAAAAAGAATAAAAGAATTATTGGAAAATTACGTAAAACCGGCCGTAGAAATGGACGGCGGCGCCATCCAGTTTTTAAGCTATGAAGATGGAACCGTGAATCTGATGATGCAGGGAAGCTGCAGTGGTTGCCCCTCTTCAATGATCACATTAAAAGCCGGCATAGAAGGAATGATGAAGAGAATGATACCTGAAGTGAAAGAAGTGGTGGCTACATCTAAATAATTTTATAAAAAAAGATCCTGATAAAGGCACCTTGGAAAAGGTGCTTTTTTTTATGCCCCGGTTTCTAAAAAATAAAAATCCACTTTTTTTATTTGTTTACTGTTGCCACTTTTCCTAAACTATTCTACATTATTTTTGGCACTAAATATTACTCTTGAGTTTACCTGAAATTTACCAAGCATTTGTAGAAGGGATGAAAGAAACCACGTGGCTTGAATATATTGCCGTGTTTTCAGGAATTGTGAGCGTATGGTTTTCCAGGAAAGAAAATATTTGGGTGTATCCTACGGGTCTTATCAATACAATCTTTTATATCTATCTTAGTTTTAAAGGAAGTTTGCTGGGTGAGGCCAGTGTAAATCTCTACTACACCATCATGAGTATTTACGGATGGATATTGTGGGCTAAAAGAGACCAGCAACAGGAGCATGTGGTAAACATCATGTGGAGCACCAAAAAAGAATGGTTGCAGGAACTGTTGTTTTTTGCTTCATTTTACGTGGCCATTTTTGTGGCACTCAGTTATCTTAAAAAAGATTTTGCCCCGGGCGCTATTCCCTGGGCCGATGCCTTTGCCAGCTCAACAGCTTTTACCGGCATGTGGCTGATGGCAAAGAAAAAAGTAGAAAGCTGGTATTGGTGGATAGCAACCAATTGCGCATCGATACCATTGTACTTTGTAAAACATTATGTTTTCACAAGTGTATATTATGTGATACTTTTAATTATGGCCTTTTCAGGGCTGATGGAATGGAAAAGAAGGGCAAACGAACATTTAAAAAAGGCGGAAGAACTGCCGCAATGGAAACAATAAAAAAAATAGTGATCATCGGGCCGGAATCTACAGGCAAGAGTACGCTTTGCAAAAAGCTCGCAGATCATTATCATACTTTATGGGTTCCTGAATATGCGAGAGAATATTTAGAAAATCATGGTCCTGAGTATAGTTATGAAGATCTTTATGATATTGCCATAGGCCAGCTTCAGCTTGAAGACGAAGGACTAAGTAAATTACAAAATACGGATTCAAAACATTCAGCATTCACCAATCACCATTCTTCCTTATTCATCGATACCGATATGTATGTTATGAAAGTGTGGTCAGAGTTTGTTTTTAATAAATGTGATAATTGGATATTAAACCGTATTGCCGAAAGAAAGTACGATCTATACCTGCTGTGCGATGTGGATCTGCCGTGGGTTAAGGATGATCTGCGGGAATATCCTGATGTAAAGGTTCGTAAAAAATTATTTCATTTTTACAAAGATCTATTGGTAAACCAGGAGATTCCCTGGATCACTGTTTCAGGAGATTATGACGAAAGGTTCAGTAAAGCAACAAATTTTATTGAAAATGCTTTTACATAAAGAATTGTTCTGAAACTATTTTACCGTCTTTTACTTTGTAAACACAAATTTCCGCCATTGGCGCACGTCCCTGCCCTTTCATGGTCGTATCCATATTAAGCGAAATAGCAAATGCATTTCCCCCCACTACCGGGTCAGAAATTGCTAATGCCATGCACTTTTTCAACCATTTCTGAAAAATTTTTTCCTTTTTCTTCAAGCGCCTTTAATCCTTTGGTTTCTTTTTCAAAACCAGGGGAAGCTTCCGGCTCTATACTTACAGCGTCTTCTGCAAATAATTCCTTTTGTGCTTTGTCAAACTCTCCTTGCCTGCAAAGCTCAACAAGCCTGTGAGCAATTTGTTGTATGGTCATAGCTTACATTTTAAAAATGAAAAAAGATTGTTATGCAAAAATAAGAAGTAACACCCATGATAATTTTTGTCGATTTAAATTTAATTGTGGTACTTTAATCTTTAAAATCTAAAACGCTTGATATGGAACCAACAACTGTTATTATTAAAGACACCTCTGCGAATCCTGCTCCGCTTGGTTTGCTGGCTTTCGGACTTACTACCGTTTTGCTTAACCTGCACAACGCAGGCATTTTTGAAATGAATTCAATGATCCTCGGGATGGGATTATTTTATGGCGGCATCGCCCAAATAATCGCCGGGATCATGGAATCGAAAAAGAATAACACCTTCGGCTTCGTGGCCTTTGTTTCTTATGGTTCCTTCTGGCTTACACTTGTGGCTTTGATCGTCATTCCCAAATTTGGCTGGGTACCTGCAGCATCCGCATCTGCAATGATTGCGTATCTCATCATGTGGGGCATTTTTACAACTCTTCTTTTCTTTGGCACACTAAAAATCAGCCGCGCCTTGCAATTTGTGTTTGCCACCTTAGCCCTGCTGTTTTTCTTACTGGCTTACGGCGAATCTGAAGCAGGTGCTTCCATTAAAACTTTTACAGGTTACGAAGGAATTGTGTGCGGAGCATCAGCAATTTACGCAGGCATCGGAGCTTTATTAAATGAAGTTTACGGCAAGACCATTTTACCTCTCGGGCTGCCTGGCAAAAAATAATTTTTGTTTATTAGCTGCCCTTAATTTTCTATCTTCATGGCATTAATTCATTTTACGTATAAAATTGATTCCATGAGAAAAAGCGTCTTCATTTTTTTGTCGGTTTTCCTTTCTGTTTCTGTTTTTGCACAGAAAAATAATGTGGCAGAAATGTTAATTCCGGAACCTGTTTCTGTAACTTCCGGTACAGGAAATTTTGTGCTTTCTGCCAAAACCAGTATTCATGTAATGACTGCCAATGCAGATGCAAAAAGAGTGGGTGATTATATTGCTGAGAAACTAAAACGGGCTACCGGTTATAATATTCCTGTTGTTGCCGGGTCAAAAAAAACAGACGATGGAATTAATTTGTCTTTGATTAAAGATGCAACATTAGGCGATGAGGGGTATCACCTGAATGTTACCCACGAAGAAATTTCAATCTCTGCCAATAAACCTGCCGGCTTATTTTATGGAATGGAAACTTTGTACCAGTTGTTTCCCAAAGAAATAAATGATAGTTCTGTTGTTAAAAATGTAAAATGGAATGTTCCGGTTTGTAAAGTTACCGACTATCCACGCTTTGGCTGGAGAGGTTTGATGCTTGACGTAAGCCGTCACTTTTTTACCAAAAAGCAGGTGAAAGAATTTATTGACCAAATGGTAAAATACAAATTCAATTTGCTGCATTTGCATTTAACCGATGACGAAGGCTGGAGAATTGAGATCAAAGGCTTGCCCCGGCTTACTGAAGTTGGTTCTAAAAGAGTGAGCAAGGTTGGATATTTTGGAACTTTTTCTCCTCCAAAGCCTGGCGAGCCACTTAACTATGGCGGTTATTATACACAGGACGACATTCGCGAAATTGTAAAATATGCCTCCGATCACTTTGTAAACATTTTACCTGAAATAGACGTGCCGGGCCACAGTCTGGCAGCGGTGGTTTCTTACCCGGATCTTTCGTGTACTGAGGGCGCTGATAAATATCGTGTTCGTTCGGGCGAACCAATAATGGATTGGTCTCACGGCCAGCCTCCTATCGCTTTGGTAGATAACACACTATGCCCGGCCAATCCTAAGGTGTATGAATTTCTGGATAAAGTGATGACACAGGTGGCTGAATTATTTCCATTCCCTTACATACATTGCGGTGGTGATGAATGCCCCAAAAATTTCTGGGAAAAAAGCGCAGATGTGCAGGCGCTCATGAAAAAAGAAGGCCTCACCAACATGGACCAGGTTCAAAGTTATTTTGAAAAAAGACTGGAAAAAATTGTTGAATCAAAAGGTAAAAAGTTTATGGGTTGGGACGAAATTTTGCAAGGCGGCTTAGCTCCAAGCGCGACTGTAATGAGCTGGCGTGGAATGGAGGGAGGAATTGCAGCAGCAAAAATGCATCATGATGTAGTGATGAGTCCCACAACCTTTGCTTATTTGGATTATATGAATGGAGATCCAATCATTGAACCACATGTTTATGAAACTTTGCGCTTGAAAAAAGCATACGAGTTTGAGCCGGTTCCTGACAGTGTCGATCCGAAATATATCCTGGGCGGACAGGGAAATTTGTGGACGGAGCAGATCTACAACATGCGTCACCTTGAATACATGATCTGGCCGCGCGCCATGGCAATTGCAGAAGATGTGTGGACTCCAAAAGCAGACAAAAACTGGGACGATTTTTCTTCCAGGGTTGAAAAGCAATTTCCGAGGTTGGATGAAGCGCATATCAAATATGCGCCAAGCATGTACGATCCTATTTTTGAAGCAAGCAAAGACGATAGCGGGCGCCTGAAAATTACATTAAGCACTGAAATTAAGGATCTCCAGATTCATTACAGTTTCGATAATTCTTTCCCTGACAACTATTACCCAACTTATACAGAACCTTTAACTCCGCCGGAAGATGCGGTAATGCTTAAGGTAGTTACATACAGAGGCGATAAGCAAATGGGACGCATCATTGCGATGCCGATTTCAGAATTGAAAAAACGCGCAGGCATTAAAGACGATAAGGGTGGTGAATAGCAATTTGCGTCAAAATAAAAAACTTGCCTAAAGGTTTGTTTACTGGCTGGTAGTTAATTTTTAATTATTAAAATGAAGAAATAGCGATGAAAACAATCAAAGGACCCGGAATTTTTATAGCCCAGTTTATAGGGGATGAACCGCCATTCAATAGTTTAAAAAGTATTTGCCAATGGGCAAAAGATAAAGGTTTTGTAGGTGTTCAACTTCCTACACAGGATGATCGTTTTATAGATCTTCAAAAGGCTGCCGAAAGTAAAACCTATGCCGACGACCTGAAAGGTACTGTAAACAGTTTCGGACTTGAGATCACCGAACTTTCTACGCATTTGCAGGGACAGCTGGTGGCGGTTCATCCGGCATATGATGCCTTGTTTGACGGTTTTGCTCCTGAAAAATACCGCAACAATTCAAAGGCACGCCAGGAATGGGCAACCCAACAATTAAAATATGCAGCAAAAGCTTCACAAAATTTGGGACTGAATGCCCACGCAACCTTTAGCGGTGCATTATTATGGCCCAATGTGTACCCTTGGCCGCAACGCCCGGCGGGATTGGTGGAAGAAGGTTTTAATGAACTGGCAAAGCGATGGACTCCCATCTTAAATGTTTTTGATGAATGCGGTGTGGATGTTTGTTATGAAATCCACCCGGGCGAAGATCTCCATGATGGGGCTTCTTACGAAATGTTCCTCAAGCATGTTAATTTTCATAAGCGAGCATGTTTGCTTTATGATCCGTCACACTTTGTATTGCAGGCACTGGATTACCTGGCTTATATCGATTTTTACCATGAGCGCATTCGCGCGTTTCACGTAAAAGATGCTGAATTTAATCCTACCGGAAAGCAGGGAGTTTATGGCGGCTATCAAAGCTGGCTTGATCGTGCAGGCCGTTTTCGTTCTACCGGCGACGGGCAAGTGGATTTCAAAGCTATCTTTAGTAAGCTTGCAGCTTATGATTATCCCGGATGGGCAGTTTTGGAATGGGAATGTTGCTTAAAAAATTCAGAAGACGGAGCAAGAGAAGGCGCTGAATTTATAAAGAACCATATCATTCACGTAACAGAAAAAGCGTTTGACGATTTTGCTTCCACTGGCTCTGATGATAAATTCAACCGGAGAGTTTTAGGGTTAGAATAAATTTTTAGTTAATAAATACAAATAATGTACAAATTCATTTCAGTTTTAGCCATAGGCATAATTTTCCTGGGTGTTAATTCATTTAATAAACGTACCCCGGGCACTGTCCAACAAAAAATCTCAAACCAGGAAGATGGTGGATGGATCACACTGTTTGACGGGAAAACAACTAAAGGCTGGCACTCTTATGGCATGAAGACTGCCGGCAATGAATGGAAAGTAGAAGATGGCGCTCTTCATTTGGACGCATCAACTCCCAACAAACAACGGGGCGACCTGGTTACGAATGATGAGTATAAAGATTTCGATCTGAAGCTGGAATGGAAAATTTCTGAGAAGGGAAACAGCGGAATCATTTTTTATGTTCATGAAGATCCTGAAAAATACCATGAAACCTATGTTACAGGAATTGAAATGCAGGTTTTGGATAACGGCACTCCTACCCGTTTAGGCCAGCCGGATGGCAAACTTTACACACATCGCGCCGGTGATTTGTACGATTTATTGGCTTCAAAAGAAGTAGCAAAACCACTTGGTGAATGGAATGCCGTTGACATTAAATGTAAAGACGGAAACCTTGATTTTTATATGAACGGACAACATACGCTTTCTACAAAAATGTGGGATGACCACTGGAAGCAAATGGTTGCTATCAGCAAGTTTAAAGATATGCCCGGTTTCTCCGCCTATAAAGAAGGAAAGATCGCTTTGCAGGATCACGGTGATGACGTGTGGTTTAGAAATATAAAAATTAAAAAGCTGTAAAATAATAATTGCCTTTTTTTGTTGGTTTACTGAAATAATTTACCTGTACCGTAATGAAAAGAAAAGTTTGTTTACTTGTTTCAATGTCGTTTTTTGTGATGACAAGTCTGCTTTTCAGCATTAACACCTGCGCACAAAAACTTCCGGATTTTAAAATGAAACTTACCAACGGAAGTACTTTTTCTATTACAAGCCTTTCTCACAACAAACCGGTATTAGTCATTTATTTTGCGCCAGACTGTGAGCATTGTCGAGCTTTGACGGAACAGCTTTTACCACAAATGAATGCTTTTAAGAACACGCAAATCCTGATGGTTACTTTTGAATCATTGGATGATGTAGCATGGTTTGAAAATCACTACCACACCAATAAATATCCAAATATAAAAGTGGGAATGGAAGTGCCGGTATTTTTTCTAAAAAATTATTACCATGTGGAGCACACACCGTTTACAGCGTTGTTTAATAAAAACGGAAAGCTGATGGTATCCTACAAAGATTATACACCCGTAACCGACTTGATTAAATGGGTGAAGGTGCTTGAAAAAGGATAAAACACACAATACACGATTGAAAACTTTCGCTGATAAAATTATTTCGTTCAACAAAAATGTCTCTTTTGACGGGGCGCTGCCTGCTGGTGTTAGCATTATGAATCCGTTCAGGGAGAACGAAGAAGCCTTAAGAATTTCTTCTCAATTCTATAAAAAATATTATAACGATCACAACAGTAGGCATATCATTTTTGGTATCAATCCGGGGCGATTTGGCGCAGGAGTTACCGGTATTCCGTTTACAGACACGAAAAGATTATTGAGCGAATGCGGGATAGCATTTCCGGGGAAAGCCACTCATGAACCGTCTTCGGCTTTTGTGTATGATGTGATCAATGAGTACGGCGGCGCAAATTTTTTTTTTGCTGATTTTTATATTCAATCCATTTGTCCGCTTGGGTTTACGATTGTAAATGATAAAGGGAAGGAAGTAAATTACAATTATTACGATAGCAAAGAACTAGCTGAATGCGTTTTGAATTTTATCATTGCCAATATTAAAAAACAAATAAGTTTTGGCGTGAGCACTGATGTTTGCTTTTTGTTTGGAAGCGGAAAAAATGAAAAGTTTTTTAGAAAAATAAACGCTGATTTTCATTTTTTTAAAAAAATAATTCCACTTGAGCATCCGCGGTTTATCATGCAATACAAAGCAAAATCCAAGGAGTATTATATTGATAAATATTTGAAGGCTTTTGAAGCAATAAAATAAGAATTCTTAAAAATTCCTATCAACTTTTCGGTTCAAAAACCTGGTTGGTAGAAATGGTCATCCTGTTCCAGCCATTGATAACAATAATCTGCAAAATGAGTTGCGCCAATTCATTTTCAGAAAAAAACTTCAATACATTATTATAGGTCTCATCGGTAACACCGTTTTGGCCAATAAGGGTAACTTCTTCCGTTAGCTGCAATACAACTCTTTCCTGCTCTGTAAATAACGGAGATTCTTTCCACGCTGATAATGCAAAAATTCTACGTGGCGTTTCGCCCATTTTTATCGCGTCGATCGTGTGCATATCGATGCAATAAGCGCAACTGTTTATTTGTGAGGCTCTTATTTTTATCATTTCACTGAGCAGTGGCGGCAGAGAAGTGTTTTTTGTGTATTGTTCCAACTTGCTCATTGCTTCATACGCGGCCGGTTCAATTTTTGGAATATTGATTCTTTTTTTCATAACATTTTTGCTTTTGTTGTTCGAAAAGTAAAGGAACAAAAAATAGATTTTTCTGTTGGAGAAAGAACAGTGAACGTACAAAATGTTGCAATTCTTATTTTGGATTATTCCTGGCTGAGAGTTTCCTTCCCTCCTCTGGATTTAAAATTCTGCAGCTTCTTTGCAAAATCATCAGGATTGATTGCGCGAGTAGCATCCGTAATAATAGTTGATTGAAAACCAAGTTCGAGCCCATCCAAAGCCGTAAAGTAAACGCAGTAATCTGCCGCCAGTCCGGCAACAAATATCGACGAAACTCCGCGACCTTTTAGAAAGGCGCCCAGTCCGGTGGCTTTCTTTTTTCTATTGTCGAAAAAGCCGCTGTAACTGTCAATATCACTTTCCATTCCTTTTCTAAAAATCGCTTCTATATTTTTACCTTCCAGATCAGCGGAGAATTCGGCTCCGCTGGTTTCTACAACACAGTGATCGGGCCACAAAACCTGTGGCAGTCCATTTAATTTTATTTCTTCAAAAATATTCTTACCTGTATGCTGGGAAGCAAAACTTTTGTGATTTGGGGGATGCCAATCCTGAGTAGCTACGACAAGATCAAAATTTTTTTGGAGCTTATTTATTACGGGAATAACAGCATCTCCTTCTTCAACCGCCAATGCACCACCCGGAAGAAAATCATTTTGAACGTCAACAATAATCAAGGCTTTCATCCTGCAAATTTAGTCGATGAAAAGGGATGAAAGAAAGGATATTCTTATTGTTTAGGATGAGGCCTGCCATAGTAATCATACAAATTTTTTTCATCAACAGCATTCACAGGCTCAGAAGAATCATAAGCCGGGCCATTTTCTACGGCATCCATTGTTACGTTCACGACCACAATTTCGTTGTCCCATTTTACCTTGGATATCCAACTGGTGGATAAAAGTACTTTTTTACTGTTAAGCCAGTTACCTGTATCTACTACCAGGTAATCAATTTTCCAGTCACTGTCATCAAGAATATAATCTACTACTTTACCAATTTCACCGTCTGTTGCGTGGATAGTATAGCCTTTTACGGCATCTGTGCTTTGTAAGTGAGGATCGTTGTTGCCTTCGTCCTCCGGTGTACCCGTCTCAATATTTTCAGGTTCGACGATTTCGCTTTCATATAATTGACTTGGCATTGCGCCAAAAATTCCTGCTCCGTGAGCTTCTTCGCCCCAATAGGGATTCCAGGTATAATAAGATGATAATTCTTCTTCATGCTGGCGGGAAACCGGTTTATCAGTATCTATATCGGGACTGTCTTTTATTTGCTGTTTGGTAAGATTTACCGGGAAATTTTCATTTTCCCAATCTGGTGGTAACAAGGCTTCAGGAGAAATGAGCACTTTCCGGCCGGAGAGCCAGTTGCCGGTTTTTACAACAAGGTAACGGATGGTCCAGCTTAAATCATCAAAATAAAACTCATCAACTTCTCCGATTTCGCCATCGGTTTCTTTTAAAGAATAGCCTTCGAGGCTTTTGATACTGCGTTTCATAACATGGATTTTTAAAATTTGCAATAGTGAATTTACACAACAAGAACCATTCTTCCAAAGAAGCTACCGCCCATTCAGATAAGTTCTTTTTCGTAAAATTCAATAAAATATTTGTTCTATAACGCTAAATACATGATAATTTTTATGTTTCATTAATCTTTTTTCTTTTTTGATATATTTCGAGCTTCGATATAAATCTGCGTGATATTGGGAAATTTGGCCCTTATTGATTTTTCCAGGCGTTTGATACCTTCAACAATTTGTGAACCGGTGAGCTCTTTTTTAAACTCCAAATTCAAAGCCAATAAAACTTCATCCGGTGAAAGTTGCATGGTTAAAGGCGTTTGAACCTCACGAACATCGTCATCCTCCAGTAGTAGTTTTTCTGTTTGTTTTACCAAAGCCATGCCGGCGCTTTCGCCAATTAACAAATTGTGACTTTCAATAATCATCAATATCGCAATTACGGTCAGCACAAGACCAATCAAAACAGAAGCAATTCCGTCTATCAGGGGGCTCTGTAAATAATTGGACAAAACCACCCCTGCAAAAGCAATAATTAATCCGGCAATATCTCCTGCTCCCTCATATATCACAATAAAAAACCCGGGATCTTTACTGTTTCGAAGCTTTTGCCAAAAATTTCCTTCGTAAGTATTATGCTTTAAAAAATCGCGTGCAGCGATATAAAACGATATTGCTTCAAATATCAATGCGCTGCCCAAAACTATGTAGTTCCACAACGCGGCTTCCATTGGGTGTGGATGTCGGATATGATTGATCCCTTCGTATATAGACATGCCGCCACCCAATCCAAAAATGAGAACAGACACTATAAGCGACCAGAAATACAATTCCTGGCCATGGCCAAAAGGATGTTCTTTATCCGGCGGCCTCTTGCTTCGGTTAATACCGAGTAGCAACAGTAGTTCGTTACAACTGTCCACGGCGCTGTGTATTCCTTCCGAAACCATCGCGGAACTGCCGCTAAAAAAAGCCGCCACGAATTTGATAAGCGCAATTGCAGCGTTCGAAATCAGGGCCGCATATATTGAAGTTTTTGATTTTGACATTAATGAGTTCTATTTTTTTGAAATTGAATACAATAGTTATTCATTTTCATCTCCGCTTTCTGCGAGAGAAATTGATTGAATTTGTTTGTTTACTGCGCCGGTTACTCTGATTCGTATTTATGATGTGGTTGTTTTTCAACATACAGGCGGTTGACTATTTTTATCAAAAGCGCCACGATTGGCGTAGCCATCAAAACACCCCAAAAACCGGCGAGTGTGCCGAACGCGACCTGGGCAAAAATGGTGAGAGCCGGCGGGATGTCTACCATTTTTTGTTGGATCAACGGTTGTGTGACCGCGCTCTGAAAAATTTGCACCAGTGTATAAATGCCCGCCACAATAAGAGCAGTGGTAGGTCCCTGCATCGAAGCCAGAAGAACCCCCGGAATTAATGCGACAATAGGACCAAAGTTGGGAATGAAATTAAGCACGCCCGCAATAAGCGCCAGGGTAAGAACCAGCGGCATGCCTACAATCCATAACCCAACCCCCGTTAAAACAGCAATCACAAAGAAGCCGAAGATTTGCCCCTTGAGCCATTTTTTTAAAACTACCACCAGCTCATCAAGAAGCTTGGCTCCTTTATCTTTTGCTTTCACAGGTAGTAAATGAATAATACCCTTCTTATAAAGCATCGGGTCAGCCGTAAAAAAAATAGATAACAGCAGTAATATGTACAAATCGCTCAACACACCAAAACTGCTCGAAAAAAATTTCTTTCCGATCTCTTTCATCTTTAGTGAACTTCCCGAACTGTTTAGATAGTACAGGACTTTGCTTCCGAGTGTGGAATTGTTCATCTGGTCTTTTACATGCTGAATGGTTTTGGGTAACGTATCAGAAAGTTGTGAAACCTGCTGCTTAAGTTGTGCACCCACAAACCAAAAAAAGCCCGCGAGCAACAACAGGTTTAATAATACCGAAAGAAAGGTGCACAAATTTTGCGGCCAATGTAAATTACGGTGAAGAATAGCAGCACAACCACGAAAATAAACGGCTACAAGGATGGCTGCCAATGACAATAATAAAATACTGAACAGCGCCTTGAAGAGCAGGATTAAAATTACAATGAAAGCCAATATTCCACCGACGATCCAAACTTTTTTTGAAAACTGCGTACTGATTTTTTTTGAACCATTGTCGGAATCCGGCATGAGAATAAATTTAGTTGATGAAGAAAAACAGAAATTGAGAGACGGTTGGAAAATGGTGCCCCATTACATATTATCTCTCTTTACCAATCGACAACTCACAAAAGTTATGCCTTTTGCCAAAATGTAAATTAAAAATCAACCGAAAAAGTTGGTTTACTGCTTTATTTCTGCGTTGAAAGAAACGCCACAATATTATTCAGTTCGTCTTTTGAAAGTATGCCACCATAAGAAGGCATATTGTTTCCACCATTTACAATACGGATTTTTAAAGCTTCAGAAGACATGCGATCCCCGACATTAGTAAGATTCGGGCCTCTTATACCTCCATAATGATTTATAGTGTGGCAATACTCGCAACCCTTATTGTAAAATAAGTGTACTCCCTCAATTACGGTTGAGTCTGGTTTTTGAGATTTTATGGCGCTTAATGGTAATGGTTTGGCATTAAAATGAGGCGACCAGGGCGCTTTAAACCCAACATACAGTAAACTAAGTACAAACACAACTACGCAAATTACTCCAAACATGGCCCAGGGTCTTTTTAGAGGGCTTCTTTCTCCCCGGTTTGAAATAAATGGAATTGAAAACAGCAAGGCGATGGTTAAGATAGGCCCTATTATCATGGCGATCGATTCCATTTTGTGTGGCATCAAAGCAAATAAGGCGAAGAAGGGGATCATGTACCAATCAGGTGTGGGAGAGGTATGAACAATGGAAGGATCGGGTTGATTGGTTAAGGCTGGCGGCCCAAAGATCACTGCCAGGGCGATAATGGAAATAATTACCACCGAACCAAAAATGGTATCTCTCCATGCGGCATTTGGCCAAAAAGGAACTCCCTTTTCTTTCAACATATTATTGTACCATTTTCTATAAGTTTTGGGGTCAATTAATCGTCCCTGCTTGGGTGGTTCGGAGATCCCGTTTTGTATCACGAGGTACAAATGAAAACCAATAAAAATGAAGATCATAGCAGGTATAATAAAAACATGATAATCAAAAAAACGGTTTAAGCTTTGTCCTCCTACAGTATCGCCGCCAATCAATAAACGCGCAAGATATTTTCCGACAATAGGTGTTCTACTCAATTGTTCGGCGGCCACTACTGATGACCAAACGCCACTGGAATCCCAGCGTAACAACTGGCCTGTAAAACCCATAAAAATGGTGCATAATAAAAGTACCACGCCGCTTATCCAATTCATTTCACGCGGAAATTTATAGGATGCGGTAATGTAAGTTCTGATCATGTGGACGGCTACCAAAATGATCATGGCTGAAGCGCCAAAATAATGTATTCCACGAAGCGCGTTTCCGAATTTGGCCTCATTGGTAATAAACTCCAGCGATTGGTAGGCATTGTTAGAAGATGGCTGGTATAATAAGGCTAAAGCTACGCCGGTAATTACCTGTAATACAAAACAGAACAAGGTGGCGCTGCCAAATACATAACTCCATTTGGCGCCGGGCGGCACAGGGTGTTTTATAATGGGTAGTATATTTTTAGCAACCCCTGTGCGGTCTTCAAACCAATTCCATATTTTTTTTAAAAATCCCATTATGATTGTTTTGACGCGCCTATAGTTGTAAGAGGAATAGGCGCTGTTTTTATTTGCACTTTATCATTGTAAACTCTTATTTCGTATTGGGTTAAAGGTTTTGGAGGAGGGCCCGCAGCTACTGTTCCATCTGAATAATAAACACCACCGTGGCACGGACACATAAAAAGATCTGCTGTTTTTTCCCACCTTACCGGGCAGCCTAAATGAGTACAATTGATAGCAAATGCAATAAAATCATTCTTTTCATTTCTGCGAACCCACGCAGCTGACTTAGCAGTAACGCCTGCATAGGGTTTGGGATCTGCATCTACAAATTTTACGAGTGTAGTAGACCCTAATTGAAAATCAGCTAGCTTTCCTACGGTGCGCCATTGCCTTCGTGGGTGTTCAAGCAGCGGAGCAAGCATCGCGCTTATAACCGGAATTGCTGCAACAGCAGCGCTTACCCCGGCAAAACCGAGGCTTAATCTCACAAAGAATTTTCTCCTGCTGATCTCTTCTTTAGATTCTTCTTTCTTTTTTGGTTCTTCATTCATGTCGCAAAATATTTATCCATCCGATTAATGAAACTACAAATACGATTAATCCTGCCACCGAAAAGTACCAGGTAGTTAATAACCCCCACCCTATAAACGTTAACCCAAGTGCGAGGAAAAATGGCCAATAGGTAGGCTTTGGTAAAATTTCCGGCTTTGCTTTTACTTTTTCAACCTGATCTTCTGTATTCATATTGCAAACTTTTTATCATTAAACTATTTTCTAAACCCCTAAACCTTCAAACCCTCTAAACCAATACTTCCGTCTTGTACTGAATGCCTATAATCGCCACCGAACCATTTTATCAATAGAAACATAGACGCTGATAAATAAATAAAACAACAAGGCACCCACATGATCAATCCTGCTATCTGCTGATCGGCCGCTGCGGAAATGCCCCAGCCATTGCGTACCAGGGGAAGGAAGCCAAACCGGTCAGGCATGTCCAGGTAAGGCGTGTAGGTTCCGATATGAGAAAAGGTAATGACTAATCCGAGTAACGAACAGAAAACACAGGCTGTTGACAGATAAAGCACCGCTATCAGCGGACGCAGCCTGTAAGAATGATAGGGACTAAGAACAGGCCAGCTAAAAAGCATTCCCGCCAGTAACAAACTTATAAAATGAACGTACATTAAACCGCTCATAAAATGAATGCCCGACAGGGTGGTTCCCTTCATCGTAAATAATTGGTTGAAGATGGCAGGGACGTGCCAGAGCCACATCATGGCCACACCGCTGATCCATGCAACAAAAGGCATTTGTTCTAATTTTCTTGAAAACAGCGCCAATGATTTTTGAAAGCGATTTTCCGCAGGAATTGAAGCCACGATGAGTGGCCCTGCGATAAGAAGTATTAAAACATGCGACAACATGTGCGCACTGAATAAATAATTTTTGCCCAGGAAATGCAAAGGCGACGCGGTGCACAAAATGATGAGCGCAATTGCTGCCACAAAGAAGCCTGCTTTTTTCGTTATTTTAAAATTGACAGTAAACGAATAAAAAAGGCAAATTCCTATTATGAACAGGACGAGACCGGGATCAAAATGCCAGTAAGAAAATAATGCGTTCATAATTTTTTAGATTAAATGTTTGTAAATTTTGGAAGCACATACACCACGGTAAATACAAAGATCCACACCACATCTACAAAATGCCAGTACATCCCCACCGTGCTTACCACGTTGGAATCTTTATTATTAAAATCCCCCAAAAATGCCATAATCAAAATGATCATCAAAATAATCAATCCCACAAATACGTGGAAGCCATGAAAGCCGGTGAGCGTGTAAAAACTGGTACCGAAAACACTGCCGTTCAAAGTGATGTTTTCCTGTATGAGCCTCCAGTATTCTTTTCCCTGCCCGAATAAAAAAACAGTTCCCAAAATAATAGTGGCGATCAGCCAGATCTTTAAATTTTTGATTTTTCCCTTTTCATAATTTTTCTCTGCGCGCCAAAAAGTGAAGCTGCTGCTCAAAAGAAAAACCGTAAAGATGCCTGTGGTTTTAATGTCGAGCGCTTTTACCTGGTAGGGTTCAAAACCAGCATTGTAGGCCATATAAATAAAGGCCATAATGAGCGAAACAAAAAACATAGCTTCTGTGCCCACTACCAGTTTCATCATCGTTTTATTGTCTATTTTCATCCATCTTATTTTTTGCATTGTTGCCATATTTTAATTCCCACAACGGAAGAGGGCTATTGATTGCCGGAACCTCATCAAAATTTTTTAATGCCGGCGGCGATTGCGCATACCACTCCAGTGTGAAAGCATCCCACGGATCATTTCCCACTTCTTTTCCATGGTTCTTTCCTTTTAAAATCATATAGAATAACAGGAGCACAGAAGCTCCCATCATAAAAGCGCCCGCAGTTGAAATGAAATTTAAAACACCATACCATGGAAGATCTGGATAGGTATAAACCCTCCGCGGCATTCCTATCACTCCCAAAATGTGCTGCACTAAAAAAGTTCCGTTAAAGCCAATTACGAACAACCAGAAAAACCATCTTCCCAGTTTTTCGTCCAATTTTCTTCCCGTCATTTTGGGGAACCAATAAAATAATCCGGCAAATAATCCAAAGAAAGTTCCGCCGATGAAAACGTAATGCAGGTGCGCTACTACAAAATAGGTATCGGTTAATTGCCAGTCGATCGGCACAATGGCAAATGCGATTCCTGATAATCCACCGATAGTAAATTCAAATAAAAACGCGATGGCAAAAAGCATTGACGTAGTGAATTGAATTTTGCCTCCATACATCGTTGCCATCCAGTTAAATATTTTTACACCGGTGGGGATGCCAATAAGCATGCTGCTTGCAGAGAAAAATGCATCGACCGTATTGCCCATACCTACAGCAAACATGTGATGCACCCAAACACCAAACGCGAGTAATGCGATGGCAACCGTGGAAGCCGCAACAAATGCATAACCGAAAATCGGTTTTCGGGAATACACCTGGAACACTTCTGATAAAATTCCAAACGAAGGAAGGATGAGAATGTAAACTTCAGGATGTCCGAAAATCCAGAACAAATGTTGCCACAATAATGCAGATCCTCCGTTTACTGTATTGAAAAAATGCGCATGGAATTGCCGGTCAAGTAGTAACATAGCCAGCGCTGCATTTAACGAAGGGAAAGCGGCTATGATGAGGAAAGAATTTACCAAAACCATCCAAACAAACAACGGCAGTTTGTTTAATGCCAGTCCTTTTACCCGGTAATTTAAAATGGTAACGATAAGATTGATGGCGGTGCTTACACTACCAATTCCCGAGAGTAGTAAGCCGAGAGAATAATAATCAATTCCCTGGCTGATAGAAAAATTTTTTTCATTGAGTGGTGCGTAGTTGAACCAACCTGCATCGGGAGCACCGCCCGATAAAAAACTGAAATACAATAAGAGGCCGCCGAAAAAGCTTATCCAAAGGCTGAAGCTATTCATTCTTGGAAATGCCATTTCGTTGGCCCCAACCATCAATGGGCTGAAATAAACTGAGAAACCCAGTACGGCCGGCATCCCTACCAAAAAGATCATGGTGGTTCCGTGCATGGTAAAAAACTGGTTGTAAGTTTCAGGACCCAGAAAGTGATTGTTGGGAATGGCGAGCTGGATGCGCATCAATAGCGCTTCCACACCCCCCAGCAAAAAAAACAATGATGCCATCAGCAAATACATTATGCCGATCATTTTATGATCAACAGACGATATCCATTGCAACAAACCCTGGTCAGTACTTACGCCTATCCCCGGAAAGTGCTTCGCTGGTTCTGGTATTTCTATCGATTCATTCATGTTATTTTAGTTGAAGAAGATAATGTACAATGGCATTTACGGAATCTTTTTTAAACTTAAAATCAGGCATGTGGGCGCCCGGTTTTACCTCCTGCGGCTGGTTTACCCATTTAAACAAGTTTGCTTCGTTGGTCTGCATCAGGCCGGTTAATATTTCGTGCCTTGCGGCGAGATGGGTAAGGTCTGGCCCGATGGTAGCGGTGGCTGCGGTTCCCTGTATGCGATGGCAGTTGGCGCAGGTTTTTGTTTGAAATAATCGTGCACCAATCTTTGCGAGAGTATCCCGGGGAGCTATTGCATCTTTTTCATTTGCAGCAAGCCAGTTATTAAATTCTGTTTGCGTTTGCGCAATTACATTGATGCGCATCCATGCATGCTGAGCACCACAAAATTCACTGCACGCTCCTATGTATGTTCCCGGTTTATTAATATCAAGTGACAAATAATTTTTCCTGTTAGGTACGAGGTCGATTTTATTTCCAAGGCCGGGCACCCACCAATCGTGTATCACATCGGCCGAGCGCATTTCAAGAAGCAACGGTTTGCCGACGGGAAGATGGACTTCATTGGCCGTTATCACATGTGCATCCGGATAGTTAACCTCCCACCACCATTGGTGGCCCGTAATAATTACATCCGGATGTTTGCCTTTCGGATCCTGAGATGGCGCCACCGAATTCATAACGGTAAGCGTTTGATAAAAGAAAAACGCCAACAACAGGAAGGGCCCGCCAATCATTAACACTTCGAGCTTTTTATTTTGTGTTGCTTTTACAGGCGCATTGCTATCCCCTTTTCTTTGCCTGAACCTTATACAGATGTAGACGATAAGAAAGCCTACAAGAAGCAGCATCCCTGCAGCAGCAACATTAAAATAATTAAAAAGTCTTGTGATTTTATCTGCCTGTTGCGATGCTGGATTTTCTACCGATTGTAATAAAAAAATGTTTTGGAGATGTAACATTAATATCAATAGTTGATCATTCTCATTTACTTTCGGCTTATTGTTTTAGAAGTATAAAAAGTAGAAGGGAGTCATACTCAACTCCAAAAAATCCGGGTAACATCCTCACGCTCTTCCGCATTTTTAGTAAAGCCGATAGATCAAAGCAGTTCTCAAAGACTATGCCTTATTGAAAAATTCCTGGCTGTATTGAAAACAGAAAAGAGGTTTATTTGTTTGTTTACTGTCAAATTTTATTTTTTTTTAAAAAGAATTCTTTTCAAAGCATTACCACCCGTCCCGCCAGGTATGCCTCCGGGCAAAATGAAAATCAGGTGGAATTGTGGGTTCACTATGCAGCAGTAATGAGAATAAATTTGATGAGTATTTTACACTATAAAAAATTCCTGTGAGGAATCTGCACCTCTAAAAAATGCTCCTGTTGCATTAATTGTTGAAGAAAGAAATTTTAGAAAAAACTTTCTATTTTACTGTAAAGCCCTGAAGGCTATGGTGTTTTAGCAATTCTTTTAATTTGGATAGGCACAGTGTTTGTTGCAGCTATGCCGTTTAAGGAACCGAAATTCTTCAAAGTCCGACTCTGATCCCGGAAGTTCCTTGGCATTTTTCTCACCTCTTCAAAACAATTTTTTATGGCCAAGTTAGTTAGTGATTTTTTATTAGAAAGATTAAATGAATGGGGCATTACCCGCGTGTTTGGATTTCCCGGTGATGGAATTGCAGGCATTATCGGCGCCCTGGATCGTGCAAAAGATAAAATAGATTTTGTGCAGGTAAGGCACGAAGAAGATGCGTCTTTCATGGCTTGTGCTCATTCAAAATTTACAGGTGAAGTAGGTGTGTGCATGGCGACTTCAGGTCCGGGCGCCATACACCTTTTAAACGGATTGTATGATGCAAAAATGGATCACCAGTCAGTTGTTGCTATTGTTGGCCAATCGGCCCGCATGGCGTTGGGGGGCGATTTTCAACAGGAAGTAGACCTGATGAGTTTGTATAAAGATGTGGCAAAAGAATATGTTCATACGGTTACAACACCTTTGCAAATGCAGCAACTGGTTGACCGTGCCATTCGGATTGCGAAGGCCGAAAGAACAGTTACCTGCATCATTGTTCCTAACGATATCCAGGAAATGGATGCTGAAACGCCACCAAGAAAACATAATGCGATACATACCGGCATTGGCTTTCCGAAAGAACATGTTGTTCCGCCGGAAGATGAATTGAAAAGAACGGCTGACTTATTAAATGAAGGAAAAAAAGTAGCGATGCTGGTGGGAGCTGGTGCTTTGCATGCAGCAGAAGAAGTAAAACAGGTGGCAGAACTTTTGGGCGCTGGTGTTGCCAAAGCATTGCTCGGAAGAGCGGTGTTAGCAGATGACCTTCCGTATGTAACCGGTGCCATCGGCCTGTTGGGGACGAAACCCAGTTGGGAAATGATGACTGAGTGTGATACGTTATTGATGGTCGGCAGTAGTTTTCCTTATTCGGAATTTTTGCCTGAGGTAGGACAGGCGCGGGGTGTTCAGATTGATATCGACGGAAGATTATTAAGTCTTAGATACCCCATGGAAATAAATCTATTGGGCGATAGTAAAGCAACTTTAAAAGCGCTAATTCCTTTTTTGAAACGCAAAGAAGACCGTTCGTGGCGCAAAAAGCTGGAGGATGATATTAAAGACTGGTGGAAAGTGATTGAAGCCCGTGCCATGGACAGCGCTAATCCCGTTAACCCTCAACGAGTTTTTTGGGAATTGTCGCCAAAGCTTCCTGACAATTGCATCATTTCTTCAGATTCTGGTTCTGCGGCCAATTGGTTTGCCAGGAACTTAATTATCAGGGAAGGAATGAAGGCTTCATTATCCGGCAATCTTGCAACCATGTGCCCCGGAGTTCCTTACGCGATAGCCGCTAAATTTGCTTATCCTGAAAGAGTTTCCATTGCATTAGTTGGCGATGGCGCCATGCAAATGATGGGAAACAATGGCCTTATTACGATCTCCAAATATTGGAAGAGGTGGAAAGACCCACGGCTGGTAATCATGGTGCTTCATAACAACGATTTAAACCAGGTAAGTTGGGAACAACGTATTCTCGCCGGCGATCCTAAATTCCCCGGCACACAGGATGTTCCTGATTTTCCTTACGCTAAATACGCGGATTTGCTCGGCTTAAAAGGTGTTTGCGTAGACAATCCTGATGATCTTTCAGCAGCCTGGGACGAAGTGCTTAATGCCGACAGGCCTGCGGTACTCGAGGTGATAACTGATCCTGACGTTCCCACTGTTCCGCCGCATATTTCTTTCGACATGATGATTAAATATAGTAAGGCGCTTCTGAAAGTTGATCCCGATGAAGCTGGAATTATAAGGCAGACATGGAAGAACGTAAAAGAAAGTGTATTTCATTAAATGATGGCTGACGACGTGGTAAATATTAAAGAACTAACAGTTTCTGCATATACCATTCCGACCGACAGTCCCGAGTCAGACGGAACGATTAAATGGGATAGTACAACCTTAATCTTAGTTGAAATAGTGGCCGGTGACCAAAAAGGAATTGGCTATTCGTATGCCGATGACGCGTCAGCCTATTTCATAGAAAAAAAGCTTAAAAAACTTGTTGAAGGCCAGAATGCAATGAACATAGCATCCATCCTGCATCGCATGGTGCATAGCATAAGAAACAATGGGAATTTCGGTATTATCGCTATGGCCATTTCGGCGGTTGACAATGCCTTATGGGATTTAAAAGCAAAGTTGCTGCAACTTCCTTTGGTATCACTTCTTGGAAAGTACCACGACGGATTTCAAATTTATGGCAGTGGTGGTTTCACTTCTTATTCAATCGACAGGTTGCAAAAGCAATTAGGCGGCTGGGCAGACCAGGGCATTAAGCAGGTGAAGATGAAGATTGGTCGGGAACCCTCAAAAGATATTGAGCGGGTGAAAAAAGCGAGGGAAGCCATTGGCAGAGATACTGCTTTATTCGTTGATGCCAACGGTGCTTACTCAGCAAAACAGGCATTAGACTTTGCCTGGCACTTTTCAAATTTTGATGTTACCTGGTTCGAAGAACCGGTGACTGCCGATAACCTGGATGGCCTGCATTTTATCAGGGATCAGGCTCCTCCTTCTCTCCAGGTAGCTGCCGGAGAATATGGATATAACCTTCCTTATTTTCAACAAATGACTGGTGCCGGCGCTGTAGATGTGTTGCAGGCGGATGCTACCCGCTGCGGCGGAATCTCCACTTTTTTAAAAGCAGGTCATTTATGTGAAGCGAAGCAATTGCCGTTTTCATCTCATTGCGCTCCATCCATTCACATGCATGCAGCTATGTCTCTCCCGGCATTTTATACTGGCGAATATTTTTATGATCATGTAAGGATCGAAGACATGCTGTTTGAAGGTGTGCCAAAGCCGGTTGATGGAAAGTTACATCCTGATATGAACCGGCCGGGGTTGGGACTTGAATTTAAATATAAGGATGCGGAAAAATATAAAGTATAACAATCAAAACGGGATCTGGATTCCGCTTTTGGATTAATAAATATTATTATGGTAACAGATACTAAATCTTTAAGTGTTAGTGATGAAAAAGTCAGTTATAAAACAAAATATTCAAGTGGTGTAAATATGGCCGCGCTTGAAAGAGAATTGTCATCGGCGATTGAAGGCGAAGTCCGTTTTGATGCCGGCAGCAAAGCTTTATACGCTACGGACGGATCCAATTACCGCCAGGTACCTCTTGGCGTAGTGCTTCCTAAAACAGAAGAAGATATCATTAATACGGTAGCCATTTGCCGGAAATATAAAGCGCCGGTTTTGTCGCGCGGCGGTGGTACCAGCCTTACCGGCGCCTGTTGTAATGTGGCCGTGGTAATGGATATGACGAAATATTACAACAAGATTTTGAAGATAGATAAAGTAAAAAAGACGGTAACCGTTCAGCCGGGAATTGTATTGGATGAAATGAGGGACGCTACCAAAAAAGCGGCAGGGCTTACGTTTGGCCCTGATCCGGCAACACACAGCCATTGTGCGATAGGAGGAATGCTGGGCAATAATTCGTGCGGTATCCATTCGGTGATGGCGCAGTTTTATGGCTACGGTGCCCGCACCGCAGATAACACTCAATCCTTAACGATACTCACTTATGACGGATTGAAAATGAAGATCGGGCCCACCAGCGATGAAGAGATGGAGAGAAAAATAAAAGCCGGTGGCCGTGAAGGCGATATATACAAACGATTAAAAGAACTAAGAGACAAGTATGCCGATAAGATCAGGGAAAAATTCCCGGATATTCCCCGGCGGGTTTCCGGTTATGACCTTCCATCACTTCTTCCTGAAAAAGGATTTAACCTGGCCCAGGCGATCGTTGGTTCGGAAGGCACCTGCGTGGTGATACTGGAGGCCGAAATGAAATTGATTCCTGAACCTAAGGCGAAATCTTTACTGGTGTTGGGATTCTCTGATATCTATGCGGCAGGCCATGCGTGCCCCTCCATTATGAAACACAAGCCAATAGGACTCGAAGGCATTGATCATTTATTGATCGAATTCATGAAAAATAAAGGCCTTAACATGGATGATATTCCCTTGCTGCCGGATGGAAAAGGCTGGTTGCTGGTTGAATTTGAGGGAAAGGATAAGGACGAAGCGGACAGCAAATGCAAAGCGGTGATGCAAGAATTAAAAAAGGGCGACAATCCACCAAACATGAGCCTTTTTGATGATCCCAAACAGGAAGAAAAGCTCTGGGAAATAAGAGAATCAGGCCTGGGCGCCACAGCGTTTGTGCCGGATAAACCGGACATGTATCCCGGCTGGGAAGACTCCGCTGTTCCGCCGGATAAAGTGGGTGATTATCTCAAAGATCTTCGTGATCTTTTTACCAAATATGGTTACAACCCTTCTCTTTACGGGCATTTCGGACAGGGATGTATTCATTGCCGTGTTTCTTTTGGAATGACGACCGAAGACGGATTGGAAAAGTATAAAAAGTTTACAGAAGAAGCAGCGCGGCTGGTGGTTCGCTATGGTGGTTCGCTTTCGGGAGAACATGGAGACGGGCAATCGAGGGGAAGCCTGTTGCCTATAATGTACGGCGACGAGATCATGAAAGCCTTTCATGAATTTAAAGCCATCTGGGATCCCGACTGGTTGATGAATCCCGGTAAAGTGATCGACAGTTATGGACAACTGGCAGATTTGAGATTAGGCACCGAATATAATCCGCCTGCTCCCCGTACACATTTCAATTTTCTTCACCAGGATGACAAAGGAAGTTTTGCAAGAGCCACGTTGCGTTGTGTAGGTGTTGGAAAATGTCGCCGGCATGAAGGTGGAACCATGTGCCCGAGTTACATGGTTACAAGAGAAGAAAAAGATACGACGAGGGGACGGGCACATTTGCTTTTTGAAATGTTGCAGGGCGATGTAATACAAGATGGATGGAATGATAAATATGTAAAAGAATCGCTGGATCTGTGTTTGGCTTGCAAAGGGTGCAAAGGCGATTGCCCAGTGCATGTGGATATCGCTACACTAAAAGCCGAATTTTTATCACATTATTATAAGAAAAGAATGAGACCACGCTCTGCCTTTGCTTTTGGGTGGATATATTGGTGGTCACGACTTGCTTCGGTTATGCCGGGAGTTGTCAATTTTGTTACGCACGCGCCTATATTAAAATCAGTTGCAAAATTGGCAGCCGGTGTAACTCAAAAAAGAACCATTCCCGCTTTTGCCCAGCAGACATTTAGAAATTGGTTTGGCAAACAGGAAAAAAAGAATGTTGGAAAACCCAAAGTGATTTTATGGGTAGATACTTTCAACAATTTCTTTAAACCCGAAACTTTGGTTGCAGGAAAAGAAGTGCTGGAGGCTGCCGGTTTCCAGGTAATTATTTCCAAACAAATTATTTGCTGCGGCCGGCCACTCTATGACTTTGGAATGCTGAATACCGCTAAAAAAATGTTGTTGCAGATTTTGACTGAGTTGCGTGATGAGATACGAAATGGTACACCCGTGGTAGGGCTGGAGCCAAGTTGTGTTTCTGTTTTTCGCGATGAAATGTGCGACCTTCTTTTGGCCAATGAAGATGCAAAAAGATTAAAATCCCAAACCTATACAATCGCTGAATTTTTAGAAAAGAAAGCGCCTGATTTTAAAATTCCTGCTTTAAAAAGGAAAGCAGTAGTTCATGGTCATTGCCATCATAAAGCGATCATGCAACTGGAAAGCGAAGAAAAAGTTTTTGATAAAATGAAATTGGATTATTCTGTCCCTGAATCCGGTTGTTGCGGCATGGCGGGTTATTTTGGATACCTGGAAGGTGCGCAATATGATGTTTCTGTGAAAGCAGGCGAGCGGGTTTTATTACCGGCTGTAAGAGAGGCCGACAATAAAACAATCATCATTAGTGATGGCTATAGTTGCAGGGAGCAAATCGAACAAATGTCCGACAGGAAAGGCATGCACACTGCGCAGGTGATTCAAATGGCTTTGCGTGAAAATGGTGAGTCGGCCTCCGCCAGTAAACAAACAAATTTCCCTGAAAATAAATATGTAGATGGGATGAAGCTGCATTCTACAGCCCTGACCGCTAAAAGGATGGTAGGATTTTTAACGGTGACTTCTTTAGTGGCTGTGGGTTTTCTACTTATGAAGAGCAAAACGGAAAAAAATGAAAAACGAAAATAATCAAAACGCTTTGTCACAGGTTGGAACCGCCATTGGCGTAGGCCTTATAGGCGGGCTTGTGGGCACTATCGCCATGACGATTTGCCAACGGATTGATATGAAAATTACGGGGCGAAAAGGCAGCGTCACACCGGCAAAAGCTGTGCAGGAAGCACTTGATATAAAACCTGTTTCTGAAAGCAAAACCAAAGAACTTACTACTAATGTTCATTGGGTTTACGGCCCTTCCCTGGGGGTTGTTCGCGGCCTTATGCATCTTTTGGGAATCAATGGATTGGCGGCAACGTCAGCACATTTTGCAGCGGTTTGGGCTACAGAATTGATAATGCTGCCATCATTACGGGTGGCGCCTCCTGTAACAAAAGAGTCGCCGGAAACCATTGCCAAAGATGCCATGTATCATGGCGTGTATGCGCTCGGCACTGGTTTGGTTTTTGATGCGATCATTAAAGAAGATTAGAAAAGAAAAACAATAGAACATTTATCATTAAAATAAAAAAATTAAAATGAAAAAAGATTTTACAGGCAAAACGGTAGTGATTACCGGCGCCTCCGCGGGTTTGGGAAGAGCCATGGTGCGCGAGTTCGCCAAACATGGCGCCAACATCGGGCTAATAGCGAGGGGAATGGATGGTCTGCAAGCGGCAAATGATGAAGTGGAAGAATTGGGTGGTCATCCTTTCATTGCCCAGTGTGATGTTTCCAATGCTGATGAAGTAGAAAATGCGGCTCAGAAGATAGAAGAATTCTTTGGCTCTATCGACGTCTGGATTAACAATGCCATGGTCAGCGTTTTCGGTCCATTTAAGAAAATGGAAGCCAAAGATTTTGAGCATGTTACCGATGTTACCTATCTCGGCCAGGTGTATGGTACTTCTGCCGCTTTAAAAAGAATGCTGCCACGCAACAAGGGAACCATCATCCTTATTGGATCCGCTTTGGCTTATCGTGGTATTCCTTTGCAATCAGCCTATTGCGGCGCCAAGCATGCCATCCATGGTTTTTTTGAATCGCTGAGAAGTGAACTAATAAAAGAAAACAGCGAAGTGAAATTGAGCATGGTTCAATTGCCCGCGATGAATACCACGCAGTTTGGCTTTGTTAAAAGTTACCTGCACAATAAACCAAAGCCGATGGGTAAAATTTTTGAACCTGAGGTAGCTGCGCGCGCGGTAGTAAAAATAGCTCAGAATCCTGACAGGGAGCTTTACGTAGGTTACCCTACGGTAAAAACAATTTGGGGAAATAAAGTGGCGCCCGGCTTTTTGGATAATTATCTTGCCAAGACCGGTTATAGCGGCCAGCAAACCGATGAACCTGAATCTCCCGACAGGGAAAATAATTTGTGGCAACCCTTGCCGGGCGATCACGGTGCACATGGCTCCTTTGATAAAGAGGCAACCAATTTCAGTCCTGAAACATGGATGGCCACTCATAAAAAACTCACTTTTGGCATCGTAGGAGCTATTGCAGCGGGCGTTTGTGCCGGCATTCTGGCAAATCGAAACAATAAGGAGTGTTCAAATTAAAAGAATGAAATAAAATTAAAATGGAAATAGGAAAAAAAATATGGGCAATTGCAGAAGGGTTTATTCCCGGTTATGGAAATGGCCCCCCGCCTGATTTTATAAGTCATGAAGCGGCATGTATTTTAAATGCTTCAGACCATGAAGCGCATGTAGAGATCACACTTTATTTTACTGATAAAGATCCCGTAGGGCCGTATAAGGTTACAGTGCCGGCCAAACGAACAAAACATATGCGGTTTAATAATTTGAAAGATCCTGAACCGGTTCCTAAAGAAACCAACTATTCCAGTGTATTTGTATCAGACCAACCAATCGTTTTACAATACACCCGGTTGGATTCAAGGCAGGCAAAGAATGCGCTCATTACCACTATTGCCTATACACAGTAAACAAACAAATAAGATGAAATATAAATTAATAAATGACGATAAGAAAAAGACATACGCAATTATTTTAGAAAGTGGCGAGGAAGCTAAAGAGCAACTGCTGGCCTTTGCCAAGGAGAAGAAAGTATCCGCTTCGCAATTCACCGCCATTGGCGCTTTTAGCGAAACTACGGTAGGCTTTTTTGATTTTTCTATAAAGGATTACAAGAAAACGAATTTTAAACAACAAATGGAAGTTTTATCCCTGGCGGGTGATATTACCATTTTTAATGGCGAGTATAAAGTGCATGGCCATATCGTTTTGGCAAAAGAAGATGGCACGGCTCATGGAGGTCATTTGATCAAAGGCATCGTGCATCCTACTTTAGAAATTATTCTTAATGAATCGCCGGTTTACCTGCAAAGGGAAATGGATGAAAAGATTGGCATTCCTTTAATTAAAATATAATATTTATGGTTGAGAACAATACAGCACCGGGCGCACCCGGCATCTCTCCGCGTTGGACTTCAAGCGCCAAATCGGGGGTCGGAAAGTCTTTTGACGATTCCTCAAATGTTATATTTACTATAAGCCACGGTATCCTGGATGAAATATATTATCCCCGTGAAGACACTGCCAGTACCAGGGACATGGAATTCCTGGTAACTGATGGGGGAGATTTTTTTTCAGAAGAAAAAAGAGATACAGATCATTCGATAAAATGGGTTGAAGATGGCGTTCCTGCGTTTAAAATTGTAAATACCTGCAAGCAGAAAAAATATACTATTGAAAAAGAAATCATAACCGACCCTTGCAGGGATACCGTTTTACAACGGGTGCGTTTTAAAGGAGGCAAAAAAGCCGATGCATCGAAGTATAAACTTTTTTTGCTGCTATCTCCACATCTTAATGATAAAGGAGAAAATAATGACGGGTGGATCGCCGATTACAAAGGCGTCCCGATGTTATTTGCCAACCGCGATGGGATTACTTTGGCTGTAGCCTGTTTTTATGCAGATTTTATTAAAAGGTCTGCAGGATATGTAGGCACTTCGGATGGTTATACAGATATCCATCAGCATAAAAAAATGGAATGGCAATATTCCGCAGCCCATAATGGTAATATTGCTCTAACTGCCGAAATTGATATTTCAAAAACACAGGAGTTTGTAATAGCAATAAGCTTTGGTGCAAAAAAAGAAGAAGCTGCACACCATGCCTGGGCAAGTTTGTTAGACGGTTATGACACTGCGAGAGAAGCATATATAAATGGCTGGAAAAAGTTTCAAAAAAAATTGCACAGTGTAAAGTCGGATAGAAATGCCATCGGAAAGCACTTTCGCACAAGCGCCACTATTTTAAACATACATGAGTCAAAAAAATTTCCGGGTGGTATAGTAGCCAGCCTTTCTATTCCGTGGGGAGAAATAAAAGGCGATAACGATAAAGCGGGCTACCACCTGGTTTGGCCGAGAGACCTTGTAGAAACATCGGGGGGCTTCCTGGCCTTAAATTCTAAAGATCAGGTACTACAAATACTCAACTATCTTATGGCTACACAGGAAGCCGATGGAAAGTGGAGCCAGAATATGTGGTTGGAGGGAAAGCCTAATTGGACAGCTCTGCAAATGGATGAAATTGCTTTGCCAATCGTGTTGGTTGATAAATGTTTTCATGATAAAAAAACCAACCCGGACCGGTTAAAAAGATATTGGCCGGGGTTAAAAAAAGCACTTTCTTTTTTAATTATTCATGGCCCTTATACCCAGCAAGACAGGTGGGAAGAAGAACCGGGATTAACCGCGTTTACTTTAGCCACTGAAATAACCGCTTTATTGTCTGCTGCGCACCTTGCAGAAATAGATAAAGATGACGCAATGGCAAAATATTGCCGGGAAACCGCGGACTATTGGAATGATCAAATTGAAAAATGGACTTACGTTACTGATACGCCACTTTCAAAAGAGGTGGGTGTAGATGGATATTATATGCGCACCAACAATACCCATGAACCCGCAGAAGAAGTAAAAGATAATTTTATTTATATAAAGAACAGGAACCGGGAAAGTGGGAAAATGCATTTGTGGGAATTAATTTGCATAGATGCACTGGCTTTGGTAAGATTTGGTTTGCGCTCCGCGGATGACCCTAAAATATTAAATACCATTAAAGTAATTGACGCAAAATTAAAGGTCGATACCCCGAATGGCCCTTGCTGGCACCGTTATACCAACGATGGTTATGGCGAGGATAAAAACGGGGATCCCTTCACTGGTAACGGGTATGGAATCGGGCGTGCGTGGCCTTTATTAGCTGGCGAACGGGCTCATTATGAAATAGCTGCCGGAAACATAACTTATGCAAAAGAAATTTTAAAATCTATAGATAAATTCGCCAATAACGGCCTTCTTTCAGAGCAGATCTGGGATACAGAGGATATACCTGAAAAGGGATTATTTTTTGGCCAACATTCAGGTTCGGCAATGCCCCTGGTGTGGGCACATTCTGAGTATATTAAGTTGTGCAGTTCTATAAAAGATAAGAAAATCTTCGATCAATCCGATCATAATGTGGAAAGGTATATAAAGAATAAATACAAATCAACCTTTGAGGTTTGGCGTTTTTCATGGCCTTGCAAATATGTTCCGAAGAATAAAAATCTTAGAATAGAAGTATTGGCCGAAGCAACGGTTCGTTGGTCTGTTGACAAATGGAATACCTCCAACAATACAGAAACCTACGATACAAAACTGGGCATTCATGTAGCTGACATTGATCTGCAAAAAGTGGATGCGGAAGAGATCTATTTTACTTTTTTTTGGAAGAAGGCTAATAGCTGGGAAAATAAAAACTATCAGGTGTCGGTGAAAAAGAATGATGAAGAATGAATTCAAAAAATAACACAATTCCTCCTGCCTTTAATTCCAATCCGTCTTCATGGAATAAAAGATTACCGCTTTTGCTGGTGGCATCGGCAGGATTTCTTGTTGCTTTGTATCTTGGATTGTACCAGGTGCACGTTTTTGCAACTGTTTGGGAGCCATTTTTCGGAAACGGAACAAAAAAAATTCTTACTTCCTCATTTTCCCGTTCCCTTCCGGTTCCGGATGGGCTTCTCGGCGCTTTTGCCTATTTGGGTGATATAATTTTAGTTTCTATCGGAAACAATATTCGCTGGCGATCAAAACCTTGGGTGGTCATTCTGTATTCTGCCCTTGTTGGAATAATGGTTCTTGTAAGTATTTTCCTCGTAATCCTACAGGCTTTCATTTTACATTCATGGTGCACATTCTGCCTCACATCGGCGGCATTGTCTTTTAGCATGGTATGGCCTGTTTCGATGGAATTGTTTGCTACCATCTATTTTTTACAAAACGAAAAAGAAAAGGGCAAGCCGCTTTGGAAAGCTGCAGAAGGATCATGACCGATCAGTAAACCAACAAATAAAGCCTTTTTTATTTTGTAAATTAAGCGCAAGGATGGCATATCCTTTGAGGCTTAATGGACACCATCCCTGAATTTTAAAATTATTAAAGATGAACAAAGTAAAAAACATTCACGACCTGGGTCAAAGCATCTGGCTCGATTTTTTTGATCGCGAACTAATGGATAGTGGCAAGTTGCAGCAAATGATTGATGAAGACGGATTACGTGGGATTACCAGTAATCCTTCCATTTTTGAGAAAGCGGTTTCCAGCAGCTCCGATTATGATGACGATATTAAAAAATTATCCGGCGAAGGCAAAAGCAACGAAGAAATATTTTTTGGATTTGCCACAAAAGATATTCGTCGTGCAACAGAAATTTTGAAGCCGGTTTATGAAGAGGCAAAAGGAACCGACGGATTCGTGAGCCTTGAGGTTTCTCCGCATTTGGCAAATGATACCGAAGGAACCATTAAACAGGCAAGAGAACTTTGGAAATCCGTGGATAGTAAAAATGTGATGATCAAGATTCCCGGAACCAAAAAAGGGTTGCCGGCTATCAGGCAATGCATCAGCGAAGGAATCAATATAAATGTTACTTTATTATTTGGTATTCCACGATACCTGGAAGTAACGGAAGCTTACATTTCGGGCCTGGAAGACCGGCTGAAAAATAATGAGCCGATTGATCATGTGGCTTCTGTTGCCAGCTTCTTTTTAAGCAGAATTGATGTAATGCTCGACCCCGTTTTGAAAGAGAAACAACTGGATGATATGGTTGGAGAAGTGGCGATTGCTTCCGCGAAAATGGCGTATGAAAATTTTAAGCAGGTTTTTTTCGGCGACCGCTTTAGAAAACTTGAAAAACTGGGTGCTAAAAAACAAAAAGTTTTGTGGGCAAGCACCAGCACCAAAGATCCTTCTTTTAGTGATGTAAAATATGTAGAAGCGCTGATTGGACCCGATACCATCAATACACTCCCGATGGAAACCATTGATGCCTTCAGAGATCATGGAAAAGTACAGGATCATCTTGAAAATAACCTCGTTAAAGCAAAACAGGTATTGGAGAAATTAAAAGAAAACGATATTGACATTGACGAAGTAACGCAAAAGCTGGAGGAAGAAGGAGTGGAAAAATTTAATAAAGCATACGATTCGCTTATAAATGCCATCGAATCTAAAAGTAAGAAACAGGTGGCTTAGAAGCATAAAGATGATTGGTTAAACTAACATTTTAAGTATTATCAAATGAAAAAAATAGCAATAAATGGTTTTGGGCGCATCGGCCGCGCCGCCTTAAAAGTGATTATGGATACCGATGATCTGGAGGTGGTGGCAATTAACGACCTGATGACATTGGAAAATGCGGCTTATTTATTAAAACATGATACCACGTACCGCACCTACAATAAGGAAGTAAGTTTTGAAGAAGGTAAATTAAAAGTGGGCAATAAATCCATTGCTTACTTGTCTGTAAAAGATCCCGCCCAATTGCCGTGGAAAGATTATGAAGTAGATACTGTAATAGAAAGTACCGGACTTTTTACCAACCGTGAAGACGCTGAAAAGCATTTGCACGCCGGGGCCAAACACGTGGCGATTTCCGGACCAACAAAAAGCGTGGATACACCTACCATTGTACACGGTGTAAATACAGAAGATGGAAAAGTAGCTATTTTTTCCTGTGCCAGTTGCACTACCAACAATATCAGCCCGGTAATTGAAATTCTCGGAAGAAAACTCGGGATCAAAAAAGCTATTTTGAATACGACGCACGCTTATACCGCATCCCAATCTATCGTTGACGGGCCTTCAAAGAAAAAACTGAGAATGGGCCGGGCCGGAGCGATGAACCTGGTGCCGGCAACAACCGGCGCGGCTATTGCCACAGCCAAGGCGCTTCCGCAGTATCAGGGAAAATTTGACGGTGTCGCCGTAAGAACTCCGGTTGTCGTCGGATCAATTTCTGATATTACTTTCATTTCCGACCGGCCTACAACTCCTGAAGAGATCAATAATATCTTGAAGGAAGAGGCCGCCACCGACCGTTATAAAGAAGTGGTGTATGTTTCTGACGAACCGTTGGTTTCTTCAGATATAATTCAAAGCCCGTATGCTTCTCTCGTAGATACAGAAATGACCCGGGTGGTTGATGGCGATCTTTGCAAAATAATGACCTGGTACGATAATGAATGGGGATTTACCAACCAGATGATCAGGCAGATAAAAGTTTTATAGAATAAAAATTTGGAGAAAAAGTTGTTTTACTGGTTTGACAAATCCAATTTGGCAAATGGACCTGAAACTGAAAAGAATATATGAACCTGCTGAAAAGGATGATGGATTCCGCGTTTTAGTGGACCGTCTTTGGCCGCGTGGACTAAATAAAGAAAATGCGGCGTTTGATCATTGGCTTAAAGCTATCGCTCCTTCTGCAGAATTACGAAAATGGTTTAATCACGAAGCCACAAAGTGGAAAGAATTTCAAAAGAAATATAAAAAAGAACTTGAGGCAAATAAAGAAGCCGTGTCAGAACTAAAGAAATATTTGGCAAAGGGAAATGTTACGTTATTATATGCTGCCAAAGATGAAGCGCATAACCAGGCAATCGTAATAAAGGATTTTGTTTTAAGCCGATGAATATTTGAAGCAAATAAACCGGCCGCCAGGTTACTGATATGCCTTTTTCGCCAATGATAATTTTATCAATTTTCACTGTTTTTTACTTTTGAAATTGAATTTGCTTTACATACCTTTGCAGCCTCAAAAAAAGATAATATTATGGTTGACATAAAACCCGATGAAATTTCGGCAATTCTTAAAAGCCAGTTGAGTAATCTGGACGTTGAATCGAACCTTGAAGAAATTGGAACCGTGTTGCAGGTGGGTGATGGTATTGCCCGTATTTATGGATTGAACAACGTGAGTTCAGGTGAATTGGTGGAATTTGAAAATGGTGTAAAAGCCATCGCGCTTAACCTTGAGGAAGACAACGTGGGTGTGGTTCTTATGGGTGATAGCGGTGATATAAAAGAAGGTGGCACGGTAAAGCGCACAGGTAAAATCGCTTCTATCAAAGTGGGTGACGGACTTGCAGGGCGCGTAATCAATACTTTGGGTGAACCCATTGATGGTAAAGGTCCTATCACCGGTGAATTGTATGAAATGCCTTTGGAGCGTAAAGCGCCGGGTGTAATTTTCCGTGAACCGGTAAAACAACCATTACAAACCGGTATCAAAGCGATCGATGCGATGATCCCGATCGGGCGTGGCCAGCGTGAATTGGTTATTGGCGATCGCCAAACCGGTAAAAGTGCTATTTGTATCGATACCATAATCAACCAAAAAGAATTTTATAATGCCGGAAAGCCGGTATATTGTATATATGTGGCAATCGGCCAAAAAGCTTCTACCATCGCAAACGTGATGAAAGTGTTGGAAGACAATGGCGCGATGGAATATACCACAATCGTTGCTGCTTCTGCTTCTGAACCGGCTCCGTTACAGTTCTACGCTCCTTTTGCGGGTGCTGCCATCGGAGAATTTTTCCGTGATACCGGCCGCAGCGCTTTGATCATTTTTGATGATTTGAGTAAACAAGCGGTGGCTTATCGCGAGGTTTCGCTTTTGTTAAGAAGGCCTCCGGGACGTGAAGCTTACCCTGGAGATGTGTTCTATCTTCATAGTCGTTTGCTGGAAAGAGCTGCAAAAATCGTTTCGAAAGACGAGATTGCGCAGAAGATGAATGATCTTCCGGAAAATATCAGGCATTTGGTAAAAGGTGGCGGTTCATTGACTGCGTTGCCAATTATCGAAACACAGGCTGGTGACGTTTCTGCCTACATTCCTACCAATGTGATTTCCATTACTGACGGACAGATATTTTTGGAAGGTAACTTGTTCAACGCGGGTATCCGCCCGGCAATTAACGTGGGTATTTCTGTAAGCCGTGTGGGTGGTAATGCACAGATTAAGTCCATGAAAAAAGTTGCTGGTACTTTAAAGCTTGACCAGGCATTATATCGCGAGATGGAAGCCTTCTCTAAGTTTGGTGGTGATCTGGACGCTGCAACGAAATCTGTGTTGGATAAAGGAGCAAGAAACGTGGAAATATTAAAACAACCGCAGTTTACGCCTTACCCGGTAGAAAAGCAGGTGGCGATTATTTACCTCGGAACAAACGGTTTGATCAGTAATGTAGCCGTTTCAAAAGTTCAGGATTTTGAAGAGCAGTTTTTATTGGAAATGGAAAATAAATTGCCCGAAGTACTTGCGGAATTTAAGAAAGGGAATTTGCCTGAAGATGGAATTAAGAAAATGGTGGACCTGGCAAAAGGCATTGCCAAGCAATTTGAAATAAAATAATAACTGATATCGTACTGTAAAAAAGGGAGATTTTTTCTCCCTTTTTTATTTAGATGTTGAAACTTATTAGGTATCCGTTTCCCTGATTTTTTTGATTTTTTCCAATTCAATCACATCTATTTTGTCTTTTGGGCGATCAATCGCCTTTTTATTGGCAATTAGTTGATCTAGATGCAAAAAAGGCACCTTCACGCCATCTATTTCGGCTATTGAAGCCAACTGAAGACATTCAGAAAACGTAAATTCTTCTAAACCTTTCATGCTAGCCAGTATATCTAAGCGCAAGCCATTTATTAATTGGAAGTCTGTCCAGCCGGGAACAAATTGAACTGATTCAAGCATACTGTAATCGCCCATACCAGCATCCTTAAATGCATGTCTGAGATTTTGCCTGTTTATACCGCTATCTTCAATCCAAATATCCATATCGCCCGTATAGCGTTGAAAACCATGTAAATTTATTGCGTATCCTCCTATCATGATATACCTTACATTATTGTCTTGTAAGGCTTTCCAAAACTTCAATATCGCTTCGTCAAATATGTCCACAAAAATTATTTACCTATAAACTTTTTATGAGTGATGACAGCTTTCTGCATCGTTTTTTGAATTTTATACAGGCGTGTAGCCATTAAAAACCTTTCTTTATAAGTTCTTTTTAATCCTTCTTTTAGAAGGTCGATTTCTGCCTTTTCAAAATCTGCGGTTTGCTGTTTATTATTCTCTTCTCTCATCGTTGTAAAAATTGTTTTAAAAGAAGAAATGTCTTCTTTTCAATTAATTACCTGATTTAAAATTACTATAAATAAAAATCTCTGTTATTTGTTTGTTTACTACTAAACACAATTTATCTTCCAAACATTTTATCCATCTCCTCTTTTTTAAATTCGAGGAAAACCGGTTTGCCGTTAGGTGTGGTATTACTGATCTTACAATTGAAAAGATCCTGCACAAGATTCTCCATTTCTTTTTCAGATAAGGATGTTCCGGCTTTTATCGCCTGTTGCCAGGCCATAGAACGAAGCAATTTTTCTCTTTTGCTAAAATTGATATCAATATTAAAATGCTTGTACTGTTCCAGGATTTTTTCAAGTGAATTTTTTTCGTTGCCGTCCGGAACATCAGCCGGCGAACCCTGGATAATGAAAGTGTGATTGCCAAAGGGTTCCACCTGGTAACCGAGTATATTGAGGTCCGGTATTAATTCCGTAAGTAAAACCGAATCAGCCGGCGAAAGCTCGATGGCAGCGGGGAATAAGCTCCTTTGCACTGCGATCGGTTTGCCCTGCATCGCTTCAGTAAATCGTTCGTATAAAACACGCTCATGCGCATTTTGCTGATGAATCACAATAAATCCGTTTTCATTTTCAGCAATAATTAAACTGTTGTGTATTTGAGTTAAAAATTCTGACGTTGGCTTTTTATCAGCTTTTGCCAACACGGGGTTTTTAAAAGGAGATGGAAAATCATCCTTTTGTCTTTTTGCAGTTTCAAAGTTGTTGGAAGAATTGTCAAACGGATTATGTTTCAGCAAATTCTCATCCCATGTTTCAAGGTCGCTTTTGTTTTCTATAAAATGTGCCTGGTTTTTTTGAGTAAATGTTTTATAAAGCGAAGTGCCTGTTGCCGAAAATTGTTTTTCAGGTGTGAAAGGTTTGCTCACAGCATCGGTCTGCTGAATAGAAACATCCAAATCAAAATCCAAAGTGGGTGTAACACTGTATTGCGCCAGCGAATGCTTTACGGCAGATTGAACAAAAGCGTAAATCAATTTTTCATCTTCAAATTTTATTTCCTGTTTGGTAGGATGTACATTAATATCCAATCGTGATGGATCAATATCGATAAACAGCGTGTACATGGGGAAGCTGTCTTTAGCGATCATATCGCTGAAAGCATTTAAGACAGCGTGGTTCAGGTAAGCACTTTTTATAAAGCGGCTGTTGACAAAAAAATATTGATCGCCGCGTGTTTTTTTCGCAGTTTCAGGTTTGCCTACAAAACCATACACGTTCATGTAATCGGTCTCTTCTTTTACACTTACCAATTTCGACGAATAATTGTTTCCCAATATCTGGATGATCCTTTGCTTTAAAGAACCTTTTTCCAAATGAAAAACTTCCTGGCCATTTGAGGTAAGAGAAAAGAATAATTGAGGAAAAGCCATCGCCACGCGGATAAATTCATCTACAATATGTCTTAGTTCGGATGCATTGCTTTTTAAAAAATTTCTTCGCGCCGGCACGTTAAAAAATAAATTTTTCATTGAAATGTTGGTTCCTTCATCCGCCGCCACGGGCTCCTGCTTTTTTACAACACTATTTTCTATTTCAATGTAAGTACCAACAGTGTCACCTGCTTTTTTCGATTTTAATTCTACCTGTGCCACGCCTGCAATACTTGCCAATGCTTCTCCGCGAAAACCCATGGTTCTAATATGAAAAAGGTCGTCGATATTTTTTATCTTGGAAGTTGCATGTCGCTCAAAGCTCATCCTGGCGTCGGTTTCGCTCATGCCTTTTCCATTATCGATCACCTGCACCAAAGCTTTTCCCGCATCATTCACAAAAAGTTTTATTTCAGTAGCGCCGGCATCCACAGCGTTTTCCAGCAGTTCTTTTACAGCGCTCGCCGGCCGCTGGATTACTTCTCCCGCAGCGATCTGGTTGGCAATGTTTTCTGGTAATAAATTAATGATGTCAGCCAAAATTCAATTTTAATTTTAAATACAAAATTAACTCTTATTTTACGGACACCGTTATCGCTGTTAATTAAAGGCAGACCGTTGAATGTTCGCCTATTATTGTAAATTTGTTGGCAGTAAAAAATAAAAATTTCTTTTGAAATACAATCAAAGCACTTTAAATAAACTTGAAAGGATTCTGGACGAAGCCGGGTATATTCTTCGGTACGAGCGTGGCTCGTTCCAGAGCGGGTTTTGCATTTTGGAAGAGAGAAAGGTAGTGGTGCTTAATAAATTTTTAATTCCCGAAGGAAGAATTAATACGCTTATCGATCTTATTCCTTCTTTAAACATCAACTACGATTTGCTTACACATGATTCCCAAAAATTGTTCGATGAAGTGAAAGCGAAAAATGTTGACGTTGAAAAATAAGTTTTTCTCTTCAAAACGGATCTCCTTCGTCGGCCTCTGTAAAATATTTTATAGCTTTGAAACGTGAGTTACCCTGATCTTCGAATTACTTTTTTAGGTACCGGCACAAGCGGCGGTGTTCCCATGATTGCCTGCGATTGCGAGGTGTGTACCTCTGAAAATGAAAAAGACAAAAGATTGCGCAGCAGCATCCTGGTGCAAAGTCAAAACACTTCTTTGGTAGTAGATACTACGCCCGATTTTCGAACACAAATGTTGCGCGAACACGTAAAAAAACTGGATGCGGTTATTTTTACTCATCCCCATAAAGATCATATCGCAGGATTAGATGATATAAAAGCATTTAATTTTTTTCAGCAAAAAGCTGTTGAAGTGTATGCAAACCAAATGACTGAAGAAGCATTGCGGCGGGAATATTATTACATTTTTGCCGCAAAAAAATATCCGGGTATTCCTCATATAGATTTACATACTATAGCTGATGCTCCTTTTGTGGTGGGCGATATTCCGGTTATTCCAATTCTTGTTTATCATTTAAACATGCCGGTTTTGGGCTTTCGTTTTGGGAATTTTACCTACATAACCGATGCAAACAGGATTACCGACGAAGAAAAAGAAAAGATAAAGGGCAGCGAAGTGCTCGTGGTAAACGCATTGCGTAAAAAAGAGCATATTTCTCATTTTAATTTGCAGGAAGCGATAGATTTGGCTGAAGATTTAAAAATTCCTCAGACGTATCTCACTCATATAAGTCACCAACTTGGGTTGCATGATGAAATAAATGCTGAAATTCCACCCAATATTCAATTAGCTTTTGATGGTTTGACACTAAATATTCCCGGGAAAAAATAATAATCTGACATATTTGTTTGTTTACTGTAAATCAGGTTTTTTAAATTCCTACACATTGGTTTCCTGCATTTCAAACTGCATATTGTGGAGGTTAAAATAATGGCCCTGCAAAGCCATCAATTCGCTGTGCGTACCCATTTCTTTTATTTCTCCTTTATCAAGCACCATTATCTTACTGGCTTTTCGAATGGTGGAGAGACGATGGGCAATTACAATAGATGTTCGGCCACTGATCAATTTATCAATGGCATGTTGAATCAGCAATTCACTTTCACTATCAATAGACGAAGTGGCTTCATCCAAAATCAATATCGAAGGATTGTATAAAAGTGCGCGGATAAATGAAAGCAATTGGCGCTGCCCCAATGAAAGCGTAGAACCACGTTCCATCACATTAAAATCATAGCCTCCTGGCAGTTTCATAATAAAATTATGCACGCCGATCATTTTTGCGGCCTCAATCGCATCGCTCTTTTTGATGTTCGGATTTCTTAGTGTAATATTATCCAAAACAGAACCACTGAATAAAAAAACATCCTGCAAAACCAATGCTATCCTGCTTCTCAGGAAATCTATGTCATAATCAAGAATGTTTTTATCATCAATTTTTATTTCGCCCTTATTGATCATGTAAAGTCGATTGAGCAAACTGATGATTGAAGTTTTGCCACTGCCGGTATGGCCTACAATCGCTAATGTTTCTGCAGGAGCGATGGAAAAATTAATATTTTTTAAAACATACTCTTCCTTATTATAAGCAAACCAAACCTTCTCAAAAGCCACCCTGCCTTCAACTTTCCCGGAATGAATGCCGTTATGCCTGTTGGAGGTTACGTCCTCATTGTCCAATACTTTAAAAACTCTTTCGCTTGCTACCATTCCCATTTGCAATACATTAAATTTATCGGCGATCATCCGTAGCGGCCTGAATAATAAATTCAGGTACATAATAAAGGAAATAATTACGCCGGGATTAGCAGAATAATTTCCGCCCCACCACACCAGCAAACCGATAGAAAACGCCAACACAATTTCTACTATAGGAAAAAAAACTGAGTAAGCAAAAATGGCTTTTATATTCGCGTTGCGGTGTTGCTTGTTGATCGCGTTAAACTTATTAAATTCTTTATCTTCCACCGCAAAAGCCTGCACCACGCTCATTCCTGTGAGATGCTCCTGGACGAAGGCATTGAGAGCAGCAACTGCATTTCTAACTTTGATAAAAGAGCGGTTGACACTTTCCTTAAAAAAATATGTAGCGATAATAAGAATCGGAAAAGGAACAAGACTGATCAGGGACAATCGCCAGTCTGACAAAAACATAAACAGAAGTATAGAAATAATTGACAGCAGATCTGAAATAATCGGGATCAATCCGTTTGAGAAAATATCATTTATAGATTCTATATCATTGATAGTGCGGGTGGTTAAGGTGCCGATTGGTGTTTTGTCAAACTGGCGAAGATTTAAACTCAAAACTTTTTTATAGATGGTAACCCGTAAATCTTTTACCACGGTTTGACCGAGCCATGACGTTAGATACCTGAAATAAAAACTTAATGCTGATTCCACCAGCAACATTCCAATTTGTATAATGGTGATAAGAATAAGCCAATGCATATTCTTATCCTTTATAAAATGATTTACCGTGTATTGAATCAGGTACGGTCGGAGTGGCGAAATAACGGCAAGGATTACAGAAAGAAAAATTGAAAGATAGATCTTGTCTTTATACGGTAATGCATAAGCGAAAACTTTTTTCAATGCACTCAGGTCCAATAATTTTTTGCGCTGTATATTTTCCGCCATCAGGCAAATTTAAAACGAAAACGGGAGATACCTTTTCCGGTAAGAATGTTGGTACGTTTTTACACGCATTCGTCAATCAGTTATCATCCAAACGTGTGGGGAACCGATGTCTTGTTTCCTGATACCCGTATATTGTTTTGCACGTGTTTCGCGCCTGGTACATTTTCTACCAAATATTCGGCACGGCGCTTTTCAAATCGCGTATCAACTGTTCCTGACAAAACAAGATCAGTATCTTTTATCCATACTTCTATCCTGGAAGCGTCAACCAACGAGTCTTCTGTAAGCTGGTCTGAAGCATCTTCACGAATTCTTTCCATTGACCGTATGTAATTTTTCGGGCCTTTTCCACGGTGCGGCCCCCAGAAATAATTTCTTTTCCTTGCGCCATAAAAATCGTTGTTCTTATATGGATGGTCGTTTCTTAACTCATCCTTGTGTGGTGGCAACCCGATCTGCCGGTCTACTTCTTCATTACGATAATAGCGATCGCTTCCATCGGTGTAATATCTCTGATCCATGTCAATATTTCCATCATTATTTATCCGTCCCAGGTAGTAGCTTTCGTCCCGTGGATCATAATTCCAATCCGCATTACTGTACTCATTTGATGCACGCCAATCGCCCGGGTAAGGGTTCCATTTATACGCTCTCATTGTTGTATTTTTTGTTTCAATATAATATAACAAGAAAAAATTATTCCGAGTTTAGAAACGTTAAGAAAAGTAACACATTTTTTAAAAAAACAAGCCTCAAGCCCTTTAAACAATAGGAAAAAATTGGAAAACAGCCAAGGGGTTGAATATAAAAGTTAGGGGCCCGGGAACTTGAAAAATTGATCGCGTGTTGAGTTCTTTCCACAAAATAAAAATCCTTCTTAAAACTTGCTTCACTGTTTGTCGCAGTAAAAAAACAATTTACTCAGATTCTTATTTTAAAAATATGTTAGAATATTTTCTTAAAAAACTCCTTCATGTCATTCCATGAAGCTTTATCAGCGGCTTCATTATACCTGATTGGCATATTATATTTTTCTCCTTTTGCAGTGGCATTTGGATTACTAAAAGCGTGAGTTGCATTGGGATAAACCTTAAAAGTATAATCAACGCCTGCCTCATCCATATCCTTTTTAAAATCATCCACATCCGGATTTGCCATGGGATCTTCTGCGCCGTGGCACACCAAAATCCTGGCTTTTACTCTGTCTTTCCCTGGCTTTGCACCACCAAGACCTCCGTGGAACGAAACGACTCCATCGAGGGCAGCGCCCAGTTTGGCAGCATTTAATACCACATAACCACCGAAGCAATAGCCGATTGCTGCTATTTTTGAACGGTCGGTTTGCGGGTAGGTTTTTATAAGGTCAATAGCAGGATCTAAAAGTTTTTTGCTGAGCGATGGATTTTGATAAAACGGCATCGCAAGATTTTGTGCGCCGGTGGGATCTTCGGCAGTTTTTCCGTTTCCAAACATATCAACCGCCATTGCAATGTAACCAAGCCGGGCAAGTTGCTTTGCCCGCCCGCGGCTGTAATCATTTAACCCCCACCATTCATGAACAACTAAAATCCCCGGCCTCTTTCCTTTTTGGTCTTCATTGTAATATACAAACCCTTCATATTGGGTACCTTCTATTTCATAATTTATTTGTTCTTCTTTTATTTTTCCTTCTGTAGAAGGTTCAGCCATTGTTGGTTCGTTTTGTTGCTCAGATAAACTCATTTTGATTTAGTTATAGATGTTAAAAGATCAGGTTTTATAAACTCATGAAAAGAAACAAGAATCGTTCCATCAAGAAAATGGCCAGTGATAAAAATCACCGGCCTTGCTTACCTCTGAAACCACAAGAAAAAGTTTATTTTTCCTGCAAAAATCTTATTAAAGGATAATTTATAATTAAACAAATTATATAAAATCAAAACTTACCTGTTGCTAGTTAATTGGATAAGTGTACGGTCTTTATTATTATAGGAAAAGGAGAAAAGGATGGAATGCTAAATTAATATATATTTATCGATTTAAACAATATTTCTAATGTTTAATTTGAAAATTTTTTATTTCTTTCTTAGCAAGCTGGTCGATTTTTTTTATTTTATATTCATACCACCATTTTGGTGCCGATTTTTTCAATACGGTATCGATACTTCTCATGCCGAACAAATTCCACACTCCGCGGGCTTTTCCTGATATTGAGCTTTGAAGCGCCCGTAAACTCATGGCAAATCCACTTTCGATGTATTCCATGTGATGCCAATATCCGGCCGGCATGAACAACGTATCGCCGGGGTTTAGGATCAAATCATAACCGACTGCATACTTAAGTGCAGGGAACTTTTCGTAGTCGGGCGTTCCGCTATCGGTGCTGTAATTGGAAAAATCGGCAAGGCTCAACACCTCGAAAGGTTTGCGGTAAAGCTTATGCTGCTCTTCGTGACTGAACAGCAAAACCCTTTTTCTCCCGCCAAATTGGGTGTGTAAAATATGTGAAAGATCTATGTCGAAATGCATATGCGTTATGGAAGTTTGCCCTCCGGTAAAAAGCATGGGGTATTTTTTTACAAACCCGGTCATCAGGTGCTCCGGCCAGGTAAAATCGTTGATTAGCTGTGGCGCATGATCAAAAATATTGAAAAGAAATATACGCCAGGCTGCCGGCCCCTGTTGGATCATGTCAATATATTCACCAAAAGTTTTGTAGTCGTCGGCGGTGTTAATTGGTGTGTAAGCATCACTCTTTATGTTATTATAAAGCCCCACTTTTTTGTCGCCTACAATTTCTTTAAAATAATCCCACGACCATTTTTTGTAAGCGGGCCATGATTTGGCCAGTTCCGTAATCACCAGCGGCTTTTCCGGCGCGTAGTAATTTTTTTTAAAATCTTCAGGAGAAATGTTGTCAACTCTATCTACCGGGTGTAATTGCATTTCCAAACTTTTTTCAGGGGCAAAATTAGCTATTCTTAGTTCGTTTACACGATTAATATCTAGTTTATTTCAGGTTTCTTTCTCCCATAAAAAAAGAGTTCTTTATTGTTGCCGTACATTTGAAATCTATAAAATTTTGAACCGGTGGCAATCCATTTTCATCATCTTAGCATTAAAGATATCAGGAAGGAAACCGAAGAATGTGTTTCGATTGCATTTGAACTTCCTTCGGAAATTGCAAAAGATTTTCAATTTATTCCAGGCCAAAATATAACTGTAAGAAAATCTTTCGATGGAGAAGAAATACGCAGATCGTATTCTATTTGCAGCAGCCCTTTTGAAAATGAGTTAAGGGTGGCAGTAAAGAAGGTCCGCGGAGGAACGTTTTCAACTTTTGCCAATGAACAATTGAAGAAAGGTGATGTGCTTGACGTGTTGCCGCCCACCGGAACTTTTTATACACGCATCGCTGCTGAACAAAACAAGAATTATGTTTTCATTGCTGCCGGCAGCGGAATCACTCCTGTCATTTCATTAATAAAAACGATTCTTGCAACAGAAAAAGAGAGTAACGTTACCTTACTGTATGGCAATAAAGCACTTGCGTCCGTTATCTTTAAAGATCAACTGGAAGCGCTGAAAGACAAATATCTTCATCGTTTCGATCTTCATCATGTTTTTAGCAGGGAAACGACAGAAAGCGATTTTAATTCAGGGAGAATCAACGATGATAAATTAAAAGCTCTTTCCAGGCTGGTTAATTTTAATACGGTCGATAATTTTTTTATTTGCGGGCCTGAGCCGCTCATTTATTCGGCAAAAAAGTTTTTGCTGAAGAGCGGAATTGATCCTGATAAAATACATTTTGAGTTATTTACCACGCCAACAAAAGAGCACACTAAAATTTACAAGACATTTGAACAAAGGGAAGAAGACGGCAGCCAAATAATCATGCGGATTGATGGGCGTAGTTTTCAATTCAAACTGGATTACAATGGCAAAAGCATTTTGGATGCAGGATTGGATCATGGCGCTGATCTTCCGTTTGCCTGTAAAGGCGGCGTTTGCTGCACCTGTAAGGCTAAATTAATTGAAGGTGAAGTAGATATGGAAGCCAATTACGGGCTTGAAAAAAGTGAACTTAAGGCGGGTTTTATTCTCACTTGTCAATCACATCCGCGCACCGAAAAAGTGGTGGTAGATTATGACCAGGCATAGTAAAACAACAAATTCCTGCTTTTTCTATTTTTAACCTCCCGTCTTAATTTTTACATTTTGTAATCAGTAACTTTGAGAATAAAGCGTTTGATATGACCGAAGAAAAAGAACTGGAAAGATTTGATGACAAGGTAGAGCAGGAAATAAAGATAGAGCCAAAAGATTGGATGCCGGATGATTATCGCAAAACATTAATAAGGCAGATAAGTCAGCATGCACACAGCGAAATCGTAGGCATGCTGCCAGAAGCTAACTGGATTACCCGTGCTCCGTCGTTACGAAGAAAAGCAACTTTGCTTGCTAAAGTACAGGATGAAGCAGGGCATGGATTGTACTTGTATTGTGCTGCTGAAACGTTGAATATTTCCAGGGAAGAAATGACTGAGCAACTTTTGAGTAGCCGCGCCAAATATTCTTCCATCTTTAATTATCCCACTATTTCATGGGCTGATATGGGGACGATTGGCTGGCTGGTCGACGGCGCAGCCATTATGAACCAGGTTCCTTTGTGCCGGGCTTCTTACGGTCCTTATGCAAGAGCCATGATAAGAATTTGTAAAGAAGAAAGCTTTCACCAAAGGCAGGGATATGAAATTTTGTTGACGCTTTGCCGGGGTTCCAAAGAGCAAAAAGCTATGGCGCAGGATGCGCTGAATCGCTGGTGGTGGCCAAGCCTGATGATGTTTGGACCCAATGATGATGCTTCTCCTCATACAGCACAAAGCATGAAATGGAAGATCAAAAGGTTTTCAAATGATGAACTAAGGCAGAAGTTTGTTGATGTGTGCAAAGAACAGGCAGACATTTTAGGTATTACGATTCCTGATGCTGATTTGAAATGGAATGAAGAAAGAGGCCATTATGATTTTGGAGAAATCAACTGGGATGAGTTTTGGAATGTGGTAAAAGGAAACGGCCCGTGCAACAAAGAGCGACTGGCTGCAAGAATCAAAGCTCATGAAAAAGGCGGCTGGGTGAGAGAAGCGGCGTTGGCGCATGCCGAAAAGAAAAGAAAGGTTGTGGAGGTTGATTATTGAAGAGCGCGAAAGAAGTAATTAATAATAAATAATCACTAATGAATAATGAACCTCTTTGGGAAGTTTTTATCAGGAGCAAACAAGGCCTTGACCATAAACATGTGGGCAGTCTTCACGCTGCAGATGCGCAAACGGCTATAGAGAATGCGCGGGATGTGTATACGCGGCGTATGGAAGGGGTGAGCATTTGGGTAGTTGAATCCAAATACATTCATGCTACTAATCCTGATGAATCGGAAAGTCTTTTTGATCCCGCCAGTGATAAAGTGTACCGGCATCCTACTTTTTATGATCTGCCTGATGAATTAAAATACATGTAAGAATTTTTGTTTGTCAAAAAATAAAAATGGACAGTAAAACAACAAATAATGCCAAAAATGATTTAGTGGATTACACGCTTTATCTTGCTGACAGCTCTTTAATTATGGGGCACCGGCTAAGTGAGTGGACGGGCCATGGGCCGATGATTGAGCAGGATATTGCCATTACGAATATTGCATTGGATCTCATCGGCCAATCGAGAAATTTTTACCAATATGCTGCGGAAATAATCAGCAATCAAGGTGAAAAAAAGACAACAGAAGACGACCTTGCCTACCTGAGAGATGCGCCTGAATTTAAAAATTTATTAATCACAGAATTACCTAATGGCGATTGGGCGAAAACCATTTGCAAAGTTTTTTTCTTCAGTACATGGCAGTTTTATTTTTATCAAAAATTAATTTATGCAGAAGATAAGCAGTTGGCTGCCATTGCGGAGAAATCTTTAAAAGAAGTTACCTATCACGTTAAATGGAGCGGTGATTGGATAATCAGACTGGGCGACGGAACAGAAGAAAGTAAAAAGAGAATAGAAAAAGCAATTGAAGACCTCTGGCCTTACACCGGCGAAATGTTTGTTATGGCCACTTTTGAAACTCATTTAAAAAATAGTGTATCCATTGACGTTAGTAGCATAAAAAATGACTGGCAGGAAAAAGTAGCTTCTGTTTTTAAAGAAGCAACGCTTTCTGTTCCTGCCGAAAGCTGGATGCAAAGCGGTGGCAAAAACGGAGTACACACCGAACATCTTGGTTACATTCTTGCAGAAATGCAGTTTATGCAAAGGGCTTATCCTGGCTTGGAATGGTAAAAATTAATATGAATTATAGTACGCAAAATATCGCCCATGCCTATTCAGACGAAGAAGAAAAGATATGGAATATTTTAGGTTCGGTAAATGATCCTGAAATCCCTGTTTTATCTGTGCTGGATTTGGGAATTGTGCGCGATGTAAGAATAAATGATGAACAAGTCGAAATCATAATAACACCTACTTATAGCGGTTGCCCGGCAATGGATTTTATAGGAATGAATATTCAAAAATCGCTTTCTGACAATGGGTTTAAAAATATAAAGATCACCCATCAATTATCGCCTGCATGGACAACCGATTGGATGACTGAAGAGGGCAAGGAAAAATTAAAAGCATACGGTATTGCTCCACCGGTAGCCAAAACATTTGATAAAAATTATTTAGAAAATGTAAAAGTTGAATGTCCGCATTGTCATTCTATGAATACAAAATTGATCAGCCAGTTTGGATCTACGGCCTGCAAAGCACTTTATAAATGTGATGATTGCGGAGAACCATTCGATTATTTTAAATGTCATTAATTTTCACCGGTTAATTTCAAGACAAACTCCATGACATCTATTCTTTTTGAAATAAAAAATTCAATTGCGTTTATAACACTTAACCGCCCGGAAAAGTACAATGCTTTTAACCGCGAAATGGCTCTCGCTTTTCAGGAAAAGTTAGATCAGTGCGAAAAGAATATTTCTGTTCGATGTGTTTATTTAACAGGTGCCGGTAAAGCGTTTAGTGCCGGCCAGGACCTCGCTGAAGTAGTGAATGCAACCGGGATAGAAAATAATCTCATTGAATATTATAATCCGATTGTGAATAAGATCAGGAACTTGAGCAAGCCCGTTTTAGCAGTTGTGAACGGAGTTGCTGCCGGTGCCGGCGCCAATATTGCCTTATGTTGTGATGTAGTGATTGCAGCCGAAAACGCATCTTTTATTCAGGCTTTCAGTAAAATTGGATTAATTCCTGACAGTGGCGGAACTTATTTTTTGCCTCGCTTAATTGGTTTTGGAAAAGCTTCTGCAGCGATGATGCTTGGCGATAAAATTACGGCAACCGAAGCCGAACGCTTTGGAATGATTTATAAATATTTTGCTGATGAAACACTCTCTTCTGAAGCCGAAAGGATTGCACTTCAATTATCAAAATTACCTACCCGCGCTTTGGCTTTTACTAAAGAAGCCCTCAACAAAAGCCTCCAACACACTTTAGCTGAACAGTTGGCCACTGAAGATTTCTTTCAACGGAAAGCCGCTGCTACCAACGATTTTAAAGAAGGCGTGGCCGCATTTATTGAAAAACGGAAAGCTGATTTTAAAGGGGACTGAGAGAAGAGGCGGTTTGGGGATGAAAACGCTTGATAATGGTTAGAGGGTTGAGGGGTTGAGAAAATAAAATTCAATTATTTTCTTCGTTTACTGATATACATATTTCTGAAAATCTATTTGCAGCCGGCTGGCTATTGAAGTTATAGTAGTCCTTACTTTCTTGTTTTTGTGCGGCTAAGCCAAAATTATTTAATACCATTCATCCATTTATTTTTCCTTTTATAACATTGGGGGCGCTCACGTTTTCCTGGTAAAATCCTTTCAAACCCTTTACTAGAAGGCATTTCCTTGTATTTCTCCCTGCCTGCTATAGACGTACTACCTTCAAAAAACAGGTATTATGTATTGCATAGTATTATAAAACACCTTATATTTGTATCGGAATTAAAAATCACCAGATTAAAAACCGAAAACATGAACATTGATAACACAGCAAGCCAGATGCGAAAAGGGGTTTTGGAGTTTTGCATACTGTCGATCATAAAACTGGGAGAAGCTTACCCGAGTGATATTATCGATATAATGAAAAGCGCTAACCTCAATATCCTGGAAGGAACATTGTATCCTTTGCTCACAAGATTAAAAAATGCTGAGTTTCTAACGTATCGCTGGGTTGAAAGTAACAGTGGACCCCCAAGAAAATATTTTTCACTTACCGAAAAAGGTGCAAAATTCTATGAGGAACTGGAAGCAACATGGCTGGAACTTGCCGGCGCGGTAGAAACGATAACGGGCAAAAACAAAAACGAAACAACTTAACAACCAATAAATTGAACTAAAATGAAAAAAGTAATAAATATAAATTTTCAGGGTACGGTAGTGCCGATTGAAGAAAGTTCTTATGAGTTGCTGCAACAATATATAGAAAGCCTGCGCCGCTATTTTGCCAATGAAGAAGGAAAAGATGAGATTATCAATGATATAGAAAGCCGCATCAGCGAATTGTTCCAGGAACGTTTAAAAGGTGGAAGCACTTGCATAACTGATGACGATGTAAATAAAATTATTAATAACATGGGCCGGCCTGAACAATTGGAAGAAGCTGAGCAGGGCGAAAGCGAAAACGGTAAATCTTCTTACTCAGACGAAAAAAGAGGGGAAAATTATTTCCAGGGCGACTGGAGCTGGAAAGGCAAGCGTCTTTACCGCGATGAAAATAACAAGATACTTGGGGGTGTTTGTAGTGGTATTGCTGCTTACTTTGGTATAGACCCGGTTTTTGTCAGGATATTATTTATCATTTCAGGTGTCGGATTCCTGGCTTATATTCTTTTATGGGCGTTCGTTCCGGGAAGCAACATGATTGAGAATGGCGTAAGAAAAAGGTTGTACCGCAACCCGGACGGAAAAATAATCGCCGGCGTGTGCAGCGGAATAGGAAGCTATTTCAACATCAATGCCTGGATTCCACGGGTTTTATTCCTGGTTCCGTTTATTTCCTTCTTTTTCCGTTGGGGACATTTCGGACCATTAACCTTCCCTCATTTTGTCAGCTTTACTTTTAGTCCAGGCTCTTTTCTTATTTACATTATCCTTTGGTTGGTAATACCAGAGGCTACTACCACCAGCGAGAAGCTCGAGATGAAAGGTGAAAAGATTGACTTGAATTCAATAAAAAATTCTGTTTTAAAGGAAATGCAGGAAGTAGGTGAAAGAGTAGGTAAAATGGGAAAAGATGTGGGCGAAAGAGTGGGCAAAATGGGCATGGAAGCCGGGCATGCGGCAAAAGAAAAAGGGGAAGAAATGGGCAAAGACATTCATTACGTTGCGCACAGGTCAAGTGGTGCGATAGGAAATATAATCGCTACTCTCTTTAAAATATTTGTCTACTTTATTTTGGGTTGTGTAGCGTTAGCAATCATCCTTGCTCTTTTTGCAATTGCCACAGTGGCTATCGGCTTATTTCCGCTAAAGGATTTTGTTCTTACAAGCGGATGGCAAACTATTTTCGCCTGGGGTACTTTGATTTTCTTTATTGCTGTGCCGGTGATCGGAATCATTACTTTTATCATCAGGAGATTTGCGCGGATCAAAAAAACCAATAGGCTGATGCGCTGGTCATTTGTAGGTCTTTGGATTGTAGGTATCGCCTCTTTTATTGGGCTGTTGATTTCCCTTGGGCGTGATTTCAGAAGTGTAAATTCAATGAATGTTCAAAATATTGAGCTAACCAATGCGCATGTAAACCGGCTGGAAGTAATGCCGATAAAAGACGACAGTTACAACCGGTATAACAGTTGGTTCAGGCTGGAGCCTTTTGCCACTTTTGGAATTGACGAGGACACAGCTTATATCACAAACGTGAAAATAAGAATTACCCAATCGCCCTCAGATAGTTTTCAGATAAGCGAGGTAAAGCTTTGCAACGGAAGCAGCCGGAGAAATGCCGATACATTGGCATCACTCATCCGTTTTAATGTTGTACAAAATGATTCTTTGTTGATGGTGGACCGTTCAATCCCCATCAACACAACCGATAAATTTAGAAACCAGTATGTAGAAGTTACGATTGCCGTTCCTGTTGGCCATTATATTAAAATCAACAGAAATTTTGAACGTTGGAATACTGTGAGGATTGAGGGTTTTTGGAGAAATAACTATGATTGGTATGACTACAGCGACAACAACGGAGATTATGATTATGAAAGAGGGGTGGAATATATTATGAAAGAAGACGGTCTTTATACATTGGACGGGCGGAGGTCCAACGAAAGCAATAATGACTGGAATCGGTCACCGAACATCGATCAAAGCATTGACCAAAATAGTGGAGGTTATCGATACAACCAGGATATTGATTCTGTAAAGAAGATACAGGAAAAGCAAATTCAAACAATGGAACAAAAAGTTGATTCTTTAAAAGCGGCTCATGACCAAGAAGTAAAGAAAATGAAGGATTCGTTGCAAAAAGAAAAAGAAGATATCAATAAAAAACTGGAAAAATTAAATACAAGAACCGCGCAAAATAGCAGTGAGCCAAAGTTTGCCGAAAACTATACTTTCATCATGTACATCTGAATTTTTTGGATGTTTGGTTGTACAGGCTTCATGCAATAGCATGGGGCCTTTTGCTTTTAGTAAACGAACAAAATTGTCCAATTTCTATTTTTATATCGCTTCAAAAAATAGGGATTAACTTTGTGGGCTATAGTTTCAATGTTTAAAAAAGTAAAATGAATCCGGAAAGAACTGAAGTTTCCTCTCTTGGAGAGTTTGGGCTGATAGACCACCTCACAAAAAATAATGAAATAAGAAATGCCTCCACCATACTTGCAGTCGGCGATGATGCAGCGGTGGTGGATCATTTCGGAAAGCAAACGGTAATTACTACTGATATGCTCGTGGAGGGGATTCATTTCGACCTGATGTACACACCTTTAAAACACCTCGGTTATAAAAGCGTAATTGCAAACCTGAGTGACGTGTATGCCATGAATGCTTTTCCCGCGCAGTTTACTATGAGTATCGCTTTCAGTAACCGGTTTAGTGTAGAAGCTTTGAATGAATTTTATGAAGGTGTATATGCGGCCTGTGATAAATACAATGTGGACCTTGTTGGTGGCGACACCACCTCTTCACAAAAAGGATTTATTATTTGCGTGACGGCAATAGGCGAAGTAGCGCCTGATAAATTTGTAACCCGAAGTGGGGCTAAAAAAGGGGATCTTGTTTGTGTAAGTGGCGAACTGGGTGGCGCATTTTTGGGGTTGACTTTGCTGGAACGTGAAAAGAAAGTTTTTCTCGAAACGAAAGGCGTTCAGCCTGATCTTGAAAACCAGGATTATATTGTAGGCAGAATTTTAAAGCCTGAAGCACGGCGAGATATCATCGAATTTTTTGCAGAAAAAGAAATTCAACCCACCTCTATGATCGATATCAGCGATGGATTAAGCAGTGAACTTTTACATATTTGTAAAAAAAGCGAAGTAGGTTGTGTATTATATGAAGAAAAAATTCCGGTAAATGAAATGGCGCGGCAGTTTGCATATAAACTTGAATTGGATCCTACGGCTTGCGCATTAAGCGGAGGAGAAGATTATGAATTGCTCTTCACAGTGGATCAAAAAGATTTCGACAAGATATCAGAAAACGCCAATATCAGCGTTGTCGGATACATCGCTGAAAAAGAAAAAGGTTCCACAATTATTACCAAAGGCGGTAACACACATCAGCTAACTGCACAGGGATGGAACGCGCTTAAATGATTCTTAATTATCAAATTATTTTTTATCGTAACAATTTTATTAGGATTATAAATCATGAGGCGACATTATCTATTGTTTTTTTTACCAATACTTTTTTCCTGCTCGGTCTCAAAAAATTATAATCCGAATAAGAAATATCCGAAGAAGCAATTACAGGAAGATTATACGCTATTGCGTAATATCCTCGAAAAAAAACATCCTTCTCTATACTGGTACACATCCAAAGACAGTATGGATTATTATTTTGATGCGGGATATAATGCGATACAAGACTCGATGACTGAACTACAGTTTGGCTGGAAGATAATCGCGCCGCTCACCTCCGTAATTCACTGCGGGCACACCAGTTTCAACATGAGCAAGGGCTGGAACCATTTTATAAAGAATAAGATCATTCCATCTTTCCCACTGTACTTAAAGGTTTGGAAAGACACCATGATGGTGATTGGAAATCTTAACCGCAAAAACCGGCTGATTAACAATGGTTCTTTCATCAAGTCAATTAATGGGATCAAAAACAGGGACATGATTGATTACATGTTTCATTTTCTGGTTGAAGATGGCTACTCTGAAAATGTGAATTATATCCGCCTCAGTGCCGACTTCCCTTATTTTCACCGGAATATTTTTGGTTTGTATAAAAGTTACCAGGTAAACTACACGGATACTTCAGGAAATGCCAAAAGCGAAGTGATTCCTTATTTTAACCCTGCCCCCGATAGCCTGAAAAATAAAAAGTCAATTGAAAAAAGGCATAAAATAAAATATACACATAGGGAGAAACTGGGATTTTCGCGGTCCTTACATTACGATTCTTCTTTTGTACTAATGACGGTAAATGATTTTTCAAAAGGTCACCTGCGGCACTTCTTCAGGCATTCTTTTCGCGAAATGCGAAGGAATAAAACCGAAAACCTGGTGATTGATATCAGGGCCAATGGCGGCGGAGATATTATCAACTCTGTTTTTCTTACAAAATATTTGCGCAATTCGCCGTTTAAAGTTGCGGATACAGCAGAAGCCATAAGCAACACCATGTCGCCTTACACCGCCAATATTTCGCATGGGTTTTTTAATAACATTGGTTTGCTATTTGTTACCCACAAAGAAAAGGATGGCAAATACCATTTTGGCTATTGGGAACGTCACACTTTTAAACCAAAGAAAAAAAATCATTTCAACGGCAACATTTACATTCTTACCAACGGACTCACATTTTCTGCCTCTTCCATTTTCTGCAGCGACGTGAAAGGCCAGCCCAATATCAAACTGGTGGGTGAAGAAACCGGTGGAGGCTGGTATGGCAATTCAGGAATTATGATTCCTGATATTACCTTGCCTAATACTAAAATAAGAGTAAGGCTTCCTTTTTTCAGGTTAGTACAATACCAACATGTGCCGGTAAAAGGCACTGGCGTTCTGCCGGATATATACGTGGGGCCCAACTGGCGTGATATTTTAAACGGGGTGGATACAAAAATTGAAAGAGTAAAAGAATTAATAGCCGACAAGGAGGATCGTATAAATTTTGCCGCGAAAAAATCAAAATAAAAAATTGAAAAATAAGTGGGTTTACTGTGGAAGTGATTTTTTATTGAAGTTTGATCACAGCATTATTCACCAAAGCAAAAACATGGTCTGTGGAAGACGGTTTTATTTTTGCCAGGCCTGTAAAAGCACTGAAAGCCGGCAATACAGCATGTGATTTCCCAAAATAAAAACAGGGAAGCATAATGGATTGGTTTCCGGCGCCATTCATTTTAATGCCCGGGTGAATGTGTCCCGAAAAAGTAAACATTTGTTTGCCATCATTATCACATGCGTTGGCATCATGCGTAAAACAGAAATTTTTAAGCTCTAATTTTTTTTCAAAAACATCTATACCCGCTTTTTGGTAAAAGCTCACCGGCAAAATATCATGATTGCCGCGAATGAGATAAAATTCCGTTTCCGGTAAATCATGTCTCCACTTGATAAAAAAATCTGCTTCTTTGTTTTCCGTACTATGAAACATATCGCCGGCAATCAATAGCTTTTTAGGTGTAAAAAACTGGATTTGCGCAAACAATCTCTGAAGATCTTCTTTGAAAATATTTTGCGGAATGCCGATACCTGATTTTCTGAAATGTCCCGATTTTCCAAAATGAAGATCAGAAAGAATAAGCGCGCGCTCTTCTTCCCAAAAGATGCAACGGGCTGAGGACAGCCAAAGTGTTTGCTTTTGAAATTTAAAACGAACCGGTGCGGACAACTTTTTTGCCGGCAAGGTAAATAAATATGAAAGAAGAATGCGATTGCCCTTCTGCTTTGCTATAGTAAAGCAACAAAATCAATGGGTTTTTATCTGGTGATCAGGTCCGGTCAATACCCACTATAGTGCCGGTTGTTTACGCCGCGGTTGTGTTGTGCGGAAGCATATTTTGAGCTATTGCAGCCGGTCAAAAAGGTTATAAACGCTATCGCAATTAAGAGAAGTTTTAAAAAGTTTTTCATATCCCGGATTTTAAAAGACTGAATGAATTAAGCTCTTACACCCACCTGAGTATTGAGCATTTTAGAAAACATCACGCACCAGTATTCGGCTTTTGCCCTTAGCAAGGCAAGTTCTCTTTTAGAATTCACAAATCCATTGGTAAAGCGAATAGAAGCGCTTTGTTGCGAATTGCTAAATTGAAATCTAAGTTCTAACGCGTCGTTATCCACCTTGTTACGGTTTGCCGGGTTAACAACTCCTTCAGGCGTAACCAATTGACATTGTTGCACCTCGTCGAGCGAGATAATAGATGAATGATACTTATGCCTGTTTTGTTCAATAACCATTATTTTCCGGTGAATGCCATCGAAACCGATCACTTTATTGTCAAGCACTTCCTGGCTGCAAAAGATAAGCCCGTGTGCATCGCCTTCCCTGCTCAACAGCCGGCAAATTTTTTCTTTTTTTCTTCTTGAATAATTTGAAATGAAAGGTATGGTACCAAAAAAGAGTACGCCTGCTACAAACAAAATGAAAGTGGTGGTCAAAATCATAGGAGTAGATTTATATTACAACGCTTTATCCGCAAAATAATTGTTTGCCGGGTACACTTATTTTAGGGACGGCATAACCTGCTCATTGACAGCCTGTCAACAAATAAAAATAATGTTTAAATTGACGATTCTTTTCCGGGACCGCTATCGGTTGGTTTGGTAGTTGGTTTCAACTTTTACTCCATTGGTAAGTGTTTGGTACACTACACAATACCGTTCTGTTAGTTTGGCAAGCGCCTGAAGTTGTTCTGCATTTGCATCAGTTTCGAGGTCGAACCTCAATTTAATATTGGTAAAACCAACAGGAACTTCTTTAGAAACGCCAAGTGTTCCTTTAAAATCAAGTTCACCTTCGGCATGAACCGTTCCGTCGTGGATATCAACTCCTATTGAGGTTGCTACTGCGCTTAGCGTTACACCGGCGCAGGCCACAAGTGCCTGCAACAGCATATCTCCCGAACATACAAGCATGCCGTTTCCGCCTGTTGCCGGGTGAAGGCCCGCGGCTACCAGCGCTTTTCCTGTTTCGATGTTACAGGATATACCGTCGCCAATTTTTCCACTTGCTTTTAGCGTAATAATTGCTGTTTCGGGTGCAGACTTATATTTTTCCTTAAGTGGCGCCTGCAGGGATTTTAATTCTAGCGAATTCATATTTACGATTTAGATGGACAGGTGTAAAATTCTTTTTACTGAAATGATAACTGCAATTTCAGATTTTAATTTTGTTTTTCCTTATCATCCCCGGGACAACTTAGCAGTTGATTTTTAAACAATACCAACTACTTTTGAAAAAAATCTCAAACGTTTCGTTACATGAAAACCTTCAAACTTTTTTTCGCTGCTATTTTATGCCTTTTTTTCTTTCACTCATTTGCGCAGGATACCGCCTTTATTAATCCTGATACATCGGCGCCTGGGTGGAAAAATATGTTTACCAGTAATTTAGGTAATGCTATTTATCCTGCGGGAGTGTGGAGCGATAGCGCAGGAATCATTACTGCCACTAAAGATGAAGCGATTTGGAGCCAGGATGAGTATGATGATTTTGTACTCGACCTCGATTTTATGAATGCAGATGGAACGAACAGCGGCGTCGTTGTACACGCTACTGACATGAAAGATTGGATTCCTCATTCTGTTGAGATTCAAATTGCGGATGATTACAGCGATGAATGGAGCAAAGCGCCCGCCACATGGCAGTGCGCTGCGATATTTGGCCACCAGGCAGCGCATAATAAAACTTTATATCGCCCGGGCAAATGGAACCATTATACGATTACATGTGTAGGCCGAAAAATATGGGTTGTACTTAACGGAACACTTGTAAACGCTTGTGATATGAGCCAATTTACTTCGTCAAAAAAGAATCCTGATGGCTCTGAAATACCTGCCTGGCTCAGCAACCCGATGGCAACACTTCCATTGCACGGGCACATTGGCTTCCAGGGAAAACATGCCGGTGCGCCGATCTGGTTTAAAAATATTAAAGTAAAGAGATTGGATTAAAAAGTAACGCTATGTCGTGAGAAGACATCCGTCCCAGTAAAACAACAAATAAGCGGTATTTTTATTTTTCAAGTTGCAGTTGCATTCTCTTCACTCGTTCTTCCAGTTTTTCAGAAGACAGATCTTCACGCATGCTATCAACTTTTATGGGGAAACAGAAAGGCGTAAGTCGACGCGGATAAGTGATAATAATTTTTCCTTTCTGAATTCTTTCCAACATGTCTCGAAGACGTTGTTCTTCCATTTGTTGCTCCATCACCTCGTTGTAAGCCTGTCGGAGCAACAGATTGTTCGGTTCGTATTCCGAAAAAACATTGAAGAGTAAAGAAGCGGATGATTGCAGGTGCCGCGCTTTTTTTTGTTCGCCCGGAAAACCCTGGAAGATTAGTCCACCAATTACGGCGATGTCCCGAAACTTTCGTTTCGCCATTTCAACACTGTTAACGCTTCGCTGAATATCTTCAAATAAATTTTCAGGAGAAAAAAGCGAGTATGCATTACTGTCATCTAACGGTATGGGTTGATCGCTTAATAATTCAAATCCATAATCATTCATTGCAAAAGAAAAAGTAATTGGAATAATACGACTTAACCGGTAAGCCAAAATTGCTGCCATGGCTTCATGCACCAATCTTCCTTCAAAAGGAAAAACAAACAAATGAAAACCGTCTTTTGTTTCTATCTGTTCAATCAGCAATTCATTTTGTTTTGGGATATGCGAGAGATATTCCTGCAATTCAAAAAGCGGTTTTAGAATTTCTAATTCCGGTTCTTTCAACGTCTCCCCTCCTGGAGGGGATTTAGGGGCGGCCGCTTCATCAAATTTTTTCCTCAGCATAAAGCCCAGGTTTGCTGAAAGCGGCATTCTTCCTCCCTGCCAGCTCGGTATCCTTGATTTTTTTGCATTCGATTTTCTTACGATGCACGTCATATCTTTTATCATCACAAATTCTAGCGTCCGTCCCGCCAAAGTAAATACGTCGCCCGGCTGCATTCCCGCGATGAACCATTCTTCAATGACGCCCACATAACCACCTCCTAAAAATTTTACTTTCAACATCGGGTCGCTTACAATCGTTCCGATATGCATCCGGTGTCGCATGGCTATTCTTCGGCTGTTGATTTTGTAAAGTCCGTCAATGATCTCCACTTTTTTGTAATCATCATATTGCTGAAGCGCAACACCACCGGACGTTACAAAGTGTAAAATTTGTTGCCATTCTTCATCCGTGATATCGCGGTAACAATAAGTGGATCTTATTTCGTTTAAAATATTTTCGGGGAAAAATCCATCAGAAATCGCAAGCGTACTTAAATATTGAATGAGCACATCGTAACATAAAATTCTTGGCTCGCGGCTTTCAATTAAATTGATGGCGATCGAATCCTTTAGCGCTGCGGCTTCGATCAGCTCAAGAGAATGGGTCGGCAAAAAATATATTTTGCTCACTTCTCCCGGCCGGTGTCCGCTTCTTCCGGCGCGTTGTAAAAAGCGCGCAACACCTTTCGGAGAACCCACTTGTATCACCGTTTCTACCGGCCTGAAATCAACACCAAGATCAAGACTGGCGGTACAAACAACTGCCTTTAAATTGCCGGTATGTAAATTCTCTTCTACCCAAAATCGCAAATCCTGTTCAATGCTCCCATGATGTAACGCTATCGCTCCTGCAAGATCAGGGCACGCATTCAGCAGCGCCTGGTACCACATCTCGCTCATTCCTCGTGTATTGATGAAGATCAATGTGGTCCTGCTTTCCATGATGATCGGAATCACTTTTTCAACCAGCTTTATTCCCAAATGACCGGCCCAGGGATATTTTTCGATCTCGTCGGGAAAGATCGATTCTATTTGTATCGGCTTATCGATTTTCGCGGTAACGGTAATAAAGTCTTTTAGATCCAAACCCTTTTGCAACAGTGGAGAAAGTAATACTTCCCTGGCTTCTACTAAATTTCCGATGGTGGCGCTAATGCCCCAAACAGAAACTCCGGAATAAGAATCATGTTTTTTTGTTTTTTTACTGTTGTTAATAATTAATCCGATCATCCTCGAAAGCGCCAGTTCTACCTGCACGCCGCGCTTGCTTCCGAGCAATTCGTGCCATTCGTCAACAGCGATTATTTGAAGTGTTTTAAAAACATCGGGATAATGTTTTTGTGCGAGCAAAAGATGCAGACTTTCCGGCGTGATGATGAGCACTTCGGGAACGTTTCTTTTTTGTTTGGCCCTTTCTGCAATCGAAGTGTCGCCGTTGCGAATGCCTACCTGCCAATTCATGCCTAATTCTGCAATTACTTCTTCCATCGCGCGACCAATATCTTTTGCCAGACGCGCGCAAAGGCGTGATCCATAAGAGTTGCAGCCCGTTTTTACTTTTAGTCTGATAGTTTTCCGGATGATCGTTAATGAAATTAATTACTGCTCCCAAAAAAACCGAAAATGTTTTTCCGCAGCCGGTCGGCGCATTTACCAATCCCGATTTTTTATTGACAATATGCTGCCACGTTTCTTCCTGGAAACGAAAAGGCACAAAGCCTTTTCCGGTAAGCCACTGATCGATAATTTGAAAACCAAAAGTGTTTTTTAATTTCATTTGCAAGTCACGAATTTCACGAATTAAATCGAATGGCTGCGCGATTTTTGATATCTTTAAAACCATAATCTTTTAATCAATATGCAAATATTTGTGGCGCTTTTACGGGGAATAAATGTGGGAGGAAACAACATCCTTCCCAATGACCGATTTGAAAGCACTTTGTGAAGAAGTGGGCTTTACAAACGTGAGCACTTACATTCAAAGCGGCAATGTGATTTTTGAAAGCCAAGTTGCAGAAGACAAAGTCGTTTCAAAAATTGAAAGCGCCTTGAAACAACGATTGCAAAATCCTGTCTCGGTTATGGTACGTACGATTGAAGAACTCGAAATTATTCTTTCAAAGAATCCATTTCCGGAAGCCAATCCGGCACAGGTGGGCGTACTTTTTTTTGGACAGAAAGTAGACAAAAAACTTTTAGAAGGTTTTTCTAAAGAAGGTCCTGAAGAAATCGTTTTAGGTGATCGGGAAGTTTACATCCACTTTCCGATTGGAATGGGCAAGTCCAAACTCAAGTTTCCGAAAGAGGCTAAAAACGGAACGGTGCGTAACATTAATACGGTTAGAAAGCTAATTGAAAAGGGAAAGAAAATTCAGAGTGATTGATTTCTGAACCTTCTAAACCCTCTAAACAATTCTAATCTTTTCCTACTTCGATGCTGGCGCAGGTCTCCTGACCTGTGACCGCTCGTCATTTGTTTATAAACTATTACTATTCATTTGATATATTTACTGATGTGAGTACCAAATATAAATTTGCGGACTATGAGGGAGTATATTTTGTAACTTCTACAGTTGTAGACTGGATAGATGTTTTTACGAGGGACCGGTATCGGGAAATTCTTTTAGACAGTTTTCGATTTTGCCAAAAGCATCAAAATCTTCTTTTACATGCTTGGGTACTTATGCCTAATCATTTTCATTTAATTTGTTCATTCGGTAATAATGCCAATCCCGGGATGGTGATAAAAAATATCAAAAGTTTTACCGCCATAAAAATCATTGATGCCATAATAAATAATCCACAGGAAAGCAGGAAAGGCTGGATGCTGGACTTATTTGAAAAGAATGGGCAGCATATGAAAAGTAATTATCGCTTTCAATTCTGGCAGCATGAAAATCATCCGGTATTACTTACATCTAAAGAAATGTACAGGCAAAGGCTTGATTATTTGCATGAGAATCCGGAAAGAGCGGGTTTTGTAAAACATCCGATTGATTGGAAATACAGTAGCGCAATTGATTATTATACTGCATCGGAAAAGGGCTTACTGGAATTGGTCAGGTTAGATTGAGAAACCGTATTTGAGTCATTTCAGCATCTAAGACAAGTAACGTTCAAGCACAGGTCAGGAGACCTGCGCCAGAAAGCGGTTTTTGAAAGTAAAATTTCAGAAGATAAAGTTGTTTCAAAGATTGAAAGCGCGTTGAAAAAACGATTGCAAAATCCCATTTCGGTTATGGTGCGTACTATTGAAGAACTGGAAAATATTCTTTCAAGAAACCCGTTTCCTGCAGCGAACCCGGCACAGGTCGGCGTACTTTTTTTAGGTGAAAAAGTGAAGGAAAGTCTTTTAGAAGGTTTTTCTAAAGGAGGCCCGGAACAAATCGTTCTGGGTGGACGCGAAGTGTATATTCACTTTCCGATTGGAATGGGAAAATCCAAACTCAAGTTTCCTAAAGAGGTTAAAGAAGGAACGGTGCGAAATATTAATACAGTGAAAAAATTGGTGGAGTTGGGGAAGTAAAGAAAAAGTGATTGATTCTTCAAGGAGAAATAATAAATCTCACTATTCCTTTATTGACCGAATTTAGCTGCCTGAAGTAATTATAACGCTTATGAATACACGAAAACTTCCATTCCTAATAAATCGTGTTACAAAAAATATAACCTGAACGTTGCAATTTTATTTTTTTTATTTAATATTGCACTACCGATTCAATTGCTTTGAATGAGTACACTGCTTAAAATAATAATTTTTCCAACAAACAATAGTCCTCCTGGTTTCTCTTTTTTCCGGACACTTTTTTTTAATCATTTAAATCATACTATATGAAAAAAATCACCCTAATTATAATTTTAATAACCGCTTATTCGGCTGCTAAATGTCAGTTGGATCAGGGAAACTGGTTGGCAGGCGGCAGTGCATCTCTTTCCTTCGCAAATGGTGAAACAACTAATAACCTCGGAGTTCAAAAATCGAATTACACCGACCTTTCCGTATTACCCGACGTAGGTTACTTTTTGATCGATAAACTTGCGGTAGGGCTAAAGCCGGGATTTACTTTTCATAATTATCATTACGAAGATCTTATAAATAATGGCAATGTTGCCGGAAGTGGTGGACATGCAGTTATGAGCTGGTTTGATATCGGCCCATTCGTTAGGTATTATTTCTTACCTAATTCTGATGACCAAAGGGTCAATTTATTGGCTGAAGCAAATTATAGTCATGGATGGGCAAATCAGTACCCAGGTAAGGGTGATAGAGATAATTATTCCTTATACGGTGGGCCTGTGGTTTTTTTTAATTCCACAGCGGCCTTGGAATTTTTGCTTGGTTATAATTCTTCAAACACAAAGACATATGGTCTTAACACAAGTCAGGATGATATCACAATAAAAAGGAATTCATTACAGTTCTCCTTGGGATTTCAAATCTATTTACAAAATCTTTAAATTATCAAAATGTACAATAAAATAATTGCTTTAATAGTTGGGTGCATCGCCACCTTATCAACATTCGCTCAAACTATTTCGCCTATTGTGACTACAGAATTCTGCCCCGGAGTCGATGTCACTTTTACAGTAACAGTTCCTGGAAACAATCCTACGTTGGGAAGTTGGACCAACAGTCCCATTATCGTCCATCCTATTTCTATCGTTAGCACTTCAACCACGAGTACAGTTTTTACCTTTACAGGGCGGTTTGAAGATGCAAACCAACAGCAGGTTTATCAAATTGGTTATGTTGATGGAAATGGTCAGGAATATTATTATCCAACATTTACTCACATTAAATCGCTTTTTTTCTCAACAAGTCCAACGACAATACCTAGTCAACCCGATATCGCCTTTCCTTTGTGTCAGGAAAAAACGATTACTGTTTCATTTAGCGCCGTTAAATGGGGGATTTATCCTGACAATACCAGCTTTGGAAGTATAACAAAATATGAATATTTAGTTCCGTCTGGCTGGAAAGTGGGTTCAACACCTTCAAATGGTTCCGACTGGATACCTGGAAACACTAGTACGACTGTTACATCTGATTTGTCAACTTGAAATGGTCAATATATTTACTTTAGGCCCTCGACTGCTGATTGTGCCGCTGGCTTAGCAAACCATAGTACCCCAGGAACAATTAAGATATTGCGTCCTTCACCGACATTATCAATTACTGGCACCACCGACTATATCTGTTCAGGTACGCAGAGTTATACCGTTACCGGCCAGCCAACCGGCTCTACGGTCAGCTGGACTTCCAACTACCCATCCGATCTTACATTATCTTGTGCAAACGGAGATTGCAGCACCGTTAACGCGACGCGTACTACATCTTATGATAGGGAAGTTGTGTTAACTGCAACTGTCGGAGCTTGTTCCGGTAGTTACGTTGCCACTCACACAATTCATCTCGGTAAGCCTTTTTATACTAACACAGGATATGATATCCAGGGAACGACGCATCCAATTAAACTTTGGAACGGCTCGACTTCTGATAATAACCAGCTTTGTATGAATCACACAGCTACAACTGACTTTAGCTTTTCAGGCGCTCAAAGTGTATCTTGGTCGCGTACCTACGCATCTCCAAGTAGTGTGTCATGGAATCAGAGCGGAGACAATATCTCCACTTATTTTTTTGCTACAGGCCAATACGAGAGGTTTGCTTTGACTGCAAGTAATGTTTGTGGGGTGTTATCAGATAATTATGGGTTTAGCTCAATAGATTGTAGCGGAGGCGGAGGCGGTGGTTGCCTGACATACCAGGTTTCGCCAAACCCGGCAACAAACTCTATCCAGATAACCACTGTTACTCCTAATATTCCGGCTCCGTGCGATCCACCGCCAACAGGCCAACCATATTTGCAATCATCATCAACAACATCATTGAAGACATGCAACCACAACACAGAGGTCAATACAGTCTGTAAGCGTTTACGATAATAAAGGAATTTTAAAAATGCAACAGAAATATTCCGCTACGAATAAACACGCAACTTTAAATGTTTCGAAGTTGCCTGCAGGTGTTTATTTTGTTCAAATAAGTGATGGTAATTTTACAGAAAGCCATCAGGTAATAATTGGGAAATAGTAAGTTTTAGCAAAGGATCAGAAAAGGTTGGCAGCAGAAAAGTGCCAACCTTTTTTATCTAAGAGTGTTTAAAACATAGCTATCTTAATTATTTATTGTTTTACTGATCGTAACGACCGTAAAGACTTAAAAGGCTTCGTGCATAGGACAAAAATTAATCATATTCCATAAACCTCCAGCATCTCTTTCAAATCATCAACGTATTTATTTCATCAACAGTTTTATCTTTACGCCAGCGGTTCATTCGTGGGAAACGAAGTGCAACGCCACTTTTATGGCGATTGCTTGCAGCAATTCCTTCAAAGGCAATTTCAAAAACGAGCTCCGGTTTTACCGTACGCACCGGCCCGAATTTTTCGAGGGAATTTCTTTTTACAAAATTGTCTATCTGCGCAAATTCTTTATCCGTAAGTCCTGAATAAGCTTTGGTAAAAGTCACCAGCTGATCGCCATCTTTTACGGCAAAAGTATAATCCGTGTAAAGGTTGCTTCTTCTGCCACTTCCTTTTTGAGCATAGACCAACACGCAATCAATCACCAGGGGATCAACCTTCCATTTCCACCAATCGCCGCGCTTTCTACCGACTTTATAAACCGAATCCTTTCGCTTCAGCATAATCCCTTCGCTGTTCATTTCGCGCGATTTTTCTCTTAAAGCGGTTAACTCTTCCCAGTTTTCAAAATCAATTACCGGCGAAATTTGAATCACATGATTTTCGATCGGCTGAACAATTTCTTCCAGTTTCTTTCTTCTTTCAGTTAACGGTTTTTCGCGCCAGTCTTCATAATTGTATTCCAGCAAATCGTACACAAAAAAACTTATCGGCGCTTCCTGCAATTGTTTTTTTGAGATATTTTTCCTGCCGATTCTTGTTTGCAAAACAGCGAAGGGCAAAGGTTTTAACCTCCCCTCCGCTGGAGGGGATTGAGGGGAGGCCGGAATAATTTCGCCATCAAAGACAACACCGTCAGGCAGCAGATCTTTTAAAATAAAATACTCGGGAAATTTGTCCGTCATTAATTCTTCACCGCGACTCCAGACAAAAAGTTCATTGTTTCTTTTAATCAGTTGTCCGCGAATGCCATCCCACTTCCATTCCGCCTGCCATTCTTCGGTATTTCCCAGAACTTCTACTTTATCGTCAATTGCGTACGCTAAATAAAAGGGATAAGGTTTTGAAAAATCAGAAACAGAAGAAGTCTCGCTCATCAATTCATTAAACGAAGTCGAAACCGGGTCCCACTTTCCGCTGATGCGATGCGCAATAACGGAAGCAGAAAGATGCACCACTTTTGTGAGTGCATTTACAATTGTTTTCTGCGAAACGCCGATACGAAAACTTCCGGTGATGAGTTTATTGAACACAAATTTTTCATCGCGGTTAAGCGTTTGCCATGTTTCAATGATAAAATTCTTTTTGATACTTTCATCTTCCTTTTCAATCGCGATAAACTTTTCCAAATAAAAAGAAAGGCTTTTTGTTGGTTCACTGTCGCCTTTGTTTTCAGGAAGCAATAAGGCCAGCGTTTCGGCGAGATCGCCAACGGTGCCGTGGCATTCATCAAAAAGCCAATTCGGTAAACCTGTAACTTCTGCACACCATTCGCGCATTAGTTTGAAACTAACGGCACGTCTCGGCCTCCGCCCACTAAAAATCGCAATTACCCAAACTTTATCTTCATCCGGCGCCGTGGCAAAATAATTGACAAGGCTTTGTATCTTATCATTGGTTTTTGTGGAAGTATTCAATTCGGCCAAAAGCTTTGCAAACAATTCAATTCCGGAACTTTCCAGCAGCGGATTTGAATGTTCTTCGGGAATTATTGAAACTTCTTCTTTCATAATTTTTGGTTCTCTTTAATTTCTAACGGCGAGTTCATTTCTTCATCCTCATCACCAAATTTTGTTTTTACTTCCGCAGCCACTGCGATTCCTTTTTCATTAAGATAGCGACTAACCGCTGCCTGGAAGCCGTGCGTGACAAAGACTTTTTCTGCTCCTGTCGTTTTCACTGTTTCTATCAGCCCATTCCAATCTGCGTGATCACTTAAAGCAAAACCGGCGTCTACATTTCTTCGCCGCGCATTTCCACGAACCTGCATCCAGCCGCTGCAAACACCGAGTGAATATGGATGAAATCTTTTCAACCACGAAGTTCCTTCGGCTCCGGGAGGAGCCAACACAACGGTTTCCTTTAATAATTCTTTCGGTGTTTCCGGAGTTACGTGCACTACCGGAGACAAATGCCATCCTGCATCCATGAGCGTTTGCTGCATGTTAAATATTGCTCCGTGAGCAAAAATGGTTTCTGTAGTTTCTTTGATGGCATGTATTACGCGTTGGGCTTTTCCAAGGCTGTAAGAAATAAGAATACTTGTCTTTCCCGTTTCTTTATTTTTACTGATCCATTTGACGATGTTGCTGTAAATTTCACTTTGCGGCTTCCACTGATAAACCGGTAAACCAAAAGTGGATTCGGTGATAAAGGCATGGCATTTTACCGGTTCAAATTTGCCGCTGATGCCATCGTCTTCGGTTTTATAATCACCACTCACTACCCATACTTCATCTTTATATTCCACGCGGATTTGGGAAGATCCGATAATATGCCCGGCCGGGTGAAATGAAATTTTAACACCATTAATATAAATTTTTTCGCCCCACTCTACTGTTTGATAATTGTTATCACCGAGCCTCAGTTGAAGGATTGGTTTGGTGAACCGATGACATAGATAATATTTGTTTCCAAACCGCGCATGATCGCTGTGGCCGTGGGTTATCAAGGCTTTTTCTACCGGTTTCCAAGGATCGATATAAAAATTGCCTGCTTCGCAGTAAAGGCCTTTGTCAGTAAATGAAATGAGCTGGGACATATCTCTATCAATTTACAAATAGCCTGCCTTATTTGGGAACAATCTCTCAATTAAGCCGAATCTTTTGCAGTGAACGAAGAAATTGGCCATATTTTTATTATCGCCTATTTGATAAATTTTAATCTGCTTCTCCTTAACTATCAATAGGAAATGTAGTTGCCACAATGGTTCCAGATGTATGATTATTGTCATTAAGCAAATTGACACGCATCATTTTTGAAACGTTATTCCATGCATAGTTTTACTAAAATTTAAAGGTCATGTTTGGAGTTTTACAGGATAAGGAAGTAGAAAAGGTGATAAAGGGGAATGTTATTGGCAGGTTAGGATGCTGTTCAAAGGGAAAAACGTATATCCTGCCAATAAGCTATGCATACGATGGGAAATATATTTATGTGCACAGCCTGGAAGGGTTGAAAATTTCCATAATGCGCAAAAATCCCAATGTTTGTTTCCAGGTAGACACCATGAAAAATATGGCAGATTGGGAATCGGTATTGCTCTGGGGCACTTTCGAGGAGCTTAAAGAAGAGGATGATAAAAAAATTGCGCTGAAAAGCCTGATGAATCGTAAACTTCCAATTGTTTCCAGCGAAACGGTAAAATTAAGTCCCGAATGGCCTTTTCATACCGGCAATTATTCTGAAATCTCAGGCATCCTGTTTAGAATTAAAATTACCGAGAAGACCGGTCGCTTCGAAAAATTGGAATTGAAAAAGTATGAAATAAGGTCTAAATAAAGACATTGAGGAAGGATTTTTGCCGCGAAATTTGAGCAGGATCGCGGACAGGAAGGAAGTCGCTTCATGATTAGAATCATATAAGAGTTTGCTATCGCTCATTTTTGTTCGAATTATATATATACAATTTTGAAAATGGTAATGGTTACTGAAAAGTTGAAAATGGATATTGCAAAAAACAATCAGATCAAACATGAGCATATGTCCTGGCTTAGACTCATAGAGTTTTACAGGCAGGAGAATGCGTTACTTAAATACCGCTTGAGTGAAATGGTTGATAACAGTGAAGACCGTCATTTTTTGCAAATAGCCGAGTATTTTCAGAATGAGTTTTTATTAAAGGACGAAGCGTTAAAAAAGCTGATAAAGGAACTGCAGGATTATTCTGACATTTTGCAAAACATACCCGCATTATCGCCGGAGCTTATTAAAGCCCATAATAATTTGCGAAACAATATTTTACAGTTCGAACAAAAATATACCAGCCTGTCGAAGGATTTTAACGAAAAAATGTTGCAAAGCTATTAGTTCAACATATCCAGGAGCTTCTTCTCATTCAAGACTTTCACGTACCCCGCTTCTGCTTCAATCAGTTTTTCATTTCTAAAATCGCTCAGGGTCCTGATCAGGGATTCAGTGGTTGTGCCGGCGATGTGGGCAAGATCTTCCCGTGATATATGAATGGTAAAATCAATAGCTCCTTCTTTTTTAAATTTTTTAGATAAACTTAATATCGCGTCGGCCACTCTTTTTCTAAGTGAGTTGTATGCAAGGTTTAGCAGTTGCTCTTCTTTTTCTGACACATTGTGAGCCAACAATTTTATAAATTTTTGCGCTACTTTTTTATTGTTGTTCACGAGAATTTCAAAATCTTCACGCCCGATTATGTTGATCTCTGATTCTTCCAAAGTTTCCGCGGTTTCTTTGTAAGCAGAATTTTCAAGAAGCGCGTTATAGCCAAAAAAATCTCCGGCATTGTACAAACTGATCGTTAACTCTTTACCCAGCTCATTGATCTTATAGGTGCGTATTTTTCCGGAACTTAAATAATACAAGCTGTGCGGATGATTTCCTTCAGCATACACGCGCTGTTTTTTCTTATAGCGATTTACAATTTTAGAATCGGTTAATTTTTCCAGGGCGTCTTCATTTTTGATCTCATCAAAAAAATCATCCAGGTTTTTGGCGCTGGCTGCTCGCTCATTATGGATTCTTGCTTTTTGCAACCGACTTTCAATAGCGTTCAATAATTCTATATCCGTAAACGGCTTGGTGATATAATCATCGGCGCCCATTTCCATACCCTTTCTAAAATCGCCGCGCTCCGTCTTTGCTGTCAGGAAAATGAATGGAGTGCTTTTAAGGGTTTCATTTTTATTGATCAGGTGCAGCAAACCATAGCCGTCCAAAACGGGCATCATGATATCACAGATTATAAGATCGGGCTGCTCTGTGAGCGCCGTTTCATAGCCTGCCTTTCCATTACTTGCGGTAGCAACTTTGTAGTTGGCCATTTCAAGTATTTCCGCAGTGTTTTCCCTTATGTCGTCATTATCTTCTACCAACAATATTTTTGTCATTGTGCAAATATTATATTTATTTCTGTTCCTTTATCCAAAACGCTGTTTAGTTTTATTTTTCCGTTCATCATTTCCACATATTTGGCAACTATATGCAGGCCGAGTCCTGTGCCGGGAATGTTAGTAGCGTTGGAAGCGCGGTAAAAAATCTCAAACAAATTTTCCTGGTCTTTTTTTGAAATGCCCATTCCCTCATCTTTCACTGAAAATCTTAGTTCGTGGTCTTTTACCTCTGTGGCAACAAATATCGGCTTATTTTCAGGAGAAAATTTAGCAGCATTAGAAAGCAGGTTTATCAGGATATTTTTGAATAGCACTTCATCGAGCAGCACATCAGGGATACCGGTGTGAGTATATTCTACTTCCTGGCCGGCTTTGAATATTTCTGCCATTTCATTTATCTGCTGACTTACCAGTTCCCTGATATCAAAAAGCGATTCGTGCATGGATACTTTTCCATCCTCAATCTTACCCAAAGATAGAAATTCATTTAATATATTATTAAGGTTGAGCACGGATGATTTGATACGTTGAACGTGCTTATCGCGTTTTTCCTGCTCTTCGGTTAATGTATATTTTGCCAGTAAAGAGGCAGACGAAAGAATGGTGCTCAGCGGCGTGCGAAACTCATGGGAAGCCATTGAAACAAACGCGCTTTTCATGTCACCAAGGTCCTTTTCCTTGCTCAAAGCTTTCGACAATTCATCTTTTGAAGCTTCCAGTTTTTCCATCGTTTCCTGTAAGGTTGCCGTTCTGGCTTCGACCTTTTTCTCCAATTCTTCATTTAAAGCTTCCATTTCTTTATTCATGGCAGCAAGTTGTAAACGTTGCTGCCGAAGAATTTTTTCAGCTTCTATTCGTGGTGTAATATCGCTGATGAAAGCGATCGAAAAAACGCCGTCACCATCCGAATAATTGCTGAGGCTTATTTCAACAGGAATTTCCTTTCCGTTTTTAGAAATACCGAACAAATCCCGTCCAATACCCATAGGCCTTGTAGACGGATGCTCTATAAAACTATCCCGGTCGTGGACGTGCTGATTTCTATACCGCGGTGGTATAAGGATCTCCATTTTTTTGCCGATCAAATCATCCGGGCCGTTATAGCCAAATTCCTTGACTAAGAAATCATTAACCATCGTAATACTTCCAAATTGATCTACAACCAGAATACCAAGAGAAGCATTCTGAAATATCGCTTTAAATTTTTCCTGTTCCTGTATTAGTTTGTCCATTTATTTTCTTTACAAAACGGGGGCAAAGTTCACAAAAAATTATTATGCTACTGCAATGTGAATATAGGGAATATCGGATTTTTTCTGCTCATTGTGCGATTAAAATCGATAAAAAAATTTTACGGGCGGCAAGGTGCTTTCCCGGTAAAGCACGTAGCTTGGATTTGGTTGCTTGTGTTTACGCCAGTAAAAGAACAAATTCTGCTTAAAATTATTTCACAATAGTTGATATAACGTTATTTTTGCCTTATGATACTTTTGTGGATCAACATCATTAGAAAACCTACCTGAGCGAATACTGCGTTCATCTTAATTGCCTTCTGATCACATTCATTTCGTTTTGCCAAAAGACTTTTGGCTCATTTCAAACAACATCGTTTCAAAAAACATATGTATGCATACTATTATAGAACCCTTCAAAATAAAATCGGTAGAGCCGATATGTTTCACCACTAAAGAACAACGAAAAAATATATTGAAAGAAGCCGCGTATAACCCGTTTTTAATTCAAGCGGACGATGTGCTCATCGATTTACTTACCGACAGTGGAACCAGCGCCATGAGCAGCGCTCAATGGGCAGGCATTATGATCGGTGACGAATCATATGCGGGCAGTAAAAGTTTTTTTCATTTTGAAAAAACCATTCAGGATATTACGGGAATGCCGATTGTAATTCCCGCCCACCAGGGCCGGGCGGCGGAAAAGATTTTATTTACTGTTGTAGGCGGAAAAGGTAAATATATCGTGAGCAACACTTTATTTGATACAACGCGTGCCAATATCGAATTTTCGGGCGCCGAAGGGGTTGATCTTTTGTGTAAAGAGGGCAAAATTCCTTCAGTGCCTGCGCCATTTAAAGGCAACGTAGACACAGAAGCCCTGGAACAATTTATTATAGAAAAGGGCGCTGAAAATATTCCGCTTTGCATGGTGACTGTCACCAATAACTCTGGCGGGGGCCAGCCGGTGAGTATGCAAAACATCCGGGACGTAAAATCGATTTGCCGGAAGCACGGAATTCCTTTATTTATTGATGCATGCCGCTTTGCAGAAAATTGTTATTTCATAAAACTTCGCGAGGAAGGCTATGCTGATAAACCGGTACCTGAGATCGCCAAAGAACTGTTTTCTTATGCTGATGGATGTACGATGAGTGCAAAAAAAGACGCCTTTGCCAATATCGGTGGTTTTATTGCTTTGCATAATGAAGAGTTGGCCGTTAAATGCAGAAACCTGCTGGTAATTACAGAGGGATTTCCTACTTATGGCGGGCTTGCGGGCCGGGATTTGGAAGCTATTGCCATTGGTTTAAAGGAAGTAATGGAAGAAAGTTATTTGCAATACCGGATCCGTAGTATCGAATATCTTACTGAAAAATTGGTGAAAGCCGGCGTTCCGGTTATGCAGCCGGCCGGAGGACACGCCGTATATATTGATGCAAAAGCTATGTTGCCCCATATTCCTGCAGAACAATACCCGGGCCAGGCACTTGTCTCCGCATTGTACCTTGAAGGTGGTGTAAGAGGAGTAGAAATTGGTTCGCTGATGTTCGGGAAATATGATAACAAAGGAAAACTAATTCCGGCGGTAATGGAATTGGTGCGATTGGCGATACCGCGAAGAGTTTACACACAAAGCCACATAGACTTTGTTGCTGAGGTGATCATTGAAGTTTACAAAAACCGCGAAAAAATAAAAGGGCTTGAAATAATTTACGAGGCGCCTGCATTACGTCATTTTACGGTAAGGATGAAAGAAGTGGAATAAACATTTCCGCAAACAAAATGTAATTTGCCGGATGCCCATCGTAAAAACAGATATTGATAATTTCTTACAACTTGCCGAAAGTTTTCCGGTTTTGGATGTAAGAAGTCCTGCAGAATATTCACATGCGCATATTCCGGGTGCTTTTTCTGTTCCGATTTTTACTGATGAGGAGAGAAAAGTCATCGGCACCGCCTATAAAAAACAAAGCAGGAAAGTAGCTGTAAATCATGGACTTACTTTCTTTTCTGAAAGGATGAAAACCATTCCCGGGGAAGTTGAAAACCTCACTAAATCGTATGAGGGTACACTTACAGTTCCTCCAAAAACGTTTCTTGTGCATTGCTGGCGGGGTGGCATGCGAAGCGATGCTGTTGCCTGGCTTTTAAATTTATACGGGTATAAAATTTATTTACTCGACGGGGGGTATAAAGCTTTCCGGAGATGGGTACTTGCGCAATTTGAAAAAGAATATTCGCTCAGCGTATTGGGAGGTTTTACGGGTTCAGGTAAAACTGAAGTGTTGAAAGAACTAAAGCGGATGGGAGAAAAAGTGATTGATCTCGAAGGTATGGCTAATCACAAAGGATCGGCATTTGGATCACTCGGACAAGCGCCGCAACCTTCCTCTGAAATGTTTGAAAACCTCCTGGCCATTGATTTATGGCAAAACAGTTTTATTGGGGACAGCGTTAATGCATGTACGAAAAATCCTATTTGGGTTGAGGATGAAAGCGCTCATATTGGCACGGTGGGGATACCTAAATCTTTTTGGCAACAAATGCGCAAAAGCCGCTTGTGTTTTCTGGATATCCCATTTGAAGAAAGGCTAAAAAATATTGTAAAAGGGTACGGGATTTATGAACAGGAGCAGCTTATAGATTGTGTTATAAAAATTCAGAAAAGGTTGGGCGGGTTAAATACAAAGAATGCCATTCAATTTATTAAAGAAGGCAAACTGGAAGAAGCATTTTGTATTTTATTAAAATATTATGATAAAATGTATGGCCAAAGCCTTCAAAAACGTGAAGATTTGGACGCTATCTTGCTAAAGATTCCGTGTAAGGATACTCAAAACAAGAATGCAGCGTTTTTACTTGAGATATAATTTTATATTTTTGGAAGGATTAATAATCCTAATTTTAAAAGCCGCCAGCAACCTAAAGAATCATATACTCATGCGTCAACAAAAGTACATATCTATCTTACGCGTGGGCATTTTACTCTTTTTCCTTTGTCCTCTTAAAAGTTTTTCGCAGGACATTTCAGGTGTGTGGGTGGGGTATATGTACAATGATACCACCCACCAAACAATCCATTATGAATTGGCTATAAATGATGTTAACGGAAAAACGAGTGGATTTTCACACACCACATTTGTATTTAATGATGTGAAAAATATTGGTGTAAAGGAAGTGAAGGTTAAAGAGAAAAATGATAAAGTGTATGTGGAAGATGAAAAATTTGTTTATGATAATTACACCGAGCCCCCTGCCAAAGGCGTAAAAATGTTTTCGTTCCTGACTCTTTCAAAAAATGACAGTTCCTGGGTTTTAAGCGGCATTTGGCGTACCAATGCTACAAAGCAGTACAACCCGCTTACTGGTAGTATTTTCCTGCAAAAGAAAAAGAGTATAGCTCCTGAGCAAACGATCATTGTAAAAAAACTGATCGATCTTGGTCTTGCCAGCCAGCTTGCTTTTTTGCCTCCTTCACTTGTTTTGCATAATGACGTTGCCGTCAATAATAAGGTTAATCAGTCCAATTCAACTGCCCCGTCGGCAACGAAAAACTCCGAAAAAGAAAAAGTTAATGCAACAGGGGCCAATAACACAGAAAGCAATAAGCAGGCGGTTGCTTTAAATGAAAAAAATGTTTCAAAAAATGTTCCTTCCTCTTCGGCAACGCAAAACTCATTAAAAGAAGAAGCTAATGCAACAGTTACCAATAAAGCAGAAAATAATAACCAGGCAGTTGCTTTAAATAAAACGAATGATTCTGTAAAAAATGTGGCTTCGTCATCGGGAATGACATCCCCACCTGCAGAAATAAAAAATGATTCTGCCGGTAATAACAACCTTGCTGACGGAAGCCAGGCAAAAAATAAAGTGCCAGGTGAAAATAACGCTATTATAAACCAAACAATCGCGGGTGCCCGGCCTACTGAAAAAGAAGACAGCACAAAGTCGGTTGCTATTAATCAACCGTCAAAAAATTCCAAAAGCATTGTTCCTTCGGGATCAGAAGCGCCTAAAAATGCAGTAAAAAATAATGATTTAAAAAATACTGATGCAAAACAGCAGGCTGGTAGTAACCTGGCCTTGTCTCCGGCAAGCGCTTTAAATAAGCAAGAATCTTCCCGGGTTGAAACAAATAATAAGCCATCTGATCAGTCGGCCGCTGCAAAACCGGGTAGGGAGAATTTAACTGCGGGAAAGTCTTCTGAACCGGTATCGCCGGGAAAGACAGCTCAGCAAAACGACCGGCCAAACAGCAATGCAGCCGATCAAAACATTTCTGATAAAAGCCTGACCTCTACAGACGCCAATAAAAAAGCACCGGAAGCAAAAGAACTTGCAGCAAATCAAAAAATAAATTCAACAGAAAGTAAGGCAGTTGCTGATAACAAACCTGCTCCCGTTGTTAAAGCGCCGGCAAACAAAAATGAAACAATTGCCGCAAACGAAAAAGGTAACAGTAATGTTGCAAAGCAATTAAAAACCGATAACGATTCTCCCGCTAAAAAAGAAACCATCACCAATGCAAATAATGCTGATGAACCCGCAATATCTATTGCAAAGGTAAATCCACAACCACAGCTTAATATAAATCCGTTAGAAAACCAGCAAAACCCAAATGCATTAAAGCCCGCTGTTGTTGTAAAGCCGAAAGTAATAGTGCCGCCAGCCGCTGCCGAGCTTGCCAAACGGCAACTCGAAACTATTCGGACAGTAGACATAGTGCAGGATAGCCTGGTCTTCTCTCTTTACGATAATGGTGCTGTAGATGGCGATACGGTAAGTGTACTGGTCAACAATAATGTTATTATGCCTCGTGTCGGTTTGTTGACAACAGCCATTAGTAAAACCGTATATCTTACACCCGAAATGGGCGATTCGATTTCGGTAGTTATGTATGCAGAAAATTTAGGAAGCATCCCCCCTAATACGGGTTTGCTGGTAATTCATGATGGTCCGAAAATATATGAGATACGTTTCAGTGGTGACCTGAGTAAAAATTCAAAAATAATTTTAGTAAGAAAAAAGAAAACGTGACTTGGAAAATTCAGATATCAAAGAAAAAATAAAACTTACTCAATATTCGCGCGGTGCCGGTTGTGGTTGCAAAATTTCGCCACAGGTGCTGGAAGAGATTCTTCATTCACAATTTACTTTTCCTGATAAAAAATTGCTGGTAGGAAACAGTAGTAATGACGACGCTGCAGTATATTATTTAGGCGATGGGAAGGCGCTCATATCTTCTACCGATTTTTTTATGCCTATTGTTGATGACGCCTTCGACTTTGGCAGAATCGCTTCGGCCAATGCGATCAGCGATGTGTATGCTATGGGAGGAAAACCAATACTGGCTATTGCTTTGCTGGGCTGGCCTGTTGATAAGCTTCCGGCTTCTCTTGCAAAACAAGTGCTGGAAGGGGCGAGAAATATTTGTGCCAAAGCAGGTATAGCACTTGCGGGCGGCCATAGCGTAGATGCTGCAGAACCTTTTTTTGGATTGTCAGTAAATGGAATCGTGGATGTTGATCAACTGAAAAAAAATAATACGGCAAAAGAGGGCGATATACTTTTTTTGACGAAGCCTGTTGGCGTTGGAATTTTATCTACTGCCCAAAAAAGAAACGTTTTAAAAGATGGAGATTTAAAAGTTTTGACTGATCAGCTTACCACTCTGAATTCTATTGGTGAAATATTGGGCAGGATTAACGGCGTTTCTGCAATGACCGATGTGACAGGCTTTGGGCTTGCCGGCCATCTTGTTGAAATGGCAGAAGGAAGTGGATTATCTGCTGAATTAAGTTACTCACGGTTATGCTTAGCCCAAAATGTTGCAGAATATCTTTCGCAAAGGATTGTGCCTGATGCCACCTATCGTAACTGGAATAGTTATAGTAAAAAAATAAGTTTTGCAAAAGAAGTAAACGTGATGGAAGCATTTTCCATCCTGCCGGATCCGCAAACTAATGGAGGATTATTGGTGGCCGTGAATCCCGCTTCTGTGCATGAAGTGCAGGAAGTTTTTCGAAAAAACGGGCTTGAAAAATTTTCAACACCTATTGGAAAAATGATCAGCGCTGATGAAAAAGTGATTCATGTTTTGCCATAGCTATTCCGTAAAAATGCCAAAGGCCGGCAGTAAACAAATAAATAAGCATAATTTTTATTCTGTCAGGCCATCAATGGTTTTGGCAAGTTTCCTGTCTTTTTCAGTTACAACGTCACCGGCATCATGTGTTGAAAGCCAGAACTCTACTTTATTGTATTCGTTGGTCCATTTTGGATGGTGATCCATTTTTTCGGCTGCAAGCGCCACTCTTGTCATAAAGGCGAAGGCTTCTGAAAAATTTTTGAACTCAAATTTTTTATGAAGCTTATTGTTTTGTTCTTCCCACATATTTCATGTTTTTAAAAAATAAGATGTTGTTTGTTTTTAATTTTCTCATTTGTCAGTTCTACCACCATTTGTACTGAAGGGATCGTTTTGATAGAATTTATTAAAACAGATACTTCCTGGTCTTTAAGTACATCATCCTTCATCAGCCATAAAAAATCGAGATGCCGGAATTCCGGTAAAAGATATTCTCCGTCATCTTCATTATTGTACAAGTAATGTTTTATGGTTCCCGAATGCTCACCATATTGGTAAATGGGAAAAAAATAATTCCTTGTCTTTTTATTCAGGTGAATCTCGATACTATTGTTAATCCTGAAATCGAAATTCAGAAGTTGATTCAAATGCCAGCAAAAGCGGTATTGTTCTATAGAGGCTACAATACCCAGCAGGCGGGTGTTTTCAAAAAATTCTTCCAACATTGCCTCATTGTCAATTCGCAATTTCATGTTTCCGGTTTTTTAAAAAACAACGTCAAAACTTAATTGATCTTTTCCGCGCATTACAGTAACTTTTGTGGCGTCGCCTTTTTTAAATTTTCCAAGTGCCGACATGTAAGCATTCAGATCATTCACCGGGTAATCTCCAACCTGCGTTATAACATCTCCCGCCTTCATTCCAACTTTTTGCGCAATTTTTCCGTCAATAATGGCATCGGCTCTTACTCCCTGTCCGGAAAATGAATAATCCGGCATAAAACCTAACGTCACTGTGAAATGAGCTTCGTGCATTTTGGGCTCGCGCGTTTTGGAAAAAACAATTTTCTGATCGTTGTTTGTTTTCTTCAATATCTCCTGAATGTATTGAATTACCCGAAATTCTCCTACGTAATTTATTTTATCTGCATCATCTGTGGCCTTGTGGTAATCTGGTTCCATTCCCGTAAAGAAAAACAAAACAGGAATATTTTTTAAATAAAAAGAAGTGTGATCACTCGGGCCGATACCACTCGAATCAAATTTTACCGTGAGCGATTTTGTCCTGGCGGGTAATATTTTACTCCACTCAGGAGAGGTTCCGTAACCGCCAACAATTAATTTCTTTGTGGCATCATTCAACCTGCCGATCATGTCTGAATTGATCATGTAATCAACTGAGTTAAGAGGAATCGTTGGATGTTCCGTAAAATATTTTGATCCCAGTAAACCCAACTCTTCCCCTGAAAAACAAATGAAGAGGTAGTTATTGTTTTTAAATTTCGAATCTTTAATCAACCTCGCTAATTCAATAACAGAGGCTGTTCCGCTGGCATTGTCATCAGCGCCGTTATGCACTTCATGATTGCCGGGGTCGAGCGCATTGTTGTCTTCATCCAAACCAAGATGATCATAGTGGGCGCCTAAAATTATCGTATGTGCCGCACCGTTATCCAGGTAGCCGATCACATTATGTCCGGTTCTTTTTTTATCGCCGAGAGCACTTTGTAAATCTACCGTGAGGTTCGCTGCATTATCACTCAAATATTTTTTTGATACACTTTGTGTTAAATAAATAACCGGTATTTGTATTGATTGTGTTCGTGACTTTGCATCAAATTTTAGTTCGTCATCCGCTTCGCCGGAATTATAAATGATTACCGCAGAAGCACCTTTTCCGGCAAAATTTAAAGCTTTATTTTTTATGGCTTCTTCTAAGTCAAAGTGGGGATTATTTTGATTATCGGCAACAATTTCTTTTATATCCCAGAACCACGGCATTCCTTTTTCTTTAAATGCGGGAGAAACATCTCCTTTTGCTGATCCGTCGCCACTAAAAATTAAAGGGAAAAAATCTTTTCCGCTTTCGAGAGGGGTATCATTGATGATAAAGTGAGTAGCCGGCAAAATTTGTTTTCCTTCGTAAATGTCAAATGCCTGGATAAAAGAATGATCATCTCCTTTTGGCATTAGTCCTGCTTTTTTAAACTTGCCGGATATATATTCATAAGCCAGCTTTTCACCTGGTGTTCCGGTTCTTCTTCCCTGCAACTGGTCACTCGCGAGGTAAGTGATATCTTTTTTCAGATTTTCAATTACTTCCTTATCAGATTTTTTTAATCTTTGTGCGGAAGTCACATTGCCTACAAAGAGTAAGCAAATAAAAAAATATTTCATATGGTGTACTTTTACTATAGGAGACAAAATTAACGGGAATATATCAGTGAACATAATGATAAAATTTCATGCCAGCAATCTCTTTCCCTATTTCGTAAAGGATTTTAGTTTCTCACCATTACTTTTGCCAATCATATTTTAATCATTTGAGCAAGCAATTAAATATAGCTTTAGTAGGAAATCCGAACAGCGGAAAAACATCACTTTTTAATACGCTTACCGGGCTGAATCAAAAGGTGGGTAATTTCCCCGGGGTTACTGTTGATAAAAAAACAGGAATATCAAAGATTTCAGAATCACTGACGGCCAATATCATCGATCTTCCGGGAACGTATAGTCTTTATCCCAAAAGAGGCGACGAGTGGGTGGCCTATAAGGTTTTGCTCGACCAGGATCCGCAGATAAAAGCTGATATTATCGTGCTGGTAGCGGATGCAAGTAATTTAAAAAGAAATCTGCTTTTTTGTTCGCAGATCATCGATCTGAAAAGGCCGCTGGTAATTGCATTGACCATGATGGATATTGCCAATAAAAACAATATCAAAGTAGATGTAGCCGGGCTTGAAAGGGAACTGGGGGTGTTTGTAGTTCCAGTAAACCCGAGAAAAAACAAGGGAATTTTGCAATTAAAAAATGCGATCGGTAATGCTGCAGAACACCTGGAAAATTTACCGGAACGTGATTTTGTGAATATGGAACCGTTTGCTCCTGAAGCCATCCATAAAGTACAAAAACTTTTTCCTGAAATAAGCGATTATCGCGCTATCCATTACCTCATCAATCATGAAAATTTTGCGTTGGACAAGGAAACGCAGGAAGCAATAGAAAATATTGAGGTCGAAGCAAAGTTCAACCCTACAAAAACACAGGCAGAGGAAATTTTGCAGCGGTACGGGAAAATAAAGACCATTATGAAACAAACGGTGGTAGAGGCTGATCCGTTGCAAAAAGCATTATTTACCCAAAAGCTTGATGATATTTTGTTGCATCGAACGTGGGGATATGCGATTTTACTGGTCGTTCTTTTTGCGTTGTTTCAAAGCATTTTCGTGATAGCCCAATACCCCATGGATGCCATCGAGTGGATATTTGCGCAGGCAAGCGGCTGGTTGGGCAATGTTCTGCCCGCAGGTTGGTTTACGGATCTTTTGATCAATGGTATTATTGCCGGTCTTAGTGGTATTCTCGTATTTGTGCCACAGATCATGATCCTGTTTGGCTTAATTACCCTTTTGGAGGATACAGGTTATATGGCGCGCATCAGTTTTCTTACCGATAAAATTATGCGCAAAGCCGGCCTTAACGGCAAAAGTGTGATGCCGATGGTGAGCGGCCTTGCTTGCGCTGTTCCGGCAATTATGAGCGCGCGCAACATTGAGAATAAAAAAGAAAGATTGCTCACGATCATGTGTACCCCGCTGATGAGTTGCAGCGCACGGCTGCCGGTTTATACGGTGCTTATTGCGTTAATCATTCCGCATAAAATGTATTTTGGCTTTATCAGTTTGCAGGGAATGGTGATGATGCTGATGTATTTTATCGGAACAGCAATGGCCTTACTTGCCGCCTATGTGATGAAATGGTTTATCAAAAGCAGCGAAAAAAGTTTTTTTATTCTTGAACTTCCTTCTTACCGCAGCCCGAGATGGAAAAATATTTTTTCGACAATGGTTGAACGGGCAAAAATCTTTGTGACACAAGCCGGAAAAGTGATTATGGTCATCAGTTTATTACTTTGGGTATTAAGCACGTTTGGCCCTCCAAAACGTATGCGCGAGGTTGCTGCAAAATACGATTCGCTTATCCAGCAAAATCCTTCCCGGGAAAAACAATTTCAAAAACTGGAAAACACGGCATTGCTCGAAAATTCTTACGCCGGCATTTTGGGCAAAACGATAGAGCCGGTTATCAGGCCATTAGGCTATGACTGGAAAATAGGAATTGCCTTAATAACTTCGTTTGCTGCACGCGAAGTTTTTGTAGGAACGATGGCAACACTTTATAGCGTGGGTGATGATGTGGATAAAGACAATTCCACTTTAAGGCAAAAAATGAACGCCGCCCGATGGCCCGACGGAAGAAAGGTTTATACACTTGCGGCGGGATTATCGCTGTTGATATTTTATGTATTGGCCATGCAGTGTATGAGCACATTGGCGGTGGTAAAGCGCGAAACCAAATCATGGAAATGGCCAATGATCATGCTGGGGTATATGACTGCGTTAGCATATGTCATGAGTTTTATAACTTTTCATTTGTTTAAATGATCCGGGAAGAGACCTATAAGTTTCATTTGAAATTGAAAATAAAAATCCGATTTATTTGTTGTTTTACTGGTTGTATGAAAAATAAAGAAGCTTAAATAATGTTAACTTGTTACTCCAAAAGTCAGAATTTAAATGTACACGAAAGAGTTTGCCGCCAAAGTAGTAGATCATTTGATCGAAAACGATCTTTTCAGCAAATGGCTGGGAATTGAAGTGCTTGAAGTGCGTGAAGGTTATAGCAAAGTAAAAATGACTATCCGCCGGGAAATGATCAATGGTTTTGGAATCGTGCATGGAGGTATTACGTTTTCTCTTTCTGACAGCGCGTTTGCATTCGCGTGCAACAATCGAAATAATTTGTCTGTCGCCTTGGATACTTCCATCAACTTTATGAAACCGGCGCATGTTGGTGATGTGCTTACTGCAGAGGCCAAAGAAATGCACAATGGAAAATCAACCGGGCTTTACCAGGTTTCTGTGTTCAATCAAAATGATCATTTGATTGCGCTTTTTAAAGGAACCTGCTTCCGGACAGGAAAAGAATTGATCTGATCGCTTATCAAAAAATTATGGTCTACCAGTATAAAAAACACATTCCGGTTATTCATGAATCGTCCTTTGTTCACCCGCAATCTGCAATTACGGGCAATGTGATCATTGGTAAAAATGTGTATATCGGTCCGGGAGCTGCGCTACGTGGCGATTTTGGAAAAATAATAGTTGAAGATGGATGTAACGTGCAGGAAAATTGTACCATTCACATGTTTCCTGGTGTAACGGTTTTATTAAAAGAAAATGCGCACATCGGCCATGGCGCTATCATTCATGGCGCTACGATTGGCAAAAATTGCATGGTAGGAATGAACGCGGTTATAATGGACAATGTGATTTTGGAAGACGAATGTATTGTAGGTGCATTAAGCTTTGTGAAAGCGGATCAACATATTCCTGCAAGGAGTTTGCTGGTTGGTAATCCTGCGAAAATTGTGAGAGAGATATCAGAAGAAATGATAAAATGGAAAACGGAAGGAACCAAAATTTACCAGCAATTAACTGAGGATATGAAAAGTGAATGGAAAGCATGTGAGCCGCAGCGCGAAGTGCCTGATCAGCAAATGAAAACGGATCTTGAATATAGAACATGGAATGAAACAAAGAAAAACGTCTGAAATTATTTTGTTTCCGTTAAACTCCACACCACTTTTCCATCCGTTGCCTCTTTAAAAAAATCGGGCATTTTTCCATCGCCTTTGCCCGTGAAACCACCATCAGGATAACCTAAAACGTTGCAAACACTGTCAAAAACAATATTGTATTTGTCACAACAAGGCGCCTTCATATAATAAACTGTTTTGTCGTGATAACTATAACTGGTAACCGACTGAGGGGATCCTTCATTTGGATTGGCGGTCATTGAATCAATTTTTGACAGCAGGCATGACGGAATTGCTACATTGTCGGTTGCTTTTTTATGCGCGGCACAGGCGAATAAAAAAAGCACAGCAGCAAATGTGATTATTTTAATCATAATTTTTCATGTAACATTACAAAAAAGCTTTCTAAAAAAGTTTACGAAATTTACCGAATGGAGAAATCGAATTTTATAGATCTCATAAAAATATTTTGCAGAAGCGGGCACGGCGGTGCCGGAAGCAGGCATTTTCTAAGGAATAAACTCACGGCTTTTGGCGGCCCTGATGGTGGTGATGGTGGGCGTGGAGGACATATCATTTTAAAGGGCAATAAAAATCTTTGGACACTTTTACATTTGCGCTATTATAAAAATGTATTTGCAGAAAACGGCCAGAACGGGAGCAAAAACAATTGTACCGGGCACGATGGAAAAGACATCGTTATTGAGGTGCCATTGGGTACAATAGCAACCGTGGAACAAGAGGGGCAAAAAGTAGAAATCCTGGAAGACGGAGAGGAAAAAATTTTAATGAAAGGCGGCCGCGGTGGCCAGGGAAATTCTCATTTTGCCACTCCTACCAACCAGGCGCCGCAACATGCGCAGCCGGGAGAGCCGGGTGAAGAAAGTATCGTGGTTTTAGAATTAAAAGTGTTGGCAGATGTGGGTTTGGTAGGTTTTCCCAATGCAGGAAAATCCACGTTGCTCTCTGTAATAACAGCAGCAAAACCAAAAATTGCGGATTACGCTTTTACTACGTTGACACCACAGCTTGGCATGGTTCCTTACCGCGATAACAAAAGTTTTTGCGTTGCTGATCTTCCCGGTATTATTGAAGGCGCGGCAGAAGGAAAAGGGCTTGGCTATCGCTTTTTGAGACACATCGAACGAAACCCGGTTTTGCTTTTTATGATACCGGCTGATAGTAAAGATCACGGGGAAGAATTTAAAATCCTGTTGAACGAGCTGAAAGAATATAATCCTGAATTACTTGACAAAAAATTCCTGATTGCCATCAGCAAAAGCGACATGCTGGATGAAGAATTAAAGGAAGAGATTGAAAAAGAATTGCCTGAAAATATTCCGCATATTTTTATTTCCTCCATCACCAATAAGGGCCTCGTTGAATTAAAAGATATGTTGTGGGGCGAATTAACCGAAGGCACATAAAAGTAACATGAACTTTGAGAGTAATTCCTTAACGTATGAGCCGTAAAATTTTATTTTTCATCAACCCGATCTCCGGCACCAAAAGCAAACTGCACCTGGAAGAAACGATCATTGCAAAGTGTGAAGAGAAAAATATTTCTTTTGAAATTCTGTTTACTTCAAAAGAGGGCGATTATGAATTTTTGCATGAAAAAACCAGGAACGAAAATATTACTGATATCGCCATCTGCGGAGGCGACGGCAGCATCGCTCCGATTGTGTCAGCCATTTTAAATACACCGGTTAATATCGGGATCATTCCGCTGGGTTCGGGAAACGGGCTGGCGAGAACAGCCGGTATTCCTAATTCTATCGATAAAGCAATTGATGTGATTTTGGCGGGCAACGCAAGTGCCACGGACGTTTTCCTGATCAACAATAAATTGGGTACGCACGTTTGCGGGCTTGGGTTTGACGCGAAGGTGGCCCACGATTTTTCAGCGGCGGAAAACCGTGGATTAAATTCTTATACCAAAATTGCTATTAAAAATTTTACCAGCGCTAAAACTTATCCCTTCACCCTATTTGCCGATGGAAAAACATTTGAGATAGAAGCTTTTTTAATAGCAATTGCCAATAGTAACCAGTTTGGGAATAATCTTAAAGTAGCGCCGAAAGCCAGCATTTGCGATGGGTTGCTTGATATTGTGGTGATTAAAAAAACAAGTAAGGTGCAGGCGGTTTTATCATTTATCCGGCAGGTGTTTTCGGGAAATATCAAAAGTGTTCATTCAAAACACTTTGAAAAAAACAATATTCTTTATTTTCAAACGGATAAAGTGAAAATTCACAATCCTCGCTTTGCACCGCTCCATATTGACGGTGATCCTGCAGAAACGGTTAAAGATTTTTCCATTGAAATATTGCCCTCTGCCTACAATTTGCTTCAGCCTTAAAATGATTTTTTATAAATTCACCGACCTCATAAAAGCTTCAGGATAGCGCGTTCCGGCAGCTACATTTTTTGGGAAAACCTCTTCAATTTGTTTCAAGTCTTCGTCTGACAAATCAACATTGATTGCTTTTACATTTTCTTCCACATACTTTATGTGTTTTGTGCCGGGGATCGGGAAAATATAATCGCCCTGGGCCAATACCCATGCAAGCGCCAGCTGGGCCGGTGTGCAATCCTTTTCTTTTGCAATTGATTCAATTTTTTTAACGAGATCAAGGTTTTTATCGAAGTTGTCGCCCATAAAACGCGGCGAAAACCGGCGGTAATCATCTTCTGCCAGGTCGTCAAACTTTTTGATCTGGCCGGTGAGAAATCCTCTCCCGAGCGGACTGTAAGCCACAAAAGCAATTCCCAGTTCTTCACAGGTTGGAATGATATCGTCCTCGGGATCACGACTCCACAAACTGTATTCTGTTTGCAAAGCAGAAACAGGATAAGTGGCATGCGCTTTTCGAAGGGTTTCTGCATTCAATTCACTTACGCCAATTCCACGGATCTTTCCTTCCTTCACTAAATCGGCCATGGCTCCAATCGTTTCTTCAATGGGCGTATCAGGATCTTTTCTATGCAAGTAATAAAGATCAATCACTTCCACATTTAATCTTTTTAAACTGCCTTCCACGGAGCTTTTTACATATTCAGGCCTTCCGTTTACGCCGCGTTTTTTTGAATTTTCGGGATCTCTTAGAATCCCAAATTTAGTGGCAAGGGTAATATTTTTTCTAAAAGGTGCAATAGCTTTCCCAACCAGTTTTTCATTGATGTAGGGCCCATACATATCTGCCGTATCGAAAAAAGTAATGCCCATCTCAAAAGCTTTATGAATCGTTTGTATAGATTCTTCATCATTTTTTTGCCCATAAAATTCACTCATGCCCATGCAGCCCAGGCCAATTTCTGATGCTTTCAGGCCCTGGTTTCCTAACGATTTAATTTTCATTGTGTCTTAATTTTTAATCTCCAAAGGTTTATAAAATATATTTCAGGTTCCACAACAATCAAGCCTTTTTTAAATTTTATTTCCAAACAAAAGACAGTAAACCAACAAAAAAATAAGATTTTTATTTTCTCTTAAAGAGGGAAAGCCACCTGTAGAGGTGGCTCTTGTAGGGGATTTTCATGGTTTAATTATTTCGAGATTTTTGTGATCATTTTTTGTGAGGGAGACAACAATTGCAATAAGTAAATGCCCGGAGGAAATGTTGTAAGTCCCGTCATTTTTACATCATTATTTCCTTTTTGAAAAGAAAATTGGTTTGAAAAAAGGACTTTGCCCTGGACGTTGAAAATCTTTGCCGACACCGCCTCTGTTTGCTTCCATTGTGCATGAATATTTATATAGTCGGTAAAGGGATTCGGAGAAACAGAGAGAGTTTGAATATCATCCGCGATCTTAAGCGCGAGCACAGTTGAAAAATTTACTTTGCCGTCAATGTCGAATTGTTTCAGCCGGTAATAAACGGTACTGACTGTTGAATAAAGAAGGTCGGTGGCAGAATAAGAATGTGCCAAATTTGTTGTTCCACTGCCGGCAATGGTTTCAACATCTGTAAAAAGATTTCCATCATAACTTCTTTGTATCACAAAACTTTTACAGTTGATTTCCATTGAAGTTTGCCAATCGATTTTTACCTCATTTCCCTTCTCAGTTTTTGCGGAAAACCGGGTAAGGGTTACCGGCAATGGGCCGGCTTCCGGATTAATGATTGCTGTTCCGTCGTCTACAAAATTTTCTCCCGCGTCTGATGCGGACGTAATGCGCGCAATATTCATAATGGAGGGAACGGGATTGCCTGCACCAGGGTCATTTACGGTAACCTGGAATTGCACTTCATAGGTTTGACCTGGTGCAAGTGTACCTCCCTTGGTCGCGGTGGCGCCGCTACCGATTCTGAAAAACACGGATTTTACCGCGCCATTTGAAACGTACTCCGCTACATCATCGCTTGCCTGGTCAGTTTTAGTACCCGCAGTAATACCCGGTGAACTGATCACTTTCAATGTGCCGGGTTTGTAGGTAACAGATGAAGGAAGTGTGTCAGAAATTACAATATTATTGGCGTTGCCAGCGCCATTATTTGATCCGGAAAGTGTATAGGTTAATGTTTCGCCGCTTTCTCCCAAATGATTGTTATTGGCGTCCCTCACCGTTTTCTCCAAAGTGATTGTAGGATCTTTCATCCTGATGGTAAAAGTAAAAACGCCGGGGAAATATTTATCCGCTTCTGTACCAAATTCAAGCGTAACATTTTTTGCGTTTGGAGCTATCCCATAGCCGGTGCCTACATTGAACATATCAATGTCAATTCCCATTTGGTTGGTATAATTCGGGTTCTTTGTGGTTACGTGCAACCCGTTATCTGTGATGGTTCCATTCCAGGGATTATCAACGGGATTGGTAGCATTTGAAAAAGTATTTCCATTGATTTTTAAAAAATCGCCTGCAAGATTAGCATCCCCTTCCCAGGCCAGAACACCCATTTTGGCGTCGGCTGCAGACAAAGTTCCTGAAGGCACATTGAGGCCGCTAAGGGTTACCGTGCTGGTAGTGTCGTTTCCTCCGTTATATACCACTTCAAAGCCGTCATACACACGAACGCTGTTATAAGAAAGTGATTGATTTTCATATACCACTACAATGCTCCATCCACCGTGATTACCTCCATTTGAAATAGCCCCGGTGCTCAGGGGAACATTGCCCACTTCATAAGTTCCGGCGCCGTTATTTTTTACAAAAGAGGTGATATCGGCATAGGCCTGGTATTCCGTATAACCCGGCGTAATAATAGTAGTATCTATGCCCAGGGCAGTAACATCGGAGTAGGTGTTCGTCGTTCCTTTTCTTATTTTAATGGCTCTGTTGGCACTTTTGGTAAGATCGTATTCGGAATCAGCAATCCTGCCACCCCAATAAAGCCTCGCAAGCTTGATAGTATTGGTGCCTGCTGGAAGAACCAGGTCGGCAGATGAGGAATTTCTTGTAACACTTCCATTACCAATATTACCGTCAATATCCACAAACTCCATATCAGAGCCATCATTGCCGTAAATGCTGTTGCCGTCGATACTGTTGTCATTCATCGCGGTCAGATCCACCAGGTGGGTATTATTGTTAATAACCTGCATTAGTGTATTTCCAAAAATGGTTGCGCTGCCTTTAATGTTATCAGAATACACAAGGCTGTATTTACGAATTTGTGCATTTGAAACAGTGACTAAAAGCAGAAAAATAGCGGACATAGATATGCACTTACCGGATTCCTTAAGCGACGAAGCAGTGATCGTAAAAAGTTGCATATAATTTTTTTCCCTCGTTGAAATTTTGGGGCTCACCATGTTGTATCGGATAACTAAAGAAACGGGCTTTCTGAGGAAAAGGAATGTATATACTGTTGTTATAGAATAAAGTTCGAGGACTTGGGATGGTCTAATCAACCATTATAAACGCGAAAGTAAGTAAGCATTTGCTTTTCGAAAGATAATTGGGAATGTTGAAAAGATTTATTGGTGTCTTCTGAGGTATGGGAAGACAAAATTAGAAATTACTTTGAATAATCAAAACTTATTCAAAGTATTTTTTCAATGGAGCTTTTTTATGTTTTAAGATTAAAAATTTGTTCCGAAGCCTTTTTAGCCGGAAACCATGACGCAGTGAAGGCAATAACCAGTGCAGTAAAAATAACCAAAATAAAATCGGTGATTTCCAATTTCACGGGGAAATAATCAATAAGAAAAGAAGCGCCCGCCAGTTTGATAAGATGATATTTCATCTGCAAAAAAGCAATGATCAATGCAAGTACAATGCCTGTTCCTGCTCCTACTACCGCAAGTAACACACCTTCGCTCAGGAATATTTTTTTGATCAATGACTTATCTGCTCCCATGGACAGCAATACGCTTATGTCTTTTCTTTTTTCCAAAACAAGCATGGTTAAAGCGCCCACCATATTGAAAGCGGCTATTATTAAAATAAGCGTAAGGACAGCATAAATGAACCATTTTTCCAAACGCATGGAGTTGTATAGGCTCATATTTTGTTCATATTTGGTCAGCACTTTATATCGGTTTCCAAGTGTTTTCTGAAGAGTTTTTGTGAATTCGTCGGTCTGCCCCGGGTCTTTTAAAGAAATTTCCAAAGCGCTGTATTCATCCGGCTGGTATTTCATTTGTTGCCGCATAAAGGCCATATTGGTAATCACATATTTGTTGTCAAAATCCTGTTGAATGGCAAAACTTCCTGCGGTGGAGGCGTTTCCTTCACTTAAAGCCGCAAGGGGATTGTTGGAACTTGTTTTTTTTGGCAAAAAAACAGTGATCGGGAAAAGGTTTCTGTCGGCCTGCACTCCTATAGCGCTTTCTATCCCTGCACCCAGGATCAATTTCGGATTATCTGCCGTGCCGGTATTAAAAACGCCGTCATACATTTTTTGAGGCACGCCCGAAACCTGGTAATAGTTCGAATCAACCCCTTTTAATAAAACTACAGTTTGCTGCTGTTCATTTTGTAAAAGGGCCTTTTCTTCGATATTTAAGGAAGAGCCTTTAATGCCGGGAATCGTATGTATTTCCTTTAGCTGGCTTGCGGTAAGTGTAAATGTTTTTCCCCTGGCCGGCACCACTTTTACATCTGAGTAAAAGTTGGAGTAGAGCGATTTAACCAATCCTTCAAAACCGTTGAAAACACTCAACACCAGGACCTGGCATAAAGTAGAAAAAGCAATCACCCCGGCAGTGACCCACGAAATAATGTTGATCGCATTGGTGCTTTTTTTTGCTTTAAAATACCGCCATGCAAATTTGAAATGCAAGTTTTTTGTTGGTTTACTGTTAAGGATTTTATTGGCTCAATATTGAAAGTTAGGATTCATTTTCCTTCGAATTGCCGGAATTCTGATCCTTTTTCTTAATATCGTCTAACAACTTTTCGATCTTAAAAACATAATCAAGCGTATCATCAAGATAAAAAGTGAGCTGGGGTATGCTGCGCAACTGGTGCCTCATCCGCCTTCCCAGTTCGCCCCGTATTTCACTGCTTAATTCTTTAAATCTTTCTAATACGGCATCCTGGTCTTTTACCTGGAAAAGGCTTAGGTAAACCCGCGCTTCGTATAGATCAGGCGTTATTTTTACCGAAGAAATCGACACCATTCCGCCATCGATCATGTTGAGCCCCATCTTTAAAAAAATGTCATTTAATTCTTTTGCAATTTCAATGGCTACCTGTTTTTGTCTTTTACCTTCTGTCATGATATATAGTTATCGTTCGTTGTAAAATTAGTTACTTTGCTGCTATTTCAATTTATTAAAGCATCTCAATTGAATTGATGAAGAGTTTACGAACTATTTTTCGTTATGCGGGCAGGTACCCCAAATTAATTTTTGCCTATTTCACTTGCAATATTCTTTCCAACCTGTTCGCCGTGGTTTCGTTAGGACTTTTAAGTCCTTTTTTATTGCTCATCTTTAAAAAACAAGATACACTGGCTGCTGATTCTGCAAAAACCGGTTTTTTTGCGCACATAAATCCAGTCAATTTTTTTAAGGTTTGGCTGCATAATACAATGCAAACTCCTAATGGCGATATAAAAGGGCTGGCCGTGATCTGCATTTTAATAGTATCGTTCATTGTTTTAAAGAACGTGTTTTTATACCTCGCTATTTATTTTTTAACTCCTGTACGCAATTTAGTGGTAAACGATATGCGTACCCGGATGTATCAAAAAATTCTTGTGCTTCCTATCGGGTATTTTAACGATCAGAAAAAAGGAGATATTATGAGCCGGCTTACCAATGATCTTACAGACGTGGAAAGCTCGGTTATCAATCTTCTCGAAACCCTTTTCCGGGAGCCGGTGACGATCATTTTGTTCTTTGCCTATATGGTTATTCTAAGTCCACAGCTTACTTTTTTTCTTGTGTTATTTTTACCGATTTCAGGATTGCTTATTGGCAGAATTGGCCGCTCTTTAAAAAAGCAAAGCACGCGGGCACAGGAAAAGCTGGGCGAAATTCTTTCGACGATTGAAGAAACGCTGGGTGGAATCAGGGTGATAAAAGCTTTTAACGCTGAAAAGAAACAATTCGACAAATTTGACAGCCAGAACGAACAATTTCTGAATATAAAAAACGCGGTGATACGCAGGCGCGACATGGCTTCGCCGGTAAGCGAAGTACTCGGCGTAGCGGCTGTGGCGTGTGTTTTATGGTATGGAGGCAGGTTGGTGTTGCGTAATTCATTTCTTGATCCCGGTGATTTTTTAGCTTACATTTTAATTTTTTCACAGATCATTCAACCCCTTAAATCTTTATCGGCAGCTTCCTACAGCATAAAAAAAGGGGCGGCAAGCATCGACAGAATTGAGCATTTGATTGCTGAAGATATTTCTATCAAAGAGATCGCAAATCCTGTAGTGCTCGACGATTTTAAAAACAGTATCAAGTTTAAGAATGTTACTTTTTCGTATGGTGAAAAAATAATCCTTGACGATATCAACCTGGAAATTGAAAAAGGGAAAACTGTAGCCCTGGTTGGTTCTTCCGGTGCCGGGAAAAGTACACTGGTAGATTTGATACCGCGCTTTCATGACACAGTAAAAGGAGAGTTGTTGATAGATGGAATTAATATTCAAAATTATTCGCTCAAATCTTTAAGGCACCAGATGGGCATTGTAACCCAGGAACCGATCTTATTCAATGATACTATTGCTAATAATATTTCATTGGGCATGGACAATGCAACTGAAGAACAAATTATTAATGCAGCCAAAATTGCCAATGCTCATAATTTTATAATGCTAAAAGAAAATGGCTACAACACTACTATTGGCGAAAGAGGAAATAAACTGAGCGGTGGCGAAAAACAGCGAGTTACCATTGCGCGTGCGGTTCTAAAAAACCCGCCAATATTGATTTTGGACGAAGCGACTTCTTCTCTTGATACGGAAAGTGAAAAGTTGGTTCAGGATGCGATCAATAATCTTATGCATAACAGAACGAGCGTGGTGATCGCGCACCGGTTAAGCACGATTCGGCATGCCGATGAAATCATTGTTTTGCAAAAAGGGAAGATCGTGGAACGCGGCACACACATGACTTTGATGGCGCTTGAAGGTTTCTACAGAAAGCTCGTAACGATGCAGGCTGTAAAATGACACCAGCAGTAAACCAACAAATAAAAGAGATTTTTATTTTTAGCTTAATATTTTAAACGAACAGTTCAACGGCAATTCCATCTGCAAATAATTTTCCCTTATCGGTTAAAATAATCTTGTTATTATGCTGTGTGAATTTGTTTTTTTCAATGGTTTCTTTAAGCAGCTTTTCAATTCTTTTTCTTTCTGAATTAGAAAATCTTTCTTCAATAATTTTAAGATCCATGCCCTCAATCGTTCTCAGAGATGTCATTACATATTCATTTAATTTTTGCGAATGGGTAAGAATTTCTTTCTCAAAAGGAATTTCATCTCTTTTCAGCGCTTCGATATAAAGGCGGTTGTTGGCAACGTTCCAGCTTCTTTCGTTTTGATTAAAAGAATGAGCCGATGGTCCGATGCCAATGTATTTTTCACCCTTCCAGTAACTGCTGTTGTGCCTGCTTCTGAAAGGCGGTTTTGCAAAATTGGAAATTTCGTAATGTTCATAATTTGCTTCGTTCATTTTTTGCATAAGAACCAGGAATTGGTTGGCCTGTATTTCATTATTCACATTCTCTTTTTTCTTCAATTTGATCATTTTTTGCAGCGCCGTCCGGGGTTCTACTGTTAATGCGTACGAGGAAATGTGTGGAACATTTAGTTCGATCGCTGTTTGTATATTTTTTTTCCATTCTTCATCGGTCAGTCCCGGTGTTCCAAAGATGAGGTCAATTGAAAAATTTTCAAACCCGGCTTCCCGCGAAAGCTCGATGGATTTCAGCGCTTGTTGTGCATCATGCGCCCTGTTCATCCATGTAAGATCACGTGCTATAAAAGATTGGATGCCGATGCTCAAACGATTGATACCGGCCATTTTCCAGGTGGCAAGATTTTCAGAATTAATGTCATCGGGGTTTGCTTCGAGCGTGATTTCTGCGCCGGGAATAACGTGGTAATTTTTTTGTAAGCTTGCAATAATTGAAGAAATTTCTTCTTCTGAAAGGAGGCTTGGTGTTCCTCCGCCGAAATAAACAGTTTCAATTGCTTCTTCCGGAGAAGAAAGAATAGCCATTTCTTTTTCCTTATCCTGGTCAAGCATTTTTCTTCTCAGTTCAATTTCTTTTATTAAAGAACCGGTCATTTCATTTCGGGAACCAGCGGAGGTTGAAAAATGAAAATTGCAATAATAACATGCCTGTTTGCAAAAAGGTATATGGATGTAAATTCCTGCCAATTAATTTAATTTATTCTTTGTGATTCAATCAAAACGGCGGTTTCGTAAATTCATTTAGCTTTGAGCGGTCAAAATGAAACCAGCCACCACCAAATATTGGAGCAGTATTGTTGTGTTTTTTTTGTTACTGTTTTCCTTTAATCAGCCCAGTGTACTTGCTCAAAAAAAATATATGGCTCAATATATTTTATCCGGCAAAGATACTTTGGTTGCGCTTCATCAACTTGGATTGAAAAATGAATTTGGCAATAAGGAAAGTGCCCAAAAATATATCAACGATTTACCAAAAACTCTTTTGAGCAAAGGTTTTCCGGCGGCTTCAGTCGATTCTGTTTGTTATGATTCTGCTTATGCACGGGTAAAATTGTATTTGGGTGACAACTATAAATGGGCCCAAATATCAACTGATAGCGTGGATGAAAAGGTACTTGAAAGCATTGGGTGGAATGAAAGGCAATTTGAAAATAAACAACTTGATTTTTCACAATTGCATTTACAGGAGCAGAAAATTCTTTCATATTACGAAAACAATGGCTACCCGTTTGCAGAAGTTTCTTTACAAAATATCAAAATAAAAGATGATAAGCTCAGAGCGGTTTTGAAGGTAAACAAAGGACCGCTTTATCATATTGACAGTATTCATGTGTATGGGAAAGTAAAAATTAAAAATTTGTACCTGCAGCATTATCTTGGCATTTTTAACGGAAGTCTTTATGATAATGAACAATTGCAAAAAATTTCTAACCGGCTGGAACAACTTCCTTTTTTGCAGGAACAACAAGGCTGGGATGTAACGATGCTGGGAGCCGGTGCTACGCTTAACCTTTATCTTGAACCAAAAAGAAGCAGCCAAATCAACGTATTGGTTGGGTTTGTTCCTGCCAATACCATCACCGGCAAGTCGCAACTTACTGCGGACGTTCATCTTGATTTGAAAAATAGTTTTGGCTCAGGTGAAAATATTTTGTTGAACTGGCAACAGCTTCAGCCGCAATCACCGAGGTTAAACCTTGGTTATTCCGTTCCTTATATTTTCAAATCGAATTTCGGGTTTAATTTCTCCTTTGATCTTCTGAAAAAAGATTCTGCCTATCTGCAATTAAATGGAATTATCGGACTGCAATATCTTATATCAGCTAATAAAACTTTTGGAGTTTTTTACCAGGCTGAGCAAGACTATTTGCTTGCCGGGGGCGTAGATACCAATCAAATAATTTATACCAGGAGATTGCCGTCAAATATCGATGTGAGATCAGGAAATATAGGGGTGCGGTATCATCTTGTAAATACAAATTACCTGCTAAATCCGCGAAAAGGAAACGAAGTAGATGTTACCGCTACGGCCGGTATTAAGAAGATCACAAAAAATAATGATATTTTAAATTTGAAAGATCCGGCAGATCCTGGTTTTGATTTTGCATCACTTTATGATTCAATAAAACCGAAGACGTATCGTTTTAAGTTCGTTGCTTTGGCAGCGCATTATTTTCCGATGGGGAAAGCAAGTACGTTAAAGGCTGCGGCAAATATCGGCTGGATTGAAAGTCCGCAGAATTTTCAAAACGAATTGTTTCGTATCGGTGGATACCGTTTACTTCGTGGATTTGATGAAGAAAGTATTTATGCGGGCAAATACGCGGTTTTTACTGGTGAATACAGGTATTTGGTCGGAATGAATTCTTATTTTTTCGGATTTTCTGACTTGGGATTTACGCACACGAAATATAATGTGACGGATTATTCTAATTCGTTTATAAGCGGAGGAATCGGGCTTGAGTTTGAAACAAAATTTGGGCTGCTTAATTTAAGTTATGCCATCGGTAAAAGGAACGACGTAAAATTTGATATCCGCAATTCTTCCAAAATACATTTTGGATATATCAACTATTTTTGACAAAATGAAAATGAAAACTATCCGTTGTTTTGCCATTTGCGCCTGTTTGATAATGAGTGGTCAAACCCTGTTTGCGCAAAATCAAAGTGATAGTATAAATAAAAAAAAGCAGGATAGCAGCCAAATGACTGCAAAACCAATTGCAAAAAAGAGAATTATAACGGATACAGTAAACGAAGAAAAAAAGAAAATTCCTGTTTTGAATGACAGCTCTTTTTCGCGGAATATTACTTCGTTAAGAAGACCGGCACTGGTTTCAAAAAACATCGTTGATAGTTTTAAAATCCCTGAAGACAGTTTACCCGATTCTTCTAAAACGCTTTCTGTGGCTGCACCCTACGCCGATAGCGCTTTGCTGGCAAAAAATCCCTACATCAACAGCAACAGTAAAGCGGTGACCTTGGTTGAACAAAAGCACAAAACTTCCGGCAAAGAATTTTTATTTTACACTTTATGCCTTGTGCTGTTGATTTTGGGGTTATTCAGAACTTTTTTTAGCGGATATTTCAACAATCTTTTTCGCGTTTATTTCAATACTTCTTTAAGGCAAACGCAACTGTCGGATCAGTTGCACCAGGCTACGCTCCCTTCACTTATATTGAACGTTTTTTTTGCGATAACCGCCGGCATTTATATTTGGCTGCTTTTTAATTTTTACCATCCGCCCCGACTGTTCAACGGAAGGGCCTTGCTGCCGTTCTGCATTCTTTCTATAGCAGTATTATATTTTCTTAAATTTTGTGTGTTGAAATTTATGGGTTGGGTCTCAGATGTGCAGGAAAGCACCAATGGATATATTTTCGCGATATTTCTTGTCAACAAGATCACAGGGATTTTTTTAGTTCCTGTCATTATTTTGATGGCTTTTATTAACAGGCAATGGTTGCCGATAATAGTTAATATATCGTTCATGGTAATCGGTTTGCTGTTTTTATCCCGCTACGTAAAAAGTTATGGGGCAATTGAAAAGAAAATCCCCTTAAATCCGCTGCACTTCATAATTTATATCGCCGGAGCTGAAATAATTCCCTTGCTCATTCTTTATAAAATAGCAATTGATTATTTAATATGAATTTAGCAATTATTAAAGACACGTTTTGGATTGTCTTAATAAAAAGCGCTAACTTTGTGCACATACTGCACGAATTCTAAAATGGATACAAAAACAGAACCTACGGAACCCAAAACAGTAAAGGAAGTTCAACATATTCTCATTACTCAGGCCCAACCCGAAAGCGAAAAATCCCCGTATTTTGAAATGGCACGTAAGTTTAATGTTGACCTTAGCTTTGCAAATCCAATAAGTGTAGAACCTGTTTCTTCGAAAGAATTCAGAAAACAAAAGATCGATATTTCCTCTTTTACTGCTGTTATTTTTAACAGTCGTAACGCTATCGATCATTTTTTCCGAACCTGTGATGAAATGCGGGTTACCGTTTCGCAGGATTTGAAATATTTCTGCATCACCGAGTCAGTAGCGCTTTATCTCCAAAAATTTATTTTATACAGGAAGCGTAAGGTTTTTTTCAGTATTGATGGAACTACCCAAAATCTATTTGAAGTGATGGATAAATACAAAGACACTGAAAGGTTTTTGTATCCCTGTTCCCACTCATTTGATAGTGAAATAACCACATGGCTTGAGGAAAATCACTGCGATTACGCTATACCGGTACTATACGAAATTCTATCTAACGATATAAAAGATGTGGTAGAAAAAAAAGAATACCAGATCATTTGTTTTTTCACCCCCCTCGGCGTGAAAAGTTTCACGGAAAATTGTCCTTCTTTCAAGCAAAACGGCACGCTCATCGGTGCTTTTGGCGATAATACACGCAAAGCAATTATTAATGCGGGCTTCCGACCTGATATCCTCGCTCCTGAACCTGAAGCCCCCAGCATGGTGTCTGCATTGGATAAATATTTGTCAGGGTTAAAAAAGAAATAAAAGCATTTTAATCCATCCCAATTTTTTACCTAATTACTGGTATTATAAAGCTCCCTTAAAAATCTGCTCGACCCTGCATTGGTGTAATTTTAAAAAAAAGCTCCCCTTCAATTAAGAAAGGGAGAAGTTTTTAATCAGGATAATTGTCTCGTAGGTTGTCTATTTTATTAGTTTGCCGAAATAATGAACCGTACGCACCAACTGAGATACATAGCTCATTTCGTTATCGTACCAGCTTACTGTTTTTACAAGTTGGTTATTACCCACGCTCAGTACTTTGGTTTGAGTAGCATCAAATAAGGAGCCGTAATGAATACCGATAATATCGGAACTTACAATTTCGTCTTCATTATAACCAAAGCTTTCATTGGAAGCGGCCTTCATTGCTGCATTCACTTCATCAACGGTAACTTTTTTGCCAAGAATAGTGGTAAGCTCCGTGATTGATCCGGTAATAACCGGAACCCGTTGGGCAACGCCGTCCAGTTTTCCGTTCAATTCAGGTAATACCAAACCAATAGCCTTGGCGGCGCCGGTGCTGTTGGGAACGATATTGGCTGCGGCTGCTCTTGCCCTTCTTAAATCGCCCTTGGCATGTGGTGCATCTAACGTATTCTGGTCGTTGGTATAAGCGTGTATGGTAGTCATAAATCCGGTTTCAATTCCAAAGGAATCGTTCAAAACTTTCGCCATAGGTGCAAGGCAGTTGGTAGTACAAGATGCACATGAAATGATGGTTTCGCTACCATCAAGAATTTCATGATTCACATTGAAAACAACTGTTTTTACGCCGCCCGTAGCAGGGGCTGAAATAACTACCTTTTTTGCTCCTGCGGTAATGTGAGCCTGTGCCTTATCCTTATCTGCAAAAAAACCGGTGCTTTCGATCACCACATCCACATCATGGGATGCCCACGGAATTTGAGAAGGGTCTCTTTGTGCATATATTTTTATTTCCTCACCGTTTACGATTATTGAGTTATCGGTGTGTTTCACTTCTGTTTCAAACCTTCCCTGTGAGCTGTCGTATTTTAATAAATGTGCTAACTGTTTAGGACTTGTCAGATCATTGATCGCAACTACATCTATACCTTCCATATTGTAGATCTGCCTGAAAACCAAGCGCCCGATTCTGCCGAAACCATTAATGGCAACTTTTACTGTGCTCATAATTTATTTTGTTTTTATTTTAAATTGAGTTTGCAAAATTAAGCTTTTGTAAAAGAAAAACGGAGGATAAAAATTATTCTAAATTTTAATAATAATGTGTTGCCAACTTTTCGTTTGGTTTAATCTATTTGTATATTTTTTGGATAAAATCAAGAGTTTTTACCGCTCACATACCTGTTTCCTTTCACATAAAACCGGTAGGGAAGTAAAGCGTCTTCTGCGGCACTTTCCACGCCAATTCTTTTGCTGACACCAATTTTTTCTTCGGGTATTTTTGTGCCATCCTCACATAAATAGATCTGCTCATCCAAAAGAAATAAACCTGAATGGTGCTTATAAATACCCAGCGCTTTGCCTACATTTCCCGGCCCGCGGGTGAGCGTTTTATCAGCTTTTACCTTTCCGGTTCTGTGCAACATAAAATCAATTCCTTCGAGCGGTTCTATCGCGCGAATAAGAACTGCATCAGGAATTTCTTTTTCGTTGGTAACTACATTGAGCATTTGATGCATTCCATAACAAATATAAATATAGGCGGTGCCTCCGGCCGAATACATATGCTCATTTCGCGCTGTTCTTTTTCCGCCATAAGAATGGGACGCCCTGTCGATAAAAGCTACATATGCTTCAGTTTCTACAATTCTTCCGGATGTAACCTTACCATCCAAATGGGTTACCACAATTTTTCCCAGTAATTCTTTCGCAATTTTTATTACATCTTTTCTTTGGTAAAAAGACAAAGGAATTTTCTTCATTTTATAGCCGGTTCTTATATTACAAAGTAAGCCGCTTTGTTTTTAAATGCTTAAGTTCGATTTAAAATTTTCTACAAATTATTTGAGATGGTTTATTTGATCCCTTCCTTCCTGGCACAAAATGCGGTAGAAACGATTCCCGGATATGTGATTGAATCCGTAAAAAAATGTTCTGTAATTTTTGCCGAAAACGAACGAACGGCGCGGCGTTTTTTAAAAGCAATGGATAAAGAAATCGTGATTGACGGGTTTGAGTGGCACACCATCCACAAAGTGGAAGAGCAACAGGTGCAGCTTTTTAAAGAGAAAATAAAGGAAGGGAAAAATATAGCGATCATCAGCGAAGCGGGCTGCCCGGGCGTTGCGGATCCCGGCCAGATTCTGATCCATGAAGCCCAGTACTTAAACGTGGAAATAAAGCCACTCGTGGGGCCCAATTCTATATTACTGGCGCTAATGGCCAGCGGCCTCAACGGGCAGCAATTTTCATTTCACGGTTACCTGCCGATAGATAATTCAGAAAGGATTAAAAAGATCAGGCAGATAGAAGAAGAATCTGCACGAAAAAAATGCACGCAGATTTTTATAGAAACGCCTTACCGGAACAATAAAATGCTGGAAACGATTTTACAACAAGCGCAGCGTGCAACACAGCTTTGTATTGCCTCAGAAATTACTTCGGCGAATGAATATATTAAAACAAAAACTGTAGCCGGTTGGAAAAAAGAAACAATTGATCTTCACAAAAAGCCGGTGATCTTTTTGTTGCAGGCCTAGTCCAGTAAACGAAGAAAAAACAATAATTTTTCTTTTGCATCTAATTAACCCGGCATGCGGCTGATGTATTTTTCCATCTGCTTTACCTGGTCAACGATTTGAGGGGTTGTGGGTTTTAGCTTTTTTACTTTGCGGAAATATTCTTTGGCAGCGCGAAATTCTCTTTTATTGATCATGATGGAACAAAGCTGTAAATATGCCGCAGCTTCATTTTCTTTGTCGGGCAGCCCTGCGCGTATTGCCTGGCGGATATAATTTTCAGATTCACGCATGTTGCCCTTTTGCATCGCGAGCATGCCCAACTGCAGCTTGTTGGCGCCTTCCGCTTCTTTCATCGGCATCCCAAGGCTTAAGCTTTTTTTCATGTGCGCTTCGGCAGTATCAAAATCCTGGTTGGCCATAGCAAGGTTCCCCTTCAAGGTGAAATACACCGAACGAACCGGCTTGATCAATAATCCCGGAAACCAGATGGAGTCGATCACTTTTTGCGCACCTTCCATGTCTCCTTCTTCCATATATCCCTGTATCAATCTCATCGGGCCAAAGAGAAAATGGCCCACGATGAGAATCGCGGCAATTAAGTAAAGCACAAAGGAGGGCCAGAAACCTGCTTCGATATTTACTATAATACCGAAAACTAAAAAAAATGCGCCAAGAAGCAGGCGGTACTTGATAATAAAATTGAGAAATTTCATATTTATATTTTTGATACCAAAGGGTATCGTTGTAGTTCCAAAAAAATCCAACCGGTTATCTAACCATTTAGTGCCGCAACAACAAAGTAGCCCGGACAAGAATCGAACTTGTATCTAGAGTTTAGGAAACTCCTATTCTATCCATTGAACTACCGGGCCACTTTGCCTGCGGAATATTTTATCTTCCCGATAATCGGGAGAACTGCCGGGACCAATTTTAAAAATCTTTCTTTTTAACGGACTAAACCGCTTTTAAAGGTCGGCAAAATTAATGGAATTTTTTTTAAGGAAAATAGGTTTGAAATTTGTACACTGACGAATAAAAAAATTTATGGCTTTATTATTTGAACCGTTGAAAATAAGAGATGTTACTTTGAAAAACAGGATTGTAGTTTCGCCCATGTGTCAATATTCAAGTGTAGATGGCTTTGCCAACAACTGGCATTTGGTGCATCTTGGTGCCCGGGCTGTGGGGGGCGCAGGCCTTGTCTTTACGGAAGCAACAGCCGTTTCTGAAGATGGAAGAATTACCCCTGACGATCTCGGAATTTGGAAAAATGAACATATTATATTTTTAAAAGAGATAACCAGTTTTTTAAAAGACAATGGTGCCGTGACGGGTATTCAACTTGCGCATGCCGGCAGAAAAGCCAGCCATTCGAGCCCCTGGAAAGGGAGAGCGCCTCTTGCAAAAGATAAAGGAGCGTGGCAGACGGTGGCGCCAAGTGCTCTTCCGTACAAAGAAAGCGATCCTGTACCCAAAGAACTGACTAAAGATGAAATTAAAAAGCTGGTAAAAGATTTTGCGGATGCCGCGCAGCGGGCCATACAGGCGGGATTCGAGGTGTTTGAAATCCATGCAGCTCATGGTTATTTGATCAATGAATTTTTATCGCCGTTAAGCAATCACCGTGAAGATGAATATGGCGGCTCTTTTGAAAACCGGGTAAGAATACTTCTTGAAATAGTGGAGGCCGTCAGAAGCGTGATCAAAGAAGGATCACCGGTTTTTGTGCGCATCTCTGCTACCGATTGGGTAAAAGGCGGCTGGGATGAAAATGATTCCGTTGAATTGGCAAAAATTTTAAAAGAACATGAAGTGGACGTGATAGATTGTTCCAGCGGCGGAAATTTTGCCGGGCAACAAATTCCTGTTGCTCCGTTATACCAGGTTCCTTTTGCCGAAAAAATAAAAAAAGAGGCCGCAATGCTTACTACTGCAGTTGGCCTGATCAATACAGTTAAGGAAGCCGAAAAAATTCTAAAAGGCCAAAAAGCTGATCTTATTGCGATGGCGCGCCAGCTTTTGCGCGAACCTTATTTCCCTTTACACGCCGCCAGGGATCTGGGTGTGGATGTGCCTTGGCCTTCACAATATGAGAGGGCCAGGTAAAAATAAAAAAACCTTCCCGCTTATTGCGGGAAGGCTTCATTTATTTATAGCGGAAAAAATGACGGTTAGTATCTGCCATCTTTTTTGTCCTTGCTGCGGCCAATAATATAACCTCCGGCTGCACCTACGGCTGCTCCAATTGCGGCCCCTGTTCCCTTATGTTTTGAAACAATTGCGCCACCAACTGCACCGGCTGCGCCACCTATTACTGCACCCTGGGCTGCTTTACTCCAGCCTTTCTTTTGGGTGGACTGGGTAGTGGTGCTTTGTGTACCGGCTGTGGTTGATTTTGTTTGATTTGAAACAGTTCCGCCCCCCGAAGAAGTACCTGTCTCTTTTGGATGGTAACGATATGTTCTTGCTTCAGCTGTGTTTTCTTCACGCATCTTTAGAGAATCGGTTGTGGAACTGTTGTTGTATACACTTGAATCGGGCAGCAGCTCTATGTTCCGCGGATTATCATTGTTGCTTTTACAGGCTGCAAACGCAAAAGAAAACAATAACGGTAAACCTATTTTTTTAATGATTTTCATAGCTTAAATGTTTAAAAGTTTCTAATCTTGTATTAGAGAAAATGATGCCAATATTTGACATCTCGGCAGAAAATGCGCTAACTCATGTTAAATAACTTTGTTTTTTAGTAAGTTGAATATTAGAGATATAGTGTATTTAAAATAGATAAAGCCTTTTCACCGCGAGGGAAAGGCTTTATTATTCAAAATTTATTTATTAGTTGATCTGGAATTTGTTGTCCTTTTTGTCCATATTTTTCCCAATAATGTAGCCTCCGGCTGCGCCCGCTATTCCGCCTACTACGGCACCTAACCCTTTTTTCTTACTTATTACAGCTCCACCAACCGCACCTGCCACGCCGCCAATGATTGCGCCTTGTGTGGCCTTATTCATTCCTGTTTTCTTTTGCGCTGTCTGACCAGTGGTCGAAGCGGTGGAACCGGAATTGTCAATGCCACTATTTGAGACACTATCGGTCCTTTTTGTTTCACTTCTTGGTTCTGGAACGGGGGTAGTTGAAACCGGCGCAGAAGCAACTACGGGAGGAATGTTGCCTGATTGTGGGGATTGTTGGGGAACAGCCTCGGATTTAGCCGCTGGTCTTTCAATAATAACGGTTCTTACAATGGTTTTTGTTTTTGGTTGTTGAGCCACTGGTGCAGGAACCTCGTCTGCCTTTACTGTCGTATTGGTATCAGAAAAAACATTGTTCATGTAACTTGATGTGTCTGATAACAATCTTATATTTCTGTCCTGATTCACCCCGGGATCACTTTTACACGCTGAAAAACCTGTTATAATAAGAAGGAAAAGTATAAAATTTTTCATGAGGTCTGATTTTAAATTAAAAATGGTTTTAAATTTTTGTTGCTAAGTAATAGAGTTGAAATTGTGTCTTTGGTTTAATCGCACAACGGTGATTTACAGTTTTTTAACAAACAAAAAAAATCGCAGGAAAAGTTGAGTTGGTTTATCTTCAAACCTCAAAAAAAGCTATATGAAAACAATTCTAACTTCTTTGATTTTTATTTTCCTTTTTGCTTTCACTTACGCTCAACAATATCCAAGTAGCTATACCGATGGAAAATATATATCGGTTAATGGTGCAAAACTATGGGTGGTGTTGGTTGGCCATGGCGATCCCATGATAATTATTCCGGGCGGCCCGGGAGGAAGCCATCTTGGATACCGCTCTTTTGATACACTGGCAAAAGATAACCAGATCGTTTATTTTGACGCTTTCGGAAGGGGTAAAAGTGATACAGCGAAGGATGTAAAAGAGTACAGTCTTGACCGCGATATTGAAGATGTGGAAGGTTTGAGAAAAGCGCTTGGTTTTGAAAAATGGAATGTACTCGGCCATTCCTACGGGGGTGTAGTAGCGCAGGGTTATGCTTTGAAATATCCTCAACATGTGAGTCATCTTATATTGGCCAATACTTTTCATAGTTTTATTATGTGGCAGGCAAATGATGACAATAGCAACCATGAAATAAAAACAAACTATCCCGAAGTGTGGGATTCGTTAATGATCATTCGCGAAAAAGGTGCCGTCTCCAGCGATCCGGCTCACCAGGAATTGTATTCTAAAGTGCCATACGGATTCTTATATGCTTATAATCCCAATAATTTCATATCACGGGGACAAAAACCATATCCAAATTCTTTCAATTCTAAGTTGTATTACCAAATGGTGGGGAAAGATGGGGATTTTATTGTGGGAAGTGATATTGGGAATTTTGATTACCGCAAACAATTGAAAAATTTAAAAATGCCCGTTTTAATTTATGGAGGAAGGTATGACCGGGTAGCGGTGCCAAGGATGATGGAAAAATATAAAGAATATTGCCCGCAGGCAAAGTTTGTGATGTTTGAAAAATCAGGCCATAATCCGCAGGTAGAAGAGCCTGGAAAATTATTTCCTTTGATAGAAAATTTTTTGCATTAGTTTTTATCCTTACTATAGTAGACGAAAAAATAATCATTATTTCTGTTTTAGTATTATTGCTGATCAATATTTTCGTTTACTGCTTAAAATTGGATTTGCCTCGTTATTATAAACATCTGGCGATGTCACCGGAAATTTCTTGCTTCAGGAAATAACTTTTCCTGTGTCTTCCCTCTCACCTGCGATCTTTTGTTTTGCGCATGAGGTGGAATGGAAGTCTCATCAGGTCGCGCCAATGTTTGCACTTGCGGATTTTCACGATAAGAAGGAGTAAGGTGCCGTAAGAGTTTTGAATAATCGCTGCAACTTTGCACAATTACATGGATAACTTCGCCTTCTATTTGCACTTTACCTTCAACCATAATCAGGCGCGATTGCAAAATCTCTTTTCTGAATTTTTCAAATAGGTTGGCAAAAATTACAACGTTCGCAAATCCTGTTTCATCTTCAATCGTCATAAAACAGATACCGCCTGCCGTGCCGGGCCTCTGCCTTACCAATACGAGGCCGGCAACTTTTACAAAAGTTTTGTCTTTTAAGGTTTTTAACCGGCCTGCTGGAAGAATATGAAGCAGATCCAGTTTTTCTCTTATAAAACTTACGGGATGCGCTTTTAAAGAAAGAGCCGTGGCACCATAATCATGAACTACCTGTTCAGAAGTGGTCATAACAGGAAGGGTTATACGCTCTTTTTCCGCATCCGGCGAAGGGTGTCCTTCAAATATCGCATAAGGCCTGTCTTTGGTTGATATTTCCCACAAGGCTTCACGCCTGTTGAAATGGATGGAAGTGAAAGCGTCAGCATCGGCTAATTTTTCCAACGCAGCTTCTGATAGTCCCGCATCGCGCAATTCATTTATACTGCAATAGATCTTTTTTCGATTTGCTATAAGCAAATTCATATCATCTTGTCGCAAGCCTTTTACCTGCCTGAATCCAAGTCGTAACGCACGGTACTTTCCTTCCTTTTCTTCTAAAATATTGTCCCAATAAGAATAGTTAATATCCACCGGCCTTACTTCCACACCATGTTTTCTTGCATCAATAATAATTTGTGCCGGCTGGTAAAAGCCCATCGGCATACTATTGAGTAAAGCGCAGGCAAACACATCCGGGTAATAACATTTGAGCCATGAAGAAACATATACCAGTAACGCAAAACTTGCCGCATGACTTTCAGGAAAACCATAGCTCCCAAAACCCTCAAGTTGTTTAAATACTCTTTGTGCATATTCCGGCGCATAGCCATTTTGCACCATACCACTTATCAGCTTTTCTTCAAATTTCGTCACTAAACCCTTCGCCTTAAAGGTGGCCATGCTTCGCCTCAATTCATCGGCTTCGGTTGCCGTAAAACCTGCTGCTACAATGGCAATTTTCATGGCCTGCTCCTGGAATAAGGGAACCCCCAATGTTCGTTTCAATATTTCTTCCAATTCTTTTGAAGGATATTCTTCGGCCTCTTCATGATTACGCCGGCGTAAATAAGGATGTACCATGTCGCCCTGTATGGGCCCCGGCCTTACGATAGCCACTTCAATCACGAGGTCATAAAAACATTTTGGCTTCAATCTTGGCAACATACTTTGTTGTGCCCGGCTTTCAATCTGAAAAACGCCAATCGTATCTGCATGGCAGATCATCTCGTATACGGCTGAATCGTCTTGTGGGATATTCGCAAGTGTCAAATCAAGGCTATAATGTTTTTCGGCTTCATCAAATGCTTTACGAATGCAGGTGAGCATGCCGAGTGCAAGTACATCTATTTTCATAAAGCCCAGTGCATCGATATCGTCTTTGTTCCACTCAATACAGGTTCTGTCTGCCATTCGTGCATTTAATATCGGGCATAAATCGCTAAGCTTGCCACGTGTAATAACAAACCCTCCGGTATGCTGGCCAAGCTGGCGCGGAAAGCCCATAAATTCCTTTGTAAGTTGCAATACCTTGCGGAGATGTTTATCTGAAGGATCGAAACCCTGTTCTGTTAAACGATGGCCTTCAAACCATTCACCGGTAAATTCCCAGATGGAAGCGGAAAGCCGGTTAATGGTATCTGTTGATAAGCCCATTGCTTTACCCACATCTCTTATCGCTCCTTTTTGATGTTGTTGTGTAACAGTAGCAACAATCGCCGCCCGGTCGCGGCCATATTTTTGATAAATATATTGGATCACTTCTTCCCGCCGTTCATGCTCAAAGTCTACATCAATATCAGGTGGTTCATTGCGGGCAGAAGAAATAAAACGCTCAAATAACAGGTCGAATTTGGTAGGATCTACCGAAGTAATGCCAAGGCAATAACAAACCGTAGAATTAGCTGCGGAACCTCTTCCCTGGCAGAGTATTTTTTGTTGTTTCGCAAAGCGTACAATATCATATACCGTCAGAAAATAAGGGGCATAATTCATTTGGTCAATGAAAGCCAGTTCGTGGTTGATCGCTTTTACGGTTTGCTCTGGAAGCGCTTCTCCAAAACGTTCTTTGGCACCAGTCCAGGCAAGTTGGGTTAATTCTTCCTGCGGTGTACGGCCGGGAGTAGTAATTTCTTCGGGATATTCATACTGTAATTCATCTAACGAAAACCGGCAGGCTTCTGCAATTTCCTGTGTTCGCATCATGGCATCAGGATACTTGCTGAAGAGCCTCGACATTTCATCTGCAGGTTTCAGGTATCTTTCGGCATTAGGATGTAGCCGGTACCCTGCATTATAGATAGTGCATTTTTCGCGGATACAGGTTACTATATCCTGCAATTGGCGCCGCCCGGGTATATGATAGTGTACATCGTTAGTAGCTACCATCGGTATATTCAACATGGTAGAAAGTTGTGAGAGCCTAAATAAGTATTTCCCATCTATGCCGTTGTATCGGCGAGATGTTGCAATGTATAAATTGTCTCCAAAAGCTTCGTGATATTCGGCTAAAGTTTTAGCAAACGAAGAATCAAAATCAAAGACATTATTTAATTCAGTTGGTGGAAGAATGACAAACTTTATATCTTTTGAACAGCCATACACATCTGCTTTATATAAATGGCATTCTCCTTTTTCTGCACGCCTGTTTCCTGTGGTAAGCAGGTTGCATATTTTCGAGTAGGCTTTAACGTTAGTCGGGTAAGCTAAAAGACTAATGCCATCCGGCAGATCAAGGCGGCAACCTACTATAATGCGGATACCGTTTTTTTTAGCCGCGGCATGTGCCCTAACGATTCCGGCGAGACTATTACGATCGGTTATCCCGATTTCACTATATCCCAATGCTGCGGCCTGCTCCACCATTTCTTCGGGATGTGAAGCGCCCCGTAAAAAACTGAAGTTGGTCGTTACCTGTAATTCGGTGTAGGTCATAATTCAAATCGTTTTACGCAAAAAATCCATGAATGAACCATTGGTAAGTCTTTTCAGCATCATAATGCCCCGACCTGAAAAGCCAGTAACGGCAGCCATTCTCATCTTCCACACAATAATAATCCCTGTGTTTTCCTTCCTGTAACCACCATTCCTGCTCAATTCTTTCCGGGCCATCCGCCTTAACGACTTTGTGAAACGAACCTTTATAACGAAAGCTCATCGGCGGATAATCCGGTACAGGCGCAGTTACCTGTATGGCTACGGGTTGCGGTAATAATTGTAATGGCCTCGGTTTGGAGATACTCCAGGACGCAGCTGAGATTTTGTTCAGTGAGGAGACCGGTTGGAAGGAACGTTCAGGCCAGTAATGTTCGTCAGGCACAAAGCGGTGAATTTTACCACTGCCTGTTTTCGTCTCTATTCTATCCAGCAATTCCGATAAAGCCGCGTCTTCCAAAACCCCGGAATGATCCCACAACTTTTCCTGCAAAGGTGGTAATACTTCTACTTTTAATGCTTCCAGCGTGAACAACTCAATGCCCAAAGCGGGTTCTATAGTTCCGGTTTTTATTTCGAATAATTGAAGCAGGTGTTTACGATTGCAGGAGGGACGGTTGGTACTGATTTGCACCATTTCAATTTTTCCATCGATACGAAATCCACTAAATGCAGCCATGCGAAGACCTTTTGCTTCTTTTTGTAAACGATGACATAAAGCATTGAGCAATTGTTGAAGAGCAGCCTGGATTCCTGTTGCCGTTACAATTGGTTCCAGGCATGGAAGCCTTTCCCGGTAAGGATGTACCGGCATTACCGGCTCTATTATTTCTTCTTCTGTACCGAGCGCCTGGTGCAGGCGGTGTAAAAAATGCTGCCCGAATCTTCTTCTCAAAGCAGTTTCAGGCATATTGATAAAGCTTTGTATTTTTCTGAGGCCGAGTTTCTCTAATCGTTCTGCTGTTCCCGGTTCAATTCGCAAGGCGGTAGGAGGAAGATTGAGAAGTGCTTCATGTTGCCTACCGTGTTCGATTACGGCCAGGTTATCTCCGTAATGGGCTACTGCCCACGCAGCGCCGGCTGTATCTGCCATAGCAATTTTTATTTTATAACCTGCCTTGTCAATTCTATTATGGATGTCTTCTATGTATGCTTTGTCACCGCCCCATAAATGGCAGCAACCGCTGGCATCAACTATAAGCCCATCCGGAAGATCCAGGGCCACAAAAGGCGAATACCGTATCATCCATTTTGCAAAGCGGGTGAGTAATTTTTGCGGTAGGGTTGCGTCATCCTCCACTGCCGCGAGTGATGGAAAAACAGCTCTTGCATCAGCTACAGCCATTCCCTTATAAATACCTTCTTTTTCTGCCGGCGCATTGAGAGCGGTTATGACCATCCGCCCATGATCGGGAGCGGTTAAAACAAGCGGCTTGCCTTTTAGTGAAGGTTGCCGGCGGCAGTGCCAGTCCGTGGTAAGATAACGGAACCATATGGATACAAAACGCTTTCCCATCTCATCCCGTTTTCTTTCGTTGTTGTTGAGGAATTACTGAAATAGCAGGAATGTGCCGGAAACCGCCTGCTGCATACTCAATGTTCCAGCTACCGGGTTTCCCGTTTCTTATTTTTAATAAGGATACTTTCCAACGGGGAAAGCCCACGCCCGGTATCCCATCCCTTAATACACTGGGCAACGGTGTTATTTTCCAGCGGCTAACACAAGCAGTCGTATTGATATTACGGGGATTATGCCTGAGCACAAAGCCGGTAACTCCGCTTTGCTCTACCGCAAGCTGTAATCTCCTTGAAGCGGTAAAGTTTAATTCCCGGATTTCACTCACTACAGCAGCAAGCCCTTCGCATTTCAGCGCTTCTTCCATTGCCCATAAAATTTCTTTTTCTTTTTGCAGGCTAATGAAGATCACTCTTTCCGGAGGCACACCAAATAATGACAACGCAGGCGGAAAAATAGTTCTGAAAGCGGTGATCCACAAACAAACGCCACCTTTATGCATCACGGATGAAAGAATGCCTGAAACAAAGCCGCCGGTTGCTGCAGACTCTTCTGCGGAGCCACTACAGAACTCATGCACGGCACTTATAGGGAAAGTATTATTGGGGAAAGCCTCTTTCATTGCGCCGAGGCCTGTAACGGTAGCTCCTATATCACACCGCATCTTTCCTCCTCGTTCCCATGAAAGAATATCCTTTCTTAATTGCGCAATAATATCGGCTTTCGTTACGGGCATTAGTAAAAATTAATGAATAATTTTGACTCAAACATTTAGCAAAAATACTAAACTATTTAGTATTTGTAGAAATTAAATGTGGAGTTTCTCTAAAAACCAAAATAAAAAAAGGGGTTTATTTGTGGGTTTACTATCAGGCAAGGGCAAGCAACACCTGCCAGGCATCTTCTACTTTTCCGTCATCCAATAATTCGCTTGCATATACGTGCAACTCTCTTTCCATTTCAGAAGGATCGTTGGAAAAATATTGAAAAATATTTTGGAGTCTTTTGTCGTAAAATGCAGGATTAATTTCAGGCATTTCATGAATGTTGGCTAACTGTCCCAAATGATTTCCTGTAAGGATTTTACTGTTCTTAATGCTTCCGGGCAACTGATCAAAGCCGATTCCCAATTCAACATTCGGTTTTTCCACCTCAAACAAATTTTCTGAAGTGATCTTTGCATACCAGTTTCCCCCAAGCCTTGCCACGTGATGTAATTTTCGCTGATCTATTCTTCCATTTTCATCCAGGATATTTTCATCAATGTGCATCATCAGAACTTCGCAAATAATTAATTGGCCTGCACCGCCTTCGTTGCCTAAAGATTTTACTTCAATTACTTTACATTCCAGCTGTACGGGGCTTTCCTTTACACGTGGCGGTTTTATCAATTCAGAGGGTTCTTTCGTGAAACCAGCTTTAATAAATTCATCTGTTTCTTTTGGATATTCGCAACTGCTCAAACTCACCTGCTGCACCATTTTGTAATCAACAATATTGATCACCACTTCCGGAACTTCCATTACATTTTCAAGCGTATGTTTCGTAGTATTATTTCTTACCCTTCTCAACACAGAAAAAATCACAACCGGTGGATTGCCACTGAATAAATTAAAATAACTAAAAGGGCTCAGGTTTACATCGCCGGCCTTATCTACCGTAGAGGCAAAACAAATAGGACGCGGCGCTATAGCGTGTTTCAGAAAGTCCTGCGCTTCCCGGCTTTCAATTTCTTTTAGTTTGAATGATCTTAACATGAGCTTACTGGTCAGCTTCTTTTTTTAGTTCGAGAATGGAAAAATCGCTTTCATCTTTCACGATTGTGTTTTTTAATATTCCAAGGCCTTCCACTTCCAATTCAATTTTGTCTCCTTCTTTCAACCATTGATCTTCATAATTCGGATCATTCAATTTGCCGCTGCCATTCAGTTCAAGAAAACAGCCTGTGCCAACAGTTCCACTGCCGATAATATCACCGGGATACAACTGTACGCCGTAACTGGCGCGTTCAATTATTTCAGCAAAGGTCCATTGCATATCTGCCAGGTTTCCTTCACTCACCTGCACGCCATTTACCTTTGCAGTCATTTTTAAATCATAGGCATTGCCCGTGTGGCCTTCCTTTGGTTCAATCTTGAATTCCTCTAACTCATCGGGCGTTACCAGCCATGGGCCTATCGCTGTTGCAAAATCTTTTCCTTTGGCGGGGCCAAGATTTAATTTCATTTCTTCCATTTGCAAAGCACGCGCACTAAAATCGTTCATGATCATAAAACCCCCGATATATTCATCAGCTTCTTCCGCCTTTATATTTTTTCCGGGTTTGCAAATAACGATAGCCACTTCCAGCTCAAAATCCAGTTTTTGCAAATGATCAGGCATGCAAATAATTTCTCCCGGCCCGGTGATGCTGTTGTGATTGGAGAAATAAAAAACAGGGAATTGGTCAAACTCTGGTATCATGGGAACATTCCTGTTTCTTCGGGCGGTGGCAACATGTTCCCGAAAAGCATAGGCATCGCGAAAACTTGTTGGAGAAGGAACGGGAGGCAGCAACTCTGCTTCTTCAAGTGGAATGGCTTTAAAACGGCTGGTACCTTCTTCAAGCACCCGGTTAACCGAATAGGCGATTGGAAAAGAATCGTCCCAGTAATTGAGAAACATGGTAATTGAAACCGGTAAATTGGGATTTAAATTTTCGGTATCAAATAAGTATCCATTTACTAAAAGCGCCAGTTGCGCATCCTCATCCCTTAAGTATGAAACTAATTTCATCAATCGTGATTTTATAAAAGCTGCAAGTTAATTATTTACAATGAAGCGAAAGGCACCCCGGCTTTATATGCTTTTTAGGTTTATAAAATGCTTAAATTTGAAACGGGACGTGGAAGAAGTTGGAATAATTTTCGCTTAATTTTGTAACCGGAAATGAATGCGTATGAAATTTGAAAAGATCCATAATAAAGGACAAGCTCAATTATTCAGGAATCAATATCTTGAATATTTCACAAAAACACATCCTCTTGTAATTTGGGCAATGTATTTACCGGTAATTATTTTGCTGCCTTATTATAGTTTAAATACTCTCGGGTTTAGTGGTCTTGCAACAACTTTGCTTTTTTTCGGAGGAATATTTTTCTGGACTTTCTTTGAATATGTGATGCATCGTTTTGTGTTCCATTGGGTTAGCGATAATCCCAGAATACAAAGAGCCAGTTACGTTTTGCATGGTAATCACCACGAGTTTCCGAGGGACAGGCAACGGCTATTTATGCCCCCGGTGCCCAGCCTTATTCTTGCTTCCCTTATTTTTTTATTAATGTATGCGGCAATCGAAAATAATGCGTTTACATTCTTCCCCGGTTTTATGTTGGGTTACCTGATGTATGGCAGCATGCACTACGCTATTCATGCGTGGAACCCGCCCTACAAATGGATGAAACCGATCTGGCGCAATCATCATTTACATCATTATAAAAGCGAAGAAAAAGGCTTTGGGGTTAGTTCACATATCTGGGACAAAGTATTTGGAACTGCGTTTGATTTGCATAAAGAAAAAGAAAATAAAGAAGAAGTGCAGAAGCTCATGTTTACGAGGAAAAGCTCAAACGGGACAAAACAGCTTTCTTAAGAAAAAGTTCGTTTACTGGTTACCGTTATTTACCATTTTTCTTCTTCGGATTGTGAATGATTTCGTGAGCTGAATTTTTTTCTGCTCTCAATTTTTTGTAGTTGTCTTTCAATAATTAAATCCGCTAAAACACTTGCTGCATCTTGATTTTTCTTTTCGTTTAAGTAATGCCTGATCTTTTTTTCATTTACATCAATTCGATACAGTAATTGTATCAGTGACTGAAAATCTTTATTGATAAGTTCATTGATGAGTGACATTAATTTGCCACGTATTTCATTTACAGAGCCGGGCTGTAATGCAGCGGTAACTGAAACTATTTTATCAGGAAGTGAAGGCGATTGATCTTTTTCCATATTCGAAAATTAATATTTTTCCAAAATGCCCAGGCCAAACAAAGCAAAATCATATTTTACAGGATCGTTTTTATCGAATTTTCTTAATTGTTCCGTAAGCTCAAGTGCCGCGGTCCAATCTACCTGTTTTCTTTGTAACAAATTAAATCGCCTTGAAACCCTTGCTACATGTACATCTACGGGGCATATTAATTGAGACGGCGAAATTTTTTTCCATATTCCAAAATCAACGCCTTTGTTATCTTGCCGAACCATCCATCTTAAAAACATATTCAATCTTTTACAGCTTGAATTTTTTTTGGGAGAAGCCACATGCTTTTTGGTTCTTTCCGGAACATCTTCCATCGAAAAAAAATATTCATTAAAATGATTTAACGAATTTTCAATTACGTTTAGATCATCGGAAGATTTTAAAATTTTATTGTTGAAAAACGCGGATTCAAGTGATTTGTTTTTTGAGTAGTGATGTTTAAAAAAAGAAACAAAATACAAAAGGTCTGTATCATTAAAAGTGCGGTGGCAAAACCCTTCCAGTTTCTTTAAATCATTATCGGTATGATGTAAACAAAAATCATACGGCGCATTGTCCATTAGTTGGAAAAGCTGTGTGCCTTTATTGATAATAGTTTTACGAATTCCCCACGCAAACATGGCAGCAAAAAATCCCGCGATTTCAATGTCTTGCTTTTTTGTAAAAAGATGCGGTAAACAAACCGGGTCATCTTTTATAAAAGAAAGATTATTAAACTCATTTACTTTTTTATCAAGAAATCTTTTCAGGTCACCAGGTATTTGTCTTTCTTCACTCATTACTCATTTCTTTTGCTTACAGATTTCGCTACCCAATCGCATTATTCAAATCTTCAATCAAATCATCTGCATTTTCGATGCCAACACTCAACCTTATTAAAGAATCTACCAAACCGTTCTTAATTCTTTCTTCCCGTGGAATGCTGGCGTGTGTCATTGAAGAAGGATGCCCAATAAGGCTTTCAACGCCTCCAAGACTTTCAGCAAGCGCGAAAAGTTTGGTAGAGGAAAGCACTTTTTTTGCGGCATCCGCGCTGTCATCTTTTAATGTAAAACTCATCATACCGCCGTAACCGCGCATTTGTTTTTTTGCAATGTCATGATTGGGATGATTGTCAAATCCTGCCCAATAAACTTTATCAACTTTTGGATTGTTTCTAAGCCAATGGGCAATTTTTTCTCCGTTGGTGCAATGGCGCTGCATACGCACGTGTAACGTTTTTAATCCGCGCAGCATTAAAAAACAATCCTGTGGTCCCGGAATAGCACCACAACTGTTTTGGATAAATGCCAATTTGTTTTTTAGTTCTTCATCTTTTACAATCAAGGCGCCAAGAACAGAATCACTATGGCCGCCGATGTATTTCGTTGCAGAATGTAAAACAATATCGGCACCAAGATCCAATGGGTTTTGCAAATAAGGTGAAGCGAAAGTGTTATCTACACAAAGCAGGAGATTATTCTTTTTTGCAATCTGCGCCACTGCCCCGATATCTGTGATGTTCATCATCGGGTTGGTTGGCGTTTCTGTCCAGATGAGCTTTGTATTTTGGTTGATAAATTTTGAAACTTCATTTGCATCCTGCATATTAATGAAGTGAAACTTTATTCCGTATTTTTCGAAGATCTTTGTAAACAAGCGAAACGTTCCTCCGTACATATCGTTGGCTGCAATCACTTCATCGCCGGGATTCAATAATTTGATTACAGCGTCAGAAGCTGCGGAACCACTGGCAAAACACAGTCCATATTTTCCATTTTCAACTGCCGCCAAAGCGTTTTCCAAAGCAGTGCGGGTAGGATTTTTCGTACGCGCATATTCGTAACCTTTATGCACACCAGGACTTTCCTGCACAAAAGTTGAAGTTTGGTAAATCGGTGTCATAATCGCGCCTGTAGCGGGATCTGGCTCTGCGCCTGCATGTATAAACTGGGTTTCCTGTTTCAAAATGATTTTGTTTTAAGATTTACAATTGCTTTGAAGCTACTTGTTTTTATTTATTGATTTAAACAGTAAACCAATAAATAAGGCTAAATTTTATTTTCAAAAAATTACATGTGGCTGCAAATATAAACGGAATTATTCAGCCTTAAGTTCGCGCATTTTGGTAAAAGCAAACTCTTTTACTTCGGGAAAAAAACCGGCATAATGTTCCGAAAGTTGTTCATAGTTTTTAGTAAAAATGGTAAATGCTATTTCAGATTCATTTAAATAAGAAGCGCGCCGCACCAATCCTCCAAAGCTTTTGCGTATGCCTTCGGTGAAAGCATATCCATACAGCCAGTTTTGCGATTGCATGTAGGGAAACATTCTTTGGAAGGGTAAGGGAAAAAAAGAAGCGTTTTGCTGGAGCTGCCGGTACGTTGTTTCTGTAAAATTTTTGAGGCCGTTATTGTTTAAAAACTGCTTTTCGTCAATCGCCAGGAAATGATCGTAAACGATATCTACAAACGGGCCGGCATAGAGCCGGTAAACAGGTCTGAACAATTCTTTTGCCTTTGCGGTAGCAGGATGAAAATCTGTGAATTCATCGATCATGCGGTGAAGGTGAATTCCCTTTTGGATGGCCCCCGGGTAATCAAATTTTCTTTTGCCTTTCACAAAATCACTGATCATATTTCCTGTTAAGAAATCTTTATCATCAAACGACAGAAACGCATGTGCGAGAAAATTCATTTGTAAAATAACATCATCTTGTTTAAACAAAATGTAAAACAATTTCCGTGAGTTTTGGCATATATTTTTCATTACCCAGGTTATTAATCAAATTTTAATGTTATGCCTGAAAAAGAAAGAATAGTTAACCCTTCAATGGGTAGCAACGAAGTGGGAAGTGAAACAAGAGAAGAAGCGTCAACAGGCGTTTCTGCAGGTACTGATACCCAACTTGAAATAACCGCTTTGGGCGGTAAAAAGCATAAGGATCATAAAAAATCAGGTGATCATTTGCAAAGCGACCAAGGTTTGTCGGATGACACGCATCGCGAGCCAACAGGTTCCGGCAAATAACAAACTTCCCCAAATTATTAAAAGGTGGGCAATTGCCTGCCTTTTTTAAGCATTTGTAGAATATAATACTCAACACTCTAAACGTAATACATGAAATCAACTACTTCTAAAAAAGAAGAGGAAGCAACTAAAGCGAAAATAAAAACAGGCTCTTCAAAAAATATGTCGAGCGTGCCCGATACAACGCCGAAAGGACCTTCGTCCCGTAAGATGGAAGACAAAGTTTTGTTTATAACCGGTGCAGACAGCGGGATCGGGAAAGCCTGCGCACTTTTATTTGCCAAAGAAGGTGCAGATGTAGCGATCGTTTATTTAGATGAGCACGAAGATGCAAAGGACACGAAGAAAAAAATTGAAGATTACGGAAGAAAATGCTTGCTGATTCCGGGGGATTTAAGAAGAGAATCTTTTTGTAAAAAAGCGATTGAAAAAGCAGTGAAAGAATTTGGAAGAATTGATGTGCTCATTAATAACGCCGGCACACAGGTGGAAGCCGGTTCGCTGGAGGAAATTACGACAGAAAATATGATCAAGACATTTGAGACGAATATTTTTTCAATGTTCTGGATCACAAAAGCAGCGCTGCCTCACATGAAAAAAGGAAGTGCCATAGTAAACACCACTTCGGTAACGGCATATCATGGTCATCCGACTTTGATCGATTATTCAGCCACAAAAGGCGCTATCGTTACTTTTACAAGAAGCCTGAGCGATAATTTAGTTTCAAAAGGAATCCGTGTAAATGCTGTTGCGCCGGGCCCTATCTGGACACCTTTGATCACCGCTTCTTCACCTAATAAAAAATTAGCCGAGCATGGCGCGGGAACTCCTATGCAACGCGGAGGACAACCAAACGAAGTAGCGCCATCTTATTTGTTTTTAGCCTGCAATGCGGATTCGAGCTATATTTCGGGACAGGTATTGCATCCTAATGGAGGAGAGGTAGTGAACGGATAAAAACTTAAAAAATTAATTTCATGACCGAGGTGCCCGAGCAACTTCTTAAGATTCCCAAAAGAAAATTAAGAAGGATTGTAAAAGATGAAGAAAAAACGGCAAAAGCGGCCGATCTCGTGTATGTAACTGATAAGGAACCCGGCATTGAAAGAAAAAGAAGAGGTAACAATTTTGAATATTATTACAAAGGAGACAAGGTAAAAGATGATGAAGAACTGTTGCGCATCAACCACTTGGTGATTCCACCTGCGTGGGAAAAAGTTTGGATTTGCAAAAAAGAAAATGGCCACCTGCAGGCCACAGGATATGATACAAAAAACAGGAAACAATATAAATATCATTCACACTGGAATGCGTTAAGAAATCACACAAAATTCTACCGGTTACACGATTTTGGAAAGGCATTGCCAGAGATAAGATTGCAGCTTGAAAAAGATTTAAGTCTCCCGGAACTAAGCGAGAAAAAAGTGCTCGCAGCAGTTGTCAGTTTGATGGAACGTACAAACATCCGCATTGGGAATTCCTATTATGAAAAAGCGTATGGTTCATTCGGGCTCACCACTTTAAAAGACCGGCATGTAACCTTCAACGGGGGCGCTGTAACGTTTTCTTTTAAAGGGAAAAAAGGTGTTTCTCATAAAATAGACTTGAAAAGCAAACGATTGGCAAAAGTTGTTAAGAAATGCCGGGATGTGCCGGGGAAAGAACTTTTTCAATATTATGATGCCGAAGGCAAACATCATTCTATCGATTCAGGAATGGTAAATCATTACATCCGCGAAATAAGCGGTACCGATTTTACCGCGAAAGATTTCAGAACGTGGGCAGGAACTGTGCAGGCGTTTCTTGCGTTAAAATCTATCGGTTGTTGCGAAACAAAAACAGAAGCAAAAAAGAAAATTGTTGAGGCGATCGATATTGTTTCAGATCAACTCGGAAACACAAGAACTGTTTGCAAAAAATATTATGTACATCCTTTAATTCTTTCATTATACGAAAGTAAAAAACTGGAGAAGTACATTCGCGAACTGGATGAAATAGAAGAAGATGACGGCAAAGCGGCTCTCTCGCCCGAAGAAAAAATGGTGATGAAGATTTTGGAAAACAACTAAAGATTCTTTTAGTAATTTCGGGTATGTTTTCAATCCATAAAAAAAAGGAATCCGGTTTTGATAAGATCATTTTAAAAAATGATGTCACCAATAATTATGCTGCCATTGTTCCGGCCTGCGGTGCTATTCTTCATGAATTTGTAGTAGAAGAAAATAAGGAGAAAATAAATGTAATTGACTCTTACGATACTTCAGACGAATTTAAGAATGATGTTGAGAAAGCGTTTAAAGGTTGTAAACTTTCCCCGTTTGTATGCCGTATGACACACGGCAAATACACTTTTGGTGAAAATGAATACACAGTGCAAAAACACTTCATGGGGAATCATGCAATCCACGGTTTGCTGTATGACAGGCCCTTCACACTGGTGGATGAAACCGCCAACGCAGCCGAAGCTTCTGTAACCATGAAATATGAATACAGGGCTGAAGATCCCGGCTATCCGTTTAATTATGATTGCATTGTTACCTGGCAACTTGAACCCGAAAACAAACTTACAGTTACGACAGAATGTGTTAACCAGGATGAAGGATTGATACCCATGCAGGATGGATGGCATCCATATTTTAAATTAGGTGATACGATCAATGATCTTGACCTGGAATTCCAGGGAAAACAAATGGTAGAATTTAATACCGAATTGATCCCGACCAAAAAGTTAGTGGACTATACGCGGTTTTCAGGTATTGAGAAATTAGGTGATCGTTTCTTAGACAATTGTTTCACTTTGGATACGCAGGAATGCCAGCCCTTGTGTGTTTTGAGAAACAGCGAAAAAAAAATAGAGATACAGTTTTTTCCTGATGAGTCCTATCCTTATTTGCAGATATACACCCCGCCGCATAGAAAAAGTATTGCCATAGAAAATCTCAGTGGCGCGCCTAATGGTTTCAATAACGCAATGGGTGTAGTAACTCTTGAACCGGGTCAATCTGCCTTATTTAAGACCTCCTACAAAATTCTTCTGTTAGATAAATTTAAATTGTAATGACAGGATCAGCAGCGGAAGTAGAAGCCGCTTTCAAAGAAAGATTTAAAGAAGAACCCAGTCTTTATTATTCTCCCGGAAGGATCAATCTTATTGGCGAACATGTAGATTACAACGATGGTTTTGTAATGCCCGGCGCTATTGACAAAGGAATTTTTTTGGCAGTGGCATTGAATAATTCAGACCAAATAAATTGTTATTCGATAGACTTCGATGAAAGTATTTCGGTGCCTCTTGCTGATGTAAAAAAAATGGACGGCTGGAAAAATTATGTGCTGGGCGTTGTAAAAGAGTTTCAAAAATTAAATCTTCCGTTGACAGGATTTAATTGTGTCTTCGGGGGAAATATCCCGATCGGAGGTGGCATGTCTTCATCGGCTGCACTGGAAGGTGGCATCTCTTACAGCCTGAATGAATTGCACGATTTTAAAATTAGCCGTAAAGAGCTCGCTTTGCTTGGGCAGCGTGCTGAACATAACTTTCCCGGTGTGATGTGCGGCATTATGGATCAGTATGCCAGCATGATGGGCAGGGAAGAAACCGTGCTTTTATTGGATTGCAAAAATGTAACTCATGAGGATATCCCGTTGCATGTTGCAGGATACGATATCATCCTTATCAATACAAAAGTTCATCATTCACTTGCAGGATCTGAATATAACCAACGGAGAAAAGAGTGCGAACAGGGAATGGAAGTTTTGAAAAAAGAATTAAATATTCAGTCTTTTAGAGATATTCAGGATCCTGCTCAATTATTTCCTTTCAAAAAAGAAATGGGCGAGAAAGTTTACAGCCGTTGTTTATTCGTGGTGGAAGAAATTCTGCGAACAAAAAAAGCTGCTTCACTTTTAAAAGAAAATAATATTTCTGCTTTTGGCAAACTGATGTTCGAAACCCATGAAGGTTTAAAAAACCTGTATGAAGTGAGTTGTACAGAGCTGGATTTTTTGGTGGATTTGGCTAAAGAAAATAGCGATGTGATCGGCGCAAGGCTTATGGGCGGCGGTTTTGGAGGCTGCACCATTAATATTGTAAAACATGAAGGTGTTGAATCTTTTCTTGTAAAAATCTTATCTGCGTATAAAAAAGAATTCGGGATTGCAGCAGAAAATTATAAAGTAAGAGTTGTAGCTGGAACCCATCGCATCTGAAATAATAATTAAACCGATAACGCTCATGAAATTTAAAAATAAAACTGCGTTTATAACGGGCGCTTCGCGCGGCATCGGGAAGGCAACAGCCATAAGACTTGCAAAAGAAGGTGCCAATATTGTCGTTGCTGCAAAATCAGTAGAAGAAAACCCGAAACTGGGCGGGACAATTTTTTCTGCTGCAAAAGAAATCGAAGAGGCAGGCGGAAAAGCTTTGGCTGTTCAGTGTGATATTCGCTTTGAAGACCAGATACAAAATGCAGTTGAAAAGACTGTTGAAACTTTCGGCGGAATTGATATCCTCATCAACAATGCTTCTGCAATTTCGCTTACGAAGGTGGAACAAACAGAGCCAAAAGCTTATGGCCTCATGCATGACATTAATGTAAAAGGAACTTTTTTTGTGAGCAAAGCGTGTATTCCTTTTTTAAAAAATGGAACGAATCCGCATATCCTTAACTTATCGCCTCCACTTAATTTGGATAAAAAATGGTTTGCCAATCATCTGGCTTATACCATGAGTAAGTATGATATGACGATGATTGCTTTGGGTTTATCAGGCGAACTAAAGAATTATAATATTGCTGCGAACAGCCTTTGGCCAAAAACCACCATAGCCACTGCTGCTGTAAGAAATTTGCTCGGCGGAGAAACGCTGATCCAGATGAGCCGTACTCCTGAAATTATTGCCGACAGCGCCTTTTATATTTTGCAACGCCCTTCCTCAGAATGTACGGGAAATACTTTTATAGATGAAGAAGTTTTAGCTGAAGAAGGAATAACTGATCTTGAAAAATACGCTGTAAAACCGGGAGGAAAGCTTTACACCGATTTGTTCCTGTAACGTAGCAAACCAACAAATTCTTTCAATTTTTATTCTGCATCTGCCTTTTCCAAAAACTGTCGTAGTACATATTGAAGAATGCCTCCGTGCCGATAGTATTCAATTTCTATTGTCGAGTCCAGCCTGGCAATTACATTGAACTTTATTTCTGATCCGTCATCTTTTTTGGCAACTACCTCAATTTCTTTCGACGGTTTTATATCGGTTGCAATTCCTGTAATCGTAAAAGTTTCGTTTCCTGTAAGACCTAAACTGGCTGCACTTTCACCTTCTTTATATTGCACCGGCAAAACCCCCATACCTACCAGGTTACTTCTGTGTATTCGTTCGTAACTCTCGGCAATTACGGCTTTTATACCCAATAAAAAAGTTCCTTTTGCCGCCCAGTCTCTTGATGAACCGCTCCCATATTCTTTTCCGGCCAAAACAACCAAAGGCGTTTCGGTTTCTTTATATTTCATGGCCGCATCAAACACCGTCATCTGTTCTCCGGTAGGTAGATATTTGGTAAACCCACCTTCAACTTCAACCAGTAAATTCCTGATGCGCACATTGGCAAAGGTGCCACGCACCATCACTTCATCATTCCCTCTTCGCGATCCGTAAGAATTAAAATCCTTTTTTTCAACGGCGAGGTTTATTAAAAAATTTCCTGCAGGCGAATGTTCATTGAAAGATCCGGCGGGAGAAATATGATCGGTTGTTACGCTGTCGCCTAACATTAATAACACACGCGCATTATTGATATCTTTCAGCTCCTCTGCCTTGACTGAAATATTATAAAAGAACGGTACCTCCTTAACATAGGTGGAGGATTTGTCCCACACATACAGCTTTTCTTCCGGCACTTTAAGTTTTTGCCAGCTTTCATTTCCTTCAAAAATTTCTTTATAGCTTTTTTCAAAATCATGCGGCGATAAAACCTTTCTCATGATTTCGTTGATTTCATCATCGGATGGCCAGATGTCTTTGAGATAAACAGGTTGCAAATTAGGATCGTAACTGATAGGATCTTTAGTTAGATCAATATCAATCCGGCCGGCGATCGCGTAAGCTACTACGAGCATCGGCGACATCAAAAAGTTCATTCTCACCTGCGGATGAATGCGCGCTTCAAAATTCCTGTTGCCTGAAAGAACGGAAGCAACTACCAGGTCGTGATCCTGAACGGCTTTGGCAATGTATGGTGGCAGAGGACCTGAGTTGCCGATGCAGGAAGTGCATCCGTAACCCACCAAATGAAAATCCAGCGCTTCCAGGTCATCCAGCAGGTCGGCTTTTTCCAAATAATCGGTTACTACTTTTGAGCCGGGAGCGAGCGAAGTTTTTACCCACGGCTTTTTATCCAGACCATGTTCACGTGCTTTCCTGGCTACCAAACCTGCACCGATCATTACAAAAGGGTTTGAAGTATTGGTGCATGATGTGATGGCCGCTATTGCAACATGTCCGTCGGTCAATTCAAATTTTTGATCACCCAATGTGATCCATACACTTTTTATTCCATTTACTTCCTTCTCTTCAATTTCAGTCTCTGTCGGCATTTCTGAAGGAGACGGATCAACTGGTTGCCCTCCGCCTTCGGCAAACCACCTGGATAAATCCTGCTCCGGTTTTACGTGCTGGCGACCGTAAGTCTTTTCCATCAATTCATAAAACTTACTTTTAAGATCTTTTAAAAGAATTTTATCCTGTGGGCGTTTAGGGCCGGCCACACTAGGTTGTATAGAAGAAAGATCCAATTCAACCACTTTTGTATAAGTAATATTTTCATCGCCGTTTCTCCAAAGCAGGTTGGTTTTGCAATAATCTTCTACCAGTTTTACCTGTTCTTCCGAACGGTTGCTCTTCCGCATATATTCAAGCGTCTTATCATCGATCGGGAAATAAGTGATGGTGCAACCAAACTCCGGGGACATGTTTCCGATCGTTGCACGGTCAGGAACTGAAAGAGTATCTAAACCCGGACCAAAAACTTCTACAAATTTGCCAACCACGCCGGTCTTCCTTAAAAGTTCAGCGATGTTCAAAACGAGGTCGGTGGCTGTAGATCCTACATTCAATTTCCCGGTTAACTTCAAACCAATTACTTCAGGCATAATAAAATAAACGGGCTGACCAAGAATTGCCGCTTCTGCTTCAATTCCACCTACGCCCCATGCTACCACGCCGATGCCATTTACCATTGGGGTATGACTATCGGTTCCGACTAAAGTATCGGGAAAAACCTCGCCATTTCTTTCTATAACGCCTTTGGATAAAAATTCAAGATTTACCTGGTGGCAAATGCCCATTCCCGGCGGCACCACGCTGAAATTGTTGAAAGATTTCTGCGCCCATTTTAAAAAAGAATATCGCTCATGATTGCGTTTGTATTCTTCCTCCATATTTTTTTTATAGGAGTATTCGGTTCCGAAATAATCTACCTGTACCGAGTGATCTATTACAAGATCAACAGGAATTAAAGGATTTATTTCATCGGGATTTTTTCCTTTGCGCGCAATCTCAGCACGAAGAGAAGCGATGTCCACAACAGCGGGCACACCTGTAAAATCCTGCATAAGTACACGTGCAGGTTTAAAAGGAATATCTTTATCGGAGCCCGCGGGTTTCCAATGTAAAAGCGTTTCAATATTTTCTTTTGTTACGGCAAAATCATCAAAGTTCCTCAACACGTTCTCCAATAAAATACGAATAGAGAACGGCAGTTTACCAATATTGTACCCTTGCTTTTCCAATTCCGGAAGGCTGTAGTAAGTAAAGTTCCCGTTTTTGGTGTGAAGCAGTTTTTTAATATTGTAAGGATCTTTTGCCATGGTTTGAATGTTTTTGTTCGATTATAATATAATCTTTTTTGAACTTTTTTCAAGGGGCAGTAAACGAACTTTTTTGGCAGATTCTTACTTTAGAATTGCTCGATAACTATTTTATCTTCCTTCACACCGAGAGCCAAAAGATCTTTGTGAATGTCTTCAACCATTCCATCAGGGCCGCAGATGTAAAAGTATTGATCAAGATTTTTCACCTTTCTTTCGAGGTATGACTTGCCGATCTTTTCATTATCATACTCATCGGTTTTTTCATCGGTAATGGTATTGATAAAATTGTCGCCAAGCATTTGCCGAAATTCATCGTTTAATATAATATCGTTTGTTGTTTTGTTTGAAAAGATGAGTTTATTGGTCCCGATTTTATGTTGATGATAAAGGTTTCGAAGGATGGCGATGAATGGTGTAACCCCCGCTCCTCCGGCAATAAAAACACCTTCTCCTTTGTAATGAATAGCACCCCAGACATCGTGAAGGATCAACTGATCTCCTGGTTTTAATTTACCCAACTCATTCGTAACGCCATGGTGATCACTATATATTTTAATAGTAAATTCGAGTGTATCCCATTCATTCAAAGAAGTGAAGGTGAACGGTCTTCGTTCTGTTTTCCAGGAAGGTAAATCAATCACCACGTCTGTTGCCTGCCCGGGGGTAAATTCATAAGACCCGGGTTTAGTGAGCATAAATCTTTTTACATTGTGGGTTACATTTTCAATCTTAAGAATTTTTACTTCATGTTCTTCTGTTGAATAATCTTCCATCGTATTAAATTCTAATCGTTATTTTTTTCGTTCTCACTCACAGGAATGATGAAGAGCGGAACTTTGCTGTGGCGTAATACTTTTTCTGCCACGCTTCCCATTAATATTTTGTCCAATCCCTTGCGGCTGTGGCTTCCGAGCACAATTACGTCAGCATGCAAATTGTCGGCTGCTTCAATTATCGCATCACCTGTATCGCCATCTTTTACCAGCGTTTTTATTGATCCATCGCCTAAATGATTTTTTGATTTTTCAAGGAACTCGTTCGCCGCGTCTTCCAATTGAAGAACTGTGTTGGTCTGGATGGCTCCCATGTTACTGAAGGTGTCAAAACCCATTATCGGCGAATAATCGAGGGAAGAATAATAAGTATAATCCGCCACTACGTGCAATAAAACAATTTCTGCATTCATTGATTTTGCCAGTTTGTAACCTGTTTCAGCCACTTTTTGGGCGCTGGGATTATAGTCGATAGCAATTAATATTTTTTTCATTGTTTCTAAATTTAATATACAATCACAATTATTGCACCAACGCCTTCGCCCTGGCTACCACATTATCTGCCGTAAAGCCATATTCTGCAAGTATTTCTTCACCGGGAGCTGATTCTCCAAATTTTGTAATACCCAACACATCGCCGTCATCAGTGACAAACCTGCACCAGCCGAGCGGCGAACCGGCTTCTACAGCCAAACGCGCGCGAACTTTTTTCGGTAATACTTTTTCTTTATAATCATCACTTTGCGCTTCAAACAATTCCCAACTTGGGAAACTTACCACGCGCGCATTGATCGATTGTTCTTTAAGTTTTTCCTGTGCCTGCAAAACAAGATGCACTTCGCTTCCGCTTGCCATTAAGATCACTTGTGGTTCACCTTCGCTATCAGACAAAATGTAAGCGCCTTTATCTACGTTATCCGCTTTTGCATATTTTTCCTGGTCGATGATCGGCACATTTTGTCTTGTGAGAATCAGCGCAACCGGGCCACCTGTATGTTCAATGGTTGTGCGCCATGCCTGTACGGTTTCGTTTGGATCTGCAGGACGGATAACAGTAAGTCCGGGAACAGAACGCAGGCCGATTAATTGTTCGATCGGCTGATGTGTCGTGCCGTCTTCGCCTAAACCAATACTATCATGAGTATAAATAAATACAGGTTTGATTTTCATAATTGCTGCAAGCCTTACCGGGGGACGCATGTAATCAGAAAAAATAAGGAAAGTAGCGCCATACGGAATAAATCCCCGTGTAAGTGCCATCCCATTCAAAACAGCGCCCATGGCATGTTCCCGAATGCCAAAGTGGAAATTTCTGCCACCATGATTTTCATCCGTGAAAGATTCAAAGCCATTTAATACCGTATCGGTAGAAGGAGAAAGATCTGCTGAGCCACCAATCAATAATGGCAATTTTGCTGCAATTGCATTCAGCGCTTTTCCTGAAGCTTTGCGTGTAGCAAGTCCTTTCGCATCAGGCTTAAATACAGGCAGATCGTCTTTCCAGCCTTCCGGTAATTTCCCATCACTTAATAATTCATATTCTGCTGCTTCACCCGGGTATTTTTCTTTGTATTTTTTGTAAAGCTCTTTCCAGTCTTCTTCTTTTTTTACGCCTGCACTGCCTTTCTTCCGGTAAAAGTCGAGCACATCATCAGAAACGTCAAAACTTTTATCAGGATCAAATCCTAAATTTTCTTTTACCAAACGAACTTCTTCGTTTCCTAAAGGTGAGCCGTGGGCCGCAGCGGTGTCAACCTTGTTTGGGCTGCCAAAACCAATATGCGTTCTCACTTTAATTAGTGACGGGCGGTTGGTGTCATTTTGCGCATTGATGATCGCCGCGTGAATCGCTTCGGTATCATTTCCATCGGCCACAGACTGAACGTGCCAGCCATACGCCTGGAAACGTTCCGTCACATCTTCATTAAAAGCAAGTGAAGTGTCACCTTCAATAGTGATTTTATTATCGTCGTATAAATAAATGAGGTTGCCCAATTTCAGATGTCCGGCAAGTGAAGCAGCTTCTGCACTTACGCCTTCCATAATATCTCCGTCACTGCAAATGGAATAAATCTTATAATCAAACAAATCAAAACCTGGCTTGTTATAGCGTGAAGCCAAATATTGCTGCGCAATGGCCATTCCTACTCCGTTTGCAAAACCTTGTCCGAGCGGGCCGGTTGTTACTTCTATGCCTGGCAATAAGCCATATTCCGGATGGCCGGCCGTTTTGCTGTGCAACTGCCTGAAATTTTTGAGATCGTCGAGACTTACATTATATCCGGTTAAATAGAGATAGCAATATTGCAACATACACGCGTGACCGGCCGATAAAATAAAGCGGTCGCGGTTGGGCCACAATGGATCATTCGGATTATAATTCATCACCTGGGTCCACAATACATCTCCCATCGGTGCAAGTGCCATCGGCGTGCCGGGGTGCCCCGAATTAGCCTTTTGCACTGCATCTGCAGATAGTACGCGAACCGTATTTATTCCTCTTTTTTCGATTGATTCCATTGTTTTTTTTGTTTAAAATTTAATTATAGTTTTTGTCGCAAAGTATATGCCGTTTAAAAAAATGCGGTTTTCGACAAAAGTAACAAGAAAGAAAGTTCTAATAAAAATTACCTGTGTGTAAATGCTTTGTACGTTTTGATTTTCTTTTATTTATAACAGATACTATTCAGGAGCAGTTTTTGTAGAAGTGTGCCCAATCGATAACCTTAAAAATATAATTCTATGGAAGTAAAATATAATAAATCAACAGAATTGAGGCCCGACGGAGGCCGTTTGATGGATGCGCCGGTTGTGCCAATAGATGTTCCCGGTTTTTTGCAGCAAATTAAAAATGAAGAAACCTGGCAAGAGAGTGATCGCAATGCGATGACCGTTTATAAGACAGATGGAATGCGTATTGTTTTGATTGCACTACATAAAGGAGCGACCATGGAAGAGCATAGTACCAACGGAGTTGTAAGCGTGCATGTGCTGGATGGAGCCATTAAATTTGATACAGAAGCGAAATCCTATGATGTAAAACAAGGACAGATTATCGCGTTGCACAGGAACGTAGCTCACAAAGTTGCTGCACAAGAAGAATCTGTTTTCTTATTAACGGTGGCAGATTTTAGTGATGAATAATTAATTACAGCAGTAAACCAATAAATATCAGAGATTCTTATCTTACAATTAAATCAGGTACTACTAATTTGCTGCCGGTATAAACTGTAAGTTTTATAGTATTAGTGGTATTGGGTACGTCATAAGGAACATCTAAAATACATTTACTCCCTGCAATCTGGCTGTTAATGTGTATTTCGCTCCCCGGAGTTATATCAACCGGGGGAATACCGTTGGAATCCCAATTGTTTACATTGGACCAAGCACCATTTCCTATAAAGGTATATATTACCGGTATATTTAGGTTTTTGTGGGGAGTTGTTGTTTGTGCAGACGCCGTTTTAGAAGTGGTTTTTACATCAGTCTTAGTTTTTGCTGACTGGCAAAAAGCCGATTGCGCAAGAAACAAGACTGCTACTAAAAAAATGCTTTTCATATTGTAAACGGTTTATCGGAATAAAATTAAAAATAATTTCTTAGTAACGAAATTAACTTTCTCCTTTTCCATGACAATGTTTGTATTTTTTACCGCTTCCGCAAGGGCATGGATCGTTACGTCCTACTTTAGGCCCAACTCTCACCGGTTCCTGCTTTACATTTTCTGAAGGATCAATGTAATCATTTTCCTGGGAGAGATATTCCGGTCCTGCACCGGCACCTGCGAATTCAGCTTTACGTTGACGCATTTTACTCATGTCGGTCCTTCTTCTTCTTTCTTCTGTAATGCCTGTCTCATGATTCTGTTCGGCCGGAATATGGCAATGCGCGAGGAAACTTACAATGTCTTTATTTACCTGGTCATCCATCTGTTTGAAAGCGTTGAAGGCTTCAATCTTATAAATCACCAATGGGTCTTTTTGTTCATAACCGGCAGTCTGTACACTTTGCCGCAGATCGTCCATTGCACGCAAATGCTCTTTCCATGCATCATCAATTAAAGCAAGGGTGATGTTTCGTTCAAGTGCATTGGTAAGTTCAGCGCCGTTTGTTTCAATTGTTTTATCAAGATTGGCAATCGCCTGCATGGCTTTTTTACCATCAGTAAAAGGAACAGCCACATTTATAATATGAGCGCCTTGTTCTTTACGGATATTTTTCAGAACAGGAAGCGTTTGCTCATTCATTGCCTTGTTCTTGGCATTGTAATGATCTTTGGCTTCGTAATATAATTTATTGGCCAATTCATACAAGTCTTCTTTTTCAAGTTCTTCCTGCGTGATGGCCGTGTCTATCCCAAAATTCATGATCACCGCAAGCTTAAATTCTTCGTGATCATTTATTTCTTTGAATGAATAAATAATCCCTTCGGCAACAGCATAGAAGGCATTGTCAAGATCGAGGGCAAGCCTTTCTCCAAACAAGGCGTGGTTTCTTTTTCCGTAAATAACAGTACGCTGCTTATTCATTACATCATCATACTCCAGCAGCCTTTTCCTGATACCAAAGTTGTTTTCTTCCACTTTCTTTTGGGCGCGTTCGATACTGTTGGAGATCATTTTGTGCTGGATCACTTCGCCTTCTTTGTAACCCATTCTATCCATTAATGAAGCGATCTTTTCACTTCCGAACATGCGCATCAGGTCATCTTCCAGGGAAACGAAAAATTTAGAAGATCCGGGATCGCCCTGCCTTCCCGCACGTCCGCGTAACTGCCTGTCTACACGTCGGCTTTCGTGCCTTTCTGTACCAAGTATCGCCAGACCACCGGCTTCTTTCACGCCGGGTCCTAGTTTAATATCTGTACCACGACCGGCCATATTGGTAGCGATGGTAACCGCACCAGGCAGACCGGCTTCTGCAACCACCTGCGCCTCTTTGGCATGTTGTTTCGCGTTCAAAACATTATGCGGAATCCCTTTCTGCTTCATCATTCGGCTCAATAGTTCACTCACTTCCACCGAAGTGGTACCTACAAGAATTGGTCTTCCCTCACCGGTCATTTTTTCTACTTCATCAATTACTGCCTTGTATTTTTCACGCTTGGTTTTGAATACAAGATCCTGCACATCCTCTCTGATTACGGGAACATTGGTAGGAATTGAAACGACATCCAATTTATAAATATCCCAGAATTCCGCAGCTTCTGTTTCCGCTGTACCGGTCATACCGGCCAGCTTATGATACATCCTGAAATAATTCTGTAAAGTAATGGTGGCATAGGTTTGAGTGGCGCTTTCAATCTTCACATTTTCTTTTGCTTCAATGGCTTGGTGCAAGCCGTCTGAATAACGGCGGCCTTCCATGATACGACCTGTTTGCTCATCTACGATTTTCACCTGGCCATCTATTACCACATATTCCACGTCATTTTCAAAAAGGGTGTATGCTTTTAATAGTTGGGTAATGGTATGAATTCTTTCTGCTTTTACAGAATAATCATTTAGTAAAGTTTCTTTTTGTTCCAGTTTTTCTTCCGGGGTTGTCTCGCTTTTTTCAATATCAGCAAGCTTTACTCCTATATCAGGCATAATGAAGAATTCAGGATCTTCACCCGATTTGGTGATCAGTGCAATTCCTTTATCAGTTAATTGCACCTGGTTGTTTTTTTCGTCGATTACGAAATACAACTCTTCATCTACCACGTGCATATTTTTTTCCTGGTCTGACAGGTAGTAATTTTCAGATTTTTGAAGCTTTACCTTCATGCCCGGCTCACTCAAATATTTAATAAGAGCGTTGTTTTTTGGCAATCCGCGGTGTGCACGAAATAAGGCAAGGCCGCCATCTTTCGGGTCATCATTTCCTTCGGATATTTTTTTCTTTGCTTCAACTAAAAAAGTACTGGTCACCTTTCTCTGCGCTTCAACTATTTTTTCAACTCTCGGTTTTAGTTGGTCATATTCCTGCTGATCGCCACGTGGGATGGGACCTGAAATAATAAGCGGGGTTCTTGCATCATCAATCAATACACTGTCCACCTCATCCACCATGGCAAAGTGATGCTTGCCCTGTACCATTTCTTCAGGCGTATGCACCATATTGTCACGCAGGTAGTCAAAACCAAATTCGTTATTGGTGCCATACACCACATCGCTTTGATAGGCTTTTCTTCTTTCTTCACTGTTAGGCTGGTGTTTGTCGATACAATCTACGGTAAGTCCAAGCCATTCGAGCAACGTTCCATTCCATTCACTATCGCGTCGTGCCAGGTAATCGTTCACTGTTACGATGTGCACGCCCAGGCCTGCAAGTGCATTAAGATATGCCGGCAAAACAGACACCAGCGTTTTACCTTCACCTGTTGCCATTTCAGCAATTTTACCCTGGTGCAAAACGATGGCACCGATCAACTGAACATCATAGGGAACCATGTTCCAAACGATTTCGTTGCCACCTGCTGTCCACCTGTTCTGGTAGACTACTTTTTCGCCTTCTATGCTGATATAATTTTTATTGGCAGCAAAGGTTTTATCCAATTCTGTGGCAGTTGATTCAAGCTCACTGTTGTCTTTAAAACGGTGGGCGGTTTCTTTAACTACTGCAAATGCTTCCGGCAAAATTTCAAGAAGAATTTCTTCAAGTTTTCCATCACGGTCTTTTCGCATGTCATCTATCTGCCGATAGATTGCATCACGCCCGGCAATATCTGCTGAATCCAGCTTTTCTGCCTCCGCTTTTTGCGTTTCTATCTGGTCATCAATTTCTTTTAAGTACTCTTTAATACGCCCGCGAAAATCAATTGTTTTACCCCGTAATTCGTCGTTGGATAATGTTTGATATTGTTCAAAAAAAGAATTGATCTTTTCAACAAGCGGTTTTATTGACTTTACATCTTTTTCACTTTTGTTGCCACCAAATAACAATGAGAGTAGCCCGGCCATATATCTATAAATTATTTATTTAAAAAAAGGTAAATGTTCTATGTCAATTTTAGTGCAGGAAATGTTTCGAAGCCAAAATGACAGCTTGCAAAGTTACTAAATTGTGCCTTTTAATTTTATGTAACCGGATATTTATCATTATTCTAACTTGATAAAAACTCCCTCGTTTGTTTGTTTTACCTGGTAAATTTTTAAAACGTAGCCTTCGTTGGAAGTATCCCGTCCGTTGCTCATTGAAAACCGATATCCATGCAGTGGACAAACAATATTATGCTTTTTATCTACAAACGCGTCTGAAAGATCGTTGCCCGCATGGGGGCATTTTGCAGCGCAGGCTTTTATGCCTTCTGTAGATTTCACAAGGCAAATGGATCTTTCTTCAACTGTAATTTTAGCGATGTGGTTATCCTTAAAAGGAATTTCATTTTCAGATTGGGCTATTTTTATCCAGTTTTCACTTTGATCCATCAATAGAAAAATTCTGCTTTATAAGGATATTTTTTTTGATACAATTCCCGCACCTGGTTTAAAACTACCTGCCTTAATTCTTTAATATTGGTTTTTTCTGTGGCAGAAATGAAAACACATTTGCCATTGGTTTGAGCTTGCCACCTTTGCTTTAATTCATGAAGCAATTGTTCTTTTACTTCTTCCGGCAGCCATTGATCAAAAGTGTTTTTTTCATATTGATCCATTTTGTTGAACACAATTATGATCGGCTTTTCAAAGCTTTTTAATTCCTGTAAAGTTTTATTAACCACAGAGATCTGCTCTTCATATTTCGGATGTGAAATATCGACTACGTGTAATAAAATATCCGCTTCGCGAACTTCATCCAACGTGCTTTTAAAACTTTCAATAAGATGATGCGGAAGCTTTCGAATAAATCCTACAGTATCACTCAAAAGAAAAGGCGTGTGGCCCAAAACCACTTTTCTCGTGGTGGTATCAAGCGTGGCAAATAATTTATTTTCTGCAAATACGTCGCTCTTACTTAGCACATTCATGATAGTTGATTTGCCCACATTTGTATAACCTACCAAAGCCACTCTTATAAATTCACCGCGATCTTTTCTTTGGGTAAAAGATTGCTTGTCTATTTCGGCCAGCCGTTTTCTCAAAAGACTGATCTTATCTTTTACGATACGACGGTCGGTTTCAATTTCTGTTTCACCCGGGCCGCGACTACCGATACCAGCTCCCTGTCTTTCAAGGTGTTTCCACATCCCTTTCAGGCGGGGCAAAATGTATTGATATTGCGCCAGCTCTACCTGCACTTTTGCCTGTGCAGTTTTAGCCCGCGACGCAAAAATATCCAGGATCAGGTCACTTCTGTCGATGGTTGTAACGTTCAATTCTTTTTCAATATTGGAAATTTGAGAGCCGGTAAGTTCATCGTCGAAAATGACCAAATCAACCTTTTTTCTTTGGGTAAAATCCTTTACTTCCTGCAACTTTCCTTTGCCCACAAAGGTGCGGCTGTCAGGATGATCCAGTTTTTGAGTGAATGTTTTTACCGTAACGCCACCCGCGGTTTCGGCTAAAAATTCCAATTCATCAAGGTATTCTCTAACTTCTTCCTCCCGCTGGCCGTTTTGAATTACCGCTACCAGTACCACATTAATAGAATTATTATAATTTATTTTTTTTTCGATCAATAGAATTTATTTAGAAAGACAAAAATAGGTCATCGTTTTTTTTTTAATGATGATTTACAAAGATGGTGCATAGATTATACCACAATAAAATAAAAATATCTTTTATTTATTGCTTTACTGTAAAAACCTTCCTATCTGTGAGGTATCGATTAAAGTCCGCTGAGGGTAAGCCCGATCTGGTACAATTTGAGGTTAGGACCGGCTCCGTCTTTCAATAACCTGTTGAGTTGGTAAGAACCGAAGAGAGAAACAATTCCATACCCCAGCCTTGCAGTTGCCATAAAATCTGTGGTATTAAAAAAGCGTTTGCTGTTCTCTTTTTCAAGATAACCGTTTATTGTAGTGCCCGCAGCGTTCTGCAATGTTTTTGCCTTGGTATGTACATTTACCAATGTTCCCACTTTAATACCAACAGCGGCTTTAAAACTTTTGTTAGGCTCGTTTGGCTTCGCCGTGAAACGGAATTCCAAAGGAATTTGAAGAAAAGTGGTGGCCAGTTTGTATTTTTTGAAATGATCAGCAGAATCTTCGGCGATGAAAGGCAATAAACCGGGCGCTGCTTTTACATCCACTTCCATTTTTTTGAAATAAATGTTACTTGTGCTTATGCCCACGCCAATCCCGAGGCTAAGCTTTGGTGCACTTTTAAAAGGCTTATTGAGCATTATATAAGCGTTAAATCCTCTTGAAAGACCTTTTTGATGACTGCTGATGCTGTCAGGCACACCGGCCCAATGATCCGAAGAAAGTTGCAGCATAAAGTGGTCACCGGAACGGCTATTAAAATTCAATTTATTATTATTTGTAGAAGAGGGCGTGCTTTCCTGTGAAAACGCCATAGAAAAAAACAAACAACTAATTACTGCAAACACAATCTTTTTCATACACATAATTAAGTTGGCAAATGTATTTGTTACATGGTTAAAGAAAGGTTAAATACAAATACGTATTCAACTGCAATAGTATTAAATTTGCAGCCAATTATGGCAGAATCAAATATAAAAATCGATGTTGAGCTAGATGCTCAAAAGGTGCCTCAAAATATAAAATGGAGTGCCACCGGCAGCACGGCCGAAGAACCGCAGGATGCAAAAGCCATGTTTTTGGCTTTTTGGGACGGCGCAGATAAAACCGCCTTAAGGATCGATCTTTGGACAAAAGATATGATGACCGATGAAATGGCGGATTTTTTTTACCAGGTTTTTTTTACGATGGGCGATACTTTTCAACGTGCAACAAGGCGTAAAGATCTTTCGGATGAAATAAAAAGATTTGCAAACGATTTTCATAAAAAATTTGTGGAGAAAGATAGAGCTGAGCAGTAAACAAACTTTATTTGCTGATTCCTGTTTTTTACGGTTTTTTAATTTCACAATGCATTCTTATCATCATCATTATATAATTTACAATTATGTCTTTAGAAGAAAAAGTAATGGCAGAGCTGAAAACAGCGATGCTGGCCAAAGATGAAAAAGGGTTACGTGGGCTTCGGGCCATTAAATCCGCAATCATTAATGCAAAAACCGCAGAAGGTTCAGGTGGACAAATAAAAGAAGAAGATGAGATCAAACTTTTACAAAAACTCGTAAAACAAAGAAAAGATTCCCTTGAGATTTACGAAAAGCAGAACCGTGAAGACCTTGCTGGTAAAGAAAGAGAAGAAATTGAAGTGATCGAAAAATTTTTACCGAAACAAATGGGTGAAGATGAACTAAAAACAGTTATTGCAAAAATTATTGAACAAACGGGCGCCTCCTCGCCTGCGGATATGGGAAAAGTTATGGGCGCTGCCAATAAACAACTTGCCGGCAAAGCCGACGGAAAAACAATTGCGGTTATTGTGAAAGAAATGCTGAAGGGGTAAGGTAATAGGCAAGAGGCAAGAAGGCAGCCCGGCACTCGGCTTTTAGCTTTAAGCGTTCTGCCATTCGGCTTTTTAAGAAAATTCTTTAAAAAATGATAATAGATGTTGCTTTTTTAATCGTGATGATCATTGCTGTTTTTAAAGGATTTTCAAAAGGTTTTGTGGTTGGCATTTTTTCGTTTATTGCTTTTATAATAGGTCTTGCAGCCGCATTAAAACTTTCTGCTGTTGTTGCCCAACATCTTCAGACTTCTTCAGGAATCACAGGTAAGTGGATGCCGTTTTTGGCATTTGCACTGGTATTTCTTGTTGTGGTTTTATTGGTAAACCTTGGCGCAAGAATCATAAAAAAAACCATAAACATGGCGATGCTTGGCTGGCTCGACAGGCTTGCCGGCATAATTCTGTATATTATTATTTACACAATTATCTTCAGTGTTATCTTGTTTTTTGCAGAAAAAATGACGCTTTTGAAACCTGAAACCATAAAAGCTTCAAACGTTTATGGTTTTGTGGCGCCGTGGGGACCGGCCGTAATTGACAATCTTGGAAAAATAATTCCTTTGTTTAAAGATGTATTCATACAACTTCAATCCTTTTTTCAAAATTTAGGTAATAAATTAGCATCCTGAAAATCAACCTAAATATTATTTAGAAGATTTTTTCAGCAGAAACATTTATTTTAGCAATAATTAACGGGCATCAAAATTTGCATCGAAAACATTCATGGAATATCAACTAAGACAAGACGGGAAGTTTAAATTTATCGAAGAGGGAGATGGTGAACCGTTGCTTTTATTGCATGGCCTGTTTGGTGCATTAAGCAATTTTTCTCACCTGGTAGAATATTTCCGGAAAACGCATAAAGTGATTGTTCCCCTGCTGCCACTTTTCGACCTGGATTTGTTGCACACCACCGTTGGTGGATTGCAAAAATTTGTAAAAAAGTTTGTAGAACACAGGGATTACGATAATATTCATTTGTTAGGAAATTCGCTGGGAGGGCATGTTGCATTGGTATACGTGTTGAAAAACCCGGAAAGGGTAAAGTCACTGATACTTACCGGAAGTTCCGGTTTGTTTGAAAACGGCATGGGAGACAGTTATCCTAAACGAGGGGATAAGGAGTACATCCGCAAAAAAACGCAACTTACTTTTTATGATCCCGCAATGGCAACGGATGAATTGGTGGATGAGTGCTTTGAAATAACCAACAACAGGATTAAAGTGATTAAGATTATTTCACTGGCCAAATCTGCTATTCGTAATAATCTTGGAGATGAATTAAATCAAATCCAACAACCCACTTGTCTTATCTGGGGCAACAATGATACCATCACACCACCGTTTGTTGCACAGGAATTTAATAAGCTGATCCCCAACAGTGAATTGCATTTTATTGATAAATGCGGTCACGCCCCCATGATGGAAGTTCCGGAAGAATTTAACCGGATTCTTGGTGCATTTCTTTCAAAATTAAAAATCCCTGCTGCAACGATTCTTTGATTTATTTTGTCTTTAATCAGAAATATTGCAGTAACAATCAAATTTAAGACAATGACAACCCTGCAACTTGCTGATAATATTTACCCTTTATTGAAACTTAAAGATTCGGTGGAGACGGTGCTTCAATTGATGAACGATCACAAAACCGCCCACCTGCCCGTAGTTTCAGAGGGAGAGTACCTGGGGCTGATAAGTGAAGAAGACCTTGTGGATGAACAAAATAAAGCGTCCACCACACTGGATGTGTATCAAACAAACTTTATTGCAGCGGCTGTAAACGCAAAATTTTATTTTCTAAAAGCCGCTACCATATATAATTTATACCACTCCAATGTAATCCCGGTCGTAAATGAAAAAAATGAATTGCTGGGCACCGTTTCCTCAAAAGCCCTGATCACTGAGATGGGCAATTTTTGTGGTTCATCTGAATTTGGAGCCATGGTGGTTCTGGAAATGGAACGAAGCCGTTTTGCTATTTCTGAGATCAACAGCATTGTTGAAAGTGATGGAGCAACTATTCTCCATTTGAATGTAAAGCCTCACCCTGTGCCCGACCTGTTGGAAGTGACCCTGCAAATCAATAAAAAAGAAATAGCAACAATCATCGCCACTTTTGAGCGGTACGAATATTCAGTTCTTTATTATGCGGGCGAGGAACTGTTTCAAAATGAAATCAGTATTAATTATAATAACCTGATGAATTACCTGGATATTTAGCCGGAACCTCTTGCTATTGGAGATTCTGTGACCAGTGAACCTACAAATTACATTGTTTTCTATTTTAAACGCTACCCTGAAGATTTCGAACATTCTGCCCCGATTTACTTAAAAGCAATTATTTTTACATACTATGAAAGGCGTCAACGCGAATTATAAATTCAATCTAAATCATTATGCGAATAGCGATCTATAGTCGTGGATTAGAATCGGAGCAGCTGGAAGGATTGAAAGTTTTGCTTGCCGAATTTTCTCATTACAATATTGAACCTGTTATCTACCAGGATTTTTTTAACCTGTTTTACAGTTCAATAAATATTAAGGATAAATTTTCCACCTTTAACTGTTCTGAAGACCTTGATGAGATAGATTTTATCATAAGCCTCGGCGGCGACGGTACCCTACTGGATGCTGTAACATTTGTGGGAGACAAAGGCATTCCTATCCTGGGTATCAATTACGGAAGGCTTGGTTTTTTAGCAAGTATTGGTAAAGATGAGATACGCTCAGCGCTTGAAGCGCTCATCAAGCGTACTTTTGTTTTGGATAAGAGGTCGCTTGTACACCTTGACGCCAACATGCCCTTGTTTAAAGGATTGAGTTATGGACTCAATGAATTTACGATTCACAAAAAGGATACTTCGCCGATGATAAAAATTCATACCTATCTCAATGGTGAATTTTTAAATACCTATTGGGCAGATGGGCTGATCGTGGCCACGCCCACAGGCTCTACCGGCTATTCATTAAGTTGTAACGGACCGGTTGTTTTTCCTGATTCAGCAAGTTTTGTTATTACCCCGGTTTCTCCACATAATTTAAATATAAGACCTTTGGTTATTCCTGATGATTCGATTATTTCTTTTGAAATCGAAGGAAGAACGGATGGCTTTTTATGCACGCTTGACAGCCGAAGGGAAATCGCCTCCAAAGAAGTGCTGCTGGCGATAAGAAAGGAAGTTTTCGGTATTAATCTTGTAAGATTAAACGAAAATAATTTTCTCCAAACCCTCAGAAACAAATTATCCTGGGGCCTTGACAAACGGAATTGATAAATTTTAACGTTATAAGTAATAAATGTCCTTTATTTCTTACCATTAAATCACTTATTTTGTCCGGAAATATGAAGAAGCTACTCCTCTTTGCCCTTATATTACTTGGCTGTACTATTCGAAGCCATGCACAAATGAGTGAATACGTGCAGGAAGGAGAGTTTGGGATTACAGCCGGAGTTGCGCATTATTTTGGAGATTTGAACAACCGGGCACGAATTAATCGTCCTAAAATCGATATTGGTGGTTTTGTAAGAAAACAGTTTGGGAATTACAGCTCTGTTAGGCTTTCAGCTCATTTTGCTAAATTAGGCTATAGCGATATTTACAGTAGTAATGAATATGATCAACGCAGAAACCTGAGTTTTAATACCAATATTTTTGAAATTGCGCTGCAGGGTGATTTTAATTTTTTCAAATTCATTCCAACCGATCCTGCGCACTCGTTTACACCTTATGCGACCCTCGGTGTAGGATTTTTTACCTATGATCCTTATGCGTTTTATCATAACCAAAAAGAATACTTACGCCCGTTGCATACTGAAGGTGAAACATTTTATAAAGGCCGTAAAGAATATGGAAGTATGGCCTTATGTTTTCCTTTGGGGTTTGGTGTAAAATATGCGATAAATGACAGGGTAAATCTTTCTTTTGAAATTGCGCACCGGTTCACTACTACAGATTATATTGATGATGTAAGCACAACCTATGTAGGCGCCGATAAGTTTCCCTCAACCGCGGGAGGCAAAAGTATTGCAGGCATAATGCAGGATCGTTCATTTGAAGTAGGGCCTCCTATCGGCATTGAAGGTCGCCAACGTGGTTTTAGCAAGCAAAAAGATCAATATGCCATTGCAGAGATTGGGATTTCGTTCAACATCACTTCATACCACTGCCCAACTGTGAATCCTTAAAATATTTAGCTGGATTCTGTTTCACAATTTTCTTACTTTTGTTCTGTCAGGCTACTGAATGCCTGACTTCCTTTTTTTAATAATAAGATGAGTTTAAAAGATAAATTAATAGCCGAAAAGCTTCCGCGGCATATCGCCATTATTATGGATGGCAACGGAAGGTGGGCTAAAGAAAAAGGCAAAGACCGTTTATTCGGGCATTATAACGGAGTGGAAAGCGTAAGAAATATTGTGGAAGGCTGTGCAGAATTAGGGATCGATTATCTTACGTTGTATGCCTTTAGTACTGAGAACTGGGACAGGCCAAAAGATGAAGTAACAGGATTGATGGAACTACTCGTCAAAACAATTCGCAGTGAGGTGGTTACCCTAAACAAAAATAATATTCGCCTTCATGTAATCGGAAACACCGATATGCTTCCTGAAAACGCCCATAAAGAATTGAATGAAGCCTGTGACGATACTTCGAAGAATACAGGTCTTAATTTAATCATGGCTTTAAGCTACAGCAGCAGGTGGGAAATTCTGAATGCAGTTAAGAGCCTCGCAAGCGAGGTGCTTGATGGTAAAATTGATCCTGCTGAAATTACAGACAAAGATTTTCAACAACATCTATGTACCGGACAATTTCCCGATCCCGAATTAATGATCAGAACCAGCGGCGAATATCGCATAAGTAATTTTTTATTGTACCAGCTTGCTTATTCTGAATTATATTTTACAGATACACTTTGGCCGGACTTCAGGAAAGAAAATTTGTATGAAGCGCTTTTGGATTATCAAATGCGTGAAAGGCGGTTTGGTAAAACGAGTGAACAGGTATAATATTTTTTCTTTTTAAACCCTCCCAATTTGCGCGGTGTCTTCGTTCTCATCCCTTTGTTTTTTGGTTGATTTAACAAAAACTTTTAATAATTGAAATTATCTTGCCGCCCTATTAAAATCGATTTAATGCATACGATCTACAAGATACTCTTCTTGATAGCAATCTCTTTTACTGCCAGAACTGCTGCCTCGGCCCAGATTGTGAAAGACTCTGTATCTCGGGATAACGTAAATACGGACACTATTCCTTCTCTACCTGCTGATAAAGACACTGTACCCAGTTCTGTAAATGTGGAGCTTGAAAATATTTTTAATGCCAAGGCTCCCAAACAATATACGGTCTCTCATATCACGGTTACGGGAACCACCTTTGATCCCAACCTGATCATTTCAATTTCCGGCCTTGCAGTGGGAGATAAAATAATACTTCCCGGTGGCGATGATTTTGCGAATGCTATTACTAATTTGTGGAAACAAAACCTGGTATCAGATGTAGAAATTTATCTTACAGAATTAAAAGGTAACGATCTTTCTATCGAGATCCACGTAACTGACAGGCCGGTACTTTCCAATTTTAAATTTAAAGGTATAACCAAAACAGAATCTGATGATATTACCAAAAAGCTTGACCTCAAAAAAGGAAGAGTGACAAGGGTAACCGAAGGGTTTAAAGTTTCGGCTATCTCTACCATTAAGAAATTTTTTGTTGATAAAGGTTATCGAAATGTGGATGTAGTAATCAGTGAAAGCAAAGATACCAAAGCAACCAATGCTGTTAACCTGCTGTTTGTCATTAATAAAAATGGTAAAGTAAGGATCAACAATATCTTTTTTGCCGGCAACCATAAAGTGCCTGACCTGAAACTTAAGAAACAAATGAAGGGAACGAAAGAAAAAAGCAGGCTCACTTTATTTCCTTCGGCTGATTATAACGTATATGATACCACGAAAACCAATTACCTCACCTTTAATAAATACATAAGAGAAAACGGCTATCTTTTTCCGTCAAAAACCAAAGAAGTTCTTGACCCTTATGTGCGCATCAAATTTTTAAGTTCTTCAAAGTTTAACGAAAAGAAATACCAGGAAGACAAAAATAAAATACTGGATTATTACAATTCGCTTGGTTTTCGTGATGCTACCATCGTTGCCGACACTACCTATAATGACAATGGAGACCTTGATGTAGCTATCAAACTTACCGAAGGACCGCGTTATTATTTCGGAAATATTACCTGGAAGGGGAACACGAAATATTCCGACTCTTTACTAAGTACCATTTTAGGAATAAAAAAAGGAGATGTATATAACGCTGAAACATTAAATAAAAAATTAGGTGTGGTTCCTTCACCGGAAGGTGGTGATATAGCCAGTTTGTATGAAGACGACGGGTATTTGTTTTTTCGCATCGTACCTGTTGAAACGGCGGTTTATAACGACACCATTGATCATGAAATACGGATAACAGAAGGGCCGCAGGCCACTATTGGTAAAGTGGGTATCAGCGGGAATGATAAAACAAAAGAATACGTGATCCGCCGCGAATTACGCACCATTCCGGGTGAGAAGTTCAGCAGGGAAAAAATAATAAGAACGCAGAGAGAACTTTCACAATTAGGGTATTTTGATGCTGAAAAAATTTCTCCGGGTGTTGTTCCTCATCCTGAAAACGGAACCGTAGATATTACCTGGAATGTGGTAGAAAAATCTTCTGATCAGTTGGAACTTTCAGCGGGTTTTGGAGGGGGAATCGGTCTTACCGGTACTTTAGGGGTAACCTTTAATAATTTCTCTATCTACAATATTTTCAAGAAGAAAGCGTGGGATCCGTTACCGGTTGGCGATGGACAAAAGTTGAGTTTAAGAGCGCAAAGTAATGGTAAGCAGTTCAGATCTTACAACTTTTCATTTACCGAACCATGGCTTGGCGGAAAGAGGAGAAATCCTTTTACTATTGGGTATTACGATACCAAATACGCCAATGCTTTTGACCCTTATACAGGCTACTATAACCCATCTTACGCGGATTCGTCCTATATAAAAAATACCGGAATAAGCGTTTCTCTCGGGAAGCAACTGCAATGGCCTGATGACTACTTTTCACTGGTGTATCAATTAAATTACCAACGATATAAGTTGAAGAATTACAATATTTTCCCGGGTTTGTTGAATGGTGTTTCTAATAATATCAGTTTGAAAATCACGCTGGCGAGAAGTTCCGCCGGCCCTAACCCAATATTCCCTACAAGCGGTTCTAATTTTATTTTTAGTACGGAGCTTACGCCGCCTTATTCAATGTTCAGGAGCGGGCAAGCCCTTACCGATGCCGATAAATATAAATGGGTAGAGTATCATAAAGAACGTTTTACAGCTCAATGGTATGTACCAATCGGGCAGGGCCGCGGCGAAAACAAAGACAAGCAGTTTATACTATATGCCGCAGCCAAATATGGTTTTTTAGGAAGGTATAACTCCAGTGCTCCTTTATCTCCGTTCGGTCGTTTCCAGTTGGGAGATGCGGGATTAAGCAACAACTATGGGCTTTTGGGATACGATATCATTGCTCACAGGGGGTACCCGGTATATGATAATTCCAATCCAAAAATTAACCCTGACCTTAGCCAGGCAAGCAACTTTTTTACTATCTTCAATAAATATACACTGGAAATGAGGTATCCGTTCAGTACCAGTGCGAGCAGCACCATTTATGGGCTGGCATTTTTTGAAGCGGCAAACGGTTGGTACAGTTTTAAAGATTATAATCCTTTTAAATTGCGCCGTTCGGTTGGTTTGGGTATGCGATTCTTCCTTCCGATGTTTGGGCTTCTTGGCTTCGATTATGGAATCGGCCTTGACAGAATTGGTCCTAACACCGGCTTAAAAGGGGCTGCTAAATTTACCTTCATGTTGGGCCAGGAACCTGAATAAAATATCGGAATTAATCCAAATAAAAATTGCAATTATTTGTTGCTTTACTATTGCTCTTAAATCCAATTAATTTGTAAAAGTTTCAGAATGAAAAAGATAATTTTTAGTTTATTACTCAGTTTTGCCATTTCGGGCAGCGGAATTGCGCAGCGATACGCGGTTATAGATTCAAAATATATCCTCAGTAAATTGCCTGAATATACCGATGCGCAACAAAAATTAGATCAGTTCAGCAAAATGTGGCAGCAGGAAATCGATCAGAAATCGGCTGAACTTGATAAAATGTATAAAGATTATGATGCGGAAAAAGTGATGTTGAGCGATGAATTGAAAAAAAAGCGCGAAGATGAAATCTATAATAAAGAAAAAGCCCTTCGTGATCTTCAGCGCCAAAGATTTGGCTACCAGGGAGATCTTTTTAAGAAACGGGAGGAATTGATAAAACCGATACAGGATAAGGTTTATAATGCCATACAAAAATTGGCCGCTGCCAAATTATATGATTTTATTTTGGATAAAAGTGATGGAATTACCGTTATATTTGCCGACCCAAAACTGGATAAGAGTGATGATGTATTGAAAGAGTTGGGTGTTAAATAATTGTCAAACAGAAAATAACGTGCATCCTAAACTTAATTTTTAAACACTTTATAAAAACAAACCACAAAAACGAAAATGAAAAAATTTCTTACCATCCTTTTTATTTCTGCAGGAATATTCGGATTTTCAACGACAAACGCACAAAAGATTGGATACATAAGTGCTGATGAAATCATTCAATTAATGCCTGAAGCAGCAACTGTTCAGCAACAGCTTGATCAATATCAGCAATCACTTTACCAGAATGCGCAGGAAAAGCAGAATGCATTGAATGATGCTATTCAAAAATTTATAAAAGATTCTGCTACTTTGAGCCCAAGTATGAAAGAAGTGAGAAGAAACGATCTTCAAAAACAGCAACAGGATCTTGCCGGCGAAAACCAAAGAATTCAAAATGAATTTGAACAAAAAAGACAGGAACTTTCTGCTCCTATTCAAAAGAAATTGCAGGATGCTATCGAGGCTGTTTCCAAAGAACATGGGTATACTTATATCATGCCTAAAGAAGCATTGATCGTAATGCCTCCTTCTGATGACATTGGCCCATTGGTAATAAAAAAACTTGGCTTAAAACAACCGAGCACAACCACCGCACCAGCAAAGCCATAAATAATTCAAATTTTTATTTTGCAAAGCCACTCCATAAACCGGGTGGCTTTGTTATTTTTGATACATGACAGCAGCCCCAATAGGTGTTTTCGACTCAGGTTATGGCGGACTAACGGTTCTGAAAGAAATAAGGAACTGTCTCCCGCAATATGATTTTATTTACCTGGGCGATAATGCCCGCACGCCTTATGGATCAAGATCTTTTGAAACGGTGTATGACTACACCCTGGAATCTGTCAAATGGCTTTTTTCAAAAGGTTGTCCTCTCATCATTCTTGCCTGCAATACCGCTTCTGCAAAAGCGCTACGAAATATTCAACAGGTGTTTTTGCCTCATTTTAATGCCGAAAAAAGAGTTTTGGGAGTAATAAGGCCAACTGCAGAAATTATAGGTAATTTTTCTTCGTCAAAAAAGATCGGAATACTGGGAACAAAGGGAACTGTAAAATCCGGCTCTTATATAATTGAGATAAATAAGTTTTTCCCGGAAATTGAAGCGATCCAACATGCCTGCCCGATGTGGGTGCCTCTTGTAGAAAACAATGAATATCAATCGGATGGTGCTGACTATTTTATAAAAAAAGACCTGGAGATTTTATTAGATACAGAACCGAAGATTGATACAGTGTTATTGGCCTGTACGCATTATCCGCTTTTGATAAATAAGATAAAAGAATTTTTGCCTGCGGGCGTCCAGGTTGTTTCGCAGGGAAGGATAGTAGCCGACAGTCTTGCTTCTTACCTGGAGCGACATTCAGACATTAAAGAAAAATGCAGCAAAAACGGGCATTTGGAGTTTTATACGACTGATTCTGCTTCAGATTTTGATCAACATTCAAAAATATTTTTTGGAGAAGAAGTGCATGCACAACATACTGATCTGAATACAGAACCGGATCAAAATTTGTCAGAATAACCTGCCCTGTTCTCCGGGCCTGACAAAATTTGCGGTGTTCATTTTCCATCTTTCTTCATTCAAATTATATAGCCTCCTGTACGTTTTATATTGTTGATTGATAAGATCGGCAATATTTCCTTCCCCTCTCATGCGAACACCCCATCGGGTATCATTCACTTTGCCATTATGGCTTGCTTCTATTAAATGCCAAACCTTATCTGCACGATCAGGAAAATTTTTATACAACCAGTCGTGAAATAAAAATTTGATTGAACCATTTAGCCGTATAAAAGTATAGGCAGTAAATTTTGCGCCGGCATCGCTTGCTTCCTTCATAATGCGTTGCATTTCGTGTTCGTTTAAGCCGGGGATCATCGGCCCCATCATCACGCCCATATGAATTCCGGCATTACTCAATTCTTCAATCACTTTCAATCGTTGCGTTGCCGTTGCAGTTCTTGGTTCCATCACCCTTCGCAGTTCTTCATTAAAAGATGTGATTGATACCATTGCAGATACAAGATTTTTCTTTGCCATTTCCTGCAGAATATCCTTGTCTTTAATAATCCATGAATTCTTGGTAAGAATTCCTACCGGTTGGTTAAATTCATTACACACTTCAAGGATTGCTCTTGTTAACCTATATTTTTGTTCTGCCGGTTGGTAACAATCGGTGTTCCCGCTCAACATGATAGGATGTGGCTCCCACCGGGCATTCATGAGCGTTTTTCGGAGTATTTTTGGTGCATTCATTTTTACAATGATTTTTCTTTCAAAATCCAGCCCCGCACTGTAGCCCCAATATTCATGCACATTGCGTGCATAACAATATATACATCCATGCTCACAACCTGCATAAGGATTCATGCTATAAGCCATTCCAAGGTCCGGACTTTCTACTTTGTTCACAATACTTTTTACCTGCTGTTCTAAATATTGGGTGGCTACGTTTTCGTTTTCCCAGTCATCAATTGCTTCTATTTCTTCTTTTACTGCCTGGTGTTTCAGAAAGCGATTTGATGTATTAAATTGCGCGCCACGGCCTGCCATGTATTCTTTTGCTTCATCAGGCATGTGCTGTGATACTTTATAATGATCTTGTTTTAATTCTTTTTTCATTTTGGTTGATTTCAACACCTGTTATTTTGTTTTTGGTAAGTATGGGTTTGATAACTAGTTAAATAATTCACCCTGTTTTGTGGTAACAGGTAAATTCATAAATTTAAATTGCATCATCTTTTGATATTTCCCCGGTATGGTGTGGCCGTCTGCACTGATAGCCAGCGGCCTTTTTAGCAGCACCATGCTTTCGGAAATAAAATGACTCGTAAAATTTTTATGGCTGTACTCGTCCCAACTTTGCTCATATTGCCAGGGCAATAATTTTCCCGCAAGGGTAATATGAGGATCATCGATAAAATGCGGCTTATTTTCTTTATTTAGGGTCATTAGCCGGCGGGCTGCTGCCAATTCCTTAATGAGATTTCTTACCCGTTGCCTCGATTCAATATTTAAAAATATGGTATGATTCGGAAAACTTCCATAACCCTTCAGGCTTACTGTAAACGGATGATACCCCATTGCGATAAGATTCAAGCGGTGTATCAGCCGGCTTTCCATTATTTTGAATTGTAAAAAATTGACCAGTGCAATATTTGGGTAAGCATATTTCGAAGTATCAATTTTATATTTTGCTGCAAATTGAGACCTTACCTTTTGGATTTTTTCGCACACGCTCTCATTAGGGTTTAATACCAACAGGTATTCGTTATAAACCGGCTTATATATTTCTGTTTCGACCCGCGAGTTTTTCATACCAAATTTTTCTATTAAAATATTTAGCATAAATTTACTAATAAATTTAGTAAATAAACCAAAAATTTTATGCCACGTGATAAATTTTATTATTCCGCTTATAATGAAACAAAAACATTTTCGCGCCATGGAATGCAAAATGCCAATTCGACAGGTTTCGGTGCTGCCACCGGTGATTATATGGAACATTGCATTGATCTGAATGAAGAGCTGGTAACAAATAAGCCTGCCACTTTTTTTATGAGGGTAAATAGCGATGCAATGAGAAATTCTGGAATTTATAAGGATGATATAGTAGTGGTAGACCGTTCCTTAAAAGCAGCTACCGGAAAAGTAATTATTGCACTACTCCATGGCGAAATGCTCATCCGCCGCTTTGAAAAAAATAACAATAAGATCAGGCTGCTGGCGGATTCTGATAAATTGGCGCCTGTAAATATCGATGCTGACATGTGAAGGCTTTGCCATCTGGGGTGTCGTTACTTACGTTATTCACAAACCATGAGTGCCACTGGAGATGTAACAGCTGAAAGAAAATATTTAATATTTGTTCGTTCACTGGCAAATCAAAGATCTCGGTTTATTACAAATCCAGGGGCTAATATTGTTTTTTTGCAGACGATAGGCGGAGAGTTTGCACCGGCAACATATAGGAAATCCCACGTTGGCCATCATATTCATTTTTTGATAAATGTACTGTGGATAAGGGTTTTCAGGGCAAGGTTTCATTTTTTAAGATACTAAAAAGCAACATAAGTTGGTTTGCACGGTGTGTAATGCCGGCATAGTTTTACACTGCATTTAAAAAAACGAGTATTCCTTAACCCTTAAAACTATTATTATGAAAACTAAAATGAATGCAACAAAAATGGTAGCAATTGCCTTAGTGGCACTTAGTACAATCGGAACATCCACCACTGCCCTGGCTGGCAAAACGCCTAATGACCCGATAGAATTGAAGTATATGGGCAAAGCTGAAAATCAACCGGTTTTTCAGCTGAACCTGAATAACACGGAAGAGAAAGAATACTTTATCAGCATCAAAGATGAAAATGGTAAAGTGCTTTATTCAGAAAAAGTAAAGGGCGCAAACGTAACACGTAATTATCGTTTCGATATTAACGAGTTCGATGCAACCTCACCTGATTTTGGAATTACATTGGAAGTATCAACAGATAAATCTCATAAAGCCGAGGTTTTTCATGTTAAATCAACAGCCCGTGTGGTGGAAAATTTTGAAGTGGCGAAATTATAATCGCCTAGCTCTGCACCCCGTGAAATGCAATTATGCTTGCCGGTAAATGCCGGCAAGTATTTTTGTTTTTTAAGGGCAGTTTAATAAAAAATCTGGAAAAATTATAATTACAGGCCAAATTGGATATTAAAAAGTATTTTTATCTGTAAAAAATAAAGTCCTCCTGTAGAAACAGGAGGGCTCTTTAACGTATTGCTTGATATGAGACTCTTAAATTAAATTTGTGCTGGCACACAGCTTGAAAATACTGATAGTGAATTAATCACTGCTTAAAAAGTCATTTAAATAACTTATTAATAAAACAAAATTACACTAGCATATTTTTTTATCCCAAACAACTTAACCCAATTTATATTATCGCTGAGCAAGGAGTATTTTTTGCAAATCCGTCACTGTTAAGCGTTGCAGCATAAATTATTAATGATGCCCAATCTATTTTCCGATACATTATTTCAATTGGTTCATTCTCTTGAGAAGGCTGAGAAAAGACATTTTAAGCTTTATATTAAAAGAAGTTCTGCTAAAGAAGACCTTAAAATCATTCGCCTCTTCGATGCATTGGATAAACAATCTGAATATGATGAGAAAGCGCTACTAAAGTCATTAAAAGATATTTCCAAGCCCCAGTTGGCCAATTTAAAAACCCATCTATACAAACAATTACTTGCAAGCCTGAGATTGCTTAAAACCAATGAAAATATTGATCTCAAACTGAGTGAACATTTGGATAACGCCCGCCTGCTTTACAATAAAGGACTAAAAATACAAAGCTTACACATACTTGAAAAAGCCAAAGAATTGGCAAGAGCCAATCAAAAAATGAATTTTTTGGTGCAGGTTATTTCGTTGGAAAAAAAAATTGAAACCCTTCACATCACCCGAAGTACCCTGGAAAAAACGGAATTGCTGGCAGAAGAAGCACTTGATATAAGCGGCCATATCGACCGGGTAACCAAGCTTTCTAACCTGGCGCTGCTGTTATACCGTTGGTATGTAAAAAATGGTCATGCAAGACATGTTGAAGATGAAAAAGATATCCGGAGCTTTTTTAAAAGTTCGCTACCGAAAGACGGCGATGCAATAAACGGTTTTTACGAAAAATTGTATTTGTATCAAAGTTATTGTTGGTACGCATTCATTCGCCAGGATTTCCTCATGTACTACCGATACAGCCAAAAATGGATCGACCTGTTTTATGAACATGAGGTAATGATGTCTGTAGAAACAGGCCACTACATTAAAGGAATGCATAATTTATTGAATGCCCATTTCGATCTTCGAAACTTTAAGGCTTTTCAAAGAACGCTCGACCAGTTTGAAGCTTTTGCAAAAACACCCGCAGCCCAGCAGCACGACAATTTTCGCACACATACTTCTATTTACATCAATAGCGCCAAAATAAACCAGTTTTTGATGAAAGGCGATTTCAGGGAAGGCATTGCATTGGTGCCTGAGGTAGAAGCCAAATTAAAAGAATATTCGCTTTTTGTGGATATGCACCGGATTTTAGTGTTCAATTATAAATTTGCCTCGCTTTATTTTGGAGCGGGCGAGTATAATAAAGCGATCGATTATTTGCACAAGATTATTAATGACAATCAACATGGCCTTCGCAACGATCTCCAGTGTTACGCGCGACTTATGCATTTGTTGTGTCATTACGAAATCGGCAATGAAGAAATTTTGGAATCACTTATCAAATCCGTATACCGTTTTTTTGCACGAATGAAAAACCTTACGATTGTGGAAGAAGCGATCTTTACATTTCTGCGCCATTCTTTTAATGTAAAAGCCAAACTTCTTAAGCCTGAGTTGGAGCAGTTTCTAAAAAAGATCAAGCACCTGGAGAAAAACCGTTTTGAAACCAGGTCATTTGCCTACCTGGACGTAATATCCTGGGTAGAAAGCAAAGTGTATGAAAAGCCGATGGAACAAATTATTCACGCAAAATATATGAAAAGCCGCCACCGGAGGTAGCTTGATCTGGCTTTGTAAATTTTTGAGCAGTAATAGAAATTGATAAAAATTGTGAAATTTTATACAGATTGAACTTTAAAAATTAAAATCTTTTCATACTTTTGCACCCCTTTCACAAGCAGCGGGGATGGTGCCCGGCTGATAATGACGGAAACAAATTTAATAAAAGGAAAAATTTTCAATCATGCCAGGAAAAAAACGTACTTACCAGCCGCATAAGCGCCGCCGTAAAAGTGTACATGGTTTCAGGGAACGTATGTCTACTGTAAACGGCCGTAAAGTTTTGGCAAGCCGTAGAAAAAAAGGGCGCCATAAATTAACCGTTTCGGACGAGCACGGAAGTAAAAAATAAAAATTAAGCTTACTATATTTTAAAATAGCTCCGATAGCGGGGCTATTTTTTATTTTACCTTTACCCGAAAAGTTTTCATCTTTCAATTACAATTCTATCACTGCCAAATTTACTTTACAAAGGAAGGAAAGACTAAAAAGCAGGAAGGCTATTCAGCGGCTTTTTAAAGAGGGAAAATCTTTTTCTCATTTTCCTTTGAGGGTCGTTTATATGAAAAATGATCAGCAGGATTCTCAACTCCAGGCCGGTTTTAGTGTGAGTACGCGGCATTTTAAACACGCCGTGGACCGCAACAGGGTAAAACGATTGCTGCGCGAATCGTACCGCCAGCAAAAAAGCGAACTTTTAGACGCAGCCATGAAGTATCAAAAAAAAGTGGCTGTTTTTTTTATTTATACTTCCGGGGAATTACCTGTGTTTAAAGATTTGTATGAGAAAGTAGGTAATGCGCTTGGGCGAATAGAAAAAAGCATCCCTGAAATATAAGCTGGCAATTGCAGGATTTCATCTTTCGGAAAATAAAAACTCAAAGAATTTGTTGGTTTACTGTTTATTTAATCGATAGATAACTCATCCTTTAACACTTTGGTGCCATCGGTTTTTCGCAAATTGTCCGCCAGGTGAGGATGCCCGGGGCGGCTGATAACAATGATCAGCACAATGATTATCAGCGCTAACGGTAACAGCGGTATCAGGTAAGAGCCTTTAAATTCCAGCCACCCGGTGAGCACCGCTGTACATCCGTAAAAGAAAAAAACAATAAGCTGTAATTCAATTCGCTGATACAGTGTTTTTGGCATCGGTAATTCCGGAAACCGCTCTTTTATTTTCTTTCCAAAACCGTTATTAACTCCTCTCGCCGCGCTCATTCCGATACTGGTAACAGTGCCTGAGAGAAAAGTGGTTACCACACCCGGAATCCTCAAATGCCAGATAGTAACACTTTGTATACCCATGGCGATGCCTGCCAATAGTATGGAAACATACAAGACAAAGTTCGAAAGCTTTTCAGGCTGTTCAAACCAGATCAGTACGAGGATGAAGAGAATGATTGTTTCAATGGTAATGTTAATCGTAACATAGCGCGACCACGATTTTTTGGTGTTTTCAATAAACATAGCGCCTGTGAGTGAACCCGTAAAAAATCCCGCCAACGCCGCCAGCGAATGAAGGGAAGAAGCTACTTTGCCCTGGCCAATTGCAAGGCCGAGTAAAATGGTATTTCCCGTCATGTTTGCGGTAAAAACATGCCCGAGCCTGTAGTAACTCATTACATCCACACTGCCTGCAATGCATGAAAGTAATACAAGCATTGTATCAAACCAGGTAGCATTTTTATAGAGCCGCGATTTCATTGCATTAATAAATTCATTGGTGAGCAAGTTTAAATCTCCTTTCTTTTTCCTGCGACCTTTTAGATGTTTTTTTAAAAGCCGGTATAAAGCAAAAAAGTGTGATCATTCCCGCAATGCCTTCAACCAAAATGGTAAAAGGAGCGCTGGTTATATGGGCCAGTAAGCCAACAGCCAAACTTCCTAACGGCAGCATCCCGCCAAAAGCCATCACATAATAGCTGATCACCCGACCGCGCATGTTTTCTTCTACATTGGTTTGCAAATAGGTGTTGGTAGTGGCAATAAACGTGAGCAAGCCTCCCTCGCCTATCATGATAACCAACAACGAAAGTGGCAAATAAGTGATATAGGAAAAAAGCATAAGACTCAACGAAATTAATAAGCCGGCACCTACCATTACCTTTAATAAATTCCTTTCCGAATGTAACCTTGCTACATAGATAGCGCCCATTAAAGCACCTAAACCTGAAATGGCATTTAGCCAGCCAAAGGTTGTTGCATCTCCGTTGAAGACTGTTTTTGCATAGATCGGCAACAACGTGATATATGGCATGATGATAAAACTTACCATCGCCATCAGGATGATCGCATTTCTTAAACCGGGATTTCTTTTTAAATAAGTGAAACCTTGTCCCAGGTTTTGCCAGATGTGTTCAACGTGTTTCACTTTGGCCGGAACTTTAATTTTCATCATCAGTAAGGTAGAAATGACCGCGATAAAACTTAAAAAATTAATGAGAAAACACATTCCCTCTCCAACGGTGCTTAGCAAAATTCCTGCAACTGCAGGCCCCACCAAACGTGCCAGCGTTACCATGGTGGAATTGAGTGCAATCGCATTGGGCAGGTCCTTTTTATTCTGCACCAGCACGATCATTAAAGACTGGCGTGAAGGTGCATCAAAAGCATTAATAACGCCGAGCATAATGCTAAGCGAAATAATAATAACGATGTTGTATTGGTTGGTGAGGACGACCAGCGCCAGCAAGCCAGCCTGCAACATCGAGGCAAATTGTGTAACCAGCAATGTTCTGTAGCGGCTGTGGCGGTCAACATAAGCACCCGCATAGGGAGATAAAAACATCATCGGAATCCGGCTGGCAAACGCCACCAAGCCCAGCATGAAAGCCGAGTGTGTCATCTCGTAAACCAGCCAGCTCACCGCCATTCTTTGCATCCATGTTCCGATCAATGAGATAGATTGTCCACCCATGTACAATTGAAAATTCCGGTAGTGTAACGCCCTGAGTGAAGAAGGTAATTTCATGAATAGAAGTTGATAACAATAGCGATGCAGAAAACTCCCTGAAGAAATTTCTGCATATCGCGAAGATCAAAAGAATGGAAGAAAAAATCCTGGAAACTATTAAGGATGTCCTTCTTTTCTTGCTAATTCACCTTCGTCAAGATCCGGTTTATCGCCCAGATCCATGTCAGGATCTTTTTCTATATCATCTTCTGCCTGCTCAAAAGCTTCCAGGTTCTGCTTGTGTTCTTCCGGGTTTTTTATCACCGGATCTTTCTTGTCTTGTTGTAAATCTTTATCTGGCATGCTGTTACCGTTTAATGGTTTATATGATAAAAACTATTAAATATTGTGCCAGTCTTGTCTAAATAAACTGCAATGAAAGCTGCGTAGGAACCGGTATTTTATGCCGCTTAATTTCATTCACATCCTCAAAAGTTTTTGTTGAATGAATATGAAAAACTTCTGTTTCACAAAAACGTGAGGCTACCGTTATCTGCACATTTCCGGCATGCGCGTTAAAAATTTGCTGCACCAGCTCTGGTGAGTTATTGTTTTTTGAAAGGTGAGACAAAAGAAGGTGGCTCATAAAATGTGGCCGGTGTGTAAGAAAAAGTTGCAAGGCTTCTTTATTGCTTAAATGTCCCATTCCACCTGATATCCGCCTTTTAAGATGGAAAGGATAATTGCCGTTTTTCAACATTTCCTCATCATAATTCGCTTCAAGAAACGCAGCATGGCATTGTTTAAAATATTGTATTACGTTTTTGCATGGCTTACCAATATCGGTAAAAACGCCAACGTAAACCTGTTTGCAACCGATCACAAAACTATAGGGATCGCTGGCATCATGAAATTTGGGAAAAGCGGTTATTGATAAATTGCCAATTTGTACCGCTTCGTGGGCGTTAAAAAGATTAGCCAGGTTGGTTTCAAATTCCAGTCTCCCGTTTTGCCGTGTAGCATCGGTAATGTAAACCGGCAGGCGGTATTTTTTTACCAATACCGGCAAGCCTTTAATGTGATCGGAATGTTCGTGGGAGATAAAAACCGCCTTAACTTTTTCCATCAATAAACCAAGACGCTTCATTCTTTTTTCAATTTCCCTGCACGAAATGCCTGCGTCAACGAGGATGGCTTCGGTTTCATTTCCTACATAATAGCAATTGCCGTTACTGCCTGAATTGAGAGATGAAATAAATAATGACATTAAAGCAAAGGAAAGAATTTTGAAGTGTAAAAGCAGCAACTAATTTTCAACATGCAAATTTTTTTACCTGGATTTCAGAATTTTTTTTAAAAATATTTCTCATCTTTAAAGAAACGACAAGATTAATGAGCCTCCAATTAAACAGAACCACTTTCGGAGATCCTGCCAACAAAGGAAAAACACTTTCTAAAGAAAAAGCTTATTCACTGCTGAACGAGTGGGTTTTAAATGACAAATTACGCCTCCACATGTTACAGGTGGCTTATTTGATGAAATGCTGGGCACATGAAAAAGAAGATTTGGATGAAGAAGGACAGTGGCGATGGGAAATGGCAGGTTTGCTTCACGACGCCGATTGGGATCAGTGGCCTGATCAACATTGTAAAAAAATAATTGAAGAACTGGAACAACAAAATATTGATCCTGAAATTATTCACGCTATCGCTTCGCACGGCCCCGATCATTTTGGAGTGCAGCCTGAAACCAAAATGGATAAAATGCTGTATGCCTTTGACGAACTATCGGGATTAATTCATGCATATTCGTTGATGCGCCCTACTGGTTATGAAGGCATGGAATTAAAAGGCGTGAAAAAAAGATTGAAAGAAAAATCTTTTGCGGCTAATGTTTCAAGAGAAGAAATTATTGATGCATGCTTTCGTGCGGGTATCGAGCCCGAAGATATCATTCGGTTTATTATTGATCACCAGGCGGATGTTCAATTAGAATAAATGCAATTTCATTTGGCCTAAAAATAAAAATTCACGGAATTTGTTTGTTTACTGAATAAACAATCTGCTAAAAAAACTCAACTAATGAAAAATTATTTTCAAATCTTTTTTGCCATTATTTGTTTTTGCGTGATATCGCTTTCCGCTTTTTCGCAGAAAAAATATCAATCCATTTTTAACGGTAAAGATCTTTCGGGCTGGAAAATATACGGCACTGAAAAGTGGTATGTTGATAAAGGCGATTTGGTTTGCGAAAGCGGCCCCGAAAAAAAATATGGATATCTCGGCACCATCAATCAATACAAAGATTTTGAACTTACCATAGATTTTAAGCAGGAAGCCAATGGCAACAGCGGCGTATTTTTCCACTCTTCAATAGATGGAACCACTATTTCGGGCTGGCAGGCAGAAGTGGCGCCTCCCGGGCTTCATACTGCCGGTATTTATGAATCGTATGGAAGAGGCTGGCTCATTCAACCCGACTCTGCAAAAGAGAAAGTTTTGAAAATGGGCAAATGGAATACCATGAAAATCCGTGTGGTCGGTGATCATGTTACTACGTGGCTCAATGGTGTACAAATGATTTACCTCAATGATGAAAAAATAGGAAGCAGAACCGGTTCTATCGCTTTACAAATTCACCAGGGCGGGGGAATTAAAGTGAGGTTTAGGAACATAAAGATAAAAGAGATAAAGGGTTAAGTTGCAGATTCATTCCTCATTCAATTAACAGGTAATTTTATTTGATTTAAACCAAAACTAAAATGCAAATAATACAAACCATCCAAAACAGGATATATGAAATTAGAGGCGAAAGAGTAATGTTAGACCGGGATTTGGCGGCCTTGTATTAAACAGAAACCAAACGTTTGAAAGAAGCTGTAAAACGGAATATAAAACGTTTCCCAAAAGATTTTATGTTTCAACTTAACAAAGATGAATTTTATGATTTGAGGTTGCAAATTGAAACCTCCGAAAGTAATGATCCTTTGAGGACGCAAATTGCGACCTCAAACAGGGGAGGTACCAGGTATATGCCTTATGCTTTTACAGAGCAGGGTGTAGCGATGTTGAGCGGAATATTAAACAGTGATAAAGCCATTAGCATGAACATTGAGATCATGAGAGCGTTTGTAGAAGTAAGAAAAGTGTTACTAAGGGAAAATGATTTGAAAGAACAGATGAAGCAAATTAAGGAACGCTTAGGTGAACATGATGGACAATTAAATCAAATTTACGAGGTCCCGATAGCTATCGGGAGAAAACCTTTTAGATGAAAAGGCCGCTCAGCGCCAATGGAATGAGAGAAAAAGGATTGGCTTTAGAAAAGATAGGTAATCGGTATAAAATACAGATTACTTACATTTGAAACACGTATTGTTCAAAAGTTATCAAAGCCATGCTTCCTTCCTTTTCAAAAAAGCGCTGGATTCGTTTAATTCCCGTAGCTTTTTTCACTTACAGTCTTGCGTATTTAGACCGCGCGAATTTCGGCTTCGCGGCGGCAGGAGGCATGGCAAAAGACCTCAATATTACAGCTGCCATGTCATCTTTGCTTGGCTCGTTGTTCTTTCTTGGATATTTCTTTTTTCAGATTCCGGGCGCTATTTATGCAGCCGATAAGAGCGCAAAAAAACTCATCTTTTGGTCATTGATTTTGTGGGGTGCGTTAGCGATTGCGACAGGTATTATTTCGAATGTAGGATTTTTAATCGTTATTCGTTTTATGCTCGGCGTGGTAGAAAGTGCTGTTTTTCCTGCTATGCTCATCTTCTTAAGCCGCTGGTTCACCAAATCTGAAAGATCACGTGCCAACACCTTTTTAATCCTCGGCAATCCTGTAACCATTCTTTGGATGTCGGTTCTTTCTGGTTATCTCGTAGGCTCACTTGGTTGGCGTTGGATGTTCATTCTTGAAGGTTTGCCCGCAATTATCTGGGCGTTTTTTTGGTACAGGTTAGTGGACGACAGGCCAAAAGATGCAAAATGGCTATCCGAAAATGAAAAGGATAACCTGGAACAACAACTTCATTCAGAGCAACAAAATATTAAACCGGTAAAAAATTACAAGATCGCTTTCAGGTCTAAAGTTGTGGTATTGTTGTGCATGCAATATGCACTGTGGAGCATTGGTGTTTACGGATTTGTAATGTGGCTGCCTTCTATCATCAATGCTGCCCCCAACAGCAACATGGTGACCACCGGGTGGCTGTCGGCAGTTCCTTATTTGCTGGCCATTATTACTATGGTTGCAGTTTCCTATTTTTCTGATAAAAGATTAAAAAGAAAGCACTTTATATGGCCTTTTTTATTGATTGGTGCGGTTGCTTTTTATGCTTCCTATCTCGTAGGCGAAAATCACTTTTGGCTTTCGTTTGCACTGCTGATAATTGCCGGAGGTGCGATGTATGCGCCCTACGGGCCGTTCTTTGCCCTCATTACCGAAATTTTGCCACACAATGTAACGGCAGGAGCAATTGCTTTGATAAATAGTTTTGGCGCTTTGGGTTCCTTTGCCGGCGCTTACCTTGTCGGTTATCTTAACGGAACTACAGGCAGTTTTGATGCTTCTTACATTTTTATGGCCGGCTCATTATTTCTTTCCGCTTTAATCACGATGGTAGCTGTAAAAGAATCTTCAAAACCTTCTAAGATAGAAATGGAAGAAGCGTCTATTGTTATCGAAGCATGACGGTTTGGAACATTGTAGTAAACCAACAAATAATTCAAATTTTTATTTGCCCATCGCCAACTGATCCCATCACCAACGGCAAACAAAAGGGCGATCAAGTGATGATCGCCCGCTAAAACTTCGTTTCAGGATGCTTTAATAAACGTGATGTTTTTGATCCAGCCTTTTTACCAAAACCTCCTTCGGCATATTGATTTGCTCACCGATAGGTTTGCCATCGCGGTAGGTGATCACATTCAATTGTGTAGCGCCAACAGGGAATTGAATGGGTTTACCATCAAACTTCGGCGCGAACTGATCGGGATTGGTTTGATCAAAAGTGTAATAAATGTCCAGGCCTTTTACCTCGGTAGTAAGCGTTACGCCAAAGTTGCTGTTCTTAATACGTGCTGGTTCAAATATCGCATTGTACATACTCCTGGAATATTTTATATTGGCGGCGTCTAAACGCGGAAATTGTTTTTCCAGCCTTGACACGAAATCACTCCAGTTTTTATTGGCCTTTGAGCTCCAGTAAACTTCAGCCAGCGCCATGGCTCTTGGCCAAGTCATATATTCTGCATGGCGAAAATTGGGAACTGATTCAGTCCAAAGATTTCCTTGTCCACCAAGGATTAAGTTTTCATTCACACTATCGGGAACGGGATCATAATTGTAAGAATCAGACAAACGGCACAAACCATAAGTTGGCGGCTCACCTTCAGGCTCGCCCTGGTAAAGATCGAGGTAACAATAATCCCAGGGCGTCATCACCACATGGTGGCCCATTTTTGCTGCAGCAATGCCGCCACTCATTCCGCGCCAGCTCATTACTGTTGCATTCGGCGCCAATCCGCCTTCCAAAATTTCATCCCAACCGATCAATTTTTTTCCTTTAGATTCCACGATCTTCTCAACTCTTTTCACAAAATAACTTTGCAATTCATCTACATTTTTCAAATGTTCATCCGCCATTCTTTTCTGGCATTTGGGGCATTGTTCCCAAAAACCTTTGTACGCTTCATCTCCGCCGATATGGATATATGGATTAGGAAACAGCGCTGCTATTTCAGTGAAAATTTTATCGAGCATGCTAAAAGTTGAATCGTTGCCGATGCACAAAACATTGTCATTTCTTTCGTAGCCTTTTCCACCGGCATTTACAGAATAGGGTAATTGAGTGCAACTAAGATTAGGATAGGAAGCAATGAGTGCAAGACTGTGTGCAGGCACATCAATTTCGGGAAGAATAGAAATAAAACGATCCTGCGCGTATTTGATAATTTCCTTCATATCTTCCTGGGTGTAGAATCCGCCGTCAGGTGTTGGTTCGCCGGCCAATGCAGGAAGAAAAGTGCCCCAGCGGCCCGTACGTTTCACACGCCATGCACCCACTTTCGTTAGTTCAGGTAAACTTTTTATTTCAATCCGCCAACCCTGGTCATCCGCCAAATGAAGATGGAGAGTGTTGTATTTGTACCGCGCCATCTGGTCGATATATTCTTCTACTTCCTGTTTGGTAAAAAAGTGACGGCTCACATCCAGCATCAAACCGCGCCACCCGAAACGCGGCACATCTTTTATATCAACACAGGGCATGGTCCAGTTCACATTTTTTATTTCAGAAACACTGGCGATTTCCGGTGGCAACAATTGCAATACCGTTTGCAAGCCGTAAAAAAGCCCGGCAGGTTTGTTGGCCGTTATCGTAACAATTGAAGGGGTAACTTTTAAAGTATAACCTTCATCATGCAAAGAAGTATCTGCGTGTTTATTCAGTACGAGATTGATGGCATTTTTAGACGATCTTTTCGTGGATAGATGATAGCCGGTTGAAGTAGCAATTTTATCAGTAAACCATTGAATGGTTTGTTTCACATCCGCCACCGTTGATGTGCTGCTGATAGCGGTTGAAGGGCTAAGCACAAAATGCCCGTTTTGAACCTGCATCACAAGCGGCTTCGGGATGATGGCAATAGAATCACCGGCTTTTGCGCAAAAAGTGGTAAAAGAAAAAAGACCAATAAGAAAAACAAACAGAAATGAGCGGTTAGCAGTGCGCTTGTTGTCGCAGAAATTTTTTTTCATTCAAAATGGTTTTTGGAGTAAGGGACTAAGATACGGATAGTTATAGTTTTTGAGATGATACGACAAAATAGAAAATAGCTGAATTTGTTTTTTTACTGTAGCGCGTCGCTTACTAATTGTAGTTCAAAAATATTTCACTGCCCACGTCCCATTCATTATGATTACTCCTGGCAATAATTTTCAGATCCTTTACCAACACTTCCAGTTCATAAAAATTTCCCCAGAAACTTATTTTTTGTATCGTTCCTTTTATTCCCTCATTTTTATTTATCACAAAGTTTTCAGGTCTCATCATCACTTCTTTTTCATTTGCTTCAATGCCAAACCACAAAGCTTGTTCCGGTGTTAGCAAATTGTATTTCCCAAACATGCCGGCTACATATTTGTTCACAGGTTTGTAATAAATTTCCTTTGGGGTTCCCTGTTGTACTATTTTTCCTTCTTTCATCACCAGTATTTCATCGGCCCACGAGAGCGTATCATGGGGATCATGAGATGCCAGCAAACAGGTTATTTGCAATCGCTCCGCAATATCGTCGAGTACCGCCTTCAAAGTATTTTTATGTATCGGGTCAAGGTTGGAAAATGGTTCATCCAAAACCAGCAGTGCAGGGTGTTTTACCAGCAACATGCATAAGGCAATGCGTTGCTTCTCACCGCCGGAAAGATGGTTGGTTCTGCGCTTCAACAAATGACTGATCCGGCATATTTCAAATAGCTGTTCCGCTTCAGCTTCATCCACATTCATCTGAAAGCAGATCAAATCCTTCACCACATAATTGTTATGCAATTCGTAATGTTGCGACAAGTAAGCAATGTCTTTATGGCCAGCCAATAGTTTTTCCTCCGGACCGATCACTTTTTCGCCCATAAAAATCACCTTTCCGCTACCCGCTTGCACATGCGCAGAGATAATCTTCAGCAATGTTGATTTGCCTGCACCCGATTCACCCGTTATGGCGAACTTCTGCAAGGCATCCTGTTGAAAACTGATGTTATCAAGAATGATCCTGTCAGGTTGTTGCTTGCTTATGTTTTGTACTTGCAGTAATGGCATCCATTTACACTTTTGTCAAAAATACAAATGTATGCGGCGAACCACGTTTAAAGTTGCCAACGGGATGAGTGCAAAGCGGTTTTTATTGTTCACCCGGCACCTGGCCATTTCTGCAAAATGAATATTCCACTACACTGCCGGAAGGCTTATCAGCGACTTTAAAAAAAGCAAAATATCATGAAATGACTCAGCTTGAAAAGGTACGCCAACCCCATCTCGTTGGCATTGGCAATCCTCGCCACCATTCTGAAGAGTGATCTGCAGGCTCTTTCGCCGTTGAAGAAAGGGCAAAAGTGGAGGGAGCACAACTTAAAAACTTCAGAATAAATTTGACGTTGGCATGCAATCCACTTCAGCAGACAGAAAAATGGCGTTATAGGACTAATTCCTGGTTACAGGTGTTCTACTGTTTTTTTCACCTTGTGTATTTTGGATTCTGCAGTACCTACCGCGTCGGCAACATAATCCTTTGCGTCATCTTTATAATCTTTAAATACTTTACCCAAACGCTTTCTTGTTTTTTCTCCACTTTGTGGCGCAAACAATATTCCTAAAGTAAGTCCTGCTAAAAATGCTTTTATTACGTTCATTATTTAAAATTTAAGTGTTATTTAAAATTATATATATTAAGAATCATGCCAGTTTCATTTACCGGCCGCGGTTTGAAGGTCACGAAACCGTTGCTGTTGTTGTAATCTGGCCACCTGCTTTTCAGATTAAGTTGCACGGTTGTTTAGTGCCTGGAAAATGCTAAGGTGTAATACAATATTCAATTCCTGGATTGATTTGACGTTGGCAGGACGCCAACAGTTGCAGGAGGTGCAGGCGCGTTCAAATACGTTTTTCTCCCATGGCGAGCTCCCGTTTGCAGCGTAATTCAAAGTTCCTTCACTAAAAAACGCTTTTATTTATGAAACGGCTCATACTTCATCCAATCAACTTCCACCTCAAAAGGATGCAAAGGTTTCTCAATTGAGTTAGGATTAGTCTCAACTGCCCAATTGTTGGTGTGCCAGAAGTTCATGCGATAATAGGAAGGATGCTGTGGTATGCCCCGTTGAGATCCCTGATAATCCCACAAAACAATTTTTTTACCCTTCACCCGATCCATCATCCACCAGGTGAGCCGGTCAGGAAGCCAGTCAAACCCATACGTATAAAACCGGGAGGAAGCATCATAATGATCAACCGGGTCAATCGTTTCGGGCTGGTTTTGAGCGCCCGTTAAGGGAGTCGGCGTTCCGGTATAACCTGTTTTGTAAATAGTATTGTAAATAGTTCCTTTCGCTAAATTGATTGTTCGCCCGATTCTTTGAAGCGCACCTTTATGACCAGTCCAGGTGCCCACGTAAATGATAGAAGGGTCTGCCACCAGCCATTCAAAGTCAATCTCGCTAAGCCCATAAATGCTGTCCATATAATAAGTAAAATAACCAACAACAGCCCCTGTATTGGGTTGCACCTTTCTTACATCCGGAACTTTCAACCGCGCAGAGTAAGTGCCATAATAAGTAAAATCATTGGATATAATTTCTGGTCCGCGCCCGGCACCCGCACTGTCTGAAGGATTTATTTTAAACGACAGCACCTTCGTGCCGGGTTCTATTTCAGACGCACACCCTGATTTCCATTTAAAATCCGCCTTAATACCGGTAGAGCCATACCTGAAATTTTTCAAAACAGGATCATTGAAATTTTCAGTAAAAGCAGGAGCAGGCGGTACGTTTTGCGCATGAGTAGCAAGGCTGATAAAAATGGAAAGGAGAAGTGCACTTTGTTTCATGGCAGAATTTAATATTTATTGTTTTACGAATGTAGCTTTTTATGCAGAGGTTATGTTATTCCCTGTCATTGCGAGCCGCATAGGTTACATTGAAGTGAAAAAGAATGTTTGATGCGCCGTGGCCATCTGTTCAAAACAACATGCATAAAGCAATGCAAAGATTGCTTCTTCCCATTGAAAGCAACGAAACAATAAGGATTATTTGCTTTTTAGTAATCAAGTGTGGCGAAGGAAAAAACAGGCAATTGAAAAGGCGACAAAAAAACTTTAAAATCAATTTTTGTTACAAAGGAAAAATCTCTATTTTTGCACCCCCTAAAAGGGAAACATATTCCTCCTTAGCTCAGTTGGTTAGAGCATCTGACTGTTAATCAGAGGGTCGCTGGTTCAAGTCCAGCAGGGGGAGCAAAAAGGGTTTCAAACAATTTAAGTTTGGAACCCTTTTTATTTTTCCTACAAATCAATACACCATCATTTGAAGATTTTTGAATTGCTTATAAGTGATCATATCGGCTTATTTTAAGGCAGAATACATTTTTTTTATATGCAAAATTTGACCGGTTCAAATAGCTGGGTTTCTGGTATAATTCTTACAAATTAGAAATCTGTATTATTTGTTTTTTTACTGGATTTTTTGCCAAAGGTCATCCCTTTTTTGCATTCAATATTTTAGGTATTCACCCTATATTTTCGTACCTTTGCATCGTAAAATTTTTTACGTTCTAAATTGATTTTATCCCACTTATATGGCAGAAGAAATAGCAGCGACTATAACCCCTAAGCTGGACGGTTATGGGGCAGATAGTATTCAGGTTCTGGAAGGTCTTGAAGCAGTTAGAAAAAGACCGGCGATGTATATCGGCGATGTTGGAAATAAGGGTTTTCATCACCTGGTATATGAGGTAGTTGACAATTCTATCGACGAGGCGCTTGCAGGCTATTGCTCCAATATCACAGTTGATATTAACGAAGATAATTCTATCACCGTGTCTGATGATGGTCGTGGTATTCCTACAGGCATCATGAAGAAGGAAGGTCGCAGCGCACTTGAAGTAGTAATGACCGTGTTGCACGCCGGTGGTAAGTTTGACAAAAATACGTATAAGGTAAGTGGTGGTTTGCATGGTGTGGGTGTGAGTTGCGTGAATGCACTTAGTACAGAATTTCATGTCACCGTTAACCGTGATGGAAAAACGTTTGAACAGGAATACATAAAAGGCATTCCGCAATATCCTGTTCGCGAAGTTGGAACGAGTGATGCAACAGGAACCACCATTCGCTTCCTGCCGGATCCTTCAATTTTTATTGTTTCTGAATATAACCGTGAAATATTAGAAGGACGTTTAAGAGAACTTGCTTTCCTAAATAAAAAGATAAAGATCATTCTGAATGATTTGCGTGAGAAAGATGAAAACGGTAAAACGTATTCCAAAACTTTTTATAGTGAAGGCGGTATTGTGGAGTTCGTAGAGTTAATCGATAAAAACGGTAACCGTGCGCCTCTGTTGCCGACAGTTATTTATTGTGATGGTTACGATGAAAACAGCAACGTTACCGTGGAAGTGGCTCTTATCTATAATACAAGTTACCAGGAACATTTATTCAGCTATGTAAACAACATCAACACCATCGAAGGGGGTACTCACGTATCAGGTTTCAGGCGTTCTATAACCCGTGTGTTCAAAAGCTATGGTGAAAAACAAGGCATGTTTGAAAAAGCAAAAGTGGAAATTGAAGGAGATGATTTTAGGGAAGGACTTACTGCTGTTATTTCTGTAAAAGTTCCGGAACCGCAGTTTGAAGGGCAGACAAAAACCAAACTCGGCAATAATGAGGTGATGGGTGTTGTAGATTCTACTTTAAGCAAGGTGCTCAGTGCCTACCTTGAAGAAAACCCAAAAGATGCCAAGACGATCATCCAAAAAGTAATATTGGCTGCACAGGCAAGAGCTGCTGCAAAGAAAGCCCGTGAAATGGTGCAACGCAAAAGTGTACTTTCCGGTGGTGGATTACCGGGTAAACTTGCGGATTGCAGCGATAAAGATCCATTTCGTTGCGAATTGTTCCTTGTTGAGGGTGATTCGGCAGGAGGAACCGCCAAGCAGGGAAGAGACAGGAGCTACCAGGCCATTTTGCCTTTGCGAGGAAAGATATTGAACGTGGAAAAAGCAATGGAGCATAAAATTTATGATAACGAGGAGATACGGAATATGTTCACTGCTTTGGGCGTTAAGATAGGAACTCCTGAAGATCCAAAGGCTCTTGATCTTTCCAAACTTCGTTATCACAAGCTGATCATCATGACGGATGCGGATGTGGACGGAAGCCATATCGCTACACTAATCCTCACTTTCATTTTCCGCTATATGAAAGAACTGGTAGAACAGGGATTTGTTTACCTGGCCCAGCCTCCGTTGTATTTATTAAAAAAGGGCAAAGAACAGGCTTACGCCTTTAATGATGAGGATCGTAAGGCATGGATAAAGCAAGTGGCAGGAGGTAAGGAAGATGCGGTGCACATTCAACGCTATAAGGGGTTGGGAGAAATGAATAGTGAGCAGCTTTGGGAAACAACTATGAACCCGGATACACGAACCTTAAAACAGGTAACTATTGACAGCGCGGCAGAAGCTGACGGCGTTTTCAGTATGTTGATGGGTGATGATGTTCCGCCACGCCGGGAATTTATTGAAACACATGCCAAATATGCGAGGCTGGACGTATAATTAAATTTTACAAATAGTTATAAAAGCTTCTTCGTACCGAAGAGGCTTTTTTGTTTTGAGCGCGTAAATTTTTCGATCAACCATAAATAAGAAACTAAGCTTTTAGCCTGATGATGTTATATTGCACTCTCAATTTTAAGGCTTATACAGTTCTTTATGAAAAATATTTCCTTTAAACTATTTGCTTTATTGTTGTTAGCTACCTTTAATGCTAACGCGCAGGTAGATTATCCAACATTTAAAAACCAGACGATCATTAACCCTGCTGACAGTCAGCAATTATCCTTTAATCTTTATAACCTTAATTATCTCAATAACACAGAATGGTTTGGTAACATTCCGTTAAGCGGTACTTTATTTGGGTATCAATTAATTCCGGAGATCGAGTACCAGGTATCGCCGAAGCTGATGATAAAAGGCGGCATTTATCTGCAAAAAGAATTTGGAAGACCTAATTACACTACTATTGCTCCCACCTTTGAGGTGAAATACAGGGCAAAACATTCATCCTATATTATCGGAAACCTTGAAGGCAATTTAAACCATGGTTATATTGAACCAATTTATGATTATAAGCTAATCATAAATGAAAGATTGGAAAATGGCTTCCAGTTTTTGGTAGATACCAAGCCTTATAATCACGATCTTTTTATAAACTGGCGCAAAGCGATTCACCCGGGAGATAAGTTTAAAGAAGAGTTTGATATCGGCTATGTAGCAAACCTGAACGTAGTTAACAAAAACAACTGGGATATTCATTTGCCTTTGCAATTATTATATTCTCATAAAGGGGGGCAATATGATAGTTTAAATACGCCCTTGCAATCATTCACAAATTTCGCAACCGGTGTATCCGTGACGTTACAACTTCAATCGCAAGCTTTTTCAAAAAATTGTTTTTGATAATTATTACGTGAATTACAAAGACGTTTCAGGCCAAAAACGCCAGCCTTTTAACGAAGGCAATGCGTTTTTATCACACCTCTTGTTTCAATTCAAAAATGTAGGAATTGATTTCAGGTATTGGTACGGAGATGCGTATATCGGCCCGCGAGGAATGGCATTGTTTCAATCAGTTTCTGAAAAATATCCGGGCCTCGTAGAAAGAAAGAGGGAATTACTGATTGCCAGTTTTATATACGACAAAGAAATCTTTAAGAACGTATTTTTTGACTTCAGAATCATTCCTTACAAAGATTTTTTAGAAAAAATATCCAGCGGAACCGGGCTGGAATATTCATACGAAATGTATTTAAAATACAAGCTGAAAGTTAACTTAACGAAAGTGAAAAATTCACTTATTTTTTAAGTTATGTATTTGTTAGCAAATATATAGCGTTAAATAAGTATAAATCCCTAAATTTGGAAATACGATAGCCCCGGCTATGAGCTTTAATAACCATATTTTTAAACTATAAACCCAATAAAATGGCAAAAATGTTAACGGCTTATTGCATGAAAACCAAAGAAAAAAATGTTCCCATGCAGGATGCAGTAATTACTAAAACTTCGCGCGGCGGATATATGGCGCAGGGTAATGATGGAAAAGGCAACAAAATGACTACAATGCTCAGCGAAGCAAATGCCTTGCAGGCTGTGAAGGACGGTGTTGCTAAAAAAGGTTGGTAATCATGGTTTCTTTAAAAGATTTAAGCGATACTTTAAACGGTGTCGCTTTTTTGTTATGTAATAACGTTTTACTTGTCCTATAGTAAATCAACAATTTTGGTACTTTCTTATTTTGAATTCGTCATTATTTTATGATAAATATTACAATCATTAAATACGTCATATCGTTAATTTTGTAGAATAATTAATTAAAATGGAAATAAAAGAAACAGTAGTACCGGAAGTGGTGATCAAATTTGCCGGCGATAGCGGCGATGGAATGCAACTTACCGGCACTCAATTTACCAATAATACTGCCTTACTTGGTATTGATCTTTCAACCTTTCCCGATTTTCCGGCGGAAATCAGGGCTCCTCAGGGTACACTTCCCGGGGTTAGTGGTTTTCAGCTTCGCTTTTCGAGCGATAGGATTTTTACTGCCGGCGACAGCTGTGACGTCCTGGTGGCAATGAATGCCGCTGCCTTAAAAAGTAATTTGTCTTCTCTCAAAAAAAGCGGGATAATTATCGCTAACCTTGAAGGGTTTGACGCAAAAAACCTTAGGTTAGCCAATTATCCGGACGGAATTAATCCCCTCGAAGACGGAAGTCTCGAGGGATACCAGGTTATCACCATGGAGGTTACCAAACTTACCCGCGAAACGCTGAAAGATTTCACCATGGGCACCAAGGAAAAAGACCGCGCAAAAAACATGTTTGTGTTGGGCTTTTTATATTGGATGTATAACCGTAACCCTGAAAACACAATCAATTTCTTAAAAGAAAAATTTGCCAAAAAGCCGGATATACTCGAAAGTAATATCAAGGTTTTGCAGGCAGGATATAATTTTGGCGATACCACAGAAACCTTTACAGCCCGGTATTCTGTAAAAAAAGCCGTGATGCCTCCCGGCCATTATCGCAGTATTCATGGCAACCAGGCTTTGGCTTACGGTTTAATTGCTGCTGCTCAAAAAAGCGGGTTGCAATTGTTTTTAGGCTCATATCCTATAACACCTGCAAGCGATATTTTACACGAGCTAAGCCGTCATAAAAATTTCGGCATTAAAACGTTCCAGGCCGAAGATGAAATTGCCGCTATCAGTGCGGCTATTGGTGCAGCCTATGGAGGAAGCTTAGGTGTTACCACTACGAGCGGGCCTGGTATTGCCTTAAAATCTGAAGCGATGGGTTTGGCAATGATGTTGGAAATCCCGTTGATAATCTGCGACATTCAACGTGGAGGACCTTCAACAGGATTACCCACCAAAACAGAGCAAAGTGACCTGCTACAGGTTTTTTATGGAAGAAACGGTGAAAGTCCTATTCCCGTGGTTTCTGCATCCACGCCCAGCGATTGCTTCTATGCGGTTTACGAAGCGGTGCGAATTGCCGTAAGGCATATGACGCCGGTTGTTTTCCTAAGCGATGGATATATTGCTAATGGCTCAGAGCCATGGAAATTTCCTGAAAGTAAAGATCTGGCGCCTATTGAAGTAAGTTTTAAAAAAGAACGCTCAGAAGATGAAGAGGCGTTTCAGCCATATTTGAGAGATAAAAAACTCGTTCGCCCGTGGGCTATCCCGGGAACTGCCGGATTGGAACATCGGGTTGGCGGCCTTGAAAAGCAGGATGTGACCGGAAATGTAAGTTATGAGCCGGAAAACCATGAATTAATGGTGAAGATTCGCGAGGAAAAAGTTGAAAAGATTGCTGAATTTATTCCGGAGCAACAAATTGACAACGGTCCTGAACAGGGAAGTGTATTGGTTCTTGGCTGGGGCGGCACCTATGGTGCGATTAAAAGCGCCGTCATTGATCTGTTGAAGGATGGACATAAAGTTTCACATGCGCACTTACGTTATATCCGGCCGTTCCCGAAAAATCTTGGTGCGATAATAAAAAAATTCGACAAGGTTTTAATTCCGGAATTAAATAACGGACAGCTTATAAAAATCATTCGGGATAAATACCTCGTAGATGCAAAAGGCTTGAACAAAATAAAGGGGATTCCTTTTACGAAATCCGAAATAATAGCTGAAGTAAAAAAAATACTTTAAAGTTCGTTTACTGTTTTTTCAAAGCCGGTTCCACTACTTTTTGGTAATAATTGCAGGCAGCTTTTAATCCGCAAATTTTACATTTGGGTTTCCTGGCGATGCAAACGTATCGCCCGTGTAATATCAGCCAATGATGTGCTACATAAATCAAATCTTTCGGCAGATTTTTGACTAGCTGTTTTTCGGTTTCAAGGGGTGTTTTTGCTTTAACGAGACCTATGCGGTTGGCTACCCTGAATACATGGGTATCCACAGCCATGTTCGGTTGGTTATCTATTACGGAAGTGATTACATTGGCGGTTTTCCTTCCTACGCCGGGAAGTTGCAATAATTCGTTTACCGTCATTGGAATTTTTCCACCAAAATCATTCATCACTTTTTGGGCCATTCCTATCAGGTGATTGGTTTTATTATTTGGGTAAGAAATGCTCTTGATTAAAGGAAACAGCGCTTCCGGTGTGGCCTGGCTTAATGATTCTATGTCCGGGTAGCATTCAAAAACTACAGGCGTGGTTTGATTCACTCTTTTATCAGTGCATTGAGCAGACAGTATCACGGCTACCAGCAGTTGGTAAGGGTTGTCATACATCAATTCGGTTTTGGCATCTGGGTTATTTTGAACAAAATAATTAATGACAAACCTGTATCTTTCTTTTTTGGTCATAAAAAAATCCCGCTTTTTGAGCGGGATAAAAATAAGTCGAATTTTTAAAAAATTTAGTGTGAAGTAACCTGTGCATGTTTTTTGGAAGCATACGCAAGTATATTATTAACGCTTTCAGACCGCGGCGAATGCTTAATGCTGCTAAGACTTTTGTGAGAATTTACTAACTTCTCATAGCTCTCCCTTAAGTTCCAATCGGCTTGTAGTGCAGCCTTAATTGCAGCTGTCTTTCGCTCGGAAGTTTCATTATACAGGTATCTAACCAGGTCTTCCGGTGTAATGTTAATCATAAAAATGTGTGGCTTTAATAAAAAATAATATCCTATCCGCATCTAAAACGCATTCCTTCCAAAAATATTGTAAACTTCGTTATTATCTTATTGATGACGAATCAAATGTAACAATGTACAAGTCTTCGTTATCCTTTTTCATCATATACTTTTCCCGGGCATACTTTTCAAGCGTCCCGGGATTCGTTTTTAGCAACTCCAGTTCTTTTTGAGTATTGGATATAAGAAGAGTCATATTTTTCTGATTTTGCTCCATCTTATTCAAATCTCTCAGTCTTCTGATTTGCAAAGGAAAGTCGTTTTTGTCAAAGAACATCATCCATACTGCAAAAGCCATGCCTGTTACTAAATATTTATTGGTAAATAAGTAACGTAGCTTTTTCATTATTGAAAATCAATTAATTATCGAAAAAATATTTGAGAGATGACTTTTTAAAAAGCCGATTATCTACCAAATTTAATTTTTCCTGTTGGAAAAACAGCGCTTTCGCCCAACATTTCTTCAATACGAAGCAACTGGTTGTATTTTGCAATACGATCCGTACGGCTTGCAGAGCCCGTTTTTATCTGCCCGCAATTCAATGCCACAGCAAGATCTGCAATCGTGGTATCTTCCGTTTCACCGCTGCGATGGCTCATAATGGTATTATAACCATTGTTTTGTGCAAGAGAAACGGCGTTTATGGTTTCTGTAAGTGAACCGATCTGGTTTACTTTTACCAGCAAGCCGTTGGCTATGTGTTCATCAATTCCTTTCTGCAGCCTTTTTACGTTGGTTACAAAAAGATCGTCGCCAACTAACTGTATTTTATTTCCTAATCTTTCCGTCATCATTTTCCATCCGGCCCAATCATCTTCTGCCATACCATCTTCTATTGAAACGATTGGATATTGCTTTGTCCAGTTTTCCCAATAATCCACCATTTTTTCGGGGCTTAATTCTTTACCATCCGACTTATGGAAATGATATACTTTTTTATCCGCGTTATACATCTCGCTCACTGCCGGATCCATAGCTATTGAAACATCGGTACCCGCTTTAAACCCGGCACTCTCAATAGCTTTCATTACGGTTTCAATAGCTTCTTCATTGCTTTGAATATTCGGGGCAAATCCACCTTCATCCCCTACATTGGTACTGTAACCGTTCTTTTTTAAAACGCCTTTTAATGAATGAAAGATTTCAACACCCCAACGAAGTGCTTCACTAAAAGAAGACGCTCCTACCGGCATTACCATAAATTCCTGGAAGTCTATTTTATTATCCGCATGAGCGCCGCCATTTAATATATTCATCATCGGTATCGGAAGAATTTTCGCGTTTGTACCTCCGATATACCGGTAAAGTGGCAGGTTGGCCTCAAGAGCTGCGGCTTTGGCAACAGCGAGGCTTACCGCCAATATAGCGTTTGCGCCAAGAGTACTTTTGTTCCCGGTGCCGTCAATGGCAATCATTTTAGCGTCAATGCCCGTCTGGTCTGCTACATCCCATCCTATCAGTTCATCAGCGATTAGTGTGTTTACATTATTTACTGCGTTTAAAACACCTTTGCCACCATAGATTTTTTTATCATTATCCCGCAATTCTACCGCTTCGTGAATGCCGGTGCTGGCTCCTGACGGTACCGCGGCTCTTCCGAGATATTCATTTTCTGTAAGTACGTCTACCTCAACGGTAGGGTTGCCACGGCTGTCTAAAATCTGGCGTGCATGGATGCTTGCGATGTAACTCATTTTCTAAAAATTGTTTTTTCTGTTTACGTTTATTTTCTGCAATTGATACTTTGTATGCAGGTTTTATTTTGGCAAATTTAATTTTTATTACAAGAAAAAACCGATGATCCAAAAATTAGCTCTTTGAATGAACGCAGTAAACAAACAAAATAACCGGATTTTTATTTTTTGTAAAATCAGTAAAGTCTCTGCAAAAAGATCTTAAAAGCGAAATATCCGGAAATAATTTCGCGTAAAAGATGGTATGAAAGTATCTTGCAGCTCCGTTTATTTTCAGATTTACAAATTCAAAGATGCTAAGCATAATCATCGGCAGTGTTATTTTAAGCCTTTTACATGCTACAATTCCCAACCATTGGTTGCCGGTGATCGCCATCGGCAGAAAAGAAAAGTGGTCTGTATCAGAGGTAACCCAGGTTACTTTTATCTCAGCAATTGCTCATGGCTTAAGTACCGTGGTAATTGGCTTCGCTCTTGGGTTTATCGGCGCTGAAATGGAAGCCAGGCTCGAAAATTTTACGCATTATATTGCCCCGGTGATCCTTATTGGTTTGGGCGTTTTGTTTATTTACCGGCATCATAATCATAAACATTTTCACATAAGTGATAATATAAAAAAGAAGAAATCGAAAAAAACGATCATAATCGCATTGGTACTGGCGATGTTCCTATCTCCCTGCATGGAAATTGAGGCTTATTTTTTATTGGCGGGAACACAGGCTCCGTGGCTGATATGGTTTATAGCAACTTTGTACCTGATCATTACAACCGGTGGTATGGTGCTATTGGTACGGTTTGCCTATATGGGGATCTTAAAACTTAACTGGCACACGCTGGAGCACAATGCCGGCATTATCACAGGTGTAACGTTGGTTGCCACCGGTGTACTTGCTTTTTTTATACAGTGATGTAAAATATAATCGTGAATCGCCTTTTCTTTGCACTTTTCTTATTAGCACTTATGTTTGCATCTATTTTTACAAAATGAAAGTTACAGACCATATAAAAGAATCAAAGGGGACATCTATTTCTTTTGAGATCCTTCCACCTCTTAAAGGAAAAACGATTGAATCAATTTATAATCATCTAGATCCTTTAATGGAGTTTAACCCGGCATTTATCAATGTGACTTATCACCGCAGCGAGCAGGTTTTTAAGAGAAAAGCCGATGGTACTTTTGAAAAAGTAGAGATTCGGAAGCGCCCCGGTACAGTGGGTATTTGCGCCGCTATTATGAACCACTATAAAGTGGATGCTGTTCCGCATTTGATCTGCGGAGGGTTTAATTTGCAGGAAACTGAAAATGCTTTGATCGATCTTGCTTTTCTTGGTATCGACAACGTGTTGCTGCTTCGGGGAGACGCGCCCAAAAATGAAACTGTTTTTGAACCGGAAGAAAACGGGCATGCTTATGCCATTGACCTGATAAAGCAAACCGTAAATCTAAATCACGGTATCTACCTGGAAGATGATATCAGGGATGGAAATAAAACCAATTTTTGTATCGGTGTTGCGGGCTATCCTGAAAAACATTTTGAAGCACCGAACCTCCAAAGTGACCTGAGTTATTTAAAAATGAAAGTGGATGCCGGCGCAGAATATATTACCACGCAAATGTTTTTTGATAACAGGAAATATTTTGATTTTGTAAAAAATTGCAGGGAAATGGGAATCGGGATTCCCATCATTCCGGGTTTAAAACCGATCACCTCCAAGAAGCAGCTCACCGTTTTGCCAAGAACATTTCATGTGGATATTCCTACTGAATTAAGTGATGCGATCATTAAGTGCAAAACGGATGCGGAGGTAGAGATTGTAGGAACGGAATGGCTATTGCAACAATCTAAAGAATTACAAAAAGCCGGAGTTCCGGTTTTGCACTATTATACATTAGGTAAGCCACACGTGGTGGTGAATGTGGCTAAAGAAATTGTTTAGAAAGGCCAATAAAAAAGACCGGCATTTCCATACCAGTCTTTTTTAAATAGGGTTGTCCCTGGTTATTTTCTGTGAAGAGGAATACCGACAGAAATACTAATGGTCCGATACTTATTTTTATCGTTGGCGCTATTATTAGTTTGAGTTGAGTTGATCTTCGCCATTCCCAAAGAATAATTGGCTTTTAAGATCACACTTCCCAAATCAAAGCCACCACCTACATTCACGCCGTAGTCAAACTTTTTCAATTTGTCATAACTGGCATCTTCCTGTTGGGTTGTTGATGGGTTATCATTATTAAACTGTATGTCGTTGCTCGAGTTTGATACGCTTCCCAAAAATTTGGTTTCTACTTTTGATTTCCCCGCAATACCCATTGCTATATACGGGCCGGCATTAAAAAATATATTTGTTTTGTGTTGAAGTGGTAGCCGAACTACAAAATTCACGGGCAATTCAAGATATAAAGGATTGAATTTTGTTTTTACATAGTTGTCATCGGTAGAAGAGGTTAAATAAGTGTCTGCCTTGGCGCCTCTGCCTTCCAACATTAAGCCCGCCTCAAGTGCGATTGGTTCTGTTGAATTTGACCGGGCCATAATACCGGCATTAAACGAGGTTAGCATATTATTTTTCTGTGTAGCGCCTGAGTTGGACGTCGAGATATTCGCGAGATTAACGCCACCCTGCAGATAGAACTGAGATTTGGCGGTCGTAAATATTCCAATGCATAAAGCAATAGTTAATAATTTTTTCATGACGTAGTTTTTAGTTTTTAATGAGTTAAGATTCCTTCCGCAAACTTTTTCAAAAAGTCTGCCAACGGATTGCAAAGAAAATAAGGAATTTGGTAAATATTTGCTAAAAGCAAAATGAGGAAAGATCACGGCGCAAATGGTCAGTGCATTGCCGTGAGAGATTGAAACACTTTTTGATTCACTTTTACCGGGTATTTTTTCTTTAACCGGTCAATCCACTTTTGTTCAAGATAGTTTTGATAATCATTAATCACAAGCCCACGGGCATCTTCAAAAGTTCGTTGCTGATCACGCGGATAAACTTTAACTATCTGCGCAAATACAGCAGTTCCATCTGTTTTATTGATTACTGGAAGTGTAACCAGGCCTGGTGAAAATGCGGTTCTGTCCACAACAGGAATTTGCCCTAATTCAAATCTCCCTGAGTCAGCTTGAATTACAGAAGGATTTTCATTTACGATTTCTTGCCAGCTTTTCCCCTTTTTCAGGCCGGCAATGGCATTTTTAGCAACATCAGCATTTGAACATGAAAAAATTATTGCTTCCGCACTTGAGCTCCACATATACCTTTGCTTGTGCGATTGATAAAATTGCTTCAAGCCTGCTGTGTCAGCAGATGCTTTTCCCCAAACTTTTCTTTGCATGATTTCAAAAAGCATATTGCCTTCTTCAAATTCGGTCAACTGTGCCTCGAATTCAGGGTTATAATTTTCGAGCCGGGCTGCATAATTTGAAATGGCGGATTGATCTATAAATTCAGGAAAAATATCCTCATAAGTTTGATGATCTCCGTCTATTTTTTTACTGCTGTTTTTTAAATACACGATCCAATCTCGCACTTTTACATTTTCACCATTATTGAAAGAAATTAAAACAGTATTTTCATTCACATTCCCTGATGCAATTGATTTATTTTTCAACAGCGCACTATCTGTAACACGCCACAGGTCTTCATTATCAATATTTTTTCTTGTTAATTTAATGACAGGAAAAATCTCTTTCAGAAATTTTTCTTTTGCGGTTTCGATACGGCTATCGTTTAAAACCTGCTGCTTTAAATTATACATAAAGCGTTCATCATCTTTGGTAGCGGACACCGGTTCAGCAGCAATTCGTTTGATGATATGAAATCCAAATTTTGTTTCAAAAGGCTTTGATATCTCTCCATCTTTTTTAAAAGAAAAGGCATGGTTTTCAAAAACGGAGTCATATTTTGCTGTGCCAAATTCAGGCATCTTTCCTCCATCCATAAAAGTCGTTCGGTCGTCACTGTATTTTTTTGCGAGTGTTCCAAAATCAGCACCATTCATTAAAGCAGTGTAAACAGAATCGGCCAGTTTTTGGGCGTCTTGCCTTTGTGGTTCATTTCCATGTGGAAAGGCAAATAAAATTTGTGCAAGCGTTATCTTGCCCACAGCGGGCCTTTCACCAGCATTTTTAAAAACATACCAACCTTTTTGTGTATGAAAAGGAGCGCTTGCGCTGCCCGGTTTTAACCCATAAATAATATTTTCAAATTTGTAGGGCAGGGTAAACACAGTGATATATCCAACATCTTCTCTTTGAACCATGCCCGCACCAGTTGCATTTATTTTTGAAAGAATAGCTGAATCATTCTGCCCCGTGTTTAGCTTTGCTGATATTTCGTTGATCAGTTTTTTACTATCCGGAGATTCAGCAGTATCACCCGATTTTACAAAATAATATATCGTATGAATATCCTTCTGGCTTCGTGAAAATGCTTCATCTACCAGCCTGTTTACTTCCTTTTGATCTTTAAGATAATTGTCCTGTATTTGTGTCCTGAAGTTTTGAAGATCCGCACGCATGGAAGGTAAAGTATCAAGGTGGATGTCTTTGGCAGCCTGCACTTTCAACTTAAAATTTATGTAGAGATTAAGATAATCGCGCAGCGCCTGTGAATCGTTGGCAGCAGTTGTTTTATTTTTATTATAGGCTGTTAAAAACTCAGATGCATTTACTTTATGAGTGCCATAAGTAAAAAGCGTTTGGCTGTACGAATAAAATAACGATGAAATAAATACAAAACTGAGAAGCAGCTTTTTCATTATATTTTTTTTAAAACAATCTCATAGGCGAAGAGGAAGGTGTTCATTTTGCCAAAATAAAAATTTTACTTAAAAGTTGATTTACTACCGGGTTGCCGTTTTCGGAGACTGGCTTTTTATTTTAGCATCGAGCACGTCGTCCATTTGCTCCATGGTTAATTTTTTTGCTATAATTTTTTTATCCTTATCCAATAAATACAAAGTAGGCGTCTGTGTTACATCATACAATTGTTTATAGGAAGCTTGTTTTGAGTCCTGTAAAATTTTCCTTTGCGCTTCTGTTTCATAAACATTGATCCAGTTACCCATATTTTTGTCTCTTATAAATTTCTTCCACAGATCAAAATCTTTTGTCTCGGTAAGCACGCCATACATTTTTACGCCTTCATCTTTCCATTTAGCATTATAAATTGAATCGAGCCTTGGAACCTGTTTCTGGCAATGGCCGCACGTGGGATCCCAGAAACAAATAACGACATAGTCTGATTTGATATTATACAACGGCTGGTTTTTGCCCGATGAATCAACCATTTCAAGATTGGCTGCCTGTTCGCCGATTAAATTTGCCATCAGCATATATGCCCTGTCAGAAATAGTTTTTAATTGTTTTTCATTAAGCCAGCTTGATACCCCTTTAGAATGATATTTTTCAAACAGGTGGACAAATACAGCATCCTGTCCCATGTATTTTGGATAAATGTATTCATCTGTGAGCCAGTTTAATAAAAACTTATACATTTCAGGTGCAGAGCGTGCAAGCAGCAACATATAATCAGATTCTTTTATTATCGAATCCGGCACCGGCGGAACTACATTCCTGTAATATTGCTCCAGCTTGGGTAAAAAGAATGGCGTACGGATAATACGGTCATCCATAAACGTAATTCCATCCCAATAATGCTTTTTATAATATTGAAAGTTGGCTACAGAATCTTCATGTGTGGCAGGATTGGTGTACAACACAGGAACGGGCTTCATGCTGATAAGCAAGGTGGCCAACATAGATTTGGGATGACCTTTTATAATGTTGTCCCTGTAAATATTTAATTCATCATTTATTTCCTGGTATTTTTTTTCGTGTGCGGAACTGTCCGCTTTTGTTGTGGAGGCTTTGTAAGCCATTAATTCATTTTGCAGCAATTTCCCTTTTGCAGCAGCATATTTTTGATATTGCTGAAAAAGCCCGTTTTCCTCAGCACCGGTAACCACCGCTGTATTAATAATATCTGTAGTGTCAGGAATAGAAATATTGATTATTTGTTTGTTTGCTATCAGGAAATCAAACACTTTCGTTTTGCCGGGTAAAACAATAGAATAAACGCCGGGTAATACTTTATCTTTTCCCTGGAACACAGCAACGCCATTTTGGTTGACTATAGCAGAATCCTGCACATTCATATTCTTTCCATAATAATATGTGAGGTACGCGAGCCCATTTTTATATTGATGAGCTTCCAGCGTAACTTTATATCCCTGGGCATTTGCAGTAGTGAAACCAAACACAAACAGAAAGAGAGCAAAAAATAGTTTCATGGTTTTAAATGAATGAAAAACAAAAATATTCAATTTGATCTGTAAAAAAAGGTTGAAGCAAATAGTTAACATTTTAATTAGCATCAACATCTTCGATTTTTCAAACCTTGTGTAAAACGAAATTGACGTCATATTATTCTGGTAAGTTTTTTCAATAATTTATAAACGGCCTTGGAACAACATCCTTTATTTTTGCGCCGTGAAAAGAAAAAAAATTGTTTTAGAAAATATTCCCATAACGGGATACGCTGCAGAAGGAAAAGCGTTGGCTAAAATTGAAGGGAAAGTGATTTTTGTGGAAGGGGCCGTACCCGGCGATATCGCTGACGTATTGCTGACCAAAAACAAAAAGGACTGGGCGGCAGGGAAAGCCACTAAAATCAACACTTACAGCAACGAACGTGTTTCGCCTTTTTGCATTCATTTCGGAATTTGCGGTGGCTGCAAATGGCAAATGCTTCCTTATGAAAAGCAATTGCAATATAAAGAGCAGGAGGTAAAAGATGTGGTAAAAAGAATAGGGAAATTAGATAACGTGATGGTGTTGCCTATTATCGGATCTGAAAAAACAACAGGTTACAGAAACAAGCTTGAATTCACCTTCAGTAATAAAAAATTTCTTACTGCTGATGAATTAAAAAATCTTGGCGAAAATGAGTGGCCCGGGGGCGCAGTTGGCTACCATGTTCCAAAATTATATGATAAGATCATTGATATCAGGGAGTGTTGGCTAATGGATGACATTAACAACGCTATCAGAAACACACTTCGCGAATTTGCTGAAAGAAATGAATATAGTTATTACGACATTAAAGAGCATAAAGGTTTTTTAAGAAATATCGTTATCAGGCATTGCACTACCGGCGAGCTTATGGTGAATCTTGTTTTTGGAAATGACGATAAAAAAGAGATAGAAAAAATAGCCCGGTACCTGCTGGAAAAAGTTCCGGCTATCACTACGCTGGTGTATACCATCAATCAAAAATGGAACGATAGTATTAATGATTTGGAGCCTAAAGTTTTTCATGGAAAGGGGTATGTTATCGAGCATCTTGGAAAATTCAATTTTAAGATTTCTCCAAAATCTTTTTTTCAAACCAACACCAGGCAGGCGGAAGTTCTGTACACCGTGGTAAAAGATTTTGCTGAATTAACGGGTAAAGAAATCGTTTACGACTTGTACTGCGGTACCGGCAGCATTGGCATTTTTTTAAGTAACGGGGCGAAGAAAATAATTGGTGTGGATGTGATTGACGATGCTATTAAAGATGCCCGTGAAAATGCGAACTTAAATAATCTTGAATCCGCATTGTTTTTTTCGGGAGACGTTATTGAAGTATGCAATGATGATTTTTTTAATGCAAATGGCAACGCCGATATCGTAATTGTTGATCCGCCACGGGCAGGCCTGCACCAGAAATTAGTAAACAAATTATTGCAGATCGCCTCAAAAAAAATCCTATATGTGAGTTGCAATGTGGCAACCCAGTCACGCGATCTGCAATTGTTAAGCGAAAAGTATAACATTGAAAAAATACAGCCGGTAGATATGTTCCCGCATACGCATCATATCGAATCAGTGGCTTTGCTCACATTGAAAATGTAATCGGGGTCAGTCATCTTCCTCCTTCAGATCGAGAATCAAATTGGCAATCAATGCAGTCCAGCCGGTTTGATGGCTAGCTCCCAGCCCGCAAAGTGTATTACCGTGAAAGTATTCATTAAATAAAACAAGATCTTTATTTTCATCTTTTTTGTAAAACCATTTGTAGTCTCCATTACAAGGCCTTTCGTTTTCAGCATTTTTTTCAAAAATGTACAGTAACCTTGCTGTAATTTCTTTCCCTACTTCTGATAAGGATAACTTCTTTCCGGAATTTTTTGGAAATTCCACTTTCAGGTCGTCGCCAAAAAAATATCCAAACGTTTTAAAAGCATTTATAAAAAGATAGTTTACCGGCATCCAAACCGGCCCACGCCAATTGGAATTGCCACCAAACATATTGGAGGTGGAGTCCCCCGGATCGTATTGAATCGAATAGCTGTTGCCACCATAATTTAAGGTATAAGGATTTTTTTCATAAAATTTTGAAAGCGCTCTTATTCCTCCGTCGGATAAAAATTCAGATTCATCCAATAATGTGTTGCACAAATATTCCAGTCTTTCTTTGTTCACCAGCGAAAGTAAGGTGCATTCAAAATCCTTTTTTGCTTCGCTTGGCAAATACAAATGATTGATTTGCCTGTATCGTTGAAACCATTGCATTCTTTTTGTAAAATCGGGTAGCTGGTCAAACACTTCTTTTTCAATGACGGTAACAGCAAAGAGAGGGATAAGGCCCACCACGGATCGTATTCTCAGTGGGAAACCTTCGGAATTGTTTATGGAAAGCACATCATAGTAAAACTTATCTTCTTCATTCCACAAGCCCAGCTCATTTAAGGCTTCTGCTATAATTACAAAATGTTCATAAAACTTCGTAGCGGTGTCTTCAAAGGAAGGGTCATGCAGGGAAATCTCAAGAGCTATATTCATCATATCCAAAGCAAACTTGCCCATCCAGCTTGTTCCATCAGCCTGTTCCAGGATGGCATTTCCTGGCAAAACCATGCTTCGGTTAAAAAGCCCGATATTATCCAGGCCCAAAAAACCACCTTCGAAAATGCTGTTACCATTTGCATCTTTCCTGTTGATCCACCAGGTGAAATTGATGATTAGTTTTTGAAAAACGCTTTTAAGAAAATCAACGTCGGTTTTGCCGTGTAACCTTTGTTCTGTCTTATATATCTGCAACGCGGCAAAAGCATGCACCGGCGGATTTACATCACTAAAATTCCATTCATACGCCGGCAATTGTCCCTGTGGGCTCATATACCACTCGCGCATCAGCAGGGTAAGCTGGTGTTTTGCGAAGAGCGGGTCAATCACTGCAAAAGAAATGCAATGAAAAGCCATATCCCAGGCCGCATACCAGGGATACTCCCAATTATCAGGCATTGATAATATGTCCTGGTTCTTTAAATACTTCCAGGTATGGTTACGTCCATTTTTGCGTTCCGGCGTATCAGGTGTTATTCCATCACTGGTGTTTAGCCACCGGTCAAGGTCGTAATGATAATATTGCTTGTTCCACAGCAATCCGGCAAATGCCTGTCGCTGGATATTTTTCTGATCTTCAGTACAGGAAGCCGGATGGATTGTTTCATAAAAAATATCTGCTTCGTTTTTTCTTTTAATGAAAATAGTCTCAAAATCTTTAGGAAAAAAATTGTCGACCTGTTTATTGCAAAGCCGAAGAAATACGGTTCGCGATTGTTTTGATTCGATTTCAAAATGATAAACCGGTGCGCATTTGGTACCGGTTTTTTTATCTTTTAATTCCTTAAAATTGATGCCCCGGATGATCGCATCATGAAAGGCATCTTTTACAAATTCCGTGGTGTTGGGCTTATTAAAAAGTCGTTGAAAATTCGTTTCGTTTTCAGTAAAAATAACATCGTTTGTTTGCTCAAAATACAGGTAATATTCTTTCAGAAATTGATGGTGCGCTTTTACGCAATGATCGGAAACATACGTGATAAATGGTTTATTTGCTTCACCTGCATATTGCCAGTTATTATAAAACCATAGCGTAGGTAAGAGGGTAACCGGCGCGGCTTCAGGGCCCCGGTTAATGATTTCAATTTTAATAAAGATGTCTTCGCTGTTTTGCTTTGCGTATTCAATGTAAACGTCAAAATATTTATCATCATTAAAAACACCCGTATCCAGAATTTCATATTCGCCTTGTAATTTATCGCGCCTAGCATTTTCTTCCACCAAATTTTCATAGGGGAAAGTTTGCTGCGGATACTTATACAAATATTTCATATAGTAATGGGTGGGAATATTATCAAGATAATAGTAAAGCTCTTTTACATCTTCGCCGTGGTTGCCCTGCTTATTGGACAATCCAAATAACCTTTCCTTAAGGATTGGGTCTTTACCATTCCATAGCGCAATTGAAAAACAAAGTTGTTGTTTGTCGTCTGATATGCCGCCCAGGCCATCCTCTCCCCACCGGTAAACCCTGCTCCTGGCATGATCGTGAGGGAAATAGGCCCATGCATCGCCGTCGGGGCTGTAATCCTCACGCACTGTGCCCCATTGCCGTTCAGTAAGGTAAGGCCCCCATTTTTCTATCGGAACTTCTTTTGTTGCATTTGCCTGTAATCTTTTTAGTTCGTTGTTTTCCATTTTCTCTTTGGTATTTCAATCTACCCGTTGGTTGTAAAACCCGGATATAAAAGCATTCCTCCATCCGCAAAAACAGTTGTCCCCACAAGGTAATCAGATTCATCGCTGGCAAGCCAAACGGCTACTTTACCAATATCTTCCGGCACGCCGATGCGTTTATAGGGTATAAGGGTTAACAGCTTTTCAGCCGCTTCCGGCGTACTCCAGGCATTTACATTTATCGGTGTTTTTATCGCGCCCGGCCCTATGGCATTCACCCGTATTTTTTTGGGGGCCAACTCTTGCGCCATACTTTTCATCATCATTTCAATGCCTCCTTTACTTGCGGCATAGTTCACGTGCCCCGCCCATGGAATTACCTGGTGTACACTACTCATACAAATAATTTTACCGGCCGCAGCGCTTCTTTCTGCAATAACCCCCCGTTTTAAAAATTCCTTTACCGCTTCCCGGGAGCACAAAAACTGGCCTGTAAGATTTACGTTAATAACCCATCGCCAATCTTCCAAAGTCATACTTTCAAATGGTGAATCCTTTTGAATGCCCGCATTGTTTACCAAAATGTCGATGGTTCCATATTTGTCAAACATTTTTTGAAACATAGAAATGACGTCTTCTTCCTTACTTACATCAGCTTTTACAGCTATCGCGTTACCGCCGTTATCCCCGATGCGTTTCACTACGGCGTCTGCAGCTTCGGGGTGAGTAATATAATTCACAACTACGTTAGCTCCATCGTTTGCCAGGGCAATCGCAACAGCTTCACCAATGCCACTGTTAGCGCCGGTTACCAAAGCAGTTTGTCCTTTTAATTTAGGATTAGGATTCATGTTTTTTAATATTTATAAATGAGCGAAAATAATATTCACGAGTTTCAAATCTGCGGGTTATGGTTATATAGAAACCTTAATACAAAAGATTTTTTTATGACATCTTCAAATTGGGTTTTAAGCGTTTGTGTGTAATTATCATTCAAATCTCTTCAATAATTTCCGGTTTTAAGCGTTTTATTCGGAGCTACATCTTGTTAGTAAATTTTTTTGATGAAAATTTTACTTATGAAAAACATTTTACCTCTGCTCTTCTTTTTGTTAACAGCCCACTACGCTTTTGCCCAGGTAAATTCAGTGTTACCTCCTGAAGCAAAAACATTTTATGAAAATGCGATGCTGAGCATAAAGCCCCAGGTTAAAAGTCTAATCGAAAAAAATGCCAATAAATTAACGGGCAGAAAGGTGGATGTCGACAGCCTCATTAGGGAGTTGCATAAAAACCCTCTTTTAAAAGACGGAAACGAAAAGGATTTGGAGGCCATCACGGTTTTAATTATGGTTCAGTCATCCAAAAACGCAGACAATGAGCTAAAAGATATCGTGATTCATATGACCCATTCAAAATCCGAAGATGCCGGCGATGAAGAAAATGAGAAACTTAAAAATACCACCGCGCTTCTTCTTCAAAACAAAAGCGATATAGCTTATAGCGTTTCGGTTATTATGAAAAATATATCCGGGTCTCCGGAGATGGTCATGGACAAATTCAAATAATCTTTTTTTTGTTTGTTTACTGGCTTCGTCTTTTAAAAATCCATTTTCAAGTTACTAACATTCATTTTTTACTTATAAAAAGTCGTACAATTTTTTTTATTTCGTTAAGAGTTCGGCTCAAATTGTTTTATACTTTTGCACACATGCTTAAAAAAGCCGTTTCTAACGTAATTGTGCCCTTTATATGTTTGCTGTTGTCAACCCAGGTTAAGAGCCAGGTAACTGACAGTTCATTTCAGCATCCGCAAACCCCGGTTGTGCTAAATGACGATACCGTGCATATGCCTCCTGAAGACACCATTTTTTTAAGACCGGTAGATACGGTGTTGAGAATTAAAAATTTCAGTCCTTATTTTACGCTGCATGTAGATTCGACGCTGGATTACCGGTTCGAGATCAATAAAAATCCATATAATTATTATTGGTATTTAAAAAACTCACCTGTTGGTTTACGGATAAATAAAGACAACGGGGTTTTACACTTTAAAGCAGAGAAGTCTTATTTCCTTTCCGGAAAATTAAAATACGATACCCAGTACAAAGTGAAAATTGGCGTGCAAAATCTTGATGACCCTAAAGACCAGATGGATACTACTTTTTCTATTTTATTTTATAACACCGACATAATTCCTTCCAGGATAAAACCCACCGTAAGCAATGATCTTACGATTGATGAAGGGGATACTTTAAATTTTAAACTACAATGTGAGCAGGGAAGTTTTCCGTTGGAATCGATCACTTACTATAGCAATTATCCCATTCGTTCTACTACACCCATTTCTCAGTGTGGTGACCAGTTTACATGGGTAGCTCCTTATGATTTTATAAAAGATGATGACAAGGACAAACAAAAATCGCTTGTTCTTAAATTTGTCGGCGTGGATAAATTTTATAACCGCGACACGGCGGTAGTTACGGTGACGGTGCACCAGGCTATTAATTATCCTCACCGCCTTTTGGAATACAACAAGTTGGACAGTAGTATTCAAAACTATATCCTTCAGTTAAAGAGTACTTTCCGCAGTCTTGATAAAAAGATAAAGAGTACTAAACACACCCGCACAACTTTTGATCTTACCTCTGCAAGTACCTCGCTGGGGGGAACCGTTTTTTCTTCTATGCAAGACAAAGGTCTGCAAACCACCGGAAAAATCCTCCCAAGCGTAGGAGTGGCATTGGTTCCGGTAAAAGAAGCTGTGGCACCTAACAAAAATGACGAATTAAATGCGGCCTCGCTGGTAAGAAACGATATTAAAAGGCTGCAATACTTACTTACGGATAATACCCTCGTGGGCGACAACGACCCCGATATTGTTCAAAAAATTGCCAAGATGAAGGATGAGTTGCAGCAAATTCAGCTTCAGCTAATTGATGTAACCATTGTAGATGATACCACCGATAAAAAGACGCTTGACGAATACTTTAATAATCCAAAAGTGAACAAGAAGTACAGGCTTAAATCTACTAAATAGTAAGCTACCAAAGTTTCTCAGTAAACCAACAAATTATAGGAATTTTTATTTTATTAAGGGACCGGATCATGTCCATGTCCCCCCCACGGGTTGCATCTTGCAAGTCTTTTTAAAGTAAGCCAGCCACCTTTTAAAGGACCGTATTTTTTTAACGCCTCTATTCCATATTGAGAGCAAGTGGGCGTATAGCGGCAGGAAGGCCCCATCCATGGAGAAATGATCAACTGGTATATTTTGATCAGTCCAATAAAAGGAAGTGATAATATTTCTTTTGCCGATTTCATTATTTATGCAAAGTTACATCGTCCTTTCTCTCGAAATGTCAGCAATCAGCACCGCGGCCATCGCCAAAGCCGCATCTTTGAGCATATTGGTAATAAATAACATTTTTATAGGAGTAGTTGCCGCATGCACAATGCCCGGAACATCAACTGAAATAACGATAATCAACAATTGCAGGGCGAGCAGGTAGCCCGCAATTTTTGCATACCTGTCGATAATAAACGCCATTGCTGCCAGTAAAAACCCGGCTCCTGATAAATAAACCATCCATTTGGATGCGGGCAAAAAATTGGGAACGTTGGCGGCCATATGGTTTGCATTTAAAATTGTATTGGCTCCAAAAAAAGCAATGATCACGGCAAATACAATGATGGCCAGCCTTGTTGAAATCAGGTTTTTCATCTTCTGTTTTTTACTAATATAGAATTTATTCGCGTCAACGAGGTGATTTTGTTTAACGGGCAGATCATGATCTTCTTTAAAACTTTGATCATAAGAAAATGTAAATATAATTTAGGGGGTAAAAATAAGTGCATCAATCTTTTGTATCATGTTGCAAACCCTTATCTTTGCGCAAAATTCAGAAGAAGTATGGGTTCTAAAAGCATGAAATCTTTATTGGTAGCGGTTTTCAGCCTTTTTTTACTTTCGGTTTCATCAAATGTTTTTTCGCAGGAAAAGCATACCGGCGCCGAAAAACATGAAGAAGAATTTAATCCGACCAAGGCAATCCTCAACCACGTGCAGGATGCATATGAATTCCATTTCTTTTCTACCGATAATTTTGAGGCTGCCATTTATCTTCCCGTTCTGTTATATTCTCCGCAAAAAGGATGGTCTTTTTTCTCATCGAAGAGATTTGGTCCCGAACATGACCAGGTTTATGATGGCTACCGTCTTGAAAATGAAAACTCCATCGTTCCGGTAGATCCCGCGGTGAAGGTGTATGACTTTTCATTGACAAGAAATGTAATTCAAACCTTTTTGGCATTGGCATTATTTTGTTACCTGATGATAAAAATTGCACAAAAATACAAGAAGGGTGAAGGCGTTATTTCGGCACCTTCCGGAGCTCAAAGCTTCATGGAACCCATTATTATATTTATCAGGGAAGAAGTGGCCAAAGTAAATCTTGGTTCAAGATGGCGAAGATATATGCCTTATTTGCTTACAGTTTTCTTCTTTATTTTGATTAATGCGCTTTTTGGATTAATACCAGGCACGGCAAACGTTGCAGGCAATATTGCTTTTACTTTTATACTGGGAATAATTTCTTTGGTAATTATTCTTGCAAGTACTACCACGCATTTTTGGAAACATATTTTATGGCCGCCCGATGTTCCGATTTTGGTAAAATTAATATTAGTACCTGTCGAACTTTTTGGGCTTTTTGTGATAAAACCCGGGGCTTTGATTATACGTCTTTTTGCTAACATGGTAGCAGGGCATATCGTAATACTGGCCTTTATTTCGCTCATTTTTATTTTTGGAGCAATGAGTACTGTTGCCGGTTGGGGATTTTCTCCGTTTTCTGTCATATTTGTTGTCTTCGATTATTTTATTGAAATATTAGTAGCCTTCATACAAGCATTCATTTTTACAGCTCTTACTGCAATATTTATCGGCCAGGGCTTTGAAGGAAGCGACCATGATGTGCCAACAAATGATCACGCATTTTTATAAACTTTTTTATTCATAAACAAAACCCAGAATTATGTCACTAATGACTTTTTTATTTGAAGCTGGATTCTCGCACATGGGTGGAGCTATCGGCGCTGGTTTGGCTGCTGTTGGAGCAGGAATTGGTATTGGCCAGATAGGTAAAGGAGCAGTTGAAGGAATTGCCCGCCAACCGGAAGCAGCGAATGAAATTCGTGCTAACATGATCCTTGCGGCTGCATTGGTAGAAGGGGTTGCCCTTTTCGCAGTTATTGCAGGTTTGTTGGCCGTTTTAAAACCGGTAACCGGCGCTTAAAACGGGAATTATTTACTGCATCCAAAGCACAGGGCGGAGGATGCAGTATTTTTTTAATCTGAAAATGTTATATTTAATTTATAAATAATAAAGTATGGAACTCCTACTTCCTAAAATTGGCCTGATCTTATGGACGCTGCTTGCCTTTGGCATTGTGTTTTTTATACTTGCAAAATTTGCATGGAAACCCATCTTAAAATCTTTGGATGATCGGGAAAAGAATATTTCTGATTCCATTCTTTCTGCAGAAAATATGAAGAAAGAAATGGCCCAGATGCAAAATGAAAACGAAGCATTATTGGCCAAAGCCCGTGAAGAAAGATCGCAGATGATGAGAGAAGCCAAAGAGATGCGTGATAAGATCATCCAGGATGCGAAAGAACAGGCGCGTAAAGAAACCAATAAGATTGTGGCGGATGCGCAAAGCGTAATCAATCAGCAAAAAATGGCCGCTATTACTGACCTGAAGAACCAGGTAGGAAATCTTGTACTTGAAGTAAGTGAAAAAGTGTTGCGCAGAGAATTGAATAATAAAGAAGCGCAGGAAAAATATATTAAGGAACTGGCTCAGGATGTTGAGTTGAATTAATTAAAGCGATATGAATAACCCACGTTTAGCACAACGGTATGCGAAAAGCCTTATTGATATTGCACAGCAATATGATGCCCTCGAGGGAGTGCACGATGACGTCTTATTTCTGAAATCAGTTGTGGATCAAAGCCGCGAGTTTGTTTTAATGCTCGACAGCCCGATCATCCATGCGGATAAAAAGTACAAAATCATCAATGCGATCACCGGCGGTAAGGTGTCAAAAATTACCGAGAGTTTTTTAAAATTGATATGTGCAAAAGGACGTGAAGCGAATCTGCCGGGTGTTATTACTTCGTTCATTCAACAATACAATACGATCATTGGACTTCATAACGCAAAGCTTACTACGGCTACTCCTGTAAGTAAAGAACTGGCCGATTCATTTGTTTCAAAAATTAAAGCATCCACATCCTACGATAAGGTGAACCTGGAAACTGTCGTTGACGATACCATTATCGGTGGTTTTATTTTAGAAATGGAAGGGCAATTGATTGACAACAGCATTTTAAGAAATCTGCACGATGTGAAAAAACAATTTGCCAATAATGATTATTTACACAAACTGAGGTAAAAAAATAGCTCATTAAAGAAAAGCCGGATCAGTTTCCGGCTTTTTTATTGGAAAGAATTTTTTATAGTAAACGAAGAAATTTTGAAGATTTTTATTTCTTTTCATCTATTCATCATCATCTGAACCGCCTTCCTTATTGTAAGCCTTGATAAATAAAGCACCTAGATTTTTTTGAGGTGGAATGTAATCTTCAAAGGTTTCTCTCATTTGTTGAGGCGCATGGTCAAATTGCGCTTGCAAACCTGCCCACATTTGGCGCCAGTCGATATTTTTACCTGAACGCAACGTATTATCCAAAGCATCAATAATCGGTTTGTTTACATTCATTGCACCCGTTTCCTTTGTTGAAATAATATGTGCTTCGGGGGCATATTTTAAAATCGTTTTCAGATTTTGATAGCCACCGCACGAACCTAACATGATAATTTTTGCAGTTGCAGGCAACTGTTGGATAGTATAAGGTAAGTGGTAGCTGTGCCCTCGGTGTATTACTATTGTTGGTCTTAATCCCTTTGACTGGAGGTAATTTACAAGATCTTCTTGTGCTTTGGCATCTTTATCGGTTTCATTATCCAAAGGAAGATTTGCGTAAATAAAGATCGGTTTTCCTTTAATAGATTTTATTTCCGTCCACTCACTTTTTTGTGTCACGCTCCATTCGCTCCGAGGAAAGGACGTCATGAAGCTGGCGTAGGAAGCCTTGCCATCTTTATCTCCGTAAAAAAACACCTGTTCTATTATCCTGCCGGAATCATCTGCGAGGTAGTTGTAATTTACGGTGTAAATCGGGGGAATACCAATTTCTTTCGAAAGATCGATTCCATTTTTAGGGTCAGCAGAAAGGAAAATCGTTTTTAAGAGGCTGTAAATCTTTTTGCCCCGTTCATTGTCTTCTTTAGTACATCGTTGCTCATTCCATTCGACATTTTGCAACATAGACTTTTGAAGATCAGGATTGGTGATGCTTCCATACGAATCAGCCACATCCACTGCATCTTCAAGCGTTTTGGTTGTTTCTAATTTAGCCACAAATGCCTGCATCAGTTTTTCCGAATTATCAGGCATCGTTTTCAAAAATTCATCGAGCTTATTATAGCCGGCAGCCATTTTAATAAACTTCTTAAAATGATCGAAATTGAGCGAGATCAGCAAAGAATCTCCGTGAGGAACAGGCCCCATTTTTTGGATCATTCTATCAAAACTGTACTTGTAACTTGACGTGTAAATATCGTTTTCGCCCAGAACCATCATGTAATAAAGTTCCTGGGCGGTTAAAGGCTGCAAAGCCCTGAATCGCACGGCAGGACTTGGATTTTCATGAAGCACATTGATCGGGTAAATAAAATGTTGGTAACCTTTTGTTTTAAGCATATCCAGCAAACCGTTTGAACCCAACATGGCTACCGGGGTGTCTCCGTGAACCATTCTGCCATAATAATCTATTTCGGTTTTTACCAGCATGCGGTAATAGCCCACGCTGTCGTAGGTGTCATTAGAGGTGCCGGCAACCTTTTGAATTTCAGCTATCGTCTTTTTGCCGCTTATGAGATCGTCCAAAAAGGGGAAATAAAATAGCGCCCGGTTTTGTGTACTTAATTGTACCACGGTTTTTATCCGCGGATCGTCAATCTTTCTTATCAGTTTTCCCTGCGGGCTATTGGTAGATTGCGCATAAGTATACAACTGGCTTGGGCTGTTATTGAAAGCCTCAATCACCAGGGTATCAGCAAAAGGCTGATCTACATAAGGTGCAAGATTTTGAAGAACTTTATCCGGGTTGAGCCTGCAGAATTCGCGGAACAAAGCAATTTTGCTTTCATTATATCCCGGGTTTTCTACAAAAATAGAAGCATTGATCACGCCCACATCGTAAGGAACTTTTTTTATCAGGGGCGTCATGTTTTCACCTTTGATGTTTGCCTGTACAATCTCTTTGAAATTTTCTACAAGCAATGGGGCTAATGCGGGATTGATCTTATGGGTCTTCCAACTGAGAATAAAATCTTTTAAAAGATCTTCAACATACCGCAGGTATCTTACTTTATCATTGTTGGTTGGGATAGCATCGTTGATCTCAATATCATTCCTTAAAACATTTATTTTACGGATTAATGCATCCGTTACCTGGAGGTTCACATCAGGGTTGGGGCTTACTTTTACCAGACCGTCGAGGCGGCCATCTGCTTTATCAGCAAGCCTTTGCTCTTCTTTTATCCTGTCGTGAAAAATGCGTCGGCTGATAGGAATGTTGGTCGTATCACTTGCGGCGGCAGAAACAGGAAGAAATGAAATAAGCAGAATAAAATTGAATAAAAGCCTCATTGTTATCTTTAGGTTACTGAAATCAAAAATACTTCGAATCATCAAATTTAACCATTGCATCAGGTTATTAAAGATACTATGCAATAAAAATGCCGCGCTTCTGCAAGTTATTAACCTTTTGTTATGAAGTGACACAATATTTTATCCAAAGCCATTTATATTAATAAATTGTAAACAAACGATGGAAGATGATTATTTAATATAGGTTTGCACATTATGAACCAGGATGCCAGGCCATTCAGCATTTTAATAGCAGATGACGAGTTGGATATTTTAGAGATTCTCAACTTCAACCTCAAAGGTGAAGGTTATAATGTCATCAAAGCAACCAACGGCAATGAAGCAGTCGAATTAGCTAGAATCCACAAGCCTGATCTCATCATTCTTGATGTAATGATGCCCGGGAAGACAGGCTTTGAAGTTTGCAAAATCTTGCGTGCTGATAAGGAATTCGAAAACACGATAATAATATTTCTTACTGCTTTAAATGATGACAGCACAGAAATAAAAGGCCTGGAAACCGGCGGCGATGATTATATTACCAAACCGATAAGTCCGAAAGTTTTAATCAGCCGCGTCAACGCGCTTTTCAGGCGAATTATTAAAGAAACGGGTAGTGTTCTTCAAATCGGAGACCTTTCTATTGACCGCGAGAAGTATATCGTCACTTTAAAAAACGAACAGATCATACTTGCCAGGAAGGAATTTGAGTTACTGGCACTGCTGGCTTCCAAGCCCTCGAAAGTTTTTTTAAGAAATGAAATTTTGGACAAGGTTTGGGGAACAGAGGTTATTGTAGGCGATCGTACGATAGACGTTCATATCCGGAAGATCAGGCAAAAGTTAGGGGACGATTGTATCGTGACAGTAAAAGGTGTGGGGTACAAGTTTAAGATGTAGAATAAAATCATTTTAAATCCGTTTAAACAATTTAACACTTTACCCATCAAACGGACAGCAAAATACGTTCTACATTTGAGCAACAAAACATTATCCCTATGAAAAATCTTTTAATTTTTTCCCTTACATTTTTATTTTCCATTCCGGTTTTTGCACAAAAAGATTCTTCCCATAAGTTGGGTGGTTTATTTAAAAAAGCTAGTTCTATCCTTGGCACACCATCTTCCTCTACGGGTTCATTATCTACAGGCGAAATTGTTTCAGGTTTAAAAGAAGCGCTTTCTCTTGGTGCTCAAAAAAGTACCGGTAAGCTATCAACCGTTGACGGATTTTTTAAAGATGCTGCTGTAAAAATATTGTTACCTCAGCAAGTGCAGGATATTGAAAATAAAATGAGGATGTTTGGAATGGGTAAACTGGTTGACAATGCTGTATTAAGTATGAATCGCGCTGCCGAGGACGCCTCAAAATCTGCCGCGCCGATCTTTCTTTCAGCAATAAAACAAATGACTGTAACTGATGCTTTAAATATTTTACGAGGGACGGATACTGCGGCAACTGCTTATTTGAGAAAAACGACCACACCGGAACTTACTACGGCTTTCAAACCGATCATTGAAGAATCGCTTAAAAAAGTAGACGCTACCAAATATTGGAAAGATCTATTTACGGCTTATAACCGTTTTTCGTCAAAGCCGGTAGATACTGACATCAACAGCTATGTAACCCAAAAAGCACTTGATGGTATTTTTCATTATGTAGCTGCAGAAGAAATTAATATCAGGCAAAACCCTGCTGATAGAGTTACTGATATTTTGAAGAAAGTATTTGCGAAATAGCCCAAAACCTTAAACTAAAAAAGCCTTGGTATAGAGAAATACAAAGGCTTTTTTTATGCTGTAGGGGAAGGGCTCGAACCTTCACGAGGCAGTTAGCCGTAGCACAAAGTTGAGTGGTCGACCCTGGTCGTTCCGATTTTAGTCGGAACGGCTCTATGCTATGTTTATCCTGTGATCCTCACCCTCGAGACAAGAGGGCATGTCTGCCAAAAATTTCATCACCCCACAATTTTTAAGAACTTATCTGATGCAAATCTAACAGTATTACTTTAAACAGAAAAGTTTTTTAATAAAAATGAAAAAAATATAGAAAATATTCAAAAAATGTTATATTTTCGTACGATACATCTAAAATCAAAAACACATTATGGCTGCCAAATTTAATATTGACAAATTGGATTTGAAGATAATCCAGGAAATGCTCGAAAATGCTGAAATGCCTTATGCCGAATTAGGTAAAAAACTTTTTGTAAGCGGCGGCACCATTCATGTTCGCATCAAGAAGTTAGAAGAGCTTGGTATTGTTAAAGGTAAGAGATTAAAAGTAAATCTGGGCCTTTTAGGCTACGATATTACAGCATTTGTCGGGATTTTCCTTGAAAAAAGTTCTCTTTATGATGTGGTAGCCACCGAATTGGAAAAAATACCTGAAATTATACGTCTCAATTATACTACCGGAAATTACAGTATGTACCTCGAAATTGTATGTAAAGATATCAGCCAGCTTCGTCGGGTACTTCATGACAACTTGCAAAAAATAAAGGGAATTGAGCGCACTGAAACGCTGATCTCTCTTTCAGAAAGCTTTAACCGTAGTGTGCGTGTCGTCGAAGATGAAGAGTAGTTGAACAGTAAACCCACAAAAAACCGGATTTTAATTCTAAGCTTTCGTATCGAAAAGTTTAATTGTTGTAGTTTGTACCCAATCACCGATAATCTGTTTATAAACTCCCGGATCAAATTGTGGCGTCTTAAAATCAAAATGTGCTGCCGTGTCTAACGCTTTCTTTATAGAAAGATCTTTCTGTGGCATTGATAAGAAAAACTTCTTCTGCAGCAGGTACCGGGATAAGTATTCTTGCTCCGTTTGGCCGGGTGTTGCAACCAAAACTGCTTTTTTCCTTAAGACACTCAAGTCCATTACCGAAGTATAGCCGCTTCTGCACAAAACCAATTTAGACTTTGCCAATATCTCATTCAATCGATCTGCCGGCAGGTGATTTTCGATTGTTACATTATTGAACGGGCCAGGTTTTTTTTCTTCACCGGGAAGTCCGCGAATTAAAAAAATTTTTTCTTCCATCGTTTTTAATTGTGCAAGAATTTCATTTTCAAAAATACTGCGTTGCGGTTCGGGGCCTGAAATAATGATGAGTAAATCATAACATTCTTTCACCTTTGAAAGAGCGCTAAACCTTGAAAGAGGCCCTATATAATTTATATTGGCGGGTAATCTTTTTGGGTGAGAAAGTTCACCTGCAATGCCCTCTTTCTCAAAATCCGGAACCCAACACGTGGAATATTTTTTTATAAAATAATAATGGATTTTTTGTGCAATTTGCCCTGTAAGCCTGTTCCCTGTTTTGATATAAAGTTGATGAGTGAGATAAACGGAAGGAATATTTTTATTGTGCATTCCGAATCGGTTGTCAGAAATAACCGCGCTTATACCGTATTTTTTTATGGCTTTTTTTAACCATCTTTTTTCCAGGAAAATTCGCAATACTATCTTTGGTAGTTGAAAAATAAGTTTCGCAGCAAATAAGTGTTTTTTATAGCTGTATGTAATTTCATAGCCTTTATACCGTATAAATACGGTGGTTGGAAATTCTTTTTTTAACAATATAAAAATTCTTTTATCGGCAACGATATACACCTCACAACCTTGTAAAATCAACTCTTTAACAATTGGAATACAACGGGTTGAGTGCCCCAATCCCCAATCAAGAGGAGCCACTAAAATCCGCGGTTTTTGACCTTCGGATGTAAGATTATTACTTTTTTTCAAAAATTTTGCAATATTTATTGGTGAAAATAGTTTAATTTGGTGTTATGAATTATTAAATGGATTGGGTTATTAAGTGATAGCTCCGTCTAGTTTATTAACCATTAACAATCGTAATATTTTAATGAAAAACCTGAACCGCGCTTTGCTGATATTATTAGTCGTCCTATCTGTTATTGCTATGAGTTGCAGTGCCTCACGCAAAAGCAAATGTGGATGTCCCAGTAAGACAGGCATGGTCGGTTATTAAAACCAATCAGAAATGGACAAATTCAATAGAGATCTTTTGGTATTGTTCAAGGAAAAATCCAACCCCCAATCAATAGAGCATGAAGTAGAACTTCTTCATGAACTTCTTTTTTATGTTGAAAAAATTGAAAACCTTGTCACTGGTTTTGAAGTGGTCAACATAAATAAATACAAAATTTCTTCGAACAAAAAATTAGTACGTGAAACTTTGGGTAACAAAGTATTAAAGCCTTTTGTATTCTTGTATAACAAAAACTAGGCGTTTAGTTTAATCTTGTATTGTCCATACTTCCCTACCGCGTAACAACTTATCCAGATCCGGAGCAGATTTTGCTTTGGCATTATCAATTTGTTTCGACATTACCTCTTCGTAACATGGCCTGTCGGTTTCGTAAAACACGCCAAACGGCCTTGGAAAATGATGTTCTGAAGATCTTGGATTTTCAAAAATCCGTGTGAGTATTTGTGCTTTATAAAAATCTTTTTCATCATGGATCCACAAATCGTCCACACTAATATTTCCATTTAATTCTACCACTTCCGGTTGCAGACCGTTTAATCTTATTCCTTTATTTTTTTCTGTGCCAAAAATTAACGGTTCGCCATGCACCAAAAAAATAGTCTCTTCGGGTTTTGTTTTCTTATCAGTATACACTTCAAAAGTGCCGTCATTAAAAATGTTGCAATTTTGGTATATCTCCAGGAAAGACGCCCCTTTATGATGAGCCGAACGCAATAACATTTCCTGCAAATGTTTAGGATCTCTGTCCATAGTTCTTGCAACGAAAGTTGCATCAGCACCTAAAGCCAGAGCTGCCGGATTGAAAGGATGATCTATACTACCGAGCGGAGAACTTTTAGTGATTTTTCTCTGTTCACTGGTAGGAGAATATTGCCCTTTGGTCAATCCATAAATTTCATTGTTGAAAAGCAGAATATTTACATCAAAATTGCGGCGCAATAAATGTATCGTATGATTTCCGCCAATGCTTAATGAATCACCATCGCCGGTAACAATCCAAACACTTAATTCCGGCCGGCTTGCCTTTAAGCCGCTTGCAATTGCCGTGGCACGGCCGTGAATACTATGCATGCCATACGTGTTCATATAATACGGAAAACGGCTGCTGCAGCCAATTCCGGAAATGATCACGAAATTTTCTTTAGGAATACCCAGGGTTGGAAAAACTCTTTGTACCTGGGCTAAAATGGAGTAATCCCCGCAACCCGGGCACCAGCGAACTTCCTGGTCGGTAGCAAAATCTTTAGCAGTTAGTTTCTGAGGAGCAATGGCAATGTCAGTCATTTTTATTAATTAGATTAACCAAAGTTAGTACATACACTTGTATCTGAAAACAGTAGAAGTGTGAAATATGGTTTTTTTTACAATTAGATAACGATAATGGTCAGAGGTTATTTTTTAATTCAAGCAAAAATAATTTAACCTTTTCCAGCGATTCTATCATTTCATGTTTTTCTCCTGCGGCTTTATTGTGCTTTATAAACTCTTTTGCGCCTTCGATCGTGTACTTTCTTTCGCGTAACAAGTGGTAGATCATTTTTAAGTTTTTGATGTCTTCTGGCCTGAAAAAACGATCGCCTTTTTTATTTTTTTTGGGCTTTAAGATTGCGAACTCTTTTTCCCAATATCTTATCAGTGAGGTGTTTTCTTTAAACATGGCAGCCACATCACCGATGGCATAATATTGCTTTTGAAATAAAATTTCATCCTCGGGAACATGCACTGCATCAGGCTCTGCTGCATAATCTTTCAAACTTTTCCTTCCCCTTTTTGATTTTGGCTTTATTTGTTGCTTTACTGATTCTTTGGTTTCATTTTTTGCCGATGCGTCATCGTCGAATGCGAAATTGATTTGTGATAGTGCCATAATATTTCCCGGATTTAAAACGTGTTGTTTGTAAATGCCATCAAAGCAAATACCTTTGCCCCGTTAAGTAATTTTATCCAAACAAAGATAACTTCTAAAAAGACATACTGATCTTTAAAATTCAGAAGCTTTATGATGAACAGTGCAGAAGTACGGCAACATTTTCTTGATTTTTTTAAAAGCAAGGGACATCACATTGTTCCGTCTGCACCAATTGTTATAAAAAATGATCCGACATTGCTTTTTACCAATGCCGGCATGAACCAGTTTAAAGAATATTTTCTGGGAAACATACCGGCGCCTTACTCGCGGGTAGCAGATACTCAAAAATGTTTACGGGTAAGTGGCAAGCATAACGACCTTGAAGAAGTGGGCGTAGATACGTATCATCATACCATGTTTGAAATGCTGGGCAACTGGAGTTTTGGAAATGCAACCCGGGCACCGAAACCTTATTTTAAAGAAGAGGCGATCAGTTTTGCATGGGAACTACTTACTAAAATTTATAAAATTTCTGAAAGCGATTTGTATGTTTCTGTTTTTGAGGGCGATGAAAATGAAGGGTTGCCGGGTGATGATGAATCGCTGAATTTTTGGAAAACATGGGTTGCTGAAGACAGAATTATTTATGGGAATAAGAAAGATAATTTTTGGGAAATGGGCGATACAGGTCCGTGTGGCCCTTCTACGGAAATTCATGTTGATTTAAGAAGTGACGAAGAAAAAATATCGGTGCCCGGAAAAGAATTGATCAATAAAGACAATCCACAGGTGATTGAAATATGGAATGTGGTTTTTATTCAATACAACCGGAAAAAAGACGGTTCACTTGAATTATTGCCCGCAAAGCACGTCGACACAGGGATGGGTTTCGAAAGATTGGTACGTGTGTTGCAAAATAAAAAAAGCAATTACGATACAGATATTTTTACCGGAACGATTGCAGAGATTGAAAATATATCAGGAAAGAAATATGACAATTCAGATTCAAAAGAAGCGATTGCTTTTCGCGTAATTGCAGATCATATACGGGCAATTGTTTTCCCCATTGCTGATGGACAGTTGCCTTCAAACACGGGAGCAGGCTATGTTATAAGAAGAATATTGAGAAGAGCGGTGCGATATTATTTCTCTTACCTTGATGTAAAAGAGCCGTTATTATTTAAACTGGTTCCATTGCTCGCCAATCAATTTAAGAATGTATTTCCTGACTTGAATAAGCAAAGAGATTTTGTAGAGAAGGTGGTGCATGAAGAAGAAACTAATTTTTTAAGAACGCTGGAAAGTGGTTTAAAAAAATTGGAAGTAATTGTAGATGCAAAAAATAATATTGATGGCAAAACGGCATTTGAACTTTTTGACACTTATGGTTTTCCTTTAGATCTAACCAAACTTATTGCCGTCGAAAATAATTTATCCGTTGATGAGGCTGGTTTTGAAAAAGAAATGCAACAGCAAAAAAATCGGTCGCGCGCAGCAAGTGTTATAGACGCAGAAGATTGGGTGGTTTTAAATGAAGACGAAGGGAATGGATTTGTTGGCTATGACAATATTGAAGCAGAAAGTAAAGTCATAAGATATAGAAAAACGAAGACCAAAGGCAAAGAATTGTTTCAATTGGTTTTAAATACAACGCCTTTTTATGCTGAAAGTGGCGGCCAGGTGGGGGATACAGGAGAATTGATTTTCGCAGATGAAAGAATTCCGGTGATTAATACCAAAAAGGAAAATGAGCTTATTTTACATTTTACCGAAAAGTTGCCTTCCAATATTTCATCAAACGTGATTGCAAAAGTTGATGTGGAAAAAAGAAATAAAACGGCCGTGCATCACAGTGCTACACATTTGATGCACGCAGCGCTGCGAAAAGTTTTGGGAACACATGTTCAGCAAAAAGGAAGTCTGGTAAACGCAGATTACCTGCGTTTTGATTTTTCGCATTTCACCAAAATGACAAAGGAGGAAATTGAAAAGGTAGAAGCAATCGTCAATGAAAAAATACGGGCAAATATTCCTGTTGTAATAAAACAAATGCCAAAAGAAGAGGCGATGCAAACCGGTGCCATGGCGCTTTTTGGAGAAAAGTATGGTGACCTTGTTAGAGTGGTAACTATGGATAATAATTATTCAATCGAACTGTGCGGAGGAACGCATGTGGGCAACACCGGCGAATTGGGCATTTTTAAAATAACTGCAGAAACCGCTGTTGGAGCTGGTTTGAGGCGTATTGAAGCCGTTAGTGGTAAGGCGGCTGAAGATTTTATCCACCAGCAATTTGAAGAACTAAATGCTGTAAAGGAACAATTAAAAAATCCGAAAGACAGCCGGAAGGCATTGGAAAATTTAATAGCTGAAAGAGATACATTCGCCAAACAGGTGGATCATTTGCAATTACAAATACTTGAGACAGTAAACGAACAATTAAAGCCAAATTTTATTTTTATAAACGGGGTCCATTTTCTGGGCGCAAAGGTAGATGTTCCGGGTGCAGACTCTCTAAGAAAACTGGTTTCAATGCTTACAGAAAAATCAGAAAACTACCTCGTTGTATTGGGTGCAGATGTGGACGGTAAAGCAAATGTTGTGATAGCTGTTGACGATGTTTTTATTTCTTCAAAAAATACAGATGCCAATAAAATCATTAAAGAAGTGGTGGCACCACTGATAAAAGGCGGCGGCGGAGGACAAAAAACGCTGGCTTCTGCTGGCGGACAAGATACTTCCCGGCTGGATGAAGTGATTGAAAAAGTCAAATCAACCTTATAGTTCCTGCACCTGATTGCAACTAATTTTATGTTAACATTAAATTATTAATTGCTTGTAAGTCTTGTTTTTTATTTTGACAGTTTTAATTTGAGAACCGGAATCAATTTAAAACTTTATAAAAATGAAAACAATTTTATTACCGGCTTTTATTACCGTTTGCTTTGCTACCATAGCTTTCAACGGTTTTTCGCAACAAAAACAGCCGCAGGTTAACAAAAATGAAGAGATTATTATCCGTACAACTCCTTCTGATACGGGAAAAACCATAATTGAAATTGATAGCAACGTGGTGACGATAAACGGCCAGCCACTTTCTGATTATAACGGGGATGTTACGGTAAGCCGTAGACGCAAATTTATGGGTGGCGCCAACGGAAATAATTTTTTCAGGGGGCCACAGAATTATATGAATCATCCTAATACTGCTTTCCTTGGCGTGTATACAGCGAAGACGGACAAGGGTGTAGTTATTAATAATGTTCTTGACAACAGCAGCGCAAAAGCTGCCGGTCTGCAAAAAGATGATATTATAACCAAAGTAGGAGATAATAAAATTACTACTCCCGCGGAGCTGAGAAATGCAATACAGGCGTATAAGCCCGGAGATAAAGTAACCATTGTTTATTTGAGAAATGGAAAGAAAAGATCTGTGAATGTGGAACTAAGTAAAACACCTTCCATGCCTGGCAATTTAAATAGTGATCTTCAAAATGAGTTACAGAACGGTTTTGGGAATGGAAACAATTATAATTTCCGGATGTTGCCGATGCCTCCTCAAAATTTTAGAAACTTTAATTTTAACGAAAATCATGCCCGCCTTGGCCTGCAAATACAGGATACAGAAGACAGCAGCGGAGTGAAAGTGCAGCATGTTCTTCCAGGTTCCCCGTCAGAAAAAGCAGGATTGAAAGAGGGCGATATCATTACAGAAATCAATGGTGAAAAAGTAAATGACGTAGATAATGTAATGTCAAAGATTCACAGTGCGCATCATTCACGTGATTTTAAATTAAAAGTTTTGCGCGACAAGAAAGAACTGAATTTTGATGTGCATATTCCACGGCCATTAAAAAGCACCGATATTTAAAAACGGGAAAAGACTGAATGTAAAAACCCATTTTTAAAAATAACAAAATGGGTTTTTTGTTTGTTCACTGCTCCTTAAAATTATTCGAATGCGCGGTTGATAAATTTTATTAATGGCTTTAGCGCTTTAAAAGATTTATCGATTTCATTGACCAATTTTGGACTTTGCAGTTCAGCGTCTGTAATATTTTTTGTGGCCACAAAACTTTTCATTTTTAAAAAATCTGCCGCCGGGTTTTCCTTATCATATCCTTTGGGCACGTTCACCAACATTTGCCTTTCGTCTTTTTCAAGTTCTCCGTAATTATTTTTAAAAGAAGGTGCGGTAATGATCTTTTTAAATTCAGGAAAGCAATAGTCAATTTCCTGCCTGAGCTTTTTTAATTCATTAGCTTCGGGGTGCCACAGACCTCCGCCTGAAAAGCTTTTCCCTCCCGGCTGCAGGTGAAAATAATATCCCCCGTAAATGGATTTTTTTCCGCCTTTACTAAAATAGGCGCTCATATTAATTTTGTAGGGCGTTTTATTCTTGGAAAAGCGAATATCGCGGTTGATGCGGAAACAACAATTTTTTACCGAAAGCTCTTTCAGGTCCTCGTCTGACAATATTATTTTCTGCAACAGTGAATCAACAAATTCTTCAAAATTTTGTTTTGCGTCAAGGTACTTTTCCCTGTTCTTATCAAACCAGGGTTTGTTGTTGTTATTTTTTAATGCTTTTAAAAAAGAGATCGTTGAAGAAGAGATCAATGTTTCTGAATTTTTAGAATTGGCTGATCAGGCAACGTTATGCAAAACGAAATTTACTGGACGCTTGCCCAGTTTTCACCACTTTTTATCCGGTAAACCGTCATTGGGCTTACGTTGTACTTATCAGCAATTTGCTGGTGAGTAAGCTTGCGCCTTGGATTGGTAAGCATGCTTTTAATGGCCTTCACCTGGGCTGCGGTAAGTTTCAGGCCCTTCTTTTTATTGCTTTGAACTTTCTTGTATTCTAATTTTGAGGGGCTCTTTTGCTGGTGTTCGTTCACTTCTTTTTGGGAGGCCCATTTTAAGTTTTTTGTACGATTATCTGTTTTTTCGTGATTAAGATGAATTACGTATTTCTGCTTTGGTGAAGTTTTTTTATTAAAAAGTTTAGCCACTTCCCGGTGCAAATAAAGTGTACCGTTGGTACCGTTAAGATGTAAATTTAAAGTGCGGTATCCGCTCGTGAGAGAACCTGCAAGCAGTTTGCCGTCCGCAAGAACATCTTCTTTATAACTGGCAGCGCGTCCATGAGATGAGACAGCATATTTATTGCGCATGGATTGCCAACCTTTAAATTTAAGTGGCTTCCATATTTCACCGTTAAGTTTTTTTATCATGGCTGATTTTTATCGATGAAGTTACAAAACTAACTTTGTATAAGATTCAAAAAATCTTCTTCACTAATAATTTTTACGGTTTTTATTTTTTGCGCTTTAGCAAGTTTACTTCCCGCAGATTCTCCCGCCACCAGGTAATTAAGATTTGCGCTTACGGATGACAGTAACTTTCCACCATTTTCCTCAGCCATTTTTTCGGCAGCGCTTCTTTTTAAAGTTGGTAATGTGCCCGTGAAAAGAAAAGTATATCCCGAAAGCTTTCCACTAAGGGGTTCTGATTTGTCGCCTTTTGTGTTTAACCCTTTACCGGCAAGGGTTTCAATCATTTGTGTATTGTCTTCATTATGAAAAAAATCGAAAACACTTTCGGCCACTTTAGTGCCAATATCCTGCAACTGCTGCAGGTCTTCGCGCGAATATTTTTGCAGGTCGAAGATATTATCTACGTTTTTTGATAAAGTTTTTGCAGTCGTTTCGCCCACATACCTGATACCCAAACCATAAATCATACGGTGTAGTGGTTGCTTCTTCGAATTTTCAATTGCAGTCTTCAAATTGTCGACTGATTTTTGTTTAAAACCTTCAAGTGCTGCTACTTTTTCAAAATCAATTGAATAAATGGAGGGAATATCTTTGATCAAACCGAGGTCATAAAATTTTGTAACACTTGCCTCTCCAAACGTTTTAATATCCATTGCGTCTTTACTTACGAAGTGGTTGATGCGCTCTACCACCTGCGCCGGGCAATTAATATTTACGCAGCGCCAAACCGCTTCGCCGTCAGGCTTTACCAGTTTATCGCCGCATACCGGGCAATGGGTTGGAAAAGTGATTTTTTCTTCTTTCCCTGTTCTTAATTCGGTTAATGGTTTTACAATATATGGAATTACATCGCCGGCTCTTTCCACTATAACGGTATCGCCTAAACGCAAATCCTTTTCTTCTATGATGCCCTCATTAAAAAGTGAAACTGAGCCGACAGTTACACCACCAATAGGCACCGGTTCAATTTTTGCCACCGGCGTAATAGAACCCGTGCGACCTACCTGGAACTCGACATCGCGCAATTTGGAAGTTGCCTGGCGGGCTTTGAATTTATAGGCGATCGCCCAGCGTGGATGATGAGTTGTGCTTCCCACCTGTTGTTGGATTTCGATCTCATTTACCTTCACAACGATGCCATCAATTTCATACGGCAGTTCGTCTCTTTTGTTTTCGAATTCATGGCAAAAGGTGACTACGTCGTCAATAGTATTAAAAACTTTTTTTTCTTTTACCGGCGTCCTGAAGCCGCATTCAGAAAGCATTTGAAGGATTCCTGAATGGGTATTCAATAATTCGGGGTATTTATTTAAGCCTTTTTCATCCAGTTCTATAAAACTCACATGATACAAAATGGCCTCCAGTTTTCTTTTTCTTACCGCCGCGGGATCTTTCATCCTGAGTGATCCGGCAGCCGCATTTCTTGGATTGGCCAGTGGTGGCAGACCTTCGTCTGCAAGCGCTTCATTGTATTTTTTGAAGTTTTCTTTGTTCAATAAAACCTCTCCGCGGATTTCTATTTTTTTAATTCCATGGTCAGAAAATTTCGCCGATAATGGAATTGAGCCGATTTGCCTGATGTTGGTAGTAATGTCATCGCCTGCTGTACCATCTCCGCGCGTGGCGCCGCGAACCAGCATGTCGTTTTCATAAATAAGCGAAATGCTGGCGCCATCATATTTTGGTTCGGCGCTCATCGTAAAGTGTTGGTTATCGGTTAAGGTTTTAAGTCGATTGTACCAACTAACGAGGTCTTCCGCATTATAACTGTTTTCAAGGCTTAACATCGAAACCAAATGAGGAACGGTAACGAAATCTGCATTCAGACTGCTGCCTACTCTTTGTGTTGGTGAATCAGGCGTAACGATTGAGGGGTTTTCTTTCTCAAGTTTCTCAAGTCTTTTATATAAGGTGTCGTATTCGACATCGGAAATCAGCGGATCGTTTACGATATAATAGCGGTACTCATGAAAACGTAATATCTTCCTTAATTCATTGACATTCCCATCCTGCTTAAGAAGATGTTCTGTCATCTTTTGTAAATCCTTTACCTCTTCTTTTGTATACATACATGAATTTGAATTAGTGATCTTTTGCCACGAATTTCAACAATTTCGATGAATTAACTTTAGGGGTATAAAAGCTTTTTCTGCAAGAGGAAGTAGATAGTGAACAAATAATTAATCCATATTTTTATTTTCGATCTTCTTAAAAGCACAGTGAAAAAATATTTTTTAAAATAACGATGTTTTCAAAATAATGTGTTTATTTTACACGATAATTTATTGCCGGGTATGAAGAAGTTGTTACTTTTTTCTTTCGTTATATTTTGCTCATTCCAGGGATTTGCCCAATTGTTATCGTGGACGCCGGATTTTGCTACCGAAAGTGCTGATCCGTTCACAATTACGATGGATGCCAGTTTTGGAAATAAGGGTCTCCTGAATCACAGCGCTGCCGATGTGTATGTTCACATAGGTGTAATCACTAATTACAGTACAAGTTCCGGCGACTGGCGGCATGTACAAACAACCTGGGCAACTACAACGGCTCCGGCGAAGGCCACTTCCCTTGGCAACAATAAATGGTCTTTTAAAATTACCGGTGGGTTAAGAACTTTTTTTGGGTTGACTGATGCTAATGAAAAGATCAAAAAGATCGCTGTTCTTTTCAGAAGCGGCGATGGAAATACGGTACAGCGTAATGCAGACGGCAGCGATATGTTTATTCCCATTTATTCTTCCTCGCTGGCTGTAAGATTTACGGCTCCTGTTTTCCAGCCCACTTTTACCCCAATACCTGAGCCAATAAATAAAAAAGTTAACGAAAATATTACGCTTACAGCAAAGAGTAACGCATCTGCCACACTCACCTTACTATTAAATGGCAGCATAATACAAACGGCGGCCAACGCGCAATACATTACGGCAACCCCTGTGTTGAATAAAGAAGGCGCCAACCAGGTAATTGTAAAGGCAGATAATGGCAGTGCAGTAGCAAACGATACTTTCAATTTCTTTGTAAGCTCTTCCGTAATTGTGGCAAATCTTCCGGCCGGTGTTAGAACAGGAATAAATTATGGAGCCGATAAACAATCTGTAACATTGGTATTGTATGCACCTTATAAACAGCGGGTGGGAGTTATCGGCGATTTTCCGGGAAGCAACTGGACGGAAAAGCCGGAATATGAACTTAACGAAACACCCGATAGCAGTTATTGGTGGATTACTATTAACGGACTTACCCCTGGTAAGGAGTATAGTTACCAGTTTATTGTAGATGGATCGCTGAAAATTGCTGACCCCTATGCTGAAAAAATATTAGATCCGAATAACGATTCCTATATCAGTTCGTCAACCTATCCAGGCCTGAAACCTTATCCAACGGATTCCACAACAGGCATTGTAAGTGTTTTGCAACCAGGCCAAACGCCCTATAGCTGGCAGGTAACCAATTTTTCAAGACCTGATAAACGAAACCTTGTTATTTATGAATTATGGCTGACCGATTTTGTTGCGAATCATGATTGGAAAACATTAGCGGACAGTTTAAATTATTTTAAAACGCTTGGCATTAATGCAATAGAAGTAATGCCTTTCAACGAATTTGAAGGAAATATTAGCTGGGGTTACAATCCTGACTTTTATTTTGCTCCTGATAAATATTATGGCACCGAAAATTCTCTTAAACAATTTATCGATAAATGCCATCAAAATGGAATTGCAGTAATTATGGACATGGTGCTCAATCATTCATTTGGTTCATCACCTATGGTTCAACTGTACTGGGATGCGGCTAACAACCGGCCCGCGGCCAACAACCCCTGGTTCAACCCGGTTGCTAAGCATGCCTATAATGTAGGCTATGATATAAACCACGAAAGTGCCGCCACTCATTATTTTGTAAGCCGTGTTGTAGCCCATTGGCTGCAGGATTATAAGATCGACGGTTTCCGGTTTGATCTTTCCAAAGGATTTACACAAAAGCAAACCTGCGATAATAATGGCAACAATTGTAACGTAGCTGGCTGGGGAAATTACGATTCGAGCCGTGTAAAAATATGGAAAGGGTATTATGACACATTGCAGTTAAAATCTCCTGGTTCATATGCAATACTTGAACACTTTGCCGATAATTCAGAAGAAAAAGACTTATCAAATTATGGTATGATGCTTTGGTCTAACATGGCTTATCCTTACGAGCAAGCTTCTATGGGATATACCAGTGGCTCCGATTTTAGTGCGGGCATCGCGGGTGTTGCCGGCTGGTCGCATCCTTATAAGGTTACGTATATGGAAAGCCACGACGAAGAAAGAGTGATGTATAAAGACATTACTTATGGCAATGCAAATGGCAGCTACAATATAAAAGATACTGCTACCGCTTTAAAAAGGCAGCAACTAACTGCCGCTTTTTTATTTATGTTGCCGGGCCCGAAAATGATCTGGCAATTTGGTGAACTTGGATATGACTACCCCATAAATTATTGTGGCAACGGGACAATTAATAATGCCTGTCGCACTGATCCAAAGCCCATCCGTTGGGACTATTATCAACAGCCCGACCGGAAAGACTTATTTAATGTGTACAGCGCATTAATAAAATTGCGTTTTGATTCGGCATTTGTTGGCCAGTTCGTCTCCAACTCCTCTTCGCAAAGTTTGGGTGGTAATTTTAAATGGATCACGTTGAGCAAAATTGTTGTGGTAGGAAATTTTGATGTGACAACACAAACAGGTTCCGTTACATTTCCTTCTACGGGCACATGGTATGATTATTTGAATGGTACAAACAAAGAAGTAATTACAGCTTCACAGTCTTTCACTTTACAACCCGGCGAATTTCATGTTTTTACTTTGAAGGATAATATTTTTAAGCCAACAGTAACGCTTTCGGGCAGCAATCAAAACAACAACAATGTATTGAACTGGCAGGTTGCGGATGAAACAGGCATAGATCATTATGAATTAGAAAAAAGCTCCGATGGCCAGGCTTTTTCGTTGCTTGCGACCGTACCCTCCAACGGAAGTAAAAATTATAGCTACACCGATAACCAGGTCAACAGCAGTTCGGATCAATATTACAGGCTTAGAATAGTGGGAGCGGCGGCCGGTTTTATTTATTCTGATACTGTGATGATCACGCCCGATATTAGTATTAGTGCATGGCGGGTGCGGGTAACGCCTAATCCCGCTACCGGATTGATCAACCTGGCAATAGCGTCACCCGTAAAAGATGATGTTACACTGATCATATCTGATGCTACCGGCAGGCAAATGATGAAGAAAAAAATCGCTGTTGATATAGGCAATCAAACATTTCCTTTAAACGAAAGTGTTTTTTTTGCAAACGGAACTTATTTTATTTCTATCTTTTCGACCCAGGGAACACAAACGATAAAAGTCGTCAGGCGCAAATAAGAAACTGGAACTAAATTAATTAACTGTTAAGAGAAAAAACGTATGACACAACTGAAAGCCAAAAATGATTCAGCTCACTTGCATTCGAAAACGCTAAAAGGATTACAATCAGAGGTACAAAGCATCAACCGCGTTGCTTTGTCTGTGGATTGCGTGATTTTTGGGTTTGATGAAAATAAGCTTAAGGTATTACTTATTCGTTCTGATCTAAAAAAATACCAGAAAAAGTTTTCGCTCCTTGGCGATTTGGTAAAGCCGGAAGAAGACCTGGAAGAAAGCGCTTACCGGATATTAAAACAGCGTACCGGCATGAACGACCTCTACCTGGAACAGGTACATACTTTTGGTGAAGTGGGCCGCCATCCAGCCGGACGTGTAGTTTCAGTGGCCTATTGTTCGCTGATAAACGTTCAACATCATCGTTTAAAAATACATGATAACGACCTTCACTGGCACGATGTTGATAGTGTAAAAGAACTGCTGTTCGATCATAAAAAGATTTTTGATGCTTGTTATAAATGGCTTCAAAAAAGAGTGCAGGAACATCCTTTGGGATTTAGCTTATTGCCAAATAAATTTTCGCTTCGGGAATTGCAGAATTTATATGAAGCGATACTCAACAAAAAACTCGACAGGAGAAATTTCAGAAAAAAGTTTTTTTCAATGAACTTTTTGGTTGACATGGGTGAAGAAGAAAAAAACGTTCCGCACAGGCCGGGAAGGCTGTACAAATTTGATTATGAAAAATACGAAAAGAATAAAAAGACGTGGTCTGGAATTGACTTTTGATCACTAAGAATAGTAAACAAACAAATAAAAAGGATTTTTATTTACCTATAACACCAGTTTTAAAACCGTGAGAAAAAATTGAAAAAAGAAAACTAAATTTTTTTGTTGTGCAGCAATTCAGAAATATAGTTTGTCTTAAGTGCGGATATAAATCTTGTGAAAAATAAATTAATAAGAAGCAACCGTCCGGTGCTGACAAATTAATCCCGACAATTAATTAAAAAAAATTGAAAAAAACTTTGGAATCTAAAAATTTGATCTAAATTGTGTACGAAATACACATTGTTTCGATCTTTGCTTTAAAACGTATTAATAACACAGTAAACACACATTTAAAATTTAAATTTAGCTCATGAGAAAAAGCATAGCTAAAATATCAAAGCAGGTAAACCTTTTGATATTTTTTATTATCGTTGCTTTTGGTGCCAATGCACAAAGTGTAATTACCGGTACGGTGACTGATTCCAAGACCGGCAAAGGAATTCCGGGCGTTTCGGTTACAGTAATCGGGACCAATAAAGGAACAGCAACAGACCTTACTGGTAGTTATTCAATTTCTGCCGCACCTACAGCAACATTAATGTTTACTTCGGCCAGTTATGCGCCGCAGGAAATGGCTGTAAACAATCAATCCACCATTAATGTATCATTGGTAACCAACGCGCAGCAGTTGGGCGAAGTGGTAGTAATTGGTTATGGAACTTCACAGAAAAAAGATCTTACCGGATCGGTAGCGCAGGTAAATGCCAAAGATTTTCAATCAGGGCAAATTACCTCTCCGGAACAATTGATTGCGGGTAAAGTGGCCGGCGTATCTGTAATTTCAGGAGGTGGAGCCCCGGGTGCCGGAACCACGATCCGGATTCGTGGAGGCGCCTCATTGAGTGCCAGCAACGATCCTTTGATAGTAATTGATGGCGTTCCTTTAGATAATAACGGCGTTGCAGGAAGCGCTAACCAGTTGAGCATGATCAACCCGAATGACATTGAATCTTTCAGCATTTTAAAAGATGCGTCAGCCACTGCTATTTATGGTTCACGTGCTTCGAACGGCGTAATCATTATAACTACAAAAAAAGGGCATACCGGTAAGCCAACCTTTAATTTTAATACCAACTTTTCTGTTTCAAAGATTATAAAAGAGGTATCGGTTTTAAATCCTGACCAATTCCGGCAATTTGTAACAGCGAATGCAGACAGTTCTTACATCAAATTGCTAGGTAATGCCAACACCGATTGGCAAAAGGAAATCTACCAGGCGGCTCTTACTTCTGACAATAACCTAAGCATAAGCGGCGGCTTCAAAAATCTGCCTTATCGCATTTCTGTAGGGTATCTGAATCAACAGGGAATTTTGAAAACCGATAAACTCGACCGCTATACACTCGGATTAAATGTGAATCCAACTCTTTTTGATAATCATTTAAAGATCAATGTTAACCTTAATAACTCGATCGAAGATGTAAGGTTCGCCAACCAGGGGGCCATTGGTACCGCGGTTTCATTTAACCCGACAGTGCCGGTGTACTCAGGAAAGAGCGCTTACAATGGTTATTGGGAGTGGACAGATCCGGCTACGGCAACCGGCCTCGTGTCATTATCGCCCAAGAACCCGGTAGGTCTTCTTATGGACAGGCATGATGTAGCCAATGTTCGCCGCAGTATCGGAAGCGCGTTGCTTGACTATAAAGTTCATTTCCTTCCGGATCTGCATGCTTTCGTGAACCTCGCATATGATGTTTCTACAAGCGATGGTCATATATCAGTAGATTCTTCTGCAGCGCAGGATTATAAAAGATATTTAAGCAGCACGGACAATACCTTACATGGTGGCCGGTATGATAAATACATGCAGAAAAGATCTAACACAACACTTGAGGCCTATCTGGATTATACAAAAGATTTTGTGGATGGTTCAAGAATAGACCTTGTGGGAGGTTATGGATATTATGATTACCTGACTACCAACTACTTTTATCCCGATCTTACCACAGACGGAACAGTAGTTACTTCTCCAAGTTTTAATTTTGACAAACCCGAATACACGCTGCTTTCATACTATGGCAGGGCGAATGTATCGTATAAAGACCGCTATCTCTTAACCGCTTCCATTCGTACAGACGGGTCCTCAAGGTTTGCAAAGGATCAACGTTGGGGAGTGTTTCCCGCAGGAGCATTTGCATGGAATATTAAAAACGAGAAATTCCTTGAAAACGTCCAGGCCGTTTCTTCGCTAAAGTTAAGATTAGGATATGGTCTTACCGGCCAGCAAAGCGGAATTGGTTATTACGATTATTACCCTTTCTATTATTATAGTGATAATACCTCAGAGTATCAATTGGGAGATAACTTTTATCATATGTATGCTCCAACAGGCTATTACCCTCAAAGAACATGGGAAAAAACAGCCACTTACAATGCGGGTATTGATTACGGTTTTTTATCAAACAGGATCAACGGAAGCATAGATGTGTATTATAAAAAGACAAGTGATCTTCTAAATAATATCGCTCAGCCTGCAGGAAGTAATTTTTCTAACCAGATAGTGGCCAATGTTGGTAATATGGAAAACAAGGGTATTGAGTTCAGCATCAATCTTCAACCTGTAAAAAACAATAAAGTGGTTTGGGATCTTAACCTGAATGCTACTTACAATGAAAACAAGATCACCAATCTGACGGCCGTACCTAATCCCAATTATCCCGGTAACCCCTACTACGGAATCAGTGGTGGAACGGGCAATACCATTTTGATCAACACTGTAGGCTTGCCACAGGGTTCGTTTTATGTATACAAACAAGTGTACGATCAAAACGGTAAACCTATCGATGGATTATTCGCCGACCTGAACAGGGACGGGGTGATCAATCAAAAAGATTTGTACCAGTATAAAGATGTCAACCCTGATTATCTTTTCGGCGCAAGCACCAATGTAAAGATCAACAATTTCAATGTGGGCTTTGTAATGCGTGCCAGCATCGGAAATTATGTTTATAACAACACTTACTCGAGCTCAGCTACTGTAAGAAATATTTTAAACCCGATCGGATATTTGAACAACGGTTCTACCAATGTGCTGGAAACAGGATTTTCGGGTTCCGGCGATAAATTTTTCTTATCAGACTATTATATACAGAACGCCTCTTTCCTGAAAATGGATAATGCTTATGTCAATTACCTGGTGGGAAAAGTTTTCAATAATTCTGCAACCTTAACTTTAAATGCTCATGTGCAGAATGTATTTGTAATCACTAAATATACGGGACTCGATCCTGAAATTTCAAGTGGTGTAGATAATAACTTTTATCCTCGTCCGCGCATTTACAGTTTAGGTTTAAATCTCAGGTTTTAAAATATTAAATCAATTATAATGAAAAATAAAATCGCATTTTTAATTATTATCGGGTTTCTAGCTTCAGGGATGTTCGTATCCTGTACGAAAGACCTGAACCACCTTCCGACTAACGGTTTAACAGCAGATTCGGTTTATTCAACGCCGCAAGGTTATAAACTGGCATTTGCAAAAGTTTATGGCAGCTACGCACAAACGGGGAACAATGGACCGGGAAGCGGCGACATCCAGGGAATTGATGCCGGAACCTCTGACTTTTTTAGACTTTACTGGTGTGCACAAGAGTTATCAACAGATGAAGCTGTGATCAGTTGGGGTGATGCCGGAATCCAGGATTTTCATTTTATGAACTGGTCATCAAGCAATCCTTTTACACAGGGGCTTTATTATCGCTCCATGTACCAGATCACGCTTGTTAACGACTTTATCAGGCAATCTTCGGATGCCAATCTTGCTGCTCGCGGAATTACCGGTAGTGATGCAGATAATATCAAAACCTATCGTGCCGAAGCAAGATTTTTGAGGGCTTATCAATATTGGGTTTTAATGGATCTTTTTGGTAATCCTCCATTTGTAACTGAAAAAGACCAGATTGGGGATATTCCCAAACAAATCAGCCGCAAAGATCTTTTTGATTATGTAACCTCCGAGTTAAAAGCAATAGAACCCGATTTAAAAGCGCCCATGACCAACGAATATGGCCGTGCAGACCAGGCAGCTGATTGGGCATTGTTGTCACGCATTTATTTAAATGCAGAAGTTTATACCGGTACGCCGGATTATAACGATGCAGTAACTTATGCTAAAAAAGTAATTGACGCCGGTTATACACTCACACCAAAATATGGCTGGCTCTTTCTGGCTGACAATAATTTAAACACAAACGAATTTATTTTGACCATTAACTATGATGGCTTACATACGCAGGGATATGGCGGAACTACCTTTCTTACTCATGCCCCTATTGGTGGTAGTATGACGCCTTCAAAATTTGGTATTAATGGCGGATGGTCAGGTGCAAGAACTACGAAAAACCTGCCCGGTCTTTTTCCTGATTACACAGGTAATACTGATTCCAGGGCTGAATTTTATACCGATGGGCAGAGTTTGGAAATCAACGATATTACTTCGTTTACTGATGGTTTTGCCATTACCAAGTTCAAAAATGTGACCCGCGATGGCGCAAACGGTAGTAGTCTTGATTTTTCAGATATCGACATGCCGATTTTCCGGTTGCCTGAAATGTATTTGAATTATGCCGAAGCAACTTTACGTGGCGGGAACGGCGATAAAAACCTCGCACTTGATTACATTAATAAATTGCGTGAAAGAGCATACGGAAGTACTTCCGGTGATATTAACATGAGTGATCTTACCCTCGATTTTATTTTGAATGAAAGAGGCCGCGAATTATACTGGGAAGGTTATCGCAGAACCGATTTAGTTCGTTATGGCGAATTCACTTCTTCCAGTTATGTATGGCCTTGGAAAGGTGGCGTAAAATCTGGTACCGGCGTACAATCTTACCGTAACATTTATCCATTACCACTAACCGATGTTCAGGCTAACCCGAACCTTGTTCAAAATCCCGGCTATTAAATTTTAAAAATAAATTATTATGAAACATATGTTGAAAACGCTTATTGCTGGCTTCATGATTTTGGGCTTATGGTCATGCAAAAAAGATGAGAATAAAGTGATTTTAAAAGGAGGAACTGCTCCCGCTCTTACTTCCTCGGTTACCGGCACAATTCCTTTATCATTCGATACTCAAAACGACGTCGCCTTTAAGCTGACGTGGACGAACCCCGAATACCAGTTTAATACGGGTGTGAGCTCATTGGATGTGAGCTACAACATTCTGATCGATACAACAGAAGATTTTAGTAATCCTGATCTTAAAACAGTTTCTGTAGGCTCTGATCTTTCTAAAAGTTTTACCGAGTCAGAGTTTAACGACATACTATTAAACCAGCTTCAACTGAAACCTGGCATAAGCCACAAAATCAATATTAAAGTGAATGCCTTTTTAGGTACGGGCGCTGCCCTGTTGGCTTCAAATGTACTTTCGGTGAACACCACGCCTTATGCTATTCCGCCAAAAGTAAAACCCCCTGTTAATGGCACTTTGTACCTTGTGGGCGATGCAACAGCCGGAGGATGGAACAATCCTGTACCGGTTCCCAGCCAGGAATTTACACAGGTTTCGCCGACACTTTACGAGATCACTGTCGATTTGATTGGAGGCAAGCAATACCTGGCAATACCGATAAATGGCGACTGGAGTCATAAGTATGCGGTAAAAAATAATCCTTCACCTTCCGGTGGCGACTTCGGGTATGATTGGTCTGATAACTTCCCGGCGCCTGCAGCCAGTGGTACTTATAAAATAACGATGGATTTTCAACGAGGGAAATTTACAGTAACGCCACAATAAATTTTTTGAAAATAAATTCAAATTTTTCTGTTCAAAAAAAATAACTCATGAAATGAGCCGCCATAAAATCTCTCACAAAAATAGGGTGATCATTGGCGAATTCCATGAGACCTTTAAAAAGCAATAAAAAAAAACTCATGAAATGAGCCGCCATAAAATCTCTCACAAAAATAGGGTGATCATTGGCGAATTCCATGAGACCTTTAAAAAGCAATAAAAAAAAACTCATGAAATATTTATCAAAATTGTTTTTAGGATTGGCTGTGGTGCTTGGCTTTTTTGCCTGTGTTAAAAAAGTAGATAACCTGCCATTTTATGGCAACGGAACTGCACCTGTTTTAACCGCATCGGCCAATACTGTTGCGCCTACCGCATCTGATTCTGATAATGTAGCCTTAACGCTTAGCTGGACGTATCCGAAATACGCCACCGACTCTTCAAATGTGAAGTATACCATCGAAATAGGCTCTTCAGACAACAACTTTGCCGATGCGGTTACTTATGTGGTTACGGATTCACTTCAAACTTCTTTTACAGCAAAACAGTTGAATAATATTCTTCTTGGTTTTGGCTATCAATACAACACAGCATATAACGTAGATATCCGGTTGATATCTTCTTATGCCAATAACAACGAAAGATTAAGCTCTAACGTAGTAACGGTAAGCATGACGCCCTACGTTACTCCGCCAAAAGTTACTCCGCCGGCATCTAATGAATTATACCTGGTAGGAGATGCTACAGACGGCGGATGGAATAACCCCGTACCAACTCCTCAACAGAAATTTTCGAGGATTGACTCTGTAACCTATGCAGGTATTTTTCATTTGAATGGAGGAGCACAGTATCTTGTTTTGCCTGTAAACGGAGATTGGAGTAATAAATATTCTGTTTCAGATAATTCCGTTGCCGGACTTTCAAACGGAGGTTCTTTCGGGTTCAATTCAAGTGATAACTTTCCCGGGCCTGCAACAACCGGGATGTATAAAATTGTTTTGGACTTCCAGTCTGGAATGTTCTCAGTAACACCATGGGCAGGAACATTACCCGATAGTTTATTTATTGTTGGTGACGCAACCGACGGTGGTTGGAACAACCCGGTGCCGGTTCCTTCACAACAGTTGACAAGACAAAATTCATCTGAATGGTCCATCACATTGCATTTAACGGGAGGAAAGCAATATTTACTGCTTCCTGTAAATGGCAGTTGGGATAACAAATATGCAGTTGCTGATAATAGCATAACAGGCTTGTCGGCAGGAGGAGATTTTGGATATGATCTTTCTGCCAATTTCCCCGGACCTGATGCTGATGGTACTTATACATTAACCGTAAACTTTGCGAAAGGTGATACAGGACAGTTTACACTAGTAAAACAGTAAAATAAAAATTCCATTTTGTTTGAAAGCCGCCTTTCCACAGGGCGGCTTTTTTATTTTCATGATCATATCTAAAATAAGAATTTAGATTTTTTGTTGGTTCACTGGTTCTAAGGAATTTTGTCAGCGAATTAATTGAGCGAAGAACTATGATATTCTCGTTTTATCTTTATATTTATCGCCTCATTTACTTTTAGATTGTTGATGCTTGTATGATCCATTTTATTTCATCTGATGCTATATTTTCCGGTCATTAAACCCTTTGATGATGTTTTCAAAATCTTCTTTATTTTCTGTCCTTTTCCTTTTTGTTTTTTTTGTAGCCCATTCCCAAGCCAGAACTCACCAAAACATCGATGAAAACTGGAAATTTCATTTAGGAAATGCGTCTGATCCGGCAAAAGATTTTGACTACGGCATTGCCAATATTTATAAGAAAAGCGGCGATGGAGGCACAACGCCAATCAACCCAAAATTTAATGACAGTGCGTGGCGAACCCTTGATCTTCCGCATGATTGGGTTGTAGAATTACCCTTCGTCAATTCGCCCAATTTTGATGTAATGGCGCATGGTTACAAACCTGTGGGCGGATTATTTCCGGAGACAAGTATCGGCTGGTACCGGAAAAAGTTTTTTATAGCAAAAGGAGATACTGCTAAAAAAATTTCCATTCAATTTGACGGGATTTACAGGAGTGCTAATATTTGGCTAAACGGCTTTTTTATCGCTCACAATGAAAGTGGCTATATCGGTGCAGAATATGATATTTCTGATTTTGTAAAATACGGCGAAGAAAATACTTTGGTGGTGAGAGTTGATGCGACCCAGTATGAAGGCTGGTTTTATGAAGGTGCAGGCATTTACCGTCACGTGTGGCTTAATAAAACGAATGATTTGCACATAAACCCGAATGAGCTATTTATTCATTCAAAACAATCGGGTAAAAACGCAGTGGTTTCTGTGGAAATTCCTGTTTTAAACCAGGCTTCCAGGCTGGCTAACGGTTATGCATACACGTATATTACCACAAGAGACGGACAGAAGATTGCTGCCAGTAAACCAACAAATTTCCCTATTTCTTCTTTTGGCAAAATGCTGGTGAAGCAGAATCTAAATGTTGCCAATGCGCATTTGTGGTCGATAGAAGATCCGTATCTCTATCGCGTAATCACTATTTTAAAATCCGGCAATAAAGTAATTGACAGTGTAAATACACGTTTTGGAATTCGTGATATTTCTGTTACGGCAAAAGGTCTTTTTATTAATGGCAAATATGTAAAAATAAAAGGCTTTTGCAATCACCAGGACCATGCAGGAGTAGGAAGTGCGCTTCCGGATTATTTACAATATTACCGCGTTGGTTTATTAAAACAAATGGGCGCCAATGCATATCGCACCAGCCATAATCCGCCAACACCTGAGTTATTAGATGCGTGTGATAGTTTGGGAATGATCGTTCTGGATGAGAACCGCTTGCTCAACAGCAGCCCGGAATATATGGACCAGTTTGAAAGATTGATTTTACGCGACCGCAATCATCCTTCCGTCTTTATGTGGTCGATCGGAAATGAAGAAGGATGGATACAGGCGACGCCAACCGGAAAAAGAATCGCTCTTTCATTGTTGCAAAAACAAAAGGAATTAGATCCTTACCGGGTGAGTACTTATGCAGCCGATGAAGGAAATGTTTACAAAGGCGTGAACCAGGTGATACCGGTTCGAGGCTTTAATTACAGGATTAAAGGAATTGAACCTTATCATAGAGATCATCCAAATCAACCGGTGATGGGTACCGAGATGGCAAGTACATTGACGACAAGAGGAATTTATGAAGTGGATACAGTTCGTGATTATTTACCTGATCATGATATTACAGCTCCACCCTGGGGAAATACAGCAGAACAATGGTGGAAACCTGCTGCGGACGAAAGTTGGTTTTTGGGCGGGTTTGTGTGGACCGGATTTGATTATCGCGGAGAGCCTACGCCTTACAAATGGCCAAATATTAATTCTCATTTTGGTGTGATGGATGTTTGTGGTTTTCCTAAAAACATTTATTACTATTACCAGGCGTGGTGGTCGGATAAAGATGTGTTGCAAATTTCTCCACATTGGAACTGGAAAGGAGAAGAAGGAAAACCAATTGATGTGTGGGTAAATTCAAATGCAGATAACGTTGAATTATTTTTGAATGGCAAAAGTCTCGGTAAAAAAGATATGCCACGCAACAGCCATTTGCAATGGACTATTCCTTACCAACCTGGCAAACTGGAAGCAATTGCGTATAAGCATGGCCGTAAGTTGATAACTTCTGTTGAAACTACTGGCGATCCTGCAGAAGTGGTGATCACTCCTTACAAAACTACCATGCTGGCCGACGGAAAAGATGCAACCGTGATAAATGTAACTGTAGTAGATAAGCAAGGCCGCGAAGTGCCAACAGCAGATAATTTGATTCAATTCACAGTAACAGGAGACGCGAAAATTATTGGCGTTGGTAATGGCGATCCAAGCAGCCATGAACCTGATAAAATTCTGGAAGGCCAATGGCAAAGATCTTTGTTCAATGGAAAATGCCAGGTCATTTTACAATCCGGTAAAACGCCCGGCCATATTAAGTTTGAAGCTACCTCAAAGGGTTTGTGGAAAGGAAGTACTGATATTATAACCATTAAACCTGATCAGCCTTTAGGCATTGCCGATGATCCTTATCTTTTTTCAAAATTGGGCATTCATTCTACCGCAAAACCTTCAGGTAAAATTCTGGGAGCAGATATTTCTTTTCTTCCACAACTGGAAGCGAAGGGAATAAAATTTTCTGACAAAAGCATGCAAAAAGATGTGCTTCAGATTTTAAAAGATCATGGTTTCAATTATATCCGTCTGAGGTTATTTGTAAATCCTTCCAATGATAGTGGTTATTCGCCAGGTAAAGGTTTTTGTGATTTGCAACAAACCATGCAAATGGCAAAGCGCATCAAGAAAGCCGGTATGAAATTTCTTCTTGATTTTCATTACAGCGATACGTGGGCCGATCCCGGAAAACAATTTGTTCCTGAAGAATGGAAAGATCTTGATTTTAAAGAACTGGCAAAAAAAGTTCATGACTATACAAAGAGTGTTTTGGAATCTTTAAAAGCACAGGGCACTTTGCCGGACATGGTGCAAACCGGAAATGAAATCAATCATGGCATTCTTTGGCCCGAGGGGAATGTTCAGCATTTAGACAGCCTTGCTACCTTGCTAAATGCAGCGCTCTCTGCAGTAAAAGAAGTAAATCCTTCAATTATTACTTTGATACATATTGCCTTAGGTGGCCAAAATTCCGAATCAGAATTTTTTCTTGATAACATGATCAACCGGGGCGTTTCATTTGATGCGATCGGGGAATCATATTATCCGAAATGGCATGGAACGTTGAATGATCTCGATACCAATTTAAGATTGCTGCAAAAAAAATATAACAAGCCGGTGATCGTTGCTGAATATTCTCAATTAAAAAGACAAGTAAACCGTATTGCTTTTTCTTTGCCCGGAAATCAAATGAAAGGAACGTTTATATGGGAACCGTTAAGCACCTGGGAATCTTTTTTTGATAAAGATGGAAAGGCCAACAAATATTTGTATGAATATGATGATATAACCAAAGAATTTTTAAAAGATCAACACTAAAACTACAATTTCTAAAAATCAGTAAATGAAACTACACCTTATCGATTACAGCATTATCGGGCTTTATTTCCTGTTTGTATTGGGTATCGGATTTTTATTAAAAAAGAAAATAAAAACGGCCAGCGATTTTTTAATGAGCGGCAGAAACATTCCGTTGTGGATCACCAGTCTTGCTTTTATCTCTGCTAATTTGGGCGCGCAGGAAGTGCTTGGTATGGCCGCAAATGGCGCTAAATACGGATTGTATACCGCGCATTTTTATTGGCTCGGCGCTGTATTCGCGATGCTGTTTCTCGGGCTTTTTATGATGCCGTTTTATTATGGAAGCAAGGCCAGAAGTGTTCCTGAATATCTAAAACTTCGTTTTGATGAAAAGACAAGAACGTTCAACGCCTTCACTTTTGCGGCAATGACGATTTTCTCTTCAGGAATTTCTTTATATGCTTTGGCGATGCTGATGCAAACTGTTTTGGGCTGGGATTTTAATGTCTCAATTTGGGTAGCTGCAGGAATTGTCCTGGCCTATACTTTTTTGGGCGGATTGACAAGTGCAGTTTATAACGAAGTGTTGCAGTTTTTCCTGATCGTGTTGGGAATTGCACCGCTGATCTTTATCGGGATGCAACAAGCCGGCGGCCTGCACGGAATTATCGCCAATGTTGAAAATGCAAAATTGCATTTGTGGAAAGGCATGAGCAGCCCCGCAACTAACCCAATGGGAACCGATGCGTTCAGTATGATATTCGGTTTAGGCTTTGTGCTGGCCTTTGGATATTGGTGTACTGATTTTTTGGTAGTACAAAGAGCGATGATCTCTCACAACCTGAACGACGCAAGGCGCACGCCCATCATTGCAGCGTTGCCTAAAATATTTATGCCGCTTATCGTAATTGTGCCGGGAATTATTTTGCTGGCTTTGCAACACCAGTTTACCGGTTTCGATCTTCCTAAAAATATCAATGGACAAACGGATTATAATATGACACTTCCTTTGTTGTTATCGAAATTATATCCTAGCGGTATTCTCGGCGTCGGTATCACCGCATTGATTGCGTCTTTCATGTCTGGTATGGCGGGCAATGTTACGGCATTTAATACCGTGTTCACGTATGATCTTTATCAAAGCCATATAAAGCCTAATGCCAGCGAGAATCACTATCTCAATGTTGGACGCGCCACTACTGTCGTAGGAATTTTGCTGTCAATCATTACAGCTTACGTTGCACGAGGGTTTAACAGCATTATGGATTTGCTACAGTTGGTTTTCAGTTTTGTAAATGCACCTTTGTTTGCCACCTTTCTTTTAGGAATGTTCTGGAAAAAATCCACGTCCAATGGCGCTTTCTGGGGATTATTGTCCGGAACCTCGGCTGCCGCTCTTACCTATTCATTAACCATGGCTGAAGGTAAAGGAGGTTCTATCGCCAACCTTCATACTTTTTATTCCGGTACAAGTCAGGCGTTTAATATCGCATGGATCTCATTTTCGGTGTGCTTCCTCGTTACTTATATAATTAGTTTGTTTACTGAAAAGAAACCCGAAAATCAATTGGTGGGGCTTGTATATAGTCTTACGCCACGGCAACAGGATAAAAACCGCATTTGGTACAAAAATCCTTTATGGCTTACAGTAATTGTGGCAACCATTACCATCATTTTGAACATCATATTTTATTAAAAAAATAATAATGAAAAAATTCTTTGATCTCCGTTTTGTGATTGGTGTTTTTTTCCTGGTGGTGGGAATTTTATTACTGATCTACAGTGTTACAAACCCCAGCATTGCGCACCCGGAAGTAAATCGATGGAGCGGTATTTTTTTTATTGCATTTGCAATAATTATGATCCTGATGTCTTTTGATAAAAAGCCGGAAGATGAGTTGTAGAAGTGATTAAAACCAAAATAAAAATCTCAATTATTTGTTGGTTTACTCGTTTACACCCTCACATAAATTTTCCTCTTATTAAGCCACCAGCCTACGCTCCAGCAGAATAGCATGTAGCAAATCGCGAACAAAAATGAGCCGAAAGGCCCTGGCACTATAAGCTGGAAAAAATGGCTATTGATAAATCCAAACAAACTTTCGTTGCCAACAGGTATCATAAATAGAATGACAACAAATATTTCTGAAAGTATGTAAATGAATAATGGATTTCTTCCGAAGATCATAAAGAAGTCCGACCATTTAAATGCGTTCCAGGATTTCATTTCCAATATATAGATGAGTGCAGAGATCAATAGCAAATCGATGCCACAGGTGAGCAACACAAAAGGGCTCGTCCATAATTTTTTTCCTATCGGGAAAACAAGGTTCCAGCAAAGAGCAATGAAAATAAGCAATGCGCCAACGAGCATTAATTTGGAAAGCATTCGAAGCTCTTTCCTTTCTTCTGAATAAACCTTCCTGCTAAAAATCCAATTACCACATTCACAATCGATGGAATGGTACTGAGCCATCCTTCAGGATCAAAAGGAATTCCTTCGCCATGATACAAATGATAGTTGCCCATTAAAAATTTATCCAAATAAATTCCTGCATTTCCCATCATGCTAAAAGGCTGTGCTGCATTACCGAACGCCAATAAAATAAACCAGTAGCCTACCAACAAAATAATGCTGATAATAATTACTTTGTTTGTCGAAAGATATTGAACCAGCAATGATCCAAAGAAATAACACAAAGCGATCCTTTGCAAAACACCCATAATTCTTGTGTGACTTATCGGCGCTCCTGTTATATGCCCCGCCGCATCCAGCCTGAAAAACGGAAACCAATACATCAGGTATCCGATCAGGAAAATCAAAATTGTCCGCTTGATTACTTTCGTGAGAAAAGCAGAATTGCTGATCAGTTTATATTTTTCCTGGGAAAAACTCATCGCGTTTCCCACGGCAAATAAGAAAGATGGAAAAACAAGGTCTGTCGGTGTAAAACCAAACCAGGTCGCGTGTTCCAGCGGAGGATAAGGATTGGCGCCGCTGCCTGGCGTATTTACAATGATCATAAAACAAATGGTCATTCCCCTGAAAACATCTAATGCTAAAAAGCGTTCTTTTATTGACTTCATGATGAAGGATTATTTTTATACAGAAATTTACCTGTCGGTTATTTTGGAATTGATGATAGAGGCTCCATCCGGAGTAAAAAATACATCGCCATTTTTCTTTTGCAAAACGTTGTTTGAATCGATGTACTCAAAGTCAAGATGATACCTGATCTCTTTTTTAAAATCAGGGTTGTCACTTACTTCCACCGTGTCTTCTTTAAATCCTGTAATGTCGAATTCGCGGGCTTTATGAAGCTGGCGGCGGATCTCATCTTTTGCGATGATCTGCCTTTTATCACTATCAAATTTGTGCGTCTCACATGAATAAATAGCTGGCGACAAAAGAATAAAGAGGAAAAGGATTTTGAAAATTTGAGTAAAATGAAAAGCTTTCGTCATTTAAAAATTAGTTTAAATATTTTTAATGTCGTCATTTGGTTGGACCGGAAACTGTAAGAATTGAATCAAGCAGGTTTAATTTATTAGTTTCAATAAACCGTTTTCAAATGTAATTAATTAAATAAATCTTTCCAGTACGATTTTTGGTTAGGTTAAATAAAATTCTCATTTCATCCTTTTTTTAAAATCAATTAGTTTTACCACCAATCGTATTATATGGGGCCAATCGCAAATGAAGTTTCAGCATTTTTTAAGGAGCACAACACAGAAAGCATCACGAGCTTTCAAAAATTGCCAAAGTCTGGTGGCGATCGTGTTTATTTCCGGATAATAACTGAAAAAAATTCTTACATCGCTACTTACGATGAAAATATTCGTGAGAGTAAAACCTTCCTTTATTTTACCAAACAATTTTCAAACATTCAGGCACCCGTCCCCGAAATATATTTTACTTCAGAAGATAATAAGATGTATGTGCAGCAAGATTTTGGGCCGGTTTCGCTTCTTAATGAATTGGAAAGGTATGGTGAAAATGATTATGTTTTCTCTTTGTTCCAAAAAAGTTTAAAGGCGCTCGCCAATTTGCAAATAAAAGGCTTGAGTGATCTTGATCTTTCCTATTGTCTCACTTCAAAAAAATTTGGAAGGCAAGCGATTCTTAGTGATCTCCTGTATTTTAAATATTACTTTTTGGACACTCTCAAAATTCCCTATGATAAAGATAAATTGATAAAGGATTTTGATAATTTAAGTACTTATCTATCGAAAGTTGAACATAAATATTTTATGTTCCGCGATTTTCAAAGCCGGAATATTTATGTTCAAAATGAAGAAGTTCATTTTATCGATTACCAGGGTGGAATGAGAGGGGCGTTGCAATATGACGTGGCGTCTTTGTTGTGGCAGGCAAGAGCCAACCTTTCTGACGATTGGAAAAATTCTCTGCTTGACTATTACATGGAATGTGTTACTGAATTACTGGGAAAACCTTTGGATCGGGAACGTTTTATAAACCAGTATAACGGGTATGTGTTGATCAGGTTGATGCAGGTTTTGGGCGCTTATGGTTTCCGTGGCATTTTTGAAAGGAAGGCGCAGTTTTTAACGAGCATCCCATTGGCGCTTTCCAATATTAATTGGTTTTTAGGCAACAAAAATATCGGCATTGCATTGCCTGAGTACGATCGCATTCTGAATCTTATTGTCCAGGATGAAGTAATCAACAGGTTTCGGCCGTTGCAGGCTAACCAGGCAACGCCATTAGTAGTTACTATCAACAGTTTTTCTTATTTAAAATCCGGCTACCCGAAAGAAAAAACTGAAAACGGCGGCGGTTTTGTTTTTGATTGCCGTGGGCTGATGAACCCCGGAAGATTTGAAGAATACAAATCCATAACCGGGCGACACAAACCGGTGATTGATTTTTTGGAACAACAAACTTCCATGCCTGAATTTATGAACAGCGTTTATAATATGGTCGATATTTCTGTAGAGAATTATATTGCAAGAAATTTTTCTTCGCTCACTATCAGTTTTGGTTGCACGGGTGGTCAACACAGAAGTGTTTATGCAGCTGATGCACTCGCGCGATACCTTCGAAACAAATTCAAAGTAAAAGTTGAATTGAACCATTTGGAACAGGGGATTCATGAATTAAAGGGTTTTGAAAAATAAATTTTATGAAAGCAATGATTTTGGCGGCAGGATTAGGTACACGGCTGAAACCTTTTACTGATAAGCATCCTAAAGCATTAGCAGTTGTAAATAACAAAACAATTCTTCAAAGAAATATAGAATACCTGGCTTCATTTGGTATAAAGGAAATTATTGTAAATGTGCATCATTTTGCAGAACAGGTAATTGATTTTGTCAAAAAAAACAATGGTTTTGGAAGTGAAATTACTTTTTCTGATGAAACAAGTGAAGTACTTGAAACAGGCGGAGGAATTAAAAAGGCAGCATGGTTTTTTGAGAAAGATGCAGAACCTTTTGTTGTAATGAATGTTGATATTTTAACGGATTTGGATCTTAATAAAATGATTTTGCAACATCAGCAAATGAACCCGCTTGCAACACTGGCTGTTTCTTACAGACAAACTTCAAGATTTTTTTTGCTTAACGAGATGAATGAATTGTGTGGCTGGCGAAATGTAAAAACCGGTGAAGAAAAGATCGCGCGAAAAGCCGAAAAATATTTTGAAAAGGCGTTCAGTGGTATTCATCTTATTTCACCTTGCATTTTTTCATTAATGAAGATGGAAGGAAAATTTTCGATGGTTGACGTTTATCTTGATCTTTGCAAAACCAATATCATTGCATCTTTTGATCACACCAATTCAAAATTGATCGATGTGGGTAAGCCCGACAGTATTTTGAAAGCAGAAGAGATGTTTTTTAATTAGAAAGTATTTTACCCCGGGTTCTTAGAAACGCGGATGAGCAATGACCAAAGGACTTTTGAAGTCATGCCGTATAGTATCAACTATTTTATCAAAAAATTCCATAATTGTATCGTAGGTATTATCGTGCGCAACCAACACAATTACATCAATCGGATATTTAATAAAATTGTTTTGAAAAGAAAGATTGTTATCTATGGTAATGAAAAGTGTAAATCCATCAGCTAGCATTTCTTTTAAAAGTTCTCCGTTTTCTTTGCCGATCCAATTACAATCTCTTACAGTAAAAGTGCTAATCCCATTTTCAAGAAATCGATATTTTAATTTCACCGGAAGGTTTTCATCCAATAACAGTTTCATCTTCGATAATTACCGGTAAAGAAAATTTTTTGGCGCTCCACTCTATGACTGCTTCAACCTGATCTTTTGAAACCCCGGGAAAATCCTTGAGAAAGTCGTCAATTGATACTCCCTTTTCCAAATGCCAAAAAAGGCTTTCCACCGGGACACGGGTTCCCTTAAACACAGGTTTGCCAAACTGGATTTTAGAATTAACTGTTATAAAATCAGATAGGGATTTCATAAATATATTTACTTCTAAAGTTAGTCATTATTTTCACAATTTATTGATGTGCACAAATTGGAGAAATTGACCGGGAGAAGAGATGTTCAATTGAATAATCGCCAATTTAAAGGCGCTTTTTCCTTCTGTAAAATAAAAATTATTTGAAATTGTTTGTTTGCTACAACTAACAAAACTATTTGGTACTAAACAACTCACTTTTTGGTACCACTCTCACTTTGTCTCCATCTTTCAGTGTTTTTGACACGACATCATAGGGCCCTGTAACCACTTCCTGTCCTTCTTTCAAACCGTCAGTAATTTCGATATAGTTAATATCCTGAATGTCCGTTTTTACTTTTTGCTTTTTTACCGTTCCGTCTGCCTGCACCACAAAAACCACGACATCAAGATCGTTGTCTCCCTGGTTGGCCACGGATAAATCATCATTAGCAGCGGGATTATTCATCGCATTCTTCATTGTTGAATCATTTTTTTCCCTTGTAGTAACCGAATTAATAGGAATAGATAAAACATTCACATGCGTCTTTGTTTGTATGTCTGCGCTCGCGCTCATGCCCGGCCTGAAAGGGAATTTCCTGTTCTTTCCGTTTACCAGATCCTTGTAAGAATCAGGGTTTAAACGGATGTAAACTTTGTAATTAGTCACGTCGGTGCTTGTATTAGCCAGATCGTTTTGAGTGGCGGCACCATTGTTACTGCTGGCGATCTGTGTAACTACACCGGTAAATTTCCGGTCGTTATAAGCATCCACTTCAATAGTGGCGCTGTCGCCAAGCCTTACTTTTGGTATGTCATTTTCTCCCACATCTACCCGCACTTCAATTTTGCTCATATCGGCAATGCGCATCATTTCAGTTCCGGCCATCATTGAGCTTCCTACCACCCGCTCTCCTTTTTTCACACTTAATAGTGAAACTACTCCGTTCATCGGCGATTTCAAGGTAGCAAGACTAATATCTTTATCGGCTTTTTGTAAAGCCGCCTCGGCACTCTGGACGCCGGCCTGGCTTCCTTTTACACCCTGTTTAGCGGCATTCAAATTGGCCAAAGCTGTTTTATAAGCCGCATCAGCCGTATTGAATTCGTTCCTGGAAATTACTTTTTCATCATACAACTGCTTCTGCATGTCGTAAGTTTTCTTTGCCTGGTCCAATTGTGCTTCAAGAGCGCCTAAGCCGGCCTGCGCATCCGCAAGTTGCGCCTTTTGCTGGGTAACAATGGCGGCGGCCTGGTCTCTTTGCGTATTATAAATGTCGCCATAAATCTTAGCCAGCACTTCACCTTTTTTCACGCTGTCGCCTTCGGCCACATCGAGTTGTACAATTTCGCCTGATATATCCGGGCTTAGTTTTACTTCCACCTCGGGGTATATTTTACCGCTTGCGTTTACCGTTTCAACGATTGTTCTTTTCTCTACTTTCTCGGCAGTTACTTTTACTCCCTCGTCTTTTCCGAGAACACCGGTTTTCTTTAGTACCACCAGGATCACAATCAGGATGATTAAACTAATTATTATCCATTTAAGTTTTTTATTCATTTTTTATCGTTTCTGTTTTATTGAATTGCTTTATGTAGCTTCTAAAATTTTATTCCTCCATCTTTATAATATTCCAATACTTTCATTTTAAACACGTAGTCAAATCTGTTTAATGCATATTGCAGCTTTGCTGTAAACAAACTGTTTTCGTTGGTAATCAAATCCAGTGTTCTCAACATCCCCGCCTGGTATCTTTTCAAAGCATAATCGTAGGTTTTTTGGGCTGCTTCAGCCGCGCTTCGCGTTGAAGAAAGCTTTTGCATGGCCACTACTGCTGCATTATATGCCTGGTAAATATTTTGTTTCAGGGTTTGGTTGTCAAGCTCCTGCTGGTATTGAAGATTTTTTACGTTGATCTTCGCTCTTTGATAAGCGGCTTTTGCCTGCCAGCCATTAAAAATGGGAATAGAGATGTTGATGCCGATGCCCTGCCCGAAGTTATTGCTGAATTGCGTGCCAAATGGATCGGAAGTGATGTATCCGTTTTTTGTCCCGTTCACATACAATGGCCTTTGAACATCAACATATCCGCCGGAATTATCACTCACTACCAAGCCACTGGGCGCATATCCATTAAAGACCTGCGTATAGGTGGGTGTGCGAAAATATCCGTAATTCGAATTAAGATTACCATAGGCGGAAATCGAGGGATACAAAGCGCCTTTTGCTGCGAGACTGTTTTTTTCGGCAGCCTTCAGGCTGTATTCATTTTCTTTTTGCTGAGGTTGATTTTGCATCGCCGAAACATATACATCTGCGGGTTGCAGATCACCAATCGGCATTATCGGTATTTGCTCCAGCGGCGGCTCCTCAATTTCAAATGAATCGGCTGCATCCAGGTTTAAATAAGCTTTCAAAACATATTTTGCCTGTTCCACATTTCCTGTCGCAGTGATCAGGTTTGCTGTATCATTTGCCAACTGGGATTGAATCTCTGTTGCATTAAATTCAGCGAGTGCACCTGCAGCCACCTGTTTTTGCACAATATCCAGTTGTGTTCTTGATTGCTCCACCTGCACCGTTGCTATTTTTTCCTGCTCACGTGCCAGTAAAATTTGCAGGTATGAATTTGCTACCGTTAAAGATATATCGCTTTTTAACTTATCTGTGGCTGCCTTCGCTGCTTCCAAAGACCATTGATTGGCAAGAATGGTATTCTTTTTTGAAAACCAGTTGAATATTTCAGCGCTGGATTGCAGATTTAAGCCAACAGAAAAATAGTTTTGATTTTCTAAAATACCGGAAGACGGATTTTTAGATTTACCATAACTCAATCCTTCGCTGTTTGAAAAATTTAAGCTGGGTATTTGTGAAAGTTTGCTCTGCTTATATGTGATAGCAGCCAAGTCGGTCTGTAAGACACTTTGCTGAATCGAGATATTGTGGTCCATTGCATATTGGACGCATTCCAGCAAACTCCATTTTTTTTGAGAAAAAGCGAATGTAGATATGCAGCACGAGATAAACAGTAATTTGATTTTGATAGACATAAAACAAAAATAATCATTTGAAGGAATCAGGAAATAAGAGTTGGATAAGTGGTAAATAAAGGTAAATAAATAAAGGTTTGAAATTGTCTATAAAGTGTGTGCAGCATCATATTTATTAAAAAAGTTATCAAGAGATGTTACCGAACCTGCCGGCGTTGAAATAAAAGATGAGGCAATTTACAGGTAAAGAAAGTAATGATGGCGGCATTTTGTATAAGAAAGGTAGAAAATAATTGTGAGTTACATTTGTGTTCCTAATTTTTAACGATGAAAAAATGTTGGATAATACTTTTATTTTTTGGGTATTCTGTAAATGGGCAAATAATTACAGCCGTTGATTCGACGAAAACACTTGAAAATATAATTATAAAGGCGTACGATCAAAACCGAAGCCTCATCGATGTTGCGGCTCCCGTAAGTGTTACAAGCCAGGCCCAGCTAAATAGATTTGGTAACATGAGTATATTACCAGCTTTAAATATTACACCGGGTGTAAGCATGGAAGAACGCTCGCCGGGCAGTTATCGCCTTAACATCCGTGGCAGTTCATTGCGGTCGCCCTTTGGTGTGCGTGATGTGAAGATTTACCTGAATGATATACCGCTGACTGATCCTACCGGCAATACTTATTTGAATCAACTGAGCTTCTATAATTTTAATTCTATTGAAATCATAAAAGGGCCTGCAAGTAGTTTATATGGGGCAGGAATTGGGGGTGCTATGTTGATTCATACTTTGCCGGCTAACTGGTATCCGGGAATTTCGGTTGACTATACAACCGGTAGTTTTAATACTAACAGTATTAACGCTAATGTAAAAACAGGCGACGCAGATCTTGAAAATAGTTTCAGTTTTTCTCATCAAACAAGCGATGGTTACCGCCAACAGGCAAAGATGCATAGAGATATTGCCACATGGGAAAGTTTGTTGAAAGTAAATGATAAACAAACTTTGCATGCCTACATGTCGTACAGCGATCTTTATTACCAAACACCCGGCGGCTTGACACTCGCGCAATATAACGCCGATCCCAGGCAGGCAAGGCCGGGTGTGGGCTCACAGCCCGGGGCTGTGGATAATAAAGCCGCTATTTATCAAAAAATCTTTCTTACCGGTTTTAGTAACGACTATGAATTTAATGATCACTGGCATAACACTACTTCTCTATATGGTTCTTATACGGACTTCATCAATCCGAATATTAGAGTGTATGAATACAGGAAAGAACCGCATTTTGGAGGCAGAAGTGTATTTGAATATAAAAAACAAATCGGGAAAACCAACTTCCAGCTTGACTTTGGAACAGAAGCCCAGAAAGGTTTTTTTAACACCAGGGATTATGGCAACAAACTCGGGGTTGCTGACTCAATGCGATCGGATGATAATTTAAACAATTGGCAATACATGTTCTTTGCGCAGGCCGATTTTGAATTGCCACATGGTTGGACGATTACAGCGGGAGCAAGCCTGAATAAATCGTCTATCCAGGACGTTAATCTTGCTGCAATGCCATCAACAACGCAGAGAAGAGTTTTTAAAAATAAATTTCCTCCGCACATTGCAATTCTTAAAAAGATTAATAAACACATATCTGTATATGGAAGTGTTGCCGGGGGATTTTCTCCGCCAACAGTTTCTGAAGTACTTCGCTCCGATGGCTTATTTGGTACCAATCTGCAACCGGAAAGTGGAACAGATTATGAAGCGGGCATTAAGGGAACATCATTACAAAACAAACTCTTTTTCGATGTCAGCGGTTTTTTCTTTGATCTGAAAAATGCCATCGTACAACGCATTGATGCCAATAATGTTTACTATTATGTGAATGCCGGTTCTACCAAACAAAAAGGGATAGAAACGTATGCTTCTTACCAGTTGGTTGATGCACCGAAGCATTTTATTAATTCAGCTAAAATTTTTATGAGCTATGCTTTGCATGATTTCCATTACGGAAATTTTAAACAGGTGAATAATGATTTTTCAAATAATAAATTGCCGGGCGCCGCTCCAAATGTAGTGGTAGCAGGACTTGACGTAACTTCAAAAACAGGTGTTTACTTGAATATCACATATAATTATACAGATAAGATTGCGCTTAATGATGCCAACTCCGCTTATGCATCTTCTTATAATCTTTTGGGTGCAAGGCTTGGGTATAAAAAAGACTTTAATAAAACGATCGACCTTGAAATTTTTGCCGGCGCGGATAATCTCCTTGATGCGAAGTACAGTTTGGGCAATGATATCAATGCCTTTGGCGGACGATATTACAATGCTGCGGCCGGAAGAAATTATTATGTGGGTGTGAGTTTCAGCTTTAATAAAAGATAGTTGCTTTCATAGTAAACCAATAAATTTTCCGGAATTTTATTTTGAGATTGTTACCATTTTTAACGGACATATTCCTTTTTCCTGGAAGTTAATTATACAACATTGTGTATAAATCATTTTTGAATTCATGTCTTATTGCTTTTACATTTGCAACGTAATTGGTTTCTCCGCCTCGGGCGGAGGATTAAAATGGGAATCCGGTTCAATGCCGGAGCTATCCCCGTAGCTGTGATCCTGGTGCAATGTTGCACGGTGTTTTCAGAATCTACATACCACTGTCCGCCAAAGGCGGATGGGAAGGTGTCTGAAAATCAGGAAAGCCAGAAGACCTGCCACTTGCATAAAAATATTTCAAAGCTTTCGGGAGAAAAGCGTGAAGTGTAAAAGCTTAAAGCATTTATATTTCTCATTTTTTATTCGGAGGCAGTCACAAAAAAATTTTCTGTAAAATGAAAAAAGAAATTTTTATTGCGGCTGCTGTTATTTTCAGCAGTTATGCGCAGGCCCAAAAAGACTCAGCCAAAACCCTTGACGAAGTAGTGGTTACCGCTACGAAGTTCCCCACCAAACAAAGCGAAACAGGAAAAGTGGTTGATGTGATTACACAAGAGCAACTGCAAAAAAGTTTTGGAAAATCCCTGGGCGAAGTTTTGAATGAAGTTCCCGGCCTTGTGATTAATGGCGCTGACAATAACCTGGGCACTAATCAAACCGTTTACCTGCGAGGCGCTTCTTCCGGCAATACATTGATACTAATGGATGGAGTTCCTTTATACGATGCGTCCGGCATCAGCAGTGAGTTTGATCTCAATAATTTTGCACTTGATAATATTGAAAGGATTGAAATTTTAAAAGGTGCACAATCAACTTTATATGGCTCCGATGCAGTGGCAGGCGTTATCAATATCATTACCAAAAAAGCAGGAAATAAGCCTTTAAATGTAAACGTAGATCTTTCTGCTGGAAGTTATCAAACGTATAAGGGGGCGGTCGCCTTAAGTGGAACTAACGGTAAAGGCCAAACGTTTTTTATTTCTTACAACAAAATAAAAAGTAAGGGGTTTTCATCAGCCTGGGATTCTACCGGTAAAAACAATTTTGAGAAAGACGGCTTCAGCGAGGATGTGCTTCATCTTAATTATACTTTTACACCTTTCAAAAAAACTTCAGTAAGGCTGTTTGGCAAATACAATAATAATCATGCAGACCTTGATGCAGGCGCGTTCCAGGATGATAAAGATTATACCAACCATAATAACAATGTGATTGCGGGAATGGTAATTGATAAAAAAGTAAAACAAGGATTTATAAGGTTGCAATATGCTTACAATCGTTTCAATCGAAACTTTCTGGATGATTCAACAGACGTTGGAGGCTACACGAAATTCCAAAGTGGCAAGTATAACGGCACTTCTCATTTTGCGGAATTATATACCAGCCTGAATTTTACAGATCATCTTGAATTCCTGACTGGCGCCGATTACAGGAGAAATTCCAGCAGCCAGTTGTATATTTTTTATCCTGATTACGGATTCCCGGCTTTACCTATTTCTGCCGATAGCGCGATAACGAAACAGTTCAGTTATTACGCATCTCTGATGTTGAAAAATGAAAAAGGATTCAATGTTGAAGCGGGCGGCAGATGGAATCATCACAATATCTACGGTAATAATTTTACTTATTCTTTCAATCCTTTTTATTTGTTCGATCAGCATTATAAAGTGTATGCAAATCTTTCTTCCGGTTACCGCGTTCCGTCTATTTACCAGTTGTATTCAGAATATGGAAATAAAAATTTGAAGCCGGAAGTAACAACCAGTTTTGAGGCCGGCGCACAACTTTCTGCTGAAAAAGTAAAAGCAAGAATTACTGGTTTTATAAGAGGTGGAAAAGATGTTTTTTATTTTTATACTGATCCTGTTACTTATGCAGGAAAGTATATCAATGCGGATAAACAGAACGACTATGGCATTGAAACGGAAGCGACTTACAGTTTTTCTCCACAGTTTTCCGCTTCATTTAATTACACCTACACGAATGGTAAAATTGTTACAACAAATGGAGAATCGAAAGATACTTCGTATTTCAATTTGTACAAAAGGCCTAAAAATGTGTTGAATATTTTTTTGAATTACCAGGTGATGAAAGATCTTTTTATTTCTGCAAATTTTAAGTCGGCAAGCAAAGCTTTTGAGCCACAGTATATGGGACCAGGTTATGAGCTGAAAGGCTATTACACGCTTGGTTTTTATGGAGATTACAAGATCAATAAGTCTTTTAAGATTTTTACTGATTTTGAAAATATTACCGATCAAAAATATATTGTAACGCGAGGATTTACCACCAAAGGGTTTAATTTCAATGGCGGTATTAAGGCGGCATTTTAAATAAAGTTATCGTTTGAAATATAATTTGCCGCCTCCGTAACAGGTTTATTAAATTTGAAAGAAAAATAGTGATGCCGCATATCGACAACATTTCACTGAAACAGTTATTGACAATTACTTTCACTTTGTTTGCCGTCATTGACATCCTTGGCTCAATACCGGTTTTAATTTCGCTGAAAGATAAAATGGGAGGACAGATACAATCTTTGCAGGCAACCATTGCGTCGGGGGCTTTGATGATTTTGTTTTTGTTTGTGGGTGAGCCTTTTTTACGATTATTGGGCGTAGATGTGCAATCTTTTGCGGTAGCGGGAAGCCTGGTGATTTTTTTAATTGGTTTTGAAATGATTTTAGGTGTTGATTTTTTTAAGCAGGACAACAATCCGAAAAGCGGAAGCATGGTTCCTATTGCGTTTCCGCTTATTGCAGGATCAGGAACGCTGACAACCATCATGTCATTAAAAGCCAATTACCACGATGTGAATATTCTCATTGGCATTGTAATAAATTTGGTAATCATCTTTCTTGTTTTAAAATCACTGAACTGGATAGAAAAGGCTTTAGGCCCTAGCGGGCTGATCGTTATCAGGAAATTTTTCGGTGTAATTTTGCTGGCCATTGCTGTTAAGATTTTTGCCAGTAATATTGCATCGTTTAAGATGTAAAATGGCCTCGTAGTACAATGGATAGTATAAGAGTTTCCGAAGCTCCAGATACAGGTTCGATTCCTGTCGAGGCTACAAACCACCTGCTTTAGTAAACCAACAAATTTTTAAGAATTTTATTTTAATATCCAAATCCCTCTTATCCGAAAGCGGAACAGGGTGAGATAATCAATAGAAAGCAAACATGAAAAAAATATTTTTTATTCTTATTGCCACAATTCTTTTTAGTAGCAATAATGCATTGGCACAAAAGGAAAGGGCCGTTTGGAGCAAAGAAGATGCTAACGAATGGTATGCGAAAGAAGGATGGCTGAGGGGAAGCAATTTTATTCCCAGTAGTGCTGTCAACCAGTTAGAAATGTGGCAAGCTGCTACATTTGATCCTAAAACAATCGATCGCGAACTGGGCTACGCGCAGTCAATTGGTTTTAATGCCATGCGGGTTTTTCTGCATCATGTTGCCTGGCAGGAAGATCCAAACGGCTTTAAGGATCGAATGAAAACTTATCTTTCAATTGCCGATAAGCATCATATCGGAACCATCTTCGTAATATTTGATGATTGCTGGAACGACAACTATCACGCAGGTAAACAACCGGAGCCTAAAACAGGAATTCACAATTCAGGCTGGGTAAGAGATCCGGGAACTTTATATCACACAGAACCTCTTTTAAAAGATACGCTTGAAAAATATGTGAAGGATATTCTTACGACTTTTAAGCACGACAAAAGAATATTGCTTTGGGACTTGTATAACGAACCAGGTAACTCAGGCTACGGAAATCAAAGCCTTGATCTTTTGCAGCATATATTTATGTGGGGCAGGCAAATTAATCCGGATCAGCCTTTATCCGCAGGGGTATGGAACGAAAAGTTAACTGATTTGAATACGTATCAGTTAGCCAATTCCGATGTGATAACCTATCATAATTACGATAAAGAACCTGAACATGCAAAAGCTATAGACAGCCTGGAAACCTACGGCCGCCCACTGATATGTACAGAATATATGGCAAGAACAAGAGGCAGCTTGTTTTTTAATATTATGCCACTGTTAAAAAAGAACAATGTTGGCGCTATCAACTGGGGCCTGGTTTCAGGTAAAACAAATACTATGTATGCGTGGGATAATCCCATGCCCGACGGTGCAGAGCCGAAGGTATGGTTCCATGATATATTCCGTAAAGACGGAACCTCTTTCAGCGAAAAAGAAATCGAATTTATTAAATCGCTTACAGGCAAAAAATAATTCATCGAAGTCAATAGTGTGACGAAGTTGTCGGAATATAAAAGCTTTTGAGAAATATAATTAGATTTATGTATCTGTTATAATGTTGATCACATAAACTATTTTGATTATGGCAAATAAAAAGCTTTCAATTTTCTTTATACCCAGACTGGTCATCATCATTTTATTTTTCGGCATTTCGCAAAATATTATTGCGCAGCAACCGATTCGCGTCGTTGTAGCAGGTTTAACTCACGATCATGTACATGGAATATTAAGCCAGTACAATAAAGGTTCGGTTGATATAGTAGGTATTGCAGAATCCAATAAAGAATTGCAGCAGAAATATGCCAAATTGTATCACTTGCCTGATTCGTTGTTTTATGATGATCTCAAGAGCGTTTTGTTGAAGAAAAAGCCCGAGGCGGTTTTAGGTTATAATGCTGTGGGTAAACATTTGGATATTGTGCGGATGTGTGCGCCTTTAGGTATTTCGGTGATGGTAGAAAAACCTTTGGCTGCCAACTTATCGCAGGCCAAACAGATGGAGGCATTGGCCAATAAATATCACATCAATATATTGACCAATTATGAAACGACCTGGTATGCTTCTTACCGGGATGTATACAATCGCGTTAATAGCGATAGCATAGGAATCATCAGAAAAATGGTCGTTCACGACGGGCACCAGGGGCCAAAGGAAATTGGCTGCAGTAAAGAATTTTTAAGCTGGCTTACCGATCCTGTTTTAAATGGCGCCGGTGCGTTAAACGATTTTGGTTGTTACGGTGCAGACCTGATGACGTGGTTTATGCACGGCAACAAACCGATTGCGGTTACTGCCATAACAAGACATTACAAACCTAATGTGTACTCAAAAGTGGACGATGATGCAATTATTATTTTGGAATACCCCAAAGCCACAGGACAAATTGAAGCGTCGTGGAACTGGCCATTTTCCATAAAAGATTTGGAAGTATTTGGCGAAACGGGCTATTTACATGCACTCGATGGAAAGAATATTGTCAGCCGTATGAGAGAAAATATTAAAAGTGCTAAAGAAGCCGGCGCATTATCTGCACCTGAAGACAATCCAATTGATTATTTAACGGCAGTGCTTCGCCATAAAATTTCGGGAACCCATGACCAGGCCTCGCTTGAATATAATATGATTGTAATGGAAATTCTTGACGCTGCCAAACGATCGGCCGCTATAGGCAAGAGAATAGTTTTATAAATACCGGAACAAAGTACTTATCAATTATTTGCAACAGTAAAAGAAAAAAAAAAATATCTAAAAAAAAGAAAAAAAGGAAAGGCTATAAAACGGTCAGGAATTATCCGGAAAAAAAGAAAAGGAGGAAACAAAGAGAAAAGCTAAAAAAGAGGAAGAAAAACGACAGAAGAAACAGCGAACAAAGCCAAAACAAAGGTATAATAGCTCAAAGAGCGAAAAAGCGAAAGAAAGAGATGAGAGAGGGATAAGGCTGGTGCCAGGCACCAAAAGAACGCGAGCATATCTATCCGGGAAAAAAGGAAATAAACAAAAAAGAAAAGGAGAAAAAAAAAAAACAAAAGAAAAGATAAAAGAGAAAATAGAAAAGGAAATAATGCATATCAATAGAAAACGAAGACACAAAAGGAACATGAGATAACCAGCCAGAGGAACGGCAAGTAAATGCGTGAGCAAGCCATACCGAAAATGGAACGTGTGTGCCAGATGGGAGAAATTATACGTTTAATTTTTTGTTTTTAAGTAGATCTATAAAAATGATGCTTAGCGGGAAACGGTAATGCTCAAGTAGGCCAGCGGCATCGTCTATTTTTTCTCAATATTTTTTGTAGCCAGATACATCAGTTTTAGAAGATCTATATCAATTAAAAGCGCCCTAGGTCTAGGTTACTTTGCGGATTTGGCGATGGTAACCTTCGATGGTATTGGTAGTGTAACGAGCTTTCGGTTCTCACTGGATACTAAAATAAGTAGTCAGTCTATCCCAATTTCGTTTCCAGCTTTCAATTACGACAGGATATTTTTTATTCCATTTTTCACTGAAAGCTTCCAACCTGTCCTCACTACAGCTATGTAAGTAGCCTGATATACGGGTTTCAGATCGGCCATAAATACTTTCTGATCTATACTGGTTACATCTAAAGAATTGCGAATCTGATGTACAACGCAACTTTGAACTTCTGTAAGCACAAAGACAGAAGCAATCGCTACTGCAAAGCCTATCAGGTAAACAATGCACGCTATCAGAATATCTATACAACTCTGGTATGTAAATCAGTCAAAACGCTTAACCAGAAATAGGCACCTTCATTTTCACTAACATACACCAAAATTTCTATATAACCTACGGTAGTTATACGCAGAATATAATAGACACAACGGCTCTGCACCCGTCCTTCCTGTTTTACTTTGTAAGCATTGCGTCAAGCCAAACAATGCAGTATATCTCTTCTAATGGCCGTACCTGCCACTCTTTTACCAGTGGTATTATGTCTGTAATGCTTGAAAGGTGCGGGCAGAAATATCGGTGTCATATAGGTCTGTGATATGAGCGGAGATATCTCTGAAACTCATGCCGTGGCCATACACAATGATTTTTGATTCCAGTGAATTAGCCAGGATAGTCTCTCTTCTGAACGATATCCGGCGTATCACTGTTTCGATCCCTGGGTGTATCCAGTTCAATTGTACCAGCTTGAGTTTTTAAAACCAACAAATTCCTGGGATTTTATTTCCCCGAAAATTCTTTCTTTTCACAACTTAATCTTCAAATTCCGTTCAATTTTTTAATCTCACATATCTTTCAATATTCAATCTTTCTGTTCCTGTGTTGGGCACTTTTTCAATGCCTCTTTGGGTAAGTGTATCGTTATGTATGCTAACGGTGAAAGTAAAATCATGTCCTTCCCATTCGCGCTCCAGGCAATATTCAAGGTGCTCGGTATAGTTGCTGTCTTTGAGTGAATACCTTCCGCCGCCGGCGTCGAATGTTTTGGCTGAATCAGGAGCGCTTTTCGTATCATGACTCAGAAAAGCAAAATGATTGTCGTTAATGATTTTGATAAAGGAAATACCTTTCGTATAGTCAGTAACGGTAGTATCTCCTTTTTCAATCAGTGTTCCTGAAATTAGTTTCCATGTGCCCGCAATGGGTATAGCAGGATTGGATGTAGCTGTTGCAGCAGTGTTATCTTTTGTAGCACAACCTGCCATCATAAAAACAATGAGTAAAAAGCCCGTGGTTGATTTCATGTTATAAGTCTTTAAACAGTTAAAGAAAGTTATTAATTATTATTCCTGCTGTGATTCTTTCGATACACTTATATAATTTTTTTTTGGGATATTTTCGTTTGTTCCTATACGTGATACAAAACAGGAATTGCCATAATTTGTTGTTCTACTGTTTAGGTAAAATTTTATATAACACATTACTGATCGTGGCGGCAGAGGCTGCAAGGATCTACAATCAGGCAATTCTGCTGCTGCTTCTACCCACCTCTTCGCGCGTGCTTTGTATGGCCGTAGCCGTACCGAATACATGTAATATATCTCCTACACGGAAGAACGTTTCAGCCTGCGGTATAAAAAATGAATTACCCCTTTTTACCATAATAATGATGGCATCTTTATGAAAAGGAATTTCTTTAAACTGCAAGCCATCAACCTCTTTTTTAGTGATGGTAATTTCTTCTACGCTAAAATGCTCGAATGATTCAATCAGCGCACGATAGGTGGCAGGCCGCAACAATAAATTTTCAATGGTCGTTGCCATTACTCCTAACACATCTATCGTATGAACACCCAGTTGCTTTAATTTAATTTCAGCATTTGAAGTATTGACGAGGGAAATGATGTTATCGTGCATAAGTCCTTTCCTTAAAAATTCGCAAATAAGATAGTTTTCTTCGGGATCGCCGGTATTCACGACTATATAATCAGACGTTTTCAATTTAAGTTTGTCGTATAAAGCTGTTTCCCTTCCGTCACTTTCAATACAATGCAATCCTTTGGCTGAAATATCTGCTGCCCTGGCAGGATCTTTTTCTATGATGACCGATTTTTTACCATGCATGTTCAGCCGCCTTGCCAATAATACTGCCATATGGCTTCCTCCTATTATAAATATTTTTCCGGCTGACAACTGGCTTTCCGGTGACAGCAGGTTGTAAACTACCGGTGACACAAAACAGGTGATGATGGCCATAATGATAAAACTGGCATTGATGCCGGGCGTAATAACACCCAACTCAAGGCCCACCGCAGAAGCCGCTATTATCAGGCTTAACCGTGATGACATCAGGAAGCCGCCCGCGATAGCTCTTTTTGTTCCGAAGAGGGGTTTCCAAAGCAAAGCCGGTATGATCTTTACGGCAAGCAACGTGATTAAAAGCAGCAAAAGAAACCAAATCAGCGACTGATCAAATTCCTTCAAGGCCGAAGGATCAAATTCAACGCCTACCATGATAAAGAAGAAGGGTATAAAGAAACCGTATCCCATACCGTCGAGTTTTAGCAGCATCACAGATCTTTCACGGTGAAGCATAGACGAAAGTGCCAGGCCAATGAGGAAGGCCCCGAGCAGCACCGCTTCATCCCCTATAAACTGCGCCGCCACCACAAAAAGCATGATCATGAGTATAGAACTCCTGATACGTATCTGGGATGCAGCATGCGATAATTGGTATCCAATGTTTTTCAACAGTGGAATATTCTTGAGTCTTTTCCCGATCGAATAAAAAATAATAAAGAAGAAAAATAATCCGAAGAGATACAGTATTTGGATTTCAAAACCATGCTTAAAGACAATAGCTGTTATTGTAAATAATACGATACTAAGAATGTCGGCAATAGCAGCCGCAATAATGAGGTGCTGTCCAAAATGTTCCTTGATTTCACCTCTTTCTTTCAGCACCGGGACTACAATACCCACCGAAGTGGTGATGAGGATCAATGAAAAATACCAGTTATGTGGAATATGAATAATTTGCGAAAGAAATAATGTGCCACAAAAGGCCAATAAAACAGACAGCGAAAAATAAACCAGGCTCACCAGTAACGGGTTCCTGATAAATCGCCTGTAAGTCAGTCTCCTTCGGGGTAATGAAGCCAGTATCTGGTCTACATCAATCTCAAGCCCACTCAAAAACATCAGGAATATAAAACCGGTGAGGGCAAAGAATTCCAATATCTTAAAACTCTCATGATCAACGTTTCGAAGCAAATATTTTCCGATAAAATAGCCCAGTATGATTTCGACTATTACGGATGGTACTTTTTTTATCTTTAATAAGGATAAGGAAATAGGCGTTGCCCACGCTATGGCGGCTACCACCAGCAGGGGAAAATATTTAAAATGGAAAGAAATATTTAATAGCATTACGGATGCTTTTGCCTTGATGAAAAATAAATCCGAATTACCTTACCGCTTTCCATGAAAATAACCAATTTCAACGATAAGCGCCTTCGATACTTTATTTCGCGGCAGGCGCGGCAATAATCATAAGGAACAAGACAAATCAGAGCGCAATGTTTCGGGGCTGTATTTGTTGAAGCAAGTGAGTTTTTTTCGGGACGTGCAATACATCAGGAGATTCGCAATCGCAAGATACTGGTCTGTTCGGGGTATTTTTTCGTTTATGCTTATCCGTTATACATTAAAAACAGGAATCCGGATTATTTATCGGTTTACCGGGAAAGCCATATTTTATTTGCAGCAATCTTTTTCTCTCACAAAAATGGCTTTAAATATTTTCCAGAAGAAGGTGCCTATATTTTGAAGAAAGGTCATAAATGATGATTTGAATCTTCTTAAAGTTACCAATTCAATCTTCTTTCAGCAATTTTCTTTCTTAAAACTCTTTTAAATATTGTTTATCTCAAAGATCGGGTCAACTTCAGTGCCGGCCACCATCTCAAAAACCGGGTTGATTATTCCATCTCTTACGTCATACACCCAACCGTGCAAATGTGGTAATTGTCTTTGTTTCCAGGCTTTTTGAATGATGGAAGTTTTAGCAAGATTCATCACTTGTTCTTTTACGTTCAGCTTTGTAAGCAGGCTTCGTTTTTCTTCTTCTGTTGAGCACGCGTCAATTTCATCACGATGAATGCGGTAAACATTTTTAATGTTCCAAACCCACTGATCGAGCAGGCCGTAGCTCGTGTTTGACATTGCTGCTGCAATTCCGCCGCAGTTGTGATGACCACAAACGATGACGTGCCTGATTTTTAAATTTTCCACTGCAAACTGAAGAACACTTAATAAATTAAGATCTGTGGGAACGACCATGTTTGCAATGTTCCGATGCACAAAAATTTCACCGGGATGGGTGCCTGTAATTCTATCGGCAGGAACGCGGCTGTCGCTGCAACCGATCCACAAAATTTCAGGCGACTGTAATTTGGCCAGTCGTGCAAAATATTCGGGGTCTTCTTTTAGCTGCGCCGAAGCCCACTCTTTATTGTTGTTTAAAAGTTTTTTGTATGCTTCCATTTGTTTAATTACGAATTAAAAATTACGAATTACGTTGTGTTTTATGCTTTAAAATTTCGCTTACATATTCAAACCGCCACAGGTGCTGATGACTTGCCCGGTGATATAAGAACTCATATCGCTTGCAAGGAAAAGGGTGACGTTCGCAATCTCTTCAGCACTTCCAAATCTTCCTAAAGGAATTTTTTCTAAAAAAGATTTTGCTGCTTCGCCCTCTTTTAAATAATGAGTCATATCGGTTTCTACAAATCCCGGAGCAATCGCATTACACCGGATGTTGCGGCTTCCAAGTTCTGCGGCTACTGATTTGGTAAAACCGATAATGCCTGCCTTGCTCGCTGCGTAGCTGCTTTGCCCGGCATTTCCCCGCATGCCGATTATTGAGCTCATATTGATGATACTTCCGCTTCTCGCTTTCATCATCGGGCGGATCACCTGTTTCGTCATATTGAAAACGCTTTTTAAATTGGTGGCCATCACTTCATCCCATTGTTCCGGAGACATGCGCAGTAATAAATTGTCTTTTGAAATTCCCGCATTGTTCACCAAAATATCCACGCTTCCAAATTCTTTAAGTACGTCGTTTACCACGTTTTCACAATCAGAAAAATCAGCAGCATTGCTCTTGTAAGCTTTGGCTTTTACACCCATTGCTTTTACCTTTTCTTCCAAAGCTTTGGCTTTTTCATCGCTGCTTACATACGTAAAAGCTACGTTAGCACCACTTTCAGCCAGTTTTAAAACGATCGCTTCGCCGATTCCGCGGCTACCTCCTGTAACGATCGCTACCTTATTCTCAAGCATTTTCATTTTTAATTTTTGGGGCCAAAATTACTGCTTAGAATTTTAATGGTAAAAAACTCATTTGTTATTTTGACTACTAAATAATTTTTTTCATCCACCAACTCTTTGGTTTTAATTTTTTTCGCAGGGAAAATGTGTTAATGTGTCACCTCATAAGGTTGCAATGTTTTACCTTTACCGCATAAAATGTTAAGCTATGTCTCCCTTCAATTTATCACTGCCGGTAGCCATTGGTTGCGACCATGCGGGCTTCGATTATAAAGAAGCAATTATTTCTTTCCTCGATGGAAAAAATGTAACATGGAAAGATTTTGGAACCCATTCCGCCGATTCGGTCGATTACCCGGATTTTGCCCATCCTGTAGCAGAAGCAGTAGAAAACGGGGAAGTGGCTTTCGGTATATTAATTTGCGGAAGTGGCAATGGTGTGGCTATTACGGCAAATAAACATCAAAATATAAGGGCCGCTATTTGCTGGGGCGAAGAACTGGCTGAGCTTGCACGCAAACATAATAATGCCAATATTATTTGTATTCCGGCCCGCTTTATAAGAGAAAGTGAAGTGGAAAAAATGCTGGATATATTTCTGCACACTGATTTTGAAGGTGGTCGCCACGAAAACAGGGTAAATAAAATTGCCTGTTGCTAACCGGTGATAATTGCTTTTTTATTTTAGATTATTTTTTAATTATTTTTTTATGTGCAGACACAATTGGTTTGAAAGGCCCGAATTTATGCTGGCTTTCGGGAAAGCTGTCGATATATGGACCAAAAGGATAATCTGCAGATTTGCCTGAAATATCAGGCCAGTCTTTTCGTAACTCTTTAAAAGCCGGCCGCGGCCTCGAATTTACATAGGCAGCCAGATCCCACGCTTGCTCATTACTTAAGTAAGGCTTTTTGTAACTGGTGCCGTAAGGCATATTGTTTTTTATAAAGCCGGCGAATTTTGAAAGTTGATACATTCCTGCACCATTATTATAACTATGTGCACCCCAAAGAGGGGGGTATAAATATTCCTTTCCTCCTTCTAAAAATTTGCCTTGCCCGTTTTCTCCATGGCAGGTAGTGCATTGTGCAAGAAAAATATCTCTGCCTCTTGCTGTATCGGCAGCGCGGTCTAAATAGGGGATCTTTTCAGCGAACGTTCCAAAAATAGCAGCGTCTTTTTTTACGCCTTGTCCTATCCATTTGATATAAGCGATCATTGCTTTCATTTCCCTGCTGGAGTCTCCCGGTACCTGGCCATTCAAACTTCTTTTAAAGCAACCGTTGATACGGGATACAAGATTTACAGTCGAGTTACTCCTTTTCCTGAATTTGGGATAACTGGCTCCGGTAATTGAAAAATTATTTGCGAAGATTCTTGTTCCGCCATCGATATGGCAGTTATCACAGTTCATCCCGTTTGTTATTTGGGCCACACTGCCTTTCGGACCGAGGTAACGCGCTGTATGAACAATTAATTCCCTCCCATACCTGACCAGGTTGCCTGCTGAATCGTGCGGCAGGTTGGCCGTATCGGGGGCATTCCATAATGTAGTTGCAGTAAACGAAGTTTTGGCGGCATTTTTTATTTTATTTTTTTGAGGTAAAAATAAGAAGGTCAAAAAAGTACAAACAAGAATTACCGCCGTTATCGTCCAAAAAGTTCTTTTGTTCATTTATGTTTTCAAAATTAGCCTTATCCGCCACAATAGCCGCAACCGTGTTCCTGGGTTCGGCCTATAGCCCAAACGCCCGATGGCAACATTTGTATTCCGGGAAGTACACCATCCATCATGTCTTTGTGCACAGTCTCAGGATCCATATTCATTTTTTGGGCAATCACGTGACTGTTAACCAAAATGGCAACTGAACAAACGCCAAATAGTACACCATCATCCATCAATTCATTGATGCCAATCTTCACATTTCCAATTCCCGGAACAGCAAAATCGCCTTCGGCGGGCTTCCAGAAAATGTTACGCACTGCAGGTGCACCTGTTTTAGGATCATCAATCTTGGTAGCTTCGCCTAATTTGTATTTTTCCCAAACACTATCGTTAAATGCATAAGGAATAGCTTCGTGCCTTAAGACATCCACGGCGGTGCAGTCATCTGGTCCGGCGCCTGTTTGCTGGTTCGTCATCAAAAACACTCTTGGCCAGGCCAGGGGCATAATGCCATTGGGTTCTGCTACATCATACACAATACGGTGTTTGCCTTTGATCTTGTTTAACCATGCTTCAGGATCTTCCCCGGTTAAGGGAAAATGGGAATGCGCTGCAAGTTTGGCCGGAAAAGCAAGTGATGCCATTGTGAAGGCACCGGCGCCCATGGCCAGCGTGCCGAGAAAGTCGCGGCGGTTTGTGGGTGATTTGTGATTTTTTAAATTCATAGTTGTATAATTGAAAGGTGGAAAATTCAAATCAAGAAGCCGGTACAGCGAAAAACTTTCGTTTTTCAGGTAGTGCAATTACAATCAGGAAAAAACAAATTTGGCAACTATAAGCAGCAATTTTTAAGAAAGGAAACAGACCAGGCTATAAGCCGGAAAAGTGAAATCAAGCTGTTCCCTAACGGTAATTTTTCTTTTTGGATTAGAGGTATAAAACCGTTACTTATTGACAAATTTAATTTTTTTTATTATGTACAACAATTTTTGTTGTACATAATAAATCTTCAATGCGCCAGTATACCCGGAATGCCAGGCAGACTTTCGTTGCCGTTGGCGTTTACAGACTGAACTGCGAACAAATAATTGTCTTTTGAATAAGGAACGGCGATTGAAGTTTGAGTGGTAAATATTTTCTTTTGCCAAACAGGGCTGGAAGTTTCTCTTATCAAAATGTAATACCCGGTTGGCTTCCCGTGTTCCGGTGCCTGCCATGAAAGAGAAGAAGAATTGGTCAAAGTACGAACGTCAATTTTTACATTTTGCGGCACGGAAGGAGCCCGCGCAAGGTTGGCAAGATTAGCCAGGTTGAGCGCTGTATTTTTCCGCAGATATTCAAAATCCATGAATTTTGGAAGGTCGCCGTATTCAATTCCGTTTTCTTTTCTCACATCCTGGTGCTGGTGATTAAAATTTTCGTTCATTTCTGTAATCCTTACAGCCGTGAATCCGTTTCTCAAATAAGGAATGTGATCACCACCTCGCAGAAAGCGATCGGTGCGGTAAATTAATTTCACTTCAAGGTGATCAATATATCGCTCGGCAATCTCTTTGATATACCTGGCAAGTTCACGCGATTTACTGTCGTTTTCCAATCCTAAAGCTCGTATTCGGGTTATTTCTTTTTCTGTTGCGTTCGCCGGAATTCCTTCACTAAAAACGCGCACTTGTGTGTTGTCTGCAATATTTGTTTCGTTGCTATTGTTGCCACCGATGATATCATTATTGAGCACTGCGCTTATATCCCAGCCTTCTTTTTTGGCTTTATCAGCCATAAATGTTGATCCATACAGCCCTTGTTCTTCGCCGCTAACCGCCACAAAAATAATGGTGGCAGGGAAAGGATGTTTGCTCATTATGCGGGCACATTCTATCACCGCTGCTGTGCCGCTTCCGTCATCATCGGCGCCGGGAGCATCGCCAGTTTCATCCATTACGTTGGTACGCCGCGAATCTAAATGGCCGCTGATTATAAAAATGCGATGATCATTTACATCAGTCCCTTTTAAAGTTGCTACCACGTTTCCTAAAAGAACCGGTTCTTTTATTCGCGCGGAAGGTGCAACTGTTGTAGTATCAATCATTGCAGTCAATCTGCCGCCGGCGTTTTTGGCAAATTCATTAAATTTTTTCAGTACCCAATTTCGTGCTGCACCAATTCCTCTTTTTGTATCAGTTTGTGTGCTTAATGTACTTCGTGTTCCAAAAGAAACCAATGTTTTTATATATGATTGAAGAGAATCTGCAGAAACCTCGTTCACCATATTTTCAATTTCCGGATCGCGGTTGATGATGGTTTGAGAAAATGAAACGAAAACAGCAAAAACGAAAAAGAAGAGTAGAGATATTTTCATCAAGAGGATTTTGAAGGAATTATTTAACGATTTCTGTAAGCTCTTGTTTAAAAAAAATTTTACCATTCCGATTGATATGTTCGATTAATTCCTGGTTTTCAATTTGCGAAATAATAGATAAGTCAAACGCGTAAGGTAAATACAACTCATCCAGTTTAAAGCTTATTTGGTTCAGGATGCGCAGATTTAGATTTTCGCCTTTAAACGTAAGATCAATATCTGATCCTGGCTTGTAATTACCTTTTGCGCGGGAACCATAAATTACAACTTCTTTTACCTGCGGGAAAAAGGAAAATACGTTTTTAATTTTGTTTATCGTATCGTCTTTAAGGCCAAAAAGCATGGTAGTTTTTATTAAAAAAGTTGATCTTTATTTTCCTGTAATATTTTTCTAAAAATACAATCTATTTTACAAATCCTTTTGAAGATGAAGCAACTCCTGCGCAACAGCAAACCAACAAATTAATCCAATTCTTATTTTCTGAATGGAGAAAGACTTGGTTCAAAATATCATCTGCTTAAAAAAAATTAATTTTGCACAAAAATTTAATAGATGAGTAAAGGACCGGTTTCGCAGTTTATAGAACACAATTATCGCCATTTTAATGCAGCTTCTTTAATGGATGCGGCCAAAGGATATGAAGCGCATTTGAATGAAGGTGGAAAAATGTTGGTTTCGCTTGCAGGCGCGATGAGTACGGCAGAACTTGGAATTTCTTTTGCAGAAATGATACGCCAGGATAAAGTCGCCATCATTAGTTGCACCGGCGCTAATTTGGAAGAAGATATTATGAACCTCGTGGCGCATTCACATTATAAAAGAGTGCCTGAATATCGCCATTTAACGCCGAAAGAAGAATGGGATCTTCTGGAAAATCATTACAACCGTGTTACCGATACCTGTATTCCCGAAGAAGAAGCTTTCAGAAGATTGCAAAAGCATATTTATAAAATCTGGAAAGATGCAGAGGCAGCAGGTGAAAGATTTTTTCCGCATGAATACATGTATAAAATGTTGCTGAGTGGCGTACTGGAACAGTATTACGAAATTGATCCTAAAAATAGTTGGATGCTGGCCGCGGCACAAAAAAATATACCGATAGTAGTGCCGGGCTGGGAAGACAGTACTATGGGAAATATTTTTGCTTCTTACGTGATCAAGGGCGAATTGAAAGCCAGCACGATGAAAAGCGGCATTGAATACATGGCACAACTCACGGAATGGTATCGCGAATTATCAACAGGAAAAGGACTTGGATTTTTCCAGATTGGCGGCGGTATTGCCGGTGATTTTCCTATTTGTGTGGTGCCGATGATGTACCAGGATCTGGAATGGAAAGATGTTCCTTTCTGGAGTTATTTCTGCCAGATTTCGGATTCTACTACTTCTTACGGTTCTTATTCCGGAGCGGTTCCAAATGAAAAAATTACGTGGGGCAAACTGGATATTAATACGCCGAAATTTATCATTGAAAGCGATGCTACCATTGTTGCGCCGTTGATATTCGCATGGATTTTAGGTTCCTAATTAGCTAGTTGGCTAATCAGCTGATGAATATGTTTGCAAAAAAAAATTTTTCGCCACAACAGGTTGGCATTGTTACCTCCTTACCTATAAGTGGTTTGGCTGTGGTTGTGTTTTATTTTTATACAGAAGAATGGGTGCCTTCTCTTTTGCTTTTTATTGGCTTATTTATTTTTTGTTATTTAATAATTTTTTACACAGTTAAAAGGTTTGTATACCGTAAGATCAAACTGATCTATAAACTGATCTATCAAACCAAAGCCAGCAAAAAAGAAGAATTTTATTACAAAAATATATTGCCTCAAAGTTCGATTGATGAAGTAAGCGAAGATGTGGAACAGTGGGCGGTTCAGCATAGGGAAGAAATAGAGATTTTAAGAAAAAATGAAATTTTCAGGAAAGAATTTTTACTCAATCTTTCACACGAACTGAAGACGCCGATTTTTGCGATCCAGGGTTATGTAGATACTTTATTGAACGGCGCTTTATTTAATAATGAAGTGAACACAAGGTTTTTGGAAAATGCTTCTAAAAATGTGGACCGGCTGGTAAATTTATTGGCCGATCTTGATCATATAACCAAACTGGAAAGCGGCGAATTATTATTGCTGAAAGAAAATTTTGTGATACAGGATTTGATAAAAGAAGTTTTTGAATCGCTTTCGATAAAAACACGAGGCAAATAATATTAAATGTTTTATTAAAGATGGTTGCGAACTGCCGCTTACTGTTTATGCTGATAAAGAAAAGATTCGAATGGTGATCATTAACCTCGTTGATAATGCGATAAAATACGGCAAACAAAATGGCAGCATTGAAGCCAGCGCTTATAAAGTTGACGGCAAAAAAATATTGGTAGAAATTACAGACGACGGTTATGGAATTGCCGAAGAACATTTATCAAGAATTTTTGAAAGATTTTACCGAACAGATCTCGCACGTGCGCGAAAAGCCGGCGGAAGCGGGCTGGGATTATCTATCGTAAAACACATTATTGAAGCGCATGAAGATGCCATTCATGTGAGAAGTAAAATTGATGTCGGTACTACTTTTGGCTTTTTATTACCTTCTGCAAAAGCAGCAACCGGCGCAAAGCAAATCTTTCCTGCCAGTAAACAAACTAATAATTAAGATTTCTCTTTTACTTTTTTATAGATGGAATTTCGCCAGCAACAGGATGTTCGGCGGTAAATTGTAAACCCAGCAATGAAGCAATAGTTTGTGCAAATTGATTTTGAAAAATTTGAGTTTGTGTTTTTATTTCACCTTTTGCAGGTACATCAGGCCCCATTACGGCAAACCATATTTGATCGGAACCTTCTATTTTGCTTCCGTGGCTTGTCCATTCATCGCCTGTGCCACGACCATGATCTACTGTAATAAATAAAGAAGTTTTGTTTTTATATTGCGGCTGGCTTTGTACATAGTTCCAGATATCTTTTACCCATTTATCAAAGTGGTGTGCGGCTTCCAAATAATCTTTGTAATGCCCTGCATGTGCCCAATCATCTGTTTCGCCATAAGCGATGTAAAGCACTTTTGGTTTTTTTGTTTTCAAATATTCCGTCGCTTCGTATTGGGTAAAAACATCCAGGCACTCATCGTCATCCCAGGGTTGATAAGAATCTTCGAGCATTGCATTGATCAGTTGCTCTTTATCTGTTGGATTCGCTCCTCCGGTTTTATCAAATGCGGCAGTTACCGGGAAACCGCAACCGGGTTTGTTTAATATTTTATCAAAGACTTGCCATGCGCCAAATGCAGCAACGCTATTTTTAAATCGATGTTGTTTATTTATAAATTCAAGAACCGTAGTGTTTGGATTGTAAGTGTAACTGTTGGTATTGATGGCAGTATCAACATAACCACAAAAAATTTCACTATAGCCGGGATACGAAAACCAATAAGGATTGGAATTGTTTACATTATTACCAAAATTTCTGTTGCCATAGATCTGGCCTTTGGTAGCAATTGTGTTCCATAAAAAAGGAAGTAATTTTTGTCTTCTTTCTTTTGGCGTTTCTGCCCAATATTTTTTAAAAATAAAATCGCTGTCGCCCTGGTTAAATTTAGATTCGTTAGCAATGGAAGAATCCATGCCGTCAAAAACTTCCTGCCAGCGAAAACCATCCGTGGTAATAACAATGATGTTTTCTGTTTTTTGCTGGGCAAAAGAATGAGTGGCGAACAACAGGATACCAAGCCCTGTTACAATCGCTTTAAATTTATTCATGTTGATTTATTAAATCATGATTTTCTGAAAAGCCATTTGCCCATTTCCCTGAACGTTACTTTTTTGCCATACAATAGAATCCCTGTGCGATAAATTTTTGCGGCCAGCATAGTAGTAAGAATAAAGCCCACGACCAGCGATAACATTGACACAATAATCTGCCACGCCGGTACATTTCCTGACGGAATGCGCGCCATCATTACGATTGGTGATGAAAATGGAATCATACTTCCCCAAACGGCAATGGGGGCATCAGGTTTGCCTACTGCGGTTGACATGATCACAAACGACAAAATAATGGGCATGGTGATCGGTAACATTAATGATTGTGCTTCCTGCGGGTCTTCATTTACCACACTGCCTACGGCCGCAAATAAAGCCGCGTAAAATAGATAACCGGCAATAAAATAAAATAGAAAACATGGGATGATTAAACCCCAGTTAGCAGATAAAAAAGTAGTTTTTGCATGTAAAAAATTGGCTGCAGCCGGAGAGGTGTTGCCCGCTGCGCTTATGCCGGCCTGCGCATGCTGCAATGTATCCGGACTAAAAATAGAGGAAGTCACCGATGACAATAGCAAGATGAGAACGAGCCAGATCAATAATTGCGTGAGTCCCACTGCAGCTATACCCAGGATTTTCCCGATCATCAACTGGAACGGTCTCACCGAACTGATGATCACCTCGGCAATACGGTTCATTTTTTCTTCCATCACGCCGCGCATAACCGCAGCACCATAAATAAACAATGTCATATAGATTAAAATGCCGCTTCCATAACCGATGCCGTATGAAAGACCTGAATTGGTTTGCTCGGTTTTGTTGCCTTGTTTTACCACTGTTCTAAAATGGTAAGACTGGTCTTCATTCATTTGATTGATGGAATCTAATAATTTTTTATCAATATGATTTCGCAGAAAGGTTTCGTTACGGATCGCGTTATCAATCTGGTCTTTCACTTTGTCTTCCGCATCCATGCCGAGTTGTTTTGTGGAGACCAGGGCAATGGAATCGTTGCCCGATTCATAATTGGAAGGAATTTTCAATAGTGCTGAGTAACCTTTTTCTTTGAAATTATCTTCATTTACATCTGAAGGAAAATCATACTTGATCAAAGCATCACTCTGAAAACTATTTTTAAAGATACCGTTGCTGTCCACCACCGCAATATGCTGCTCTTCATGGCTGGTGACAGAAAAATAAGCTGACGCAAAAATGAACCCTATGAAAAACAAAGGAAGTAAAATCGTTGATAGGATGAAAGTCCGGTTTCTTACCCTTGTCAGGTATTCTCTTTTAATTACAAGCCATACTTTATTCATCGTAAAATGTTATTAATTAGTTATTGGTTAGTTCGTCAATTCTACCTGTTGCTCCTGCTTCAATTCCTGCACCTGCCTGATGAAGATTTCATTGAGCGACGGTAATACCTCGTTGAAAGAAATGATCGCTGCGCGATGGTCCAGAAATTCCTTCAAAACGTTGGCCGGTGCGTTGCCTTCTTTAATTTTTACAAGTAATGAATTGTCTTTTGAATTTACCACCTCAAAAGAATTGCTGGCAAACTGTGGTGGAAGTTCATCAAATCCTACTTTAAAAATGTGTTCTTTAAAATTATCTTTTATTTGTGTAACGCTTCCGTCAAGAATTTTTTTTCCTTTATTAACCAGCACAATGTGATCACAAATTTCTTCCACCTGTTCCATCCTGTGTGTACTGAAGATGATGGTAGTTCCGTTTTGGGCCAATTTAAAAATTTCGTCTTTAATGATATTGCTGTTTACCGGGTCGAGGCCGCTAAAGGGTTCGTCAAGAATTAAAAGTTTAGGATTGTGAAGAACCGTGGTTACAAATTGCAGTTTTTGTCCCATGCCTTTACTCAGGTCATTTACTTTTTTATTCCACCAGCTTTGCATTTCAAATTTCACAAACCATTCTTTAATTTTTTTCATTGCTTCGCTTCGGCTCATACCTTTTAACTGTGCGAGGTATAATGCCTGTTCACCTACCTTCATTTTTTTATACAAGCCGCGTTCTTCAGGCATGTAACCAATCTTGGGAATATCATCGGCCGGATTGAATTTCTTTCCTTCAAAAATAATTTCTCCGCTGTCCGGGTAAAAAATGCCGGTGATCATCCTTAGCAAAGTTGTTTTACCTGCGCCATTGGGGCCCAGTAAACCAAACACACTTCCTTGGGGTATTGAAAAGCTAATATCATCCACCGCTTTTTGGGTAGCATAATATTTTTTAAGATTTTTTAATTCCAGTATTGCCATCGCTGTTTTTTATGATGAAAATATTATTGCCGTCAGTAATCAGTGGGCACGAAGGTATTAAAGACAGGAGAAGCCTCATAATTTTTGATCTAAGATTTTATGAACGGTATCCTGCAGTAAACCAACAAATAAATTATATTTTGATTTAGTGATGAACGATGGCCAGCGCAACCCGTTCACCATCCATTGCAGCACTCACAATTCCACCGGCATAACCTACGCCTTCTCCACAGGGGAATAAATTTTTTATTTGCGGATGATGTAACAAATTTTCATCGCGAGGAATTCTTACAGGAGAAGAAGTGCGGCTTTCAGTAGCAACCAACACGGCTTCGTTGGTAAAATAGCCGTTGTTTTTATTTTTTGGCGGCATTTTTTTGGCAAATAATTTTAAAGCGGTTCTTAAACGATAATTTATAAATTGAGGCAAAACATCTTTTAATGCCGCAGGTTCAATTCCTGGCAAATAAGAACATTTTGGCAACGTTGATGAAAATTTATCTTCAGTAAAATCAACCATTCTTTGCGCAGGCGCTACAAATTTTCCTCCGCCACATTCAAAAGCTTTTTGCTCAATCAATTTTTGAAATTCCATCATCAGCAATGGTGAGTCTTTGCCCATTGCCCATTGCCCATTGCCCATATATTTAAGCACATCATCAATCTCTAACTGCACCACCATGCCGCTGTTGGCAAAAGGATTATTTCTTTTGGAAGGGCTCCAGCCATTTACCACCAATTCATTTTCGTTGGTAGATGCGGGTGCAATAATTCCGCCGGGGCACATGCAAAAAGAGAAAACACCTCTTCCGTCTACCTGCTCTACAAGACTATAAGAGGCAGGGGGAAGAAAAGGTTGTTGCGGATTATCTTTCCCGTATTGAATGGAATTGATCAACTCCTGAGGATGTTCAATTCTTACGCCGAGGGCAAAAGGCTTTCGCAGTTATTTCAATATTTTTTTGGTGTAATAATATAAAAATATCTCTTCCCGAATGGCCGGTGGCAAGTATGAAAGAATCGCCGTCAAAAACATCGCCATCAGCTGTTGCTACTGCCTTTATCTGGTCTTTTTGGATTACAAAATCCACCACTTTTTTTTCAAAATGAAATTCGCCGCCACATTCTAAAATGCGTTTACGCATGGCTGTTATAATCGCAGGAAGTTTGTTGGTGCCGATGTGAGGATGTGCTTCGTATAAAATGTTTTCATCTGCTCCAAAATGAACAAACAGGTTCAATATCCGGTTAATATCGCCCCGCTTCGAACTGCGCGTGTATAATTTCCCGTCGCTGTAGGTGCCGGCTCCGCCTTCTCCAAAGCAATAATTGCTTTCAGGATTAATAATTCCTTGTTTATTTAAAATAGCAAGATCTCTTCGCCTGGCCCTTACTTCTTTTCCTCTTTCAATAATCACCGGTTTTATGCCTGATTCGATCAATTGCAATGCGGCAAAAATTCCGGCGGGGCCGCCGCCAATGATCACTACTTTTTTGGTCGATTGATTTACATCTTTAAAATCAAACGATTGTAAATTTCTTTTGTGATAGGGTTCATTGATAAAGGCGTTGACTGTCAGGTTGATCCATACAATTTTGCCTCTTGCATCAATCGATTTTTTGAGTATTTGGTAGCCAGAAACTGAGGAGAGTTTTGTTGCCGACTGTTTGGCAATTTGCCGGATTACGGCGCTTGCATTTTCCGCTTCAGAAGGCAGAAGTTTGAGGGTAATTTTTTGTTGCATAAAAAATAGTGCCGGGTGTTTATCCCGGTAACTTTATAAATTAAAACGGAAGATCGTCAATAGCATCTTCAGAAGTAGAAGTGAACGTATCCAAAGGTTCAAAATATTCATTGTCCGAATCGGAACTATTACCCGGTTTTAATACCTGCTCAATACGCCAAGCGTCAAGATTATTGAAATAAGATACGCGGCCATCTTTTTCCCATTTGCTGCCGCGGATATTGAAATGTACTATTATTTCATCACCCACATTTACACGATCGATAATGGTGGTGCGGTCTTGCACACATTGAAACTTAATATAGTTGGTGATAAGTTTGCCATTTATATCTTCCGATTTCTCTACAACAAACTCACGCGTCTTAAAAGATTCGGTTCGTTGCGTAGTATCAAATTTTATTAAAAGTTTGCCTGTTAATTCATAACTCATAGTATGTCAAATTTTTTTTAAAGATAAATCCATTCGCGGTAAAGATGATGTATTGAATCAGAATATCAAAAAATGTTTTGCACATTTAAATAAAAATTTTAAAATTATTTTTCAGCCCATCTTCATGACGAAAATCATTTTTAAAAGCCTCAAAAAATAACCAATTTGTGTGCGGAATCAATGCAGTATTGCCTTTTAAAATCCGGCGCGTTTTGGAAATGAATTGTATTTCATTTTTAAAAAAAGACAAATCGTTTTTATTGTAAAAAAAGACAGAATAAAAAATTTTTTTTTCAACAAATTCTTTTGATATTCGCTTTGTTGTTGATGAAAATTTATTCAAATATTTTTTTGTATTAATTTTCAATAATCCCACAGAAGAACTTTTCTAAAACATATAAAACGGCTTAAGGAAATAATGGATAATGCTTGCGAAACAGTCTGGAGTAGTTGTCTCAATATTATAAAGGATATAGTTGAGTGGCAGCATTACAAAACCTGGTTCGAGCCCATTAAACCTGTACTTCTTAAAGACAATGTACTTACCATCCAGGTACCCAGTCAGTTTTTTTATGAGTATATTGAGGAACATTATGTAAACCTTCTTGCAAAAACGTTGAAGAGAGAATTGGGGAAGAATGCAAGACTGGAATACCGGATCATGATGGATAGTGGCAATAGCAAAAACAAACCGGTAACAATGGATGTGCCGGGGCATGGTTACAAGTCGTATTCAAATAATGAAATGGATTTTCCTTTAGTCATAACCAATCCTGTTAAGAACCCGTTTGTAATACCGGGGCTTAAGAAGATGCAGATTGATCCGCAGCTAAATCCATCTTATACATTCGATTCTTATATAGAAGGCAATTGCAACCGGGTAGCGCGCCGGGCCGGGAAAACTGTTGCTGAGAAACCTGGCTCTACCTCTTTCAATCCACTGGTAATTTATGGTGGCGTTGGTTTAGGTAAAACACATCTTGCGCAGGCTATTGGAAATGAAGTGAAAAATCTTCACAGCAATAAGGTGGTGCTGTATGTAAGTTCTGAAAAATTTATTAACCAGTTTGTAGATCACGGAAGAAATAATGCGATAAATGATTTTATTCACTTTTATCAGTTGATCGACGTATTGATAATAGACGATGTCCAGTTTTTTAACCGGGCCGAAAAATCACAAGATGCCTTTTTTGCGATTTTTAACCATCTTCATCAAAGTGGCAAGCAATTAATACTTACAACAGATAAGCCCCCGAAAGACCTTGAAGGTGTTCAGGAAAGATTGCTTAGCCGTTTTCGCTGGGGATTGAGTGCCGACCTGCAGATTCCCGACTATGAGACCAAAATTGAGATCCTTGAAAGGAAAATGAAAAATGACGGGCTGGAAATGCCGAAGGAGGTGGTAAAATACATTGCTTACAATATTCAAAATAACATTCGTGAACTTGAGGGCGCTTTGATTTCCCTGTTGGCACAATCTTCGCTTAATAAAAGGGAAATTGATCTCGAGTTGGCTAAAAAAGTTTTAAGGAATTTCATTAAATCTTCTTCAAAAGAGATTACCATCGACACTATTCAAAAAATGGTGTGCGACTATTTTGATGTGCCCTACGAAAAACTGCTTCAAAAAACCAGGAAACGTGAGATTGTGCAAGCACGCCAGATCACCATGTTTCTAGCCAAGGCTTTTACTAAAAATTCATTAAAAACAATAGGTGAGCATTTTGGTGGCCGCGATCACACTACCGTAATTCATAGTTGCCAAACCGTGAAGGATCTTATGGATACGGATGTTTTATTTAAGGAAAGCGTGATCGAGCTTCAGCAAAAAGTTCAACTGGCGGCGATGTAACAGCATGTGCCATTCGCACTATCATATAGCTAACCGAATTTCATGACCTGTTTATTTATCAAAGTAGAACAGGAATCACTTTTATTTGTTGATTTACTATAATACAATCTATTCTTATACCATTTAAAAGCGCGCAAAAATGATATCAAAAAAAATGACGATGTGTTTGGTATTGGTTCTGGCAACAGGTTTTTCCTCATTTTCCCAGGGGAAGAAAGAAAACACAACCATAAAAGTAAATATCGAAAAAGACACGGCCATCAATTATAAAAAGCCACAAAAATCGATAACCGAAGGCTCTGTAACTGTTGAAGGCAAACGCATCAGTTATCAGGCTGTTGCAGGAACTTTAGTTTTAAAGAATAACCTCGATTCCCCAACACTCAGTATGTCATACGTTGCCTATTTTAAGAATGATGAAAAAGACCAGGCGCAGCGGCCTGTTACGTTTATTTACAATGGTGGACCCGGAAGCGCGACCATTTGGCTTCATATGGGTGCCTGGGGGCCACAACGGGTATTTATCAATGATACCTCACGCACCAAAGCGCCTTATAAAACGGTTAATAACGATTACAGTCTATTGGATGCAAGCGATCTTGTGTTTATAGACGCGCCCGGAACCGGGTTTGGAGAAGTGATCACAAAGGAAAGAGGCGGAGTAGGTAACAGGAAAGATTTTTTTGGGATAGACCAGGATGCCAGAACTTTCAGAGATTTCATTACTCAATTTCTTTCGGAGTACAACCGATGGAATTCGCCCAAGTTTCTTTTCGGCGAAAGCTACGGAACATTCAGATCGGCCGTGGTGGCCAATCTTCTCCAGGAAGCAGGGGTAGGTCTTAATGGAGTTATTTTACTTTCACAGCTACTCACTTATGGAAACATGAGTGATATCGCAAGTGCTAACCCGGGCGATGACCAGGCTTATGAACTGGCTTTACCTTCGCTTGCTGCCACGGCGTGGTATCACCACAAACTACCTGACCAGCCTGCGGAATTGGAGTCATTTTTAAAACAAGTTGAACATTTTGCTATGAATGAATATGCGGTTGCCCTTAACAAAGGCGCAACAATTGATTCGGTTTCTTTTAATGAAATTGTTCAAAAGTTGCATAACTACACAGGCCTGCCGGAAAGGTATATACGAAAAGCAAACCTGCGGGTGAGCGGTCCACAGTTTGAACAGGAACTTCTTAGTGATGAGAACAAAGTTACAGGCCGTTTGGACTCCCGCTTTTCGGGGAGTGCTTACAATCCTTTGAGTGAAACCTCAGAATATGATCCAATGGATTCATATATTGACGCGGCTTTTACTGCAACCTTTAATAATTATGTAAGAACTGAACTTAAGTTTGGCAAGGGAATGAAGTATAAAAATCACGGCAATGTAAGCCCCTGGGATATGAAACGTGACGGCTACGTAGGTTTCCCAAATGTAATGAATGATCTTGCTCATGCAATGATTTATAATCCAGACCTGAAAATAATGCTGAACATGGGCTATTTCGACCTCGGCACACCTTTTTATGAAGGCGTATACGAAATGCAGCATTTGCCGATGCCGGTCTCTTTGCAAAAAAATATAGAATACGATTATTATTTTTCCGGGCACATGGTTTATTTGCATCCCGAGTCACTTCAAAAACTTCATGACAATGTAGCCAGGTTTATTAATTCCTCTTATTCACATTCACAGAACAATTAATTTTTTCTCTCTAAAACAAAAGCCCGAACCAAAAGTTCGGCTTTTTGCTAAATAAAAATCTTACAAATTTGTTTGTTTACTGCCGCATTAATAATCATAATCCCTTCTTGCTGCGTTCCACCGTATACCAATGTTAAAGATGCTTGAATTAGGCATTGAAGTGTATTTGCGAAAAAGTACATTACCATCAATGAAAAGGTTTTCCTTTAACTCATAAGATAAAGTGAGTGAAGCATTAAAACATTTTACTTCGCGGCCGTCACCAATAAAATAACCAAAATCTTTTGTGCGGGTTATATATAATTCAAAGGGGTTACTTCCAAAATTTTCGCCCAAAGAATCAAGGCCTTGTTTGTAATAAAGAGCTCTTGCATTCACATACCATTTAGGTGCAGGTTGATATTTCAGAACACCGATCCATTCCTGGAAATTAGCGCCTAACGGATCGGCGAGCGGTTGATTATAATGCGTATAATTAGCTACGGAATCATTATGCTGGTAGGTGAAAGGCCTTACGCGGTTGGTTTCCAGCTGTAGGTCGAGGTTTTTTATTGTAAATGCGTCAACATATTTGGCTCCAAGCTGGTAGCCGTATTTATTGGCCCAATAACCATTGTTTTTTACAATTTCATGAACATGAAATTCATCCAAAAGCAATTGTCCGTAAAACTGGAAATGATGTGCCGCATTGGCTTTAAAATCAATACCTGCTACCGCATTATCAGGACTTCCGATGGTTCCTTCCACATGGCGCAGGAAAATAACAGGATTCAGATATTCAAAATCAAACCTGTTCTTTCTTCCAAAAATTACCCCTTCAAACAAACCGACGTTCAATGATTTGCCGATGTTCATACTCAAATGGTGCATGGCCGCATATTTCCGGTCTAACAGGTTATCACCGGACTTGGTGTATTGTGGCATCAGCTCCATAAAAAGATTTTCATAATCAAATTTCCAGATCTTGGTATTTAGCTTAAGAAATAAATAGCTGTCACCAAAGTCGCTCAGGAAAAGACTTCTGTAACCATTACCGATAAAATTTTTATCATAGCCAAATTGTACGTCGATATATTTGGTGATATTAAAAGTGAAGTAGCCTCTACCATCAAAATAATCAAATCCGTCGCTTTTAAAATGTTTGTAAAATCCAACTCCCGGAACGGCATGAAACGTATCTACCCTATTTTGAAAAAACTGAGGTCCCCGTTCCTGGTTATCTGTAATGGTGGTTGAAAAGCCAATTTTGTTGGCTATGCGCCCGCGCAACGTAACGCCACGTTTGTTATAATAGAGGCTTTGCGAATTTCCGGATTCTGCACCTACCTGCAAATCCAGAACCGGGTTTACTGCGAGAAAAAAATCTTTGGTGTTTACTTCCAACAGATTGGGCCTGGTAGTATAAAAAGTATTCCATATTGATTTTTTGCTCAAAAAACTTTCTTTGGAACCGGTAACCCATTCAGAGTTGTCCATTAAAATGGAGTGCAGGTTATATTCATCAACTGCAGTTAAATTAGTTTTTGAATCCGGCTGCTTATTTATGCTGTCGATGTATTCGGCTTCTTCGACAATTGATCTGCGGCTGTACGGTTTTAGCGTTGAAAAATTAAGCTCAGTGTTTTGACCTGCTTTGATTTCCAGACGGTCGATCATGTGGTATTCTTTTGAGCCTTCAGGAAGATAAGTGGTTTGGGCAAAAATGGTTAGCGGGAAAAAAAATACCAGGAGAGTTATAACTCTTTTAATATTTTGCATTGAGTTGGAGATTAATTATTAAATTTCAAGATATGCAAAATTATCTTTTAAAACAGATATCTGTCGTTAATGAAAATAATATTTCTGAAAAGGATGTTTATATAAAAAACGGGCGGATAGAAAGAATAGGGAAATCGGTAAATGTAAAAGAAAGGGTTTTGGAAATAAATGGCGCCGGAAAGCATTTGTTTCCCGGTGCTATTGACGACCAGGTACATTTTCGTGAACCCGGCCTAACGCATAAGGCAGATATTTATACAGAAAGCAAGGCAGCCGTGGCGGGCGGCGTCACATCATTTATGGAAATGCCGAACACCATACCCAATGCGCTTACAGGCGAATTATTGGAAGATAAATATGCCATTGCCCGGCAAAATTCACTCGCCAATTATTCCTTCTTTATGGGTGTAAGTAATGATAATGCTGACGAGGTATTAAAAATGAACAAGAGAAAAAAGGATGTTTGCGGTGTTAAGATTTTTATGGGATCGAGCACAGGAAATATGTTGGTGGATAGTGAGCCGGCGCTCCATAAAATTTTTAGTGAAAGCGAGCTGCTAATCGCCACTCATTGTGAGGATGAAAAAATTATCAAAGAAAATTACAGGGATTTGAAAAGTATAAAACCGGTTCTTTCACCTTCCGATCATCCCGTAATAAGAGATGTAAATGCCTGTTACACGTCTTCTTCGTTTGCTGTTTGGCTTGCTAAAAATTACAACAGCCGGTTACATATTTTACATATCACTACTGAAAAAGAGCTGGAATTATTTACCAATGAAATTCCGTTAAGCGAAAAAAGAATAACTGCAGAAGTTTGTGTTCATCATCTTCATTTTACTGCTGATGATTACGAAAAGCTTGGTTATTTGATTAAATGCAACCCGGCGATAAAAGCTGCGGAAAATAAAGAAGCACTCTGGAAAGCTTTGCTGGATAACCGTTTGGACGTAATAGCCACGGATCATGCGCCGCACACATTGGAAGAGAAGCAAGGCCCTTACGAACATGCCCATTCAGGTTTGCCCCTGGTTCAGCATCCAATGTTATTGATGTTCCATTACTTTAAAGAAGGAAAAATTTCTTTAGAAAAGATTGCAGAAAAAATGAGTCACGCTGTTGCGGAGTGTTTTGAAATAAAAGATCGTGGTTATGTGAGAGAAGGATATTTTGCTGATGTGGTTATTGCCGATCTTAATCAAACAACAACTGTAACGCAAGAAAATCTTTTATATAAATGCGGCTGGAGCCCGCTGGAGGGTTTTACTTTTCCAGCAGCCATTACACACACTTTTGTAAACGGAAATTGTGTTTATGGAAATTCAGTATTTGATGAATCTAATAAAGGGCAGCGGTTACAATTTAACCGTATTTAAAAACAATTACGCTTTCAGATGGAAACAGATAAAACTACGCTAAATGACCTTTCAATTTTTAATCACGAAGATGAGTTTTCTGTTTTCAATAAATTAAATCTAACAAGAACAACCGGCGGCCGCGAAAAACTCCGGCAAATTTTCAACCATTCTTTAAACGATATTAATTCGATTAAGGATGTTCAGAAAACGTTACGGCTTATTCTTGAAAAGCAAGATCAGTGGCCACTTTCAGTGAGCAATGGCTCTGTATTAATGATCTATAAATTTTATGAAAGCACCATTGACGAACCTCCATCCAGGCCTTCGCCGATATCGGCTTATTTCTATAAACTACTCCACGGCCCTGATTTTTCTTTGATAAAGTATTCGATGGGCCATGCGTTTGATTTTATCAAAGGAATGCAAAAACTTGTGAAGGTTTTTTTAAACGACGATACACCATCGAATCTAAAAAAAGTTTTACAAAAAGCAGAGGTGCTAATTGAAAGGTACCAGTTTCATAGTATTGTTGATAAAGAAAAATCTACTGATTTTTCTAACCATGAAATGCTTTCGTTTGCTTATTTTATCCGCTATCATTATAAGCAGTATTTTTTTGAGCTTATTGATATTTTTTCGCAATTGGATGCCTGGTATGGAATGGCGATGGCAGTAAACGAACTTAAATTGACATTTCCTGTTTTCATTTCTTCGCACGAACCGGTTTTAAGGGCACAGCAATTGTATCATATTTTACTACCGGAGCCCGTTGCTTATGATGTGGAATTAAATCAAAATAATAATTTTATTTTTTTGACCGGAGCAAATATGGCAGGTAAAAGTACCTTCATAAAGGCTGTTGGAAGCGCGGTTTTTTTAGCGCACATCGGGATGGGAATTCCTGCAGAAAATATGGAACTTTCTTTATTTGACGGCTTACTTAGCAACATCAATGTGGAAGATAATATTTCAAAAGGAGAAAGTTTTTTTTATAACGAAGTTCAACGCGTAAAAAAGACGATTGTAAAGGTTAATGACGGAAGGAAATGGCTGATTTTAATAGACGAATTATTCAAAGGAACCAATGTGCAAGACGCCATGAAATGCAGTACCGTCGTGATCGAAGGCCTTATTAAAATAAAACGTTCTCTTTTTATTTTGTCCACCCATTTATACGAGATAAGCGAAAATCTAAAAGGCTATCCAAATATTGATTTTAAATATTTCGAAACAAAAGTAACAGATGATAAACTCATTTTTAATTACCGTTTAAAAGACGGCGTAAGTAACGACCGACTGGGCTACCTGATTCTGAAAAAGGAAAAAGTAATTGATTTACTAAACAACCTTTGATCTTGTTTTTCTTGAAGCCGCGATGATCCCCTGATTTTTTTTCTTAATTTCATTGTAGTTAATTGATATTGCATGTTAGTCAAAACTTTCGGAAGTGCTGTTTATGGGGTAGAGGCCATCACTATTACTGTTGAAGTGAATGTGAGCGCCGGTAAGTATACCACAATTGTTGGCCTTGCTGACAATGCCGTGAAGGAAAGCCTTGAAAGGATGGAAAGCGCCATCAAAGCCAACGGATATCATTTTCCAAGAACCAAAGTTGTAGTTAATCTTGCGCCGGCCGATATCCGGAAGAGCGGGACAGCCTTTGATCTTCCGATTGCGATGGCCACGTTGGCTGCAAGTGAACAATTAGAAAATCCTGAAAAATTAACGGACTACGTGATCATGGGAGAGTTAAGCCTGGACGGAATGGTTCGCCCGATAAAAGGCGCACTTCCGATAGCGATACAGGCAAGAAAAGAAAATTTTAAAGGACTAATCCTTCCGAAAGAAAATGCCCGCGAAGCGGCCATGGTAAACAAATTAAACGTATATGGTGTAAGTCATATCAATGATGTAATCGATTTCTTTATTGATGAAAATTCCATTCAACCTGTAACAGTAGATACGCGTGCAGAGTTTGCCAATGCACAAAGCGATTTTGAAATAGATTTTTGCGATGTAAAAGGCCAGGAAAATATAAAACGTGCGTTGGAAATTGCAGCGGCGGGAGGGCACAATGCTATTCTTATTGGTCCGCCGGGCGCCGGTAAAACCATGCTGGCAAAGCGTTTGCCTACGATACTCCCTCCGCTTACTTTGCAGGAGGCTTTGGAAACCACAAAAATTCACAGTGTAGCCGGTAAACTTCCTGAAGATGCCACTCTAATTTCAAAGCGCCCTTTCCGTTCGCCGCATCATACCATTTCTGATGTGGCATTGGTTGGCGGAGGAGGAATGCCACAGCCTGGTGAAATTTCCCTTGCACACAATGGTGTTTTGTTTTTAGATGAATTGCCTGAATTTAAAAGAACCGTTTTAGAAGTAATGCGCCAGCCGATGGAAGAGCGAAGAGTCACGATCTCACGGGCAAAGGTTGCACTGGATTTTCCTTCAAGTTTTATGCTGGTAGCATCTATGAATCCATGCCCGTGCGGCTATTACAATCATCCGGAAAAAGAGTGCAGTTGCCCACCTGGTGCAGTACAAAAATATTTGAATAAGATTTCAGGACCACTTCTCGATCGAATCGATTTACATGTGGAGGTTACGCCTGTTGCGTTTAGTGAATTATCATCTACGCAAAATTTTGAAAAAAGTGAAAGCATTCGTGAAAGGGTAATAAGAGCAAGAGAAAAACAGGCAGAAAGATATAAAGACAATCCGGGCGTGTATTGCAATGCCCAGATGAGCAGCAAAATGCTGAAAGAAATTTGCGTCATTTCTCCCGTAGGCTCTAATCTGCTGAAAGTGGCCATGGAAAAATTAAATCTTTCAGCCCGTGCTTATGATCGTATTTTAAAAGTGAGCAGAACCATTGCGGATCTTGCAGATAGTGATGAAATTAAACCCGAACATCTTGCCGAAGCCATTCAATACAGGAGTTTGGATAGGGAAGGATGGGCGGGGTGAGTAAGTGTCTGAATTAGGATTTAAAGATTTTAGGATTATATAATTTTAAGATTGTGGGATTATGAAATATGAAGAATTAACTCATAAGATAATTGGTTGTGCAATGAAGGTTCATGGCACATTAGGCAATGGCTTTCAGGAAGTGATTTATCAAAGAGCTCTAGCTATTGAAATGAAAAAACAAAGCCTGGGATTTCAGCGTGAAATGGAAATGACGATTTACTATGAAGGCATTGATATTGGAACAAGACGCGTTGATTTCTTTGTTGAAGAGAATATAATGGTTGAACTAAAGGCGGTTATACAATTAGAGGAAGTGCATTTAGCACAGGCTATGAATTACTGCCAGGCTTACAAGTTACCCATTGGGTTACTTATCAACTTTGGAAGTAAAAGTCTCCAATTTAAACGGGTTTATAATTTGACGCATCCTGAAAATAAAGAGTATAAAAAGCAAAATCCTTATTAAGATTTGTAGGATTTAAGGATTATAAGAAGAAAGATTTAATCCAAAAATTAATCCTGCACTAAGCAGAGCTTGAAAAGCTAGAAAATGCACTGGTGGAAATCCTAAAATCTTTAAATCCTAAAAATCCTAATTCAGACACTTAATGCATCATACAAAACTTCTACAGTATGTAACGCCCTTTCGCCTGTCCCATCTTTTACCTGGTGGCGGCAGCTGGTGCCGGGCGCAGCAATAATGTCTTCTTTAGCTTTATTTCTTACAGCAGGAAACAGAACCAGTTCACCAATTTGCATCGAAAGATCATAATGTTCTTTTTCATAACCGAAAGATCCGGCCATGCCGCAACATCCTGAAGGAATAACTTCTACCGAATAATTTTCTGGCAATGACATCATTTTTACGGAAGGAACTACCGATGATAACGCTTTCTGCTGGCAATGACCATGAAGTTTGATGTGGCGCTTTTCTGTAGTAAACGAACTTTTTTTGATGTTTCCTGTTTCGATTTCCATCGCAATAAATTCATCTATGATAAAAACATTTTTAGATAATTCTTTTGCCAAATCAAAATTTTTGTCATCTGCCAAATCAATATACTCATCCCTGAAAGTAAGAATGGCACTAGGTTCTATTCCTATTAACGGCGTTTCCGCCGCAACAATTTTACTTAAATTAGCAATGTTTTTATTCGCAATCTTTTTTGCTTCTCTCACAAGCCCTTTCGATAACCAGGCTCTTCCACTTTCTTCATGGTGAGGAATAATAACTTCATAACCGAGCTTTTCCAATAAAAGAATGGCTTTAATTCCTATCTCAGTATCATTATAATTAGTAAACTCGTCGCAAAACAAATACACTTTTTTATTTTGCGTTTGTCCTTCTCCGTTATTTCTTCTTTTTTGGTACCATTTTTTTAAAGTAGTTTTATACAGGGCAGGCATCGATCGTTTGGAAGCAAAACCCGAACTCATTTTCACCAAATTGCTTATCCCCGGCGTAGTCATCATAAAATTATAAAGGCCAGGTGCTATAGAACCGAGTTTCGCGGATTTGTTGAAATTGGCAATCAGTTTTGAACGAAAAGGAACCCCGTTGGCATCATAATAGTGTTGAAGAAATTCGGCCTTTAATTTTGCCATATCCACATTTGAAGGGCATTCTGACTTACACCCTTTGCAACTCAGGCACAAATCCATCACTTCATAGATTTCTTTGTGATCAAAGCGATTCATTTTTTGTGAATTGGTTAGAAATTCCCGCAAAATATTCGCCCTTGCCCTCGTCGTATCTTTTTCATTTTTTGTAGCCATGTAAGACGGGCACATGGTTCCTCCGGATAAATGTGTTTTACGACAATCACCTGTGCCATTGCATTGTTCGGCATGTTGAAGCACATCCTGGTTATGATAGCGGAATACCGTTTTAAATTCAGGAGTTTTTTGCCCGGGTGTATACCTAAGCATAGTGTTCATCGGGGGTGTATCAACGATTTTATTTGGATTAAAAATATTACCAGGATCCCATGTACGCTTTACTTCTTTAAATAATTCGTAATTTTTTTCTCCGACCATTTGCCTGATAAATTCACCGCGCAAACGTCCGTCACCATGCTCACCACTCAACGAGCCCTTATATTTTTTTACGAGGGTAGCAATTTCCTGCGCAATAATTCTGAAAAGATGGTTGCCTTCTGCCGTTTTTAGATTAAGGATAGGACGTAAATGCAGCTCGCCTGAACCCGCATGTGCGTAGTGCACTGCATGTAAGTCGTACTTTTTTAAGATATTATTGAACTCTTCGATATAGGAAGGAAGATCAGCAGTGTCAACCGCAGTGTCTTCAATCACAGGTACGGCTTTATCGTCGCCAGGCATGTTCCCCAACAAACCCAGACCAGCTTTACGAAGGTTCCATATTTTTTTGGTGTCTTCGCCAAATAGCAATGGAAAGTGGTACCCAAGCCCTTCTGCGCGCATTTCAATTTCACACTCAGCAGCTTTTTGCGTAATATCTTCCCGGGTAAGGCCTGAAAACTCTATCACCAAAATCGCTTCCGGATCACCTTTTACAAAAAAACGATTTTTACTTTGTTCAATATTATCTTTTGTGCATTCAAGAATGTAATGATCAATCAATTCGCTGGCGCGCGGCTTGTGTTTCAAAGCGATGAGATTTCCACGCAATGCATTATCTATTGATTTGAAGTGAACACACAACAAACCTGTTTCTTTTGGGGGTAAAGGCCCAACGTCTAATTTAATTTCAGTGATGAACGCGAGCGTACCTTCGGAACCGGCAATTAGTTTGCAGAAATTAAAATCCTCTGTGCCAGCCACAAAAGGCGCTGTTTCCAGTAAAATGTCCAGGGCATAGCCTGTGTTCCTTCTTTCAACACTTTTCTTTGGAAATTCTTTTCTTATTTCTAACTGGTTTTCGTAATTGCTTAGTAAGCTTCTTACATTTTTATAGATAGAAGCTTCCAAAGTATCGCCTTCGCACTTTTGATGAAATTCATCAAGATCTACTGATTTAAAAACAACTTCACTTCCATCACTGAGCAATGCATTTACTTCAAGCAAATGTTCTCTCGTACTTCGGTAAATAACTGAGTTGGAACCGCAGGAATTGTTTCCCACCATGCCGCCGATCATTGCGCGGTTTGCAGTAGAAGTCTCCGGGCCGAAGTACAAACCGTGCGGTTTCAAAAACATATTCAATTCGTCTCTTATAACACCAGGCTGTAAGCGCACCCAGTTTTCTTCTTTATTTACTTCGATAATCTTCGTAAAATATTTTGAAACATCTACCACGATGCCACTGCCCACTACCTGCCCGGCAAGTGATGTGCCGGCCGTTCTCGGAATTAGTGACGTATGATTTGCATTGGCAAATGCAATTAATTTTTTCAGATCTTCAACTGATCCTGGTATCGCTACCGCTAATGGCTTTTCCTGGTATGCAGAAGCGTCTGTTGCATACAACATTCGAATTGCCTCATCTGTAAAAAAATCTCCTTCTAACTGGCCTGATAATTCTTTCAAGCGGTTCTCCATACTCGAATTTTTTTTAAAAATGTAAAGCTAAAACCTTTTAAACAGGCATTGGCATTTTTAGTAATTTTTTTGAATCTTTTATTCAGCAGAAAGGAGGCCTACTTCCATCTTAAGGTGTTGATCAAATGTTTCATATCTTCTTGTAAAAAAGCATTTACAGGCCGAAGTGAATCTTCATTCGGCGTAGCGTCAAAGTATAAAGCGCCCCTCAGAAAATGACGGCTGGTATCAGAAAGAAAAAATTGCCTGGCAGTTGCCACGTTCCCTGAAACTTTAAAAAAAACACCGGTAATGTTATTGGGCGTATGCATCACGCTGTCTTCAATTGAATAGGCTTTTACATCGTTTTTGTAAGTGAGATTGTAGGCATCATTTACCATTTTATCATAGCTGTTTATGCCAACAGAATCCCGGTAGCTTCCATCAGGATTTTTTACTTTGTAAACCGACGAGCCGCCGATTTTTTTATAGCTTATAAAGATGGTGCCGTTAAACGTAGGAAACTCAATATTGATCCAGTATGGATTCCTAATGCCCTCCTGGAAATAAGATGAATCTTTTGCTATCCTCGCATACACCGGGTATTCAAAAGAATAAGGGTATCCGGGCTCATTGAACGTGGTATATTGTTTTTTGGGGAATTCGATTTTAAAATATCCTTCTTTTTTAGAAGTGTAATTTGAATTGCAACTGGTGATCAGTAAAACAAAAAGGAAGTAAAATATTCGCTGCATTTGCCAATTTTTGTCCAAGATAACATGATTTATTTTTCCTGTTTCTGTTTTAAAGTAAGTTTCACCTTTGCGATACGGTTTTTATTAATTTCCAAAACCGTAAAAATATAATGTTGCGTCTCAAACTGTTCATTTACTTTCGGAAACTCCCCTGCAATTTCAAGGATAAGTCCTGCAAGGGAATCGCTTTCTCCCCGCAGCAGGTCGAAAGTATGGGTTGGAATATTTAAAATTCTGCATAGATCATTGATCATGGTTTTGCCTTCAAACACATAATTGAAATCATCGATCTTTTTATTTCCACTTTGTTCATCGTCGAATTCATCCTGTATATCACCGATAATTTCTTCCATGATGTCTTCGAGGGTTATGATGCCAGAAGTTCCCCCGAATTCATCTACTACTACGGCCATGTGTATACGCTTATTTCTGAAATCCTGTAAAAGATCTTCAATTAATTTTTGCTCATGCACGTAAAAAACTGGTCTCATGAGCGAAAGCCAGTCCAATTCGTCTTTATTCACATGGGGTAATAAATCCTTGGTATGAATTATCCCTACAATTTCATCAAGGTTGTTTTTATAAACCGGTAATCTTGAATAAGAATATTCCTTTACTTTATTTAGCACGGTGCTCCAGGGAAGAGAAGCTTCTATTCCGCTTACATCAAGCCGGGGCCGCATCGTTTGTTTTACGGTAGTGTTACTGAATTTCCGGATGCCTTTTAATATTTGTTTCTCTTCGCTGGAGGCTTTATTGTCAGGCAGCAGGTCAATAGCGTCGTCAAGTTGCGAGTCTTCTTTCAGATTGTTTCCCGGGTGAAATATTTTTTCCACACTGCTATTAAAAGTTACCAGGCGCGTGCTTAGTTTAAAGAGCATACTATTGAAGATACCAACCAGCAGGGAAGCGGTAGAAGCAAACCATATTTTGTGATGTGCCGCCCATACTTTTGGAAGAACGCGGCAAAACAAAACCAAAATACCGGTGATGGCTATCACTTTTATAATAAAGTTTATAATTGAGTGGAGTCCCAACACTTCAATCCATTGGTCTAATAAAAGGTTTGAGATCAATATAATTCCAATATTTGCAAAGGTGCCTGCAATCAGTAGTGAAGACATCAGCACTTTTGGGTTTTCCAGCAATGATACGATCCTTTTATATGACGTCTGTTGACGGGTTTTCAGCATGTTAATATCCTTCAGTGTCAATGAAAAGAATGCTGTTTCTGACCCTGAAAAAAGAAATGATAATACAAACAAGACCAGCAGTATAAAAAACAGGATGGTGGTGGTAGATGCAGGTGTAATGGCTATAATTGTAAGCAATTGATAACTATTTGATGACCAAAATTATAATCTGATTGATTAATTTTAAATGTATTTCATTCTACAGGGTTACGAATCTTTTTCTGTTTCGTTTTCTTCATCATTGTGCCCCTCTACATGGTGGTGCGCATCTTCAGGATTCATGTCAGATCGTTTGTCGAGCATAATAAGGTTGTCAGCAATTATTTCTGTAGCCACTTTTTTATTATGATCCCTGTCTTCCCAATACCTTGTTTTTAAACGTCCTTCAATGTAAACGAGGCTGCTCTTGTGCAGGTACTTTTGCGCCAGTTCTGCAAGCCCGCGCCAAAGCACAATATTATGCCATTCTGTTTGAGAAATTAATTTGCCGTTTTTGTCTTTATGGGTTTCTGTGGTGGCTAATGGAAATTTTGATACAGGAATGTTGCCTTCAAGGTATTGAATATCTGGATCTTTACCGAGGTTGCCAATTAACATCACTTTATTAACTCCACGCATAACAAGGGATTTCTCCATTAAAAAACTAAATTGAATTTAAAGATACATTTTTATCCGCTAAATAAGATGTGATAAATTTCGGGAAAGGAAGCGATTTTAGTTCCTTTCGGGTTACCGGAAAGTATTCATTATTCTGTAACGGCTTGCTGATTTTTATTTGAATAAAACGTCCTGTAACCAGCTGGTGAGTAAGTTTTTGTGATTTTTTTGGCGAGATAGCAACGATCGTCAAATCAGCCTGATTTAAAATCTTTGAAATTTGTTCGTTTACTGCCTTGTCGGCTTCGGTTGGACATTTTTTTGATTCAATTAAAATGAATTCATAAAGATTTTGCCAGATGTCTTTTGCTGTTCGTTTGCGAACGTAAAACAGGTTATCGTAGCTCACGACCAGGTAAGTAAAAAAACGTTCTTTTTGGCGAATGGTTTTTGTGGTTACCGGTAAAACCGACACCTTATTTTTTAAAAAAGCGACGCATTGCTTTTGAAGTAAACATTCTGTACACAACGGGGTTGCGGGCTTGCAAATTACCGCGCCAAAGTCCATTAAAGCCTGGTTATATTTTCCGGGAGTTTCTTTATCAAGAAGTTTTTGAGAAAGTGCAGTATAAAATTTTTTTCCCTCGCTGGTATCAATTGGTATTTCCTGCCCGAAAAATCGTGACAATACCCTGAAAACGTTTCCATCCAAAACCGCAAAGGGTTGGTTGTAGGCAAAAGAAGCTATAGCAGAGGCCGTATAAGTTCCGATACCTTTTAGTGAGAGAATGTCTTCATATTTGTCCGGGAATTTTCCACCTGCTTCTTCGTGAATCTTTTTTGCGGTGGATATTAAATTTTTGCATCTTGAATAATAGCCTAATCCTTCCCATAGCTTGTAAATTTCTTTTTCTGAGGCAGTTGCCAGCGCTTTTACATCCGGGAAGGCCGCTATAAACCGGTTGTAATATTCCAACCCCTGTTGTACCCTGGTTTGCTGTAAAATAATCTCACTTATCCATATCCTGTAAGGATCAGTTTCACCTTTCCAGGGCATTTGCCTTTTGTTTTCGGTTTCGTTCCACAACAGTAGAGTTTTTGAAAAGAATTTGAGGTTTTTCATCAGGTGCGAAATAACTGATATTTTAATTGATTGTAATCATAAATACAAAAAACAGAAATGTAAAATCAAAAAAAAAAAACATACACAAAAGATATTATAGCAGGTTATTACAATAAAGATCGTTAAATTTGTATACCTGGTTGAAGCATCTTATCACACATTTTAATTTTCATCTAACTAAATAAAAGAGTTTAAAATGAGAAAAGCAGATTTAATTAACCGGATATCAGAAAACACGGGGATTGCAAAAGTAGATGTTCTCGTAACACTTGAAAACTTATTTAAAGAGGTAAAGAAATCACTTGGCGAAGGTGAAAATATTTACATCAGGGGCTTTGGTAGTTTTATTACCAAAAAAAGGGCGGCTAAAATTGGTCGTAACATTAAGAAAAACACCGCTGTACAAATTCCTGAACACTATATACCCGCATTTAAGCCTTCAAAAGAATTCGTTGAGCAAATTAAAGAAAAGGATCTTCCCTGAAAGCCAGTAATATCTTAACTTTGCAGCCTGATAAATAAATCCAGATTTAGATTTGAACAAAAGAATCATATTAGCAGGAGCAGGTGTCGTTTTGGTATTCTTACTTTTTTTCTTTGGAAAAACAGCCACTACGAAAAAAGAAATGCCTATGATGGCAAAGGCTGCAACTCCTCAGTTTAATATTAACGATACACTAAGCGCTGACAAGAAGCAATTGAATGCCAATCAATTATTGTTTGTTACCAAAATAGAAAATGATATTAGCCGGGGCGATCTGAAGCACCAGGGTGTAAATCAGTATACCAACCTTGCCAATTTTTGGAAAGACAGTGCGCGCAAATTTGTGCCGTACGCCTATTATTTAAGTGAGGCGGCTAAGTTGGATAATTCAGAAAAAAAACTCACCTTTGCAGCCCGGTTGATTTTAGAGAACATGAAAAGAGAGGAAAACCCGGCACAAAAAGTTTGGGAAGCGCAAACAGCAGCTTCACTTTTTGAAAAGGCTTTGAAGATAGATCCTGATAACGATGATCTGAAGGTAGGATTGGGAAGTTGTTATGTTTATGGTGAAGGGATGACAGGCAATCCGGAGCAGACTATGAAAGGGATTCAGCAATTGCTCCAGGTTGTGAAAAAAGATTCTAACAACATGCAGGCGCAATTAGTTCTCGGGATCGGCGGTGTAATATCAAACCAATATAACAAAGCCATTGAAAGGTTGAAAAAGGTAGTGAGTTTTGACCCACAGAATCTTGAAGCTGTTTCGTGGCTTGCCGATGCCTACGCAGCTGCAGGCGACAGGCAAAATGCAATAAAGTGGTACGAACAGAGTGAGCATATGGTAAATGATCCGACGTTCACAAAGGAAATTGATAAGCGAATTAAGCTTCTGAGAGAAAACCAGTGAGTTTTAGATGAGTAACAACGGTAAATAAAATATAATTTTTATTTGCCTTTATTATAAAATTATTAAAAAAAATATTTATGCCTTGCGGTAAAAAAAGAAAACGCCATAAAATCGCTACACACAAGCGTAAAAAGCGTTTAAGAAAGAATCGTCATAAGAAGAGGTAATTATTTACCTTCTTTTACTTTCGCATGCCGGTATACCCGGCTTTATCCCTTTCCTTCTGTTTGTTTTAAAACTGATTAAAGAATTTAAGTTTGAACAAGGAACTCATCATAAATGCTGCCCCACAGGCAGTTGAAATAGCCCTGCTTGAGGATAAAAAGCTCGTGGAAATGCATAATGAAATTGCAAATTCAAGCTTTGGCGTTGGTGATTTGTACTTAGGGAAGGTGAAAAAATTAATTCCGGGCCTTAATGCCGCGTTTATCGATGTCGGTTTTGAAAAAGATGCCTTTTTGCATTATTCTGATCTGAGCCCTTATATCCGTTCTATTTTAAAATTTACAAAAGCGGCGATGAATGATAATTCGCCGTCGGGGATCAATTTTGAAAGTTTCCAGGTTGAACCTGAAATTGTTAAAACCGGCAAGATCGCCGAAGTTTTAAGTGGCAAGCCTAATATTCTCGTGCAAATATTAAAAGAACCGATTGCAGCCAAAGGGCCCCGCCTCAGTTGCGAAATTTCTATACCCGGCCGTTATGTGGTAATTACTCCTTTCAACGATATCATTGCTGTTTCCAGGAAAATACATTCTTCCGATGAAAGAAAAAGACTGCAAAAGATCGTTGAGGCTGTAAAACCCAAAAATTTTGGAGTGATTGTGCGTACCGCTGCTGAAGGGAAACCGGCCAACGAACTTCATGAAGATCTTTTGGGATTGATCAATACGTGGAAAAATATTCAAAAGAACCTAAAAGGTGCCGTGCCTCCTACAAAGATTTTGGCCGAAGAGGGAAAGACTAATAGTATTTTGCGCGATCTTCTTACTGAGGACTTCAATAAGATCGTGGTAAACGATAAAAATATTTTTAACGATACAAAATCTTACCTGCAAAGAATTGCTCCTGATAAAACAGACATTCTTTCGTTTCATAGTAATGGTTCGCCCATCTTTGATTCGTATGGTGTTACCAGGCAGGTAAAAGCATCTTTCGGAAAAACCGTAAACCTCCCAAGCGGCGCTTATCTTATCATTGAACATACAGAAGCATTACATGTAATAGATGTGAACAGTGGTTACAAAAGTGTGGGCAACAACCAGGAACAAAATGCTTTGGAAACCAACCTCGAAGCTGCTGCTGAAATTTCAAGGCAACTGCGCTTAAGAGATATCGGTGGAATTATTGTAGTTGATTTCATTGATATGAAGCTCCCGGAAAACAAAAAGAAACTAGCCGAGCAGATGGATTTGTTTATGAGGAAAGACAGGGCAAAACATGCAGTACTACCTATAAGTAAATTTGGATTGATGCAGATAACCCGGCAAAGAATGAAGCCGGAAACAAATATCAATACAATGGAATTGTGCCCAAGTTGTGGTGGCACCGGTAAAGTTTCTTCTACGCTTGTACTTGAGGATGAAATTGAAAAAAATCTTAGTTACCTGATCATGCAAAAACATACAGGTTTAACCATTGAAGTGCATCCTATTATGCACGCCTATCTTACCAAAGGCTTTCCTTCAAAAAGGATGAAGTGGAGTCTGAAGTTTAAAGAAAAGATAAAAGCGCGGCCTAACTCAAATTATCATCTTACCGAATTCCACTTTTTTGATAAAAGCAATGAAGAAATAAAATTACAATTGTAATTCTTCATTTTTATTTTTGTAACCAAAATTTTGTTTTGGCTCCCCTTATTTTGGCTTTCTCTCCTTTTTTCGCGGCTTTTTCTTTTTCAGTTTCTTAGATTTGTAAAAACGAATTTCTTTACAAGTCAATAAAAAAATAATGAGTTATCAACCGAAAGGAGACAGGTATGAAAAAATAAATTACCGCCGTTGCGGAAACAGTGGCGTAAAATTGCCATTAATTTCACTGGGCCTTTGGCACAACTTCGGTGAAATAGATGATTATGAAAATTGCCGCAATATATTACATACCGCTTTTGATAACGGAATTACACATTTTGATTTAGCTAACAATTATGGCCCGCCACCCGGCGCCGCAGAAACAACCTTTGGTAAAATTTTAAAACAGGATTTTAAACCGTATCGCGATGAATTGATCATCTCATCAAAAGCCGGATGGAAAATGTGGGAGGGGCCTTATGGAGATTACGGTTCAAAAAAATATTTAGTGGCCAGCCTTGACCAAAGCCTTAAAAGAATGGGTTTGGAATATGTTGATATTTTTTATCATCATCGGCCCGATCCGCAAACACCGTTGGAAGAAACCATGACAGCGCTCGACCTGATCGTGCGGCAGGGAAAAGCATTGTATGTAGGAATATCGAGTTACCAGCCGGACGATGCAAAAAAAGCAATTAATATGTTGCGGCAGTTGGGCACCCCTTGTTTAATTGTTCAACCAAGGTATTCTATGTTTGACCGTTGGGTAGAAGATGGGTTGCTGGATGTTTTGGGGGACGAAAAAGTTGGTTGTATTACTTTTTCTTCTCTGGCACAAGGTCTGCTGACAAATAAATATTTAAATGGAATTCCGGAAGATTCGCGAGTGGGAAGGCATTTGGAAAATGGAGCCATTACAGAATCGCAGCTAACAGAAGCAAACATCAATAAAGTAAAACAACTAAACGAAATTGCCACATCCCGCGGCCAATCCCTTGCGCAAATGGCGCTGGCATGGGTTTTAAAAGACGAAAGAATAACTTCTGTTATTTTGGGAGCGAGCAAACCAAAGCAGGTAACCGAAGGGATTGAGGCGACAAAAAATACAAACTTCAGTAAAGAAGAGCTTGATAAAATAGATTTTATTTTGAGGCAATAATTGCGTGTAACCGTTATCGTTGTAAATTAAAATTGATGGCTTCAAAAAAAATACTTGCTTTTAGCAGTTCCCGTTCAGGTAACTCTGGTTTTTTGGAGAAAGCAACATCGGTTATTCAAGAGTTTCTTGGCAGTAAACCAACAAATATTGCATTTATTCCTTTTGCTGATGCAAGTAAAAAATATGAAGAATATGCATTAGCTGTTCAGAATGCGTTGAAAAATCCTGCTTTAAAAATTAAAGCTGTTTTGCCTTCAAATGCTCACTCAGTAATTGAAGATAGTAACACAATAATGGTTGGAGGCGGTAATACTTTCAAATTGATTCACGATTTGTATGAAATGGAATTATTAAATCTTATTCGTGAAAAAGTAAACAGCGGTGCACCTTACATAGGATGGAGTGCGGGTTCGAATATTCTCTCTCCAGCTATATCAACAACCAACGATATGCCGATCGTTGAACCAAAGTCTTTTAAAGCGCTGGGTTTATTTCCTTTTCAAATTAATCCGCATTACTACAATAAAAAGATAAATGGCTTCAACGGCGAAACCCGTGATGACAGGATTGAAGAATATCTGAAAATGAATACCGGTATTCCGGTGATAGGTTTGCCTGAAGGAAGTTATTTGAAATTGGAAAACGAAACTCTTCGATACGTTGGAGAAGATGAAGGTGTTTTATTTCCTTATGAAGAAAACGAAAAAGGATTTACAAAAAAGCAGATTCAGGCTAAACAGGATTTGTCTTTTCTTTTATAAAGTAGCTATGCAACTGCGCCGACGCAACTGGAACCCGCGCCAGCTGTGCATCCGTAACAATGTTGCCCCGTGATGATATTTCTTTTATTTAATCCGGCGATGTCAAATTCACGGACATGATTTGATGAGTTATTTATTTTCAATTCGAGCATTTGGTTAAAATCGCAATCGTATAAATAGCCGTCCCATCCAACAGAAATCGTATTGCGGCACATTACATTGGCTGCTGCCACTGGATTGTAAGCCGATACCAGTTTTTCCATATACATTTCATAATTGCCACTTTTTAAAAGGTAATCGAGAAAACGGCTTATTGGCAAATTAGTGATCGTAAAAAGATTATTAAAATAAATTCCATAATCTTTCAGCAATACTTCTTTGTATTCCAGTTCCAGCGCGCTTTGCGATGGAGGAAGAAAAGCACCGGCGGGATTGTAAACAAGATCTAAGACGAGATCGCTATCATCTTTTCCATATCCTTCATCATTGAGCATTTTTAACGCTTTAATGCTTGTTTCGAATACGCCATTTCCTCGCTGCCTGTCAGTGCGGTTTTGTGTATAAAATGGAAGTGAACAAACAACTTCAATATTATTTTTTTTGTAAAAAGCAGGCAGGTCGTTGTATTTTCCATTGGCAAGGATAATAGTCAGGTTGCAGCGGACCAAAATATGCCTGTTTAGTTTTTTAATCTCTTCGACAAACCACTCAAAGTTTGGATTCATTTCCGGTGCACCTCCTGTAATATCAATTGTTGAAAGCTGCGGATTATTTTTAAGAACGTCCAGGCAGTGTTGCATGGTTTCTTTGTTCATTATTTCCTGTCGGTCAGGGCCTGCATCCACATGACAATGTTTGCAGGTTTGGTTGCACATCTTACCAATATTCACCTGGAAAATTTCGATGCCTGTTGGTTTTAGCGGGTAAAGATTTGAACTTTCTAATTTCTTTTCAAAGCTTATATGTTCAGGCTTACCGGTTTTTGGTTGTTGCAGAATTTTTAGTTGTTCCGTTGCGTCCGCCAGTTTTTGATGCTGGCCTTTTAGTGAAATTTTTCTTTCTTTACTTACCTCGTTTTCAATCATTTCTTCTCCTTCCGGTTTTTTAAAATATAAATATCACATCGCTATTTCCTTCACTTTATTCATCATTTGCACGCCATGCACCAATGATGCACCGCCTCTAATGGCACAGGCAACGTGCACTGCTTCCATCATCTGTGCTTCGCTCCAGCCTTTTTCAAAAGCGTCGCTGCTATAGGCGTCAATGCAATAGGGGCACTGAACGGCATGTGCTACAGCGAGTGCGATTAATGATTTTTCCCTCGCGGTTAGCTCACTGTCTTTAAATACTTCACCGTAATAATCAAAAAATTTATCTGCAAGTTTTTGTTGAAATTCGCCGACATTTCCAAATTTTTTTAAATCTTCTGAATTGTAATAATGATCATTCATTGTATAACTTTTAGTTGTATGCACGAAATATAATATCAAGGATTGAATCAGTAAACCAACAAATTTTGCTGATTTTAATTTCGCCGCTTCTTCATTTGAAGTTACTATTCGTTGTTGAGTAAAGCGCTGTTCAATCTTTTGAGAATGTTCGGTTTACCGGTATTCATTTTATAAATCATCCACCCAAGAATGCTGCCAAAAGCAATGTGAGCGAGCGTAACTGTAGTGATGAACTGGTATCCGTCTTTAAATTGAAACCCGAAGGCGCCGATGCCCAATGTTCGTGTAACAGGGCTGATCATAAAACCTATTCCAATGAAAAACCCATACACAATGCCTGACCATATTTTTGGCCTCCCAAAGAACAAACTAAAAATAATTCCAAAACAGGCACCATTCCAAAAATGGTATGCCCAACCTGCAACGTTAGACCAAAATCCCGGACCTTCAGCAAACCTGTTAAGCAATAACACACCCATTAATTTAGGCATATCACCCGGCATTCCGCCAAGTCTGAAACCAATTTCCCTGACAATTTCCAAACCGATTGTTGCAACTAAACCAGCTAACATTCCATTGTATATTTGTTGGTTTAGTTTTTTATATTTTACAAAATAGTTAACTACAGTTATCACAAAAATGAGCCCTGCAGAAGGTGCCAGATATTTTGTTGCAAGTGAAGATAATGCTTCAGTGCCTGTTTGAGATATTGGAAACAGAACAGGTGCAATACCGGCAAGGAGAAGTACAATTAAAACTAACCCCAATTTCATTTTTTCCTGGTTCATTTTATAACTTTTTTATTTCGCGAAAAATGAGAAAACCGGGTACAATCTATTACCCGGTTTTTCTTATAGCTTACATAGAGATCATCTTCATCATCATTGCCAACTTTTCATCCAGTTTTCCTGCAATCATTTTTACTTTAGAATTATTAAATGACGAAAACAAGTCAGAGGGTTTGAAATAGTTCACATAAGTAGCTCCGTTTTGTTCATAAACATTCACCCGAACCGGAATAACAAGACCTACAGAAGGATCAGCGGAAAAAGCTTGTTTACCTACATTTGGATTTCCGATAAAGAAAGAATGAGCATTTATTGAAAGACCGGTCATCGAAAGTATTTTGCCCTGGTTCAATTCCGATAATACCATCATTCCGCCTCCTGCAACAGCTTTTTTTATTTCATTGATCGTGGCATCAAATCCTTTTGAAGACTTAACTGTTACCGGTTGAACAGATTGAGAATGGGCGTCAGAGGTAAAGCTGAGCATTCCAGCTATTAGTAACGTTACAAATAACAGAGATTTGAATCTTAATTTTTTTGTTTTCATGATTTGTTTTTTGTTTTAAAAAATGTTTTTATAGATGAATAGTTGCTCCATTCTTTAAAACCTGACAGAGAATTCAAAAAAAATTTCTAATCCTTATTTTTTTGATATGAATTTTTTGAGGAATAATTGAAATAAGGAAGCGGTAATAAATGAAAAAAGCTTGCAATAAAATTTGTTGCTGAATAATCTTTGAGTGGTAATATTATCGCAATAAATATATAAACCAGGCAGGAATATTTCCCCCTGCAATAACGAGCTATAAACAGTTTGATGTAAAGAAAAAAATCCTGCTACAACATATGAACAACGTTTGAAGCATCGGTAGGATACGAAAAAATCGTTTTTTTCAGATCACTTGCTTTAACACCATTATTCATTGCGAGGGCAAAAATATTGATGGTTTCCTCTGCATGATTTCCTAAAAGATGTGCACCCAGAATTTGGTCAGTGTCTTTATCTATAAGCACTTTGAATGCAGATACAGGCTCATTGAGTCGCCTGGAGGAATACCACTGCGAAGTTTCTTTAAAATTGATAGTGCAGTTGAGATTATTCTTTTTTGCTTGCTTTTCTGTAAGTCCAACCATTGCAAGAGGAGGAATAGAAAACACATTTGACGGTACATTCCCGTAATTGATTTTTGTATGATTACCTTTTAATAAATTTCCCGCAGCAATAATCGCTTCCTTTGCAGCTACAGGCGTTAATGCGAATCCTTTGTCATTGGCATCGCCGCACGCATACACATTTTCGTTGGAAACACTTTGCATATAATCATTTACTGCTACTCCTTTTTTATTCGTTTTCACACCAATATTTTCCAGGTTCATATCCCCGATATCAGCAGTTCGCCCCGCAGAATGTACTGCAAGTGAAGTCGAAAATGTTATGTCTTTGTCTTGCTGTGTTGCATGAACAGAAAAGCGCTGATTTTCTTTTGTGATACTTTTTACTTCAGTGTTTAATACGATTCGAATACCTTGCTTCTCAGCAACCTTAATTTAGCATTGTAACTAAATCATTATCAAAATTTCCAAGAGGTAATTTTCCCTGGTGAACAATAGTTGCTTTTACGCCAAACCGGGCAACAATATTAGCAAACTCGAATGCAATATAGCCGCCACCAACAAATAAAATATCATCGGGAAGATCCTGTAATTCCAAAAATTGGGTACTATCAATTAACAAAGCTTCACCGGGTATAGAAAGTTTCCGGGGCATTGCTCCATTGGCAATCAGAAATTTGTCTGCCTGCAATACTTCATCATTCACCTTCAAACTATTTTGAGAAATAAATTGTGCCCTTCCATGAAAAGTAGCAATACCGGCATTTTTCAATTCTTTATCTTTTTTTGCGGGTACCGGTTCTGTAAAGCTTTCTTTAAACTGCATCAATTCTTTCCATGAATACGTTGCCATTTTACTAATACCATTCCCGCGCAATTGTTCATTAAGCGATAAAACGTGCGCAAGGCCTACCAGCACTTTTTTGGGATCGCATCCTCTCAAAGCACAAGTTCCGCCAAAGGGAAGCGAATCAATGATTGCCGTTTTTTTACCTGCTGCTGCACAACGGTGAGCCGCCATACTACCTGACCCGGTTCCAATTACAATAACATCAAATTTTTTCATCTGTCAATATTTTTATCAAGTGATTTGCTGATTTTTTCTTTTAATTCCGGGTTTTTAATGGCATCCACCTTTTCGTTATGAAGAATGTGTTGTTGTAACATTTCATCAATTTTTTTACTTTGTTTTTCATAAGCGGTGCAGGCATCACACATGCTCTTGTGTAAAGTCAATTGGATCTTTTCTTTTGCGGAAAGCTTCACCAGCAGTTTTTTCTCAATCAGCATACTTGCTTTTTTGCAAGACAGCATCAAAAAATTTAATATTTTTTTCATCTAATATTTTTTAAACCATTTTAGCTCGAGGCACTTACGAAGCTGTAGTTTGGCCCGATGTAATATCTGCCAGTAATTGGTGGCAGTTAACCGTAATTCCTGACAAATTTCATCGCCCTTTTTTTGCTCCAGGAATTTTAAATTAATAGCCGCAAACCAACTATCCGGTAATTCTTTTAAACATACCTGCAACAATTGTACAAATTGATGATCATCAAGTAGATTTTGCCCTTCGTCACCCCACGATTGAGGTCGTTCTTTTTTTAGCCAATCACCATTTTCATCAAAGAAGTTATTAATGAATGTTGTGTCTTTACCAGGATTATTCAATATGGGATTGCGGTAAATTTTTCGAAAATAATCAGCAATTTTATGATTCAATATTCCAAACAACCAGGTTTGAGGTTCACTTTTGCCTTCAAATTTTTTTAAAGATTCGCAGGCAGCCAAAAAGGTTTCCTGTACCAGGTCTTCGGCAGTTTCTTTGTTATTGGTTTTGTACAAAGCCCAGGAATATAATTTATCTGAAAAGGCTTCTACCCACGATTGAATTATTTCTACTGAGCCACTATTAGCCATTATTTTATAGGTATTTGAGGACGGCTGATTTTATTTTTCAAGACTAAAGAATAGCCCTGCTTATGTGTTTTAATTGAAGTATCTAAAGTAATTTATTTAGATAAGTATTCATCATTTGTTACTATTAGAAGTTTGTCGCTGGTATTTGAAATCCTGACAATGAATTTTAAAATATATTGTTCGCGCTTCGATAATGTTAACCTGGAGGCGATTTCCAATGAAAAAACCATTCATTTCTGAATGGCTTCCTTAATTTTTGTCGGGGCGGCAAGATTCGAACTTGCGACCTCCACATCCCAAATGTGGCGCGATGACCGGGCTACGCTACGCCCCGAGCTCCTCGTTAATTTTAAAAAAGGGTGCGGAGAGGGTGGGATTCGAACCCACGGTACAGTTTAACCCGTACGACGATTTAGCAAACCGTTCCTTTCGGCCACTCAGGCACCTCTCCTCTTTTAGAATAATTGAGGGCTGCAAAAGTAGCATTCAAAATTCAAAATAGAAAATAAAAACTTCAGTATTTGAAATTTATTATGAATACCGTTTTGAAGAAAAAGCAGGCTGTAAATTTATTATAGAATTCTTGAACAAAAATGACCCGAATCGCAGTAAAGCAACAAATAAAGGCAATTTTTAATTTGCCATTTGGGGCTGCGCACTCTAATTTTTTTCTTTCGCCAATCTGCTGCCTCCACATGGCATAATACAATCCCATTTTTCCCAGCAGTTCTTCGTGATTGCCTGTTTCAATGATCTCGCCTTTTTCCAAAACATAGATTCTGATCGGCGTGCATGATGGTGCTCAACCTGATGCGCGATCAAAATGGTGATCTGTTCTTTTTTGGAAGAAACGTCCTTTATCGTGTTGGTAATTTCTTCTTCCGTTAGTGAATCGAGAGAAGAGGTGGCCTCATCAAAAATGAGTAAATGCGGATGGCGAAGCAGCGCTCTTGCGATAGATAGCCTCTGTTTTTCGCCACCAGAAACCTTTACACCTCCTTCGCCAATCATAGTATCAAGGCCCTTGTCGGCACGTGCAAGCAAAGTATTACAGGACGCTTTTTGCAGAACATCAAGGATCTCCTCATCAGTGGCTGAGGGATTTACAAAAATGAGGTTTTCTCTTATTGTTCCGGCAAACAACTGCGTATCCTGGGTTACAAACCCGATCTGCGTTCTCAAGACATCAAAATCAATATCCTCCCTGTTTATTTTATTGTATAAAATTTCTCCCTGCTGTGGAATGTACAATCCCACCAAAAGCTTTACCAGAGTGGTTTTTCCGGATCCTGAAGGGCCCACGAAGGCAATGGTTTCACCTTTTTTAACGTTAAAACTAATGTCAACCAAAGCAGGTTGCTGCGCAGAAAGGTGTTTAAACTTTACATTGATAAATTCCAATTCGGATATAGTCGCGATAGTTGTTGGCTTAACAGGTTTTACCTCCGGCGGTTTTGACATCAGATCATGAAAATTACCTAAAGAAGCTTCGGCTTCGCGGTAAGAAATGATAATATTTCCGATTTCCTGCATCGGCCCAAAAAGAAAAAAACTATAAAAAGTTAGTGACAGGTATTGGCCGGGCGTGATAGAATTTTGAAAAATAAGCCACAACAAAGTAAAGGTAATTACCTGCTGCAAAAAATTTACCATCGTGCCCTGTATAAAACTTAAGGTGCGGATGCTTTTTACTTTTCGCAGTTCTAGGTTGAGAATTTTAAATGTGTTGTTATTCAGCCTGCTCACTTCCTGGTTGGTTAATCCAAGACTTTTCACCAATTCAATATTTCTTAATGATTCTGTGGTAGAGCCAGCCAGCGCATTGGTTTCGGTTACAATTGTTTTTTGAATAACCTTTATTCTTTTGCTCAAAAAACTGGTTACGATCGCTATCATAAAAATCCCCACTACATACACCGGCATGATCATCCAGTTGAGCCTGAACGCGAAAATGGAAATGAAAACAATGCTGACGATGATGATAAAAAAAACATTAATAAAGTTGGTAATAAATTTTTCTGTATCTGATCTTACTTTGGTTAATATTGATAATGTTTCGCCGCTACTCTGATCTTCAAAATCCTGGTAAGGTAGTCGCATACTATGTTTCAGGCCATCAGTAAAAATAGTAGCACCAAATTTTTGGACCAGCACATTACCAAAATAATCCTGGAACGCTTTTGCAATGCGACTTACCATCGCCGTACCAATTAATAACATCAGGAAAAATAGCAAACCATGATATATGCCGTTACCAAAGAAAAACTGGTGTTCGGTTCTTGGGGTTTTATCAGGAAAAACGTGAGGGTGATTTGCAAAAAGATCGAGAATTCTCCCTGTGATCCATGGTGCAAATAATGAAAAAACCTGGTTGGTTGCGGCCAAAAAAAGCGCTAAAACAATCAGCCATTTATAGGGTTTTAAATATGATAACAATATTTTCATTGGGCAAAAATAAATTGAATAGGATGAAATCTTTAATATGAATGAGAATTGTTCTCATTTGAGTAAATGAGAGCAGTAAACAAACAAATAGTAAGGATTTTTATTTTGCTTTGCCGGAAGTATAATCCAAGAGGCCTTTGCGTTAAAGTTCACCTTAATTATCCTAAAGGAAAATTAACTCAAGAATTAATAATTATTAACTCAATAATTCTATTACCCTTCCACTTCCATATAACTTTCTACCGGCTCACAAGTGCAAATTAAATTCCTGTCCCCGTAGGTATTATTGACTCGGCTTATTGTTGGCCAGAATTTATTTTCTTTTAAATAGGCTAACGGAAAGGCAGCTTTGCTCCTGGAATATGAATGGTTCCATTCATCAGCGGTGATTACTGCCAAAGTGTGTGGCGCATTTTTTAAAACATTATCTTTTTTATCCGCTTCGCCGTTTTCAATACTTTTTATTTCTTCAAAAATGGCATTTAATGCATCGCAAAAACGATCTAACTCTTCTTTGTTTTCACTTTCTGTCGGCTCAATCATTATCGTTCCGGCAACAGGAAAGCTGAGTGTTGGCGCATGAAACCCGTAATCCATCAACCTTTTCGCCACATCTTCTGCCTCTATGCCGGCGCTGTTTTTAAAAGGACGCAGATCAACAATAAATTCATGTGCGCATGTTCCGCCTTTGCCAGTAAACAAAATTTTAAAGTTGTTTTTTAATTTGGATTTCATGTAATTGGCGTTCAGGATCGCATACTCAGTTGCTTCTCTCAACCCTTTTTCTCCCAACATCTTTATGTAGGCATAGCTTATGAGTAAAATGCTGGCTGAGCCAAATGGCGATGCGCTCACGGAACCTAATTTTTCACTTCCGGGTAAAAAAGGCGCTAATTTTTCATTTACACAAATAGGACCCATTCCCGGTCCACCACCGCCGTGAGGAATGGCGAAAGTTTTATGAAGATTCAGATGACAAACATCTGCACCAATAGCGCCCGGAGAAGTCAATCCTACCTGCGCATTCATGTTGGCGCCATCCATATAAACGAGGCCGCCGTTATCATGTATGATCTTACAAATTTCCCTGATACCTTCTTCAAAAACGCCGTGAGTGGAAGGATAAGTTACCATCAGACCGGCGAGTGATTCTTTATTTTTTTCTGCCTGCGCTCGCAGATCTTCAATATCAATATTTCCTTCAGCATCACATTTTGTTACGACTACTTTAAAACCGGCCATCACTGCTGATGCAGGATTGGTGCCATGTGCAGAAACAGGAATTAAAATGACCTGCCTGTTAGATTCGTTTTTACTTTGATGAAATCTTCTTATCGCCATCAATCCCGCAAATTCGCCTTGCGCGCCACTGTTAGGCTGCAAACTGCATGCATTAAAACCGGTGATTTTGCAAAGAAGACTTTCAAGTTCTTTTATGATGATGCTGTAACCTTCCGTCTGACTGGCGGGGGCGAAAGGATGAATTCTGCTGAATTCCGGCCAGCTTACTGGAATCAGTTCTGTAGCAGCGTTTAACTTCATCGTACACGATCCCAAGGGAATCATCGAATGCGTAAGCGAAAGATCTTTATTTTCAAGCAACTTGATGTAACGCATCATTTCGGTTTCACTGTGGTATTTGTTGAAAACGGGGTGCGACAAATAGGATGACTTTCTTTGCAATGAAATAGGAATATTTTCTGCTTCGTTTTCATGTTCAAAACTGATAATCGTTGTATCAATTTCTTTTGCCTGGTTAAAAACATTCAGGATATCCAATACATCACTTTGCGTTGTAGTTTCATCAAGAGAAAGTGTAACCTTGTCATCTGCAGAAAAATGAAAATTCATTTTGTGTCGCTGTGAAATGGCTTCAAGTTTTTCGCGGTTATCAATTTTTAAAGTGATCGTGTCAAAATAATTTGTGTTCAGCAATTCATAACCGCTTTCTTCCAAACCTTCTGCAAGCGAAGAAGTTAGTAAACTAATTCTTTCTGCAATATTTTTTAAACCTTTCGGCCCGTGGAATACCGCATACATAGCGGCCATATTAGCCAACAAAGCCTGTGCTGTACAAATGTTGGAAGTAGCTTTTTCACGGCGGATATGTTGTTCTCTTGTTTGCAATGCCATGCGTAAAGCGCGATTGTTTTGCGCGTCGATACTTACGCCAATAATTCTTCCGGGAATGTTCCGTTTAAATTCATCTTTCGTTGCAAAAAAAGCAGCGTGAGGTCCGCCATATCCCATCGGAACGCCAAACCTTTGTGAAGAGCCAATGGCAACATCGGCACCTAATTCTCCCGGAGGTGTGAGTAAGGTTAAAGCCAGCAGGTCGGTTGCCATAATTACCTGCGCATTTACTGAATGTATGGCTTCAATAAAATTGCGGTAATCTTCAATGCTTCCTTCACTGTTCGGATATTGAACGAGCGCACCAAAATAGTTTTCATCAATTTCAGCAGTTTTATAATCTCCAAAAACAAGTTCAATTCCTACAGGTTTTGCACGAGTAATTAAAACCTCTTTTGTCTGCTCAAATATTTTTTCATCAACAAAAAATTTACCCGCCGTTATGTGATCGTGGTCTTTATTCTTATGGTTAAAAAGCATCGCCATTGCTTCTGCCGCTGCGGTTCCTTCATCGAGCAAACTTGCATTGGCAATCGGCAAAGCGGTAAGATCGCTGACCATTGTTTGAAAATTCAATAAACTTTCCAAACGTCCCTGGGCGATTTCTGCCTGGTAAGGCGTGTACTGTGTATACCATCCCGGGTTTTCAAAAAGATTTCTTAAAATAACCGAAGGTGTGATCGTATCGTAATATCCCTGGCCGATGTAAGATTTGAAAATTGTATTCTTATCTGCAATCTTTTTCAACTGCTTCAAATATTCAAATTCGCTCATAGGCTCGCCGGTATCCAGTTTGTGTTGAAGCCTGATACCTTTTGGAATGGTTTTATCTATCAGTTCGTCAATGGTATCAACACCAATAGTGGCAAGCATTTCGGCTGTTTCGTTCCCGTCAGGTCCAATATGTCTTGCAGCAAATTCTGCGGATTGTTTTTCAAACAGATTCATAAAAAATAATTGCTTTTTATTTTCACAGTAAACGAAAAAATAAGCCGCTTTTTTATTTTACTCTGAAAATGACGGCGCGAAGTTACAATCGAAAATGTTATTAAAAGTTGAACAGAATTAACAAGTTTCGCCCACAACGTATCTTTACCAAATGAATGAAGATGTTTTGCATAATTGGGAGAAAAAATCTGCCGAAAACCAGAAAAAGTATAAAAATTTTTTAAAACGAGCCGATAAAAATAAAGTGTTGAAACAATTGCCGGCACTGAATGACGAAGCCTTTAAAAAGATCGATTGCCTGCAATGCGCCAACTGCTGCAAAAATTATTCGCCACGGTTTAAAACGCCTGATATAAAGCGGATTGCAAAACATTTAAAGATGAAAGAAGGCGCTTTTATAGAAACCTACCTGCGCCTTGATGAAGATGGTGATTATGTAGCCAACAGCGCACCATGTCCTTTCCTGGGGGAGGATAATTATTGCAGCATTTATGAAAATCGGCCGTCAGACTGCCATCGTTTTCCGTATACAGATGAAGATGTTTTACTGAAAAGACCAGCGATTACTTTAAAAAATTCTACCTTTTGCCCCATTGTTTTTTATGTGTTGGAGAAGTTGGGTAATTAGATGTGTTCTGATTAGCCATTTCGCCATTAAAAGAAAAATCTTCAATATTTATTTATTCACTAATCGTGGAAAATTGAAGGGGAATGATGGCCGGATAATTCTCATTAGCATATTAGCTAATTCGAGAATTGGCTAATTGTCTTATTTTCACATTTCTAAATTGAATTTCATGTCTGTTGAAATAAATAAAGAATCTGTTGCCGAAAGATTTATGCGTTATGTGCAGGTAGATACGCAAAGCAATCCCAAATCCGGGCTTCATCCTTCTACTGCCAAACAAAAAGATCTTAGCAAAATATTGGTAGAAGATTTAAAGAAAATTGGACTTGAGGATGCCGGGATGGACGACTATGGATATGTCTATGCTACGATTCCTTCCAATTCAGAAAAAAGTAATGTTCCGGTAATTTGTTTTTGCAGCCACATAGATACTGCACCCGATTGCAGCGGAACAGATGTAAAACCGATCCTGCATAAAAATTACCAGGGAGAAGATATTACGCTTCCTGACGATTCTTCACAGGTTTTATCAACTGTTACTTTTCCTTATTTAAAAACTCAAATTGGAGGGGACATTATTACTGCCAGCGGAAATACTTTGCTCGGTGCCGACGATAAAAGCGGTGTTGCCGCAATTGTGGAAGCCGCGAAATACATGATTGAAAAACCAGACCTAAAACATGGAGAAATAAAGATTTTGTTTACACCAGATGAAGAAATTGGCCAGGGAACTGCGAAAGTGGACATTAAAAAACTCGGTGCACAATTCGGTTACACGATGGATGGTGGCGAAGCCGGCAGTCTTGAAGACGAAACCTTTAGCGCCGATTCTGCAAAGATCATTATCAACGGAGTAATTTCTCATCCCGGATACGGTAAAAATAAACTGGTAAATGCATTGAAAATTGCCGGTGAAATTTTGCATGCTTTACCACAAAATGAGTGGTCGCCGGAAACAACGGAAAAGAAAGAGGGGTTTGTTCATCCTGTGCATTTTGAAGGAATAGCCGAGCGAGCCACCCTTGAATTCATTATCCGTGATTTTGATGATGAAAAATTAACAGAATCAGGAGAAAGGTTGAAAGCTATCGCCGAAGAAGTAGTGGATCATTACAACGGTGCTTCAATAGAATTTCGCTTGCAGGAACAATATCGCAACATGAAAAAGGTGCTTGATGAAAATCCGCAAGTGGCTGCATATGCTTCAGAAGCTATAAATCGTTCAGGCCTGAAAGTGAAAACTGAAAGCATTCGTGGAGGAACTGACGGAAGCAAGCTGAGTTATATGGGGTTACCATGCCCGAATATTTTTACAGGTATGCAGGGAATCCATTCGAAGCTTGAATGGATAGGCGTAAATGATATGGCAAAGGCTGCTGAAACGATTGTACATTTAGCCATGATATGGGAAGAGAAAACCGGTGCCTGAAAACTAAATCAAAAATCAATGCCCTATTTTAAACAAGATAAACCCTTTATTGTTCCTACCACAGACGGAAAATTGATTGAAGAACATTTCGGACTTGCTTCAGCAAAAACAGGCGAACTCAGTATTGCACACATGGTGGCCCCTTCCGGTTGGAGCGAACCTTTTCAAAATCCTGAATTTGATGAATACACCTTGGTAAGCCGCGGAAAAAAATTATTTGACGTGGATGGAGAAAAGATCGTGGTAAATGCGGGTGAAAGTATTTTGGTAAAAAAAGGAAGCCGGGTTCAGTATTCGAACCCCTTTGAAGAGCCCTGTGAATACTGGAGTGTATGCATTCCTGCGTTTTCAGTTGACAATGTAAATCGCGAATAGCTCGTTAACAAATTAGTTAAAGTTTAGAATAAGATTTAATACACCTTCCAAATATGAAATAACTTTTTACATTTGTTACTAAACCAATATTAAATGGATTTATTTTTTCTGCAGGTTGACTCGACCGCAATAACCCAAGCCACAACTTCACAGACTCAAAATTTATGGCAAACGCTGGAAAGAGGTGGTGTACTGATGATCCCCTTGGGAGTCCTTTTTTTAGCGGCTGTTTATTTCTTTTTTGAACGATTGATTGCAATCAAAAGAGCTGCTAAAATTGATGATAATTTTATGCGAATCATTCGCGATCATATCGTAAGCGGGAATGTAGCCGCAGCAAGAAGTTTTTCTAAAAACAATGAAAACCCCGTTGCCCGTATTATAGACAAAGGAATCCAGAGAATAGGTAAACCCATCGACGCAATTGAAAAAAGTATGGAGAATGTGGGCGCCCTCGAATTATATAAACTGGAAAAAAATCTTTCTATTATTTCTATTGTAGCCCGTATTGCACCGTTGTTCGGGTTTCTCGGAACTATCATTGGGATGTTAGCGCTTTTTAAAGGAATTGCAGCAAGCACAGAATATACCGCCAACACGATTGCCGATGGTATTTATATTAAAATGATCACTTCGGCCACGGGTCTTATTATTGGTATATTAGCGTATATCGGTCACAGTTATCTTGTAACGCAAATCAACCGGATTGAAAATAAAATGGAAATTGCCAGCGCCGAATTTGTTGATATTTTACAGGAGCCAACCCATTAATCATTCAGATTTTAGAACCAAGAAATCAATCAAATGAGCATCAGGAGAAGATTTAAAGACGATGACGCAGAACTGGATACCGGTCCGTTGAATGATATACTGTTCATTCTCATGTTTTTCTTTCTGATCATTTCTACAATGGCCAATCCGAATGTAATTAAAATGAACAATCCACGAGCTTCCAGCGAAACAAAAGCCAAGCAAAGCGTGATTGTAAGCATCAATAAAAGCAAACAGGTTTATATCGGGCAAGACGAAATTCCTTTTGATTCACTGGAGCCGATGTTGAGATCCCGGTTGCCTATTGCTGATTCACTAACAAAGCCTGCGGTAGTTATTAATGCCGATTCTTTAGTGAGCTGGGGCGATATTGTAAAGATCATGGAAGTAGCCAAAAAGTTGGGAGCCACTACTTCAGCCTCTGTAAAAAAATAATCTTAAAAAGCTTTTACCATTCGCTCATTGCCGTAAATATCTTTTTTAATTTCGGCTTCAAATCCTGCATTTGTAAAAATGCTCTTCACTTCTCTTGCATAATCTTCATGTACTTCTACATAGATTTTTCCATTCGGTTGTAAATGCGATTTTGAAAATCCGGCAATCTTTTTATAAAAAATATAAGGATCATCATTTTCCACAAACAGGGCCAGTTCCGGTTCATATTCTGTAACATTTTTGGCGAGATGTTTTTTTTCTTTTATTGGAATATAAGGCGGATTGCTTACGATTGTATCATACTTTTCCAAGGATTTCCACTCTTCTTCTTTGAAAAAATTTATTTGAATAAAATTTATTTCAGCATTCAATGCTGATGAATTTTTTTTGCTTACTTCCAATGCTTTTTTGCTTGTATCAATCGCGGTAACATTCGCATTCATCAATTCTTTTTTTAAAGCAATGGAAATACATCCACTGCCAGAACCAATATCTATAATATTTGTTGGTTTACTGCTATCAGTGACAATCCACTCCACCAATTCTTCCGTTTCCGGCCGGGGAATCAAAACATTTTCATCCACAAAAAATTTCATTTTATAAAACCATGCCTCATGCAAAACATATTGAACAGGCTTGTGGTGCAGCAATTGTTCCAGATAATATTGCAATTGTAAAAAATGACTTTCATTCAGTTCGTCATTTTTGTTAAGTCTCCTTTCTGCTCTTTTTAAATGAGTCACATTCTCAAAAACCCAATCCGCAATATTATCTGCTTCACGTTCATCATAAACGCTTTTTAAGCTGGTTAAAAAATCGCTATAGGTCTTACCTGTTGTCATTAGCGCAAACTTAATTATTTTGTGAAGCAATTAATTTTAAATGATTCGTTTGACAAGTGATGAACAATACATGAGCCGTTGCCTTCAATTGGCAAAATCAGGTGCAGGCAATGTGGCGCCAAATCCAATGGTGGGCGCTGTGTTGGTTTATGAAGATAAGATTATAGGCGAAGGCTTTCATCAAAAATACGGCGAAGCACATGCAGAAGTGAATTGCATCAATAGCGTTAAGGATGAAGACAAACCGTTGATCGAAAAAAGCACCATGTATGTTTCGCTGGAACCTTGTTCGCATTTTGGAAAAACACCGCCGTGCTCTGATTTGATTGTTCGGCAAAAAATAAAAAAGGTGGTAATTGGCTGCGGCGATGTTTATGAAGAAGTAGCAGGAAAAGGAATTGAAAGGTTGCGAAACGCAGGCATAGAAGTAGTTACAGGGATTTTGGAAAAAGAAAGCAAAGAATTAAACAAAAGATTTTTTACGTTTCATCTTCAAAAACGCCCTTATATCATTTTAAAATGGGCGCAAAGTGCTAATGGAAAGATTGGATCGAAAAGTGGCGAAAGAATATTTATCAGCAACGATTACAGCAATCGCATTGTTCATAAATGGCGCAGTGAGGAAGCAGCCATTTTAGTGGGAAAAAATACAGTTTTGAAAGATGACCCTGCATTAACAACAAGATTATGGAAAGGGAAAAACCCGGCAAGAATTGTTATTGATCCAAAGCTGGAATTAGGTGCTTCTTTAAGAGTTTTTAATAAGGAAGCAAAAACGTTCATTTTTAATTTATCGAAAAATGCTTCAGAAGAAAATATCGAATACATCGGGCTTCAACAGAAAAATTTTTTACAAAAAATGCTTTCATCTATTTATAAATACGAAATTCAAAGTGTATTGATAGAAGGAGGTGCCAAAACACTGCAATCTTTTATCGACCAGGATCTGTGGGATGAGGGAAGAGTGATAACGAACCGGGAGACGATTATTGAAGGAGGAATAAATGCGCCTGAAATGAAAAATTTCAGGTTCCTTCGGAAGGAAAACTACTTTACAGACACCATTAGTTATTTCGGCAGAAAATAGAAATGTTTAAAATTTGTTGGTTTACTGAAGAGTAACACTTCTGCAAAAAAACAAAATGATCTTTTTCGTAAATTTGCAAAGCTGAAGTGAATATATTTATGTTCACTTTTTTTATCATTTTATAAAATTCAATACTCAAAAATATGTTTGACTCTTTAAGCGACCGTCTTGATACCGCGTTTAAGAACTTAAAAGGGCAGGGGAGAATTACAGAACTCAATATTGCGTCTACCATAAAGGATATCCGCCGCGCATTGGTAGATGCGGACGTAAACTATAAAATAGCCAAGGAATTTACCGATTCTATCAAGGAAAAAGCTACCGGTGAAAAAGTACTTAACGCTGTAAGTCCGGGCCAGCTGATGGTAAAAATCGTAAAAGATGAGTTGACCGAGTTGATGGGTGGCATTGAAACGGACCTGGATTTAAGCGGCAATCCTGCAATTGTGCTAATTGCAGGCTTGCAGGGTAGTGGTAAAACAACATTTAGCGGCAAACTGGCTAATTACCTAAAAACAAAAAAGGGAAAGTCTCCATTGCTTGTTGCCGGTGACGTTTACAGACCTGCAGCGATTGAGCAGTTAAAAGTTTTGGGTTCACAAATAAATGTTGAAGTATACAGCGAGCCGGAAAACAAAAATGTGGTTGAAATTGCTCAAAACGCGTTAAAGGAAGCCAAAGCCAAAAATAAAAATGTTATAATTATAGATACTGCCGGGCGGCTTGCTATTGACGAAGTAATGATGACGGAGGTTGCCAATATCAAAAATGCTTTAAATCCCAAAGAGATTTTGTTTGTGGTGGATAGCATGACTGGCCAGGATGCAGTAAATACTGCTGCAGCCTTTAACCAGAGGTTAAATTACACTGGCGTTGTGCTCACAAAATTAGATGGTGATACTCGTGGTGGTGCGGCGATTTCTATTAAGTACACTGTAAATAAGCCGATTAAGTTTGTAAGCAGCGGTGAGAAACTGGACACTTTGGATGTCTTTTATCCCGAGCGTATGGCGCAAAGGATTTTAGGAATGGGCGACATTGTGAGTTTGGTAGAAAAGGCGCAGGAACAGTTTGACGAAGCGCAGGCGGCCAAACTGGAAAAGAAGATACGGAAGAACCAGTTTGATTTTGAGGATTTTAAAACCCAACTTCAACAGATCAAGAAAATGGGGAACCTGAAAGATTTGATGGGAATGATTCCGGGAGTAGGCAAACAAATAAAAGATATTGACATCAATGACGATGCCTTTAAAGGGATTGAAGCGATCATCAACTCGATGACCCTGGAAGAACGCCGCAATCCTGATGTGATCAACCCAAGCCGTAAACAGCGAATTGCCAGCGGTAGCGGCAAAGACATTGCTGAAGTCAACCAGTTTTTAAAGCAGTTTGACCAAATGAAGAATATGATGAAAATGATGAACAAGATGCCAATGGGGAAACTCGCGGGTTTGGGCCGAAGATAGTCTTACCCGATTTTTATAAAAAGTCGGCCGTATATTAACAAAACTTAATTTTTTTAGGAAAAGAGCATTATCTTTTGTAATTTTCATACACAGGGTGTATCTTCGCCCTCCTTTTTAGAAACCCAATTATTCACAACCCAAAAAAATTTCTATTTTTTATGGCTGTAAAAATGAGATTGCAACGCCATGGCTCAAAAAAGAGACCATTTTACTTTATCGTAGTTGCAGATTCCCGTAGCCCACGTGATGGCAAATTTATTCAGAAACTCGGTACTTACAATCCTTTGACTGTTCCTGCAACGATCCAGGTAGACCGTCAAAAAGCATTGGAATGGCTGCACAAAGGTGCACAACCAACTGATACCGTGCGTCGTATTTTAAGCTTTAAAGGAGTTTTATACCTGAAGCATTTACTTCGTGGTGTATCCCTTGGCTTATTTGACGAAGCCGCTGCGATGGAAAAATTTACCAAATGGAGCAGTGAGCACGATTCTGAATTTGCGAAAAGGCAGGAGAATCATAAGAAAGCAAAAGCTGCCAGTCGCCCTGCATTTGTAAAAAAAGCAGAAGCGCCTAAACCAGCCGCTACGGAAAAAGCAGTTGCTTCGGATTCAGATGAATCTCAAAAAGCTGAAGCAGAAGGCGAATAATCAAAATTAATAAAGAAGCTTTAAAAAGCTGTCTCGGATGAGGCGGCTTTTTTTGTTTTAAAATAGTCAAACACAGGACTTTAAACGGAACTTTTTTCTTAAAAACAGGAAATAATATTAATCTATTTTAGAAACGGCATCAATGTTGTATCTCTATTTTTAAACTTAATAATTATGAAAACTACAAAGATTTTTCCTTTCATGTTGGCACTTTTGATAGTGTCATTTTCTTTTAGCCCTGTAAAAAGCCAGGATACACAAAAAGAGCAGGAAAAGATAGACGCGAGTACAAAAGTTTTAAAGGATTTTGGTCAAATGAAAGAAAAAATTCCGGAAGAACTTATAAAAATAACGGAGGGAATTATTGTTGTGCCTAAGTTAATTAACGCTGGTTTTGTCGTGGGCGGTAAGCGTGGAAAAGGAATAGCGATGGTAAAACTCGAAGACGGAACATGGAGCGATCCTGTCTTTGTCACCATTACAGGTGGAAGTGTAGGGTTACAGGCAGGTGTTCAGGCAGTTGATTTAGTGTTGATCTTTAAAAGCAGGGAGACCTTGCAGAATATCGACGAAAGGAGTTTTACCCTTGGCGGAGATGTGTCTGTAACGGCGGGTCCCATCGGAAGGAGTTCGACAGCAAGTACGGATGGAAAATTAGAAGCTGAAGTGTATTCTTACTCACGCAGTAAAGGTCTTTTTGCAGGTATCAGCCTGGGCGGTTCGGTTATCGGGATAGACGAAAATGCCAATAAAGCGTTTTATGGAGATGATGTAAATACACAAGAATTATTTACCACTTCGGCAAATACATCTGCTTCTGTGGAACAATTAAAAGATGTACTGAAAGAGATGTACCAGTAAAATAAAAAAAACCTGATATTTATTTGTTTACTGGCAAAAACGGAACAGCTGCGGAAAAGTCATTTTTTTGCGGCTGTTTTTATTAAAAAACTTCTGAAAAATTGGCCGGATAATTAAGACCAGCGATTTGATAAAAGCTTACCAGGAAACCAAGGTATTGTAAAGAAAAACTTATTTTAAAACCTCCACCTATCCTGCGTTTTTCGCCGTCGGGATATATTACTGAATACGTCAAATTACCTTCGCAAAAACCGGTACCCTCAAATTTACTTTTCGTCAATTTGGTATCCGTTTCAATCTTTTTTATGCTAAATGAAAAGTCATCTATTGCATAAAACAAGGGATACACGGCATCTATTTGGTGCAGAAATTTTTCCTTTGATATCGCAACATCCACGGGTGATTTGTACATCTCGATTCCATAATCTGCATTTTTTTGTAACTCATTTTCAAAAAAATCAGCCATAAAAAAATCAGTGGCTTCCCTGATCTCATTTCCAAAATCCCTGTGAAAAAATTCATAGTTAAATTTCATCGGCAATTCAGGATTCTGGTCTGTTTCGTACTCAAACAACTCATTGATGATGAAGTGATATTTACGCCTTTCGCTAAGCTTTTTCTTGAATTTTACTTTTACAGAATGATCATATAAAAGTCCTTTTAAACGTTTGTACTCAAGTTTAAAGGTTTCATTATCCAACTCTTTTTCATCTTTAAAAACGGGATTACCCAAAATATCAGACACCTTGTTTGAAAAAGTGAGATGAAGCTTATTTTTTATGATAAACTTTAAAAAGCTGTTTCTCATTTCAGGTGATTGCGGGTGGGAGGAACTTAATTTCGCATCAGATTCCAGCATAATTTTCATTAAAAGAAAATTATTTTGCATTTCTATGTTTTCATGATAATCATCACTAAACTTAGGGAAGCTTTCCATTTTTCTCATTGGTGGTGGTTTCAATCGATAAAAGTAAGAAAAAAATATTTGGCAAGAAAGAAATCGATTTTTTTTGTAAAAACACTAACTATTTTGGTTTTACGAACACATTTATATTCTAAAAAGCTGGCATGTAAACTATGATTTAAACAAATGATTAAAACATTTGGTTAAATAAAGAATAAGTTTATATATTTGTAAAAAGATAAAAAATGGCGGTCAAACCTAAAATTCCACCTGACACTTCAACGGAAGAAAAAATAAAGGAAGCGGCCCGAAAAGTCTTTATGCGAAAAGGTTACAGTGCCACCCGAACAAGAGACATTGCTGAAGAAGCAGGAATCAATCTTGCTTTACTTAACTATTATTTCCGCAGTAAAGAAAAATTGTTTCACCAGGTGATGCAGGAAAAAATGCAGCAGTTTTTTGGAGTTTTGCTTAAGATAGTTAACGATTCTACAACGAAACTGGATACAAAGATTGAACTGATCGTTTCAAATTATATTGATGTCCTTATGGAGAATCCTGAATTGCCCCTTTTTGTATTAAGCGAAATGAAAGGGCATTCGGAAAAAATAAAAAATATTTTACCTGTACAAAAGTTTACTGATAATGTGAGTTTCGTTAAGCAACTGAGGGAGAAAAGCCCCGGCATCCATCCAATACACTTTTTAATGAACATACTCGGAATGACCGTTTTTCCTTTTGTGGCCAGACCGGCTTTTAATCTTATTGCGGCAACGAACAAAAGCGAATTGGATTCTATTTTGAAAGAAAGAAAAAAACTAATCCCAATTTGGGTAAAAGCCATGTTAAAGGCAAAATAAAAAATTTTGATTTTTAAGTAATCAAATGATTAAAGCAAATGAAAAAAAATAAGACTTTTCTTGCAGTCGGGTTGATTTTTACTTCGTTTATGTGCAGCGCACAGGTGAAGTCGCTTACGCTGGATTCATGCTATTTGCTTGCAAAGCAAAACTATCCTTTGATAACGCAACAGCTGCTGATTGAAAAGACTAATGCATACACAATTGATAATATTTCAAAGGGCTTTTTGCCACAGATTAATTTTGCCGGGCAGGCAACATATCAATCTGATGTAACGCAGTTTCCCAAATCCATTCCGGGAGTGCCGGAGCTTACAAAAGATCAGTATAGAATTTATGCAGAAGTGAATCAACCTATCTACGATGGTGGTGTGATCCGCGAACAAAAAAAATTAGAACAGGCAACGTCTGAATCAGATCAGCAAAAGCTGGAAGTTGAATTATATAAATTGAAAGACCGGATCAACCAGTTGTTCTTTGGAGTTTTATTGGTGCAGGCGCAGCAACAGCAAAATGAACTGATGAAAAACGACATCAGTCTTGGATTGGATAAGGCGAATGCGGCGATTGCAAATGGCACGGCTCTTAAAAGCAGTGCCGATGTTTTAAAAGCCGAATTATTAAAAGCAGGCGAACAAACTATCGAACTTCAGGCAAACCGAAAAGTGTTTACAAGTATGCTGAGCATTTTTATTAACCGGAAAATTGACACAAATACCGTTTTCGTCACACCTCCCAATATCACTCCTGCTGAAAATATTCAGCGACCAGAGCTGCAGATGTTCGAATCTCAAAGCAAGATTTTTGATGCGAAAAATAATCTGCTTACCGCACGAAACCGACCGAAGATCAGTTTTTTTGCACAAGGAGGTTTTGCAAAACCTGCATTCAATATTTTAAGCAACAGTTTCGATCCTTTTTATATCGGAGGTGTGCGTTTTACTTTTCCTCTAAGCGGATTTTATACACTAAAAAGTGAAAGAGCACTGATCGATCTTAATCGGCAAAACATTGCTATACAAAAAGAGACTTTCTTGTTTAATACCAATGTCGCATTGCAACAGCAAAATGAAGACATTCTAAAGCTGAGGAAAATTCTTCAAACTGACGAAGAGATCATCCCACTTCGCACACATATAAAAGAGACAGCGCTTGCACAATTGAATTATGGAGTGATCAATAGCAGCGATTACCTGCGCGAAGTAAATGCCGAAAATGCCGCGAAGCAAAATAAAATTTTACATGAAGTACAATTGCTCGTAGCGGAATATAATCAACGCAATACTGTTGGTGAATGAAAACAATGCAAAAATTCTACTGTTTATAAAACAAAAAGAAATGACAAAAAGAAACTCTTATAATCTAAAATTGATAGTTAGCATTTTTTTATTGTCAATTTTATTTGCAGCCTGCAAGGATAAACAGGAAAAGTATGATGCTTCCGGAACGTTTGAAGCCACCGAAATTATTGTTCCTGCTGAGGCAAATGGCATTATCGAAGCGTTCAATGTTGATGAAGGTGAAACATTGGATTCCGGCGAACAAATCGGTTATATTGATACAACACAACTGTATTTAAAAAAAAAGCAGATGGAAGCGCAGATAAAAGCAACAGGCGCACGGCTTCCCGATATTGCTGCACAAACGGCGCAGTTTAAACAGCAGGCTGCGGTGATACAAAGCCGCCTCGATTATTTAAAGAAAGAACAAACCCGTGTTCAGAATTTGGTAAAAGCTGACGCGGCTACACCAAAGCAATTGGATGATATCACTGCACAGGTTGATGAAGCGCAACATCAACTGAAAGCAGTTAATGAACAGGCTTCAGCTCAAACCTCGGCGCTGAAGACGCAGCACTCAGGCATTTCATCTCAAATAAACCCGTTGTACATACAAATCCAGGAAATAAACGACCAGCTTCAAAAATCAAAAATAATTAATCCTGTAAATGGAACGGTGTTGACAAAATTTGCGGAAAAAGATGAAATGGCAACTTTTGGGAAACCACTTTATTCAATCGCTGATTTGTCAACCATTTCTTTACGTGCTTATATCACCGGTGATCAGTTTACTTCTATAAAACTCGGCCAAAAAGTGAAAGTTTTGGTTGATGATACATCCGGAAAAATGAAAGAATATGAGGGAACCGTTACGTGGATCAATGATAAGGCAGAGTTTACTCCAAAAACTATTCAGACAAAAGATGAACGGGCAAACCTCGTGTATGCAGTTAAAATAAAAGTGAAGAATGATGGTACACTCAAAATAGGAATGTACGGAGAAGTTTCGTTTACTGGAAAAAACTAATTATGGTTTCGGCAAAAGACCTGGTAAAAACTTACGGTGAAAAAAAAGAAGTTCTCGCAGTAGATCATGTTTCGTTTTCTGTAAACGATGCGGAAATATTTGGCCTGATCGGTCCTGATGGTGCGGGCAAAACCAGTATTTTCAGAATGCTTACAACATTGTTGTTGCCGGATAGCGGAACCGCTACAGTAGAAGGTTTTGATGTGGTAAAAGATTACAAATCGATTAGAAATACGGTAGGTTATATGCCCGGAAAATTTTCATTGTACCAGGATCTGAGCGTAGAAGAAAACCTGGATTTTTTTGCGACTGTTTTTGAAACGACTGTAAAAGAAAACTACGATCTCATAAAAGATATCTATGTGCAGCTTGAACCTTTTAAAAAAAGGCGAGCGGGAAAACTTTCAGGAGGAATGAAACAAAAACTGGCATTGTGTTGTGCGCTCATTCACAAGCCCACGGTGCTTTTTTTGGATGAACCTACGACAGGTGTCGATCCTGTTTCGAGAAAAGAATTTTGGGAAATGCTGAAGCGGTTGCAAAAGCAGGGCATCACCATTTTGGTTTCTACGCCTTATATGGATGAAGCTGATTTGTGCGACAGGATCGCTTTGATTCAAAATGGACAAATACTGTCGATAGATACACCCGGCAAAATTTCGGAAGCTTATCCCGATAAATTATTTGCGGTAAAAGCAGATAACATGTCAACCTTGCTTAAAGAACTTCCAAAATTCAATAAAGCAAAAGCCAGTTATGCTTTTGGAGAATATGCACACGTGGGAGTTGACAGCCAACAATTACCGACAAATATTGCGGTTGAAGAATTGGAAAAAGAATTGAAAGATTATTTAGAAAATCAAGGTTTGAAAAATATAGTGATTAAGCCAATAAAGGCAAGTGTTGAAGATTGTTTCATTAAACTTTTGAAATAAAAAATGCCTGAAGTAGTAATAGAAACAGATAAACTTACCAAGCGATTCGGGAATTTCACCGCTGTGGATGAAATCACTTTTCAAGTATTTAAAGGTGAAATATTTGGTTTCCTTGGAGCAAACGGCGCCGGTAAAACCACCGCGATGCGAATGCTTACCGGTTTGTCGAATCCTACGTCGGGAAGGGCTTCTGTGGCTGGGTTTGATGTGTACAAACAAACCGAAAATATTAAGAAAAATATCGGGTACATGAGCCAGAAATTCTCTTTATATGAGGATCTTACTGTATTGGAAAACCTGCAGTTTTTTGGTGGCATTTATGGTTTGTCAGACCAACAGATTAATCAACGAAGTAAAACTTTGATTGACGATTTGAGTTTGCAGAAACAGGCTAATAAGCTCGTGAAGGATTTGCCTCTTGGATGGAAACAAAAACTCGCATTTTCTGTAGCTATTTTTCACGATCCGAAAATTGTTTTTTTAGATGAGCCGACGGGAGGCGTTGATCCTGCTGCAAGAAGACAACTGTGGGAACTTATCTACGCTGCAGCAGATAAAGGAATAACCATTTTTGTTACAACACATTACATGGATGAAGCAGAATATTGTAATCGCATCTCTATCATGGTGGATGGAAAAATTGCAGCACTTGATGCACCGGATAATTTGAAAAAACAATTTAATACGCATTCAATGGATGATGTTTTTTATCAATTGGCCAGGGGTGCAAAAAGAAATGAATAAGTAAAATGAAACAATTTTTGTCTTTCGTAAAAAAAGAATTCAGGCACGTATTGCGCGACAGGCGCGTGCTTCTGATTCTTTTCGGGATGCCGGTGGTGCAGGTTTTGTTGTTTGGTTTTGCCTTGTCCAACGAAATAAAAAATACAAAGATTACAATTGTAGATTATGCCAAAGATTATGCTTCACAACAGATCACTACTAAAATTGCTGCCAGTAGATATTTTGATATCCAAAAAAATCTTTTCTCGCATGATCAGCTTTTGTCGGCATTTAAAAAAGGCGAGATAAAAGAAGCGGTGATCTTTCCTGCCGGTTTTGCAAAAGAACTTTCTCATACGGGACAGGCGCAGATCCAAATTGTTTCTGATGCTACAGATTTAAATACTTCCAACCAGATTGTTTCTTATCTCACCAATATTATTCTCAATTACCAGGCAGAGCAAAATAAACTTCAGAAAATTCCAATACAGATCATTCCCGAAACCAGGATGCTTTACAATCCCGAATTGAAAGGCGCTCCCAATTTCGTTCCAGGCGTTATGGCGATGGTGTTGTTACTGGTTTGTGTGATGATGACGGCCGTGGCGATTGTTAAGGAAAAAGAAACCGGTACGATGGAGGTGCTCCTCGTTTCTCCGATGAAACCGTGGACGATCATTGTTTCGAAAGCCGCTCCCTATCTGATTTTGTCGCTTATTGATCTTGTTTCGATTTTAGTTTTAAGCGTTTTTGTTTTGGATGTTCCGGTGGCAGGTAGTTTACTTTTACTTCTTGCCGAAAGTACTTTATTCATTCTTACATGCCTGATGTTGGGCATTCTAATTTCAATACAAACTGCTTCCCAGCAAATAGCCATGCTGATCTCTTTGGTGGGGATGATGATGCCAGCGATGATGCTTAGCGGCTTTATGTTTCCGGTAGAGAATATGCCCTATGCATTGCAACTTGTAAGTAACATCATTCCTTCCAAATGGTATTATATCATAGTAAAAAATGTGATGATTAAAGGAGCCGGGTTTTCTTCTGTGTGGAAAGAAACATTGATACTCGCGGGCATTACGTTATTACTGTTTTTTGTGAGTTTGAAAAAATTTAAAATCCGTTTGCAATGAGAACGTTGAAAATTTTATTGCAAAAAGAGTTCCGGCAGATATTCCGGAATAAAATTATTTTGGGAATCGCCAGCGTGATGCCGATTATGCAATTTATCATTCTTCCGCTTGCTGCAAATTTTGAAATTAAAAATATAAATCTTGTGGTGGTTGATCACGATCATTCTGTTGATTCACGCAGGTTATTGTCTGATATAACCTCTTCAGGATATTTTAGATTGATAGATTACGACAACAGTTTTGATGAGGCATATCAATATATTGAAAACAATAAAGCAGATGTGGTGTTGGAAATCCCTGCTGATTTTGAGAAAAATCTTGTGCGGCAGGGAAGCCAAAAAATATTTTTAGCGTTCAATGCAATCAACGGAACGAAAGCAGGGCTGGGCGGCAGCTATCTACGAACAATTATTTCCGGTTATAATAAACATATTTTGGTTGACCTTGTACCCTCAGCGAAGAAAGAAGGACTGCGGGGAATCGACGTGGTTCCATTGGATTGGTTTAACCCACAAAGAAATTACCAGCTTTCACTTATTCCCGGCATCCTGGGAATGCTCGTTACTTTAGTGGGAGGTTTTTTAACTGCTCTCAATATTGTAAAGGAAAAAGAGATTGGCACCATTGAGCAAATCAATGTGTCGCCCATTCGGAAAAGAGATTTTATTCTTGCCAAGCTGATACCTTTCTGGATTTTAGCAAATGTGGTCTTCACGCTGGGGTTAATCCTTTCTTATTTTCTTTATCACATTGTTCCGCAGGGAAACTTGTTGGTGCTTTATGCTTTTGTAGCAGTTTACCTGCTGGCCATTTTAGGTTTTGGTTTGTTGGTTTCAACGTATAGCGAAACACAACAGCAGGCGATGTTCATCATGTTCTTTTTTATAATGATTTTTTTATTGCTTGCAGGATTGTTTACACCGATCGAAAGTATGCCCCACTGGGCGCAGGTTATCACCAAATTTAATCCTGTAGCCTACCTTGTAAAAGTTATCAGGATGGTGATGCTTAAAGGCAGCACGTTACAAGATATTTTACCTGAATTAGGAACAATCGCCGTGATGGCTGTTGTTTTAAATACATGGGCGGTGTTAAATTACAGGAAGAGAATGTAATTTTCGTTTATTCATGACTGTTATAAGTCAGTAAACAAAACTATTTTGCTGATTTTTATTCTCCTTTTGTGTGTTCAGATAACAGGTTGGTTAGTAGATATACGATTTTTAATTGCCGTAATAATACGATTGCAACAGTAATTTCATTAACCCGAAAAAGAGTCAATAATGCGCTTGCACAGCGATGTGCAGGGACTATCTTTGTTCTCAGAAGTTGATTGATGTTCAACAAACATTAATCAAAAATCCAAATCCATTGAAAAGAGCCTTTTCCACTAATCCCGGAAAAACCAATAAAATCTGATATCAGTCAACTTCTTTTTTTTTGAATTCAATACCTAAGAAAGATATTTATCCCAATGAAAACCAGGCTTTAATCCAGCCTTACATTATCCTTGAAAAACTGAGAACCCACAGTATTAATTTATTAAAGCTTCCGCATCAAAATGCGGAAGCTTTTTTATTGTATTTTAACGAACGTTCTGTTTAGTAAATCTACGATTGTGACAGTAATTTCAGTAACCGTAAAAAGAGTCAATAGTGCGCTTGCACAGCGATGTGCAGGAATTATCTTTGTTCTCAGAAGTTGATTGATGTTCAACAAACATTAATCAAAAATCCAAATCCATTGAAAAGAGCCTTTACCACTAATCCCGGAAAAACCAATAAAATCTGATATCAGTCAACTTCTTTTTTTTTGAATTCAATACCTAAGAAAGATATTTATCCCGTGAAAACCAGGCTTTAATCCAGCCTTACATTATCCTTGAAAAACTGAGAACCCACAGTATTAATTTATTAAAGCTTCCGCATCAAAATGCGGAAGCTTTTTTATTGTATTTTAACGAACGTTCTGTTTAGTAAATCTACGATTGTGACAGTAATTTCAGTAACCGTAAAAAGAGTCAATAGTGCGCTTGCACAGCGATGTGCAGGAATTATCTTTGTTCTCAGAAGTTGATTGATGTTCAACAAACATTAATCAAAAATCCAAATCCATTGAAAAGAGCCTTTTCCACTAATCCCGGAAAAACCAATAAAATCTGATATCAGTCAACTTCTTTTTTTTTGAATTCAATACCTAAGAAAGATATTTATCCCGTGAAAACCAGGCCTTGAACCAGCCTAACTATCCTTGAGAAAACCAACCCACAGGATTAAAAAATTAAAACTCCCGCCACAAACGGGAGTTTTTTTTACCTACTCTTGAAAAACTTCCACACGGAAAAATGAACTATTTTGGTAATTGTTCGGATTTCAAAAGGATAATCCTAATTTTATTAAAGTTTTTATTGATCTAAAAAACTCTGCACCGTTTTTCAAACATTAAATACACATTTATGAAAAGGAAATTAATGCTCCTGTCATTTTGTGCCATCCTCTTTTTTGCCGCTGCCTCGGCACAGGATATCACAGGACATTGGACTGGAATAGTAATGGATCAGTATAAGGTGGCTTATGACTTTCAACAGCAAGGAGACAGCCTTAAGGGAAAAGATACCCACCCGGACGGATCTGTCTCGGATCTTACCAACGGCAAGATCCACGGGGATACGCTTTCATTTGACGTCCCGATTCAGGGAAACATGACACATGTAACTGGTAAGGTAAAAGGCAATTTGATAACATTGCATTTTGGTGTACAGGGCTACGACCTGAACCTGGACTTAAAAAAGGAACAGGAAAATTAACGAGGTACATGTCCTTATGCAAATCAGTAAACGAAGAAATAAGTATGATTTATATTTTGCAGGTTAAAACGGATATTGTAGTAATAGAAAAGGCAGCCGTTGCGACTGCCTTTGGAAATTCATTTACTGCAAACCTGTAAGCCGGATTCTGTGTTCCGCCTGGCGGCGGACGGTTATCATTTATCTGGTTGTTGCATTACTGCAACAATCTTGCTGCCTACCCTTCAGCATCAGGCGAGCCGCCTTCAGGCGCTGATATACGTGGCATTGCAGTACACAAGGTTTACCCATCGTTACAATTACTTGCAACCATCGTGAGCTCTTACCTCACGTTTTCACCCTTATCCCGATAAGTCGGGACGGTTATTTTCTGTGGCACTTTCTTCCCGGTTTTGCAACCGGGACCGGCTATTAACCGGTGTGTTGCTCTATACTGTCCGGACTTTCCTTCCCGATTAAAATCGGAACGATAACCCGGTTTGCAGCATCTGCTAAGTTACGATTTTATACAGCAGCATTAATACTGAAAATAGATTTCGGTTGCGCCAAAGCCAAAATTTGAGTGGTATTGATTGGCGAAGCTTTTTACTTCTTTTTTTAATTTTAAAATTCCATGAATTTCATTGCGCAGCTTTCCTGTTCCCACGCCGTGAATAACAATAAGGTTGGGTTGATGATGTGCAATAGCCAATTGATAATATTTTTCAAAATTGCTTAACTGGATCGTGAGTATTTCAAAGTTGCTGAGGCCTTTCCAGTTTTCCGTCAGCTTTTCGATATGAAGGTCCACAACCGAGCGCGCCGGTTCCAGTTTTTGCCGTGCTACAGAAATATTATAAATTTTACCCCCGGCATTATAATACTCAGGAATCACTTCTTCAATTTTATCGGGATAACTGTCAAAAAGCAGAAATGAAAAAGTAGGTTCGTTATTCATTTTTATCTCTTCAATCTTTTTAAACAATTGTTTCGCTTTTATTTTTAAAGTTGCTTCATAGTGATCAACTTTATTTTTATTTTTTGTAACTAATTCAAAATCGAATTCAAACCTGGGTGCATCATTCATTTCTTCGAAAGGGATATCGTGAAGATAAAACTCATTGAAAGGCAAAGCTGTATTGCTTAAATGAAAATCCGGAGCGCCCCGGAATTTTACCTGGTAAGAAAAGCTGTAGGCTTCAGAGGTTTGATTAAGCAGGTAAATTTTAAATTTTTCCACTACATCGTCTTCGAAAATGTCTTTGTCAAAAATTGGGAGAAATGACATCCAAACACCGGTTTGGACGTGGTATTTTTTGGAAACAGCTTCTTTCTTTAAATTATCTACATACACTTTCTCTTTTTTGGGAACCACTATTTTTTTTTCTGAAAATCTCTTGAAATAAGGAAAGTCAAGCTGGTCAGTATATACGGGAAATTGTATTCCTTTTACTTCTACCAACACAAGGTCATTATTGATAATCTCTACTACTTCGCCTTCTTCCTGCGAATGCAATATCAAAACCGTATCGCCTACCTGGTATTTCATTATTCAAAGATAGTTCTGTATGTTTCTTATTTGATTCACGTGCGTTGTTTTTTAAAAGAAGGAACCAGTTTTGGTACTTTAGTAATGTACTCAATATAACTTTTGCCAAATTCCTTTCTTAATTTCTTTTCTTCAAAAATGATTCCGACCCAAACATATAATATCAGCAAAGTGGCTGCAATTAAATTGCTGAGCGTCGAAAAAATAAAAAACATACCTGACACGAAGAGTAGTGTGCCGGAATACAAAGGATGACGAACGAATTTATGAATACCGGAGGTTTTTAATTCCGGGGTGGCAACGGGAGTAAATATAGACCTGATTCCACTCAACAGAAGAAAATATTTCTTAATGGAGATAAGCATGATGATAAATCCGGGCAGTACAAGAAAAAACGCAGCCAGGTATTTTATGCCCGCTGACTTAATAAGTATAGGGCTTTGAAAAGAATATTGATAGAGGAGTAATGCAATCAGCGTAAAAAAGGCAAAAGCGGAGTAGGCCAACCGGTAAAACCGATAAAATTTCCCGAGTTTTTTTTTAGAAAATTCTTTTACGGTAGTTGAGGCCAGCATACTATGAAGCGTATAGTATACAAGCCAAAGTATAATCAATATCCAATGGTTGTTATCCATAATTTTACTAAAAGGTAATTAATAATTAGGTAAAACAGTTGACGGAATGAATATACCAGTGTTTCTCAAAATTATTTTTATTCATTGTTGGAAAAACAAAAAAGATATATTTACTTTGTATTTCAAAGTACTTTTATGGATAAGCAACAACAATCACTGCGCGAACTGCAACATATAAAACAAATGATGGAACGAAGCAGCCGCTTCATTAGTTTAAGCGGGCTAAGTGGTGTAGCTGCCGGAACTGTGGCCATACTCGGCGCTTTCTTTGCGGCACACCTGCTTTCGGCATATAAGTATGGCGATAACCCGGATTATGCGTTTTTACAAACACAGTTGCTCATTCTTGCCGTCAATGTGTTACTTGTTGCATTGATCACGGGTTTTATATTTACCTATTTACGGAGCAAGCGAAATGGTATCTCCATTTGGGGAAAAACTACGGCCCGGTTGGTAATTAATCTTGCCATACCGCTCATAGCTGGTGGTTTTATAATCCTGAAGCTATTGCAGTTGCAATATATTTTATTGATAGCTCCTTCTTGCCTGGTGTTTTATGGCCTTGCACTGGTAAATGCATCCAAATATACTTTAGGCGAAATCCGGTACCTGGGCTATAGTGAATTGTGCCTGGGAATTATCGCTTTATGGTTGCCGGCTCATGGATTAATTTTTTGGGCAATTGGATTTGGGCTCCTGCATATCTTTTATGGTATTATTATGTGGAGGAAATATGAACTCGTTAACCAATACGAAAATCGATGATTAATCCTATCGAAAATTTAAGCAAAACATTTGAAAGCCGCGTGCGCCTGGGCATAATGAGTAGCCTGGTAGTCAATGAAGAATTGAACTTTAATACACTTAAGGAATTGATAAATGTCACAGACGGCAACCTGGCTTCCCATTTGAAAGCATTGGAAGAATTAAAGTTTATAAAAGTAAAAAAAGGATTCATTGGCAGAAAAACAAATACAACATATGAAATCACAAAAACAGGTGAGAAAGCATTTAAAATTCACATTGAAGCGTTGGAAAAAATGATCAGGGGGATTCAATAAATTTTTTTTGACACCTTACTTTGAAACACAAAGTACTTTCTATTATGTGAAAATTTACACATACGCTCATTAAGCAAAAAAATAAAAAAATGAATTCATATTTGAAAATAACTGGGCGCTCTTTCACGATCTGGCTTCTGGCGTCGCTTATAAACGGACTGATCAGTTCCCTCGCGTTGGTCATTCTGAAGCATGATTTTACTTTGGTTTCAGGTTATTTTATTGTGATCTCGCTGCTCTCTTTATTTTTTTCTGTTCCCGGGTTTTTTATTTTTTGGTTAGTTCTTTTGGTGAAAGCAGCAAGGCACCAAACTCAAAGGGCTTTATTCAGATCGGCTTTATCTACCGGGTTTATATTATCAGCAATTACCGGTTATTTGGGTTCGCAGGAATTTTCCTCAGAATTTTTATCTCATCGCTCTATAATATGTTCTTCTATCATTTCATCCGCGATGATAAGCATCATGCTGCATTTCAAACATTTTAAAACCATTAAATAAAGATCAATGAAATCAAAATCATTTAAATTATTACTGATCCTTTCCGGTGCTTTTGCATTTAACATTCTTTTCTGGCAGGAAAAAATGGGACTGAACCTGGCACTGTTTGACGTCTTTCTTTGTGCTTCGCTTTTTAGCTTATTTCCCCGTATTTGGCAAAATAATTTGAGCAAATCTTTATTAGTAGCTCAGACGATTGCACTTTTAATGGTTGTGATTCAAAACACTTTGGTTAGTAAAATTGCTTTCAGCGTTACCTTTTTATTATTTGTTTCTTTTTCTGAATATGCACACCAATCTGTCTTCTATGCAGGAGGTTCAATTTTCCTCAACTATTTCCGCTTTATTCCCAATTTTATTGCGGTATTACAAACAAAAGAAAAACGAAATCTCAACTTTTGGAGCCGGGTAAAATCCGTCCGCTATTTTGTTGTTCCGCTCATGCTTCTCTCGGTATTTTTTATAATTTATTCAGCAGCCAATACTTTTTTTTCAAACATTGCTTTATCGGTGTATCATGCCATTCTTAATTGGGTTGAAAATATTTTTTATTGGTTTTCATTCGAAAGGTTTTGCTTCTTTTTATTGGGCTTTTTTGTGATTGGAGGCCTGGTACTAAATAACCGGAATTCCTTTTTTTCGGAAAAAGATGTGCGTAGCAAAAATGATCTTTCCCGCAAAAAAAACAGGTTACAAGAATGGCGAAAAAGTTCGTTTGCTGACCTGTTCCAACTGTTGCTTGGAAAGGCGGCAACCGGCAATTTATCATTGAAGAATGAATATAAAATCGGTTCTGCAAGCCTCGTATTGCTGAATGTGCTTTTACTTGTGATTAATGTGCTTGATGTGAAATATGTTTGGCTCAATTACAGGGTAAAAAATACAGCCTTATCGGCTTATGTGCATCAAGGTGCGGGCATGTTGATACTTTCTATCGTGTTGGCCATGTTTGTTTTGTTGTTTTTTTTCAGGGGCAATCTTAATTTTTATGAACGAAACAAGTGGTTGAAGTACACCGCTTATATTTGGATATTACAGAATGCGATTCTTGTGTTGTCAGTTTTTAATCGCGATTATTTTTACATCTCCCACTTAGGATTGGCATACAAGCGGATAGGTTTATTATTTTTCCTTTGTATGGTTTTGGCCGGGCTTATTACGGTCTTCGTTAAGATCTATTTCAAAAAGACAATTTATTTTCTTTTAAGGATTAACGCCTGGGTAGCTATAATCCTGTTGGTGCTGGCCTCTGCAATAAATTGGGATGAAACAATTGCAGAATACAATCTCGCAAGGAAAAATACTATCTCTCCCGACGTGCCTTTTTTACTTTCCCTTTCTGACAGGACGCTGCCGTTACTTCAAAAAAATGAAGATATTTTCAAAGACGGTTTTGCGGGTTATTATTACAATGGCAGTTTCCACGATGCTCTTGATTTTTTTAATTATAGAAAGAAACAATTTTTTGAAAAGCAAAATAAATACACCTGGCTTTCCTGGAATTTAGCGGATGCAACTGTAGAAAAGAAATTAGCCGGAACAGATACGCCTAATTAGCAGACGATCGTAAATATTAAGCTAATCAAACATTAGTCAATGAGTAAACAAACTTTTTTTGCCGTTTTTCATTTTAAGTGAGACCGAGACAAGTGTCATCTGGCAAGCAAATTGTGGCTTTTTATCAAAAGGATCTGTTATGTTTCCCTTAAATAATTCTAAAGATTTAGACCATTTACTGGAAGATATTGGTGACCGTTCTATAGTGATGCTGGGAGAAGCGTCACATGGCACACATGAATATTACACGTGGCGAGCCGCAATCTCAAGAAGATTGATCCGGGAAAAAGGGTTCAATTTTATCGCAGTAGAGGGTGATTGGCCTGATTGTTATCAGCTTAACAGGTTTATTAAAGGCTATCAGGATGCAGGTGATGACATAGAAAATGTTTTAAAAAATTTTGATCGTTGGCCGACGTGGATGTGGGGAAACTGGGAAGTAGCCGGCCTGGCAGAATGGTTGAGAGAGCATAACAATCCACTGGCAATCGACAAAAAAGTAGGTTTTTACGGTTTGGATGTTTACAGCCTTTGGGATTCTATGAAAGCGATGATGCATTATTTGGAAACAGAAGATCCCACTGCTGCTAACTCTGTAAAAAAAGCAATTCAATGTTTTGAACCCTTTGGTGAAAATGAGCAGCAATATGCGCGTTACACTTTAAAAGAATCGGGCTGCCGCGATGAAGTGCTGGCACTTTTAAAAGAGATAAGATTAAAAGCGCAGTTTTTGGATGGAGACAGGGAAGCAGGTTTTAATACTGAGCAAAATGCGTTGATAGCTGTAAATGCCGAAAAATATTATCGCACCATGATCGGCTTTGATAACGAAAGCTGGAATGTACGCGACAGGCACATGATGGAAACGCTGGACCGGCTTATGAAATTTCATGGAAAGAATGCGAAGGGAATTGTGTGGGAACACAACACTCACATTGGCGATGCAAGAGCCACAGGAATGACAAGGGCAGGAATGGTAAATATCGGCGAACTCGCGCGGGAAGAATATGGTGAAGAAAATGTGTACCTCGCAGGCTTTGCTTCTTATCGCGGTAGTGTAATTGCGGGCGAAGAATGGGGTGCCCCGATGAAAGAGATGGAAGTGCCGGAAGCACAAAAAGGAAGTGTGGAATACCACTTACACCAGCAAAGCGACGAAGACCGCTATATACTTTTTAATAATGAAATACCCGATGCGTATTTTGAGAAAATGCCACATCGCGCGATAGGTGTTGTTTATGATCCTGCTGCGGAAAAATATGGAAATTATGTGCCTTCACTGTTGCCACAGCGCTACGATGCATTGATCTACATTGATGAAACAAAAGCTTTGCATCCGCTCGCCCTGCATGTCGACAGGAGAAAAGTTCCGGAAACTTTCCCGTCTGAATTTTAAAACTAAGATAAGGGCATTGTAAACTGCACACCTGTAAGCATGTTGCTTTTCACCCTTTTTTGCTGGATCAAAACTTTAAATTTATTACCCATGTCCATTAATAACTGCTGAACCTGGAAAATAAAATCGCGGGTGTTTTTTGGGCTTTCGAGTTCCAGTTTTCTCAGGTAATTCATTAAGCCAAGTGATCGCAGGAAATATGCCTGCGTGGTAAATCCCGAACATTGCAAATGATATTTTTTACCCCAGCAACTTAATGCCGAAAAATTTACATGCGCTGTAATGTCCTGCTTGCCGATATCAGAATATAAAGAAGAATTGACCTTGTGCCCTTTATAACAGATAAGCGTACCCGAATTTCTTTTTTCGTTATAAAGCTCCCCGGATGAAAACCCATAGTCGATGGTAAGTACAAAACCCTTAGCTAAATGAGCAGCAACATCTCTGATCCATTCGATTGCCTCGAGGTTGATCTCGGTGCAATAATTTTCGGGCAAAGCGATATCCTGTTCCTGTAAATAATTTTTCAGTTTCTCACTGGCAGGTTTTAGCATTTCCCGGAAACCTTCCCTATAATTCACAAAAACTTCCATCAATTCGTTTTTCATTTCTACTTTATGAACCGGGAAATTGTCAAGCACTTCGTTGGACAAAATACAACCTGTTACAGGTGCCAGCTCTTTAACAGATCCATACCAATCAACCTTTGCAGGCAGGATTTGCTTTTGGCTTTTCTGCATCGCTTCGCTTTTTTCGATGATGCAATATTTCAGCTCGCTATAAAGTGGCGGATTATTTTCAAGATACTTTAGAATATCCAGGCATAACGCGCCGGTGCCTGCTCCATATTCCACAATAGTAAAAGGCTCTTTATCGAGAAGGTTCCACATTTCTTCAATCTGTTTCCCGATCAGCTCGCCAAATATAGAACTCACAACCGGGCTGGTATAGTAATCTCCTTCTTTACCGATCTTATTTCTTTCAGAATTGTAATAGCCGATCCGGGGATAATAGAGTGCCATTTCCATAAAGTCATGAAAAGACAGCGGCCCTTCTTTTTTTATTTTTTTCTTTAAAATTTCTGAAAGTTCCATGAAGTGTTTTGGAGTTGAATAAAAAAACGTAGCCCTCAAAAGGGCTACGTTTGGTAAGCTAAGTTTCTTAAATTCTTTCGCTGGTATTACCTGCTCTGATTGAAGTCTATTCTCAGTTCTTTCGCACACCCGGTTCTTTCAAGCACCTGATAAGAACTTATTTTACCGATAAACTGTAGCCTTAATTTTCATGCCAGTTTTTTTGTGAGTAATTTTTAAAGTCAGTTTTATTATGTGAGAAAGGATTTCCACTATTCTTCTGCAATGATGAAAGAAAACCCCCCATTTATGTTAACTTTAGTAACCTGCGGTTTCTATCAAACCAAATTGATTTCAATGAATGCCAATTATTATATAAGTCATCTTCAACTTCAAACTCATCCTGAAGGAGGGTTCTATAGAGAAACCTATCGCAGCAAAGAAATGGTTAATAAGGATGCTTTGCCCATGCGTTTTGATGGCGAACGAAATTTTTCGACTGCTATTTATTATTTGTTACGGCAGGGCGAACATTCAGTTTTTCATAAAATAAAGAGTGATGAATGCTGGCATTTTTATGCGGGGGCGGCTTTATTGATCCATATTTTCGAGTCAATAGGGAAATATTATTGCATCAAATTAGGACCGGATATTTATATGGGAGAAACTTTCCAGTTTGTAGTACCGGCGCTCTCCTGGTTCGCTGCAGAGCCGGCATCCGAAACTTCATTTAGCTTCGTAGGTTGTACCGTTGCTCCGGGCTTTGATTTCGCTGATTTCGAAATTGCTGATAAGAGAAAACTGCTCGCTGCATTTCCACAGCAAAAAGAAATAATTAATCGACTCAGTAAATAAAGAAATAAAAGAGATTTTTATTTTTGATCTTAGTAATACTCCTAAAACCGTAACCGTGTTTTTACGAATCAAAACCGTAATTCTTTAACCTGTAAAAATCAGCAATATTGCTATTGCACCGTGTTCTTGTTGTATCTATTTTTGTCTCAGAAGTTGATTGATGTTCAACAAACATTGATCTACCGATTAAACATCGGGAACCATATCGCTTGAAAAAAAATTTCCTGTAATCCGAAAAACCAAATAAAATCTGATATCGGTCAACTTCTTTTTTCTTTTTATCCAATACCTGTAAATAAACCGAACCTTAGGAACACTAACCCTCAAAATTCGAAAAGTTTAAGCCTGAAAAACCAAGAAAACCCCAGGATTAAATTATTAAAAGCTTCCGGAGAAATCCGGAAGTTTTTATTTACAGTAAAACATTTTTTCGAAATTAATTTTCAGGGATCATTTGTAAACACACAGGCCGCGGAATATTGATCTGCTTCCCGGTATTTGTTAACATACCAGTTTCCTGGTCGCGTTTAAAAATAATAATACTTTCGGAATCCTGGTTGGCCACCAGCAAATAATTCCCGGATGGATCAATGATAAAATTGCGCGGATGTTTCCCTTCTGTCGGAACGGTTCCTTTTAGCGTAAGTTTTCCTGAATCTGTATCTATTGAAAAAATAGCAACAAGGTTTAGATCGCCACGGTCAGAAGCGTACAAAAATTTTCCGTCAGGAGAGATCATAATTTCAGCACCATCTTTTATTCCACCAAATTCCTTCGGAAAAGTGCCGATGTCCTGCACCTGTGTAAGTTGACCATCGTTCCAGGAATACACCGTTACATTGGCGCCCATCTCGTGCATCAGGTATACAAATTTTCCATCCTTTGAAAAAGTTACGTGTCTTGGGCCGGTACTGTCAGCAGATTGTGCAATGGAAGTTGACGGTACTTTAAGTGGAGTTTTGCTATTGGGATCAAATTTATAAACGATCAGTTTATCCAACCCTAAATCAGGAGTAAGAAGATATTTTTCATCTGGCGAAAACACGGTTTCATGTACATGAGGTGTTTTGGTCGATCCGGGATTTCTATAAATCGTATCATTGATTTGTTGCGAATAATGCCCAACCGATCCATCTGCATTTATTGGGAAAAGAGTGGCAGTTCCGCTGGTATAATTGGCTACTGCCAGCCATTTGTTATCATCCGTTGTAGAAATATAGCACGGATCATCGCCGCCGGAAGCGGTGGTGTTTATAAAATTTAGTTTTACATTTTTTTTGTCGAATGAATAAGCCGTGACGCGGCCGGGATTGGCGCCATTCGTTTCATTTACCGCATAAACATATTTCTGATCTTTAGAAATGGTGAGATAAGAAGGGTTCGTGACGCTGTCTGTATTCCATATCGGTTTTGCTTCACCTGTGGCAGAATTAAAATCATAAATATAAATGCCTTTACTGGTGGTGTTCGTGTAGGTACCGATAAAAAGATAATATTTTTTGGAAGAACAGGATGCTAATAAAACAAGCAGTAAGATCGGGATTAAAGTTTTTACGGCATTTAATTTTCTGTGCATTGTAAATTGGTTGATGGTAAAATGTGTATTTTTTTTGATTTTATAATTTCATCTGATAATTTCAAACTTCTTAAAAGAAGCGGGTGCTTTCTGTGAAACGATTACCTCTTCCACCTCTGCCCTGTCCGGCCCGGACTTGCACCAATCCACAAAAGCCTTTATATCATCTTCGTCTCCGGAAATCATAGCTTCCACTTTTTCATCGCGCCTGTTCTTTATCCAACCGGTGATGTTTAAACTTTGCGCTACTTTTCTTGAAGAATCCCGGAAAAAAACGCCCTGTACTTTTCCACTTATCAACAGATGAACGGTTTCCATATCTCAAAGATAATCAACCTGAAGGAATGAAATTTTTGTTGTTTTATTTTTCGGCTTTGGCTTCCTGCGATGCAAGTAAATAAACCAGTGAAGCAGTACCATCCATCGTCGGTTCGTTGCTGCTGTAATCGCCATAGTCATCATGATAAACGGCAAGATTGCTTTGAAACTGCGTATATTCATCAACGTTATAAAGCGTAATTCCAATGAGATTTTTATATATTGAAGTATAAACCGGACCGTCAACCATTCCGCCGTAAATCGGGTAATGCCCGATGTGAGTAAATGCAGAATGCGGATCAGTTGGTGTGTCGCCCCATGAAGGAAGCCCATAAACCATGCTGGTTCCCCAGGGATTGCATCCGAAAAGCCAGTCGATGTTTGCCTGTTCCAGTTCATCAAAAGAATCGTCTCCCGATAATTGCTGATACCACATACATTGTATGGCGAAAGAAGTAGTAAGATTATTGCTGCACCAAATGAATGGTACGCCACGATAAAAAGCGTTTTCTTTAGCCCTGCTCCAGACATCTTCAATTCCCTGCCTGTAATAACTTATTATCGAATCTTTTTCTTTGCCTTTTAATTGTTTGGCCAATTCATAATGCCCGAGATTGATGAAAGGATAGTACTGGTAATGATTGGCGGTATCACGATAAAACCACGGCGTTACTTTTTCGCCCTGTGAATATTTAAAAGAAGAATCCAACATTTGGCGCCGGCTGAAATTATACTTCGATGCAGATTTTGCCAGCATCGCGAAAGCCAACTCCATGTCATCTGTCCAGTTGTCTTCTGCATAAATGTAAGGCGATACCACCGAAACAGTTTGTGTAACACCGGGCTTTATCAAAGCATAATTTATCGCGCTTTTTGCATGATTAGCTAATTCCTTTGCATAAGCGGGATTTGACTTTTGAAACAAAGATGCTCCCAATGAAAAAGCGCTTGCAAATTTTGCAGCGGTGGAACCCGTTCCTGTTGTGTGATTCATAAATTTACCACGCTGCTGTGGCAGACCGTTGATAAAATACACCGGACGTTCAAAGCCTTTCCCGTAAAAAGTGTCTTCTTTGGGAATTCGCATGCCCCTGTGATCGCGGTCATCCCCGAGTTGGTTAAACATCCAGTCGGGTCGCGGATGCATTTTTAAAAGCCAGTCGAGTCCCCATTTTGCTTCATCAAGTACATCAGGAATGCCGTCCTTTCCATCAAGGCCGTTTGCTTTTTTCTTATCAGAAAAAACGTTGGGAAAATCGCGGCAGGCCGCCAAAAGATGCCAGGTTGCATTGGCAGAAGTGGCAGAATATTGTAAATAATCTGATGCATCATGCCAGCCGCCAACCACATCAACGTGCGTACTGTCAGGCATGGGTCCGTACATCGTATAACCATCATGAGTATGACAGGAATCTTTCAGAAAAGGATTGAAGCCGCTTTGTTGCTGGCGCAAATAAAAAAGACAAAAATCCGCAGTTCCTTTATAAACCTTTTTATCAATTTTAAATGATGGCGAAACTGCTTTTCCTGCTTTCACATAAAATGTTCCCGGCTTTTTAAAAGTAGAAAAATTAAGACGACAAGTATTTTCGAAAGGACCATAGGCGCCAAAAGATTTTCCTGCATTTCCTGTAAAAACTACTTTCCCTGAAACAGAATCGATCAATTCAAAAGAACTGATCTGAGCTTCATCTTTGCTGCACCACACTGCTACTTTTATTCCCTTTGGTGTGTATCCCAGCCAGTTGATCCTGATCCATTGATCTTCATTTTCTTTTTGCGTAAAAGAAAAAAATAATGCAGTTACTATGAAAATTAAAATGGCTCTCAAGGTTTAATAATTTTTCCATCCAATACAGTAATTTCCGGCTGATAATCTTTTGAGAAAATAGTAAGATTGGCTTTTAAGCCTTTCGCGATTTTCCCCCTATCGGAAAGCTGTGCCACCTGCGCAGGGTATGTGGAAGCCATTCTCAGCGCTTCATCCAGGGGAATGTCGGCCTGTTCCACACAATTTTTTACTGCGCTTAGCATGGTAAGCAACGATCCCGATAGAGTACCATCAGGCAACGTAAAGCGGTCGTTTTGTTTTACATGAACATAAGCACCTTCTTTGTTTTCTTCTACAGCATCTGTTATCAAAAACAGTCTTTCTTTCATGATCTGTTTACTGATCTTTAAAGTATTAAAATCCACATGAATACCATCGGCAATAATGCTTGCATATACATTTTGAGAAAGATAAACTGCGCCCGGCAAACCTGTACCACGGTGATGGATAGACGACATCGCGTTGAATAAATGTGTGTTGGTAGTGATGCCGCTTTCATAACCTTTCACAGCTTCTTCAAAAGTAGCGTTGCTGTGGCCTGCAGAAACCACCACACCGTTATCTTTTAAGAGTTTAATGATTTCCGGATCACACATTTCAGGTGCGAGGGTCATTATTTTTATCACACCATTTGCTTCTTTTAATAATGCTTCAACTTCTTTTTTTGCCGGCCGTTTTATATATTCGGTTATATGGGCGCCGCGCTTTACCGGGTTTATATATGGTCCTTCCAGATGCAATCCCAAAACTGCCGGATGTGGATTTTCTTTTACCACCTTTATCGCTTCATAAAATATCTCCATTGAATTGGTCGCAAGCGTCGGGCAAAAGCCAGTGGTGCCAACCTTTAAAAGTGCTTCTGTCATTGCTTTTAAAGCTTCAGCAGAAGGTTTATTGGAAAATAAAAATCCGCCGCCGCCATAAATTTGCAGATCTATCAGTCCCGGGGAAATAATCAAATTTCTGCAATCAATTTTTTCTGCATTTCCGGGAACTGAATCGAATTCTGTAATTTCTTTTATTTTATCATTCTCAATTACCAGTGCTTTTCCATTTATTTTTTCGTTGCCGGTATAAATCGTGGAATTCAAAAAAGCCGTCACCATAATTCGTTCTTTTTAAGCAAATGCGTTACTGAATGTATTCCTGCCAAATTTAGTCATACAAACACAAGTAAGCATAATAAAATTGTAAATCTATTAAAGCTCATTGCATTTGATTTAACTTTGCGCACATTATTAATTACTGTTGAAAAAACAGCAAATCAAGTCTCATGAGTCAACAACCTTTCCAGAAGTTTATTAATCCGAAAAATAATGCTGCAATAAAAGAAAAGCACAAGCAGGACAAGAAAAAAGCAAAAAAACAAAGAGCAGCCGATATCGAAAAGCATTTCCAGGAAAAGCGGGCCGCACGTACAAGAGGTTTTGAAAATAAACCTGAACCTGAAAAGAAATTTAATAAGCGGCAAAAGTATCCCCAAACCAAAACAGAAATCTCTCAAAAAAGTTCGTTTACTGCTGCTGATAAGAAATCCTCTTCTTTTGGTGAAATGCCGCTAAATAAATTCCTGGCTCATTGTGGCGTTACGTCACGAAGGGACGCCGTCAAGTTAATTATTGATGGAAAAGTTACGGTAAATAAAAAAATGGTAACGCAACCGGCTTTTAAGGTCAATGAAAAAGATGAGGTAGTTTACAATGGTAAAAAATTGTATGTTACTAAAAACCTTGTGTACATTTTACTGAATAAACCAAAGGATTATATTACGACAACCGACGATCCGCAAAACCGTAAAACTGTTTTGCAGCTTACCAAAAACGCTACTGATCAAAGGATCTACCCGGTGGGAAGATTAGACAGAAATACTTCCGGCGTTCTACTGTTAACCAACGATGGTGCTTTAACGCAGGAATTAACCCATCCGAGTTTTAACGTGAAAAAGGTATACGAAGTAAAATTAGACAAGCCTCTTACGAAAGCGGATTTTGAAAAAATATTGAACGGAATAAAACTCGAAGACGGTGAAATTTTTGCTGATGTTTTGGCTTATGCAGATCCGAAAGACAAATCTGTTATAGGTATTGAATTGCACAGCGGCCGCAACAGGATTGTGCGAAGAATTTTTGAACATTTGGGATATGATGTGAAAAGTCTCGATCGCGTGATGTATGCCACTCTTACCAAAAAAAATGTGGAACGTGGAAAATGGCGCTACCTCAGCGAAAAGGAGATACGTTTATTAAAATACATGAACAAGCAAAAAAATGTAAGTGGAGCAGGGAATAACTCAAAACCTGTTAAAGCCTCGCCTGCTATTACCCGGAAGAAAAATAATTATTAGTGAAAGGATTTACTATACTATTTGAAAATGAGGATTTCATTGCCGTAAATAAAGAAGCGGGAATGCTGACCATACCGGACAGGCATGATGAGACGCAGTTGTCTTTATATAAATTACTCAACCAGAAATACGGTAAAGTTTTTATTGTTCACCGGCTCGACCGCGACACCAGCGGCTTAATTCTTTTTGCAAAAAATGAATCGGCTCATAAATATCTTTCCCAACTGTTTGAACAAAGAAATATTGAGAAAAAATATCTTGGAATTGTTCGTGGAAGTATGCCTGAGAAAAAAGGTTTTGTAAATGAGCCTATAGCAGAGCATCCTGTAAAAAAAGGTATAATGGCTATTAGTAAAAAAGGAAAAGCTTCCCTAACCAATTATGAAGTTTTGGAAGATTATGGCATTTATTCTTTAGTTCAATTTGAAATACAAAGTGGGAGAACGCACCAGATACGGGTTCACACAAAATCACTCGGACATCCAATTATTTGCGATGAAGTATATGGAGATGGCAAAGCAATACTTCTTTCATCCTTCAAAAAGAAATATAAATTAAGCCAAAATGAGTTGGAAGAAAAGCCACTTATAAACAGGCTGGCATTACATTCCACTTCTTTATCTTTCAAAGATATAAAAGGGAAAGAATTTTTTATTGAAGCCCCAGTGCCAAAAGATATGAAAGCGCTTTTGCATCAACTGAAGAAGAACAGGAAACAGGCTGATTAAAAAATAAAAAGGATACAGTCCTATATGAAACTGTACCCTTTAAACCATATCAAGGCAGATATCTTACAAATTCGGTTGTGGAGTATAACGCAAATAAGGTTTTACTTCCCTTACACCTTTAGGAAATTTTTTCTTGGCATCTTCAGTGCTTATCGATGTCGCAACGATTACATCTTCACCTTCTTTCCAATCTGCAGGAGTTGAAACGCTGTAATTGGAAGTAAGTTGTAAAGAATCGAGCACTCTCAAAACTTCGTTGAAATTTCTTCCGGTAGAAGCTGGGTAAATAATCATCAGCTTTATTTTCTTATCCGGGCCAATGATAAATAATGAACGCACGGTTGTTGTGGCCGACGCGTTCGGATGAAGCATGCCATATAGGTTGGCAACCGTTTTATCTTCATCAGCAATGATCGGAAAATCTACATTACAGTTTTGTGTTTCATTAATATCTTTTGTCCAGCCTTTGTGTTGTTCTAAAGGATCAACGCTTACGGCAAGCACCTTGGTGTTTCTTTTTTCAAACTCTTTTTTTAAGGCCGCTGTTCTTCCTAACTCGGTTGTGCAAACGGGTGTATAGTCTGCAGGGTGAGAAAAAAGTATTCCCCAGCTATCGCCAAGATAATCATAAAAATTAATTTCCCCTTCTGTTGTTTCCGCTGTAAAATCGGGAGCGGTATCGCCTAATTGTAAACTCATGATGATGTATTTTTTTTAAGATTTTTTGCAAATATATGTTATCCTACAAAATTAGTAGACTTTATTTTATAAATTTGTCGCTGGTTCAGTTTAAATTTACCTGCATCAAAAAGAATTCCGCGAATGCTTTCAAAAAAAACTCAATATGCTTTCAGGGCCCTTGTTCACCTTGCAGAAAATTATGGAATGGAGCCAGTGAAGATCTCTACCATTTCTATCCAGCAAAAAATTCCACTGAAATTTCTTGAGCACATTCTTAACGATTTAAAAAAGGCAGAAATGCTCGAGAGCAAAAAGGGCAAAGGTGGCGGATATACTTTAAAAGTTTCACCAAAAAAGCTCAACCTGGCTACCGTTATCAGGATCATCAATGGCCCGATAGCTTTATTACCGTGTGTAAGCCTGAATTTTTATGAGAAATGTATTGACTGTGAAGAGGATACCTGCGGCATGCGAAAAATGATGCTTATAGCGCGCGACGCCACTTTAAAAGTTTTGGAAAAGAAAACCTTGTATGATATGATGAGTGAGCCTTGATGTAAAAATGTGACAATTCGAAAATGTGAAAATGATAATGCAGTAAACCAACAAATTAATTCTTTTTTTATTTTCCCGAAGCACGCGTCACACTGGTTCTTCCGAAACGATTTTTAACTTCATCCACCGCTTTGTACAACGTATTTTTTCTTTCAGTATCACTAAACAAATTTGCCTGCAAAGCCTGATTGCTAAAATCGCTAAGGCGCACCCCCAACAAACGCACCGGCTTTCCTTTTCTATACAATTTATTAAAAAGCGCCTTGGCGACAGGGATGATTTCGTCATCAGCGGAAGTGTATGGAATCGTTGTTTGCTGCGAAGTGGTTTCAAAATCGGGATATCTTATTTTGATGGTAACGCATGCAGCAGACTTTGCTTCTCCTCTGAGTTTAAAACAAATAACTTCTGTCATTCGTACAATTTCACTCATTAAAAACTCCACATCTGTTACATTTTCAAAAAAGGTATTTTCTTTAGATATGGATTTTGTTTCGCGGTATTGTGCAATCACCGAAGGGCTGTTACCTTGGGCTCTGTGCCATAAGTCATACCCCCATTTTCCCAATAATTTTTCAAGCTTTTCTGCAGTGCTGTTGTGGACATCGCGGATGAATTTAATTCCATGGAATTCTAAAATTTTATTTGACTGTTCGCCAACGCCGGGAATTTTATTGACTTCAAGCGGTGCTAGAAATTCTTTTTCTTTTCCTAAAGGAACCTGTAAAAATCCATTCGGCTTTGCTTCGTTGGTAGCCATTTTGGCAACCATTTTATTTTTCGCAATTCCGAATGAAATGGGAAGTCCTGTTTCATTCATGATTAATTTTCGCAAATCTATCGTCCACTTTAGCGGATCAAAAAATTTATCCATTCCCTGGAGATCGATATAAAATTCATCAATGGAAGCTTTTTCAAATAAAGGCGCTTTTGAAGCAATGATATCGGTTACCCATTTGGAATATCTTGAATATTCACTGTAATTTCCCGAAACTACAATTGCCTGCGGACAAAGCCGCATAGCGGTTTTCATTGGCATAGCAGAATGAATACCAAATTTTCTTGCTTCGTAAGTGCAGGTGGTTACGATTCCTCTTTCGTTTTGCCCGCCAACGATTACAGGCTTTCCTTTCAACGAAGGATCTTTTAAAATCTCTACAGATACAAAGAAAGAATCCAGATCAAAATGGGCGATAATATTTGAGGGCGCAGGCATAAGGAATGTAAATTTACAAATTACAATTCATCCTGCACCTTTGTAAATATCCAGTAAGCCTTCAGGAAGAATAACGTACAACCTGCGTTTTTTTTTATCGATTTTTTCAAGCGAACCGTCATGCAGGGGGATCAGCACTTCTTTTCCGCCAACTATGATTCTACACAATACCTGGTGCGGTTGTTCAATCACTTCCAACACTTCGCCAAGTTCCTCTTCACCATCGATCACCGTAAACCCAAGAAAAGAAATCGGTGCTGAAGTGGCTGCAAACTTTTTAAAATCATTTTCGGATAGCCAAACTTCTTTTCTGATAAATGGTCTTGCATCTTCTTTCGATTCTATCCCTTCAAGTGAAATAAAAATTTCTTTTTCGTTTTTTATTTTGGTGCCGGTGATAAAATAAGGAAGAAACGAATCGTTTTTTTCTTCGATAAAAATAGATTCCAGTCCTTTTAAAGAAGTTTTTTTACCAAGGTTATGTTGTAATACCATTTCGCCGCCAACACCAAACGTGGCTGCGAGTTTTCCTATTTTGAAATATTCATTCATTGAATGCAAATGTAAATAAAGAAAGCAGCGGATACTTTAATAGCGGATGAACAAATTTTACTGATTTTTATTTTCGGCGCAAAAAAAAAGTGAACATCAATTAAGACGTTCACTCCAACTTAAACTTTCAATTATGAGAGAAAGATTTTACACACCCATGTAATCTCTTAGAAGATTTGAGCCTGAATATGTTTGTAATTTTTTTAAAGCTTTATCTTTTATTTGTCTTACTCGTTCTCTTGTGAGGCCATATCTTGACCCTAAATCCTCGAGGCTTACCGGTTCATCAACGCCTATTCCGTAAAAAAAACAGATCACCTCTTTCTGGCGCGGAGTAAGCAATGATAAAGAACGTTGAATTTCCTGCCGTAAGGAATCATCAAACATAATTCGTTTGTCGGCGCTATCGGCATTAGAATTTTCGAGTACATCTATCAAGGTGCTTTCTTCTCCTTCGCTAAGCGGTGAATCCATGCTAACGTGACGTGCAGCTACATTCATAGTTGCCGCAACTTCTTCTGTTTCCACATTAAGATAGGTTGCCAATTCTTCCACGCTGGGCGGCCGCTCAAATTCCTGTTCCAGGTGCGAATAGGCATGGCTGATCCGTTTGGTTAATCCAACTTTATTTAAAGGTAATCTTACAATGCGCGCCTGTTCGGCCAGGGCCTGCATTATGCTTTGGCGTATCCACCAAACGCCATAAGAAATAAATTTAAATCCCCGGGTTTCGTCGAATCTTTGTGCTGCTTTTATTAGCCCCAGGTTTCCTTCATTGATAAGGTCAGGAAGGGTAAGACCCTGGTTTTGGTATTGCTTTGCTACTGAAACCACAAAACGCAAATTGGCCTTGGTAAGTTTGTCCAATGCTTTCTGATCACCTTGTTTTATTAGTCTTGCCAAACGCACCTCTTCTTCGGGGCTGATCATATCAACCCTTCCGATTTCCTGCAAATATTTTTCTAAACTTTCACTCTCACGATTGGTAATGGATTTTGAAATCCTTAATTGGCGCATACTCATACAGAGATAAATTTAATGTGGTTGAAGAGTTAGTTGATTTGTTTTTCTTATGTTTTATGATCTAGTAAACGTAAATCAGGCAGGTTTAAGTATGTTGAGAGCAGAATAATATTCTTTTCACGTATAAAAGAAACGTATTTTAAAATTAATTATTAAAAAAACTGATAAATGTGGCCTGTTAGTTAATTTATTTTCTATTATTGCAGATAATGACTTTATCAATATTAAGATGAGTAAAAAAATACAATACACTGTTGAGTACCCGGTAAGATGTTCTCCTGCCATTTTGTTTGAATTTCTCTCTACTTCGTCTGGCTTGCAGGAATGGTTTGCAGATAAGGTAGAAGATGAAGATGGGATATTCAGTTTTTCATGGTCGGGGGGTGCTGCAGAAGAAGCCGAAGTATTGGAAACGGAAGAGAATGCGTCAATTAAATTTCATTGGGTTGATTCTCCTGAAGACGAATTTTTTCAGTTTAGTATCCAAAGATCGGAAGTAACCAATCAGACGATCCTGATAATTACAGATTTCGCAGAAAAGAGGGATATTAAAGATCAGAGCCAACTTTGGGAAACACAGGTTAAAGATCTTTTTCACCGGCTTGGTAGCTAAGTTTTATAAATTCGATAATCTCTTCAAAGCCTTCTTCTAAAATTTTTGCGGCTGAATTCCAATCAGCCAGTTCGGTTTTCTTTGCAATTTTTAAAAATTTTTTGTCTCCCAGGTTTTTAATTTCTTCATCACTTAGCTCAGTAGTTTTTACAAAATTAGTGGGATCAAAATGGTGTTGCCATTCATTTTCATTTACACACACTGAAAATTGTTTTTCTTTCAAGAAATCAATCGCTTTGCCTGAAATGGCAGCGCTTTTAACAGCAACTCCTGAAAGATGAAGTGAAATACTAAAAAAATTGCCCCACCAAAACAGGGTTCTGATGGCTATAATTGATTCTTTACTGAATATTGCGGGATAATCAAGGATAACGTAAGGAAGACCTTTGTAATTTTCACCTTTGGAAATTTTGCCCCCTGGTTTTGATAATTTATTAGGAAGGAATGGCTTTTCACTGTCCACTATTTTTTTATAGTCATTATGCAATTGCCCCAACAGTAAATAAACTTTTTCAATAATTTTTTGTTTTGTGAAAATCCAATCTGTGTTGTTCACCAATTCCATTTCGCGCTCCGAAAGCTGTATTTTTGCTTCTTCATTCATTTTCGAAATTTACAACAAAAGAGATAACGATACTGTTTTTTAGATGTTCAAAAAACTCGACAAATTAATATTGAAAGCTTTTGTGGGTCCGTTCATTGCCACATTTTTTATCACACTGTTTGTGTTTATGATGCAAATATTGTGGAAGTATATCGATGACCTTGTTGGCAAAGGGCTTGACATATGGACCCTTACCCGGTTTTTAGTGTACGCGAGCGCAACGTTGGTAACGCTGGCTATGCCTATAGCGATACTCATTTCTTCGATAATGACATTTGGAAAACTGGGCGAAAATTTTGAGCTGGTAGCCATTAAGTCGTCCGGAATCTCATTGCTGCGTTTTATGCGACCATTACTCTTTGTCACCATTCTTCTTTCATTTGTTGCTTTTTTGTTCGCCAATTATATCGCGCCAAAAGCTAATTTAAAATTTGCAGTTATATACCATGATATTTATTCAAAAAGCCCGGCCTTTGATTTAAAGGACGGTATTTTTTATAACGGTTTCAGGGGGTTTTCTATCAAAGTAGATAAAAAAGATAAAGACAGGAGCACGCTGCATAAAGTATTGATCTACGAGCAAAATAATGGAGTACAGGATTATACCATCATTTCTGAAGGCGGAAAAATGTCTGTGAGTGATGATAAGAAGTTTTTGCAATTGAATTTGGAAAATGGAAACCGCTACCAGGAAAACGGGAATTTTAATTATAAAAACAATGAATTTATTGACCTGCGTTTTAAAGAATACAACAAGCTTTTTGACCTTAGCCAGCTTAATTTGCAAAAAACATCCGATAGCCTTTTTATGAATAACATCCGGATGAAAACGATGAGGCAACTTAATGTTGACCTGGATTCTTTAAAACGCGCGCCCGATTCTCTCTACAAAAGAAATCACAGCGAGCTGTCGTCTTATGTGAGGTATTCAAAATTTAAAGACAGTATAGTAACGAAAAAAGAAACAGACGCTGTGGACAAAAAACTGCCTCAAAAAAATGTAGTAACGTTTGATTCGTTAATTCCTGATAGCCTTGAATCAACTGTTTTTGATCAAACGCTCAGCCAGGTAAGCAATGCCCGTAATCTTTTACAGGTGATTGCTGCAGACGATAGGGCGCAAAACGATGATGTTACATTACACCAGATTGAATGGCACAAAAAATTGTCTGTTTCCATCGCCTGCCTGGTGTTGTTTTTTATCGGTGCTCCATTGGGCTCTATCATTCGAAAAGGTGGGCTGGGCATGCCTTTGGTAATGGCGTTGTTGTTCTTTATGATATTTTACCTGTTGAGTATCTTTGGTGAAAAATTTACCAAAGATCATGTCGTTATTCCTATTGTTGGTATGTGGCTGCCTGTAATCATTTTGGCGCCGGTTGGTTTTTTTCTTACCTATAAAGCGATGCACGATTCGCAATTATTTAATAAAGAATACTATTACCGGCTAATAAAAAATGCCAGGCTGGGATTGAATCGTGTGGCAGGAATTTTTAAGGGTGCCTGATCACTGGTTACTATCGGTTCAGCACTTCCTATAATTGTCTCAGCCTCTGTTCAAGAAGCAACTGAATAAGAAGCAACTAAAACAAAGGCTGATAAATTGAAAAGCAATCTGGTGCAAATGTAAAGAAACCTAACCTTCAAATCCAAATATTTCATGAAGAATTTTTCTCATTTTGGTCATTTGTGTATGTTGTAACATATCCTTTTAAAAAAGATTTATATTCGCCCTGTTTCATCATAATAAAACACCCACACTACGTATGGAAGAATGGAAAGAATTTCACGAAAAAAATAGAGACAGATTTTTAAATGAGATGATGGAATTGCTTAGAATACCATCGGTAAGCGCCAAAAAAGAACACACAAGTGACATGCAAAATTGCGCTGAGGCTGTGAGAAAAAGCCTGCTTGCTGCAGGGGCGGATAAAGCAGAAGTAATGGCAACCGACGGATTCCCTGTGGTTTACGCAGAAAAAATTATTGACAAAAACAAACCAACGGTGTTGGTATATGGGCATTATGACGTGCAACCGGCTGAACCACTTGAGCTTTGGGACAGTGAGCCGTTCGAGCCCTTAATAAAAGACGGAAAAGTATTTGCCCGTGGATCGGCAGATGACAAAGGGCAGTTTTTTATGCATGTAAAAGCATTGGAAGTAATGGCAAAAACCAATACACTTCCTACCAATATCAAATTTATTATCGAAGGAGAAGAGGAAGTAGGCTCTCCCAACCTTGGCAAATTTGTAGAGCAAAACAGAGATCTTTTAAAAGCGGATGTTATCCTGATAAGTGATAGCGCCATGCTAAGCCTTGAAACACCTTCACTGGATGTGGGCGTGCGTGGTTTATCGTATATTGAGGTAGAAGTTACAGGGCCGGTAAGAGACTTGCATAGTGGCACATATGGCGGCGCGGTTGCCAACCCGATCACCGTTTTGGCAAAAATGATAGCCAGTTGCCATGATGAAAATAATCATATTACCATACCGGGTTTTTATGATGATGTGTTGGAAGTTCCGGCAGAAGAAAGAGTATTAATGAATGAAGCGCCTTTTAGTGAGGAAGCTTATAAAGACGAAACAGGTATAAAAGAATTATGGGGCGAGAAAGGCTTTACCACTATTGAAAGAACCGGTATAAGGCCTACCTTGGAGGTGAATGGCATCTGGGGCGGTTACCAGGGTGAAGGTGCAAAAACCGTTCTTCCTTCCAAAGCCACGGCAAAAATATCTGCAAGGCTGGTGCCCAATCAAACTTCTGAAAAAATGACCAAACGTTTGATCGATTATTTTACTTCAATTGCCCCTTCTTCGGTAACGGTAAAAGCTTTTCGCCATCATGGCGGCGAACCTTATCTTACGCCCATCGATAGCGAAGGTTATAAAGCGGCTACCCGCGCTATAGAAACAACTTTTGGCAAATCCCCGGTGCCTGTTCGCGGCGGAGGAAGCATTCCTATTTGTACTATTCTTGAAAAAGAACTGGGTGTAAAAATAATTTTTATGGGCTTCGGGCTTGACAGCGATAACCTTCACTCTCCCAATGAAAAGTATGGGATAGTTAATTTCAACAAAGGCATCGAAACGATTCCTTATTTCCATAAATACTTTGCTGAAATGTTTGCCGCTAAGTCTTAACGAACTGGAAAATAAAAACCGGGGTTATTTGTGGGTTTACTGCAATAAAGATTTTAGAAGCTCACCACTATTGAAGAAAAGGATTTTCTTTTATCTCCTGCCCGATGTTGGTTGCAGGACCGTGCCCGGGGTACACTATTACATCTTCAGGAAGTTTGAAAAGTTTTCCCTTGATATTTTCCAAAAGGTCTTCGTGACTTCCGTAAGGAAGATCAGTACGGCCGATACTGTTTTGAAAAAGCACGTCGCCTCCAATAATAAAATGTTGTTTGTCGCAATAAAAGCAAATGCTTCCCGGTGAGTGACCCGGTGCGTGTATTACTTCAAGCTTATCATCATCTAAAGAAACCACATCACCTTCATTTAAATAAACAACTTCCCCCTGGTAATTATCAAACGGCAAATCGAACATTAAACCGGACGCCGGAGCCATTTCTAAAATCTCTTTTTCCAGTTTATGACTATTTAACGTTAATTTAAATTCTTCTGCAATAAATTTATTGCCGAATACATGATCAAGATGGCAATGGGTATTTAATAAAAGCCTGGGCTGCAATTCGTTTTTTATTATAAATGATTTCAGTTCTTCCTTTTCCGTATCATAATAGCAGCCGGGATCGATTATTATACAATTATTATGTTCATTATACAAGACATACGTATTTTCCTGCACAGGATTGAATGTAAAAGCTTTTATTTGAAACATACGGTATTAATATAACATCAATAATTCATTTTATTGATTAACGCGAAACGTTTAATTTTAGGGCGATATAATGTAAAGCAAATGCGAGATCACAAGAGTCTAAAGTACAAAAAAATATTTCTGTTTACCCTTTTTTTATTTGCGGCAGCTATTGCAAATGCTCAGGTGAGCACAGTTGAATTTGGGAAAAATCGTTTACAATTCAAAAAGTTCAAATGGCAATATTACCAGACTTTAAATTTTAATTCCTATTTCCATCAAAATGGCGAGGAACTGGCAAAATATGTGGCACAGGTAGCCGAACAGGAACTCCCCGGGATTGAAAAATTTGTGGAATATAATTTAGAACGTCGTGCCAACATCATCATATACAACACTTTTGATGAGATGAAGCAAAGTAATATTGGCCTTGGGCAGGATTGGCAGAATGCCGGTGGCGTAACCAAGCTGGTCAATAACAAAATGATTGTTTATTACAATGGTAACCATGCCGATCTTCGCCGGCAAATACGCGAAGGAATTGCTTCCATTTTAGTACAAAATATTTTATTTGGTGAAGATCTGGGTGAAGTGGCCGGTAATGCGGCGTTGCTGGATCTGCCGCAATGGCTGATAGATGGCTATGTTGCTTATGTGGGTGAAAACTGGAGCCCCGAACTTGATGATGATTTAAAAAATGAAATTACCAGTGGTAAATACACCAACTTTTACCAGCTAGCCTTTGCGAGGCCTTTGCTTGCAGGCCATGCATTTTGGTATTATATCGAAGAAAAATATAAAAAAGAAAATACCTCTTATTTATTGTATCTCGCAAGGGTTTATAAAAGTTTGAAGCGTGCCACACAACAGGTAACCAAGCAAAGAAGATTTAAAGATGTGCTCTCCCAATTTATGCAGTATGAGGAGGATAAATACGACAATGATATATCACGCCGTAAAAATTATCCTAAAGGAAGTGAGATCACTGATTATACGGTGGGTAAAAGGGTTAATTATTTTCATTTCAATGTAAATCCGAATAAGCGAAACGGATCTTTTGCAGTAGTTCAATATAAAAAAGGCAAATACAGTTTAATATTGGATGAGGATGGGGACGAAAAAACGTTGCTAAAATTTGGCGTGAAAACACAGCAAAATTCTATTAACCCCAATTACCCTATGATGGCATGGGATCCAAAAGGGCAAAGACTTTCTGTTTTGTATGAAAACAACGGAAGGCTTATGCTTTTTGTCTATGACGTAATCACAAAAACGAAGCAGATCAACCGGGATATCACCGAAGTATTCGACCAGGTACAGGATATGAAATATATGGTCACCAGCCAGACTTTACTTTTTAGCGCCGTAAAAAATGGTCATTCGGATATCTATACTTATGATGTGGGTCATGGAACAGTAAAGCAAGTAACGGATGATGTATATGATGATCTCGATCCGTCGTACATTAATCTACCCAATAAAAGCGGGATTATTTTTTCAAGTAACAGGCCATCCGCGGCTGCGAAAGGTGGCGACACTGCATTAATGAACAACCGGTATAATATTTTCCTTGTTACCAATTTTGAAACAGGGCGCCCGGGAATTAGCCAGATTACCCAATTGACGAAATTAAAATTTGGAAACGCGCGCTATCCCTCTCCATATAGTGATGCCTATTTTACTTTCTTAAGTGATATGAGTGGTATTGAAAACCGTTATGCCGGATTCTTTACCACGCGAACAACGGGGGTAGACACGTTAGTTATTATCGGTGACGAAATCTTAAGAAATCCGGATATCCCTGAAATCGATTCCACCTTAAAAGTGTACCATAAACTGGATGTTGATTCGGTTGCTGTTGTGGCCATTTCAAAAGATTCGGCGTATGTTTTTCCGCTTAGTAACTACGCCAGCAGTATATTGGAAACCAAAGAGGCCGGTGAGGACCACCAGGTAAGTGAGGTTACACGACAGGAGGATGATAAAATTCTTTATAAATTAAGGATTGACGAAAACGCATTGAAGCGGCGGAATGTTACCGCAAGGGCAACGACTTATATGAAAGAAGTAATGGCGAAAAACCGCCTTGGTTCCGGAGAAACGATTGAGGCGCCTCAACCTGCGTCGCAGGAGGAAGACGTTTTTCAGCATGAATTTAAACCAGAAAAGAAAGACAGCGCGAAGGTTGCTGAATTAAATAATAAAACACAATCTGATCAGTCGCTTGTTTTAGCGACAGCCAGGCTATACCCGTATAAACCAATAAAATTTGCTGCAGATTATGTAGTGGCGGGGTTTAATAACAACGTGTTGGGAACGCGGTACCAAATTTATACCGGAGGCTCGGGACCAATTACCCTATCAAGCAATAATGGGTTAAATGGAATTATCAATATTGGAACGGCTGACATTATGGAGGATATCAAAATATCCGGCGGTTTCAGGTTATCTACAAATTTGAAAGACAACGATTGGATATTCCGGTTTTCAAACCTGCGGAAAAGACTGGATTGGGGGCTCATGTATTATAGAAACGTTCAGTCAGTATCATTTGGTGACACCACTGGCAGTTATTATCCGGGAAGGATTGTTTCTAATCTTTACCAGGGAAGTATTTCCTACCCGTTTGATGAAATACGGAGTCTTCGCGTCAACATAGGTGTACGAAAAGACAACGTGATCTTATCCGGAATCGACCAAAGCACCCTTTACACCCCTGCTGTATCCAGGACATACGGGTTGATGCACCTGGAGTACGTGTATGATAATACTTTAAATCCTGCTCAAAATATCTGGGATGGTATACGCTATAAGGCTTACATGGATTTTAATACCCAGCTTAATACAGCGCTGGGCCAGGTAGGACGCAATACTTTTAATTTCGGTTTTGATGCCAGAGCTTATTATCCAATTTACCGGAATTTCATCTGGGCCGGTAGGGTTGCAGGAGATTTTAGCTGGGGCAATCAAAAGTTGATTTATTACCTCGGAGGTATTGACAATTGGTTCATGTTCGGCAGCAATCGAAAAACGGACAAAAACGGAAATGTCGCTTACCGGTATTTTAATCCCGCAAATCAACCTGCTCCTGATCAAAATTACGCGTTTCAATCCTTAGCAGTAAATCTTCGTGGATTTATTCAAAACGCTGCAAATGGAAATAATGCAACCGTAATTAACAGTGAATTCAGGCTACCTGTATTTACCACTTTCTTTAATAAACCAATTAATAATGCCTTTATAAGAAATTTTCAATTGATACAATTTATCGATTTGGGAACAGCATGGAATGGTGCTTATGATAAGATTGGAAGGCCTGCAATTACCTACCAGGATCCGCAAAATCCGACCGTTTCTGTTAACCTGAAAGCGCCTGGCATTGGGCCTTTTCTGGGCGGATATGGCTTTGGCGCCCGCAGCACACTCCTTGGATATTTTTTAAAGTTTGATGCTGGCTGGCCAATGAATGGCTTCTTCCGCGGCAAACCGGTTTATTATGTAAGTATGGGACTGGATTTTTAATAAAGCGCATCGTTTCAAAATAACGCACCCGGAGGAAAACTTTCTCCGGGTTTTTTTATAGTAAACGAACAAATTCTTCGAATTCTTAACCGGAAAGACTAATTTTATAATTTATTAACCAGCCCTAAATGAAAAGTTCTATACACCGTTTTTTTTTATTCCTTGGCTTCACTTTTCTGGTTGTTTGTCAACAATTATTTGCTCAACGGGTATCCCCGAAAGAGGCGTTTCTTTTGGTTAAACAGAATTCTTCTTTTTTGAATTTATCGATTGATGATATTGATAACTCTATAATTGCTGACGCTTATTTTGATCAAACTTCCGGTTCGTGTTTAGTTTATTTGCAGCAAGCTTACCAGGGAATACCGGTTTATCATGCCATACAGGTAATCGCTTTTAAAAAAGATCGGGCTGTTTCAGTTGAAGGAAAACGTATCGCAAAAATTGAAGAGAAAATATCCGGAACCAAAGAGGTGCCTGTTGTTTCTGCCCGGCAGGCTGTTACGGTGGCTGCTAAAGCGTTAAAAATTCAACAACCGGCTTCCCTGGTTGTTTTAAGAACAGATAGTAAAAGCAGGAATATGGAATTTTCTTCTTCTATATCAAAAGAGAATATCACATCAGATCTTATGTGGGTTCCGGGCAACGATGGTAAGGTAAGGATGGCCTGGCAGGTAAAAATCGTTCCTCATAATTCAAACGCATATTGGCTATTGCGCATCAGTGCAAACGATGAAACCGTTTTGGGAAAGGACAACCTAACCTTGAGTGATAATTGGGATGATCCTGTTAGGCAGGCAAAAACAATGGCACAGAAAAAAGATTTATTTTCTGAAAAAATTGCGCTTAAGAAATCGGAGTCTTCACCGAAAACTATTTTATCTTCTGATTACCGGGTTATTCCATTTCCTGCTGAAGCCATGAGTTTTACGGGCGGCACGCCGGCTTTGGTTACTAATCCATGGTTATCGTCCGGTTCGGGCAACAATGCCATTTCATTGGGTTGGCACAATGATGGGGCTACCGATTATTCTTATACCCGTGGAAATAATGTGTGGGCCAAGGAAGATCATGCGGCCAATAACAGCAATACCGGGGCCGTTGCAACTTCCACATCGGCGTCACCTTATCTCACTTTTAATTTTCCTTTTTATGAAGATCAGCAGCCTGATACCGGAATCAATATGAAATTTGCAATCACTCAATTGTTTTATTGGAACAATGTAATGCACGACGTGAGTTATCAATATGGATTTGATGAGCCATCCGGCAATTTTCAGAATAATAACCAGGGACGTGGTGGATTAGGAAATGATTTTGTTTATGCCGACGCTCAAGACGGTAGCGGTACAAATAATGCCAATTTTTCTACACCAGCTGATGGATCAAATCCGAGGATGCAAATGTTTCTTTGGTCTCCCGATCAATCTAATAATCTCAACATTAATTCTCCCGGCCAGATTGCAGGCCCCATGCCATCGCTGGAAGGGGCATTAAGCAATAATAATTTTTTAAAAGACGTAGGGCCGGTAACAGGCGACATTATTTTATATAATGATGACATGGCCGGAACAACTCACGAGGCCTGTGGCGCAGCTGCCAATTCAGCGTCGATATCTGGCAAGATCGCATTGATCGACCGTGGTAACTGTACGTTCGTTAATAAAATTCAAAACGCTCAGAATGCCGGGGCGATTGCCGTTATTGTAGCAAATAATGTTGGAGGAGATTCAATTCTTGTTATGGGCGGTGGCCCTCAGAATTCGATTACCATTCCTGCTGTTATGATCTCACAAAACAATGGAAGTACCATTAAAAATTTGCTTGCCGCAAGTACCACCGTCAATGCAACGTTAAGTGCTAATACCATTCAGCTTGACGGAGATTTTGACAATGGAATAATGGCTCACGAATATGCCCATGGAATCTCTACCAGGTTAACCGGCGGCCCTTCTACCGCAACCTGTCTTTCCAACAATGAGCAAGGTGGCGAAGGCTGGAGTGATTACATCGCTTTGATGATGACAACCAACTGGGCTACGGCGTCAACTTCTGACGGGACGAAGGCGCGCGCTCTTGGTACCTACGTTATCGGCGAACAACCAGCTGATGCCGGAATAAGGACTCATCCTTACTCCACGGATCTAAGTATCAATCCATGGACCTACGCTGATATGGATGCCACTGGGGGGGAGGTGCATATCATTGGTGAAATATGGGCGGCGACTCTCTGGGATATGACATGGAATATTATTCAACAAGACGGAATCAATACTAATTTATACAATGCAAATGGTGCGGGAGGAAATTCTGTAGCATTAAAGCTGGTAATGTTGGGTTTAAAATTGCAACCATGCCAGCCCGGGTTTTTAGATGCAAGAGATGCCATTTTAAAAGCTGACACTATTTTATATAATGGTAAATATAGCTGCGCCATCTGGAAAGCTTTTGCAAGGCGGGGAATGGGTGTGATGGCACAACAAGGTAGCTCTAATAGTACGATGGACCAGGTAGCGGATTACTCAATGCCTGCGAGTGCAGTTATTTATAAAACTGTCGATAAATCAGAAGCTGCGCAAAATGAGTTTCTCACCTATACATTACGTGTGAATGCGCAATGTGCGGCCATTTCCAATTATAAGATTGTGGATACACTTTTGCCAAATGTTACCTATGTAACTGGCGGCACCTATAATTCTTCTGATCGTACTGTAACTTTTGATGTACCTGGTTTATCTTCTTCGGCTACGCAATCATACACTTTTAGAGTAAGGATAAACGTCAATAGCTATTTTGTTCCACAAACTTTGTTGAATGAAACAGTAGCTTCCAATTCAATACCATCAACATTTACAGGTACTTCCACTTCTCCGTCAATCAAATGGTCAACAAGTACAACCAACCATAGCGCGTCTTATTCGTTAAAAGCCAGCGACCCATCAAGCGCTGTCGAACAAACCCTTACCAGCCAGCAGGTTTATTCGGTAGACGGAAACACACAACTAACCTTTTGGCAATATTATGAAACGGAAGCTTCGCACGATGGCGGTGTGGTGGAATTGTCGACCGATAATGGTTCGACCTGGTTTGATGCCGGTCCGTATATGAGCCAAAACGGGTATAACTCCACCATCAACACCAATAGCAATCTTACCAACAAAAGAGCATTCAGCGGAAGCAGCGGAGGCTTTATTCAAACCACCATAAATCTTTCTTCTTTCGAAGGACGGTCAGTAAAATTCAGATTCCGGTTGGTTACGGATGACACCAAAAGTGGCACAGGATGGTATATTGATGATATCGTGATTACAAAAACGCCGGCAGTCTACAATCTCGGGCAACTTCTTGACAACGGAGGTGTCTTAAAAAGTATTTCAGATACAGTTACCACCATAACAACGCAGGTGCTGCCACTGGCGTGGGGAAGTTTTTCGGCAGAAAAAATGGGGAAGACAACTTTACTTAAATGGTCAACGCTGCAGGAAATTAATACCGACAAATTTATTATCGAGAGAAGCAAAGATGGTATCCATTTTAGTCCAATAGGTATTTTAAATGCCTCAGGTAATACTTCGGGAGTTACTTTTTACCATTCAGCGGATGGCGCGCCTTTGAGTGGAATCGATTATTATCGGATCAACGAAATTAACCGTGATGGGAAAGCACTTTATTCAGACGTAAAAATGGTTTCCTTTGATTTTGCGCCGGCTACAATTGTTGTTTCTCCTAATCCGGCGAAAGATCATATAAATATTTCTGTTGCCGGAAATAAGGAAACCCTGCATTTAACGCTCGTAAATTCGGTAGGGCAGGTAGTTTGCGCTTCTGCCATGAAAGATGAATATAACAGTATACCCATACACGCAATCCCTTCGGGAATTTATTACCTTAAAATTTCGGGCGGAGAACTAAACGAGGTGCGTAAGGTGGTAATTGAGAAATAAAATTTCTTTCAGCAGTAAACAAAGAAATAACCCGGATTTTTATTTTTCTACAAGCTGATTAACCGTTTGATAAACCTGCCTTTAAAGGAGCTAAAACAACAACGCATAAATTTTTGGCAGAAAAATAATACACCCGATGATAAAAGAAATAATTGCAGAAAGCAGCACTGCTGAAGCAGACATATCTTTTACTTTTTTAATGGTAAGATTGAAATCAGGATAAACCAGGTCGCAAAGTTTTTCAATGGAAGAGTTGATAATTTCAAAACTTAATACCAGGGCGAAACACAGAAGAATAATCATCCATTCAGTGGCCGATAAGCCCAAGAACAGGCCCGCAACAATTACAAGAAAAGCGAGTACATATTGAATTCTGAAATTTTTTTCGTGAAGGATACAATCTTTTAAACCATTGAATGCCCATCCAAAGGATTTAATAACGCGCATGATAATGTTTTGATTTTTAAATTTTAAAAATGGGAAAGCACTTTTTTTATCGCATCGCAAGCCTTGTTAATTTCATCTTCCGAAATAATCAGTGGCGGAACAATTCTTAAACATTGCGAAGCAAATAAAAACCAGTCCGTAAAAATGCCCTCTTTTAATAACTTATCAATCACTTTCTTATTTTGTTCAAAACTTTCAAATTCCAGCGCCATCATTAAACCGTGGCTCCGGATGCTTTTGATAACAGGTGCATTTTTAAGTTGCTCCTGAAATAATTTTTCCTTTTCGAAAACTGATTCTATTAAATGATTATCCAACAAAACTTCAAAAGCCGCGAGGCCCGCAGCACAACAAACCGGGTGACCGCCAAAAGTATTGATGTGTCCCAGTACTGGATTGAAGGTTAGAGCATCCATGATCTTTTTATCAGCAATAAAAGCGCCTAATGGCATGCCGCCACCAAGGGCCTTACCCACCAATAAAATATCGGGAACAATGTCAAATTGCTCAAACGCCCAGAGTGTACCATTTCTGCCAAAGCCGCATTGTATCTCATCGAGAACCAATAACGTTCCTGTGTCTGAGCATTTGTTGCGAAGCATTTGTAGCCATTTTTTTTCAGGAACGATCACACCTGCTTCAGCCTGGATGGTTTCGGCAATAACACATGCTGTGTCCGCCGTAATTGACTCAAGAGCTTCAAACGAATTGAAATTGAGATGTATAATGCCTGGTAACAAAGGCCGAAACGCATTTCGCCAATATTCATCACCCATAACGCTCAGGGAGCCCTGGGTGCTGCCATGGTATGAATTTTTAAAGGCGGCAATTTGCGTTCTGCCTGTAAGGCGTTTGGCAAGTTTCATCGCTCCTTCCGTAGCTTCAGTTCCTGAAGCAGTAAAAAAAACGGAATTCAACGAAGGAGGTAATTGATCCGTGAGGGCCTTTGCATAGGCGGTTTGCGGAGATAAAACCAATTCTCCATTTACCATCACATGCATAAAATTTTCTGCCTGTTGTTTAATAGCTTCAACTACTTTTTTATTGGAATGCCCGATATTGCACACGCTTATTCCGCCGATAAGATCAATGTATTCTTTATGATGTATGTCGTAAAGTTTACAGCCGCTTGCATTTACAATTTCCAATGCCAGCGGATCAGGAGATGTTTGGCCGATATGATTTAAGAATATCTGTCGGTTGGTCATTTTAATTACAAAATTTGAAGCGCTTATCCTACTGTTTCTTTAGGCTTAATTTTTTCCAAAACTCTTTTATAAAGATCTTCATATTGAGGAACAATATTGTGAATATCAAATTTCATTGCCTGTGAAAGCGCATGCTTTTTCATTTTTGCAAATGCTTTTTCATCCGAAAGTATCTCAATGATATTGCTGCTCATGTCGTTGATATCTCCTACGTTGCTCGTAAAGCCGGTAACACCATTGATATTTACCTCAGGCAAACCACCTGCGTTGCTGGAAATAACAGGAACCTGCGCGGCCATCGCTTCGAGGGCTACAAGTCCAAAACTTTCATACTCGCTCGGTAATATAAAAAGATCGGAGATCGCTAATATCTCTTCCATTTGTTCCTGCCTTCCAAGAAAACGTATGTCAGCTTGTGCACAAGTTTTTCTGCAAAGATCTTCGATAAAAGAACGTTCCGGGCCATCTCCAACAAATAATAATTTTGAAGGAATTACCTTATTCACCTTTTCAAAAATATATACTACATCCGACACTCTTTTTACTTTTCTGAAATTGGAAGCATGCATTAAAATCTTTTCATTGTTTGGCGCGATGACTTGTTTGAATGGCGTGATTGGCTTTTTGTTAAACCGTTTGGCGTCAACAAAATTATAGATCACCTCGATCTCCTTTTCCATTTTAAAATGCTTGTAGGTTTCATCGCGTAAATTTTTTGAAACTGCGGTAACAGCGGTGCTTTCATTCATTGAAAAGGTAACTACCGGCGAATAAGTTTTATCCCTGCCAACCAGGGTAATATCTGTGCCATGAAGCGTGGTAATGATGGGAATATCAATACCTTCCTTCAAAAGAATTTGTCTTGCCATATACGCCGCAGAAGCATGCGGAATTGCATAGTGCACATGCAGCAGATCTATTTTTTGATTGATGATCACATCTACCATGGTACTGGCAAGCGCTGTTTCATATGGAGGATAATCGAAAAGAGGATAAGTTGGAACGCTTACCTCATGGTAAAATATATTCGTATGAAAACTTCCGAGCCTTACCGGTTGCTGGTATGCGATAAAATGGATATTATGTCCTTTTTCCGCCAATGCTTTTCCTAATTCAGTCGCCAGCACTCCACTTCCACCAAAAGTAGGGTAACAGACAATGCCTATATTCATAGTCGTATCTTTTAAAACCTATGCAATTTACAACTTCTTTCTGCCTGCATTAGACAGACTTAAGTCAATTATTTTATTTTATGGAATGTTTATGTTTGTGTTCCTTCCGGGCAAAGGGGGTATTTTTAAGCATATTTTTTAAAATCATTATATGAGTTATTTATTTACAACGGATAGTATTATCAGTTTTTTTGTACTTGTTATTCTCGAAATAATATTGGGAGTTGATAATGTAATATTTGTAAGCATCATCATCAACAGGCTTCCTGTAGCAAAGCATAAAAAGGCACGACTGGCCTGGGTAATTCTTGGTTCTATCGTGCGAAGTGGATTGCTGCTCGCATTAGGTTGGTTACTTGCACAAAAAGGTAAACCGGTGATCACGGTGTTCGACAAAGGATTTGATCTCGCGAGTCTCGTAATGGTGGCTGGTGGAATTTTTCTTATTTATAAATCCGTTCGGGAGATACATGAAAAACTCGAGGGGGAAGATCCGGATACACTTAAGCCTAAAGGGAAAGCCCTAAATTTTACGAATGCGGTGTTCCAGATTGTTTTGATAGACATGGTTTTTTCTTTTGACAGTGTGATCACTGCCGGGGGAACTGCGAAACATGTGGAAATAATGATTGCTGCGGTTGTTATCGCGATGATCATTATGTTTTCGTTCAGCCCTTTTATTGCTGGTTTTATACATAAGCATCCTACTTTTAAGATGTTGGCACTTTCATTTTTGGTTATGATCGGGCTAAGCCTTGTAATAGAAGGATGGGATTCAGAGAAAGCAGAGGATCTTCATTTAAAAAATTATATTTATTTCGGTATGGCATTTTCGTTTGTCGTGGAAGTGTTGAATATGGTGATGATGAAAAAGCAAAACAGGCGAGTGGTGCAACTGGATGAACCCGGCTACCCGGTTGATGAAGTAAACCTGGGAGACGAGGCGAAGTAAATTATTAGCGCAAAATTTTTTTCACGATTGCAGGTCCTTCATAGATAAAGCCTGTCCATACTTGCACAAGCGTTGCGCCATTTTCAAATTTTTCTTTGGCATCATCCGCTGAAAAAATACCACCACTGCTGATTACCGGGATTTTGCCGTTAGTTTTTTTATGGATATAGCTGGTAATTTTTGTGGACTCTTCTTTTAGCGGTTTCCCACTCAATCCGCCTGCACCAATTTCTTCGATCTCTTTTTCGGAAGTGATTAAATTTTTTCTTGAAACAGTTGTATTAGCGGCAACCAATCCATCCAGTTTAATTTCCATCGCAAGGTCAATGATATCGTCCAAATCCTGCTGATTGAGATCCGGTGAAATTTTTAATAATAAAGGCTTTTGAACCGGCTTTGTTTTGTTGATGGCTTGAAGATGGGTAAGAATTTTTTGTAAAGAATCTTTTTGCTGCAGAGCACGCAGACCGGGCGTATTCGGCGAACTTACATTCACTACAAAATAATCAACAACTTCATGTAATTCATTAAAACAAATTTCATAATCTTTCCAGGCGTTCTCGTTTGGGGTAATTTTATTTTTCCCGATGTTGCCGCCAATGATAAGCCTGGTATTTTTATTTTTAAACCTGAATTTATCCACTCTTTCTGCCGCTGCTTTTGCGCCTTCATTATTAAATCCCATCCTGTTGATAAGTGCTTTATCTTTTGGCAAACGAAAGAGTCGTGGCCGGGGATTTCCGGGTTGCGGCAAAGGTGTTACGGTACCAATTTCAACAAAGCCAAATCCAAGTGTTTCCAGCTCTTCAAGATATTTGGCATTCTTGTCAAAGCCTGCAGCAAGGCCAACGGGGTTGGAGAAAGTAAGCCCGAAAACATTTTTTGAAAGCGCTGAATTCCGTGGTTTGAATTTATTTTTTAAAATGCTTTTGAATACCGGGAAACTGCAAATGAAAATCAGCATATTCATCGCGAAATAATGCACATCTTCTGCATCAAACCAAAATAATATGTTCCGAAGTAGCTTGTACATTTTCGCCGCGAAGTTATCGATAACAGAATTTATTTCTCAGTGAATTCATCTAATAATTTCATCACGTTGGCTGCGTCTTCACCGCTGCAAGGATTAGGGCCTTTGTCAAGAAAATAATTTACTACTTGTTGAATTAGTGGCTGCTGTACATGTTCAAGTGGTACAAAGGGAATGATGTCTTTTTCGCCGTTTTTATAAACTTCAATTTTTTTATGTTCAAAAATCGGAAACGACAATTTTCCTTCTGATCCATAAATCTCACAAAGATCTTTTTCATCCTGGGGCGCCACATTAAAGCACCACGTTCCGTTAAAAAGGACTCCTGATTTGAATAAGATATTTCCTGAAACAATATCATCGGCATGATACAATTTTGCCTGGTTGGTTGAATAGCCAGACGCTTTTTCTACTTCTCCAAAAAGCCAATACATGAGGTCCAACTGGTGCGGAGCCAGGTCGTGAAACAGTCCACCACCCGATATTTCAGGGTTTATGCGCCAGGCAACCTTTGGAATCGTGAGCGATTCTTTGTCCAACTGTTTTTTATAAAACTCCAGCTTTATAAAACGCACGTCACCAATTATTTTTTCTTTCAGCAGTTCTTTCACTTTATTAAAAAGCGGTTGTCCGCGCCGGTAATGAGCTACAGATAATTTGATATTTTTTTCTTCTGCAACTTTGGTGATCATATTCGCAGAAGCATAATTCATCGTCATTGGTTTTTCAATATAAACCTGTTTACCTGCATTGATTGCCGCCAATGCATATTCCTCATGTGATGAAGGCGGAGTGGCTATGTAAATCGCGGTTACTTCGTCGTCATTGATCAGTTTATTCGCATCATTATACCATTTGGGAACGCCATGGCGCTCCGCATAATCTTTAGCCTTTGCGCCATCCCTGCGCATCACCGCAACCAATGAAGAATCACTTACTTTATTAAATGCAGGACCGCTTTTTACTTCTGTAACGTCCCCGCAGCCGATCATTCCCCATTTAATCATTTCCATTTTTTGTTTTTGATCAAGATAAAAATTTTTCATAACAGTAAAGCAACAAATAACACTGGTTTTTATTTTGCATTTATTCATCAATCATTTGCTGCAAAGCTTTTTCCTTTTCAATCAACTTCTCCAGCAAAACCATTTGATTTCCGGCTCTTATAAAATTCTGACCTTCATACCTGGCGCCGTAATAAACATCATCGCTCAGGTGATCTGTAAGAAAACGCAATGCCTGCATATAAATCATGAATTTGCCCGAGTAAATAAAATGCCTTTTTTCTTCTTCATTCAATTCGTTTTTCATTTCCCCCATGTAGCCATCCCAAATTGATTTGAAATAATTCTCCCGAATTTCAATTTTAGAAAAATCTTTTTCTTCTTCGTTTACCGGTGACAGATAGGTGCGCATCATATCGCCCACATCACTGATAAAATAACCAGGCATCACCGTATCCAGGTCGATTACGCACAAGCCTTTGCCGTGGTCGTTGAATAACACATTGCTGATCTTTGTATCGTGATGTGTGACACGAAGTTTGAACGAAGGATTTTCAAGAATATCTTCATACGTGTAAACGATATTTTTATGAGCTTCGATCGAATCTATCAGGTCTCGAGAATTCTGCAAACGCTTTGTGTTTCCTGTATTCAACGCGTCTGAGAACTGTTGATATCTCAAAGTGAGATTATGAAAATCAGGTAAAGTTATTTGTAATTTTTCAACACGAAACTCCGACAAGAATTTTGTAAATTTTCCGAATTGTTTCGCCGCTTCATATGCCTGACCAGGTTTTTCTACAGTAGCAATCGTATGAGAATTTTTCACAAACGGAATCAGGCGAAAATAACCATCGGCGACTTTTACCAACTCTTCACCACTTATTGTTTTTACCGGAGCCACAAACAAATAGTGCGGATTTGTTTGTTGTAAATAATCTGCAATCAGTCTCACGTTGGAGGCAATAGCACCAGGTTTTTTAAAAACAGCCTGGTTTATTTTTTGTAAAATAAAATATTCATTCTCATACTTTATTTTCCATGTTGAGTTGATGAGCCCGTTTTGTAAAGATTCGATTTCTAAATTTCTTTTATTCAAACCATAAGCTGTAAAAACTTCTTCCGGTATCATCTTGACGTTTTATAATGAATTTAATTTTCACTTATTGCTGATCATAAGCCAGTGCTGCGGCGCCTAATATGCCGCTGTTGTGTAACTCAGAGATTTCTATTTTTAAATCTTCCGCTGATTTTTTAAAACCGCATGTCATAATTTGTTGCCACATTGTTTTTGAAAAATAAGGATAAGCATGTCTCACGGATCCGCCGAGCACAATCAATTCCACATTTAAAGCATAGATAATGGTTTTGATCGCGTTGCCTAAATGCATTCCCATTTCTTCATACATTCGTAAAGCTTCAGCATCGCCGCGTTTTGCATTTTGAAAAACAATTTCTCCGTCAATTTTATACACATTATTAAAATACTGGCCGCTGGCATAATATTCATATACATGATCCTTATAATCGATCATCCCAAATTCTCCGGCGCCAAAATTTTTGCCGGTAAATAATTTTTTATTCAGGATCAAACCCGCACCCAGGCCAGTTCCGATAGTAAGACCGATAATGGAATCAAAGCCTTTGCCTTTTCCAAAATAGTATTCGCCGAGTGCAAAACAATTAGCGTCGTTATTTATATACACCGGTAAATGATACCGTTCCTGCATTAATTTTTGCAACGGAACTTCAGTCCATGAGGGAATATTCATGACATCGTAAACCATTCCTTTTTCGGTATCCACAAGCCCCGGAACACCAATTCCTATAGCGCCTACAGATTCATTGATCAACTCGTTTGTTAGCGAGAATAAATCTTCCAGCACTTCTTCAATAGAACCATTTGCACTTATTTTTTTTGAAGAGATTTGACTAAGTTCATTTCCTGTTACGATTCCTGCGGAGATTTTTGTACCGCCCAGGTCGATTCCTAAAATTCCTTTCTTGTTCATGGTTTGTTTTTTAAAAGACTTGCTGCGTCGGCATCGGCATAAACATTAAAATCAGGGTGGTTGCGCAGGAAACCTGCCGGCAGCTTTTCAGAAATATTGTCTTCCAAAACCTTCTTCAAAATTTCCGCTTTTTTACGTCCGCTCACTACCAGCATAACGCTTTTTGCTTCCATCAAATTTGCAATTCCTAATGTGAGTCCTCCGGAAATTTCTTTTTTTTCTTTAAAATATTTTTGACCAACCTGTTGGGTAATTGGGTCTATTTCTGCAACGTGTGAATGTAAGTCAGGAGAGGTGCCCGGCTCATTCATTCCTACATGTCCGTTCATGCCAAGCCCGACAATCGCAATATCAATTCCTCCATGCGCGTCAATAGCATCCTCGATTCTGTTGCATTCCATTTTCGGATCAGTTGCCCTGCCATCAAAAAAAGCAATCTTGTTTTCGCTCACATACAGCGGATGAAACAATTGATTATTTAAATGAAACCTGCAGCTTCCCTCATCATTTCCATTCATGCCCAGCCATTCATCAAGCCCAATAAAGTATAAACCCGATATATCAATTTTATTTTCTTTTACGTGAGCCACTAACTTTTTATACAAACCAGAAGGTGAATCTCCGGAGGCCGGGCAAAGCACCGCATTTTTCTTTGAGTTAATAATGTAAATAACCTCTTCTGCTGCTCTTGCAGACATGCTTTCATATGTTTCGTAAACAAATAATTTCATGTAATTTTTTATAAAGGTAAAATCAAAGAATTTATCAATCTTAAATTTTAAATTCCCCTAACTTTAACCGCTGCTTTAATTTATCAAACATATTGCTTTTATGGAAAACGATTCTTTAAATCCAGCGATAACTTCAAATGAAATCCTGAGAAGAGAAGACTGCGTTCGCAACGAATTTATAAAACCTGTTCATCATGCCTGATTCAAACCAAAGTGAATTATTAAAAAAGAAGAGCGAGAATCTTCTTTCGGGTTTATTTGTTTCTTCTAACAAGACTGAATTGGCCAGTGCTTCTGCCAAAGGCGTGAGATTGGCTTCTCTGGATTTTTATCGTGGATTGATCATGGTGTTCCTAATGCTCGAAAGCACCGGCTTGTACGAGCATCTTGTTCGAATGTCACCGCCGGGCTCTTTATTACATTCATTGTCGATTCAGTTTACGCATTATCCATGGCATGGATTGCATTTTTGGGATTTGATACAACCGGGCTTCATGTTTATTGCAGGCGTGGCGATGGCATTTTCTGTGTATAAACAAACCGCCAACGGAGTTCCTTGGAAAAAACAATTGTCAAAAGCATTGAAACGGAGCGGGTGGTTATTTTTTTGGGGCGTATTGGATTATGCAGTAAGAGGAAATCATTTGTCCTTTGAATTGTGGGATGTATTAACACAATTGTCTTTTACCCTGCTGGTGGCTTTTCTAATTTTTCGCTGGAAAACAGGTTACCAACTTCTTTTTAGTTTAGGATTATTAATCCTTACAGAAATTCTTTATCGGTATACAAATGTTCCGGGTTTTAGTCAGCCTTTCACTGATCAGCACAATTTCGGAAATTATATAGATGTGATCTTAATGAATAAAATAAATCCCGGCGGTTGGGTGGCTATCAATTGTATTCCTACGGCCGCGCATACGATTTGGGGAGCTGTGGCGGGCAAATGGTTGCTTACATTGCCTGACAATAAAAGTAAACTTACCCGCATTTTTACTTTTGCAGCCGTTGCATTGATATTAGGTTTTGGCCTTGATTGGGCAGGGATTACGCCTATTATAAAACGTATTGCTACTTCTTCTTTTACATTAGCTTCAGGAGGTTTGTGTTTACTGGGTTTGGGCTTTCTTTTCTGGTGGATCGATTTATTGGATCATAAAAAATGGCTGAAGTTTTTTCTGATCGTAGGAATGAATTCTATTTTTATTTACCTCTTTTTTGAAATTGTAGTAAGCCGATGGTTGGGCGATTATCTTGATGTGATTGTAAACGGCGTTATTTCCCCGATCGGTGTTTCTCAAAATTTTATCAATATCGTTGCTTCGCTTGTAATTTTTGCTTTTGAATGGGGATTGTGCTATTGGCTTTACAAGAAGAAAATATTCTTTAAATTGTAGATGAATTGGCGGGTGTAAGAAATGGGTTTTTTGGATGTTCTCAAACAACAAGAGATTACATGTTTTCGAAGTTTCGAAATAATAACGAGCGTGGATCATAAAATGGTGAAATCACAGATAAAAAAATCACCAACGGGAGGCGATGGTGATTCTAATTTTTTTCATAATCAAGAAGTCAAATCGTTGATGTTTTTCTAATCGGTCAACCTTTTGACTTTATTAGACATTAATTTTATTAATATCGCTGCATTGCTTTTTAATTATGGTGTAATAAGTTTACCGAACTTGATAGCTAAAAAAAATTAAAATGAAAAAATTGAATTGGTTGTATTTTATTGCTTTGTCGTTTCTTTTCCCGTCGTCTTTATTTTCTCAAAAGGTTGAAACTAATTATTCTGCCTCCGGAAAGCAGAAAGTGTTTGTGCTTTCAAATGATAAAGTAACTCAAAAAGTTATCATAGAAAACGATGTTCTAAAAGGAGATGAACTAACGGGAAACCAGGAATGGTTGGTGCAATATCATAATAAAAATCATGGTGTTTATACGGATGGCAATTTTGTTTTGCAGATGATGTGGACAGATTGGAGCGCACCCGGAAAGCAGTACAATGGCGATCTTGAAGTGAATTTTACCAAAAAAGATTACAAGTTCGCCCATTATGATTTTACTGATGTGATGAATGGCGGCAAAGAGTTGAATTTATATTTTACACCTTTTGATAACAGTAACACAGTTCAGTTAAAAATAACTTATCAACTGCTTCCCGGCAAATTTTACAGCAAAAGGAAAATTTCTCTGCAAGACACAATTTTGCAAAAAAACTGGTTGCAGGCTTTTGTTGTAAGAAAAGGAAAAATCGGCAATATTTCTTCGTCTGCTGTAAGTAATACAATGATTCGCCAGGAAAGCAGCAATAGTTACCAGCAGGTTGGAAGTGCTGAGAATTCGCAGCGGCAGACGACAGAAATTATTAAGAAAGGAGAATTCGGTCAGCCATGTGCGATTGATTTTAAAAACGGCGGCGTCTTCTTTGGCATCGAATATCCGACAGCAACGAATGTTATAAAAAGAGATGAAAATAAAGTTACTCTTTCTTGTCGCGAATTGATTGGTAAAGTGGTTCGTAAAGATTGGGTGGAAAGTGATTGGGTGGTGGAAGGATTGGCGCCGGATCATTATGTAAAAGATTGGTTTTTTAATTATCTCGCCGACGTGCGGGTTGCTCCCAACCGGCCTTATACGCTGTATAACAGTTGGTATGATCTGCGTTCTCCGGCATTTCCAAATGTGGAAGCAAATCATGTAATGAATGAAAAAAATATTCTCAACATCATTGATCTCTTCAAAAAAAATATGGTTGATAAATATGGAATTAACCTCGATGCATTTGTTCTTGATGATGGTTGGGATGTTTATGAAAGTGATTGGAAGATGCGACCGGAAACTTTTCCGCATGGGGTAACGCCAATCGTTGATGCATTGAAACCACTTGGTACAACTTTGGGAATTTGGTTTGGCCCTACAGGTGGTTATTCTTACCGGATGAAAAGAATAAACTGGATGAAAGAACACGGCTATGAAACTGTGGGGAGTACATCCAATGATGAAATGATGGATATTGCGGGCCCTAAATACAGCAGTCTTTTTGAAAAAAGAACAACCGATCTTACCAAAGAGGGTGTAGGTTATTTTAAATGGGACGGTATCCAATTTTCTTCCAGCGAACCCGGTAGTGGCCATGCTGTTGGTTATCTTTCACGGCGTGCTGCAATGCAAAGTGTAATCGAAAAATGCAAGGCCGTGAGAGCAGTAAATCCTCACGAATATTTAAATATTACTTCCGGAACATGGCTAAGCCCTTGGTGGCTGCAATATGCCAACCAAATATGGATGCAGGGGCAGGATTACGGTTATGCTGATGTGCCTTCGGTGAATGAAAGAGATGCGGCCATCACCTACAAAGATTTTGTTTTGTATGATGATTTTCACAACCAGGATGTATGGTTTCCTTTAAGTAACATGATGACACATGGAGTAATAAAGGGCAATCTCGAAAGATTGGGAGGAGAAGACGATCCGTTAGAAAAATTTGCAAACGATGCGGTTTTTTATTTTGGAAGAGGCGTTAGTATGTACGAAATGTATATTTCTCCAGACCTGCTAAATCCACAGGAATGGAAAGTGCTTAGTAAATCTCTGGCCTGGGCAAAAGACCGTTTTCCGGTTTTGAACAAAACTTATATGGAAGGCGGTGATCCCACCAAAGGAGAAAGCTATGCTTTTGTGCATTTTAAAAATGACAGCGGAATTATTGCAGCCAGAAATCCTGTAATGCAACCACAGTCAATAACGGTTAAACTTGATCCGGCAAAAGGAATGTCTGACTCTGCCAATTCTCTTGTATTGGAAAGAACCTATCCTACGCATTGGATCTCTCCAAACCTTTATGCTGCAGGCGCAACCATCACAATTCCTTTGCAGGGTTACGAAGCGGCTATCTACGAAGTATATCCTTTGAAAGATGCAAAAAGGCCTTTGCTTGCCGGTGCTGTATTTGAAGTGACTAAAGCCGATGATCATAGTTATGCAGTTCATTTACTTGGTGATAAGAGCGGGGTGAAATTTTTAAACCCGGCACTGATCCGTAGTGTAAAAATTGATGATCATGAAGTGAATGTTGATCATTTAAATATTGGGTCCTCGTCTTCCGGGGAAATCCTCACAAATTTGAAAAACGATTTCAATAAAAATCAACTTAAGACTCGTGTTACCTTAAGCAAAAAGATTGTTTCAGCAAGATATGTGGTGTTTTTAAAACCTGATACATCTTATCGAGGCAAAGATTTTCCAACTTTTGAATTGAGTGTGGATGGCAAAAAAATAAAACCGACTGTTCAGCAGCAGAAAGGAAGTTGGGCAACTTATTCTTACCCGGTAACTGGCAGCGGTAATCATGTTTTCGAACTCAAATTAGCTGCAAACGATAAGGCGAAGTTCTGGAATGGAGAAGCCAATGTATGGATCACCGCACAACAACTTCAGGAAGGGAAGCAGGTAGAAATTACTACAAATGAAATGATCAATGAGCCACCAATGCCTCCATCGCCTTTTGCCGCAGGCGCATTGATGGAAAATATTTTTGTTGGCAACGGAGAACTCAATTTGTAAACCGAAAAATAAAATTCCGTTGAATTTATCGGTTTACTGGAAGGCCCTTATATAACGGGTATAGGTACACGTATTTTGAATTCTTAGGCGGCGATGTTTCTTTTAGCAGTGCCGTTCAAATTTTCTTTGCCATAAATGGCTTTATTCGCTTCTTCTTTCGCATAACGAATGAAAAGGCCCAATGTAAAATAACCAATGGAAAATATTAACCCGATTAAAAGCCCTATAAATCCATAAATAACCGGAGATCTTTTTTGTACATCATAAGGAGGTTCGGGATAATCAAGCACTTTCATCACAGGAGTTGCTTTTTGCAATTTGTAGGCCGCATTTTGCTGATTAGCTACAGCGACAGCATATTGCTGCCGTAGCATTTGCTTCTCAGTAATTAAGTTTTCGGTAGGAACTCTAAATTCCATTTTATCCGTATTGGTAAATAAAGTTTTTTTATCAATAGCAATAAGTTGGTTGTCTTTTGAGTGCATTACGCCTCTTAAGGAATCTACTTTGCTGGTCGCAAATTCAAAATCTCTCTTCGCTTTTTCTCGTTTCAGGTCAATATAAAACTCCGAAATTTTATTTATAAAACCATAGCTGATGGTTCGCACCAGTTCGGGGCTTCGGCCGGTGCAGGTGAGTACAAAACTGTTGTTTTTATTGATGGTCGCCGTCAATTGATCCTTTAATATTTTTGCTGCTTTTGCAATAAGGCTGAAATGATTTGCAGGAATTTCAATCTTTGGTTCAAGAAAACTACGATGGTTATTTATATCCTCAATCAATAATTCGGCAATAGTTTTGTTCCCTCTTGCAGTATCCTTCATAGAAACTACCTCATCGCGTGTGGTGCGGCTTAGAGCAAGTTCGATAATATTCACCGAAGCCTCATCAGTAAAGGAATTGTTTGAATTATCTCCTCCGTTGAATAGCGCGCTTAATGCCGAACTTGCGGACGTATTATCGCCACCTGCCGTTAATGGAAAAATAGTTGCGGTCGAGGTATAAGTGATAGGAGTTTTTAATGCATAGATCACAAAAACGGCGGTAAAAAATAATGCTGCGCAAAGGATAAAAACTTTATGCTTTTTTACCCGTGCTATAAATTCTATCGTTAATTCCTGCGATGACATTAGCAACTATAATTTTGTTATTAAATAAACAAGTGCAATAGGAATAGCGCTGATAAACCCTTGCGTAATCGTCGAAGAGAATCCTTTCCCTTCTGGTCTTGCCGGCACATTAATCACACTTCCCTGTTTTACTTTTGGATAGAAATGTAAGAATCCGAAATTGTGCGTCTTTTCACTTTTTCCATTCGCATGAGTTACATAAATTCTTTTTCTCCACGGCCTTTCTGAAAATCCGCCTGCCTGGCTGATATAATAGCCGAGATTGGTATGATCTTTATCGAAATAAATTTTCAATTGATTTTGCACGGCTCCTTTTACAGCCACCACAGGATTGCTCTCAGGAACGTAAATGACATCCCCATCCTGCAGCACAAGATCAAATTTTGAATTTGGTTCGTTGATGGCTTTTTGAAGATCAATAGTGATGGGCTCTGAAGGTGACGCCAGGCTGTCGGTTACCTGTCCCGGTGCTCTTTTTCTATAAAGGATAGCTCCCATTGCATTTGAGTTTTCTCTCAGGCCGCCACTTCTCGCCATAAACGAGGACAATCTTTCATTTGCATTCAGTTTGGGGTAAGTGCCGGGATAAACTACCTGTCCCGCTATTTTCACATTTTCCTGCAAATTAAAGCGTGGATTTTTTCTCACAAAAACCTGGTCGTAAGGTTTCAGTCTTACATTTTCTGTTACAGAATCAAGATCAAGATTTTGATTAATGGAATATGTTCTTACAACAGTCCTGGTTGGCTTTATTCCTTTTTGTGAAGAATCAATGTCTACAATACTTGAAACCTCAATGCTTCCATATTCAGCGGATGGCTTAAGTCCGTTGGAAAAGTAAAGCAAATCCTTTAACGTCATGCCGCCATATTTCTGGTACTTTCCCGGCTTGCGCACTTCGCCTTCAATGGAGATCAGTTGCCTGTCAGAAAACTGGTTCTTATTAAAAACTTCAATAACGTCGTTGGCTTCTATTGGAATATTGTATTTGCTATTTGCGTCTTTATATAGATCGGTAAGATTTACATCAATTTTATCTGACTTCAAATTAGTGGAATCTCCGGCGCCTTTATAAACATATGCGCGTTCCAGGTAAGAATTAGGAGTAACTCCTCCGGCGCGGTTGATTACATCGAATAACCGATCGCCTTTTCTAACTTCATATACATTGGGATAGGCAACCTCGCCTTTTACGATCACTTTGTTGGTAAGCCCTGCATTGATTGCATTTACCACCACCATATCGCCGTCATACAACGGCTCATCTGTCGTTTCCCCATCTGCCAGGAGTCCGATAGCATTGAGATTGATGGTTTTAATGGTTTGTTTTTCATTTACATTCCTGATAATCATTCCACCGGATGCATAGGCATCAGGAGTAAAACCGCCGGTGAGTTTTAAAAGTGCCGCAAGGCCTTCACCCTTCTTCAACTGGTAGTACATGGGCCTTTTAAATTGACCGCTCGCAAGCACTTTTTTATCATAAAAAGGAACGATGACGAAGTCATTATTCTCAAGATAAAGGTGTTTTCCAAAATCACCGGTGCTCAGGTATTTGTAAACATCTATTGAATCAATGATATGGCCGTTGCGTGAGATCAATATTTTTCGCATGTTGCCGTACTTGGTAACGCCGCCTGCCATCGCCACAATGTTTAAGGCATTGGTAAAAGCTGAAACTACTATTGGGCCCGGGTTTGCAACATTCCCTGAAACCTGGACAACGATGGATCGGGGCTGGCCCAGGGTGACAGAAATATTGGTCGATGCCGGAATTACCTTTTTAAACCGCTCATAAATCATTGATTTGGCATTTGCAAACGTTAAGCCCTGGACGGTAATTTTACCCAGTCCCTGTGGGAAAATAGAACCATCGCGGCCAACGATATAATCCTGTTCGAAATCCGCTCCGCCCCACAGCGAAACCACAATGTGATCACCAACGCCAATGGGGTAATCGGGTGGAGGCGTAGACAATTCAGAAAGCTGAAGTATCTGGCTGTTTTGAAAAATATTGCTTCCGTAAACTGATTGAGGGCCTGTTAAAGAATTTTTTATATTGTCTCTTTGAGTACTGTCTTTCACAATAATATTCCTGTTTGAAAGAGGATCATTAGGCTGCTCAGTATTTGTTTTGTGAACATCTTCCCCGGCTTTTTGTTTCTGCTGGTTAAAATCCTGCAGGTAATTCATTAATTCCGAGGGAGTAGCATTTTTTAGTGCGTTCGGGTCGATTTGCAGGTCATCCTGTTGGGGAAGTTGAGCGCTGGCACTGCTATAATTCAATAGCGACAACAACATGCCGCTTAGTAGCAACAGCAATATTTTTTTAAAGGCGATGCCTTTTGTTAGGGGATTCATTAAGGGTTCATGTTTGTGTATCAGCAATAAGAACGCTTAAATGAACAATTTATTTTAGTGGATTTTCCAGTGCCTGCGTGAATTGCAGCCATATTTCTTTTACGATCTCAGCAGCAGGTTTAATATCTTTTATCAAGGCACTTACCTGGCCGATCTCCAGTTCTCCCTCTTCAAGATTTCCTTCAAACATACCTCTTTTAGCTCTGCCTTTTCCTAACAGCATTTTTAGCTCTTCCACGCCTGCACGATTTTGATGTGCTTTCAGGATTTCCTGGTAAAAATTATTCTTTATTATTCTCACCGGGGCAAGTTCTTTCAGCGTCAAAACAGTATCTCCTTCTGAAGAATCAATAACCGCTTTTTTGAAATTAATGTGTGATGAAGCTTCTTCACTGGCAACAAACCTGCTTCCTACCTGCACGCCTTCGGCACCTAACACCATAGCTGCCAGCATTTGTCTTCCGGTTGCAATCCCTCCGGCAGCTATTACCGGTATCGAAACTGATCCGGATACAAGCGGTATCAAAACCATACTGGTTGTTTCTTCCCTTCCATTGTGTCCACCTGCTTCAAAACCTTCTGCAATCACCGCATCACACCCGGCTTTTTCAGCTTTTTCAGCAAACTTTTTACTGCCGACCACGTGAATTACTTTTATTCCATGATCTTTTAAAATGGCTGTAAAGGTTGCCGGATTTCCTGCAGAGGTAATTACGATCTCAATTTTATTGCGTAAAATAATTTCTAAATGCTTTTCGACATCCGAATATAATATAGGAACGTTTACCGCGAAAGGCTTATCAGTAGCAGCTTTGCATTTGATGATATGTTCCTCAAGAATCTCAGGATACATACTTCCGGAACCGATAACACCCAAAGCACCGGCATTACTAACGGCACTGCATAAACGCCAGCCACTTGCCCAAACCATACCCGCCTGGATAATTGGAAGTTCAATATCCAACAATTTTATGATGCGATTATTTTTAAGAATTTTCAAAGCAGAATGAAAAAGAAATAGTGAAAATAAAAATTATTTTCCTGTATTGCAGCACCCTGGCGTTTTTTTAATTTAAAAAAAACTATAAAACAATTAAATCCTCGGTCAATTTATCATGAAGCGGATTTAACAGGGAATTGTAATAAACATCGATTGGATGAATTTGGATGTCCGCATTTTTGCCCCACCATAATTCTCCGTTTTGTATTTTAAATTTTTTAAAGGCTGCGGCTGTGTTGTATTTTTTATAATCTCCCTTTAAAGTATTGAAAAAAGGCCTGAAGTCTATAATTCTGCTTTCATCGTTATTAAAAAAAACTTTCAGAACAAAGGGTTCCAAAACAGAAGCATCACAGATCTTTAAAGCCTTTTGTTTATTACTTTCTGCCTTTACCGACTGATTGTAATACATTATTTTGTCCCATTTTGCTTTAATTTGCTTTTCGTACTCCCTTACAAATATACCAACATCTTTACACTCACTATTTGTTAATGGTGTGTATCCGCTGATCCTTTTAAAATGTATTTCAAGTTGCCTGTTTTTCCATAATAATTCTGCTTTTACCTGGCCTTTCCTGAGCAGATATATGAACATGAAAAGGTAAATGATCGTTTGTGTAGATAAAAATACTGTAGTTAAGGTATTGAAAGATTTTGGGCATCAACTTAAAAGTGTAAATTAATAATTTTCATTATTTGTTGATTCACTACATTAGCATATAGACTAATTATCTAATTACTCATCCCAAATTAATTTCAGTATTATCACCAATATTCAGCGAACGTGTTTCGCCGATCACTTCTGTATCATTGCCAATCAGTGAATCATCCAGCATTACATCATACAATTTCGAAAACGAACCTATAATGGAAGCTTTTATAATGGAAGAGTGCACGATCGTATTTTCGCCCATCGCCACGTGTGGCCCGATGATGGAATTTTTTATATCACATCCTTCAGCAATACTTACCGGTGGAATAAAAATGGTGTTTTCAAAATTATTAGGCTCTGCTATTGTTCCGCCAAATTTCTCAAGCAAGATAGAATTGGATTCTAAAAGAGATTCTTTTCTGCCACAATCAAACCAGTTTTCTACCTTAAAAGATTTGAAGGTGGCGCCACCCGCAATCATGCATTCCAGCGCGTCGGTTAAATTAAATTCGTCATAGCTTTTAATACCGTTGCTGATAATATTTGAAAGGCAACTGAATAAAAGTTTCGTTTCTTTTATTTTATAGATGCCAACCAATGCCATATTCGATTTCGGGATGGAGGGTTTTTCAACAACTTTGGTAATAACATGGTCCTCGCCGATTTCAGCTACACCAAAATCCCGGGGATCGTCCACTTTTTTTACGCCCAGCATCGAATAGGGAGAATCTAAAATTTTTTTGATATCGTATTCGCAAATGGTATCGCCCAACGTAATAAAAACCTCGTCGTCATCAACCAGTTTTTTGGAAAGGTCTACAGCATGCGCCGTTCCTTTTCTCACATTCTGGTAAATGAAATGACACGTAAGTTGTGGATATTTAGAAGTGATATAATCCTGGATTTTTTCACCCAGGTATCCAACAATAAATATAAATTCATTAATGCCGGCGTCATGCATCTGGTCTACATTGATGCTAAGTATCGTTTTACCAGCCAATGGAATAAGCGCCTTTGGTTGTGTATAGGTATGTGGGCGCAATTTAGTGCCTGCACCTGCTACAGGAATAATGGCCTTCATGTATGTAAGTTTATCATCCGGTTTTAAAAAAGGGATGTGAATATAGTAAATGTTTTGCTTTTCGATTGTTCCTATGACTTTAATCATAAAGCACCGCTCAACCTGCCCGGATATTGTAAGAGATTTTGGTAACGGGTTTAAAGTTCTCAAATCACAAACTGCTTAAGTTTTTGTAGGTTTGCGGCAAATTTTATTTCATGCAGAAAGACAAGCAGATTTTTGACATTATCAACAAAGAATTGAACCGCCAGCGCGAGGGAATTGAATTGATCGCTTCGGAAAATTTTACCTCACCTGAAGTGATGCGCGCCATGGGAAGCGTGCTTACCAATAAGTATGCTGAAGGCTATCCCGGAAGAAGATATTATGGTGGTTGCGAATTTGTTGATGAATCTGAGCAACTGGCTATTGATCGCGTGAAGCAAATATTTAATTGTGAATATGCGAATGTGCAACCTCACAGCGGTGCGCAGGCAAATTTCGCTGTAATGTTTGCTGTCCTGAAGCCGGGAGATAAAATTCTCGGGCTTGATCTAAGCATGGGAGGCCATCTCACACATGGTTCACCGGTAAATTTTTCAGGCAAAATTTACGAGCCGCATTTTTATGGGGTAGTTAAAGAAACGGGCCTTGTAGATTATGACATGCTTGAAAAAAAGGCAAGAGAAGTGAAACCCCAAATGATCGTTTGTGGTGCTTCCGCTTACAGCCGCGATTGGGATTATCAACGCATAAGAAAAGTGGCAGATGAAGTAGGCGCATTTGTATTGTGTGATATGGCCCATCCTGCAGGTTTGATTGCTAAAGGATTGTTGAATTCACCTTTTGAACATTGCCATTTTGTTACTTCTACTACGCACAAAACGTTGCGTGGCCCGCGTGGCGGCATTATGCTCATGGGAAAAGATTTTGAAAACCCGTTTGGATTAAAAAACCCGAAGGGTGAAATAAGAATGATGAGTCATCTCCTGGATATGGCTGTTTTTCCCGGATCACAGGGCGGCCCGCTTGAACATATTATTGCGGCAAAAGCGGTTTCTTTCTACGAGATATTGAGCGAAGATTTTACGGCATATGCAAAGCAGATACAAGCTAATGCCCAGGCAATGGCCAAAGCATTTAATGCAAAAGGATATGATCTTATCAGCAACGGAACAGACAATCACCTGATGTTAATCGACCTTCGAAATAAAAATATCACCGGCAAGAAAGCACAGGAAACATTGGATAAAGCTGCTATCACTTTAAATAAAAATGCAGTTCCTTTTGATGATAAAAGCCCTTTTGTCACTTCAGGAATTCGCGTGGGTGTTCCGGCGATAACTACAAGAGGCTTGAAAGAAGCGGATATGAAAACCGTGGTTGATTTTGTAGATAAAGTTTTAATGAACATTGATGATGAAAATATTATTTCATCTGTGAAAAAAGATGTGAAAGAGTTTATGACTGCGTTTCCTTTATATCCGGGATTGAGCGAATAGAAACCCGTTTAATTTTTTTCATCCTAATCATATTGTCTTTACTTTCGTAGTATAATTTTTTGTTATGATACAACGTGTACAAACTTTGTGGATGATCCTGGCGGCAATAGCTGCTTTTCTTACTATTAAATTTTCTTTTTACAGCGGTACGCTTGCTATCCAGGAAGGTGCCAACGCGGTTACGTCGATGGCAACGGATGGAAGCTATCAATTGGTAACTGCCACCGGCAATTTTTTAATTTTAATTCTTACCAGCGCGCTGGGAACAGGTATTTTCATCAATATTTTTCTCTTCAAACACCGCAGTATTCAAATCCGAATTATCATTGCTGCAATTATAGTGGAATGTCTTATTGTATTTTTGTATATCCGGGAAACCCAGAAATTTTCACAGGGCAATTTTAATATTGCCGCTATTCTTCATATACTTATCATCCTATTTTTAATTTTCGCTGCACGAGGAATTTATAAAGATTCAAAACTAATTAAAGACAGTAATCGCCTGAGATAAAACAAGAACAGCATCCGCAGTGGCTCACATATATTTTCCGGTATAACTTTCTTTCACTTTTTTCAAACCTGCGGGAACGCCTGCATAGACGAGATTTCCTCCTTCATCGCCTGCTTCAGGTCCAAGATCAATCACCCAATCTGCAGATTTTATCACGTCTGTATTATGTTCGATAACGATTATCGAATGACCTTGTTCGATTAAAGCGTTAAAGGAAGCCAACAATTTTTTTATATCATGAAAGTGAAGGCCCGTCGTAGGTTCATCAAAAATAAAAAGAAGATTTCCGGCTCCTTTTCCTTTGCCTAAAAAAGAAGCCAGTTTCACCCGTTGCGCTTCACCACCAGAGAGTGTATCGGAAGATTGTCCTAATTTAATATAACCTAATCCGACATCACTCAGTGGACGAAGTTTTTTGGCAATTTCTTCTCCTGAAATTTCACCTTTTTTTCCTGACGATTTTCCTTTTGCAAAAAAAGCAATTGCTTCATCCACGCTCATTTCCAAAACATCAAATATGCTTTTATCATTGTATTTTACTTCAAGCACTTCTTCTTTAAATCTTTTTCCTTGGCATACATCACAAACCAGGTGAACATCTGCCAGGAACTGCATTTCAACCACCTGTTCACCCTCGCCTTTACACGCGTCACACCTTCCGCCATCCACGTTAAATGAAAAATGTTTAGGCTGGTATCCACGAATCTTACTTAAAGGTTGCTTGCTGAAAAGCTCGCGTATTTCGTCGTACGCTTTGATGTAAGTGACTGGATTGCTTCGCGAAGATTTACCGATTGGGTTTTGATCGATCATTTCTACTTCTGAAATAAAATCCACATCACCCGACAAACCTTTGCTCAGGCCAACTTTTTCAGCAAATTCTCCCTTTAGTTTTTTTAAAGCCGGATACAAAATTTGCTTTACCAATGTTGTTTTGCCGCTTCCGCTTACTCCACTTACCACGCACAAAACATTCAATGGAAAAACAACATCGATATTTTTTAAATTATTCTGCCGGGCACCTTCTACTTTTATGTCACGATTCCATTTGCGGGTAGTTTTTGGAGGCTCAATTTTCAACTCGCCTTTTAAATATTTCCCGGTAAGACTTTCAGGATTTGTAATAATCGCATCATAATTTCCTTCTGCAATCACCTCGCCGCCAAGGTGGCTGGCTAATGGTCCCATATCAATAATATGATCGGCTTTCCGCATCATCATCTCGTCATGTTCCACTACTACTACTGTATTTCCAAGCGACTGCAAATTCTTTAAAACTTCAATGAGATTTTCTGTGTCGCGCGAATGCAAACCAATGGAAGGCTCGTCTAGAATGTATAAAGAATCAGTTAAGTTGCTGCCTAAACTTCTCGTCAGTTGGATACGCTGGCTCTCGCCTCCGCTCAATGAATTTGCCAGCCTGTTTAAAGTAAGGTAGCCTAATCCGACATCCAGCAATATTTTTAATCTTGTATTAATTTCAATTAAAATTCTTTTGGCAACTGTTTTGTCAAAATCAGAAAGTTCAATTTCTGTAAACCATTTTTGCAAATCTTTTACCGGCATTTCACAGAGTTCCCCAATGTGTTTATGCGCTACCTGAACATACAAAGCTTCTTTTCTTAAACGATAACCATCGCATTCAGGACACAATGTTTTACCACGATAACGACTCAGTAAAACACGATATTGAATCTTATAGAGATTTTGCTGAACCTCTTTAAAAAAGTCATTAATGCCTTCAAAATATTCATTGCCGGTCCACAATAAATTGTATTGTGAAGTGGTAAGATCAATGATCGGTTTGTGAATAGGAAAATCAAAATGCTTTGCTGCTTTAATTAATTTTTCCTTGTATTGGCCGGATTTTTCACCGCGCCATGGCGCAATGGCATTTTCATAAACACTTAATCTTTTATCAGGAAAAACAAGATCCGGATCAATGCCAAGCACCTGGGAAAAGCCGCCGCAAACCGGGCAGGCGCCATAAGGATTGTTGAAAGAAAATAAATTGGGTACAGGCTCTTCAAATTTAATTCCATCCAGCTCAAATTTATTGGAGAAATGAAGATGTTCGTTGCCGTTTATTTCAAGAAGCAGTTCGCCTTCACCCTCATAAAAAGCGGTATTAACCGAATCTGCAATGCGATGATTATCTTCTTCATCAACCCCGATATCCGTCAGGGCTTTAATCACCAAACGGTCTATTAAAACATAAACTGTTTTATGCGAAAAAAATGAATCCAAATCCTTTTCTTCCTGCACATCTTCTATACGCATTATTTTATTATCCACATAAATCCGTGAAAAGCCCTTCTGCATTAAGATATGCAGCTCTTCTTTTACGTCACGATGGTGCATTTGCCTGAAGGCTACCAGTAAAAGAACTTTATCGCCTTTTTTTAAATTGTTGATGGCTTTCACCACATCCGTAACATCATCTTTTTTTACTTCTCTGCCTGAAACCGGCGAGATGGTTTTTCCGATCCGTGCAAACAACAGCCGCAGATAATCATAAATCTCCGTCATACTGCCGACTGTAGATCGCGGCGTTCTTGTAATTACTTTTTGCTCGATAGCAATGGCAGGGCATAAACCTTTTATATAATCAACATCAGGTTTGTTCATGCGCGCCATAAATTGTCTTGCATAGGCGCTCATACTTTCTGCATAACGCCGCTGCCCTTCTGCAAACAACGTGTCGATGGTTAATGAAGATTTTCCCGAACCGGAAACGCCGGTAACTACAACCAATTTATTGCGTGGTATTTCTACGTCAATATTTTTAAGGTTGTGAACCCGGGCACCTTTTATGAAGATATTGTTCGAAGTTTTGTCCTTAATTTTTGGGGGAGAAATTGTTTTTGTTTTCATTTTCGGATGGCAAAATTAGCAAATAGTAATTTTACGGTGCATGATAAAAAGTGGTATTGCGCCGATTTTTAAGTGGTTTTGCCCTTTTTTTCAAATATGGTAAAAAAAATTAGCATTTCGTTTGGAAAACTAATTTTATCGTCTAATTTTAGCATTCCAATTTTCCAGAAAGAATGAAGAACCTCCTGCACATCGCACTAAGTTGCCTCATCGTTTTCTCTTAAATTGGAACTTACACAATATCCCTAAACCTAAAATTTGAACAGGTTATGAAAACCATGAACAGTTTACCCGATCAACAACTGATCCACCTTTATCTCGACGGAGATAGCGAAGCCCTATCAACTCTTGTAGAACGCTACAAAGACAAAATTTTCACCTCAATCTATTTACTCGTAAAGGACAAATTTCTTGCCGAAGATATTTTCCAGGACGCCTTCATCAAAGTAATTGACACCATCAACGGTGGACGTTATAACGAAGAAGGGAAATTTTTGCCATGGGTAATGCGTATTGCGCACAACCTCTGCATCGATCATTTCAGGAAGGTGAAACGCAGTCCATCAATCAAAACAAGTACTGATCATGACATTTTTGAAGTACTTAATTTTTCTGAACCAGGAATGGATGAAAAAATGATCCAGGGACAAAGTCATGAAAGAGTAAGAAAAATGCTCGACATGCTGCCTGAAGATCAGAAAGAAGTAATCGTAATGCGTCATTTCGCTGATCTTAGTTTTAAAGAGATCGCAAATATTACCGGTTGCAGCATCAACACTGCACTGGGCCGCATGCGTTACGGTCTGATCAACCTGAGAAAAATGATGATTGAAAAGCAGATTGCGCTTTAATATTATTTTTTACTTCTGACACCACAAGAATAAAAATCCCTCAATTTGGAGGGATTTTTTATTTCAGATAAAATAAAAATTGTTGCTTTTTGTTTGTTTACTGTGCTTTCCTTTATAGAGGTGAAATATTAATTAATCGAAAACAATTCTTTGAAAACTTTTTTACCATCGGTATTGCCAAGAGCAGTACTACACGCCCTTTCGGGGTGCGGCATCATTCCAAAAACATTTCTTTCCGTATTACTTATTCCTGCAATGCTATGGAGTGAACCATTTGGAGAATGATCAATGTGAATTTCTCCCTGTTCGTTGCAATAACTGTAGATTACCTGGTTATTTTTTTCAATTTCTTCCAGTTCGGATTCTTTTACAAAGAACCTGCCCTCACCATGTGCCACAGGAATTTTTAATACTTCGTTGGTAACATCGTTTTTAATAAAAGTATTTTTACAGGTAAATTTCATTTGCGCATTTTGAAGTAAAACGCCGGGGAGCAAACCGCTCTCACAAAGAATCTGGAAACCATTACAAACGCCAAACACTTTGCCGCCTTTATTGGCAAATTCAATTACACTTTGCATCATGGGGCTGAAACGAGCTATGGCGCCGCATCTCAGGTAATCTCCATAACTAAATCCGCCCGGCAGTACAATACAATCTGAAGTATCAAACATGGAAAGATCTTTATTTTTATGCCACAAAGTAATTACTTCCTGGCCCAGGTCATTTTGCAGTGCATCGATCATATCCCTGTCGCAATTAGACCCCGGAAAAATTACCACACCAAATTTCATTGTTTGTATTTTAGTTGAACGCAAAACTAAGCATTCCGCTTCTTTTATTTTTTGAAATACTGCATATAAATGGCAAAACCTACCATCAGCCATTGCATTACCATTGGTATCCATCTTATCCGCGGGTAATAAAAAGCACACCCGATAAACGCGGAAGCCGGAACCAGCGCCAGCAGCCAATAACCAATGCTGTGATTGATAATAATGAACGGTATTCCTATTGAAATGATCAAATATAACAGCATCTGCCCCCAGTTTTTTCTTACCTGCAATACCTGCTTGATCATAAAAGTACGTACGAAAAATGCCCCTATAAGAATCATAAACACGATCAGGCCAATGGCTGTCCATTCATTATAAAAGAAATTATAAGTGGACTGTGATATGCCGAAACCAAAAAAATGAAAAGAATAAAGTTTGTTGGTTAAAAACAGCCACGCTAACAGGAAATACCATGGAGTAGTAATGCCAAGAAATGTAATAAGCCATTCTGCTACTTTAGGAGGCCTTGTTATAATAAGGGAGAGGAGGACCAATAAAGCAAAAGCAAAAGATGGTAAATATAAAAAAGAAGCGAGCCCGATTGCGATACCCACGTTAAAAAGTGTGCCTTTGGGATGGTGATTGTTATTGAGGTTGCTGATTTTAGACCATACCCAAATGAGGATAGAATTAATAATCAGGGGCGCACTTAATACATTCCATTCAGGGAAAAAAGAAGTAATCAAAAGATAACTCATCGCCGGCAGATAGTTGGGTTTTTGCATCATCCTCCTGCCTATGATTACCTGGTTGAAAGTAACGGCCTGCGAAAAGATTAAAAGAAAGGCAACAAGAAAATACAACTTAGGAAAATTGCCAAAATAAGGTTGGATCTTTTCCATAAGATCATTAAACAAAAAACCGTAAGACTTATGAATTACCGGAATTTGGGGATGCAGAAACCAAACGAATTTTAATAAAATTCCATACACAAGAAGCAGGAAAGTATTGAGGGGATTATTGGTCCTGAAAATTCCTGTCACAATGAATAATTAATTAGAAAACAAAAGTAAAAAATTAAAATTGTTTCCCATAGGGTTGCATTGATTCCTTTTTAAGGAAATTCAATTTTAGCGAAGCAAATGTAATTTCGGTAAGTACAGGGTATAATTATCTCTGATGCGCTTACCTGTTTTCCATATCGGGGCATAAATTCATACCCACGGTCGAGTGTTTTAAATGGCGGATTTATAGTAACCTTTCCTGAACCTGAAACACTGTGATCCACTAAAAGAAAAGATCGTCTTTCGATAGAGTTAAATAAAAAATGTAACTGCGCGCCGGTGAGCATGATTGTATAAGAAAGAAAGTTATCGGTTTGGTCGTCGTATTGGTTTTTATTGATGACACTGGCCCAATCTGTTCTGCCGGTTTTATCCATATCGAGCACAAGAATGTTATTGTAATAGTAACGGCTTTGCCCGCCCGAATTATAATAGGGATACCTGCCATAATAGCCATAAGAATAAGGAGAATACATGTAATAATTATATGGCGAGAATGAAGGATATCCATAAAGGTAATCGTAACGGTTCCATGGACTGTAACGCGATTGGGAGTAAAAGTCTTCCGCAGTCAATATAAAACCGCCATCCTTTTTTAATACAACATCGCGGATGAAATAATTATTCAAAGCTACTTTGTTATTACCATTGGCTTTTGCAACGGACCGGATTGAGTCGCCAATTTGTTGGAAAACCTGGGTGATGATATTATTATTGTTGATATCCCAAACAGCCGTGTAAATTCCTTCAACATTTCCATGCTTCCTTTCATAATATAATGAGTTGATAATATAATGCTTGTTTACATTATCGATTTTTAGTTTGATCGCATCAAGATAATTTCCTGAAAGATCAAAACTGTTTAATGTAAAATTATCATCGTTGGGCTTTTTGGTAACCAATGAAAGGTCCTGGATGAAATCTTTGGTGGTTGATTTGTTTCCTTTTGTAAAAACAAAGTTGCCTTCGTTGTCAACATAAAAATCACTAAACAAATCTTTCCTGTCGTCAAAATCAGTTGGGATGCGAGATTTATGGAACAGCTGTAAACTGTCGTTAAATAATAATGTTGTGAAATTGAAATTGCCGTTTTTTCGCTGGATCTTGTAAATCATTATCTTCGACTTGTCTTCGCTGTTGATTGTACTGTAGATTTTATTGTCGGCAAAAAAGTTTATATGAGTCGTATCCAGCTCAATCGGATCACTTAATAACTTTCCTTCGTCATTTATTTTTACTGCCATACAATGAATAATGCTTCTTTTTTGATATTGGTAAATAAGCCAGCTAAAATCCGGGTAGGTAACAAAATCAACATTCAAGGTATTGTCAGGCATAAATTGAAGGTCAACATGGTTTAATAACCGCATTGAGTTATCATAAGAGGCAATTTCATAATTGTTCCTGATGTTTTTATAAATTAAAAAGTTGTCATGGATTTTTCCAATGATCTCAAAGTTGAGGGCCCTTGAATCCTGGGACTCCGGTTGTGAATAAGTGATTTGTTGTGAAAAAGCTGCGGTATAAAAAGTGATAGATATTAAAAATAAAAAAAGGTTTTTCATAAACTGTCCTTGAATTTTTCTGAATTGTCTGTTCTATTTTGTTATCGGTATAGGTTTTATAAAGCTATACTAATTTATTAAAAATAAACATGACAAAAATGCCAATATTTTATTAACTCTTTTCGCTGAAGCTATTTTTAACAAGCAATTCACCGAGAGGTGATCAATATACTATTTTGGCAAAACAAAGATTGCTGTGATATATTGCAGGAATGATAAATTCATTTTCTGAAATCTGCTTGCCCTGTGAAGGCATATAAAGATATTTATCTCGTAAACTGTGCATCAGGGGGTTTGCAATTACTTTTCCGGTGGAAGTAACACTTGTGTTTTGCAAGAGCCAGGTTTCTTTATAAGGCGTATTATAAATAAAGTTGAGATCGCCACCGCGGAAAACAGTTGCAAAAGAAAACCATCCGACATCTAAACTTCCAATTTGGTGCTTGCGAACAACATTTCCCCATTCGAGGTTCCCGCTGCTGTCTACATCGAGCAAAAGAATATTGCCATAATCTATCCCCGACGCACTGGTATATAAATGGGTTGGGCTACCAGTCAGATATTGCCTGCCAATTTTTTGATAGGTATCGTATAGAAAAAAATACGTACTACCGGAAGGAAGACTTGGAAGCCCGGTTGTATACGTTTCAACTTTTTCCTCAGCAGCTACTAGAAAACCTCCGTTCTTTTTTAATATAATGTGGTTAATATAAAAATTGTTTAAAGCTGCTGCATTTCTTCCATGATCGTTGGCAAGCGTTCTGATTGTATTGCCCAATTCAGACACTTTTGTAGTTGCCCAATTTGAATCTTTTTCATTCCAACTGGCTGTATATAATCCTTCGATATTTGAATTGGAAAAGTAAAGTGAATTTACCAGGATATGCTTGTTTTCATTGTCGACCTTAAGTACGAGTTCATCCAATAATTTTCCGCCGATTGAAAGATTATTTACTCTCAACGTATCTTCATTGTGATACTGAAAACACAATTGAGCACTTCCAATATTAGAGCCCGGGTAACTTTGCTGATCAGGCCGTTTTTCTCTTGTAAAAATCCAGTCACCTTCGTTGTTCACTGAAAAATTATTAAAAAATTCTTCATGCTTTTTATAATAAGTTACATTTTCCGCTTTATGTAGCAGTTGCATACTATCGTTATAAATCCAATTGGTGAATTGAATTTGATCAAGTTGCCTTTGATCTTTATAGATCAGTATTTTCGATTTATCCTCGCTTGGAACAATATCCATAAACACATCGATGCCCACTCTTTCGGGAGTAGAAAATAAGAGTCGTGGCTTACTAATCAATTTGGCGTTTTCATTGATTTTTGCCGTCATACAATAAAAGGTATTGCCTTTTTCATACACATAAATCAACCGTGCAAAATCCGGATAGTTAATAAATCTTGCATATTCCAGGTTCTGCGGGATAAAAGAAAGATCAGTATTTTCCTGGAGTTCCATCGAATCATTGTAAACCCGCAGATAATGATGGGCTTTTTCATTTTCAAAAATCAGAAAATGTGTATTGATTTTGCCAACGATCTGGAAATAGCGAATGTCTCTAACTCTTTCGCCAAAGGTGTTTTCAGGATAAATAACTCGTTGTGCAATTGTGCAATAACTCATAAAGGAAAGCAAGATCAGCAGTAATGGTTTCATTTTATTTAATTTAGGATGAAATTCAAATCGTCTAAATTTGAACAAACTAAATTAGTAAAAAAAAATTATGCCTGTTGTTTTAATCTCCGGTGGAACGGGTTTGATTGGCTCTCATCTGACAAATCATTTAACAGAAAGAGGATTTGATGTTGTTATCCTCTCGCGTAGCAAAACATTGTCTTCAGATAACCCCAAAATTTCCTACAGCCATTGGAGCGTAAACGATAAAGTTATAGATGCAGAAGTGGTAAAAAAAGCTGATCATATCATTCACCTTGCAGGTGCCGGCGTTATCGATAAAAAATGGACGAGCGAGTATAAAAAATTGATTGTGGATAGTCGCACAAAAAGTGCTGAATTGATCATAGATTGCTTGAAGAAAAATAATCACCAGGTAAAAACATTTGTTTCTGCATCCGCTATTGGGTGGTATGGAGAAGATCCGAAGCCTTTGGAAAGAAATGAAGGTTTTGTTGAATCCGATTTACCATCGAGTAATTTTTTAGGAGAAACCTGCGTGGCCTGGGAAGCAAGCTCAGAGCCGGTTACAGCGCTTGGAATCCGGCTCGTAAAATTGAGAACCGGAATTGTATTGACCAACGAGGGCGGTGCTTTTAAAGAATACAAAAAACCTTTAAATTTTGGGGTTGCCCCCATTTTGGGCAGTGGTAAACAGGTGGTAAGCTGGATTCATATTGATGATCTTTGCCGCATGTATGCCGAGGCAATCGAAAATTCGTATATACATGGTAGTTATAATGCAGTTGCGCCGCAACCGGTATCACAAAAAGACCTGATCCTCGTTTTAGGGCAAAAAATGCGTAATAAATTCTTTATACCTGTATACGTGCCTTCATTTATTTTAAAACTGATCTTCGGAAAAAGAAATGTTGAAATTTTAAAAAGCGCCACCGTTAGTGATAAAAAAATAAAAGCTGCAGGATTCACATTTTTATATCCATCCATTGAATCAGCGATTGATGATTTGGTAGCCAATCCGGCAAAATAACAATCGATGTAATTTGTTTATTTACTATCCTGTCAGCAGGTTCCTATAAATCTTCTGTAGTAAATTTTTTCAAAGCAAAGAAGTAGTAGCCACCAATGTACACAAGGCTTGCCAACACCATAATCCACAAATCAGGTGCATCTTTATAAATTACTTTGTCGCCAAACGGAATAGGAAGCATCACATCGGTTACCTGTAGCGGCAAAAAATATCCTGCCGGTGATAATTCGAATTTGATGTTGATTAAAAGCGTGATGAGCCATTCAAAGATCAAGCCGTATAAAAAGAAAACGGCAATAGCAGCGCCACTCCTTCTGAAAACAATAGCCAGGAACATGGCAAATGTAATGTAGGCCACCGTTTGAATAAACACGTAACCGATGTTTTCAATTCCCGTGAAAGAGAAATGGGAACCCGTGGTGATCATCCCGAATAAGAGCGCTACCAAAAAAATGAAAATAGTTGCGGCTGCCGAAAACAAAAGAGCGAAAACAAATTTCACGGTAACAAAATCTTTTCTTGTCCAGCCGTCAATAATATTTTGCCGATGAGTTTTGAAGTTGAACTCATTCGTGAGCAGCATAATAAAAAGTATTCCAGGGAAATACAAAAGCCAGCTACTCATAAAACCTACCGTTTGCCAAACTTTTGGAAACGCATAAGGCGTCCCCATCAATACCTGGCTCGCGGGCATGCTTTCGACTGTTATTTCATTAATATAATAACCAATGTAATTGATGCCGAGAATGGCAAACAAATAAAGAATAATAAATATCCAGAACGCTTTGTAATTTTTTACCTTAAGCCATTCTATTTTTAGCAGATGTAACATAAGTTTTAATTATTGGTCAGTTCGAAAAACCTTGCTTCCAGGCTTTGTTTTTTAAGTGAAAGATGATTGAGTACAACGCCATTATTAAAGCAATAATTATTAACGGCTGAGAGGTCTGCTTTTCCTACAGGAAAGAAAACTTTTACCACGTTGTTCTCATCAATTATCCTTGTTTTTTCAGCCATCGCATGTAGAACCTGTAACAATTTTGCATGATCTTTCGCGGCTACTTCTACCATATCTTCATTGGATAAAATTTCATTCACTTTTCCTGATACTACTAACTCGCCTTTTTTCAAAATGGCTACATCGGTGCAAACTTTTTCCACTTCATCCAACAGGTGGCTTGCCATAATAATTGTTTTTCCTTCGCGGTATAATCTTTTCATCAGCTCTCTTATTTCCGCTATTCCAACAGGGTCGAGGCCGTTTGTAGGTTCATCAAAGATCAGCACCGACGGGCTTCCCAGCAAACATGAAGCAATGGCAAGCCGTTGTTTCATCCCAAGTGAATATGTGCTGAATTTGGAATCTTTTCGTTTCGAAAGATCTACCATTTCCAAAACCCGGTCAATATCTTCTTTGCCATGTTGTTTTATTTCAGCAGCTATTTCAAGGTTTTTTACACCCGACAGATAGTGGTAAAAATTGGGCGTTTCCAATAAGGTTCCAATTTTTTTTCGGTTTTCTGCTGAAGCAGGTTCGCCAAAAAGCTTATATGTTCCTGATGTGGGTTTTAAAATATCGCAGATAGTTCCGAGCGTGGTAGTCTTTCCGCTTCCGTTGGGCCCGAGTATCCCGAAAACGGTTCCTTCGGGCACATTAAAACTTACATTTTTTAATGCCTGGATGCGTCCATAAGATTTGGAAAGATTTTCAACAGTAAGTATTGACATAAGCAATGATTAAAAAATATAATGCAATATAAGGGAAGTGTGAAAAAAATCGGAATTGTTTTGGGTTGAATGGTAAACGCTTCAGGAAAAAATAGAAATTGCCTGTATTTGTTTGTTTACGGTAGAATCGTTACAAAAAAAATCGGCTACCGTTTATAGGTAGCCGACATTATTTTTATTTCAAAGAAAATTTTATTCACTTAAAGAAGCGTCCATCGAAATATCAATGTTGGTATTAAGTGATTTTGAAATCGGGCAATTTTCTTTTGCATTTTTGGCGCATTCCTCAAATTTTTCTTTGCCGATGCCCGGTATTTTTGCATTTACCGTTAAATGAGATTTTGAAATAGCGCCGTTGGCTAAAGTGATCTCGCATTTGGTTTCTATCTTATCGGGAGTAAAGCCGGCTTCGTTTAAAACAAAACTTAATTTCATCGAAAAACATCCGGCGTGTGCGGCAGCTACCAATTCTTCAGGATTTGTTCCGTCTTTAGCTTCTCCAAACCTGGTAGCATAGGTATAAGGCACTTCATTAATAAATTTTGTTTCTGTGGTTACCGTGCCTTTGCCTTCTTTTCCTGTACCCTGCCATTCGGCATTTGCATATTTACTCATTTTTTTATTTTGTTTTAATGATGAAAAATCAGTTTTTAAATTAAAAAAAATCCCGGAAAAAATCCTTTACAAAATTACTCAGGAAATTCTGATGATTTTACCCTCACAATTCCCCTGCCATTTATTAAATGCCAGTTGTGAAAATCCTGCGGCGCATCAAGTCCGTCGCCATTAAGAATTTCAGTGGGCGTGCGAATGCGAACTGGTTTATCAGTATAAAACTCTTCGCCGGTTCTTTTTCTGTCCCAATACAATTCATTGCAATAAAGCGTATCGCCTTTGGTATTGATAACTACCACACTGTCTTTCAAAAAAACTTTGCTATCTGTTTCGTAATATTTTGCGTAATGCGCATCCAGTTTACTTTCTATACCTAATGTGTCATCAAAAAAATCCGCGTGAATGGTTTTTGTGAATTCCACATAAGGAAGCGTTTCCTCGTGCCGCAGCATAAGTGGTGCGGTAATGCGCGATTTGGTTTCGCTGCCGATACTGTAAATTATAGTAACACCTTTCACTGTTTCCACACCTATTTTTTTGGCCGTAACTTTATTGATTTCGTCCAAAGAATTTTCGCATGAAATAAGCAGGCAAGTAAGGAGAAACACTGCTGTAAAAAAGAAAGAAGTATGGAATTTTAAAACTTTCATTTACAAAATCTTGCATGAAGATATAACATTGAAGTTGCACAAGGCACACATCAATCTACTGATATTTCTGCCTGAGGAACCAGATATCACTTAGAGAAAAGCCCAGGCTCACCTTGTAAATGCTTTCGGTAAGGTTGTTATTGTTATTACCGCGATTTCCGTATTCGAATGTAAAGTTCATGATACTGTACTGGTGATCATAAAAGGTATGTTTTAATTTCAGGGGAAATGATCCTCCAATACTTACTGTATAAACAGGCAATGAATTTTCTATATCAATATAGTCATGTCCGAAAGAAAAGCCTGCCCTGTATTTTACGAAATTAAAATACCCTGTAGCATTTGATGTAGCCGGCCAATACTGCAATCCGATTTTTGCATTCCAGCTATTTTTCACATAATCCTTTGTACCAAAAAAGCGATACTTATTCCATTGGGTGGATTCGTAATCCGCTCCAATAAATAAATGTTCGTTTGAAAAAGCTATACCTCCGCCATAGGTGGCAGGCATCACAATATTGCCTTTTTGCCCGGAAATGTATGAAACAGTATCGATCGACTGGGGAGCTCCGGTTTGTGCATTGTAGTTGTAAGTTTCCAGCAGGTCATCTTTTGAACCCCTGTACGTTTTTTGAAGGGTACCGTATAGTCCAAAAATTAAATTAGATTCCTTTTTTAATTTTGCCACATATTGCATTCCTCCATCCAGGAACATGCCTCCGAATAGTGTTTTTGACCCATAATGGGTTTTAGCAAAATTCAGGGAATCATTTTTAAATAATAATCGCGTATCATAGCTCTTATCGCCAAAAAGATAGCCTGAATTAAAGCCGATACTAAAATTATGGAACCTGATACCGGTTCCGATAAATGCTTCGTTTACGCCGCCGGAACCTTCATAACTGGTTAATGAACTGTCGATAGAAAATGCGCTGCTACCTGTTTTATAGTTTATCCTCGAAATAGGTTTCAATCCAAAAGCCATTCCCCACGAAGTCTTACTTTGTTGCGCTTTTTTGTTGCCTCTTAATAAAGGAAACCCGAATTCAAGATAGGGCACAATGCCATAATTGGATTTGAAATTTGATTGGGGAGTTTTATTCTTCAGGGTCAAACCATTGTATTCAAGCCCGATATCCAGCGTGGAATAGATCAAATCACTATAACTGGCAGGGTTCACTGTATTGATAGATGTAGGATCTATATATGCAGCAGAAACTCCGCCCATTGCACGGTTCGCAATGTTACCCTGCGGTACAAGATTGCCGATTCCGTATCTTGAATAAGGCGAATTGAGCTGTGCAAAGCAAAAGAGCGGGAACGCAGCCAGTATGAAACAGGTGAATTTAATTTTTGAAATCTTCATTGTATTTGCTGATTGCATATAAGCCCTTAAGAATCAAATAGGGGTCGGCAAATATCTTATTTTTAAGATGCCTTACAAAATTGGTGGTATCGCCACCGGTTAAAAGCACGTTAAATTTCTCAAACTTTTGCTGGTATTCCCCAATGACTCCATCTATTTCACATGCCATTCCCTGTAATACACCACTGAGAATGTTGGTTTTGGTATCATAGCCAATCAAAGGAAAATTCCATCCAATATCCGTCGCATCAATTTTTACCAGGGGCAGTTTGGCGGTATATTCGCTTAAAGCCTTAAAACGCATTTCCATGCCGGGAGAAATACTTCCACCGATAAAACTGTTGAATTTATTAATAAAATTGTAAGTAATGCATGAGCCCAACGCAATAACAAGTGTGTTTTGGCTCTTGTAAAAAAACGAAGCGAACGCTGCTAATGCCAGCCGGTCTGCACCAATGGTTTCCGGTTTTCCTACGGGCGTGGTAAACGGCAACTTCACCGTCGCATCAAGCTTTAAAAAAGAACTTTTTGACGCAAGTATTTTTTCAAGGTCGGGGTTATGATTTACAACCGATGATAAAATTGTACGTTCGGGTTGGAATTTTTCCAAAAGAGCAATCATAGCTTCGGTACTGTCATTTTCAAGTGCAACAATGTCAGTGAGCTCATCTGCTACAAATACACCGGTTTTTAAAACGGTATTTCCAAAATCAAAACAAAGCGTGGTATTACTCAAAATGCTACAGTTTTTGCGTGGCAAAGTAACTGTTCTTTATTAAATGAATAAAATAATCAACTCAAAAAGCTTTGCAGCTTATGAAATATTAAAGCCTGAGATATTTTTAAAATGGCCATTCAATTTTATTTTTTCTTTTAAAGACTCCATCTCTGCCACTACAGGGATCACTTTTGCCAGGTGCCTTTTAAGATATTCCTGCCGCTGCAGTTCATTCATCAAACCTAATAGCTCATATTCTTCTTCAAGCGTTAAGCCTACACGGTGCGCAACATCATAACTCCACAAATTTTCCTGGTCTGTTTGCACAGGTTTTTCAACTTTTAATAACTGGTGAAGCTGTCGGATGCTATCAAGAACTTTGTTCATAAGCAACCTTTTGCCTCGCTCATGGTTGGGAGGATAATTTACAATAGCGCCACTGTACAATTTGTCAGGAACAGAATCAATCACTTCAAGAATGCGAAAAACCTTTGTGCCCGTTGTTTTGATATCCATTTCTCCGTTTTCATATTCTTTTGTCACTTCGGTAATTTCTAAAAGTGTTCCCAATTCCTGCATTTTATTATTGATCACTACAGGCATTCCAAACAATTTTTTTTGTTCGATACATTCTTTTATCAGCTGCTTATACTTCGGTTCAAAAATATGAAGGTTGAGATTTTCATGTGGGTATACTACTATCGATAAAGGGAAAATCGGAATAAAATTTGTCATAAATAAAAAATAAAAATCGACTTAATTTGTTCGTTTACTGTTATCTGTTTAACATCTCAGCCTCTATGCAAATTACTGTTTAATAAAGTTTCAAAAAAGTGATTAATGTCATTGCCGGCGATGAAATACTTTCTGTTAACAAAATAAAAAAAATTATTTTAGCTCCTGAAAATCAGGCCCTGCTTTTATTTCCTAATCATTAAAAAATAAATTGTCAATTATATGGATAGAGAAAAAGTGATTCTCACTTTAATGAAACAAAAACGATTATCAAATTACCTGGAGATTGGCGTTTTTAACGGTCACATTTTTTTTCGTGTAAAAAGTACTTCTAAAATAGCGGTTGATCCCGAATTCCGGTTTGATACCTTGCGTAAGGCCGGAAAGCTATTTTTAAATCCTTATAATATTTTCAATAAATATTTTGAAAAAAAGAGTGATGATTTTTTTATGCAGGATGCGCCTGAATTATTGTCGGATAGAAAATTAGAAATGGCTCTAATCGACGGAATGCATGAATATGCTTACGCTTTGCGCGATGTGGAAAACAGCTTAAATTATTTGGCAGATCATGGAGTGATTGTTATCCACGATTGTAATCCGCAGAAAAAAGAAGATTCAGTTTCTTTTGAACAATGGAAAATGCGCAATTTTACCGGAACATGGAACGGAGATGTGTGGCGCGCACTTTTGCACTTGCGAAGTTTAAGAGATGATGTAAATGTTTTTACTTTGGATTGTGATCATGGGTTGGGTGTGGTAACATTTGGTAAGCCTGAAAATCCATTGAATTATACTTTGGAAGAAATAGAAAAATTTACATTTGAAGACTTTGAGGCAAATCGAGCAGCGTGGATTAATCTTAAGCCTGCTGATTATTTCTACGAACATTTTCAACTTACAAAATAAATCCGGCTTTGTGGCTGTAACAACGAAGTGAAGTCAAATAACCACCATATCGATTTCAAAACACTTGCGCGTGGCATTTCTTTAATAGAAAACCAGGTAGAAGGATTTGAAGATTTGTTGTTGAATTTAAATCCTTCTTCGGCAAAAATCATCGGCATCACAGGCGCGCCCGGCGCCGGCAAAAGTTCAATTACGGATGCATTGTTAGGAGAGATGATCGCTGATAAAAAAAAGGTAGCTGTCCTTTGTGTTGATCCTTCTTCGCCCTTTAACAAAGGCGCCTTGCTCGGCGACAGGATCCGCATGAGCGAATGGTATAATCATCCGGATGTTTTTATTCGTTCTCTTGCAAGCAAAGGTTCATTAGGCGGACTTCATCCTAAAATTTTTGAGATTGCCGATTTTGTAAAAAGTTCAGGATTTGATTTTGTGATTATAGAAACGGTAGGTGTAGGCCAAAGCGAAGTGGATATTGCAGCGATTGCCGATATCACTGTTGTAATGCTTGTGCCGGAAGGAGGCGACATTATTCAAACGATGAAAGCGGGACTGATGGAAGTGGGGGACATTTTTGTGATCAACAAGTCAGACAGGCCCGGCGCCGAAAATTTTTATCACAGTTTGATGCAAATTCTCGGTCCTGCTTTTACTCATGCTGAAAGGAAAATTCCTGTTTTAAAAACGATTGCAACGGAAAAAAAAGGAATTGCGGATTTGTATAAAAAACTTGAAGAATGGAATTTCCAAAATTATTCTGCAAACAAAATAGATCTTATTACAGATAAGATTTGGGCTTACATTCAAAATGAAAAGATGAAATCTTTTGACAAAGAAAATATGAAATTGCAGGTAAAGCAGGCAGCTTCAAAACCTGGCTTTAACCTCTATGCTTTTGCTAAAAAATATGAAAATTAATGACCTACAAAAAAAGTCAGGATTCTGATTCTGATTTCGATTTTCTTTTTTCGTTTTGCCACCACTTAAAACCTACCGCACCAACTACCAGGTAGGGAATCGTCATCAAATATAGGATGCCATTATTAAAACCTTGCGCAGGCTTGGTGCCCAATTGCATCACTGTTTTGGTGCAAATAGAACACTGGGCATCAGCGTGAAATGTAGCAAGAGTTAATGCAAAGGCCATGCATAATATAAATAGTATTTTTTTCATCGTAACAGGTGACAAATATACGATCAATCGGGTAAAATTAGAAAACGTTTAGTGTTTTTTGGTTTAACTTCATCGCGATTTTTATTAAATTAAATTATTGTTTTTTTTATAATTTATTGAATATGACAGAGACTCACGCCTCGCACGGTTTGGAGAATTTTAAAAATTATGTTGGAATAAAATTTCAACTTTATAATAGTCTTTTCACCTCTCTTCCTTTTTATAGGATTGAGAAAACAGGAATGCTTTTGTCCCTCTTTTTAAATATTTGCGAAGAAGGCTATAAAAAGAAACACAGCCCAGCGCAAATCATTGAAGAGTTTTTCAGAAAGGACACTTCTTTTAAATCTGAATCAGAAAAACTCGATCTTCTTTTTCGTTTTATACAGTTTGTAGAAAGGCAGGTTGTGTTGTTTGACGCGCTGGAAGACGCGGCCTTTAAATTTATTCATGATACAACAGGTCCCGGTACGTTGAAGCAGCTGGAAGTTGAAACGGTTCAATACAAAAAAGAAAAAGAACTGGTTAAAAAGCTGGATAATTTTTCAGTGGAAATTGTGCTTACAGCGCATCCCACACAATTTTATCCTGGTTCGGTTTTGGGTATCATTAATGATCTTTCAAAATCGCTTTCTGAAAATAATACCGGCCGCATCAATATGTATTTGCAGCAGTTGGGTAAAACGCCTTTCTTCCAAAAAGAAAAACCGACGCCGTATGATGAGGCTATGAGTCTTGTGTGGTATTTGGAAAATGTGTTTTTTGCTGCGGTGGGAAGAATTGTTTCTTTTTTAAAAAACCAGTTTCCTGAAGCGGATTTTCAAAATAATGCTATTCTTAAAATGGGTTTCTGGCCAGGTGGCGACCGTGATGGAAATCCTTTCGTAAGTACTGATACCACTTTAAAAGTTGCCGATGCGTTGCGTGGTGCTATTATAAAATGCTATTACCTGGAAATTCGCAGGTTGAGGCGCAGGCTTACTTTTAAAGGTGTTGACGTTCTTTTGCTTGATCTGGAAAAGCAGTTGTACAATAACATTTTTATTCCCGGCAACAGGACTGATATCAACAAAAATGACATCCTGGAAATTCTTAATGACATCCGGGAGATTTTGATTTATCGCCACAACGGGTTGTTCTGTTATCTTATTGATGACCTCATCAACAAGGTGCATATTTTTGGATTGTATTTCGCATCGCTCGATATAAGACAAGACAGTTCGATCCATAAAAAAGTTTTTGCTGCTATGGCCGCAGCGGATAATTTTTTCCCTGCCGATTATGCCAAAATGAGTGACGCGAAAAAGATTGAATTTCTTACAAAAAATACAAAAGTTCTTCCTGAAAATGATTATGGTGACCCAATTATAAATGATACTTTCGAAAGTATAAAGGCCATCAAACTTATACAGCAGTACAATGGCGAAGAAGGCTGTAACCGGTACATCATAAGCCATTCAGCTTCTGCGCTCAACGTTTTTGAAGTGTATGGCTTGTTTATTTTATGTGGATGGAAGAAAGATAAAATGAAAGTGGATATCGTTCCACTCATTGAAACCATCGAAGACCTGCGCAATGCTTCAACCATTTTGAAAACCTTGTTTGAAAATAAGGAATATCGTGAGCATTTGAAACGGCGCGACGATAAACAAACTATTATGCTCGGCTTTTCTGACGGTACAAAGGATGGCGGTTATTTAATGGGGAACTGGGCCATTTACCAGGCGAAAGAAAGCCTTACAGCCATTGCCAGGAAATATAATATAAATGTGGTTTTCTTTGACGGTCGCGGTGGTCCTCCGGCAAGAGGCGGCGGCAAAACACATAAGTTTTATGCCGCAATGGGTAAGAATATTTCCAATAAGGAAATTCAACTCACCATACAGGGGCAAACAGTGAGTTCCAATTTCGGAACAATTGATTCGGCACAATATAATATGGAGCAATTGCTCCATGCAGGGATTTCCAACGATATTTTTTCTGACAGGCACATTAAACTTGAAAAAGAAGAAGAAGATTTGTTGCAGGAATTGGCTGAACAAAGTTTTGAATCGTACAGCGCTCTTAAAAATCATCCTGATTTTATGGATTACCTGGTGCAGGTGAGCCCGCTTAAATTGTACAGCGAAACCAATATCGGCAGCCGCCCTTCCAAAAGGAAAAAAGGGAAAATGAACCTTGATGATTTGCGGGCTATTCCGTTTGTTGGTTCGTGGAGCCAGATCAAACAGAATGTGACCGCTTATTACGGACTTGGAGTGGCTCTTGAAAAAATGGAAAAAGAAGGAAAATTTGGCCGCCTCAAAAAGTTATATAAAGGCTCTTTGTTCGTTAAAACTTTGGTGGATAACTGCGAGATGGGTATGAAAAAATGCTATTTCCCGCTTACAGAATATTTGTCAAAAGACAGCAAGTTCAGCGAGATTTGGAATATGATATACGAGGAATATGAGCGCACCAAAAAATATGTTTTTAAACTCACCGGTCATAACGAACTAATGGCCGATTACCCGGTTGAGCAGCTTTCTGTTGAAATGCGGGAAAAAATGATATTGCCATTGGTTACCATTCAACAATATGCGATGATCAAGATCCGGGAAATAGAGCAGGAGCAGGTAAAAGATCCGGTGAAACCCACTTACGAAAAGCTGGCCATGCGTTGTTCGTTTGGGATTATTAATGCGGGCAGAAATTCGGCGTAAAGGGAAGGTAGTAAACGAAGAAATTCGGTGGATTTTTATTTATTTGAATCCGCGTTGCCTCTTTCTTTTTCTTTTCTTGCCTGTAAAATTGAAATCGTATTTCGAAATCTTTCACTATTTCTGATAGATCGGTTTGTTTTTTTGTTTTCACGTACTTTTTTGAAACTATTTATTATCAAAATGGTTATTGCAAACGCAAGAATACCATAAGGGATGTAAACGTAAACCATAATTGGGTGTTTGGTTTTTTAAACGTGCATTTTACTTTTTTATTTTTTAACAGTGAACAAACAAATTTCGAAGATTTATATTCTGCTCAAGCCGGTTTTTCTTCTTTCCTTTTCACCAATAAATACCAGTCGTTATCCAACGGCATGTAGCCCATATCGTAACAGAAAAAATAAACGTTGCCTTTTTTATTGGTGTAAGTATGTGTCATGTATTTAAACTGAAATCCTTTTTCAAGTAGTTTGTCTTTATTCGTTTTGGCAATTTCTTCATCTTCATTAAAAAAACTTTCCAGTATTCTACGATTCTTACCAAGCGCGTTATTGATATTTCTTACCAGGTTATTTTTTGAAGCTTTTAATTGGTTGTTGTAAGAATTTCGGCAATAATCATCGCAAAATTTCTTATCTGTACGGCCTTTCAGCGGTTTTTCGCAGTTGAGGCAAACGTTAGTTTCGGCGGCTGTCATGCTGGTTGGTATTGCTTTACAGAAGAAAGATACTATTTAATTTTCAAGTACAAGCGTTTACAAACGGTTATATCCAACTATAAACGAATAAAAACCGAATAACGCTTTTCGCCAAATGCATCTTTGCGGTGTTGATGAAACAAAACAAAATCATCAACTGAAATAAAAACAATTTTAAAACATGTCCATTAAAAAATGATGGACGCAAAACTCAAAGTCATGAATGCATTAAAAAACAAAGTTCAACTGATCGGAAACTTAGGCAACGCTCCTGAAGTAAAGAACACAGAAGGTGGAAAAAAACTGGTAAAGTTTTCTCTGGCCACCAACGAAACCTATCGCAACGCCAAAGGTGAAAAAGTGGTAGAAACCCAGTGGCACAATTTAATCGCCTGGGGAAAAGTGGCAGACATTGCCGAAAAATATTTATCAAAAGGCAGTGAAGTAGCGATTGAAGGAAAACTGGTAAACAATAATTACATGGATAAGGACGGTAACAAAAAGTATAATACCGAAGTAGTGGTTCACGAATTATTGTTGATGGGAGGCAAGCCTTCGGCTTAGTGGTTTGGCCACGGATTACACAGATTTTCACGGATTTTTATTATGTGTGTCGTTTCTTAAAAATGGATCACAAAATCTTTGCTGAGAATTTTATTAACCTGATTTTTCAATCTGTGTTAAACCCTGTAATCTGTGGCCAATTTATTATTTCCAAAACTTATTAATATGAATAATCTTTTATTTGAAAATAAAACTTATTCTATCATTGGTCTATGCATGGAAGTGCACCGGATACTTGGGCATGGGTTCAGTGAAATTGTTTATAAGGACGCAATGACTTTAGAAGCGCATTCAAAAGGCATCCACCTGGAAAGAGAAAAAGAATTTAAAATTGAATATAAACAAGTAACATTGATGCATTCTTGTTTTGCAGATTTTGTATTTTTTGATGAAATAATTGTAGAAGTTAAAGCTATGAAAGCGTGATAAATGAAGCATGTGTTTCACAAACTTTGAATTATTTAAAAGCCTCCGGATGCAAGATTGGATTGATCATTAACTTCGGCAGAAAATCATTAGAACATCAGAGACTTATTTTTTGATCTTTAAAAATCTGTGGTAATCTGTGTAATCTGTGGCAAAAAAAATAATAAAATGGACAATCTTGTAATAGAACATAATGAAGTTTTTGATCTCGCCTATCGCTTTGTGACAGAAACGAGTGAAAATATTTTTCTTACCGGCAAGGCTGGAACCGGAAAAACAACGTTTCTTAAATATTTAAAAGAGCATTGTTCAAAGAATATTATAGTAGCAGCACCAACAGGTGTGGCAGCCATCAATGCCGGCGGTGTTACCTTACATAGTTTGTTTCAATTGCCTTTTACTCCTTTTTTACCTACCTCCGCTAGTAAAAGCGAGTTGTTGGCAAAACTGAAATACAACAGGCAACGAGTCGATCTGTTAAGGAAGATGGAATTGCTGGTGATTGATGAGATCAGCATGGTTCGATGTGATGTGATAGATTCTATTGATACTATTTTACGGTCGGTTCGCAGAAGGCATGATGTTCCTTTTGGAGGCGTACAATTATTGTGCATCGGTGATTTGTACCAATTGCCTCCGGTGGCCCAAAGGCAGGAGTGGAGTGTCTTGCAGGAATATTATTCTTCCCCGTTCTTTTTTGACAGCAGCGTTATTAAAGAACAAATGCCCATGCTGATTGAACTGAATAAGATTTACCGTCAAAAAGAAAATTCGTTTGTTTATCTTTTAAATAAAGTGCGTAACAATCAAATGGATGCAGATGATTTTGAGGACCTGCATCAAAGATATTTTCCGGATTTTCGTCCGTCATCCGAAGAAAAATACATTACACTTACCTCGCACAATAACCAGGCAGACCTGATTAACCATCGTGAATTACAGAAGCTATTAGCGCCCTCTTTTTCTTATGAGGCAGAAATCGAAGGCGATTTTCCTGAGTCAATGTACCCGGCAGAAGGCACTTTGGTTTTGAAAGAAGGTTCACAGGTGATGTTTTTAAAAAATGATATTGAGAAAAGATATTTCAATGGTAAAATCGGGGTTATTAAGAAACTGCAACAGGAAGAGATTTTGGTGGATTGTGATGGCGAGGACATTTATGTGTCGCAGGAAACCTGGGAAAATTCCCGCTATACATTAAACAGGCTGGATGGTAAACTGGAGCAGGAAACCCTGGGAACATTTACCCAGTTCCCGTTGCGGCTTGCCTGGGCAATTACGATTCATAAAAGCCAGGGGCTTACTTTCGAAAAAGTAATGATTGATGCCGGCGCAGCTTTTAGCAGCGGACAGGTGTATGTGGCGTTAAGCCGTTGTACAAGTCTGGATGGAATTGTTCTTTTATCTAAAATTCCGTCAGCGGCAATTTACAGTAATGAAAACGTGATAAAAGGTCAGCAAACACTGACTCCAAAAGGGTCTTTAGCGGAAAGGTTTGAAGGAGCGCGGCAAATTTTTACGCAGCAGTTGCTGGAAGAAATATTTTCTTTTGATGAAACAAATAACCTGGTGGAAGTTTTGGATTTTAGAATAAATGAGCAGAAAGAAAAGCTGAACGAAGATTCTTTGAAATGGATAAATGACCTTAAAAGTTCGTTTATTGCAGATAGAAGAGTCGGTTTAAAATTTTTAAGTCATATCGGAGCGTTTATGAAGGAGGAAGCAATTATTGAAAAGAATTCAGCTTTACAAAAAAGAATCAATGACGCAGCCAACCATTTTGAACCAAAATTTTCCGCATTTCAAAAGTCTATTCAAAATCATCCTTTGGTGACGGAGCATAGGGAAACTGCCAATATCATTAATGAATACCTGAACCAGTTGCTGCTGGCGGTGGATCTTCAGAATTATTACCTGCAATATTGCAAACAACCTTTTTCGGTTACCTCTTTTTTGCAACACAAATTAAAATATTCGCTTCCACGGCTTAAGGTTTCTTCTTATGCAAGCGGTAAAAAGCAGGATTTTTCAGATGTGACCAACCCTGAATTGTATAACTCTCTAAAAAGCTGGCGCGATAAAGTAGTGGAAGAAACCCGCATACCTATTTACATGGTGGCCAATCAAAATGCTTTAAAAGAAATTGCCACTTATCTGCCATTCTCTAAAAAAGATTTGATGAAACTGAGTGGATTCGGAAAAGCCAAAGCAGAAAAATATGGTGATGATATTATCGATCTGGTAATGGAATATTGCAGCGGCAATAATATCGAAAGCAACATGGCTGCCAAAGAAGAAAATCCAAAAAAAGAAAGAAAAGAAAGATCTCCTGAAGAAAAAACAACTTCCAATCTCATTTCTTTCAATTTATTTAAAGACGGAAAATCAATTGATGAGATCGCAAAAGAGAGAAACTTGTCAAGAGGCACTATAGAGGGGCATTTGACGGCCTTTGTCGCCAGTAAACAAATAAATATTGATGAATTGGTTTCTGCAGAAAAGCGAAATCTGGTTAAAGAAGCAGTTGAAGCAAACGGCAAGGAAAGTCTGAGCACATTGAAACGAAAATTGCCTGAATATATATCTTTTGGTGAGATAAGACTGGTTTTGGCAGCTGAACAGGAAGAATAATATTTTTCATAAACCAGTAAACCAACAAAAAAGCAAGATTCTTATTTTCTTTCAAACGGGTAGACAGGTTATGTTAAAGAGTTATTATTGACAATTTTTTATTTGTTATTTGTTTTAATTGCCCTACTTTTGCACTCCCAAAAAAGTTCTTTATAGAAATCATTCGTTGGGAGTTTAGGCGAAAGCCTGAACGTTAACACCAAAAATTTAATTATGGCAAAAGAAATCACAGGCTATGTCAAACTCCAGTGTAAAGGAGGACAAGCCAATCCTGCACCGCCGATAGGCCCTGCACTCGGTTCCAAAGGAATCAATATCATGGAGTTCTGCAAGCAATTTAACGCAAGAACCCAGGATAAACAAGGCAAAGTTCTTCCCGTTCTCATTACAGTTTATGGCGACAAATCATTTGATTTTGTCATTAAAACCCCACCCGCTGCTGTTCAGCTAATGGATGCTGCTAAAATCAAGTCAGGTAGCAAAGAACCTAACAGGAATAAAGTAGGAAAAGTAACGTGGTCACAGGTAGAAGAGATCGCCAAAGATAAAATGGCCGATCTTAATGCCTTCAGCCTCGACAGCGCTATGAAAATGGTTGCCGGTACTGCACGCAGCATGGGTTTAACCGTAGAAGGAAACGCCCCGTGGGAAAATTAAATTGTAAATGAGCTCCTCCCGGTAGCCATCGGGATTCGCGAAAAACTTTCATAAAATGATTACTAAAAAACGAAAAGAAGCCAACGCCAAGGTTGAAGCCGATAAAGCTTACTCATTAAAAGAAGCTTCTGCGCTGGTAAAAGAAGTAAATACAACCAAATTTGATAGTTCTGTAGATCTTCACATCCGTTTAGGTGTTGATCCTAAAAAAGCAGACCAGGCTGTACGTGGTACCGTTTCACTTCCTCACGGAACAGGTAAAACCAAAACTGTATTGGTGCTTTGTACCCCTGATAAAGAAGAAGCTGCCAAAGAAGCGGGAGCTGATTTTGTAGGTCTTGATGAATACATTTCTAAAATTGAAGGTGGCTGGACTGATGTGGATGTAATTATCGCTACTCCCTCTGTAATGCCTAAGATCGGGCGTTTGGGTAAAGTATTAGGACCAAGAAACCTGATGCCGAATCCTAAAACAGGAACAGTTACAAACGATGTAGCTGCTGCCGTAAATGATGTAAAAGGTGGTAAGATCGCTTTTAAAGTTGACAAAGTGGGTATCATTCATGCTTCTATCGGGAGAGTAAGCTTCCCACCCGAAAAAATTGAAGCCAACAGCCAGGAACTGATCAACGCGATCATCAGGTTAAAACCTTCTACTTCAAAAGGTATTTATTTAAAAGGCCTTAGCATGGCAAGCACCATGAGTCCGGGGATTATGATCGACACAAAATCAGTTCAGAACTAAATAAATTATTTGCTTCAGATTGGGAACCTCAATTGTGAAGCTCAAAACAAACATCATGAACAGAGAAGAAAAACAAGAAGTAATAGAAACGCTGAAAAGTAAATTTTCTCAGTATTCTAATTTCTATATTACTGATACAGAAAGCCTTTCAGTAGCCCAGATTACCAACCTGCGTCGCCATTGCTTTGACAAAAATGTGGAAATGCGAGTGGCAAAAAATACATTAATCAAAAAAGCATTGGAAAGCCTTGACAGCGAAAAATATTCAGGCGTTTACGATTCTTTGCACAAAGTGACAGCACTGATGTTCAGCGAAAGCCCGAAAGATCCGGCTGTTATCATCAGCAGTTTTCGTAAAGCGCAGAATGGCGAAAAGCCACAATTGAAAGCTGCTTTTTTAAACGGTGATATTTTTGTCGGCGATAATCAATTGATCAACCTTACCAGGATCAAGACCAAGAATGAATTGATCGGTGAAGTGATCGGGTTGTTGATGTCGCCAATTCAAAGAGTAATCGGCGCATTGCAAAACAAGCCGGAAGACGGTGAAGCAAAAGCTCCTGAAGCTGCAGAGGTAAAAGCAGAAGCTGCTCCTGAAGCGAAAATTGAAAATGCAGAAGCGCCTAAAGCTGAAGCAGCACCGGAAGCAAAGGCAGCAACTTCAGAAGCTCCGAAGGCAGAAGCTCCTAAAGAAGAAGAGCCTAAAGCAGACGAAGCAAAACCGGCAAGTGACGATCCAGCAAAAGCACCGGAAGCATAATTGTATTTCATTAATCAATTGGCGTAGTAGCTAATTGGCTCATTAAATAAACAAACAATTTTTTTAAAACCCTCCACCGGATCAATTACTGATAAGAAGGTGGAAAAAATTAAACTAAAAATCATGGCAGACGTAAAGGCATTAGCTGAAAATTTAGTAGGCTTAACAGTAAAAGAAGTTCAGGAATTAGCTGATTTCTTAAAAACAGAATATGGTATAGAGCCCGCAGCAGCAGCAGTAGCTGCACCGGCAGAAGGTGGTGGAGCAGCAGCGGCCGAAGAAAAAACATCTTTTGATGTGATTCTGAAAGCAGCAGGCGCTAACAAACTGGGTATCGTTAAGATTGTTAAAGAACTTACAGGCTTAGGTTTGAAAGAAGCTAAAGAATTAGTTGACGGTGCACCAAAACCAATTAAAGAAGGTGTAGACAAAGCAACTTCTGAAGAAATTAAAACAAGATTAACTGAAGCAGGAGCTGAAGTTGAAATAGCTTAATTTTTTAAATTACATAAGTTTTAAGCCGGAGAAAAACTCCGGCTTTTTTTATTTATTGCTCTTTTGGGAATTTGTTAAAAGGAGTTTCAAAACAAAGTGACTATATTGGGTTAAAACTTGGCAAAATGCGAATCCTAAAACCGACAGCTATTCTTTTGTTTTTCTCCTTTATGATTCATCACGTACAGGCGCAGGTGAAACCGGCAAGTGCAAGTGAAGTAATCAAAGAAGCAAAAGCTGAGGCGGCCAAAACTCACAGAAACATTTTTGTGATCTTCCACGCGTCATGGTGCGTGTGGTGCCATAGAATGGATACCGCAATGAATGATGTAACCGTAAAATCTTTTTTTGACAAGAACTATGTGATCGAACATCTTACGGTGGATGAAAGCAAGGATAAGAAAGACCTGGAAAACCCCGGTGCAGCGGCTCTCCTAACAAATTATCATGGTGGTAACCAGGGAATTCCTTATTGGTTGATTCTTGATAAAAATGGCAACTTACTTGCTGATTCCAGGTTGCATTCAGATGGTGGAGAGGTAATGGGAAATAATGTGGGTTGCCCGGTAAAACCTGACGAAGTATCCTATTTCATAAACGTTCTAAAAAAGACCTCTGATCTTACTGATGCGCAGCTTGAAATGATCAGGAAAAGATTTTTGAAAATAGGAAGATAGTCCCGGTCAATTCTTTATAAACTAAAAGCCATCCGAAGATGGCTTTTCTAAAATTAAACAACAAACAAAAAATATAAACTACGAGGCTCCGGCGAATCCGGCCAGCTCGAGACTTCTTTTTTTAAGTTTTGCAATATCGAGAGATTCTATAACCGGCTCCGAATTCAGAACGAGAGATACTCCATTCTTTTTCCACCAATCATGCTCCCGTAGCTTTTGGAAGTGAATAATGCCAACCAGGTAATTACTTTGATCATTGGAATGCCACTCTTCTATACTTTCAAAATCGTCCTTCCGCACATGATCCCAATCGGTAAATGCTACATAAGTTTTTACATAAAAGTCATTGGTTAGTTCGTTATGCTGCGGGCTATTTAATTTTTTGTACTCATATTTATAGTCGTAACGCAAGGCTGAAATATCGCTAAGTACAGCCGATGCAGTGGGGAAACTGCCGGCGCCTTTTCCATAAAAAAATTGTTTATCGGCAAAAGAACTTTCAATTACGACGCCATTGTACTCATTTTTTACAAAAGCAAGCTGGTCATCTTTTTTCACAAATTGTGGCAATACAAAAGCTGATACCTTTCCGTTTTTCATTTTTTTTGCGGATGCCACGAGTTTGATTACGCAGTCTTTCTTATCGGCCTGTATTGCATCATTTGGAGTAATATTTTGTATGCCGGTAAAAACAATATCTTCCGTGTTAGCCAAAATTCCATAAGAGTGGGCAAGCAAAAAAGTCCATTTATTAAGCGCATCAAAACCTTCCACATCCAATGTGGGGTTGCTTTCCGCAAAACCCAGTTGTTGCGCCTGTATCAAAGCGTCTTTAAAAGAAAGTTTATCCTCAAACATTTTGGTAAGAATGTAATTGGTTGACCCATTTACCACCGCATTTATTGAGTGCAAAAGATCGTTGTCATAATATTCTTCCAGATTGCGAATAACGGGAATAGACGCACAGCATGCCGCTTCATATAGAAAAGAATTTCCTGTTTTTTGACTTAATTCAAGCAGTTCAGGTAAATGCTCTGCTATCATTTTTTTGCTTGCACTTACAACAGATTTACCATTGGCAAAAGCTGTCTTTACAATGTCATAAGCCGCATCAGCATCGTCGATCATTTCCACGATAATATTGATCTCATTATCTTTTAGTAATATTTCTTTGTTTGGTGTAAACAGTTCTTCAGGAGCGTTTCTTTTTTTATTGGGATGTTTGATACAAACTTTTTTAATCGTCGCGTTAAGCGACGGTGTTTGATTCAGCACTTTATATAATCCCTCGCCTACAACTCCAAATCCAAAAATTCCTAAAACCAGCTTTTTGTGTGTGTCCATTTTATTTTTTTATTTCTTAATTAGCGTCTTTAATGTGGGTCTTCGGATTCATGCAAAAAAAAACTCACCCGACAGATCAGGTGAGTTAATATATTGTATGGCAGCGCCACTATTAAGTCAAACTAGAGTCTGTCTTATCTGTCCCGATCTCCGATCGGGATGGAGTTAGCACCTTTTAATGATTTTTAAAGTCATTTTAGGTTGCCAAGGCGTCATCGGGCCATTTCCCTCTGCCTTTCTTGATAAGTGAATCACAAAGAACTGGCGCAAAGTTGGGCTGAGAAGTTTAATCTGCCAAATCTTTTTTGAAAATTATATTGCTTTTAATAAAAAACCACCTTTCACAAGGTGGTCTTTTAATGCTTTTCATTTTGAAAAAATGTTTTAACTGCAACCCATACTATTACCACAGTTTAAACATTTATAACAGGTACCACTACGGATGGTTATGTGTCCGCATGTATTACAGGCAGGTGCATCGCTTTGCATATTTTTTGAAGCTGCATTGACGGCATCTAAATCAGAATTTGTTTTTTTTACATGCTCGGTCCGGTAAGATTTTTGTGTTTTTGCGGGTGAAGAACCTGTTACCCTTATTTCACTTAATTCTGGTATGCGTTCTCCGATGGTGGGAGGATTTTCGTCCCATGGCTGGTTGCCGAGGTTTTCAACTTCGGGCTTATCCAATACATGTACCAGGTCATTTCTTCCAAGATATTCATATGCCAATGAGCGGAACATAAAGTCTATGATAGAAGTGGTGGTTTTTATATTAGGATGTTCTACCATTCCGGATGGTTCGAAACGGGTGAACACAAATTTTTCTACGAATTCTTCCAGGGGAACTCCGTATTGAAGTCCAATGGAAATTGCAATGGCAAAGCAGTTGAGCATGCTACGCATAGTAGCGCCTTCTTTTGCCATATCGATGAAGATTTCTCCTAAAGTACCGTCGCTGTATTCGCCTGTTCTGAGGAACAGCGCTTGTCCGTTGATTTTGGCTTTTTGTGTAAATCCTCTGCGTTTCGCCGGTAAAGATCTTCTTTCCACGATCATGGCAAGCTGGCGTTTTAACGAAGTATCGGCACTGTTTTGTACTCTTTTATTTACTTCTTCCAGCAAGTCATCAATTGTTAACTGTCCCATGTTTACAAGAGCAGTTTCATGTTGCTTTTCAACACTATCTTCTTCTGCTTCGTCACTTTTCTTTTTCTTATCGCTTTTATTGCTGAGCGGTTGAGATAATTTAGAACCATCACGGTAAAGCGCACACGCTTTTAAACCAAGTTTCCAGCTTAATAAATAGGCTTCTTCGATTTCAGTAACGGTGGCCTCGTTCGGAAGATTGATGGTTTTGGAGATAGCACCACTTAAAAAAGGTTGTGCTGCAGCCATCATTTTTATATGGCCGCTGTAATGAATGTATCGTTCGCCGATGTTGCCGCATTTATTGGCGCAATCAAAAACAGGTAAATGTTCTTCTTTAAGATAAGGCGCGCCTTCCACGGTCATTGTTCCGCAGATATAAACATTGGCTTCTTCAATCTGTTCGTCGGTAAATCCTAAAGCATTCAGCAGACTCCATTCGAAATTATTGTAATCTTCAGCTTTAAAACCTAAGCGTTGCATACATTCTTCACCAAGATTAAAAGCATTGAAAACAAAACCGACCTCAAAGGCACTCGGCAATGCAGCCTCAATTTTTTGAAGGTCAGCCGCATTAAATCCTTTTTTAGTGAGCGATTCAAAATTGATGTGAGGTGCATTTTTTAGTGTTGCGTGCCCCTTGGCATAGTTTACAATTTCTTCAATTTCAGTTTCTGAATATTTTAAATTGCGTAGTGCCTGTGGAACACTTTGATTGATGATTTTGAAATAACCTCCGCCGCTCAACTTTTTAAATTTGACCAAAGCAAAATCCGGTTCTACACCCGTGGTATCACAATCCATCACCAAACCTATAGTTCCTGTCGGCGCAATTACTGTTGTCTGTGCATTTCTGTAGCCATGTTTTTCTCCCAGCTGCACGGCGTCATCCCATGCTTTCGTAGCCGCTTTTAATAAATAATCGGGGCAATCTTTTGCATTGATTCCCTGTGGTTTTATTTCGATTCCTTCATATGCTTCTGATGCATCGTACGCAGCAGCGCGGTGATTGCGCATAACGCGAAGCATGTGTTCTTTATTTTCTTCGTACCTGCTGAACGCGCCTAATTGTTCGGCAAGTTCTGCTGAAGTCTTGTAAGCGATCCCGGTCATTATAGCACTGATAGCGCCGGCAATGCCTCTTGCCTTATCGCTGTCATAAGGAATACCGCTAACCATAAGCATGCTCCCAAGATTTGCGAATCCCAATCCCAATGTTCTGTAATCGTAACTTAGCTGAGCTACTTCTTTGCTGGGAAACTGAGCCATTAAAACAGAAATTTCCAAAACAGTTGTCCACAAACGAACGGTATATTCAAAACCAGGTACATCGAACCGGTTATTGTCTTCATTAAAGAATTTGCGAAGGTTTACTGAGGCAAGGTTACATGCAGTATTATCAAGGAACATATATTCACTGCATGGATTACTTGCCCTTATTCTCCCGCCTTCAGGGCAGGTATGCCATTCGTTAATGGTGGTATCATATTGAGTTCCGGGATCAGCGCAACGCCATGCGGCATAATTAATTTCATCCCACAATTTTTTGGCCTTAATGGTTTTCATGGTGTGCCCATCGCTTCTTGCTTTTAATGCCCAATCACCATCTTTTTCAAGGGCATGGAAAAAGTTGTTGGATATGCGAACAGAATTATTACTATTTTGTCCGCTTACTGTTTTATAGGCTTCTCCTTCATAATCACTTGGATAGCCTGCAGCTATTAAGGCTGCAACTTTCTTTTCTTCTTCTACTTTCCAGTTTACGAAGCTTTCAATTTCAGGATGATCTATATCCAGGCAAACCATTTTTGCAGCCCGCCTTGTAGTTCCTCCACTTTTGATTGCGCCGGCCGCCCTGTCACCAATCTTAAGAAAACTCATTAACCCGCTGGAAGTTCCGCCACCGCTCAGTTTTTCACCTTCGCCACGAATATTGCTGAAGTTGGTTCCAACGCCGCTGCCGTATTTAAAAATTCTTGCTTCGCGAACCCATAGGTCCATAATTCCCCCGTCGTTTACTAAATCATCCTCAACGCTTAATATGAAGCAGGCGTGAGGTTGAGGTCGTTCATATGCTGAAGTTGATTTTTTTAATTTTCCATCTTTCCCATCAACGTAATAATGTCCCTGGGGCTTTCCTGTAATACCGTATACTTCATGCAAACCGGTATTGAACCATTGGGGAGAATTGGGTACGCATGCCTGGTTTAAAATAGCATAAATTAATTCATCGTAAAAGATTTGCGCGTCCTTTTTTGTAGCGAAATAATTATTTCTTTCGCCCCAAACACGCCAGCAGTGCGCCATACGGTGAGCCACCTGTTTTACAGAAGTTTCTCTTCCTGTGCTTCCGTCGGGCTGCGGTACACCCGCTTTTCTAAAATACTTTTGTGCTAAAATATCCGTAGCAATCTGGCTCCATTGCTTTGGAACTTCAACATTATCCATTTGAAAAACAACTTCTCCGGTCGTGTTTTTAATCACCGACGTGCGGTAATCATATTCGAACATTTCAAAAGGTGAGATTCCTTCTTTTGTAAAATGCCGGGGGAAACAGATGCCGGCCTGAGTTTGTTTTTTTCTAGCCATTGGGTAATAAGTATTTTTGTTTTAAAATTATTTTTTCAGCAGTGGGACAACGAAAATATTTTTTATACACGATAAAACCATTTCTAAATTTTACACAGGTTGTGGATAAGAATTGTTAATAAATTTACAATGCGGGCTGGCAGTGGATTATCCAAATTTTGCCCCATGTATAAATAAAAAAAATTACATTTTACACCGTTTTTGGCATTGTAGATATTTGTTATATGTAAAGATTGATCAATTATGAAAGTAGTGATTCAAAGAGTAAGCAAATCGTCTGTAACCATTGATAATACTGTAAAATCTTCAATAAAAGTGGGTTTACTGGTATTGGTTGGCATTGAAGATTCTGATACTGAAGAAGATATAAAATGGTTAAGCAACAAAATGGTAAACCTGCGCATTTTTGATGATGAAAATAAAATTCCCAATCTTTCAGTAAAAGAAATTGACGGAGATTTTTTACTAGTCAGCCAGTTCACCTTGCAGGCCTCAACAAAGAAGGGAAATCGTCCTTCGTATCTAAAGGCAAGCAAACCCGATATAGCCGTCCCGATATATGAGAAGTTGATTAAGCAAATAGAAAATGATCTTTGCAAAAAAATATTTACCGGTGAATTCGGAGCTGACATGAAAGTTCAATTAATAAACGATGGACCGATAACTATTGTGATCGATTCAAAGAACAGGGAATAAGTTATTGCACTAATTTTATCGGATTACACGAATTAAATATGACAATAGCAGAAGCACAAACAAAAATTGACGAGTGGATAAAAACCACCGGTGTTCGCTACTTCAGTGAATTAACCAACCTGGGTATTTTAATGGAAGAAGTAGGTGAACTTTCAAGATTGGTAGTAAGGAAATTTGGGGAGCAATCGTTTAAAGAAAATGAAAAAGAAAAAGACCTTGGTGATGAAATGGCGGATGTGCTTTGGGTATTAATGTGCCTTGCTAATCAAACCGGGGTGAACCTTACGACTGCTCTTGAAAAAAATTTTGAAAAGAAAAATTTGCGTGATGCGGACCGGCACAGGAACAATCCCAAATTAAAGTGATTGGATCAACACCGGGGTTGGACAAAATAAAATTCCTGCTTTTTTCTTCGTTTACTGTCGGAACTTTCTCAATACTTTAAAATTATTTGTAACGCCCGTTATTTACCTTTATCGCGCCTGGTTTATTTGCCTTTCAATAAAAAATTTTATAACCGTGTTTCGCAAATCTTTTCTGATTGTTTTCCTTTTTTTAATTTATCAGCGACAATCGTATGCGCAATACAATGTACCACTTTACACTTCGTACACCACCGATGCGGCGCGCGCAAAAATGAAGGATGGATTGATCCATTACAGTATCTCCAAAAATTTTTCATTGCCTCTTACTGATTCAACCGAAGAAAACTGGCAGCAGGCTTTTGATGCGATGGAAGTCTTGCAATACAACACGCCATCAACGGAAAAAAAAGTGGAATCTGCATTTGATAGCATTGAAATCAGAAGTGTTTCTTTTCAGCGCGCTTTGATGGAAGTGGCTTACAGCAATTATCCCGGAAAATTTTTCACTCAAACTTTGTCTCTGTTACAACAAACACAGGATCCTAAAATATTCGCGATGTGCGCAGAATATTTAGTTCAGAGCAATAAAACGACGAGCGAAAAGGAAGAGCTTTCGAAGAAGCTTATTGAAAAATTCAGTGACACAGCTTATAAGAATCCGATACTGTATTTATTGCAAACAAGATTGTCGCCAGACAAAATAACAACGCTTACCCTAAACAAAGTTTTACCTGAGATTTTTAGCGCGAACTTTCTGGCGCACCAGGAAGTGATGTATAGTATTCAAAGAAAAAACCGCGATTATCCGGGAATGGTAATCATCCGAAATGCAGACGGGAACTTCGTTACAGATTCGACGGGAAAAATTTTTACAGTCGGTCAATTGGCGAGAAGTATTACTAATTTGCCTGGATATTTAACGAATGGCAACACACCACAAGGCATATTTAAAATGTATGGCTTTAAAGTTTCGATGGGAAATTTTATTGGCCCCACGGCCAACGTACAAATGGGTATGCCGGTAGAATTGACCTTGCAAAAGTTTTTTAATAACGACGCAATTTCAGATACCACATGGACGATCGATTATTACAAACATCTGTTACCCCCAAAATTGCAGGATTATTTACCACTTTATGAATCTTATTATGCCGGTCTTGCCGGAAGAAGTGAGATTATTGCTCATGGAACTACCATTGATCCTAGTTATTATCTCGGCAAGCCTTATTATCCTTTAACCCCAACAGAAGGTTGTTTGTGCACCAAAGAAATCTGGAACGGGAAACGAATTGAAAGCGATCAGCAAAAGTTGGTAAACGGTTTGTTGAAAGCCGGCGGCGCCAACGGCTATTGTGTGGTGATTGAAATTGACGATAAGAATGCGCCGGTTACTTTAAATGATGTGCTGCCTTATCTTGCCAAATGAACGGATAATTAATTTTAAATTTGTAAGAAGTTTATTCCCAATTGACAATTCACTATTCACAATTCACCATTGACTACTTCAACACCTTTGGCAGAAAGGCTTCGGCCTGAAAATTTAGATCAGCTTATCGGTCAGCAACATCTTACCGGCAAGGGAAGTATTTTGCGCACCGCACTGGAAAATCATAAAATTCCATCAATGATTTTGTGGGGCCCGCCGGGCGTAGGAAAAACAACGATCGCTAATATTATTGCTCACACACTTAATGTTCCGTTTTATACTTTAAGCGCCATTTCATCCGGCGTAAAAGAAATGCGGGAAGTAATAGAAAAAGCAAAGCATGAGGAAAATGCCATACTCTTTATAGATGAAATTCACCGGTTTAACAAAGGACAACAGGATGCATTGCTTGGCGCAGTAGAAAAAGGGACGATTACTTTAATTGGTGCTACAACAGAAAACCCTTCTTTCGAAGTAAACAGCGCCTTGCTAAGCCGCTGCCAGGTTTATATTTTAAAGTCTTTGAAAAAAGAAGACCTGGTTGAGTTAATGAACCATGCAATAAAATCAGATGCAATTCTTTCCAAAAAAAATATCCAGGTAAAAGAAACGGAGGCGCTGATCAATTTATCAGGTGGGGATGCGAGAAGGCTTTTAAATCTCCTGGAACTAACGATAGATCAACTTTCTTCAAAAAAAGAAAAAGAAATTTTGATCACTGATGATGAAGTAATTCGTGCAGCGCAGCAAAAAGTAGCGTTGTATGATAAAAAAGGAGAGCAACATTATGATATCATTTCCGCCTTTATAAAGTCCATTCGCGGCAGCGATCCGAACGCGGCGGTTTATTGGCTGGCGCGAATGATTGAAGGAGGAGAAGATGTAAAATTTATTGCAAGAAGAATGGTGATTCTTGCCAGTGAAGACATTGGAAACGCAAACCCGACAGCCCTGGTATTGGCAACCAACACTTTCCAGGCAGTAAATATGATTGGCTATCCTGAATCAAAAATTATTTTATCTCAATGCGCCACTTACCTTGCTTCTTCGCCCAAAAGCAATGCTGCAGTTGCCGCAATTGGCAAGGCCGAAAGTTTGGTAAAACAATATGGCGATTTGCCAGTGCCGCTTGCAATCAGGAATGCGCCTACCAAACTAATGAAGAAGCTGGATTACGGGAAGAATTATCAATATGCGCACAATTATGAAAACAATTTTGCGAATATGGAATTTTTACCTGAAGAAATTAAAAATACTGTTTTGTACAACCCCGGGAAGAATGCACGAGAGGAGGAATTGAGAAAGTTTTTGAAAGCAAGGTGGAAAGAAAAATATGGTTATTAAGGAGCAATAGTAAACAAACAAAAAATCACCTTTTTTATTTTCAACTTCCCCAAGTTAACGCCGTTCCCTCAATTTTTCCGACCAGCCAGTAAACGAACAAATTTGTTCGATTTTCTATTTCTAAATTTATATTGCAACTTTCATCCTTTTTAGATTTAATTATGATAAACTGGCAATGCAAACATTTTTCAGATTTAAGCAATTTTGAATTGTATAAAATTCTTCAACTGCGAAGCGATGTTTTCGTGGTGGAACAGAATTGTGCTTACCAGGATTTGGATGACAAAGATTTAAAAGCCTATCACTACAGTGGCTGGGAAAACGAAAATATCGTTGCTTACACAAGACTTCTTGCCAAAGGAATTTCTTATGAAGATGCTGCTTCGATCGGACGTGTTGTAACTGCCCGATCGGTAAGAGGAAAAAGTGTTGGTAGAGAGCTGATGAAGAATTCAATCGAAGAAATCTATCGTCTATTCAGTCAAGTTCCCATTCGCATCAGCGCCCAGCTTTACCTGAAAAAGTTTTACGAATCATTTTCATTCGTTCAAAAAAGCGGCGTTTACATGGAAGATGGCATCGAGCACATTTCGATGTTTCATGAAACAAATAAGCAATAAACCATATTGTTTGGCGTTATGGATACGTTGTCCTGACTATATCGGGTATTACGTGAACTTGTCCATTAAAAAAACAATAACTACGTTATGAAAAAACGTATCAAAGCTATAAGGCTGACGTATTTCATACTCATTGCGCTGGGTTTGGTGCTTTCAAAGCAAAGCCATTCTCAATCTTTAATTATCAGTGGCCAAAAAGCACGTTTTGAAGTTGGGATGAATGTGGGACCTTCTTTTTTTCTTGGAGACCTGGGAGGACACCGTGGAAAGGGGACCCGCTTTGTAAAAGATCTGAATTTGCCACTTACCGAACTAATGGCCGGAGTTTTCGCCACATGCTATCCTAATAAATGGCTTGGTATTCGGGTGGCTGCACAGTATGGCAAAATTTCAGGAGAAGATAATATTATAACCACAAAAGGCAATGATGAATTGTACAGAAAGCAACGCAACCTTGATTTCAGATCGAATATAGCAGAAGCGTATATCGCGGCTGAGATTTTCCCTTTTATGCTTTTGTATAAAGATGAACCGGATTTTGCTCCGAGAATGTTGCCTTATGCAGTTGTGGGTGCAGGTTATATGCATTTTAACCCCCAGGGATCCCTGACAGATGCCAACGGAAACAAAACATGGTACGATTTAAGACCACTTCATACTGAAGGAGAAGGTTTTCCGGAATATCCTAAAAGAAAAATGTACTCGCTTTCTCAAATTAATATTCCTCTTGGAATCGGTGTGAAATATTATATTTCAAACAGGGTGAATGTTAGTTTTGAGATTCTTACCAGGAAATCATTTACTGATTATATTGATGATGTAAGTACTACTTATATTGATCCTAATTTGTTTGATAAATATTTGTCGCCTGCAGATGCCCGCATTGCCCGGCAGATTTCTGATAAAGTGAATGCCATTGTAAATCCGGGCCTCACAAGAAACTCTCCCGGTACACAACGAGGAAACCCTCATCAGAACGACACCTATTTTACCACATTTATAAAATTTGCTGTCAGGTTGGGGCCCATTTTTGAAAACAGTTACGACAGAAACGTAGCAAGCAGAATGCGCTGTCCACCAAGATTTTAGAAATTTAAGTTCGAGATTTTTGCCTCTGAATATGGCGAAGTATATAATAAAAGCTAAACCCGGAAAAACATTGCATATTCATGTGCACCGTAACCCCTGAAACCACAACATTTTTAGTTTTGTTATTATGCTTTGCCTTTTTTATCTTTCTTCAACTCTGCTTTCAAAAAAGAGGCTGTAAAGCTTTCTTTATTATCAATAAGCTTTTCAGGAGTGCCTTCAAATAATATTCTTCCTCCGGCATCGCCTCCCTCAGGTCCAAGGTCTATGATGAAATCAGCAATTTTTATGATGTCCATATTATGCTCAATTACTAAAACGGTATTTCCGCGGTCCACCAGTTTGTTGAGTACATCCGCCAGGTGTTGAATATCCCTGAAATGCAGCCCTGTTGTCGGTTCGTCGAGGATATAAAACGTTTTCCCGGTGTCTCGCTTACTGAGTTCGGTTGCCAATTTTACGCGCTGAGCTTCACCTCCGCTTAGTGTTACCGCACTTTGACCCAGCGTGATATATCCCAGCCCAACTTCCTGAAGTACTTTGATTTTTCGGTACAGGTAGGGTACATTTTGAAAAAACTCTACCGCTTCGTCTACCGTCATTTCCAAAACATCACTGATCGATTTTCCCTTGTACCGGATTTCAAGCGTTTCTCGATTGTATCTTTTGCCATTGCACTTTTCGCACTCTACATACACATCAGGCAGAAAATTCATTTCTATCACTCTCATGCCACCTCCATGGCATACGTCGCACCTGCCGCTTTTTACATTAAATGAAAAACGGCCAGGTTTATAACCCCTGATTTTGGCTTCAGGGATTGCTGCAAAAAGTGTTCGGATGTCGGTAAAGAACCCGCAATAAGTGGCAGGGTTGCTTCGTGGTGTGCGACCGATAGGTGATTGATCAATTTCAACCACTTTATCAATGTAATCCAATCCCTCAATACTTTTGTAGGGTAAAGGTGTCATTTTACTTTTGTAAGCATGGGTGCTTAGAATGGGATAGAGCGTTTCATTAATAAGTGTAGATTTTCCACTTCCGCTTACGCCCGTTACACAAATGAACTTACCAAGTGGAAAAGTGGCAGTTACATTTTTTAAATTATTACCGGATGCACCTTTCAAAATAAGCTCGTGCCCATTCCCTTTTCTTCTTTTTGAAGGAGTTTTTATCTCAACCTCTCCGTTCAGGTAAGAAGAAGTAAGTGTCTCAAGCTTGAGAAATTGTTTTGGAGTTCCCTTGGCTACTACTTCTCCGCCGTGTTTTCCCGCATCCGGTCCAATATCCACCAAATAATCGGCGGCGAGCATAATATCCTTGTCGTGCTCTACAACCAAAACGCTGTTGCCAATGTCTCTTAAATTTTTTAAAGCTTTTATCAACTGGTGGTTATCCCGCTGGTGAAGGCCGATGCTTGGTTCATCAAGAATATAAGTGATACCCTGGAGTTGTGAGCCGATTTGGGTAGCCAACCTGATACGTTGTGACTCGCCGCCGCTTAGGCTTTTGGAAGGCCGGTCCAGCGAAAGATACGTTAATCCTACATCCAGCAGAAATTGAATGCGTTCCCGGATTTCTTTCAGAATATCCCGTGCAATAATATTTTGTTTACTGGTCAGCCGGTTTTCGATTCCTTTAAACCAATCCAATAACTTTACAAGATCCATTTCCGATAACCCGGCGATATTTTTTCCGTCAACTTTAAACCATAAACTTTCTTTCTTCAACCTTTTACCATCACATGAAGGGCATTTTTCAAGAATCATAAATTTTTCTACCCAGCCTCTCAATCCTTCATTGGTATTATCAGAATGAAACCAGCGCCGTATCATATTTACAATTCCTTCGTAATCGTCAGACGAATATTCGCGTTCTGAATTATTAAATTGCAAATAGGAATCAGCACTGTCTTCGCTTTCGGCGCTTTCATTTCCAAATAAGATAAGATTCATAACCTTTTCAGTCAAATCTTTAACGGGCTTGTCTAAACTGAATTTATGTTTTCGCGCAAGTTGCTGCACCTGTTTAAAAACATACGCTTCTCTTTCTTCACCCAGGGGTGCGATAGCTCCTCCGTTAATACTTAATTTTTCATCAGGGATGATAGATTCCATATTTACCTGGTAAACGTTGCCCAATCCTTTGCAAACCGGGCAGGCGCCGTAGGGCGAGTTGAAGGAAAACGCGTTTGGCGAAGGCTCTTCGTAGCTTATTCCTGATTCTTCGCACATTAAAAGCCGGCTATATTGAATCACACGGTTGTCATCATTTAGTAATAAAAATAAAAGCCCATTTCCTAGTTGTAAACCCTTTTGTACACTTTCGCTCAGCCGCACTTTTTGTGCTTTGTCAGCTGCCAGCCGGTCAACTACTAATTCAATATCGTGAATCTTGTACCTGTCGGTTTGCATCCTGGGCACCAGGTCTTTTATTTCTCCGTCAATTCTTATTTTTAAAAATCCCTTTTTCCTTACATCTTCAAACAGTTCGCGGTAATGGCCTTTTCTTCCCCGAACAAGAGGGGCCAGAACCGTAATTCTTTTTGATAAAAACCTGTTTAAGATATTTTCAACGATTTCTTCCTCGCTCCATTTTACCATTTTCTTCCCGGTATTGTAGCTAAAGGCTTCGCCTATACGGGCAAAGAGCAATCTTAAAAAATCATACACCTCGGTCACGGTGCCTACCGTGCTACGTGGATTTTTGTTGGTGGTTTTTTGCTCAATAGAAATAACTGGTGAAAGACCGGTAATTTTATCCACATCCGGGCGTTCCATATCTCCCAAAAACTGGCGTGCATAAGCAGAAAAACTTTCCATATAACGCCGTTGTCCTTCAGAAAAAATGGTGTCAAAAGCGAGAGAAGATTTACCGCTGCCTGAAATACCGGTTATTACTACCAGTTTATTTTTAGGAATAGCAATATCAATGTCTTTTAGATTGTGTTCGCGTGCGCCAAAGACTTCAATAACGTCACTTTCCGTAAGAATTTCTGAAGATTTTTTCTGCTGTTTTTTAGCCATAGAAGGCAGCAAAATTACAATTTAATACTACGTCTTTTATCGGCATTAACACTTCTTTGGAATAGCTTTAGTATAGTAAAGCCACTTTTAAAGAAGATTTTTAGTTTGTTATTTTATCGTTAATAATAAGTTTTGGTAAAAATATTGTTCTTTGAAAAATAGCAGATTAGGAGATGTAAAAGCATTTGTAACACAATAATTAATAAAAAAAAAAGTTTATAAAAAAGAGAGGAATGATAAAAACTATGACAGGTAGCTGTGGAATTTTGGTAAAAAAAAATTGACGCAGGCTTTTTATAAGGCTTTTTTCGTAGTTTTAGTTTTTGATTAGACTACTACAAATTAACTTTTTATATGAAGAGCATTTTTCAAAATGACATTAATAATTAGTTACTTTGGTTGCTTCATTAACTTTAAAGATATTTAGATAAATTTGATTCTTTTTTACAATAATTAATACTCTTACTCGTTTATTATAAATCGCTTCATTTGCGAATGAAGTGACAGTATTTAGAGTAGAGGAGGAAAAGAATTTTTTTAAATAAATATTACATTTGTCCTTACCCTCAAAGTAAAAAATAATGAAAATCACTTTTTTCGCTTCGATAATAGCAGCCGCATTCATCTTGTCTGGTTGTGGTAAATTTGGAAAATCCAAAGGCTTACCGGATGATGGGCAGCTTCATGGCGTTGCGCCGGCTGGTCGTTACATTTTACCTAAGCCTCCGGGGATGGTTTATATTCCGCCGGGAACTTTCCATATGGGTCCAAGTGACGAAGATGTGAACTATACTTTTACAGCAAGAAACAAGCAGGTTTCGATCAGTGGTTTTTGGATGGATGCAACTGAGATAACCAATAATGAATATCGCCAGTTTACCAATTATGTGCGTGACTCTATTGCCGGCCGTTTGATGGGATATGTGAAACAGGATGCTGATGGAGTGGAAATTCTTGATTGGAAAAAAGTAAATACCATTAAGTGGGATGATAAAGCTACCCTGGAAAAAATTGACGCGATGATAGTTACCCCGGATAACAGGATTTTTGGTAGAAAGGAAATTGATCCCAACAAATTAGTATATCATTCAGAAACTTTTGATTATGCCGCCGCTGCAGGAAATAAAGATCCTAATGTGCCACGGAGCAATTACATAGTGAAAAAAGATATTCCGATTTACCCGGATACATTGGTGTGGGTAAGAGATTTCGCATACTCTTATAATGAACCAATGGCAAAACAATATTACAGTCACCCCGCTTTCGGAAACTATCCTGTGGTAGGTGTTAACTGGAAGCAAGCCACAGCTTTTTGCGAGTGGAGAACTCAAACGTTAAACTCATGGCTCATCGGGAAAAAGAGGTCAATTGAAACTGATTTCCGTTTACCAACAGAAGCCCAATGGGAATATGCCGCAAGAGGAGGAAGGTCTCAATCTCCCTATCCATGGGGTGGTCCTTATTTAAGAAACAGGAAAGGATGCCTGCTGGCCAACTTTAAGCCGGGCCGTGGTAATTACCCGGAAGATGGCGGCTTTTATACCGTGCGTGCCGATGCTTACTGGCCTAATGATTTCGGACTGTACTGTATGGCCGGAAATGTGGCGGAATGGACTTCTTCTTTATATTATGAAGGAGGATACAATTTTCAACATGACATGAACCCGGATATCCGCTGGAACGCAAAAGACCAGGATCCTCCACGCATGAAGCGTAAAGTGATCCGCGGGGGAAGCTGGAAAGACGTAGGATTTTACTTACGCACAAGCACTCGCACGTTTGAGTACATGGATACGGCTAAATCTTATATCGGGTTTCGTTGCGTAATTGATTTGCCACCAGCGGGTGACAAAAAAGGAAGAAAATAATTAACTAAGAACATAAATATAACCCCATAGAAAAATTTTAGTTCAACATTTTACTGCCTGTATTAATTGTTATACTTAAAGTAATTAATATGGGCATTTTTTGTGCGAACTTCCAAGTAATAACTTAAAACAAATACAAATTTAAAACCAACCCTGTTATGATTCAACAACCTAAAAGAAACTTTTTGACACTGGTAGATGTACTTGTAAGTGCAGGTGCCGCAGTCGTTATTTTTGCTGCGTGGGCAAAATTGACCCACCAGTCTTTTGCTGATACCATGCTCACTGTCGGAATGTGGACGGAAACCGGTATTTTTTTGGTATACGCTATTATTGAATGGGTAAAACCCAAAACTCATGATGTGCCTCACGCTGTGGCGCACGCCACTGAGGGAAATCCTGCTTTGCAGTCGATGGAAAAAATGATGAAAGATGCAGACATTACGCCTGCAAATATGAAAAGATTAGGTGATAATTTCCAGAAGCTGGGCGTTACAGTATCTCAAATTGGAGAAGTGGGTGATGTAGTAAAATCTACCGGCGATTTTTCTGCAAAGACAAAAGAAGCTACCAATGCTTTGGGCTTAATGAAAGATGCTTATACCAATTCTGCAAACACTATGAGCACATTTAACAGTGCTGCTGATAGTGCAAAAGGATTTCATGAGCAGGTTCAGGTGCTTACCAAAAACCTCGGTTCATTAAACAGCATTTACGAACTTGAGTTGACAGAAAGCAACAACCACCTTAAGACGTTAAACAGCTTCTATGGCAAGATGGCCAAAGCGAGTGAAGTAATGATTTCAACAGTGGATGATGCCCAGGCAACCAAAGAACAAATTAATGTTCTTGCAACGAATCTTGGTAAATTAAATCAGGTGTACGGCAACATGCTAAGTGCTATGCAGGGCAGACAATAATTTAATAATCCAAAATTCTAAAACTAACAACCGTTAAATTTAAAAATCATGGGACTACCCGCAGAACCACGGCAAAAGATGATCAATGTAATGTACCTGGTACTTACAGCCATCCTTGCCCTAAATGTATCCAACGAGGTAATTACCGCATTTAAAGTGGTGAATAACAGCTTGATAACTTCGAACAGTAACATTGCTGTATCGAATAATACATTGTACAAATCACTCGAGGAAAAACTAGCTGATCCCAAGTCCAAAGAAAAAGCTGAAATTTGGGAGCCAAAAGCTATGGAAGCAAGAAAATTATCCGCTGCCATGGATACCTACCTCGATAGCTTGAAACTGGCCTTAAAAAAGGCAGCAGACCTGAGGATGAAGTGGGATGGCAAGGATAGTATCGAGGATTATCGTACCGATAATCTTGATGCTTCTACAAGAATGTTTGAAACAAACGGTGAAGGTGAAAGACTACAGAAGAGACTTGAGGATTATAAAGCAGCAATGCTTAATATTGATCCAACTATCAAGGCTCAGTTTGAAAGCATCTTCCCGGTAAATACAACGCCACCAAAAACAGAAGAAGGAAAGCAAAAAGATTTTACGCAGACTTTCTTCCATATGACACCTACCATTGCCGCATTAACCATTCTTAGTAAATTTCAAAACAATGTGAAGAATGCGGAAAACATGATCGTTACTTACTGCCATTCGCAAATAGGTGCCGTGGAAGTTCATATGGACAAGGTGAATGTTTTGGTAGGTCAAAGTTCTAACTATCTCATGCCGGGGCAGAAGCTAACCGTTACTGCGGGCGTAGGGGCTTACAGTTCGAGTGTAAAAAGTAATATTACCGTGAACGGTCAGCCATTAAGTATGGTGAATGGCCAGGGAGAATATTCAACAACAGTGGGTGGTGCGGGTGAACATACTATCCAGGTAAATGGTTCATTTATTGGTGAAGATGGCAAGCCGGTTCCGGTTCATCAAACCATTAACTACACTGTAGGAACTCCCGGCGGTGCAGCAGTAATGCTGGATAAAATGAATGTGTTTTACATTGGCGTTCCAAATCCCGTTACTATTTCTTCAGGAACCGGTTGGGATAAAACCCGCGTATCAATGTCCGGAGGAAGCTTATCACCTTCAGGAGGGCCTGGTAAATACACTGTTAAAGTAAGTTCAGTGGGTAAAGCGTCTATCACCGTAAATGCGGATGGTAAAGCCAGCACCTACGATTTCAGAGTTAAAAGAATTCCTGATCCTGTAGTAAAAGTTGGGCCTAGTGGTGGAGGAAGAATACAATCTGTAGTTTTTAAAAACCAGAACTTTGCGCGCGCCGATTTGGAAAACTTCGATTTCGATGCGCATTTTAACATTGTAAGTGCTACACTTTATTTTTCTGGTGCTAACTTTCCAAGCGTTCAATCGGCAGAAATTCGTGGTGGCAGTCTTGATGCTGTAAAAAGCTTTTTGCAAAGATCAATACCGGGAACGTCTGTAACTTTCGATAATGTAAAAGTACAAGGGCCGGATGGAGTTGTAAGAAGTATTCCAGGACCAGGGTTTATATTGTATTAAAAAATAAGAATAAATAAAAGGCTATGAAAACGATTTTTTTAAAGTGTATGATGCTGGTACTTTCGGTAGGAATACTAAGCAGTGCGGCGGATGCACAGGCTACTAAAAAGCGTTCTGTAAAGAAAAGGAGTACTGCAAATAGGACTGCAGTTTCTGCTAATGCAGCCGCAACTCAGCCAATGGTAGTAGATACCGCAATAGTACAAGCCCCGGTGAATGATAGCCTTCCTATTGCTAATATAAAGCCTTCCTTGCGCCCGGAAACGGCGCTTGATGTGCATAATGGATTGATTACCGACAGAACGCCGTTACCTTATCAACAGCTTAGAGCAGAAGACGCAGCATACGACGAAAGAATCTGGCGTGAAATAGATACCCGCGAAAAAATTAATCTTCCTTTCCGGTATTCGGCTAATGAGGACAATGGCAACCAAAGGTTCATATCAATTCTTTTAAAAGCAATCCAGGATGGTCCTGACAACGGAGGGGTTACCGCCTTTAGTAATATTGACGATCGCTTTACCACGCCAATGACAACAGCAGAAGTGGCCAAAGCGGTTTCCGGTGGATCCGTTACTGTTCCAATATACGATTCGTTAGGAAACGTGATAGGCAACAAAGAAACCATGCAGGAAGTGAACCTGGATTCATTTTATAAATTCAGGATAAAAGAGGAAGTAATATTCGATAAACAGAGTTCAAGATTGTTTTGGCGAATCCTTGGAATCGCTCCGGTTAAACGTGTGATCACGGCTTCCGGCGTTGATCTTGGCGACACAGAATTGTTTTGGGTTTATTATCCTGACATGAGGCCGATATTTGCCAAATACTATGTGTACAATGGTAAAAACTATGGTGCACGAATGACCTGGGAAGACCTTTTTGAATCAAGAATGTTTCACGGAAGAATCATTAAAAGTACGCTTGATAATCCGTTTGACACTTATTTGAAAGATCAGACAGGATTAAAAGACCGGCCGATATTACAGTTGTTGGAGGGCGAAAAGATCAAGAACGAAATATTTGATTACGAACAAAATTTGTGGAGTTATTAATCATTAATTTTCATAAACAAAAACGGGGAGTCGAAAGGCTCCCTTTTTTTATTTTCCAGCAAAATAAAAATTATAAAAATTTGTTGCTTTACTATTCAGGAAAATTTTCTGCTAATCTTCATTTGAGACGAAATTATTCTACAATTTTGCGGAAAAACTAATGTGTGAAAACATTAGAAGGTTTTTTAACATCCACCCTGTATCGCTTTGCCTGTAAGTGTTTTGACATTTTTAGATCTGATGTTTCAAATAAGAATTCATGTGGGGGGCATGAGAATTGACTTATACAACGCGAAAACATTAATCTAAAAACCCTAAAATTTATTTTATGAAAACACTATTAATTTCTTTAATCTGCACATGTGCGTCGATGTCATTATTTGCACAGGTAGATACTACAAACACCACAAACGGAACATACAATACTACTGACACGACCGGTACAATGAATGCAAATTCTACCTATCCTGATACCAGTGGTACGATGCAGCATAACAACGATATGAACAATTCGGCAATGAATAATAACTGGAATGACTCCATGCAAAACAACAACACTGCTATGACTACACAGCAGGCTGCTCTTCCGGTAAGAGAAACTTTTATTCCTCAAAATATTATTGACCAGGCCAATCAGAAATACCCAAATGGCCAGGTATATGATATCACCGCAGTTAAATCAGCTGAAGATACCATGACTCAGAACAGCAATGCCACGTCATTGAACTCTTCCAATAACGTTAATAATAACACAATGGACAACAATAACACAATGGACAACGATCATGATAAAGATGATTCAAGCCAGGCAGCAATGAATCAAACCGCTACCAACAACCAGTACCACGATTCAAGTATGAATAACACAACTGCTTCTGCAAATACCTACAATAATAACATGAGCAACAGTGAAAACGCTCCTGAAAAATTTGATTATGTGGTAAGAGTATTGCAGGGCGGACAAATGGTTACTGAAAAGTTATATAGTGATGGAACCGCTCTCAGGGAGAGAAATGCAAAAATCACCACTACAGGGGAACTTACAAGTCAGTAAATTGGAAAGCGAAAATGAATAAAGAGAAAGCCGTTCGGTAAAAACGGTTTTCTCTTTATCTACTGAATGTCTCTTGAGATCACGGCTTTTTATTTTCATGTTTTGTTTTAAAGACTAATTCTTTTCTCTTTTTTTTCTCTACATTTTCATAATTGAATGGACAATGCCTGCATGCATTGCCGCAACAAAATCCCCTGTTCAAATGATACTTTTCAGTCATTACCGTCAATCCTGCTTCATTAAAATAAAAATCAATTCCTTCAATAAATTCTTCACGCTTCATTCTTTTCTTTTAAAATATTTTTTAGTTCCTGATCATTATCGGGCAACGTCACAGGTAATGAAAAACATAGATAGAAAATGCAATTACTTTTTGCAATGTCCAGTTTTTCATAATGAGTTTTTATTGCCAGTTCCGGTGAAACCGTTTCCATTTTGTAAAGGTCCCGGATATCCGATACCAGCTCCAGGTGATAAAGTTTTATTACCAGTTTGGTAAAATTATAAAGATCAGGAGAATCAGTTTTTAAATGAATTTTTGCGCCCTGCTGCAGAATTGATTGGTACAATCTTAAAAATTTTGGATGCGTCAATCTCTTCTTTATTTTTGAAACACGCAGGTGAGGATCAGGAAATGTGATCCAGATTTCATCTACTTCATTTTGATTAAAGTACTCGTCAATCTTATCAATCTGTGTTCGTAAAAAAGCCACATTTTTTAAATCATTTTGCAGCGCATACTTTGCGCCCACCCACAAACGGTTTCCTTTTATATCAACGCCGATAAAATTTTTTTCAGGATACTGTTGCGCAAGTCCTGTTGTATATTCCCCTTTTCCACAGGCAAGTTCAAGCACTATAGCGTTTTTGTTACCAAAAAAATCTTTCCATTTTCCCTTTATATCTTCGGTATATTCCAAAACATTTGAAAACATCTTTATCTCTCCGAATCTTTTTAATTTCTTTTGTGCCATAGCTTGCAAATGTAATTGTGTAAATTCAACTGAAGAAAGGAATTGCAGTGAACAAACAAATAACACGAATAATTATTTAATGTTGTTACCAATTTCTTTACGAATTTCGGCAGGTTTATTGTCGCAAAATTGTTGTTATGAAAAGATTAATATATTGTTACGATGCTTATTGCGGCTGGTGTTACGGTTTTAGTGAAGTAATGAAAAAGATTTACTCGCAATACAAAAATAAATTGGAATTTGAAGTTCTTTCCGGAGGAATGATTTTGCCTGAAGAGCCTGTTTCTATTGGTGCTACAGCAAAATATATTGAGGGCGCTTATAAGCGGGTGGAAGAAATTACGGGAATAAAATTTGGTGAAGATTATTTATGGCACATCAAACACCCGGATGTGAGTGACTGGTTTCCTAACTCTGAAAAGCCTGCTATAGCCTTATGCGTTTTTAAACACTATTATCCCGATAACCAGGTAAGTTTTGCTGCCGATCTTCAATATGCGCTTCACTTTGAAGGACGCGATCTGACCGATGACGAAGCATATCGTTTGTTATTGGATAAATATAATATTCCGGCTGAAGAATTTTATGAAAAGCTTCAGGATGAAGAATACAAAGAGCAGGCTCACTACGAATTTGCTTTATGTAAACAATTACATGTTACGGGTTTTCCGGCTGTTTTTATTCAATTAACAGAAAGTAAGTTTTATTTGATAGCGGAAGGGTTTACTGATTTTGAAACACTGAATCTTCGGATTGAAAACGTGTTGAAAGAAAATAATATTTCAATATAACGGTAACCGATAAACGCAATTATTCTTCATCTACTTCAGTCGTTTTGTTTTTTTGGGGAGGCCCGCGTTTTATTCTTTGGATTAACTTGACGGCTCCGAAAATAACAGCTCCGATACCTACAAATCCTACAATGAAGGCGAGCGCCTCAGAACCCGAACAAGCTATAGTACATGCCAACCCCAACATTAAATACGATAAGAAAATAGCTCCCAAAACCACGAGAATAATATAAATTGTTTTCCCGGAATTAGAAGTTGCTTTATATTTTTTCCTTATTTCTTTTATAAAAGAACGAAAATGCTTCCTGGTCTCTTTTTTTGATAATTGTCCACTCTTTTTACCTGATAAGGAATTACCAGGAACGACGGATGAAGAAACAGGAGGTTTTACAATGGAAATGGCAAAAGCAGTACTTAAAGGATTAATTGTTCGTGTAGAATTAAAAGAATTTCCTGCATAAATAATAAAGAGAAAAGTAGCTGCCATTAATAAACCATCAGCAAATTTTTGCCGGGAATAAAAATTTTTATAGAAGTGTTTTCTTTTTTTTGACGGATACAGAAGAATGCCACCAAGTGTTAGTAAAATCGGAATAAAATAAAAGGCCGGGCTCAAATTAATGTTTAACGAAGAAATCAGATCACCACAAAAAAGCCCCAGCAGGTTTAGAAAAAAATAAATAAACACGATTATAGTACGGGCAGCAACTTTATGGTTGTGTGCCCAAAAAGAAAGTTGCTTCATATTTTAAAGTTTATTAATTAAATATACATCTAAAATATCTCTGAATTGAGAAGAATTAATAATATAAAACCGGGAGTGCAATAGAATACAGTAGGGTTAGTTAACTTCTTCAGCGATTAGATTGGCTTCCATCCGTTGTAAAAATCTGAAAAGGTCTTTCATTGTTTTTATTTCCCTTACTATCAAGATACCATTTCTCCCTACCTGTTTGAGTTTGGCTTTGTTGGTTTTGGTTTGGATAAAATCAAGAATTCTTTCAAAAGTTTTGCTGGTGAAGTAGGCAGAGTCAGGATTTGCAACAAAGAAACATTTCAGCGTTTCATTTTTCAGGATCAGTTTTTCAAACCCAAGTTCCAATGCTATTTTACGACAGCGCACCGTGGTAAACAAATCTTCCACTTCATCAGGAATCGGTCCGAAGCGATCGACCATTTCTTTATGCAGTGCTTCCAGTTCTTTTTCATTTTCGCAGTTGTCGAGCCTCGAGTAAAGACTTAATCTTTCAGTGATGCTTTCAACATAATCATCGGGAATCAGGATTTCAAGATCAGTATCAATGGTACAATCAGAAACATAATCATCCTGCTTTTGAATTTCTTCTTTAAATAAATCTTTAAATTCATTTCTCTTCAATTCGCGAATAGCTTCATCTAAAATTTTCTGGTACATTTCAAAACCTATTTCTGCAATAAAACCGCTTTGTTCGCCACCCAGCATATTTCCTGCACCACGAATATCAAGGTCGCGCATGGCAATCTGGAAGCCGCTTCCAAGATCGCTGTATTGCTCTAATGTGGTTAATCGTTTGCGGCTGTCAGAAGTCAACGTACTCATCGGCGGTGCAAGCAAATAGCAGAATGCCTTTTTATTGCTTCTGCCAACTCTTCCCCGTAATTGGTGAAGATCGCTTAAACCAAAGTGGTGCGCGTTGTTTACGATAATCGTATTTACGTTCGGAATATCAACACCGCTTTCTACGATGTTTGTACAAATAAGCACATCATATTTTCGATCCATAAAGTCCAGAATCGTTTCTTCCAGTTGGCCTCCTTCTAATTGTCCGTGGGCATGCGCAATGCTAAGGTCAGGACACAATCCCTGTATCAAAGTTTTCATTTCCTGTAAGCCCTGAACTCGATTATGAATAAAGAAAACCTGGCCGCCTCTTTCCACTTCGTAATAAATAGCGTCTCTAATGAAATCCTGGTCGAAAACGTGCACTTCTGTTTGAATGGGCTGCCGGTTGGGTGGTGGCGTGTTAATAATACTCAGATCGCGCGCACCCATCAAACTGAATTGTAACGTTCTTGGGATAGGCGTAGCCGTTAGCGTAAGCGAATCAACAGTGGTTCGTATCTGTTTCAATTTTTCCTTTGCCGCCACACCAAATTTTTGTTCTTCATCGATCACCATCAACCCCAGGTCTTTAAACTTTACATCTTTGCCCAATAAAGCATGTGTTCCGATGATGATATCAATTTTCCCATCCTTCAGTTTTTGTAACGTTTCCTTTTTCTCTTTTGAAGATTTGAAGCGGTTAATATAATCCACCGTAACGGGAAAATCACTTAACCGTTCACCAAAAGTTTTATAATGCTGATAGGCAAGGATCGTTGTGGGAACCAGTACAGCCGCCTGTTTGCCATCCAGGTTGGTTTTGAAGGCTGCTCTTATGGCTACCTCCGTTTTGCCAAAACCTACATCGCCGCAAACCAACCGGTCCATTGGAGATTCCTTTTCCATATCTGCTTTTACATCAGTAACCGCTTTGCTTTGATCTGGCGTATCTTCATAAAGAAAGGACGCTTCCAATTCTGTCTGCAGATAATTATCGGGCGAATGCGCAAAGCCTTTGTGGCTTTTTCTTTCCGCGTATAGTTTTATCAGGTCTGAAGCAATGTCTTTTACCTGCCTTTTAGTTTTATCTTTTAATTTGTTCCAAACATCGCTTCCCAGTTTGTTCATTTTTGGAACCGTTCCTTCCTTTCCGCTGTATTTACTTATCTTATGAAGAGAGGAAATATTTACGTAAAGCAGGTCTTTATCTTTGTAAACAATTCTTACTGATTCCTGCATTACACCATTGGTTTCAATCTTCTGCAGGCCACTGAAAACACCTACTCCATGATCAATGTGAGTTACATAATCGCCCGGCTGTAATTCGCGAAGCATTTTTAAAGTGAGCGCTTTATTCTTGCTGAAAGCCTGTTTTACCTTGTATTTATGGTAGCGTTGAAATATTTCATGATCCGTATAACAAACGAGTTTCAGATCGTGATCAATAAAGCCTTCATGAATGGAAACAGGGATAGGAACAAAATTAATTTCAGTATCCTGGTCTTTGAAAATTGAATGCAATCTTTCAAGCTGTTTTGGATTTTCAGCAAAAATGAAAATGTTGTATTTTTTTGTTTCGAACGATTTCAGGTTTTCAATAAGCAAATTGAATTGCCTGTTGAATGCCGGTTGTTGCTGAATTGAAAATTGAATATCATTGTTTTTTGAAAAAAAACTTTTCTTTCCCATCTCAATTACATGCCGTTCATCAATTTGATTTTGCAAAACGGAAGCATGTACAAAATCATTTTCTGAAATTTCTTTTATTTCATTCAATTCGTTTTCTTCATTGGCAGCAGCTTTTGGCGGATTGGCCATTGCTTCTTTCAGATCTTCTTGCTGCTGCTCAATTATTTGTTTTATAAATTCCCAGTCTTCCGTCCAAACCATTGTATTTTCAGGCAGAAAATTTAATAAGGATACTTTTTCGCCGCTGGAAAATTGTGTTTCTACATTCGGAATAATATTTACCTGTGAAAGCTTGCGCTCACTTAATTGTGTTTCGGGATCAAATAAACGGATGCTGTCGATTTCGTTTCCAAACAATTCAATGCGATAAGGTTTTTCATTTCCGTAAGAATAAATGTCAAGAATCCCTCCGCGTACCGCAAACTGCCCTGGCTCATAAACAAAATCAGCGCGACTGAAACCGTAATCCACAAATCGTGCAAGCAACTCATCAACTTTTATATTTTCACCCTGCTTAAAAGAAATAATATTCTCAGAAAGAGATTTTGATAAAACTACTTTTTCAAAAAGCGCCTCGGCATAAGTAACTAACACTTTCTTGTTTCCACCAGTGCTTAATTTGGTTAAAGCTTCGGTTCTTAACATTACGTGGCTGCTGTTGAGCTGATGAAAGTTTTTTTTATTTTTAAAAGAAGAAGGGAAATAAAAAACATCAAGTGCGTTGGTTAAATTTTCAATCGTATTGTGAAAATAAGCCGCTTCCTCGGCGTCTCGTAAAATAACCAAATGATTAAGTTTGGAAGCATCCGGGTGATTTAAAACTGCAGAAAAAATAAATTGTGAGGCGCTGCCAAAGAGATCTGAAAGATGGATATGCTGCGGTTCAGGCAATAGAATCTTATCCGCAATTTTAAAAATTCGGGGATCATTCGAATAAGTATTCATCAACACATCAAGATTCATTCCTCAGCTTTTTCTAAACTTTTGCAAAAATAAACTATGATTTTTAATTACCCCATTTGATCCAGAGTTGCCAGGGATTTATAACAAGCTTTTGGCCAATTCCAGGTAGCAGTAAACGTACAAATTCCGCATTTTTTTATTTTGTTTTCTTTCGCCGTTGCCACCTATATAGTATTTAATAATAAAGTGTTATTTTAAGAGTACTTTTATGAAAGTGAATTTTTAAAACTATAGTACAAGTTTAATTTGTGTATGAGCGGTACCATTATTGTATGTTAGAAAATGTTTTATTGATCTTTTTAAAACTAACTATGAACAAAAGAATTAAGTTTTTATTATTTTTTATTACACTATCATTTTTTAGCTGTACCTCTGATCAAACTACGGTTCAAATAATTCGTACACCTCTTTTGCGATTTGATTTGAGTACATCCAATTCATGGAAGGCAGACGATTATTCGATCACCAATACTTCAAAAGTTGTGGTGTACCCGCAGGATACTACGCTGCCTGCACAACTCTACAACCGTTACACCTTGCAGGGATCGGGAAAAGATGGAACCGGTCATACGTACCAGCTCGTTATCACTTTTGACGTGTCGGAAAATAGCCCGCTCTTAGGCATTTACAAAACCGACTATACAACACACGGCGGCCTGGCGCAGGTTCAGTTGTTTGACCTTACGGATAATAACAATCTGGCTGTTTATAACCTTTGCCGGGACGATTTGCAGAACGATGTTCTGCAGGTACAAAAAGAAAAAGCAGATGAAAAAATAATCACCGGCGTTTTTCAAATGACAGTTTGTAATTCAAGAGATACAACGCAAAAGCTAACCCTGATGAATGGAACGATTAAAGATTTAAAATATTAAAATGAAGATGATGAAACGACATTTACTTTCAAAATATAAATTGCTGGTCTTTGTTGCTTTACTGGTTTTTTCTTTCACTGTAAAAAATGGGTATGCACAAACTGATACGCTGCAAGTTCCTATTCCACACGCCGTTCAACAGAATGCGGGGTTTGATGTAATTGTGAAAACAAACGGCGACCTGGTTTACGGATTGGTGAAAGAAGTGGGGCCAAATTATATTTCTTATCAAAGAACCGATATTCCGGATGGACCGATTTATAAAATTCCACGCGGGGAAGTTTATGTGATCAGTTATCGCAACCAGGTAAAAGATTATATAAACGGCAGGACGGAAGAAGAGTCTTCGGTTGGCGAAAATCCAAATCAAAATGAGAACGGTCATATCAGCAGCGTTGATAACAAACGGGATTTTTTAAAAAATGGCAACCTCCAGCTGGGGCTTGGGTTTTTGAGAAGTTTTTCAAAAGTAAAGAATGTGAGCAGTTATTCTTCTGCTGCTACTTTTCCCGTGGTTTCCATAGCTTATGAGGTGGCTTATAAAAACAATTTGCAATTGGGCGCAATGATCGGATTTGGATCACATAAATTTTCTGATCAGCAATTCAGCGCTTACGATAGTACGAACAACAACATCAAGCTTACCGAAAATATTTTCGGTCTGTATGTGTTTGGGAAGTATAGTTTTGCAAGTGATTCATCACGCTTACAACCTTACCTGTTAGCTGGCCCGGGCATCACCAGTTCAAACATTCATTCTGAAAACACGATAAGTTTTACCAATGATAATTCGCAGGTTATCCTTGTAAAATCAGGCACGCGTAATACGCAGCTGGGGATAATTGCCAGGGCAGGAGCACAGTATTTTGTAAGTAACCAGTTCCGTTTATATGTAGATGCAGGCGTGGGTTTGTCGGTAATTAAACTGGGCGTAACATTCGCCTTAAAGTAAGAAAAATACAAATTAATTTATCATGAAAAAAAGTATACTCTTTATTATAATTTCTTCCTGTTCTATTCTTTCTGTAAAAGCACAAGCTGATTTTAGAAAGAATAACGAGGATAATAGCGATAAAAAAAACAGCGGCATAGTTATTTCATTGGGCGCTGAGGCTAACTATTACTATGGTCCGGGCGATCGGAATTTTGATAAGTATGAAAACAACCGGCTCAACTGGCAAATAGACGGGATGCTGGGATTAACGATAGCCCGCAGCGAAAGCGGCCGCAGGACAATGCTTGCAGGGTTTGGTAGTTTTGGAATGAATAATGCCCGGACAGTTGAAAATATTTTCGAAGACCAGGGCTACACAACTACTGCCACTGATCAGAATTCAAATAATAATGTTTACCAGCTCGAAGGCGGTTTATTAATAGGCGAAGTTTTCAGGATCAGCACTGGCGTTGGACAACAAATTTTTAATAAGCAAACGATTCTTTCCGATAACGGAGTTGCCACCCAGGCAACATCACTAAAATACAATTCAACTACAGTCGGCTTTAACTTCAATGTGTCTGCAGTTGCAATTATAATTAATTGCAATTTTGCATACGGCCAGGATTATACGAAAACAGTTATTAAACCTTCTGCGGGTTTAATGTTGCGGTTTTAAAAAAATCGGTTTTGGATTTGTAAAGAAGCCGGTTTCGATTGCGTAAAAATAATTTTCCATTCAAGATATCAGTTGTATTTTCCGCAAAATTTTTTTACATGGCAGCACCTTGGCGCACTGGTACCGTGATTCGCATTGAAGAGGCAACGTATAATACCAAACGATTTTTTATCCAGGTAAACGGAGTGGAATCTTTTGATTTTAAAGCCGGTCAATTTGTAACCCTTGATCTTCCCATTGATGAAAAAGTAAACAAAAGATGGCGCAGTTATTCCATTGCAAGCTGGCCTGCTGGTTCTAATGTTTTTGAGCTATTGATCGTGCTTTTGGAAGGCGGCGCGGGAAGTACCTATCTTTTTAATGAGGTTAAAGTGGGCTCTGAGCTTACGTTTCGCGGGGCACAAGGGGTATTTACGTTGCCTGAGAATATTGACAGGGATTTGTTTTTCATTTGTACCGGCACAGGCATTGCTCCCTTTAGAAGCATGTTGAATTATATCAAACTTCATAATGTTCCTCACCAAAATTTATACCTGATATTCGGCTGCCGAACCAAAAACGATTTATTGTATTATGATGAAATGAAAACGCTGGAAAAGGAACTTGACAATTTTTATTATATGCCAACTTTAAGTCGTGAAGAATGGGAAGGCCATAGGGGGTATGTACATGATATGTATGAATCAATTTGCAGGAAGAATAATGAAGCTTGTGAAGATCTTCAAAACCTTAAGCCTGCCTCATTTTATTTATGCGGATGGAAATTTATGATTGACGATGCGCGGCAAAAAATTGCCGCTCTTGGTTACGACAGAAAAGCCATTCATCTTGAATCGTATGGATAAACTTTATTAAATCGAACCTTTCCAAACTCAATTATTCAAACAATCCTTCGTTCAGTAATTGAAGCGTTTTTTCTTTGTGTTCGTGAGAAATCAGGATGGAAATATTGTGCTGGCTTCCGCCGAAACTTACCATTCTTACAGGAACTTCCTTTAAACTACTAAATACCTTTGCCAAAAGATGTTCGGTTTTGGCAATGTGATATCCAACGATGGAAACGATCGTCTGGTCTTTATCTATTTCAATATTACCAAACATTTCAAGTTCCTTAACGATCTGGGTTAAGTTGGAATCATTATCAATTGTAAGGGAAACCGCTACTTCTGAAGTAGTGATCATATCGATGGATGTTTCATACTTTTCAAACACTTCAAAAATCTTTCTTAAAAATCCATACGCCAGCAACATGCGGCTGCTTTTTATTTTTATGGCCGTAATGGAATCCTTTGCTGCAATGGCTTTTACACCTTCTGCGTCTGAATCTCTTTCTATCAAAGTACCAGGTGCTTCGGGTTCCATGGTGTTCAACAACTTCACCGGGAAATTAAAATATTGCGCCGGCCAAATGCTGGCAGGATGTAAAATCTTAGCGCCGAAATATGCGAGTTCCGCTGCCTCGTCGAAACATAAATGTTTGATTGCTTTGGTATTTTTTACCACACGCGGATCATTATTGTGCATTCCGCTGATGTCGGTCCAAATCTCGCAAACCGTTGCATCCACAGCAGCAGCAATCAGCGAGGCACTATAATCACTTCCGCCACGTTTCAAATTATCAATTTCGCCTTTTGCGTTGCGGCAAATGTATCCCTGCGTTACAAAAAGTTTGGTGCCTTTATTTGCATCCAGCAGTTTGGTTAATTTTTCTCTTATCCCCGCCACCTGAGGCTCGCTGTTTTGATCAATGCTCATAAACTCTAATGCCGGCAGCCACACGTGCGCAATCTCCTGTTCGTTTAAGTAAATGCTGAAAAGCTTGGTACTAAGCAATTCGCCCTGGGCCAAAATATCTTTGTTAAGCGCTTCGCTGTAAGAAATTTTTAAAATGATATTCAAAAATTCAAAATGCTCCGCAAGAACATTCTTTGCTTTTTCAAAGTAAATCTCGCTTTTTAAAAGGTCGACTATAAAATTCTGGTAATGGTTTTCCAGCGCATCAATTCGCTTTTTGGCCATGTCACGATCACCTTTCGATAATGAATCACTGATCTCTGTAAGCGCATTGGTGGTACCGCTTAAAGCACTCAATACAATTATCTTTGTTTCATCATCTTTGGTGATGAGTTTCCTGATCTCGGCCATTCTCTCCGGCTTTCCCACACTCGTGCCGCCAAACTTCATTATTTTCATAACTTTTCCTGCAGGTTTTTAAATTGAAATTTTTTGCAAATGTAAATTAATTAGCTATTTCACATTTGCTAATCCTATCAATTCTTCGATACTAAACACATCATCAATTGCTAAAAAAGAAAGATATCTTTCATCAATTATTTCAAATGCGTTTTTTTCTTCAACTGAAAGATTTTTAATTACCGGAAATTTGTCTAACGGCACGATAAAAACTCTGTCATTTGTAAGATGCACAAATAGACTAGTACTGTTAATAAATTCAATACTTCTTATTGTCGTCATTGATCAAATTTAAACAATTCAACTAAGGTAGAAACATACATTTCGCCGAAAGGAGTCGGGCGATAGCATAAATTTTTTAATTTTTAATTATAGTTTTTACCTTTTAGTTTTGCCCGTTGGGGAACAAACCCTTAAAAGATTTAACCAATTATAAGAAATGGGAAGAATATTTGAAGTAAGGAAGTCAACCATGTTTGCACGATGGGATAAAATGGCTAAGCAATTTACACGTATCGGCAAAGAAATAGATATTGCAGTAAAACAAGGTGGTCCTGACCCGGATAATAACTCCGCCCTGCGCCGGTGCATTATCAATGCAAAAGCAGTAAATATGCCGAAAGATCGTGTAGAAGCAGCGATCAAACGGGCAATGGGCAAAGACAAATCTGATTATCATGAGGAAATTTATGAAGGATATGCGCCACATGGCGTTGCGGTGTTAGTAGAAACTGCTACAGATAATCCCACAAGAACAGTGGCCAATGTGCGCATGCATTTTAATAAAGGAAACGGATCGCTCGGCACCAGCGGAAGTGTTTCTTTCCTCTTCGATCACCTGGGAGAATTTAAAATCAAAAACGAAAACCTTGACATGGATGAACTGGAGCTGGAATTGATTGATTATGGACTTGAAGAAATTGGTGAAGACAGCGAAGGCAATATTATCATTCGTACGCCTTTTGTTGAATTTGGCAATATGAATAAAGCACTTGATGAAAAAAACATAGAGGTAATAACTGCCGAACTTACAAGAATACCAACCACCACAGTTGAACTTTCTGCGGAGGACGAAGAGGAAGTTTTAAAATTAGTTGATAACCTGGAGCAGGATGAAGACGTGCAGAAAGTGTATCACAATTTGAAATAAATGCAAAATAAGATTCAGTAAACTTTGTTGGTTTACTGGCAAATTTTAATAAATAAAAAACAGGAAGGGAGATCAACTTCCTGTTTTAATTTTAATCTACCCTAAAGTTATTTGTAAGCAATAAATTTTTGCTCTGCTTTTACTATCTTTTCAAAAAAGGCTTTAAAAGCAACATAATCTTCAGGAGAAATAAGCTGATCTCTTCCATCAGAGAATTTGCGTGTAACTACTAATTTTCCCGGAGATTTTAAAGTGTACTCAATTGAAAATTTCATGTCTTTAAACGAATAGGTTTCACTTTTGGGAAGTTCCACGAAAGCCTTTCCTTCAGGCGCTGTTATATTCACAACAGTTTCATAAGCATCGGCGGTTTCGTAGTTCCAATATTCAACCGGGAAATCCCTTTTATCAGCAGAAAAGTTATCCAACGTGGCCACAATATCAGGATACACAATTTTAAAAGTGTTTAAACTACCAATCTCTGCTATTTCATTTTTTACTTTATAAGTATAATTGTAGGTTACAGAATCGTCAAGTTTGTCAAGACCTTTAAAAGCAACTTTTTCAAGCGCCACATTATTTTTATACCTTCCGGCTATTTTTTTCTCAAGATCCTGCATCTGCTTTTTATTGTCAAGATTGCGATAATCCTGCCTGGTTTCTGAAGAAAACACGCCATACATCACACTGTTTACAGAAATATTTAAATCTTCATCTTCAGGTTTGATATCAATTATTCTTTTGATGATATCTTTTTTCCTGTTCGGTGTTTTAAGATGTATTAACTCTTCTTTTTCTGAAGAAGGCTTTACCGGGATTTCCAGCGCCAGCGCACCATTCAGAATATTTGGCAAACTTGTGAAAGGCAAATAATTATTGGTTAATTCAATAAAATAAGTTTTGTTGTCCAAGGAAGCTTTTGCAATGCAGTGATTAAATTCAACACTTGGCAGCATCATATCGTTTTGTCCGTTATCTCTTGTATCTACGAGCACCATTTGAGCATTGATGCCTGCCATCCGTGCAAGCGTTACAAATAAATTAGAAAGGTCCTTGCAATCGCCAAGCCTTGTCACCAGCGTTTCAGAAGGTCTTTGTGGTACAAAAGCGCTTTGCCTGAAAGAAACAGAACTGTACCTGATATTTTCTTCTATATAATCATAAATGATCTTTGCTTTTTCAAACTGTGTCATTGATTTTTTAGTATCGGGGAACAGCTTTTTATACAAAGCAAGTATTTCAAAATCTTTGTCAGAATTATTGTTTGAAATATCGCTGTACCAATCAGCAATATCCTTCCACGAATTTACAGTGGAGATATGCAAAATGGTGCCAGCATCGATTACCAAAGGCATCAAGGGTTCATCTTTTATGGGTTGTGCTTTTGGCATTACCCAACTGTATTCTTTAAAATCCTCAACATCCTTTACAGACGGTTTAATATCAGCATTGGTAAGTACGTATTTAAACTTTTCCGTTGAAGGAACCAATAAATTGTATTTTGTTGCACGGCAATATACCAGGCCGTTAAAATAATGTTTGTCCCAAAAATCTTTGGCAAAGCGGCCACCCGCATAGCTTTGCAACCGGTATTTTAACACGACCACATCGCCTGCTTCAAGATTAGTGAAAACGATCTCATTGTCATTTCTTTCTCCGTCAATTTTTGCCTGGTTCTTCTTTACAATCTGGGCCTTTTCTATCAAAAGCGATTGACTGTTGTCGTACCCGATAGATGTTTCTTTATATCTTTCAACTCCTTTTTCATTGGTAATTTTTAATATTATGGTACAATATTCTTCATTTGCTCCGTCAGGATATAAGACGGCATCCTGCTGGTCGAGAATGTAATAAAATCCATAATCTGTATTCTTTGCTTCATCCGGATTGTCTTCTTTTATTTCTTTATCAATATCTACCTGCGGAAACAATTTATATATCTCCGGCTTATTGTTGAGCTTCCTGATCTTACTGATAATATCGTACTGATTCGGATCATATTTTAAAGATTGGTTATAGGCGTCCAACGCTTCAGACACATTCTTTTTTTCACTTTTTATATCGCCAAGTTCTTCCCAGTAATCTTCATTATAAGGTGATAACACCAGTGATTTTTTTATGTAATCTTCTGCTTTATCATATTGCTTCATAGAAAAAAAATACTGCGATAACTTATAGAAACCGGTGGGCGCATAAGAAAATTTATTGGCAAGATCTTCTTTTAATTCCAGGCCTTTTTTGGTATTACCCTGGTCAATAAGCAGATCGGCAAATTTGATGTATGTATCATAATCGTAATTGTTTTTCATGAAATTATCATATATCCGCATTGCGCCTTTATTGTCTTTATACACCTCCTTCTTGATATTATACATCATCGGGATCAGCTTGGCATTTTCGGGATATTTTGCATACATTTTTTCAGCTACTTTTACCAGGTCGTCGTACTTTTTATCCTGTGCCAAAAGCATGAGTTCGTATGCGCCGGTAACTTCATTTTCGCCATAAGCGTTTATTCTTTTTTGAAGGGCAGCTTCACACTCCTGGTATTTTTCATTCTTGTATAGATCACGGATGTTGAGATCATACACATCCACACTTTCCGGGTCGGCCTTTTTCACTTTTTCCAATTCTTCCTGGTAGGCTGTGTTGTTATCTTCTTTGTTTAAAACTTCCAGCAACTTCATTCTTACTACAGAATTATCCGGCGCTATTTTAAGTGCATCCGTCAAAGTATTACGAGCAGCGAGCAAATTTTCACTTCTTAAATATACATCGGCAAGTAACAGGTAATTTACCAGGTTAGTTTTCTCCATTTCAATTTTGCCTTTAAAAAACCTTTCAGCAAAACCGGGAATTAATTCATATTTTTTCCCGTCATTACTCTTCTTATTGTATGAAGTATAAACAGTCGAACTTTTTAGATTGTCAATAGGCCTGTAATTGTCGTCTGTGATTCGCAACGAAAAACTTGGATAAGAAGAGTTGGTATAGCCAAGCTGCACCAACACGCGGTTCACGCCTTTCTTAAGATCGTACTTTACAGAATAATCATCCAGTTCAGTGGTTCTCTCTTTTGATTCTGCAATAACCAATTCATCATTGATCCAAACTTTTACGGAACCGGCACAACCGATATTGCAATATACCGTTTGGTCTTCAGGGCTTGTTACAAAACTTTGTGCGTATACGACAGCCGTTCTTTTATTGAATTGATAAACGATAGGAGTCCAACCATCTTTTGATTCTGTTTCCGGGGTAAACCATTTTACTTCTGCATTGGAAATGGATTTGAATACGGCTGTGGGCTCCGGATGTTCCAATGGCCCGTAATCTTTATAAAATCCGCTCTCAGACAGATTTTCAAAAGGACCCGTAAATTGCCAGTCTTTTATATTACCGATCGCTTCGTTATAAGATCGTGCTTTTTCAAATTCACCTGAAAAAAGATAATGCATCTTTTCATTGTAATTGGCAGCAGCCACTAAAGTGCCCGGCGCAGTCTTATCTGCAACAAGATCATTCATTAAATCAATTTCCGCGCGCGAGGTTTTCTTGCCAAGGGGACCGACTAGTGCTTTGTTTGCCCACAACGCATAAATATATGGATAAGGATCTTTTTCTTTTTTATAAAAAGCATTTATAAAATCGTCTACCTGGCTTTCTTTACCGTTATAAGTTTTTAAATACAGATCGGTAACGAAAGCATCCTGGTAAAGCGAAGGATCCTTCATGGCCTGTTGAAGAAATTGTTCCGCTTCAGCTCTTTTATTTTCGTTTAAAGATTTCCATGCATTTTCATAAGGGTTAGTTTGGGAAAAGCAGTTGCAGGTGTATACCATTAAAATGGCAACAAGGTGTTTTTTCATTTGGGGTAATTTTGGTAAACAAATAAAATTTAAATCTAAAATAATAGATAGTTCTGATAAAACGAATTAATTAATGCTTTTTGTATGTTGCCTCAAAAAAACAGCGCCAGTGTAGTTGTCATCAAAATAAACATTCCGTTTATTTGTTGCTTTACTGGTGATTAGAAACCAATTTATTCCGATTTATTTGCAAAATAATTTCCGGCGATATATCTTTGTTATTCAAATTTAAACGGAGCTAGTCTCCCATGTAAAATGAACCACATAATAGCTTCTCTCTTATTCAATTTTCGCCAGAGAGTAAAGCCGCCAGAAACTGCTTCTCTCTAATTTTCATTACACTTTTTATCGCAATTTGTAAGCGGGCAAACTGTTTACCTGTGATGATAATAAGCAGCATTAATGATTGATAGCGCGATTGCGTTGTGCGGATCTGCCTATGCGTTATCGTAAATAGAAATACCAAACAAGCAAACAATTTTTTTTCAAAACTTAAAACTAACAAAATGAATTTCTCAAATTTAGTCACCAATTATTGGTGGGTACTGGCAATTATTGCCTCATTATTTCTGTACAAGTTTATCCTTCGTTTTTTATTCGGAATGGTGATCGTTCCCGAAAACAGGATTGGTCTTGTTACTAAAAAATTTGTGCTCGTGGGCACTGATCGCAAACTTCCGGATGGAAGAATTATTGCCACAAAAGGCGAAGCCGGTTTCCAGGCGCAAACCCTTGCTCCCGGCCTGTATTGGAATCTTTGGCCATGGCAATATGTTATCGAAATGCAGCCATTTACTATCATTCCCGAAGGAAAAATTGGTGTGGTGTTGAGTAACGACGGCGCTGAAATACCTACTGGTGCTATTCTTGCCAGGAAAGTGGAATGCGATAATTTTCAGGATGCCAAAAAATTCCTGGAAAATGGCGGACAAAAAGGAAGGCAGACCGCTTACATCACTGCCGGCACTTATCGTATCAACACATATGCGTTTACGGTTACCGTTAGAGACATGGTGATCATCCATGAAAACATGGTTGGTATCGTAACTACTCTCGATGGTGAACCAATCGAAAGCGGGCAAATTGCAGGCAAATACGTGGAAGGACATAATAACTTCCAGGACTTCGATACTTTCTTAAAAAACAATGGTAATCGTGGTTTGCAACCTTCTATTATCTTAGCGGGAAGCTATAATATCAATCCATGGGCCATCCAAATAGAAGAAGTGCCAATGACTGAAGTGCCAATCGGTTATGTCGGCGTCGTGATTTCCTATATTGGCGTAGATGGAAAAGATGTTACCGGTGAAAGTTTTAAACATGGCAATATCGTGAGCAAAGGACAGCGCGGCGTGTGGATGGAGCCTTACGGCCCCGGTAAATATCCGTTCAATAAATACACCATGAAAGTAGAACTGGTACCAACAACCAACCTGGTATTGAACTGGGCGAACACAAGAAGCGAAGCCCATCAGCTGGATAAAAATTTGTGTACCATTACGGTTCGTTCAAAAGATGGTTTTCCATTTAACCTGGACGTTTCTCAAATCATACACATCCCGGCAAATGAAGCGCCTAAAGTGATTGCGAGGTTTGGCAGTATGAATAATTTGGTAAGCCAGGTGCTTGAACCGACTATCGGCAACTATTTTAGAAACTCTGCGCAGGACAGTGATGTGATTGCTTTTTTAAGCACACGAAAAGAAAGACAACAGGCTGCAAAAGATAATATGAAAGAAGTGCTGGATGAATATAATGTGAATGCTGTGGATACTTTGATCGGAGATATTGTTCCGCCGGAATCATTGATGAAAACATTGACCGACAGGAAAATTGCGCAGGAAGAAGAAAAAACTTATGCCACTCAACAAATGGCACAGGAAAAAAGGCAAGGTCGTGAAAAGGAAACAGCCATCGCAGATATGCAAAAAGAAATTGTGAAAGCCCAACAAAGTGTTGAGATCGCGCAAAGAACTGCCGATGCCGTTGTTAAGAAAGCAGAAGGTGATGCACGACAGTTTAAAATTACAGGTTGATGCTGAAGCCACTGCGACAAAAATGCGCGCCAATGCAGAAGCCGAAGCAACCAAAGCAAGAGCAGGTGCACAGGCAGAAGCCACACGCTTGAATGCAAGTGCTGATGCAGAAATGATTAGCAAGACAGGTTTGGCAGAAGCTGAAAAAATTATGGCAATAGGCAAAAGCACAGCCGAAGCTTACGAGCTGCAGGTGAAAGCAATGGGTGGTGACAATTTTACCAAATTTAAAATCACAGAAGAAATTGGTAGAGGCGCCATTAAAGTAATGCCGGATATTTTGATAGGTGGCAGCAATGGAACTGATGGAAGCATCAATGGTTTGCTCGGCGTGAAACTGATGGAAATGATGGATGCAAACAAAAATGCAGACAGTAAACCAACTTTGTAGCTGATTTTTTATTCTAAAGCCCTGCCGTTTGGCGGGGCTTTTACTTTCCGTAACAGGCTTATATTTGCAATCCGAATATTTTAAAAATTATAATTATAAGAGGATGTACAGAACGAATACATGTGGTGAACTAAGAATTACCGATGTTAATAAAGAAGTTACGCTCGCGGGATGGGTACAAACCATCAGGAAGTTTGGCAGCATTACTTTTGTCGATCTGCGCGACCGTTATGGAATTACCCAATTACTTTTTAATGAAAAGCTTACAGAACAACTGGATAAAAATCCGTTGGGAAGAGAATTTGTAATCCAGGTAAAGGGAATCGTTTCTGAAAGAAGCAATAAAAATAAAAATATTCCAACGGGCGACATTGAAATTTTAGTTTCAGAATTTAAAGTGTTGAATAAATCGGCCGTTCCACCTTTCACCATACAGGATGATACCGATGGAGGAGAAGATCTTCGAATGAAATATCGGTTTTTGGATTTAAGAAGAAATGCCGTGAAAAAAAATCTTGAATTACGTTATGCCGTTAATCGTGCTACACGTAATTATCTTACATCAAAAGGGTTTTGTAGATATTGAAACACCTTTTTTAATTAAATCTACGCCTGAAGGTGCAAGAGATTTTGTAGTGCCAAGCCGCATGAATGCCGGAGAATTTTATGCGCTTCCTCAATCTCCGCAAACGTTCAAACAATTGCTCATGGTAAGCGGCTATGATCGTTATTACCAGATCGTAAAATGTTTTCGTGATGAAGATTTGCGTGCAGACAGCCAACCTGAATTTACACAAATAGATTGTGAAATGTCATTTGTGGAACAGGAAGATATTTTGAAAATGTTTGAGGGATTGATCAAATATATTTTTAAAGAAGTAAAAAATATTGATTATGCAGAATCAGGTTCCAAGAATGAGTTGGGAAGATGCCATGTGGAATTATGGAAATGACAAACCGGATATTCGTTTTGAAATGAAAGTGGCTAACCTCAAAACAGAAGGAAAAAATCATTTTGAAGATTTGAACGATACAGATTTTGCAGTTTTCAAAAATGCGGAAACTGTTTTGGCGATTGCAGTTCCCGGCTGCAGCGAGTATTCAAGAAAACAAACTGATGAGCTTATTGATTGGGTAAAACGGCCGCAAATAGGAATGGGCGGATTAGCATTTGTAAAAGTAAATAGCGACGGCACTTTAAAAAGCAGTTTTGATAAATTCTTTACTCCGGAACAATTGCAATCGCTGTCTGAGTATTGTAAAGCCAATCCCGGCGATCTTATTTTAATTCTTGCAGGAAGAGAAGAACGCACAAGAAAAGCGATCAGCGATTTGCGTTTATACATGGCCGATAGATTAGGACTTCGCAAAGCAGATGAATTTAAATTATTATGGGTAACTGATTTCCCTTTGTTCGAATATGATGAAGAGGAAAACCGCTGGGTAGCGCGTCATCATCCTTTTACTTCGCCAAAGCCGGAAGATATTGAGGTGATGATTAATAACAATCCGAAGATTGAAAATCCGGAAAAATATTTGGAACATCCTTATTCAAAAATAAAAGCGAATGCCTACGATATGGTTTTGAATGGCAATGAAATCGGCGGCGGTTCGATCAGGATTTTTCAAAGGGATTTACAGGAAAAAATGTTTGCCGCTTTGGGAATGAGCAAAGAAGAAGCGCAACACAAATTTGGATTTTTATTGGGTGCTTTTGAATATGGCGCTCCACCTCACGGTGGTATTGCATTTGGTTTTGACAGGCTTTGCGCTATTTTGGGAGGCAGCGAATCTATCCGTGATTTTATTGCTTTTCCAAAGAATAACAGCGGCAGGGATGTAATGATTGATGCGCCTGCAACTATTGATCAGAAGCAGTTGGATGAGTTGAAGTTAAAGTTGGATTTCAAATAAGATGTATATTTAATTGCAACCGTTTTTAGTTATGATAATAGAAATTCCAAAAGGAACACCGGAAAAAAAAGTGCGGGAAATGCTAAAGAAAAAGAAGGTTAAACAAAATCCGGTTGTTGATTCATTTTTTGGCAAACTACCGAAACTGGAAGATGGTTTAAAAATTCAAAAGCGATTAAGAAGTGAATGGAAATAACTACCTTCTTGATACTAATATTTTATTGTATGCATTAAAAGGCCTGGCAGATGTCAGGCTTTATTTTGATATTCCTCCTTCTATATCGTTTGTTACTGAAATTGAAATTCTGGGGGTGAAAGAAATAAAAAGTTCAGAATTAAAAATTCGTGAAACTGTTATTGAATATTGTCACATCATTTCTAATTACAAACTCTATTAAAAAGAAAACAATTGAATTAAAAAGATTGATTAAAATAGCTGTGCCCGATGCTTTAATTGCAGCTACCGCAATCGAAGGAGGTTTTACCTTAGTAACTGCAGACAAGGGATTTAAAAGAATTAAGGACCTTTCATTAATATTAATTGAAGTATAATTTCACCTTGATCGAATTTTAATGATGAGAAAAAAATAATTGTTTTGTTGAAGAAATAATCCTCGCAAAACATACTCTCATTATCTTCGCCTTATGGCAAACGAATTAAACAATTTCACTGAAATAATAGCACATTGTAAAGAATACGGTTACATTTTTCCCTCAAGTGAAATTTATGATGGCTTAAGCGCTGTGTATGATTACGGGCAAAATGGTGCCCAGTTAAAAAAGAATATCCGCGACTACTGGTGGAAAAGTATGACGCAATTGCATGAAAACATTGTGGGCATTGATGCAGCCATTTTTATGCATCCGCTTACATGGAAAGCAAGTGGTCACGTGGATAATTTCAGCGACCCGATGATTGATAATAAAGACAGCAAAAAACGCTATCGCGTGGATCATTTGATCGAGACTTTTGCAGATCAACAAAAATCAATTGGCAATGAGCAATTGGCAAATGATACTCTTGCGTCAATGGATAAATTATTAGCGGTTGATGATTTTGCAGGTTTGAAAAAATTAATTGAAGAAAACAATATAAAATGCTCAGTTAGTGGAACCTGCAACTGGACTGATATACGCCAGTTCAATTTAATGTTTGAAACCAGGCTGGGGAGTATTGCCGGTGAATCTGATACCATTTATTTACGCCCTGAAACAGCGCAGGGAATTTTTGTCAATTTTCTAAATGTGCAAAAAACCGGAAGAATGAAAATTCCGTTCGGCATCGCACAAACAGGAAAAGCGTTCAGAAATGAAATCGTAGCACGCCAGTTTATTTTTCGTATGCGCGAATTTGAACAAATGGAAATGCAGTTTTTTGTTCGTCCTGGCACTGAAATGCATTGGTACAATTACTGGAAAACCGAAAGATTAAAATGGCATGAAAGTCTCGGCCTTCCTGCGGAGAAACTGCGTTATCACGATCATGTAAAACTGGCTCATTACGCAAATGCCGCGGTAGATATCGAATTTGAATTTCCGTTTGGATTTAAAGAACTGGAAGGAATCCATTCGCGAACTGATTTCGACCTAAAACAACACCAGGAACTGAGCAAAAAGAAATTACAATATTTTGATAACGAACTTAAAGAAGACGGCAAGCCTTATGGAAATTATATTCCTTACGTGGTGGAAACTTCTGTGGGTTTAGATCGTTTGTTCCTTACCGTTATAAGCACTGCTTATGCAGATGAAAAATGGACAAAAGAAGATGGAAGTGAAGACAGCCGCGTAGTTTTGCGTATTCCTCCAAAAATTGCACCTTACAAATTAGCCATATTTCCTTTGGTAAAAAAAGATGGCTTGCCTGAAATAGCAAAACAGTTAATGAATGAATGCAAACAAAGTTTTTATACTTTTTATGAAGAAAAAGACGCTATTGGTAAGCGCTATCGTAGAATGGACGCAATTGGCACACCTTTCTGTGTTACCATAGACCACCAGACAAAAGAGGATAATACCGTTACCATTCGCTACAGGGATACAATGACACAGGAAAGAATTTCTTTAGCGGATGTGAAAAAAATCGTGAATGAAAAAATTGGAAATTAATCGATTCAACAGTAAACAAAGAAGAGGTGTAAAATAAACTGTGTCAAAGTTCAAATGATTTAAGAACTTTAAAACACAGTTTACAAAATGAAAAGAAAAAAGAAGTCGATTACGAGCTAAGAAGATGGAGATGTGGGAGGATTAAGAAAGGAGGGGTGGGCTGCAAGACTTTTTAGAAGCGCTTTACAGGCAGAATTGACTTAGAACAGGAAGGTGAGGAGCAACACGCAAAAATGGCTAAACGAAGCTTTTAAAAACGGGAGCTGGTACATTGAACTGGATACACCAGGGATCGAACAGTGATTTCTCGCCGGATATCGTTAAGAAGAGAGACTATCCTGGCTAATCACTGGAATCAAAAATCATTGGTTTGTATGGCACGGCATGAGTTCAGGATATCCGCTATATCAAAGACTATATGACACCGATATTCTGCGGCACTTGTCAACACAGACAAAATAATACCACTGGTAAAAGAGTGGCAGGTGCGGCATTAGAAGAGATATACTGCATTGTTTGGCTTGACGCATGCAACAAAGTAAACAGGAAGGACGGGTGCAGAGGTTGTGTCTATAATATCTGGGTATAACTACGAGGAAAAAAGAAATTAGGGATGTATGTTAGTGAAAATGAAGGTGCAATCTGGTTAAGCGTTTGACTGATTACAAACAGAGGTGTAAAGATATTGATAGCGTGCATTGATAACTGAAAGGCTGCAGAAGCGATGCTACGGTATGTGCAAACAGAAGGCAGAGTTGCGTTGTACATCAGGCAATCAGATATGTAAGCAGTAAAGATCAGAAAGTTATGGGACGAAACGTTACAGGCAAAAAAGCGAAGCGGAGGAAGGTTGGAAGCTTAGTGAAAAATGGAATAAAAAATATCTGTGGTAATGAAAGCTGGAAACGAAATTGGGAGAGACTGACTACTTATTAAGTATCCGGCTGCGATGAAAGCTCGTTTACACTACCAATACCGAAGGTTACATCGCCAAATCGCAAAGTAACAGAGCAAGGGCGCTTTATTCTGATATGGTCTTAAAACTGATGTATCTGGCACAAAAATATGAGAAAAAATGGACGATGGCTGGCAACTGGAGCATTACGTTTCAGCTAAGTATCATTTTTGGAGACCGGCTCAAATAATTATGAAACTAGAAAAAATGATAAGGTTCAGCAAGAACGATGCAATGGCGACACGATGTCAACATCTGTTTAAAAAATAGCGGGTATCGAACGGCTTTAGCAAGAACTTGTTTGATTTTACCGATTCTTATTTTCGAAAGGGTTAGAACGTGTAGTGAACGAACAAATTCCCGCAATTCTTCCTTTATGATTTCGAAGTTTTAGACGGCCTTACTTCAACCTTGCTTGGCAAAGTTCTTTGCGGCATTTGCAGCAGGTCAGCTACCATTTGGCCGATATCTTCAGGCTGTATCTTCCATGAATCGGCTTCACCTGGCGTGTGATCATTGAAATGTGTTGCCACAGAACCCGGCATAATCGTAGTTACTTTTACATCATGTTTTCTAAGATCAAGCATAATGGCTTGTGTAAAACCTACAAGGCCAAACTTACTTGCGTTATAAGCCGCGCCGTTTTCAAAAAAATTGGTGCCGGCAAGGCTTGCAATTGTAATAATATAACCTTTCGATTTTTTCAATTCTTCTACCGAAGCTTTTACACTGTTAAAAACACCGGTAAGATTGGTATCGATTGTGCTTTTCCAGTTTTCCTCGGATAAGCTATCAATTGGAGCAAAATGGCCAACGCCTGCATTGGCAATTAACACATCCAGTTGCCCAAATTGGGCAATTACTTTTTGTACGGCTTCTTTTTCACTTTCCATAGAACTAACATCAGATTCTAAAGCGAGAATTTTTGAAGCGTCGTTGCTTAACGAATCGGCTGCTTTTTTTGCTTCATCCAAATGCCGGCTTGTAATGGCTACTTTCATTCCAAGGTTTAATAATGCTTTAGCGATTCCGTAACCGATTCCCTTGCTTCCACCGGTTATATACGCAACTTTATTGTTGAGTGAACTCATTTTGATTGAAATTTTGTAAAATAAAAATGCTGGTAATTTGTCGGTTTACTATGCTACCGGCGGCTCTTCATCCAGTTTGTTGTCTTTGATGAACTTGTCTTTTGCTTCTGTGAATTCCTCCACCAGTTGAGAAGCCGCATTCAGCGTGTCATCGGCGTTTGAATGTATTTCAGGTAATTTTTTTTCTAAAAGGCTGTTGCCGAGATTAATGTTTTCTGCTTCCAGCTGAGAGATTTTTTTTAATAAAGAAGTCTGGCTGTTTACAATGTCGTCCAACTCACGGATCATTTTTTCCATTGAGTTGAGTTTTTCTCTTTTATCCATAAGAAAATTGTTTGTTTCAATTATTGACTCAAATATTGTTCCTTATTTAGGTTTAGAAGAGTTTAGACGTTTAGCGTGTTTAGAATTCGACAGTAAACAAATGAATAATTGCAATTTTTATTTAGTTTCTTTTAAATAAAACATATGTCTATTCCCAAATTCACTATTGCCCATTGCCTATTGCCTATTGACCATTCACTATTCGCTATCATACGCCCACTTCACCAGAGTAGCGCCCCAGGTAAATCCACCGCCAAATGCTGCAAGAACAATCAGGTCATCTTTTTTTAATTGTTTTTCCCATTCCCACAAACAAAGTGGAATAGTAGCGGAAGTTGTATTTCCATAGCGCTGAATATTGATCATTACTTTATCCATGCTCAATCCCATACGGTTGGCTGTGGCATCAATAATTCTTTTATTGGCCTGGTGAGGCACGAGCCATGCAATATCCTCACCGGTAAGATGATTTTTTTGTAACAATTCATAAGAAATGTCTGCCATTCCTTTTACGGCAAACTTAAACACAGCGGGGCCTTCCTGGAAAATGTAATGTTCCTTTGCCATCACTGTTTCCACGGACGCAGGTTTTGCAGAACCGCCGGCTACCATTTTCAGATATTCTTTTCCTTGTCCGTCTGTTTTTAATAAGCTATCCTGTATTCCATAGCCTTCTTCATTTGGCTCTAATAAAATCGCGCCCGCTGCATCGCCAAAGAGAACACACGTTTTCCTATCGCTATAATCAACGATGCCGCTCATTTTATCAGTGCCAACGACTACCACTTTCTTGTAGCGCCCGCTTTCGATCATCGAGGCGCCGGTGGTTACACCAAATAAAAAGCCCGAGCAGGCCGCCGAAAGATCAAATCCAAACGCATTGGAAGCGCCTACTTCATAGGTAATAATATTGGCAGTGGCGGGAAAAGTCATGTCGGGAGTAACTGTGCAACAAATCAGGCAATCAATTTCGATGGGGTCAATTCCTCTTTTTTTACAAAGTTCTAAAACCGCCGGAACAGCCATTTTAGAAACTCCCATGTTTTCTCCTTTTAAAATTCTTCTTTCTTCTACGCCGGTCCGGGTTTTAATCCATTCGTCGGATGTTTCAACCATGGTTTCCAATTCGGCATTGGTAAGCTTGTAATCGGGTACGTAAGCACCTACAGCCGTGATGGCTGCGGAAATTTTATTACTCATTTTGTATAAAAAATATTTTAATTCAGGCGATAAAAATACAACATCCGCAGTATTCAATGCCGAAAGCATAATTTTTAATTGATAATATCGACGTCATTAGTTCGAATTACTTATTTTTGACCCTCTTTAAAAAGCTATGATCGCATACCTTGCAGGAAAATTTACTTATAAAAATCCCACGATGGTGCATGTGGATGTTCACGGGATGGGTTATGAAGTAAATATAAGCCTGAATACCTATGCGCAAATACAGCATTTGAATGAGGGGAAGTTGTATACGTATTTGCAGATAAAGGAAGATGCGCATACTTTGTATGGTTTTTTTGATTTGCCGGAAAAGGAAATGTTCGTGTTGCTGATAAGTGTTTCGGGTGTGGGTGCAGCAACTGCGAGGATGATGTTGTCTGGTATGAAGCCGGTGGAGATAAGCAATGCGATCCTGATGAAACAAACTTCTGTGTTAGAAGGTGTAAAAGGAATCGGAAGAAAGACAGCGGAACGGCTGGTGCTTGAATTGAAAGACAAGGTTTCCAAGATTTCATCAGCACCTGCAGGAAGTTTGAGCATCGGCAATACTTTCGACCAGGATGCGTTAAATGCATTAATAGCGTTAGGGATCTCACGCCCGGTGGCAGAACAGGCCATCAAAAAAATCATAATGAACGAACCGTCGATTAATTCCCTCGAAATTTTAATAAAAAAAGCATTAAAAGCCATTTGATAGAAATCTACCTAAAATAATTTGCCGGAATGGTCATAAAGAGAGAAGCGCCAAATTATATGTGGTTAGTAATTTCCCTGGTGTTTTCAATAGTGTTAGCTATTGTCGGGCCTTCTCATGCCCTCGCGCAGGATAGCACGCTTATTGATAACAATGACAGCCTTCCTTTTCCCATTCATGACACAAGAGGCGATTTTCTTTCGGCCACACCTAACATTTATGATTTTCAAAGGCCTCCAAATATCAATGATTCCGTAGCTTACGATCCTATAACCAAAACCTATACGGTTTACGAAAAAGTGGGAAATCGTTACTACAGAACGCCCGCCACCTATACCGCCGAACAATTCAGGGCGATGGAAGCCAGGAAAGCAGAGATAAGCTATTTTCAAAAAAGGGCTAATACACTGAGCATACTGAATCGTGGGCAAATAAAACCTAAACTGAGCGTTTATGATAATTTATTCAACAGGCTTTTTGGAAATGGGAAAGTAGATATCCAGCCGCAGGGAAACATTGACGTTACTGCCGGTTACCAGGGGCAAAATGTAAAAAATCCAACGTTGCCGGAAAGAGCAAGGCGGAACGGAGGTTTTGATTTCAATATGGCGGCCCAGTTGAATGTGCTTGCCAATATTGGCGATAAGATGAAATTTCCGATTAGCTATAATACCCTCGCCAATTTTGATTTCGCGAACCAGTTAAAACTCGACTATACAGGCACCGAAGATGAAATTTTAAAACGCTTTGAAGCGGGAAATGTATCGTTTCCATTAAGGAGCAATCTTATACCCGGCGCTCAATCCCTTTTTGGCGTAAAAACCCAGTTGCAGTTTGGGAAGCTATATGTGACCGGAGTGCTGGCCAATCAAAAATCGCAGCGGCAATCGATGAATTTGCAGGGTGGAAATACCGCCACCCATTTTGAAATAAAGGCCGATGAGTATGAAGAAAACCGGCACTTTCTATTGGCGCAATATTTCCGGGAAAATTATGATAAAGTGATGAGTAATGCTCCGGCCGTTATTACGCCGGTTCAGATATTGAGGCTTGAAGTGTGGGTAACCAATAAAAATGGAGCCACAACTGATGCACGTGAGGTGGTAGGCTTAATGGATCTTGGTGAGGCGAATCCTTATCACAATTTTACTGTCACGGGAACTTTACCTGATAACAACACCAACAGTGAATATTCTTCTATAATTAAAAATTCCGGGAGCCGCAACTCAACACTTATTAACAACCAGTTGCTATCAATGGGATTAAACCCGGTCCAGGATTTTGAAAAAACGTTCGCAAGAAAACTGGATTCTACCCAATATATTTATAATAAAAGGGCTGGTTTTTTGTCATTGAGCCAGCCATTGCAACCCGACGAAGTGTTGGCTGTAGCATTTCAATATTCATATAACGGAAGAATTTACCAGGTAGGTGAATTTTCGCAGGACGTACCCCCCGATTCCTCATCAAGCAATCAGAAGGTTTTGTTTTTAAAATTGCTGAAAGCAACCTCTCAAAGACCCAAACTTCCTATTTGGCAATTGATGATGAAAAATGTTTACAGCGTTGGGTATGGTTCATTGGACAGGCAGGATTTTAAATTGAATGTTTTGTATCAACAGCCCGGGCTTGGAGCAAAAAGATACCTGCCTTTTGGTGATCTGAACCAGGGTACGCCACTTTTAACACTTGATAATCTGGACAGGCTGAACAGCCAGAATGATCCGCAACCGGATGGCGTATTTGATTATATCGAAGGCTATACGGTTTTGTCACAATACAGCAGAATTATTTTTCCTGTTTTGGAACCTTTCGGAAGGGCCCTTGCGCCAAAGGTTTTTAGTAATCCTGCGATCGGGGCTGACAGCCTATATTACCCTCTTTATGATTCAATAAAAACGATTGCCCAGCAACAGTTTCCTAATCTTGACAGGTTTGTTTTGGAAGGAACGGCTAAAACTACCTCTACTTCTGATATTAGTATAGGCTATAATATTCCGCCGGGCTCAGTTACTGTTACAGCCGGAGGAAGACAACTGACAGAAAATATTGATTATACGATCAACTATGATTTGGGAACAATAAAAGTTATCAACCAGGCCGTTATCAATTCAGGAATTCCCGTGCAGGTAAACTATGAGAACAATGCGTCTTTTGGGTTACAGCAAAAAAGTTATATGGGCCTCCGGCTGGATTACATGCTTAAAAACACCGCTAAAGAACAGTTTTCATTGGGTGGAACTATGGTGCGTCTTAGTGAACGGCCTTTTTTTACAAAAGTTGATTATGGAGAAGATCCGATAAGGAATACCATGTATGGATTGGATGGAAGTTTCAGAAGAGACATGCCAAGACTTACAAAGATCTTAAACAAACTTCCGTTCTATAATTCCACCGCACCATCTTCGATAAATGCATATGGAGAGGCAGCCTTTTTAAAACCGGGACATGCTCCACAAATAGGCAGAGGAAGCAACGGTGTGGTTTATATCGACGATTTTGAAGGCAGTAAAAGTGATATCGATCTTCGCTTTCCTCCAATAAGCTGGGCGCTGGCGTCCACGCCGCATGGAGCTACCGATAAAAATGGCAATCTTCTTTTTCCTGAGGCAGATTCAACGAATAGCCTTGCGTATGGGAAAAATCGTGCACGTATCGCCTGGTACCAAATCGAACCGACTTTACAGGATCCTAAAAATATAAACAATCCGCTGCGCGGAAATACAAAACTACTTATTGATCCAAGAGTTCGATCGGTGAGACAGGATGAAATTTTCCCCCAGAGAACGACGGATTTTGGACAAAATCAACTGGTAACCTTTGATCTTTCTTATTATCCATCCGACAGGGGCCCTTATAATTACGACGCTTCACGATCAGATATTAATGCGAATGGGAAATTTTTAAATCCAAAAACAAAGTGGGGCGGTTTAATGCGCAGTCTTGATCAGACCGATTTTGAAACGGCTAATATTCAATATATCGAATGCTGGGTGCAGGATCCGTTTATAAATAATCCCGGCAGCACGGGTGGACAGTTTTATATAGACCTTGGAAATATTTCAGAAGATGTTTTAAAAGATTCAAGAAGATTTTATGAAAATGGCTTGCCAACTCCTAATTTGCCCGCCCGTGTTGACACTTCAATCTGGGGCCTTGTACCGCGAAATCCTATACAGGTAACAAATGCATTTAGTACAGACCCCGCCGACCGGCCTTACCAGGATGTAGGATTTGATGGCTTAACGGATAGTGCGGAAAGATCTTTCAGAAGAAGCGATTACCTGGATATACTTGCGGCCAATTTCGGAACCAACTCTAAGGTTTACCAGGATGCACTTGCGGACCCGTCTTCAGACAATTACCAGTATTATCGCGGCGCAGCATTAGATGCTGATGGTGCGGATATCCTTGCCCGTTATAAATACTTTAATAATCCACAAGGAAATTCGCCGATCGCGGATAATAAATCTCAATATTCTTCGGCAGCTACCTTGTACCCGGACCAGGAAGACCTCAACCGCGACAATACTTTGAATGAAACGGAAGAGTACTTTCAATATATCGTAGACCTGAAGCCGCCCACGGACACTGAAATGAATGTCGGTCACAACTATATCATTGATAAAAAAGTGGTGGCGGCAAAATTGGTTGATGGTAGTACCAGGAATGAAACATGGTACCAATTGAGGATACCCATTGATTCTTACAATAAAAAAGTTGGAAATATTCCCGATTTCAAATCCATCCGTTTTATAAGGATGTTCTTAACAGATTTTCAGGATAGTGTTACCGTGCGCTTCGGAACTTTGAGCCTTGTAAGAAATACATGGAGAAAATTTCAGTATAAACTGGATTCTTCAGGAAATTATTCCCCGGCTACTGAAAATGATTTTAATGTGGGCGCTGTAAATATCGAGGAAAATGACAAAAGATCCCCGCTGCCTTATCGTACACCAAGCGATATTCAACGTGTGCAGACATTGAGCAACAATGGTGTAAACCTTTTGCAAAATGAGCAATCGCTTACTTTACAGTTTTGCAATTTGGCTAAAAATGACGGCAAAGCGGTTTTTCAAACTTTTGTAAATAAAGACCTGAGGCAGTTTAAAAAACTGCAGATGTACATCCATGCAGAAAGAAACCAAAGCACTACTTTAAATAATAATGATCTTACTGCTGTGATAAGGATCGGAAGCGATTTTATAAATAACTATTATGAAATAAGGATTCCGTTAAAACTTACCCCTCTCAACACAGGTCTCGATCCGAACTCGCAGGCTTATAACGATAGTTTATGGATACAAAGCAATAATCTCGATCTTGATCTCTCTGCGCTCACGGATATCAAAACCAAACGGAATCTATCCAATTCCCCGATCAACGTTTTATATTCCCGGGCAGAGGCGAATGGACAAACTTATTCCATAATGGGAAACCCCAACCTTGCGGAAGTGGGGGGCATTTTAATGGGTGTTGAAAACACCAACGCTGTTTCAGCCTGTGGAGAGTTATGGTTCAATGAACTTCGTTTGTCATCTATGGATGAAAAAGGCGGCTGGGCCTCATTAGGAAGGGTAGACGCCAATCTTTCTGACCTTGGAACAATTTCAGTTTCTGCCAATACGCATAGTAACGGCTTTGGTACCCTGGAACAGGGCATCAGTGATCGGTTCAAAGATAATTTTGTTCAGTTTGATGCGGCAGCTAACCTTGAGTTGGGAAAACTTTTGCCTAAAAGTGCTGCCATGTCAATTCCGGTTTATGCCAGTATTACCACTTCTACCAGCGCCCCCCAATATGATCCTTTTGATAAAGACATCACTTTAAAGCAAAAAATAAAGGATGCTCCTACTAAAGGGGCAAAAGATTCAATAAGAAATAACGCGCTGGAGTTCGCTTCAATTAAAACGATCAGCTTTACCAATGTGCATAAAAACCGGACCGGCAATAAAAAACCACAATTGTGGGACATTGAAAATGTGGATTTGAGTTATACCTACACAAAAACTGAAGCCCACAATCCACTGATTGAATATAACAATGTAACAAAGCAGCAGGGAAGCCTTGGTTACAATTTTATGCCCCAGCCAAAGTTCATCTCTCCATTTAAAAAACTATTCGGCAAGTCGAAAACTCATTGGTTTGATCTCATTAAAGATTTTAATATTAACCCGGTGCCTTCTCAATTAACTTTTAAGGCAGATGTGTTCAGGCAGTTTGCGGTCTTAAAACCACGAAGCATTGGTGAGAGTAAGTTTCAAACTCCTGAAACTTTTGATAAATATTTTACTTTTAACAGGAATTATATATTGCGTTGGGAGCTCACGCATTCTCTAACGCTTGATTATTCGGCCCTGAATAATGCCGTGATTGACGAGCCCGCCGGTCGCCTGGATACAAGAGCCAAAAAGGATACAGTCAAACAAAACTTTTTTTCTGGGGGCAGAAATACCGTGTATAACCAGACAATAAATTTTTCATATAATGCGCCCCTGTCTAAATTTCCTCTTACCGATTGGATGAATTTGCATTTGGATTATACGGCTACTTATAATTGGATAGGCGCTTCCCGGCTGGCGGTAAACCTGGGTAATTTTTTAGAAAACGGCCAACAGGAGAATGCTACCCTGCAGCTTGATTTTTTAAGACTGTACAGCAAATCCAAATGGTTAAAAGCTCTGGATCAGCCCCTGCAGCCAAGGCAGCCATCAACGGATACGACAGGGGGAAAAAGACCAAACGTTTCATCCGCAAAGCCTGCAGCACAAGATCTTCCCCAGGTAACCGGTGTGTTACGAATTCTGGGCAAATTACTTACAAGTGTAAAGTCGGCAAATGCTTCTGTTTCCGAAATAGGCAATACAAGGTTGCCTGGTTACACAGATAGTACGAAAATGCTTGGGCAGGATTTTAAAAGCATGGCGCCGGGATTTGGTTTTATTCTTGGAAAGCAGCCGGACAGTAATTGGCTTAATGATGCGGCCAGGCGTGGCTTAATAACAAGAGATTCTAATTTTAACGACTTATTTGTTCAAAATTTTAATCAGAAAATTACCGTTTCGGCACAACTTGAACCGGTAAGGGATTTTACGATTGATTTGAACCTTAGTAAAACTTTTACGAAAAATTATTCTGAAACCTTTAAAGATACGACCGGTACGGGCGATCATTTTTCTCATTTAAGCCCTTATGTAAATGGCGGCTTTAATGTTACCTATATTTCATTTAACACCCTTTTTGGCAAATACGATCCGAATCGTATTTCCCAGACTTTCCTGAAATTCCAGGATTATAGAAAAATACTTTCACAACGGTTGGGCAAGCTGAACACGTATAACAAACTGCAGGGAAATCCTACAGGAGCTGATGGATATGCACTGGGATACGGCAGGTACTCGGTTGATGTGCTGGTACCGGCATTTATCGCTGCGTATACGGGGCAGGATCCTACAAAAGTGGCGCTCATTAAACAGCAAAATCAAAATATTAAATCCAATCCGTTCAGCGGCATATTACCCAAGCCCAATTGGAGTATCTCTTATAATGGACTAAGCAGAATTCCCGGTTTGGACAAGATTTTTTCTAATTTCTCGTTGACCCATGCTTATAATGCCAGCCTGGGGATGAACAATTTTACTTCCGCTTTGTATTACAGGGATGTATCACATTATGGTTACCCTTCATTTATTGATACTACCGGCGGCAGCAGCAATTACATTCCGTTCTTCCTGGTTCCTAATATTACGATACAGGAACAATTTGCGCCATTATTTGGTATTGACATGACTTTTACCAACCAGCTAAGCCTTAAGTTCAGTTATATGAAGCAGCGTCAGTTAAGCCTAAGCCTGATCGATTACCAGCTTAGTGAAGTACGTTCTAACGAAATCACATTAGGAGCGGGGTTCCGCAAACGGGGATTGAAACTGCCTTTCAAAGTTCCGTTTTCAAAAAAAGATACCAAACAGCTTGATAACGAAATCAATTTCAACCTCTCTTTCAGTATCAGGAACAATGTAAGTTCCAACAGCATCCTTGACCAGAACAGTGCATTTGCCACCAATGGAAGTAAAGAAATTAGTATAAGCCCAACATTGGATTATTACATTAGCAACCGCATTAATGTGAAGCTGTATTTTGATCAGCGACGAGTAAATCCTTATGTTTCTTCTTCTGCACCAACGATTGATACAAGAGCAGGCGTTCAGGTAAGAATTTCTTTGGCGCCTTAGCCAGGATTATTCGATTGTTAACTTGTTTTATTGTTGAATGGCTTTATTGTTTGACAGCCATTCGGGTATTTTTGACGAAATTTTATTTGCTCAAATTAAAAAATTGAGGAATTTATTTGTTTACTGGAAAGAATGATAAGACAGGGGTTGTACGGCGGAAAAATAAAAATCTTCAAAATTTCTTCGTTTACTATGCAAAAAAAAAGCAGCCATTTTCGTGACTGCTTTTTATAACAATATTTAATCGTTTATGGTTCTGCTACGATCTTCCCGTTCATGGTGCCGAAATGGCCCGGGAAAGAGCAAATGAAATCATAAACACCCGGATCAGGAAGTGTAAAAGTGATCTGGTCGCTTTCGCCTGGCCCTAATAATTTTGTATGAGCTATTACATCATCAGTCATTGATGGAGGAATGTGAGCTGTTGCGGCAGCAGGAACGGCTGCTTCTCCAAATTTCTGTACATCAGTGCCTTGTTGTAATATAACTACGTTATGAGACATAGCTGCTGCAGGTAGTTTACCTACATTTTTAAAATCTAAAGTCACTTGTTGTCCCGCTTTTACTTTAAAAAGCGTTTTGTCATATTTCATATCGTCGCTACCGGTAAGGTTGATGTGATCAGTAACTGAAACAGTATCAATTCCCGGAATGTCTGCGCCCGGTGCTTCTGTAGCGGTGGTAGCGGTTGTGGTGTCCTCTGTAGCTGTAGTACTTTCGTCGTTCGAATTATTTCCGCCACAAGAGGCAAGGAAAAACATCGCTGCTACTGCAGGTACAAAAAATAATTTTTTCATGTTTTTATTTTTAAATGGTTATTTAAGTGGATGCAAAATTAATGCATAATCATCCATTATAAAATTTAGCAATCAATTTTTACTAAACTATTGAAAAGCGGCCGGTAATTTCAGAAGTGTTTAGCATTTGCCAAGGGGAGTAAATTATTTTTTGAAATGTTAAAAAGAATGGTTAAGGTTTCATAAAGATTTATTCAATTTCAAAAAAATGTTTACTTTTGCAATCCTTTAAATTTCGGTACGTGTACAATTTAATATAAAAAGCCGGTTAGAGGACTCTCTCATTTTAAAATATTTTAATTAAAATATGCCTTCAACAAAAGTAGCTCCAGCACAAAGAATCAGTTTTGGAAAAATTGAACATTTGGCGGAAACACCAGACCTATTAGGAATCCAGATTCAGTCCTTTAAAGACTTCTTCCAGTTAGAAACCACACCCGATAAACGTAACGTTGAAGGGCTGTTCCGTGTATTTAAGGAAAATTTTCCTATTAACGATACACGTAATATTTTCATGCTGGAATTCCTGGATTACTTCGTGGATCCTCCCCGTTATACCATTGAAGAATGTATAGAAAGAGGATTGACTTATGCAGTTCCTTTAAAGGCCAAACTTCGCCTTAGTTGTAATGATGAGGAGCACGTAGATTTCCAGACAATCGTCCAGGACGTATTTTTGGGAAACATTCCTTACATGACTCCCCGCGGTACTTTTGTAATTAACGGCGCTGAGCGTGTAGTAGTTTCTCAGCTTCATCGTTCTCCGGGTGTGTTTTTTGGACAAAGTACGCATCCAAACGGAACCAAGATTTACTCTGCAAGGGTTATTCCTTTTAAAGGTGCCTGGATGGAATTTGCTACAGACATTAATAATGTAATGTATGCATATATCGACCGTAAGAAAAAATTCCCTGTTACTACGTTGCTTCGTTCTATCGGTTATGAAACCGATAAAGACATTCTCGAACTTTTCGGAATGGCAGTAGAAGTAAAAGCCGATAAAAAAACTTTACATGCTAATTTAGGAAAAAGACTTGCCGCAAGAGTTTTGCGTAGTTGGGTTGAAGATTTCGTGGATGAAGATACCGGAGAAGTAGTTAGTTTGGAAAGAAATGAGATCGTTCTTGAAAGAGATACGATTCTTGACGAAGATAATATCGACATGATCATAGAGCTGGATGTAAAAAGCGTATTTATTCAGCGTGAAGAAGTGAGTGGTGATTATGCTATCATTTATAACACTTTAAATAAAGATACTTCTAACAGTGAAATCGAGGCTGTGCAGCATATTTACCGCCAGTTGCGCGGTGCCGATGCGCCTGATGATGAAACTGCAAGAGGTATTATTGATAAATTATTCTTTAGTGACAAGCGTTACGACCTTGGAGAAGTTGGTCGTTATAAGATCAACAGGAAACTTGGTTTGGATTACCCGATCACTAAAAAAGTATTGACCAAAGAAGATATCATCTCTATCATTAAGTATTTGGTTTTATTGACCAATGCAAAAAGTGAAATCGATGATATTGATCATTTAAGCAATCGTCGTGTACGTACTGTGGGCGAACAATTATATGCCCAGTTTGGTGTTGGTTTGGCGCGTATGGCGCGTACCATTCGTGAAAGAATGAACGTGAGGGATAACGAAGTATTTACCCCGGTTGACCTGATCAATGCAAGAACACTTTCTTCTGTTATCAATTCCTTCTTCGGAACTTCTCAGTTGTCTCAGTTCCTTGATCAGACAAATCCTTTGAGTGAGATTACACATAAACGTCGTATTTCAGCCCTCGGGCCCGGTGGTTTGAGCAGGGAGCGTGCAGGTTTTGAAGTTCGTGACGTTCATTATTCTCACTACGGTCGTCTTTGTACAATTGAAACACCTGAAGGACCAAACATTGGTTTGATCTCTACACTTTGTGTACATGCGAAGATCAACGAAATGGGCTTTATTGAAACGCCATATCGTAAAGTGCATGACGGGCATGTGGATATGAAAAAAGTGTTTTTCCTTAGTGCGGAAGAAGAAGACTCTGCAAAGATCGCACAGGCAAATGCGCCTCTGGATGATCATTCTAATTTCGTTTATGACAAAGTGAAATCCCGTGAAACCGGTGATTTCCCGATTTTGGATAAAGGAGAGGTGGAATATATGGATGTGGCTCCCAACCAGATTGTTGGTTTGAGTGCTTCCCTGATTCCATTCCTTGAGCATGATGATGCCAACCGTGCCCTGATGGGTTCAAACATGCAGCGGCAGGCAGTTCCTTTGATTCTTCCGGAAGCTCCAATTGTTGGAACAGGCCTGGAAGGAAAAGCAGCAAGGGACGCCAGGATCCAGATTCATGCAGATGGTGATGGAGTAGTTGAATATGTGGATGCTAACGAAATTCATGTTCGTTACAATCGCAGCCATTCTCAAAAGATTGTAAGTTTTGAAAATGACCTCATCGTTTATAGATTAACCAAGTTTATTAAGACCAACCAAAGTACTTGTATCAATCTTCGCCCTGCGGTTAAAAAAGGACAGGTAGTGAAAGCGGGTGATTTCTTAACAGAAGGGTATGCTACCAAAGACGGTGAACTGGCATTGGGCCGTAACCTTAAAGTGGCTTTCATGCCGTGGAAAGGATACAACTTTGAGGATGCGATTGTGATTAGTGAAAAAGTGGTAAAAGAAGATTTGTTTACTTCTATTCATATTGATGAGTTTGAACTTGAAGTTCGTGATACCAAATTGGGTGAAGAGGAATTAACACCTGATATTCCAAACATCAGTGAGGAAGCTACCAAAGATCTTGACCAGAATGGTGTGATCCGTGTAGGTGCTCACGTAAAAGAAGGTGATATTATTATCGGTAAAATCACTCCAAAAGGTGAAAGTGATCCTACTCCTGAAGAGAAATTGTTACGCGCGATTTTTGGTGATAAAGCCGGAGATGCAAAAGATGCTTCTTTAAAAGCACCAAGTGGAACTGAAGGTGTGGTGATTGATAAAAAATTATTCCAGCGCGCTAAAAAAGATAAAAATGGTAAAGTAAAGGAAAAGACCATTTTAGAAAAAATAGACAGAACTCATGAGAAAAATGACGCTGATCTGCTGGAACTTTTGGTCAGCAAGCTTCTCACTTTGTTAAAAGATAAAACATCTGCCGGTGTAAGCAACAACTTTGGCGAAATGCTGATTGGTAAAGGCGCTAAGTTCACCCAGAAAAACCTGGGTAATATCGACTACCAAAATGTAAATCCGCTGGGTTGGACAGGTGATACAAAAACTGATGATCACATCAACGTTTTATTGCACAATTACAATATCAAATACAACGAAGAGTTAGGAAGATTCAAGCGTGAAAAATTCAATATTTCTATCGGTGATGAATTGCCTGCTGGTGTATTGAAACTGGCTAAAGTTTATCTCGGTGTGAAACGTAAGTTGAAAGTGGGAGATAAGATGGCTGGTCGCCACGGAAATAAAGGTATCGTTGCAAAGATTGTAAGGCAGGAAGATATGCCGTTCCTTGAAGATGGAACTCCTGTGGATATCGTATTGAATCCGTTGGGTGTACCAAGTCGTATGAACCTTGGACAGATATATGAAACTGTTCTTGGATGGGCTGGTGAAAAATTAGGAAAAACCTACGGTACCCCGATTTTTGACGGAGCTTCAGTTGACGAGATTGCACAGGAAATAGAAAAAGCAAATCTCCCAACATTTGGCCACACTTATTTATATGATGGCGAAACCGGCGAGCGCTTTGACCAAAAAGCTACCGTAGGAATTATCTACATCATTAAGTTGCACCACATGGTTGATGACAAAATGCATGCACGTTCAATCGGGCCATACAGTTTGATCACACAACAACCTTTGGGTGGTAAAGCTCAATTCGGTGGACAAAGATTTGGTGAAATGGAAGTTTGGGCATTGGAAGCTTATGGCGCATCAAACATACTGCAGGAATTACTCACCTTAAAATCTGATGATATTATCGGAAGAGCTAAAACCTATGAGGCAATCGTAAAAGGAGATAATATTCCAAGACCTGGTGTTCCTGAATCATTCAATGTATTGGTTCATGAACTGAGAGGTTTGGGATTAGACCTTCAGTTTGAATAATTGGTTGCCGCGGTTCAGTTTTGGCAGTAAACCAACAAATAATTAAAATTTCGCTTTTAGCTCCTCAGCGGGGCTCAAAGCTCAAAGCTTAAAAATATATGCAAAGAAAGGAAAATCGTCCACGTCCAACGTTTTCTCAAATTACCATCGGTCTTACTTCTCCTGATTCCATTCTTGAAAGAAGCTATGGTGAAGTTTTAAAGCCTGAAACCATTAACTATCGTACTTACAAGCCTGAAAGAGACGGTTTGTTCTGCGAAAGGATTTTCGGCCCTGTAAAAGATTATGAATGTGCCTGCGGAAAATATAAGCGTATCCGATACAAAGGAATCGTTTGCGACCGCTGTGGTGTAGAGGTTACAGAAAAGAAAGTGCGTCGTGAAAGAATGGGACACATCAAACTGGTGGTTCCCGTGGTTCATATCTGGTACTTCAAATCATTGCCGAATAAAATTGGTTACCTGCTGGGGATGAGCTCTAAAAAATTAGAGACCATTGTTTATTATGAAAGATATGTGGTAATTCAATCAGGTATAAGGGCGGACAAAGGCCAGAGTTATGGTGATTTGCTGACGGAAGAAGAATACCTTGATATACTGGACACGCTGCCTAAGGACAACCAAATGTTGCCCGATGAGGATCCTGATAAATTCATTGCAAAGATGGGTGCAGAAGCGGTGCATGATATGCTGCAAAGAATTGACCTTGACCAGTTATCATTTGACCTTCGTAACTCCGCTGCCAACGAAACGTCTCAACAGCGTAAAGCAGATGCTTTGAAACGCCTAAGCGTTGTAGAAGGTTTCCGTGATGCGAATACAAGAATTAATAACCGTCCTGAGTGGATGGTGATGCAATATATCCCGGTAATTCCACCGGAACTTCGTCCTTTGGTTCCATTGGATGGCGGACGTTTTGCATCTTCAGATTTGAATGATTTATATCGTCGTGTTATTATTCGTAACAACCGTTTAAAAAGATTATTGGAAATTAAAGCGCCTGAAGTTATCCTCAGAAATGAGAAACGTATGCTGCAGGAAGCAATAGATTCTCTCTTCGATAATTCACGTAAATCAAATGCAGTAAAGGCAGAAGGTGGACGTGCATTGAAATCATTGAGTGATGTATTGAAAGGTAAACAAGGACGTTTCCGTCAAAACCTTTTGGGTAAACGTGTTGATTACTCAGGCCGTTCTGTTATCGTTGTAGGCCCGGAATTAAAAATGCACGAATGTGGTTTGCCAAAAGATATGGCCGCTGAATTATTTAAGCCATTCATTATTCGCAAACTCATCGAAAGAGGAATAGTAAAAACAGTAAAAAGTGCAAGAAAATTAGTTGATAAGAAAGAAGCGATCATCTGGGATATTCTTGAAAATATTTTGAAGGGACATCCGATCATGCTCAATCGTGCCCCGACATTGCACCGTTTGTCTATCCAGGCATTTCAGCCTAAACTGATTGAAGGAAAAGCGATCCAGCTTCATCCTTTGGTAACCACAGCGTTCAACGCGGATTTCGATGGTGACCAGATGGCCGTCCACGTTCCTTTGAGTAGTGCTGCAATTTTGGAAGCTCAAATGCTGATGCTTTCTTCGCATAACATTTTGAATCCTCAAAACGGTACGCCTATCACCCTTCCTTCACAGGACATGGTTTTGGGATTGTACTATATAACAAAGGGCAAAAAATCAACTGAAGAAGCGCCGGTAAAAGGAGAAGGAAAAACTTTTTATTCTCCTGAAGAAGTAATCATCGCCTATAACGAGCGTAAAATAGATCTTCATGCAGGTATCAAAGTAAAAGTGAATATCCGGAATAATGATGGTTCACTTACCAACAAACTTGTAGATACAACAGTTGGCCGCGTGATCTTTAACCAGCATGTTCCAAAAAGTGCAGGCTTCATCAATGCTTTACTAACAAAGAAATCATTGCGTGAAATCATCGGTGATATTATTAAATGGACCAACATTCCAACCACCGCTAAATTTCTTGATGATATTAAGCAGTTAGGTTTCCGTATGGCTTTTCAAGGAGGTTTATCGTTTAATATTAACGATTTGATCATTCCTGAGACAAAGGTGTCAATGATCGAAAATGCTTCCGGCGAGGTTGAAGAAGTTTGGGACAACTACAACGCTGGTTTAATTACCAATAATGAAAGATACAATGGTATCATTGATATCTGGAGCCGTGTGGATACGCGCCTTACAGAAACGTTGATCCAGGAGCTGGCAGCAGATAAGCAAGGATTTAATTCAGTGTACATGATGCTGGATTCGGGTGCGCGTGGTTCCAAGCAACAGATCAAGCAGTTGGCAGGAATCAGGGGATTGATGGCAAAACCGCGTAAATCAGGAAGTACAGGAAGCGAAATTATTGAAAACCCGATTCTTTCCAACTTTAAAGACGGACTGAATGTATTGGAATACTTTATTTCTACACATGGTGCCCGTAAAGGTCTTGCAGATACTGCATTGAAAACTGCTGATGCCGGTTATCTTACAAGAAGGCTGGTGGATGTGGCGCAGGATGTTGTGATCAATGAAGAAGATTGCGGAACGTTAAGAGGTATCACCGTTTCAGCTTTGAAAGATAACGAAGATATTATCGAGCCTTTGTATGACAGGATATTGGGAAGAACCTCTCTCCATAACGTATACGACCCTTTGACTGATGAAATTTTAGTTGAGGCCGGTACCATCATCAATGAAGATGTGGCAACTGCTATTACAGAAGCGGGAGTTGAAAGCATGGAGATCCGTTCGGTCCTTACCTGCGAAAGTCGCCGCGGAGTTTGTGTAAGATGTTATGGTAAAAACCTTGCATCGGGTTACACCGCTCAAAGAGGCGATGCAGTAGGAATTATTGCTGCTCAATCAATCGGTGAACCGGGAACACAGCTTACTCTTCGTACTTTCCACGTGGGTGGTGTGGCTGGTTCTGCTTCTGTAGAATCAACCTTAATAGCCAAGTTTGACGGAACGGTACAATTTGACGGTCTGCGTACTGTTGAAGCGTTAAATAATGCTGGCGATAAAATAAAAGTAGTTATCGGTCGTACGGGTGAGGTAAGAATTATGGATGTTAAGAATGACCGTTTACTAATAAACAATAACGTTCCTTACGGTTCTACATTGAACGTGAAAGACGGGCAAAAAGTGAGCAAGGGCGATGTGATCTGTACATGGGATCCGTTTAATAATGTAATTGTTTCTGAAATTGACGGGGTTCTTAAGTTTGAAAACATTGTAGAAGGTGTTACTTATCGTGAAGAGGCGGACGAACAAACCGGGCACAGGGAAAAAGTAGTTATTGAAACAAAAGATAAAACACGTATTCCTTCAATGATCATTGAAGGCAAGAAAGATTCAAAAGGATATAACCTTCCTGCCGGTTCACATATTACGATGGAAGAAGGCGAAAATGTGAAAGCAGGACAGGTAGTGGTTAAGATACCTCGTGTATTAGGAAAACTGCGGGACATCACCGGTGGTTTGCCACGTGTAACCGAATTGTTCGAGGCAAGAAACCCCGGCAACCCTGCTGTAGTTTCTGAAATTGACGGTGTGGTTTCATTCGGAAATATCAAACGTGGTAACCGCGAGATTATCGTTGAAGCAAGAGATGGTGTAATTAAGAAATATCTTGTTCCTCTTACAAGGCAAATCCTGGCACAGGAAGGCGACTTCATTAAAGCCGGTGTTGCATTGTCTGACGGACAAATAGCGCCAGCTGATATACTTTCCATCAAAGGACCATTTGCCGTTCAGGAATATGTGGTTAATGAAATACAGGAAGTGTACCGTTTACAAGGTGTAAAAATCAATGATAAACACATCGAAGTAATCGTGCGCCAGATGATGCGTAAAGTAACCATTGAGGATGCAGGCGATACCAAATTCCTTGAGGGGGATACGGAAGACAGGCATGACTTTAATATTGAGAATGATTGGATTTTTGATAAGAAGGTGGTTACCGATTCAGGTGAAAGCACTAAAATGCGTCCGGGAAAGATCGTTACTTTAAGAGAAGTAAGAGAAGAAAATTCTATTCTTCGCCGTGCGGATAAAAAGCTGGTTGAATTCCGTGATGCTCATCCTGCCACTTCTTCACCGTTGTTGCTGGGTATTACAAAAGCGTCACTTGGCACTCAAAGCTGGATTTCCGCAGCATCCTTCCAGGAAACAACCAAAGTATTGTCATCTGCCGCTATACAAGGAAAAACAGATACCATGCTTGGCCTGAAAGAAAATGTAATTACCGGTCATCCGATACCTGCAGGTACAGGTTTGAGAGAATTTGAGAACATGATCGTAGGTAGCAAAGAAGAATATGAATTGCTGATGACTACAAAGGAAGCGATGGCTTTCGATGAAGAAGAGTAACAGGTGAATTATAATTTTTATATAAAAAAGGAGTAGGAATAATATCTTACTCCTTTTTTTATTTTAATCAAAATAAAAATCCGACCTGAAACTTTGTTTACTGCTAATGTATTTCTACAATCTTTGTGCTTACTGTATTTGCACTGAAATATCCTAATACTCCACCGCTGATATTGCTTTCAGGGTTGGCAGGAGCAGGGCTTGAAAAACTTCCGTTCCCGGAGATTTGAAGCAGTTCGTTCAAATAGGTAAAAACTGCCTTATCAACGCAATTCATTTGCACTTTTAAAACGACACCAGCCTTCACCACTGAGCTGTCGTCGTACAAGGTTCGCGTAATGTATCTTCCATCAGAAAGACGGTCATCAAAAACTGACACGCCCCTGCCATTCCCCAACCTTTTGCCATTGATAAATTCAATAAACTGGTAATAATTATCTACACCGGAAGGATCCTGAAAATTTGCTATCGGGTAAATATTGTTACTTCGGCCCAGTACAAACGACAGCGAATCAAGCCTAACGGGTTTAGGCATTTGAGAAGTAGCTATGTAAATTTTTCCATTTACGGCCACTTTTAAAGTGTAACGTTCACCCGGTTTGCCTTTAATCTTTTGGGTAAGGTAAGTTCCCGGATCATTTTCTTTAAGTGTATCAACAACACCATTTCCGGCGATAGTAACGAGGGCACCTGTAACCGGTGGAAAAACATTATCCGAAGTAAAATTTACCGATTTTGAAACGGTTACTTTGTAAGGGCCTTCAAGATTATTGACCTCGCCATAAATCACCATTTGCGACTCAGCTTTTTTAAGGTTTACGTTAATCACTTTTTTACAACCCAACAGGGAAAAAATGAATAAAGCCGGGAAATAGATTCGTTTGATTCGCATCGTCTTAAAATTTAAAATTATAAGTAACCGATGGAACCCATCTGAATAATGAATATTGCACTGCCTGCGTTTTTTGGGGATTGCCAGGATCATCCTGGAATTGCACGAAATAGGGATTTTCTCTTCCATACACATTGTACACAGAAAATGTCCAGCTTCCCTCAAACTTTTTTCTTTTCATCCCCTGCAGGGTGGCGCTGACGTCAAGCCGGTGATTTGGTGGCATACGATACCCGTTGCGTTCTGTATAGTAAAATACGGTAGTTCCGTTAACGTCGTATTTCCCCGATGGCCACGTTACTGCATTTCCGGTATTGAAAACAAAATCTGAAGAAAACGTCCATTTTTTATTAAGCTGGTAAATGGCTACAATGGCAAGATTATGTGTTTGATCCTGCGTGGCAGGATACCATTTATTGTCATTTACGCCGACTATCCTGCGTTCGGTGCGTGAAAGTGTATAGCTTATCCAGCCATTTAATTTGCCGTATTTTTTCTTTAGATATACTTCCAGCCCGTAAGCACGTCCCTTGCCAAACACCAGTTGCGATTCCACCAGTTGATTGGCAACTAACAACGCCCCGTTTTTATAATCAATCTGGTTTTGCAAACTTTTGTAATATACTTCTGCCGAGAAAGCGAACCGGTTACCAAAATTGCGATAATATCCCGCCGATAGTTGGTCCGCAATTTCAGGCTTTACGTTGTTGCTGCTGGGTATCCACAGATCGGTAGGATTGCTGCCTGTTGAATTAGAAAGCAGATGAAGATTTTGAACATTCCTGGAGTATGATGCCTTAACCGAACTAAAATCATTCAATAGCAAAGTGGCAGCAAATCTCGGCTGCGCATTGAAATAGGATTTCACAATTTTTCCAGAAGCATAGGTTTGTGTATTCTTAATATTACCGCTGCTATCATAGGTGTAAAAATCCCCGGGGCCCACCATAGCAAAAGCAGAAATCCGCAACCCGGAATTGATTTTAAGCTTTTCGTTTACACTCCATTCGTCGGCAACATAGACTGCTGCATCAAAGGCATATTTGTCAGGAAGTATTAATGAATTATATGAAGAGCTTGCTGAAGTTTTAAAATTACCGGGGGTAAAAATATGGCGGGTGCCTGTAAAACCGAAATTCATCTTGTTTTTGCTGCCTGCGTAATATTGAAGATCTTCTTTCACACTCAAATCTTTTATTTGCGACAGAATGAAGAGTTTATTGGTGGTTTGATTTATACTTATGTTGTAATTGTAATTGCTGTAAATAAAAGAAGTATTGGAAAATAATTTGTTATTAAAAATATGATTCCATCTTAGTGTAGCCGTACTATTGCCCCATTGAATGCCAAACTGGTGCCCATAACCCAAATCATCTTTACCGAAATATCCTGATAGATAAACCCTGTTGTTTTCGTTGAACTGGTAGTTTGCTTTGGCATTAAGATCGTAAAAATAAAGGATGCTCTGGTTCACATCACTATCATGGGAAAGTTTTAAGAATAAATCGGCATACGTTCTTCGCCCACTCAACATGAAAGAGCCTTTATTTTTTACTATCGGGCCTTCAAAATTCAAACGTGATGAAATAAGACCCAGGCCTCCACTTACCCTGTATTCTTTATCATTGCCGTCATTCATTCTTATGTCTAATAACGAGGACAACCGCCCTCCGTATTGTGCAGGCATATCACCCTTGTAAAGCGTAACATCTTTAATAGCGTCAGAATTAAAAGTGGAAAAAAACCCCAAAAGATGTGAAGCATTATAAACGGTAGCTTCGTCCAGTAAGATCAGGTTTTGATCGGCGGCTCCGCCACGTACAAAAAAACCGGAAGAGCCTTCGCCGGCTGATTTAACTCCCGGAAGTAACTGGATGGTTTTTAAAACATCTTTTTCTCCAAACAAAACAGGAACACTTTTGATTTCATTCATAGAGATCTTTTGCACACCTGGCAGCGTTTGAGTGATGTCATTTTTCTTTGAGCTGATCACCACTTCCTGTAATTGGGTCGCCTGTGGTACCAGTTCGATTTCCTGAACCTTATCTTTTGTAAGCAAAATTTTTAAAGTGTCGTTTTGATATCCTGAAAAAGTAGCAAGAAGCGCGTAATCATTTCGCGGTGCTGTAATGGAATAAAATCCATATGCATTACTCACCACGCTATAGGTGTCATTTCCTGCCAAAACAACTGTAGCACCTATTAGGGTTTCACCAGTCCTTTGATCGCGGATGGTTCCACTGATTGTATACTTTTGTTGTGCAAAAGCGAATAATGTCGTGATTAGGGTGACGGTTAAAAGAAATCCTTTCTTCACCAAAATAAGTTTAAAATAAAGGGGTTTCAGTATGGCAAATTTACTTCTAACCAAAGATAAAAAAGAAATTACGGGAATTTGTTTGTTTACTGCACGGGCAAAACAGAACCGTCAGGCATTTACAAGATGCCTGTTCTTGAGCCTGGCAGTTTCCCTGAAAATATTGATCCTTTTTGCCCAGTAAGCAGCTCGTTTGGAAAGTATCATCATCATATAAACGTCATCGTTCAATTCATTATAAAAAGGCAGTATCACTTCTTCCTTTTCCTTATGCCTGAAAATACATTTTAAATAAATACGGTTTATATGCCCCGAGTTTTTATTTCTTTCTTTTATCAGGCGGCAATCGGCAAGGTCTTTTAGCCGTACCAGCAGAAATTTCTTTGTCTTGTTATTCAAAAAAACAACAACAAAATTCAACCTGTCAATCCCGATGATATTTTTATTAAAGCGCTGCTTATTATCGATTGTCAGATTGTTGTTGATTACAAAATCATTAAATCTTTTTAGTTGTTTTTTCTTTTCTTTCTTTTTATTATACCCGTTGAGCCACGAAATGCCGGCTGCCATAAGAACAATAAAGACAATAAACCCGATGGCGATATAAACAGAAGAATTCATACAATAAATTTTTTAGAAGTTCTTTCAATAACAGATTGGAATTGCCGTCAGTCAATTAAGAAACTGCAGTCGATTAAATGTACGAAATAAAATGTAGCGGGCAAAAAACGAGAAATGGAACGTTGCAGTTGCTAAAAATTATCTCTTATTTTTTGCAAAAAACTTTCAATCCCCTTGCGGATATCAGTTGCTGAGCTGCGATGATTATTTACCAAAACAGAAAAAATGAGCAACTTATTTTTCCTGGTGTATAAAAATCCGCTCAAGGCAACCACGCCATTCAGTGTGCCGGTTTTTACAAAAATATATCCGCTATCCTGTTTGTAATAATTACTTATAGTGCCTGTTCCGCCGGTGGGTAAAATATTTTTGATCCTGTCCATTCCAAAATCATCATTCATTTTGTTCAGAATGAAAATAAAATCTTTCGGTGAAAAAAGATCGTAACGGCTTAAGCCAGAGCCATCCACCCATCCCGGTTTTTGAGGCAGATCTTTATAATCGCTTTTTAATAAAGTATCAATAATTTTCCGGTCGTTCATGGTGCCTAAAAGGTTTTCACTTACCATCAGCAAACTTTGTTCTGCATAAAAATTATCACTTCGGTGCATCATTGGTTTTAATAAAGAATCAGTTAGTTGCGAATGAATGACATTCTTCAGATCTCCATTAAAGTTTTCAACGATTTGTACGTTTGCATGCAAAGTGTCTTCCAAAAGCTTCTGTAATGTGCGATCGTACGGATTAAAAGGAATTTCCCAAAATTTTGCATTTCCGTTTTTAAAAGTGAAATCGTTACTGTCCCATGGTTTCATCACTTCAAATCCATCTGAAAGATTTTCTTTTATAATAGATTTAACCTTAAAGTATGAAGGCATGTAGGTTAAACTACCATCCCTGTTCCAGCTAATTTTCAAAGTGTTTCCATATATCGGAAATGCACTTCTTTGTGCCATATAATCATAGAGATAATCATCCCAGGCCCAACCAGAACCAAGGTAATCGTCAAAATCGGATTTTATTATTTGGATGTATTTGTATTTTTTTAGAAAACCAAAAACCGGGTTATTCAAATAATCATTGTGTAAGAAGGAGGGATCAGCCATTCCTTTTATTATAATAGTACTATCATTAAGAAGCGCGTATTTTATCCCGGTTAAACTATCACCCAAATATTTCATGGCTGCATAGCAGGTGGCCAGTTTGGTATTGCTCGCTGGTGTAAAATATTTCTCAGCCTGGTAATTGTACCAAAATTTGCCGGTGGCCGGTTCATAAATACTAATGCCGGTATGTGCATGTACAAATGCAGCATTATTTAAAATGGCTGTTGTGGCGGGCCGGTTTATCTTTTTCGAAACTGAACACGACGGCAAAACCACGATAACAAAAAGAATTGGAAGGAGGCGGATTTTTTTCATCGATTCAAAATACTAAATAAATCTTTTTTCTTTGCAAAAAATAATTGCATCGCAGACAAACGAACATGGCCGTTTTTGCTACTAGCGATATTAACGAATCATTTGAAAAACGTTCCCTTAAATTCGTTTACCGACTGCAGCCGGCGCAGCCCATAAAATATTTAGCTATGAAGAAAGTAATCGTTCTTTTATTAATGCCCGTTTATTTGCAGGTTAATGCGCAACTAAAGGAGCAACCACCAAAAGAAAAAAGCAGTAAGTTTCAAAAAGAAAAATTATTTACCGGCGGAAGTGCCAACATTGGTTTCGCTACCGGAAGCACGATGCTCGGTATCACACCACAATTGGGCTACAGCGTTACCCGCTGGCTTGATGCAGGTATTAATTTCAACCTGAATTATCTATCACAAAAAGATTATACTGGTTTTAAGATAAGACAGACGACTTATGGCCCGGGTGCGTTTATAAGACTGTTTCCTGTAAATTTTCTTTTTGCAACTGCTCAATACGAACACAATTCCATGCACATCAAAGAAATACCGAATGTAAATGGCACACCGGCCACCAAATACCGCCTTGAGGCAAACAGTTTTTTGGTGGGAGCGGGTTATGCAGGCGGCAGGGAAGCCGGTGGCAATAGTTATTATTATTTATCAGTAATGTGGGATATCTCCGGTGATCCGAATTCACCCTACCAGGATCAATATGGACGTTTAAGCCCGGTTATTCGTGCCGGGTACAATATTGGTTTATTTCAAAACAGGTATAAAAGAGGAATCCGGTAAAGTTGTTTTGAAAATAGAAATCCTGAATAAAAGTTCGTTTACTGCCTGGTAAATGGTAGGGGATCCTTTAGTGCGAACCATTGACACTTTTTTCCGGAAATGTACCACCCGAAGGAATAATTTTTTTCCTTTAAATTTTTTATATATTTACTAAATCCTTTTTTCGAATACTGCGATTTATTCTGTGAAAAATTATTGCTGTGCCAACTGAAAATACACGCGTTGTATTTCGTAACCGTTCAATAAATATTTATGAACAGGCACTTCTTTATAAAAGCCGGAAATTCTTTCATTCAAGTTGCTCTCACACTTTTTTTGGTCTGTTCTTCAGTTATTGGCATGAGCCAGCCCGGCAATGAAAAAGGGTTGCCTTTTATTACCAGCTATCTACAAAAAACATACGATGCAAATTCATCTAACTGGAGTGTTATCCAGGGTGATGACGGCATAATGTATTTTGGTAATACTAATAATAAAGGTAACGTACTGCAGTATGACGGAGTGAACTGGAATAAAATTGTAGCACCGGCTTCATCGGTAATTGTGAGGAATTTTGATAAAGGCAAAAACGGAACGATCTATTACGGAGGCTCGGGAGATTTTGGATACCTCGCAAAGGATAAAAATGGTGAAACGGTTGAACATTCTCTTTTAGAATTTGTTCCAAAGGATAAACGCGATTTTTTTGATGTATGGTCGGTACATGCTACTGACAACGGGGTTTATTTTCAAACAAGGGAAAGGTTGTTCAGACTTAAAAAAGTTGCCGGAGGAACAAATGAGAAGTGGGCCGTTAAAACATGGGAACCGGATACGCATTTTATGTACAGCTTTTATGTGGATAATAATTTTTATGTTCATGAGCAGAATGTGGGGCTTTTAAAATTAATCAATGATTCACTCACCTTAGTCCCGGGTAGCGAATTTTTAGGGAAGGACCGCATGCAGGTGATGTTACCTTACACGGGAACAGGAAACCAAAGTACTCAAAAAAAATATCTGCTGGCAAGCTTTACACATGGCCTTTATCTTTATGATGGGAAAACTTTCACTCCCTTTAAAACTTCTGATGACAAGATATTTACCAGTAACATGGTCTATAAAGGGTTGCAGATCAACGGTAATTATGCTTTTTCAGTTTTAGGAGCGGGTCTTGTGATAATGAACCCGGAAGGTAAAATCCTTGAAACAATTGATCGTAGTTCGGGCTTACCAAGCAACATAATTTATACACCTTACATTGATGCCAGGGGAGATCTGTGGCTTGGAATGGATAATGGAATCGCCAAAGTGGATTACAACTCGCCGTTTACGGTTTTTGGTTCGGAAAGTGGCATTATTGCCTCACCGATTTCTATGGCACGTTTGCCCAATGGTAGCCTATACCTGGGTACTCAAAATGGCTTGCTAAAATTTGATGAGACAACTTCTAAATTTGATTTGGTGAAGCAGGTACCACGAAACCAGGTTTTTGATTTGGTGGTAGATGGAAATACCTTACTGATCGGGAACGAAGGTTTGTTTATGATCAAAGACGGGAAAGTTATCCTGGTGCAACCCTCCGTTAGTAATAATCTTAAAATTGCCGCTTTAGTTATATCTAAAAAATATCCCAATTTACTATACGTAAGTACTTCTTTTGGGGTTGCTTCATTTGTGCGGGAGCCGGCAAGTGAAAAAGGGTGGAAATTTATGGGATATTTTCCGGGCATAAGCGGAGAAATCCATTTTATGGAAGAAACAAGTGATGGCAATTTGTGGGTGCTTTCTCAAAACGGTGTTCCTTACCGTATTACACCATCTTTTGACGCTGATGGAAATCCTGAGGTTTCCAAATCTGTGGTCCAGGATTTTTCTCACGCTCCGGGTTTCGATCCATCTTTAAACTCGCTCTTTTCGCTTGATCATCGCGTTTATTTTCGGTCTGACTCTGCTACTTACACGTTCAACACGGTGAACAAGAGCTTTGAAAAAGCATCCTTTGAGGGACTTAAAAATTTCTTTGCTACAGAAGACTCAACGGGAAAGGTATGGATCGCGTCTAGAAAAAGTATTGATAGCGGGCAAGCGATAATTGCAATTGCGCAACCAGGCGGCGGCTACAAATTAGATTCAACTACTTTGTTACCAATTGCTGATGAAAACCTGGCCCGGGTTTACCCGGATATAAACCAATCAGCCTGGTTTCTTACACCTGATGGCTTAATTCATTACAATGAAAAATTAAAGAGAAATGCTGATGCTCCGTACCAGGTGCTGATCAGCAAAATTTCTTCTGATTCTATGAGGCTAAATCCCCTGGCGGAGGCGTCAAAATCTCCTGAAATCAAATTTGATCATAATTCCCTTCGTTTTGAATATGCGGCTCCCTTCTACGAGCATGAAACTAAAACCCAATACCAAACCTGGTTGGAAGGGTTTGATAAAGGCTGGAGTAAATGGGGAAATAATACTTACAAAGAATATACGAATCTGTCGGCCGGGAAATATGTTTTTCACGTAAGAGCGAAAAATGTTTATAATAAAATCAGTAAGGAAGCGGTTTATTCATTCACGATTCTTCCTCCGTGGTACAGCACATGGTGGGCATATTTGCTCTATGGGTTGGTGTTTTTATTTATAGGATTTTTAATACTTAAATGGCGAACCCGTAAACTCAAGGAAAAACATCGTGAGCTGGAAAACACAATCAAGGAAAGAACTGCAGAATTAAGTGATAAAGTGGAGGAACTTGCCGTAATCAATAGTGTTCAGCAAGGGCTGGTAGCCCAGTTAGATATCAACAAGATATACGAACTTGTAGGTGAAAAGATAAGAGAGATATTTAATGCACAAACAATTGTTATCGCCACATACGACGCTCAAACGAATCTTATAACTGAAAAATATTCTTACGAAAAAGGCGACCGCACTTTAATGGCCCCGTACCAGGCTATCGGTTTTGGCAAGCATGTAATTGAAAGTCGCGAACCGATACTTTTAAATAAGAACGTTGTAGAAGAAGGGAAAAAAATAGGAAGTGTGACTATGGGAGGTGAACCGGCAAAATCGTTGGTTTTTGTGCCAATGATTGAAAACAATCTTGTAACAGGGTTAATCACCCTGCAGAACATGGACGAGGAAAATGCTTTTTCTGAATCCGATGTCAGTTTACTTAAAACCCTGGCCAATAGTATGAGCGTTGCTTTGAAAAGCGCTCACCTTTTCGATGAAACTAATCGCCTGTTGAAAGAAACAGAGCAGAGAACAGCCGAACTTTCAGTGATCAATAGCGTACAGGAAGGGCTTGCCAGGGAAATGCACATGCAGGGTATTTACGAATTGGTGGGTGATAAACTGAGCGATGTAATGCACACACTTGACATTGATATCCGTTTATTTTCCCCTGAAACGGATGAAGTCTTTTTCCCTTATATGCGCGATCATGGCGAACGATTGAACATCGCTCCCGGCACGTTTAGCGGAATGTCGAAACAAGTATGTGAAACAGGGAAACCAATTGTTATTAATGAAGACCTGGAGGAAAAAATGAAAGAATTTGGTTCCTATTCCATACCCGGAACTCAAATGGAGAAATGTTTTATGGCTGTTCCGATAATGACTTCGGGCAAGGCCATAGGGATGGTAAGTATGAGCAACTATGAAAAAGAGAATGCATTCAGCGATTCTGATTTGAGATTACTTCAGACAGTAGTTTCTGCTATGAGTGTGGCACTTGAAAATGCGCGCTTGTTTGATGAAACAACAAGACTGCTAAAAGAAACTGAGCAACGTACTGCGGAGTTAGGAGTAATTAACAGCGTTCAGGAAGGGCTTGTGAAGGAAATGAATATGGATGCAATTTATGAACTGGTTGGCAAGCGTTTATGCGATCTCTTCCCGGACACTCAAACCCTTGTTATCAGAACATTTGACCATGCTAAAGAACAGGAGATCTGGCAATTTGCTATCGAAAAAGGAACGCGGCTTTTTAGTGAACCGAGACCTATTAATTGGGTAAATAAAAAAATAATTTCGTCACACAAGCCATTGTTGATTAATGAAAATTTCATTGAAACTGCTAAGGAACATGGTGGTATAAATTATTCCATTGGCGAGGCACCCAAGTCGGTGATATTTGTACCAATGATAGTTGGAGATGTTGTAAAAGGGTCTGTTAGCCTACAAAATGTGGACAGTGAAAATGCATTTTCTGACTCAGATCTTCGTTTACTGACAACGCTTACCAACAGCATGAGTGTAGCACTCGAAAATGCGCGCTTATTTGATGAAACCAATCATTTACTGGCCCAGGCAAAACAACGCGCATCAGAATTAGCAACCGTAAATAACATCAGTAAGGCGCTTTCTACCAAACTTAATCCTTCGGATCTTATTCAGTTAGTGGGCGATCAGTTACGGGATCTGTTTAATGCCAATATTGTTTATCTCGCCATGTTGAATAAAAAGACGAATGTTATTCATTTCCCGTACCAGTATGGAGATTCCATGAAGCCGATGAAATTAGGTACAGGGCTTACTTCCAATATTATTTTAAAAGGGGAGCCATTACTTTTTAATAAGGATGTGGAGGAACAGACCGATCAACTGGGATTACAACGGGTAGGCATTCCGGCAGCTTCTTATTTAGGTGTTCCGATTCCTGTCGCCGATGAAATCATTGGTGTTCTCAGTGTACAGAGTACCGAACATGAAAACCGGTTCGATGAAAACGATCTCCGGCTTCTTTCTACAATAGCCTCTTCCGTAGGTGTGGCATTGCGAAATGCACAATTATTTGAAGACGTAGAACAGGCAAAGATGGAAGCTGAAAAGGCCACCAAAATTGCTGAAAAAGCCAATGAAGCCAAAAGTGCTTTCCTTTCTACGGTAAGTCATGAACTAAGAACACCACTTACTTCGGTTCTGGGATTTGCTAAAATCATCAGCAAGCGATTGAATGACAAGATTTTTCCGGTGATTGACCAAACCGATGCAAAAATGGCCAAAACGGTAAACCAGGTTACCGAGAATCTTCACGTGGTGATCTCTGAAGGAGAAAGATTAACCCACCTGATTAACGATGTGCTTGACCTGGCAAAAATAGAAGCAGGCAGAATGGAATGGAACCAGGAAAGCGTTTCGCTTGCCGAAGTGGCGGAAAGAGCCATCCTCGCTACCACTTCTCTTTTTGAACAAAAGAACATTAAGCTGGTAAACAAAATAGATGAAGGTGTTGCCCGTATTATAGGCGATACTGATAAATTGATACAGGTTGTAATCAATCTTTTTTCCAACGCCGTGAAGTTTACTGAAAAAGGAAATGTAACCTGCAAAGTATATCAGAAAGACAATGAAGTAATCGTGAGTGTAAAAGATACAGGCATTGGTATTGCTCCCGAAGATTACGGGGCTGTTTTTGAACAATTTAAACAGGTAGGAGGTGACACACTTACTGATAAGCCAAAGGGAACGGGATTAGGATTACCCATTTGTAAAGAAATTGTAGAACATCACGGTGGCCGTATTTGGGTAGATAGCGAAGTGGGTAAAGGCAGCACTTTTTCGTTCGCCATTCCGTTTGTCGCTTCAGAAAACGGTAGTCCAAAACCGATACATCTCAACGATCTTGTTAAGCAGCTTAAAGAGCAAATGGTGTTTTCTGAATTGAAGCCGAACGGAACCAATTCAACCATCCTGGTAGTAGACGATGATGATTCTATCCGCTCTTTGCTGGAACAGGAGCTAAGCGAAGCCGGGTATTTGATAGAGCAGGCCACCAATGGTAAGGAGGCACTGGAATGTATCAGGCACAATCGCCCGGATCTCATCATATTGGATGTAATGATGCCTGAAATGAATGGATTTGATGTTGCGGCGATTCTCAAAAATGACCCTCAAACCATGGATATTCCAATCATTATCTTATCGATAGTACAGGATAAAGCGAGGGGATTCAGGATTGGTGTAGACAGGTATCTTACCAAACCAATCGACACAGCGCAGCTTTTCACAGAGGTAGGTAATCTGTTGGAACAGGGAAAATCAAAAAAGAAAGTGATGGTAGTAGACGAAGACGCCGAAGCCGTTCGGTCGCTCACCGAGGTGTTGCAAACGAAAGGATACCAGGTAGTAGAATCTGATGGAAAAGAACTAGCGGAACAAGCCATCGCCACAAAACCGGACATTATTATTTTAAATTCTGTTTACTCAGGCAAACAGGAAATTGTAAAAACACTGCGTTTCGAAAAGGGATTGGAGAATGTGCTGTTTTTTATATATCAATAACATATACAGTAAAGCAAGGAAAAATAAAGATTCTTGTTTTTAATTAGGAGAAAAGAATCTATTGAAGCATACTATAAAAATTAAATCAGCATGGAACAAAAACTTTTGATTGTAGATGATGAAGCACACATTCGTATGTTGCTGGAGCAAACCCTGGAAGAACTGGAAGACGAAGGGGTTGATTTTTATACAGCTCAAAACGGGGAAGAGGCCCTTAAAATCATCGAGGCCGAAAAACCACAATTGGTGTTCCTCGATGTAATGATGCCAAAAATGAATGGCATGGAAGTGTGCAGACGAGTAAAAAAAGATTTGAACCTGGCGAATGTATTTATTGTTTTACTTACTGCAAAAGGCCAGGAACTCGACAGGCAAAAAGGACAGGAAGTAGGGGCGGATCTTTATATGACAAAACCCTTCGATCCGGAAATGATTTTAAAAAAGGCTAAAGAAGTGCTTTCACTTTGATGTTACAGATAAGGAAAATAATATGGCGAGAATATCATTAAAAAATATTTTTTCGAAAAAACATAACACTGCTGAATTAGTGAATGAACTGGCGTCGCAACTTGGAATAAATCTTTTGATTGAAGAAGAATCCGGTAAAGCGGTATTTACTTTTGGCGAAGCGGAGTATGGTTATCAATATCCGGTGATGTTTGAAGAAGAGCAATTGGGGATGATAAAAGATAATATGGAGAAAGGTGAATTTATCGCCAGTTATTTGCAGCAGGTTTTACAAAAAGAAAAGGAAAGAAAAAAATTGGGAAGCGAGGTGCTTAATCTTTACCAGGAAATCAACCTGATCTTTAATTTTTCTGATAAACTTGCCCAAACCATCGGCGCTTCATCAATTGCAAAAATAGCTTTGCAGGAAGCCATACATGTTATTGAATCTGATTTTGGCGTAGTGGCTCTTTGGGACGAAGAAAATAAAATGATGAAAGTGGAAGCCTCGGAAGGAGCACTTTTTTTTGACCAGCAAAAGATTAATGAAGAGTTACCGCTGTTGCGTAAAATAGTTTTGGGCGGCCAGTCAGAAATTATTGGCGATATCTCAATCTTAAAAGAAAAAGGCATCATCTTGCCGGAAGTTCAATCCGTTATTTTTTCGGCCTTAAAAGTAAAGCATAGAATTATGGGGGCTATTATTTTGGCAAGCAACGAGGCTGATAAATATACAGCCGGCTCGTTAAAATTACTGACTACACTGGCTTTGCAATCATCCTCAGCTATTGAAAGCTCTTTGCTCTACGAAAAAAATATAAGGGAAGCCCGTGAAAGAGAGGAAGCGATGCGAAGAATTTTTGAAGCAACCGAAAAATTTGTTCCTCACCAGTTTTTAAAATCGTTGGGCCATGAAGTAATTACTGAAGTAAAACTCGGTGACCAGGTAGAGAAGATCGTAACAGTATTGTTTACCGATATCAGGAATTATACCAGCATTTCCGAACAGATGACACCTGAAGAAACGTTTGGGTTTATCTGTTTGTTTAACGAAAGAATGGGTCCGATAATCCGGCAAAACAACGGGTTCATTAATCAATACCTTGGAGATTCGATTATGGCGATCTTCCCGGTGAATGCAGGAGATGCTTTAAGGGCTGCCATTGCCATGCAGCATGAAGTGCGGGAGCTGAACAAAGTATTGGAGAAAAATAATAAAGCGCCGATACAGATTGGTATCGGTATGCACACAGGTCCTTTGATAATGGGTATCACCGGTGATTTTGAAAGAATGGACGCGTGCACGATTTCCGACACAGTAAATACAGCATCCCGGGTTGAAAGTCTTACCAAACATTTTAAGGCCTGCATACTGCTGAGCGAAGCAAGTCTGAATCAAATTGAGCAGCAAAGCGATTTTCATCTTCGCCACCTGGGCCTTGTGCAATTAAAAGGCAAACATCATTCGATAAATGTGCATGAATGCTTCAGTTGTGATGGGCCGCAACAATTGGAAAACAAATTAAATACGCTGTCGTATTTTAATGAAGGAGTAACTCAATATTTGGGAAAGTCATTCGACAAGGCTAATGAGGCGTTTAAAAAAGTAACAGAGTTGAATCCTGATGATCGCACCGCCGGTTTTTTCTACAATCTCTCGTTGGAAATTTTAGATAGCGGTCACAATGAAAACAAGTTCGGCATCGTGGAGATGAATGAAAAATAACGTGGAACCAAAATAAAAATCTTATAAAAAAGTGGGTTTACTACAGAATAAAAGATTCGAAAAATCTACCTTATCAAAGTAACGCTCCCTTTCCTATCAATCGTTTTTCCTAAATAGTCTACACCTTCGGCAATCCATACAAACACGCCCGCATCCTGTGGGCGCCCTTTAAAAGTGCCATCCCAACCCTGTTTCTGCAAAGTGGTAGAATACACCATTTGACCGAGCCTGTTGTAAACTCTAAAGTAATTCAGCTTTTTTATACCAATCGGAATTGGTCTGAATACGTCATTAATGCCATCGCCGTTGGGTGTAAATGCATCGGGAACATAAAGATCGGGAAGTACTTTGTAAACGGTAACATGTATGGTGTCCTCTGCTGTGCACCCAGCCCGGCTTTTTACCTGCAGTGTGTATTTCTGGCTTTCGGTCAACAGGGCAACAGGATTGGCAATGTCAGGATCATTCAACCCTGTAGAAGGCGTCCAATGAAAAAACTGTGCGCCGGTTCCATTCAATTGCAAAGGTTGATTTACTACAATTGCCGTATCTGCCGGCCCTGCATCAGCTACTAATTTTTCTACCGAAATATTTACCACCGCGTAAGAAGGCTTTGGACACCCTAAAATATCTTTTACCTGCAAAATATAGCTAACCGATTCCAAAGGACTTGCAATTGGGTTGGCAATAGTCGGGTTATTCAGAAAGGAGGGCGGTGTCCACAGGTAAATACTACCGCCGCTGCCATGTAACTGAATACTTGTACCAAAGCATATTGTCGTATCGCTGATTGCCTGTGCCTGCGGGTACGGAACGGTCTTCACATTTATGTTAGCCGAAGCATTACATTTACCAATACTTGAGACTACGTGGTAAGTTGTGTTCTGAACGGGAATCGCCTGGGCATACTTTGCGGTAACATCCAGTATAGTATTTGAAGGTGTCCATAGATAGTGCAGACCATTGCTCACAGGGTTAAGTTGGACAGTATCTGTGAGGCAAACGGTTGTGTCAGGAATTAAACTCAAACTAACCTGGCTTACCACATCCACAAACACAGAATCAGTAGCAAGACAGCCGCGGCTTTCATTTAAAGTGGCGTAATACTTTGTAGGCACCTTCGGGCTAACCAATGGACTAAAGCTGCTGGTGTTATTTATATTGTACGCCGGCGTCCATGATATGCTGCCATTGCCCGAAGCATTTAATTGCAAAGTATCAATACTACAAATGAGTGTATCGTTGGTTAATGAAAAATCCGGCTGGGTTTTAATGGGCACCGGTTTGGATAGTGTTTTTGAACAACCTTTACTGTTGCCAACGGTCAGTTGCACATCGTAATTTCCGGCCTCATTATAAATGTATGATGGGTTTTTTGCCTGTGAAGTGTCAGCAAATGTTGCAGGATCTCCAAAATTCCACGACCAGCTATTAACGGTTCCGAAATTGGTAGTGGTTTTGTCGGTAAACTTTATCGTTGAATTAATACATTGCCCGTCAACATCAAATGCCGGAAAAAACCCCGGGTATAATTTTAATGTTTGTGTTGTTGAATCCGAGCAGGATTGTCCGCGATTTACAACAAGTTTGTAAACGAAAACGCCGGTATCTGTATAAACATGAGTTGGCGTTTTTAAAGTCGATGTATTGTTGCTGCCGGAGGCAGGGTCGCCAAACTCCCAGTAAAAAGTTTGGTTTAAACTTGAAGAATTGTCATCGCGGAATGCAACGTTGAAGCTGTCGCAAATAACGGGTTTCGGATCTAGTTGTGCGCCCGCAAAGTCGCAGTTGTTTACGTTAATTATAAAATCTTTACGGTGAACATTGAGAAGAACCCCGTTCCGGTAAGAAAGAACCTGCACACCCAGAACGTATTTCCCTACAGCAGGGGCAATACCAGTGATGATACCTGTTTGTGAATTGACAGTGGCATTTATACCGAGCGGAAAATGGGCAGAATAATTATTAATATAGCTAACTGAACTGTATGGAGGCGCGTTAGGTTTAATGAGAGAATCTCCGCGGATCGATCCTCCGTCATAGGCATTTGTAAAACTATAAACCAACGAATCATTGTCCTTATCAGTAGCCTTATAATCCAACTCAAAGGGCTTATTGGCGCAAACAACATCCACGCTTGTGGAAAATTGAGGCGAATTGTCCTGGTATTGTGCGCCTGGAATATCAGTTGTAAAAGTTGACCCGGTTTGATTTCCGCCATAGTTTTCTACGTTTGCCAGGTTATCAACCCTGCAGCAGGTTTGATAGGCAGCAGTATAACCTTTTGCGTTATCCGGCAAATCTATTGTGAGCTCAAAAATGCCCACATGATAGTTTAAATTCGGGGCATTTTGGATGCATTGGGGTAGCGAATTTACATTGACAGGAGATTCACTGCCTTTGACAACTATATTGTACACCGCCGACCCATCTTCTTTGCTGAAAATCCCAATATATACGGACGAAGGCATAGGAGCTGCATTTACAGCATTCTGATCGCGGAAGATTTTTAGGGTGATTAAATATTTACTTGTATTTGGAGACGCACCTTTACCAAGATATTGATAAGTCATCTCACCCCCAATGATATGATGCGCCTGACAGTGGAAAACGGCCAGCAGAGTAGCAGCAATGATCAGTAATGTTTTTTTCATTTGTGAGATGTAGGTGCAAATTACTTTTTCTCATTATCAATTAACAATAGAAATGATAAAAGGAAACTTTAAAGTTTTTGTTATTTCTACTACAATTTCGGTAAAAAATCCCTTAAAAAAGAATTAGATAATTGAACTTCTTCCCACATGCCCATATGGCCCGAATGTTTCAGAATATGAACGGTAGAAATAGGCGGCATAGTGAATTGTTCAAGAGAAGCCTGTAACGGAACTGCGGTATCGAATTTTCCGGCTATCAGTAAAACAGGTTTTTTAAAAGATTTTAAAACCGATGTTCTGTCGGGTCTTTCAATCATTGCCTGGTAATATTGTATCAGCACTTCCGGCGAAATGGTATTTGCCATTTCGAATACCAGATCGATTAACCCGGGATTTTCTTTTTTTGTTTCTTCACAAAATAAGTTGGGTACAGATGTTTTTAGAAAAGCTTCTGTACCATTCCTGCTGATAAATTCAATTGCTTTTTTCCGGATGGCGATCTTTTCTTTACTGTCGGCAAAGGCCGATGAATGAAAAAGACCGAAAGAATTAAGCATTTCCGGGTATTTTTCTGCAAACGCAAGCGTAATGTACCCGCCCATGCTGTGGCCGATCACGGCCAGTTGCGAAAACGGGACTTCTTTATTTTTTAGAATAACCGAATCAACTACCGCTTTCATAGCATCAGCAAATCTTTCGATAGAGGCATGGCCGTCAATTATATCGGAGGATCCACTGCCAGGCAGATCGGGTATTATCAACAGATTTTTATCTTTAAGTGCATCAACCTGTTTGTTCCACACATTTCCATCTTCAGCGAAACCATGAATCAATAAGACCGGGTTACCTTTTCCTTCCAGCCGGTAATAAATTTTTGTATGTTGAAATTCAATAAAAGGCATTCATCACTTTTTCCTGAAGATAAAAATTAAACTTCTGAAAATCAAAATGGCAAGAACGGGAATGATTGCGATATTTAGATCTTGCGGAACCACTTTCCAAAAAATAATGAGCAGAATGTTGAACACAGAATATAAAAGAAAGTACTTTTTTGCCCAGCCTTTTTTGGAGTGAATGTAAAACGCGGCTATTACATTCGTGGGCCACGCCCACAGTATATTGTAATTGTCGCGGCACATGATGTGATCGGTTCCAAACCACATGAAAAGAACCAGTATTCCCAGCAGCCCCGTGATGAAAAATAAAAATCCGTCAAACGAAGAGAGGATTTTTTGAACACTTTTGTTTTTTGAAAAGCTTAAGAAAGCGATGATTACAAAAAGACAAATGAAAAGAAAGAAGGGGTGTGTTAAATTGTTTTTTGAAATCACTCCATACGCCGGCTTTAAGAAAGAATGTTTCTCTGAAACCAGGGGCTTTGAATTTATCGTTGAACTGTCAAATGTTTTCATCAGGTAATCAGGCAGAAACATTACCTGGTAGGGAGTTGCCACTGCATCTGTTTTGCTCCCGAGTAAAATATCAATTCCTAATTTGCTCCATTGTTTGTCACCATTATTTAGGTATTCATGTATAAGATTGCGAAAAGTAGTTTTTGTTTGCAATACTTTGCCGAATCGAACTGTTGAATCTGATGCTTTTTCAACCAGGTCACGAAGACGGGTGGTGCAATTGTCGAATAAAAAATCGTATTTATAAAAACGGTTATGCGCCATCATATTCGCTTCCAGCAACATTATAATGTTTCGCTTTTGCCCGCAGGTAAGATTTAAAAACTGTTCAGTAATACCACGCTTTTCTTGGCGGGTTTCTGCAACAAAAGAGTCGTACTCGTCTGTAGACAAATAATACAATAATTTCCCCCTTACGAATTTGGTGTAAAAATCAGGATCTTCAAAATTGAACGTGCCGTAATTGTAAACGATGTCCTGGTTGGTAACGGTGTCGTGTATACGTATTGCACTATGCCCGAAGGTAGAGTAGAGTTCTTCACCGGGCGTTACTGTTAAAAGACTTACCTGCAGGTTGCAGGAATCCTGCTGTGCAAACACTTTGCCGTAAAAGGAGAAAAGAAGTGCAAAGGTTAGAATAAATATCTTTTGGTTTTGCAGCAAAAATTTTGATCTGAACAATGCCGGGAGATTAAAATGTTTTCAGTTAAAAAATAAAAATAGGCAATTAAAGTCGGTTTACTATAACCCGATGGTGATTCAATAATAACTAACGGTTATGTGTAAAGGTTTTTTAATAACTACCTGCTATAATTCGGTGCCTCTTTTGTGATCTCCACATCATGTGCATGACTTTCACGCATTCCCGCATTGGTGATCTGTATGAAAGTCGCCTGTTGCAACGCCCTTATATTTTTAGCACCGCAATAACCCATTCCTGCCCGTAGGCCACCTGTAAACTGGTGAGCTACTTCTGACAGGAAGCCTTTATAAGCAATACGTCCTTCAATTCCTTCCGGTACGAATTTTTTTACCGGTGCATCTTTTTCCTGGAAATATCTATCGCTGCTGCCCTGCGCCATTGCACCCAAAGAACCCATGCCGCGGTATTGCTTAAATTTCCTTCCTTCATAAATAATGGTTTCTCCGGGGCTTTCTTCTGTTCCTGCAAATACGCCTCCCATCATTACACAATCAGCGCCTGCTGCAATTGCTTTTACCATATCGCCGGTATAACGTATTCCACCGTCTGCAATTATGCCGATATTTTTATTGCTTATGGCTTTCGAAACTTCCAATAAAGCCGTTATTTGCGGAACACCTGCGCCTGCTACAATTCTTGTAGTGCAGATGGAGCCGGGTCCTATCCCTACCTTTATGGCGTCTGCTCCGGCCGCTGTCAAAGCTTTAGCACCTGCTGCGGTGGCAATATTACCGGCAATTACTTCAAGGTTTTTGAACTCTTTTTTAATTTTCTTTAATGCATCAATAACGCCTTTCGTATGGCCGTGCGCACTGTCAAGAGCAATTGCGTCTACGCCTACCTGTTGTAGCGCATAAACCCGGTCGCTGATATCATTCGTAATGCCTACGCCTGCGCCAACCAACAATCTTCCAAACTGATCTTTGGCAGACAGCGGATGATTGTGCACCTGCAAAATATCGCGGTAAGTGATCAATCCTTTTAAAATGCCTTTTTTATTTACAACCGGTAATTTTTCTATCTTATATTTTCTTAAGATCGATTGCGCCTTTTTAAGATCGGTTCCTTCTGGTGCAGTAATCAATCCTTCTTTTGTCATTAATTCGCTTACCGGGCGTTTCATATTGTCCTCAAATCTGAGATCCCTGTTGGTTAAAATACCAACCAACATCCCATTGGCATTAACGATCGGGATACCGCCAATTTTATTTTCTTTCATAAGGTGCAAAGCATCACCAATCGTGGCATCCACCTGTAAGGTGATCGGATCTAAGATCAACCCGCTTTCACTCCTTTTTACCTTGCGCACCTGTGCTGCCTGCTGTTCGATGCTCATATTTTTATGCAAAAATCCAAGGCCACCTTCCCGTGCCAAAGCAATTGCAAGATTTGCTTCTGTTACTGTGTCCATTGCTGCGCTAAGCATCGGAATATTAAGTGTAATGTTTTTTGTAAGCCGTGTTGAAGTGTTTACATCGCGCGGTAAAACTTCACTGTAAGCCGGCAGCAAGAGCACGTCATCGAAGGTTAATCCTTCACCAAAAATTTTTTTTGCGGGGGAATCGGGTTTGTTTAATGTAGCCATGCGCAAAGGTAATAAAAGTCACAATGTGTAAAAAAGGAAATTCTGAAGAAGTGGAGAGAAGAGAGTTATTGGTTGTAGGTTGTAAGTTATAAGTTATAATGCATAGGTGGTATGAGATGAAGTCTGTCTGCGTTTAGGGAATAAAAAATATCAATATTTGTTCGTTTGCTGAAGCGCTATGCATCTTCTGAAATCGCCATCCACTATTGATCATTGATCGTTCACTATTCACTATTGACCATTCACTATTCTCAGCTCATCCTATAAATTTTACCCGGCATCGAAGAAACCACGCCTTGCATTTCCAACATAAGCAATGCTTGGGCAACTGCGCTGCTGCTTAGTTTGCTTTTAAAATATAATTCATCTATTTGCACTTGCTCCTGGCTTTTCAGGATATCAACTAAAACTTTTTCGTCGGCTGTAAGTTCAATAAATAATTCCCGCTGTTTTTTAGGAGATACTTTTTGATGTTTTTTCCAACCCATATTTTCCAAAAGATCATTTGCACAAGTGATTAATGCGGCTTTGTTATTTTTTATAAGATAATTGCAGCCTTCGCTTTTTGTATCATCAGTTCTTCCCGGGAAAGCGAACACATCTTTATTATAGCCGTTGGCGAGCTCTGCGGTTATCAGCGAACCGCCTTTTATTCCCGATTCAACCACGATGATAGCGTCGCTTATTCCTGCTACAATGCGATTTCTTCCTGGAAAGTTTTGCTTGTCAGGGTTTGTTTTGCTTTTAAACTCAGTTAACAAACCTCCACAGGAAATCATCTGTTTCGCCAAAGATTTATTTTGAGCCGGGTACACTCTATCTAACCCATGTGCTAAAACACCTACCGTTTGCAAATTAGATTTTAAGGCGCTTTTATGAGCAATGGTGTCAATACCGAAAGCAAGCCCACTCACAATTAAAACATCTTCATCGGCCATCTCTTCAATCAGTTTTTCGCAAATGTGCCTGCCGTATTCATTGTGATTCCGGGTGCCCACGATCGCTACAATCCTGGCACAATTCAAATTTGCGTTGCCTTTGTAATAGAGCATTGCAGGGCTATCATAGCAGTTTAATAATCTTTGCGGATAATTTTTATCTGTTAAAAACAGCGGAGTGATCTTGTATTTTTTAATGAATTCAATTTCCTCTTCGGCCCTGCTAAAATCTTTAAATTGTAAAATGGAGTTTACGGCTCTTGATCCCAGGCCTTCTATGGCGTCGAGTGCTTTTTTTGATGCGTGAAAAACAGCACCTGCATCACCAAAATGATTGATGAGTCCTTTTGCTCTCACGTCACCTATATTGGGAACCAGCGTCAACGCAATTTGGTAAAGCAGTTCGTCTTGCATGTTGAAATTTAGGTTCGTAAAATAGTTAAATATTAATAAATAACCATCGTTGTTTGCAACAGCTATTCTTTTGATTTAATTACTTACAACCCGCAATTCAGTCCGGCGGTTCATCGCTCTGCCTTCTTCTGTATCATTTGTGGCAACCGGGTTGGTTTCGCCAAAGCCTTTGTATGACAAGCGGCTCTTGTTAACGCCTTTTGCTACAAGGTAATTTACAACAGAGAGTGCCCTGCCTGTAGAAAGTTTCAAATTATCAGCCGGTGTTCCTACATTATCGGTGAAGCCGCTGATCAATATTTTCATGTTCGGATTTTCGTTCATCAGCCTTACAACATTATCCAGTTCACTAATTGACTCAGGTTTCAGATCTGTTTTTTTGGAGTCGAAAAAAACATTTTTTAAAATCACTTTTGCATTGGCTTCAATCGGTTCCAGGGGGATATCAATGTTATAAACTGAATCAGAAGAAACGGAATTCATATCAAAGTTTTCGGAGTAAAATAAATACCCTTTTCTGTGAACATTGAACGCATAATTTTTCCCTATCGGAAGTGTAACGAGATAATTTCCGTCCTCATCCGTTTGCAACCGGCTCACAATTTGTTGTGTGTTCACATCAGTAAGAAGCAGCGTAGAAGGCAGGCCGGCGCCGGTTTTCTTATCATACACTTTTCCTTTTGTCCATAAGGTTTTCAATGGCCGCAGGTCTTTACGCAATTCGAACGTGTAAATATCCAGGCCTCCTTTTGAATCAATCTTATCGCTGGAATAATAGGCGGTTTTCCCGTCCGCATCTACAATCATCGAGCCTTCATCACCAATGGTATTAATCGGGTAACCCAGGTTTTCCGGGGTGCTCCATTTTCCGTCCGGCTGTTTTCGTGTAACGAAAAGATCAGGTTTTTCGCTGTAGCCCTGTAGTCCTGATGAATTGAAATACAAGGTTTGATTGTCTGCGTGGATAAAAGGCGTGCTTTCATCTCCGGGAGTATTTATTTCTGGTCCGAGATTTTCCGGTTTGCCCCAGCCGTTTTCGGTGCGATGCGCAACCCAGATATCCCTGCCGCCATAGCCGCCGGGCCTGTTGCTGCTGAAATACAGGTCTCTTTTATCAGGAGAAAGCGATGGCGTTGATTCCCAAAATTCTGTGTTTATACCCCATCCTAAGTTTTGCGGCTCGCTCCAGCCATTTTTGCTGAGATAGGAAATATAAAGATCGCAGCTTCCGTTGCCCTGTGGAAAATTACAACCGGTAAAAACCAGCCATTCGCCATCCTGTGAGATATTTTGAGCGCCTACATTAAAGTCATTCGAATTTATTTTTCCCACCAAAGGAAACGCCTTGCCCCATTTGCCGTTCGCCAGGTCGCTCTCATAAAAGCTTTCTTTGTTTTTTATCCTTTTGGTAAAGATCATTTTCTTTCCGTCAATGGTGAGGGAAGGAAAATATTCTAGATCTGTGGTGTTGATACTATCGCCCAAATTTTTCGGAGCAAAAACATAATTTTTTTCAGGATGAGATTGCGCATAATCAATGGCAAACTGGTAGGTTTTTTTTCTGAATTGACCGGCCTTAATGCTTCGGTCATTAAGTTTTGGAGCTGATAAAAAAGTATTTACGGCACGTAGTGCATCTTCAAACCGCCCGCAGCCCGCGAGAGAAATAGAGTAGGGGAGATAATAGTCTTGTGCAAACGCCGAATCGATCGCAAATGCTTTTTCAAAATTGGAAACCGAACTTTGATAATCATTCATATCAGCATAAATGCCTGCGAGTGATAAATAGGCGTCCAGGTAATTTGGTTCAATTTTTAAAGACTCATTGATCATTTTTATCGCAGTGCTATAATCGCCGTTTTGCGCTTTATTAATGCCAAGCATATAGGTAGTGATTGCTTTATGATTCACTTTCAGCGGATCATACCGTTGCGATCTTGCCTGTAAAACAAATGATGAGATGATCAGAAAAAGAAGTAATTTTTTCATCGGGGCTTTTTAGGTAAACGAATTTAACCATCAATTATTTAAGAGGTTGTTATTCTTTGCTATGGCACATTAATGTACTTATGTATTTGCAACGACAGTTGCCATTGCGGATTTTCTTTAATATAATCAATGATCCACGGCGTTACTGTTGATGCTTTGTCCCATTCGGGCTGCAGATACAGTTTGCAGGATGGTGATACCTGTGCAGCATATTTTTCAGCCCATTCAAAATCTGACTTATTAAATACAATTATTTTAAGCTCATGTGCCTGTTTAAGAATGTGTGGTAAAGGAGGCTTGAATTTTTTGGGCGACAGGCAGATCCAATCCCATGTACCGGATAAAGGCGAAGAACCTGAGGTTTCGATATTGGTGGAAAAGCCTTCTTTTTTTAACAGGAAAGTCAACGCTTCAAGATGGTGCAATGTTGGTTCGCCGCCGGTAATGACCGCAAGCCTTGCAGGATGTTCTTTTGCTCTTGCTACAATTTCTTCAATGTTTTGCAAAGGATATTGCGCTTCGTCCCAGCTTTCTTTTACATCGCACCAAACACAACCCACATCACAACCGGCAAGCCTGATAAAATACGCCGCTTTTCCCTGGTGGAAGCCTTCTCCCTGCAGGGTATAAAATGCTTCCATCACGGGTAAAGAATTTGTTGTTTCTATGGTTTCAGGAAATGACAAGAGAATTAGGAATTTGGAATTAGAAATTATGAATTTTGAAATGTTGAATTATGAATGTCGAATGAAAATATCAGTAAACCAACAAATTTGAATGTTTTTTATTTTGATTAAATAAGATGATTGACCTGATAACTTAACACATTATAACTTCTTACTACGCCGCTGCCTTATAAGTGTTCATCAATAACGCGGCAATGGTCATCAAACCTACGCCGCCCGGAACGGGCGTAATATAACTGCATTTTGGAGCTACATTCTCAAAATCCACATCGCCCTTTAAAGCAAACCCGCTCTTCTTTGTATCGTCTTTCACCCGATTAATGCCCACATCAATTACCACCGCATTTTCTTTTACCATATCGGCTGTTACAAATTTGGGCTTCCCGATAGCCGCGATCACAATATCGGCCTGCCGGCAAACTGATGATAAATCTTTTGTGCGGGAATGGCAAAGTGTTACGGTAGCATTCCCATATTCATTGTTGTTTCTGCTTAAAAGGATGCTTAGCGGCGTTCCTACATTATTACTTCTTCCTATAACCACCACGTTTTTCCCTGATGTTTCGATCTTATAATGTTGCAGCAGGAGTAAAATTCCGTAAGGCGTGGCAGAAATGAAGGTAGGAAACCCGAGCACCATATTCCCGACATTCGTCGGATGAAAACCATCCACATCTTTAGCCGGTGCAATGGTAAGGATTACCTTTTTTTCGGAAATATGGTTGGGCAACGGAACCTGCACCAGTATTCCGTCAATTTCAGGATCATTGTTTAGTTCATTTATTTTTTCGAGCAACATCTCCTCAGAGATTGAACTTTCATACCTGAAAAGCGACGATTCAATTCCTATTTCTTTACAATTCTTCACTTTGGAGGCGACATAAGTTTCGCTTGCCGGATCGTTGCCTACCAAAATAGCAGCAAGGTGGGGCACTTTTTTGCCTTCTGACTGTAAAGCAGAAATCTTGTTTTTTAAATCTTCTTTAATCGCTGATGAAGCTATTTTTCCTTCTAATAATTGCATGGTGCAAAATTAACTTACCCTAATGGATATTTTGTTTTTTTATCTAATTGATCAAAATCTTAAGTTTAATTTATATATTTATTGCTACTAAAATACTGCTGTGAGAAAAATCTGCTATTTATATTTTTTTCTTTTTGCCTTTAGCTCTATCCGGGCGCAATCTGTAATAAAACCGATTGCTGGTTCCTACGTTGGTCTTGGCGCTTACAGTACTCATTTTGTTGATGTCTTTTCTGTCGCGGCAAACCAGGCAGCGTTGGCCCGGATTAAAGAGCCGGCTTTTGGAGTATATGGCGAAAAGCGATTTTTATTAGCTGAAACCAACATGTATTCAGCAATTGTAGCCATCCCTACCACCGAAGGGAATTTCGCTTTCCAGGCGGATTATTTTGGATATAAAAATTACAATGAATCACAACTGGGTATTGCATATGCAAGAGAACTCGGAAGTAAACTGGATATCGGTATTAAATTCAATTATTATTCTTTTCGTATTCCCGGGTATCAAAATTCTTCAACGGTCGATTTTGAGATCGGCGCTATCCTTCATCTTACTGAAAGAATACATGCAGGCATTCATTTTTATAATCCTGTAGGCGGCAAATTATCCAAAACTGAAAATGACAAATTGGGTTCGGTTTATTCATTTGGCTTAGGCTATGAAGCTTCCGATGATTTTTTAATCACGGTTGATTTGGTAAAACAGGAAGATTTTCCTGTAAATGTTGACGCAGCGGTCCAGTATGATTTTACTAAAAAATTCTTTGCCCGTTTTGGCATAGCTACCGAAAATGAAACACCTTTTGGCGGGGCCGGTGTTGCATGGGATAATTTTCGGATTGACGTTTCAGCTTCCTATCATCCCCAGCTTGGTCTGACGCCCGGTTTAATGCTTATTATCAATTTAAAAGGTAAAAAAGTTGAAAGTAATTGAATCCAAATATACGCTGGCCCGGATTTGCCTGGTATTGTTTATCGCCGGCGTGCCTGTTTTTGCAAAAGCCCAGGAAACGTCGGATGAGCCGCCGGCCGTCATAGAACAACAACTTGAAGATATGACCGCCGCCAATGAAGATATTGAAACAGAGGATGATGGCTACCTTCAACAGTTACACCATTTTTTAAAGGAACCCATTAATCTTAATTATGTGGATGCCGGTCTTCTTGAGCAGTTGAATATGTTAAGTGCATTGCAAATTGCCAATTTTATTTCATACCGGAAATTGCTGGGAAATTTCATAAGTATTTATGAGTTGCAGGCCATACCGTCATGGGATTTAAGTTTGATAAACCGCATCAGGCCCTATATTTCCATATCGGAAAAGCCGAAAGTATTCCAGTCGCTAAAAAACCGGTTGAAAAATGGCGAGCACTCTTTTTTGATGCGGGCAACACAGGTGCTTGAGAAATCCAAAGGTTATCTATTGGATAGCAGTGAGGCAAAAAATTATTACCCGGGGAGCCCGCAAAAGGTATTGCTGAGGTATAAATACAGGTCGGGAAATCAGCTTCAGTATGGGTTTACAGCTGAAAAAGATGCCGGTGAACCGTTTTTCAGGGGCGCACAGCAATCTGGATTCGATTTCTATTCTGCTCATTTTTTTGTAAGAAACCTGGGAATAATAAAGTCACTTGCAATTGGGGATTTTTCTGTAAATATGGGACAGGGACTCACGGAGTGGCAAAGTCTTGCATTTAATAAAGGAGCGGAGATTACCAATATTAAAAGACAATCGGACATATTGAGGCCGTATAATTCTGCAGGAGAAATAGAATTTAATCGAGGGGCGGGTATTACGTTACAGAAGAATGGCTGGGAAACGACGCTTTTCGCCAGCTTCCGAAAACTGGACGCGTCTTTGAACCGGTCAGAATCAAATAATGAAGAATTTGTTTCTTCACTGCAAACTTCCGGCTATCACAGAACTAAAAGTGAAATTGCAGGCAGGAAAGCCGAAGGGCTCGTTTCTGCAGGAGCCAATGTGTCTTATTCAACTGAGAAACTCCATGTGGGTCTTAATGGCATTCAATATTATTTTGAACATAGCATCATTAAACCTGCTTATATATATAATATATATGCATTAACCGGCAACGGGTTAGCCAATTATAGTATAGACTATAGTTATACCTTCAAAAACATGCATGTTTTCGGCGAAGCTGCCGTTGATGAACATTTGAACAAAGCCATTATTAGTGGCTTGCTCATTAATACGGATGCAAAAGTAGCCATGAGCTTCCTATACCGGAATATTTCAAGAGGATACCAGTCTTTGTATTCGAACGCTTTCACTGAAAATACACATACGGTAAATGAAAGTGGCCTTTATTCGGGTATTACTATAGCACCGTCCCGGTTTGTAAAGATTGATGCTTATGCGGATTTTTATCATTTCCCGTGGCTGAAATACCGAACCGATGCGCCCACATCCGGCAACGACTATATGCTTCAGCTGTTGTACCTGCCCGATAAACAAATTGAACTGCAATGCAGGTACCGGTATGAAAATAAGCCTATCAATTATAATCCTGGTAACGTCACCTTTAATCCGGTAACGGGAAGGCCAAAGAAAGCACTGCGTACCCAGTTGAAGTACCAGGTAAATAAGAGTGTTATACTCCGCTCCCGTTTCGAATGGGTTTGGTTTGATAAAAATGGAGTGCAACCACAAAACGGCTTTCTCACGTTTATGGACATCCTGTACAAACCAGCCGGAAAGCGGTATAGTGGTAATATCAGGTTATCCTCGTTCCAAACAGATGGCTACGACAGTCGTATTTATGCATTTGAAAATGATGTTTTATACAGCTATGCTATCCCTGTATTTTTTGATAAAGGGTACCGGTATTATCTAAACATCAGGTATAAAATCAGGCAGAATATAAACCTGTGGGCAAGATTCGCCCAAACTGTTTATTCGGATAAAAGTGAAATTGGAAGCGGGCTGGATCTGATAAAAGGCGATAAAAAAACCGAGCTGAAGCTACAGTTCGTGTATCAGTTCTAATCGGAATCCTGTTCAAAAAAAGAGGGTTTTTTTATAAATTTTTTACATGAGCGGTAATAAATTTTAACTTTTTTGTTAAATAATGCAGCGAAAGGAAAGTAAAAAGTGTCATTATACCGATATCCCGAGTTTTGCGGAATGCAAAACTTATATTAATTAACAATTTTTTTGGTTGTCTTAATAAGAAACATATATTTGCAACCTTAAAATTAAACTATACACATGAGAAGATTTCTTGCACTATTTGCAGTGTTAATGCTCAGCGGAGTATTGGCATCTGCCCAAGACCATTCTGTGAAAGGCCACGTTACAGGCCCCGATGGCAACTCTCTTCCCGGTATTACCGTACAGGTGCAGGGGAGTAATACGGCAACGGCCACCAATTCTAATGGCCAGTTTGAACTCACAGTTCCTTCGAATGCTACTTTGGTTTTCACCGGTGTAGGTTACGCCGAGCAGGCCATCAAAGTAGGCAATCGTTCTAACGTTGATGTAACACTTGATGCCGATACCAAGCGGCTGAACGAGGTCGTGGTTACCGCGTTAGGTATTAAACGACCGGCAAGGGCGCTGGGTTATGGTTCCGAAAATGTAGGTACCAATGAGCTGAATGTTTCCAAACCGGTAACCGTTGGAGAGGGTTTGACCGGTAAGGTAGCAGGCCTTCAGATTAACACAATAAATAATGGTGTTGATCCGGGTATTCGTGTGGTACTTCGTGGATACCGTCACTTAAACGCCGACAACCAGGCGTTGATCGTAGTAGACGGGATAGCGGTTCGTAGTAACTTCTTAAGCACGATCAACCCGAACGACGTGGAAAGTATTAATGTGTTGAAAGGTGCGAGTGCCGCTGCTCTTTACGGCGTGGATGCAACAAATGGTGTATTGGTAGTAACTACTAAAAAAGGTGGCGAACGTGGCAAGCCGGTTATTGAATTCAATAACACCACTATGCTGGAAAGCGTGTCATACATGCCTAAGCTGCAAGATAAATATGCACCCGGTAGTGGCGAAACCGGACCTTACAACTGGGATCAGCCTTCTTTTGTGCCGGACCCAAGCAAACAATATTGGTTTCAAAACCCATATACAGGCCAGATACAATATGTTCCTTACGAAAACCAGAATTTCGGTATGCCGTTTAATGGCGATCCGAACCTGGGATATATAGGTGGTCCCGGCCCCGACAGCACATTCTTTAAAACACCGTTTAAGGCGGTAAGCCCTGATCCAAGAAGAGCGTTCTTCCAGACTGGCTACCGTATCCAGAATAACCTGACTTATTCAGGTGGTGACAGTAAGAATTCATACTTTCTGTCTGTACAGGACGTAAGTACTAAAGGAGTAGTTCCTGAAGACCAGGGACGTCGCACCAGCTTGTACTTCTCAGGTTTAAAAACATATGGTAAATTTTCGGCTAACTGGAATTTAAGTTATGCTCAACGGTATTCAAACACAGTTGGAGGAGATTTTGGACAAGGTCGTCCCGTATATTGGAACCTGCTGAACCAGGGTGCTAATATACCGTTGAACGATCCCAGAATTAAAGACCCAAGCAGCCCTTATTTCCTTGACCGTTATTACAATGCCTATTATCCAAACCCTTGGTGGCAGATTTATAATTCACGTGTAATACAAAGAACCAATTATTTTACCGGCGTATTACAATTGAATTTCCAGGCAACTGATTGGTTGAACCTTACCTATCGCGCAGGAACCCAGTTCACTGATTTCAATAATAATAGTTATATAGCAGCAGTTAGCTTTTCTCCGTGGGCTGTAAGTGATCCGTGGAATGCTGGTAATATCGGATCAAGTATAGGTCTCCACAAAAATGGTAGCGCATCTTATACAAATGCCAACGCAAAGAATATATCGCAGGATATCATTGCAACCCTCCACAAGACCTTTGGAGATTTCGATGCGAATTTAATTCTCGGTAATGCGATCGCAGAAAAGCCGTATGGAAACGATTACTCATCGCAAACTAATGTTAACTCAAGTCAATTGTTCATAGATAATTTTTATAATACAAATTACCGTATAGGTGAACTTTCCGGTTCTCACTATATTGAACAAACCCGCTTAATAAGTGGTTATGGCGATTTGACCCTGGGCTATAAAAACTATTTATTCGTTCACGGAAGTTTCCGTCGTGACTATTCTTCTTTGCTACCTAAAGGAAGAAATGCTTATAATTTCTGGTCAGCAGACGCTTCCTGGATATTTACAGACGCTATTAAGTCTTTACAAAACCAGGATTTTATTTCTTACGGAAAATTGAGAGTAGCGTATAGTAATACTGGTGATATTACTTTATCTCCCTACAATGTGCAGAATGTATTTGACGTGGCAGGAGGGTATCCATATGGTGGCCAGGCGGGTATCAGCCTGAATGGTGCTTACCGTAATCCAAATCTTGTTCCTGAAAAAACAGTAGAAAAGGAAGTAGGTCTCGAACTTGGACTATTTAACGGTAGGATCAACCTGGATGCAGACTATTATTATGCTCTTACCAGCGGACAAACTTTCCCTGTAAATGTTTCGCCTACCACAGGTTATTCCAGTGCATTTGTTAACGCGGGTGATGTAGTGAGCCAGGGTTTTGAAGTAGGCGTAACTGCTACAGTGATCCGGAACAATGCAAGCAGGTTGAAATGGGATGTAGGAGGTAACTTTACCTGGAATGGTTCAAATGTCCAGGATTTGTACAAAGGAAGTAAGGACTTCAACATTGGTGGTTATGGTGGTTTGACTGGTTCTGACCATGCTGTAGTGGGACAACCTTTCCCTGTTATTGAAACCGCAGATCTCAGGCGTGATGCACAAGGAAGAGTGATTATTAATCCTGCGAACGGATTCCCGATTTTGGGCGATACGTTACAGATAGTAGGACAGGTGAATCCAAAATACATGGTGAATGTAAACACTACTTTAAGCTGGAAGAATTTCTCTTTCAATGCGCAGGCGTCTTACCAGGGTGGGAATGTATTCTATGCATATGTTGGACGCCAGCTTGATTTTACCGGTGCATCTGCTTTTACTACCAGCAATGGACGTCAAAGTTTTATTTTCCCTAATTCTGTTGTTGGATCACAGGATCAAGCAGGAAAATGGAATGGTGGAGCCGTAAATAACAGTATTTATACCAAAGACGGGAACATAAGTTTCTGGACCAACTCTGACTACGCTAATGCAGGTACTTCATTTATTGAGAGTGCAGCTTTCTGGAAGCTTAGAAATGTGAGCCTTTCTTATGATTTCAAAGATGTTATTCAAAATGTACATTGGATCCATGGTTTAACTTTCTCAATTATCGGTAAAAACCTGTTGATGTTAAGACCTACTGAAAATGTTTGGACAGACCCTGAATTCAGTTACACCACAGGTAACGCGCAGGGGATAACCAACTATGACCAGTTGCCTCCAACACGTCAATATGGCGCCAGTTTAAATATTAGATTTTAATAACAAAATTTAAGTTTAAAATTGAATAACATACTAATTAAGGCAAGTACCTTTAAAAAAAAATAAAAATATGAAAAAATTACTTTATATCAACTTGATTTTTGCAACCCTGCTGTTTTCAACAGGGTGCAAAAAGGGGTTCTTAACTGACTTGGCGGTGAACCCAAATCAGCCTTCACAGGCACCTGCTTCGCTGATATTGCCGCCGATCCTGACAGGTTATGCTTCCAATGTATACTTTTCCGTTGTACCAATGGGGTTGTGGATGGGATATTATTCCATCAGTGGTGGTTATTCGGTTAATGACAATACCGAAACCTATTATGTGAGTGCTGCCAGTCCGAATATTTGGGATGGAACCTACGGAATATTAAAAAATGCAGCCTATATGGAACAAACAGCTGCAACCGACCCTAACGGGCAATATTCGGTTGCAGCCGCAAAGATTCTCAAGGCATGGGGATTCCAGGCAATTGTAGATGCTTATGGCATGGCTCCTTACTCACAGGCTTTCAAGGGTTCCGAAAATTTCTTCCCATCTTATGACAATGGGCAGGCGATTTATGACTCAAGTATTATGCAGTTGGATAATGCCATTAGCATTATCCAGAATGCGCCAAGTACCGCCAGCAATCTCGGTTCAAACGATGTAATGTTTGGTGGCGATATGACTCGATGGGCAGCCTTCGCCAATACCTTGAAACTGCGGTTTCTCATCCGCCAGTCTAATATAATTTCTGCTTCAGATGCTCAATCTGAAATAGCTAAAACGGCTTCTGCGGGGTACTTAACATCTGATGCTTTGGTTAATCCAGGTTATTTGACCACCGATGGTAAACAGAATCCTTACTGGAGTAGTTTTGGAGTTGATGCCGGTGGAAGTTTGCATTCAGATGGTTTCAATTATGTAAAAGCAGGTGGTGCTGCGGCTGATTTCTTTTCAGGTAATAATGACCCACGGCTGTTTTACGTTTATGCACCTGATGGGGTTACACCAAATACAACCGATTTTTTTACAACTGATACTGATTTTGGTGATTATCACCCTGTATATTATGGAGACAGGACCACTGCTACTGACCAGGGTACGAACGGTACTGCAGGGATAGGCCATGGCGTAATGAGCGGAGCCAGTGCTTCTGTTCCTTTGATGCTCGCTGCAGAAAGTTATTTTCTGCAGGCAGAAGCTGCTTTCAGAGGCTGGACCAGTGGAGATGCACAGGCGCTTTATGAAGATGGCATTACAGCTTCCTTTGAATATTTATATACCGCTGCAGGCGATGGTACAGCTGCAGCTGACGCAGCAGCAGCTGATTATATTTCAGCCAGCGCAGGCACTGTAAGTGTTGAAAATATCATCGATCAAAAATGGGCTGCTTTGGCAGGTATCAACAGCTTTGAGGCGTGGAACGAGTACCGCCGCACAGGTTTTCCGTCAAGTGCTGTTTTGCCACTTACCATGTACCCGGGTAATTCCAGAAAAATTCCTACCAAGTTGATGTTCCCGGTTTCAGAACAGAATACCAACCAGGATAACTATAAAGCGGCTGTTGCGCAGGGAAATGATCCCCAGGCCACAAAGGTTTTTTGGATGAAATAATTTAGATTTATTTACAAAGGAATAACCTTCATAAAATTAAAATTGAAAAAAATGAAACAAACTAAAAATAAATTTCTCGGGTTGTTGTTGGTAGCGGGACTTGCATTTTCACTGCAGTCATGCCTCAAAAACAGCAACTTTTACCAGGATTTCTCCAAAGGAAGCCCGGCTGTTGAACTTCCTCTTTCCGCCAAATACGTGAATAAGCCTTTTGCTTTGGCGTTGGATGTTTCGCCTACGCCTACTACTTATTATGCGGTAGTAAACGTAGCATCAGTAGATGTTCCATCCTCACCCGTAACTGCTAAATTGCAAGTTGATCAGGCATTTCTTAATCAATATAATGCGGACCTGGATGCTGCTGCAAAAAAGGCTCAACAAGACTATTTGGCTGCCGATCCAACACATAAGGTAACTGACAGTAAATATCCTAAGTATGTACTATGAATTGTTGCCCGACAGTGCCTATAGTATACCTTCATATGAGGCTACAATTCCTGCTGGCCAACGCCTTGATTCAGTTCCAATTCTGATCTACACACCTAAGGTTGCTTCCGGTCATAAGTGGATATTTCCGATAGGTATTGCAAGTTCATCTGTCAACATCAGTAACTGGAGCCATCTGATGATCAACGTGACGGCAAAGAATGAATGGGATGGAAATTATAGCCTGCACGTAGAAATTTCCGGGGCTAATGCTTACACAGGAACAGTATTTGATGACAGTGGGTATCCGCTTTCAACTGTAGGTCCAAACAGCGTTGCGCCACCTTATATCGGTGATTGGTTTGGAGGATACGAGCAGTTTACCTTTAATGCTGATGGTACCGTGACCGTGCTGGTTGGAGGCAGTGCTGGTGATCCGAACAGCTATGGAGCTGTAGTTAATTCCAGCAGTTATGATAAGAGCAATCACAGTTTCCATGTTAATTATTCATTCCTGGGTGGAAAATATGTATTTGATGAGACATATGTGAAAGAATAGTAGCAAATTTTTATAAAACAAAAGAGGTTGCCATCCGGCAGCCTTTTTTGTTTTAAGTACACCTACCAATCGCTTGGCTTCTTTTAATTCCGGCGTAATGGATTTAAAGAAAGTTGTTTTCATTTTTTAAACCTGAATCTTTGTTTTACTTTTGAAAAAAACAGATATGCCCGATCAACAGCCCGCGCCCAACCAACTAAATATTGAAATCTCAGAAGAAGTTTCAGAAGGTCAATACGCCAATCTTGCCATAATTACACACAGCCATGCAGAGTTTGTGGTTGATTTTGTAAATGTGATGCCCGGTATGCCCAAGAGCAAAGTAAAAAGCCGTATTATTCTTACTCCCACTCATGCCAAACGCTTCATGAAAGCGATGATTGAGAACGTGAAAAAATTTGAGGCTGCAAACGGTACTATCCAGGATATAGAAGCAGTAGAATTACCCATGAATTTTGGTGGACCAACAGCGCAGGCGTAAATTTTGAATGTGAAAATTTGAAAATCAAGAAATTTGAAAATTTGAGCTATATGGAGAAACGGGAATATAAAATGGATCGCAGTAAACTAAGATCAATGACATTTGAAGAAGCAGATGACCATGTTACCTATTGGAATAATAAAACTGAGGAAGAAAGATTAAATGCCGCTTGCTTTATCATTCATCAAATTTTTGGTACGAGCGCTAAAGACAAGATTGATCTAAAAATTATTGATAAACGTAAACATCCTAATGGCTGATCTTTTTAATGAAGATTTTCAGGATTTTATTCAAGTACTTAATAAGCATAATGTTGAGTACATTCTTGTAGGAGGATATGCTGTTATCCTTCATGGATATATAAGAAGTACAGCAGATATGGATATTTGGGTGAATAAAACACCAGTAAATTTTCAGAAATTAAAAAGTGCAATTGAAGAATTCGGAGCGCCTTCTTTTTCTAAAAGTGAATTTCTCGGTAATAAATTTAATGTCTGGGGCATTGGAAAAGAGCCAAATAGAATTGAAATTATGAGTGAAGTGAAAGGATTAAACTTTGATCTTGCTTATGAAAGTAGTTCAATCTACCAGCAACAAAATTTGCAAATCAGGTATATTAATTTCAACCATTTATTAAAGGCGAAAAAAGCTGCCGGAAGATTTAAAGATAAAAATGACATTGAGCAATTAAATAAAAAGAAAAAAGAGTAGAGAAATTATATCATTCCTTCATCTGCAAAACTATAGTAACCTTCATCACTAACGATCAGGTGGTCGATTACCTTAATATCCAAAAGTTGTCCCGCACTTTTAAGTTTATTTGTGATTTCTTCATCTGCCCTGCTGGGCCTAAGGTTACCCGAAGGGTGATTGTGACAAAGCACGATTGATGTTGCCTGTACTTCAATTGCCTTTAAAAATACAATTCTCGGGTCAACAATTGTGTGGGTCAATCCGCCTTTACTTAGTATTTCGAAATGCTTTATTTTGTTCGACCTGTTTAAGAAAACCACCGCGAAAACTTCATAAGGGTGATCTTTCAACGATGCTTTTAAATAAGCAGCAAGCTCCATACTTGAATGGATGCGTTTTTTGTCAAGCAACGCCGCTCCATGCCGCCTTCTTCCCAATTCCAGTGCCGCAACAAGCGTTACTGCCCTTGCCTGCCCGATCCCTTTAACCGTCATTAAATCTTTGATCGTCACTTTGCCCAGTTCGTCGAGGTTATCTTCTCCCAGCCGCAAAACTTTTTTTGCCACATCTATAGCGCTTTCTTTGCCGCTACCGCTGTTTAGAAGAATGGCCACCAGTTCCGAGTCACTCAGGGATTCTTTTCCTTTTGTTAAAAGCTTTTCTCTCGGCCTGTCACCAACCGCCCAGTTTTTTATGGAGGTGGATGACTTGTTAGAAGATTCCATGAGTTTGAGTTTATTTCCAAAAATATTAATTATAATTTCGCTAAACTAAATATTCCACAACTATTATAGCTATGCATCCAAACGTCAAACTTTTTTCAGGAACGGGCTCCCAGTATCTTGCGAAACAAATCGCATTAAGATTTGGTGAACCGCTCGGAAAAATCAATATTCAAAAATTCAGCGATGGTGAAATCGGCGTTGAATATCTTGAAAGCATCCGGGGCCAGTTTGTTTTTTTGATCCAGAGCACTTTTTCTCCCACTGATAACCTAATGGAGCTGCTTTTAATGATAGATGCGGCCAAAAGAGCTTCAGCATATAAAGTAATTGCCGTAATTCCCTATTATGGTTATGCAAGGCAGGATAGAAAGGATAAACCGAGGGTTGCTATCGGTTCAAAATTGGTGGCCAATATGCTGGTAGCTGCTGGGGCTGACAGGATCATCACTATGGACTTACATGCGCCGCAAATACAGGGATACTTTGATATTCCTGTGGATCACCTCGATTCTTCAGCGATTTATATTCCTTACATCGAAGACCTAAACCTTGAAAATCTCACCTTTGCGGCCCCTGATGTAGGAAGTGCCAACAGGATTCGTGAAATTGCCAGCTATTTTGAAGTAGACATGGTAATTTGTGATAAACACAGGAGAAGAGCCAACGAAATTGCCAGTATGGTAGTAATAGGTGACGTGACCAACCGGGACATTGTTCTTATCGATGATATTTGTGATACCGGAGGAACACTCTGTAAAAGCGCCGCGTTATTATTGGAAAAAGGCGCCAGAAGTGTTCGGGCATTTTGCACCCACCCCGTACTAAGTAATAATGCGTATGAAAATATCGAAAACAGTGTATTGGAAGAATTAGTGGTTTGCGACACGATACCTGTAAAAAGAAGTATCGATAAATTGAAGGTAGTTTCTGTAGCTGACCTTTTCGCCGTGGCCATCCGCAATGCCTATGAAAATAAAAGCATTAACAGCCTGTTCATAAGAAGTAAAATGCACAAGAAAAATCTTGCAGGATAGCTGCGTGCGATGGCAGTAAACAAACTTATTTTGCGTTTTTTTATTTTGGAAGAATTTCTGTTGAAATAGTAAATAATCAACGGAAACTTTCGATAAATTACCCTACCTTTGCGCCTCAAAAAAATTAAGTCATGGAAATGAAAACAATTACAATCGAAGGACAACTCAGGACCGATTTTGGCAAATCAGCCACCCGCCAAATTCGCTCTGAGGACAAAGTGCCAGCTGTAATTTACGGAGGTGCAAAAGAAATCAATTTTTCTGCTCCGGCATCAGCTTTTAAAGGTATCGTTTATACCCCCGAATTTATGTTGGCAGAAATCAATGTTGACGGAAACATCCACAAATGCGTTTTAAAAGACCTGCAATTTGATAAGGTGACTGATAACCTTATACATGTTGATTTTTTGGAACTGGTACCCAATAAAAGAGTTTTGGTAAATATTCCATTGAAATTTGTCGGTGTACCCCAGGGTGTAAAAGAAGGTGGAAAACTGGTGGTGAAGATGAAATCTTTAAAGGTGAAAACCCTGCCAAGACATTTGCTCGAGCATATTGAGGTTAATATTGATGACCTTCTGCTGAATGAGAATATTCGCGTGCAGGATGTGAAAGCAGAAAATATGGAAATCATGAATTCACCTCGTATTCCAATCGCTTCTGTAACGATGACCCGCCAGTTAAAACAGGAAGAGGCCAAAGCTGCTCCTGCAGCGGTAGCTCCTGCTGAGGCTAAAGCAGTACCCGCCGCGGAAACAAAGGCTAAATAAGTTAAATAATCTTAATACCATGCCCTCCTTACCGGGGGCATTTTTATTTCCGGACGCTTTTTAAGGCCGCTAACTATAAGTTTTGCGTACATTTGCACACTAATTTTAAAATGGGTATGGACAGAAATTCGATAATTGGTTTTGTTTTACTGGCACTGCTGTTTTTTGGATACTTCTATTATTCACGGCAGGGGCAAATTGCTGCGGAACAGCAAAAACAACATATCCAGGATTCTCTTGACAGGCTCAAACCGAAAGCAGATACACTGGCAAAAATAAAAGCGGTTAATGACTCTGTTGCCGCCAAAAGAGATACATTAGCGTCTGCGTTTAAGCAGGATACCACCGCTAAAGAACAATTACTGACTGTTGAAAACAAACTTCTTAAAATCACATTCAGTAATAAGGGCGGCCAGCCCAAAGAAATTCAAATCAAGAATTTTAAAACCTTCGATGGAAAACCATTGATTTTACAGAATGGAAGTTTTAGTAATATTTCATATCCTGTAAATACGGGTAATAATCAAACTGTTCAAACCTCAGACCTCCTTTTTACGCCCTCTGCGGTTCAAACAATGGGAGATAGCAGCCAGGTTATCACTTTTAATTTGCAAACAAGTAGCGGTGAATCCATCCAGCATCAATATATCATAAAGCCGGATGATTACATGCTTGATTTTAATATTAAGCTGGACGGAGTTAACAAATTAGAGCCGTCAAATAAACTGAACCTGGTGTGGAAGGCAAAAGCGGTGAAACTGGAAAAGGATATTGTATGGGAAACCCAACAATCGCATGTTTCTTACGTGGAAAACGGGGATTATGATTTTCAACATGTAGTAAAAGGAAAAGATGATAGTCAAAAATTTGATCATCCCGTAGAATGGCTGGCGTTGAATCAGCAATTTTTTGCTGCGGCCATAGTTGCCAAAAACAAATTTAATTCCGGTGAAGTTAATTGGCAATCACCTGATGATACCAGCAAACATATCATTGCAGAAGCTACAGCGAATTTACAATTGGATGTTCCGCCTGGAAATAATGCAGTAATTCCGCTGCAATTGTTTTACGGTCCAAGCGATTATAAAATATTAAAATCGTATGGCAATCAAATGTATAATATGGTTCCATTGGGAAGTGGAATTCTGGCATTTGTAAAATATATCAACCGGGGCTTTATAATGCCTGTGTTTAATTTCTTGTCAGGTAAAATTGCCAGTTACGGGTTGGTAATCGCATTGCTTACAATAATTATACGTTTGCTGATCTCCCCGCTTACTTACCAAAGTTACCTGAGCGGAGCGAAAATGAAGTTATTAAAGCCTGAAATTGAAACACTTAAGGCTAAATACAAAGATGACAAGCAGGCGTTCGGCATGGAGCAGATGAAGTTATTTAAAACCGCGGGCGTAAATCCTTTGGGCGGTTGCATTCCCGCTTTGTTCCAGATACCGATCTTTTTTGCGCTATATGATTTCTTCAATTCCAACATTGCATTACGACACCAGAGCTTTCTGTGGGCAAAGGATTTGTCAACTTATGATTCTATCTATCATATTCCTTTCAACATACCTTTCTATGGCGATCATGTAAGTTTATTCACCATTACAGCAGCCATTACCAGTATGCTGATCTCTATCTATGGGATGACTAATATGCAGGATAACAGCAATCCTGTAATGAAATATCTTCCTTTCATCTTTCCGGTAGTATTGATCGGCGTATTTAACAAAATGCCCGCTGCGCTCACCTGGTATTATACCGTTTCCAATACGATTACGCTGCTCATCCAATTGGTGATTCAAAAGTATATTATCGATCACGATAAGATCATGGCCAAAATACAGGAAAACAAGAAGAAACCTGCCTCACAAAGTAAATGGCAGGAAAGAGTTACGGCCATGCAGGAATCCAATGCCAAGCTTAAATCGATGAAGGAGAAAAGCAATACGGTGAAAAAGAAAAAATAAGGTTGCAACTATTATACTGATAATTCTATCTTTATCATTGATTTATCTTTAATTAATAAAAGTAGCATGAAATTCAATCTTATTATATCGCTTCTTTCCTTTGCTTTGCTTTCGTCGGCAACAAATGCACAGAAATCTTTTTCCGAAGGGACGCTGGTTTATAATATGTCAGTAGAAACCGGGAGCGGAGCACCTAAAATTGCCGATATGTTCGATGGCGCTACTACTACTATTTATCTGAAAGGCTCAATGAGTCGTACTGAATTGGTAAGCAGTCTCGGTCGTGAGGCAACCATTCATGATGCATCAACCGGAACGGGCGTTATTCTTAAAGACTATAGTGGTCAGAAGTTGATGATTACTATGACTGCCCAGGACTGGGCGCAGAACAACGGAAAGTATGATGGAATTAGTTTTGAAAATACCGGCGAAACAGCTAAAATCGCAGGCTTTAATTGCAAAAAGGCAATTGCCAAACTGAACAATGGCTCAAGTTTTACGGTGTACTACACTACCGAAGTAAATCCCGCCAATAAATCATATGATGCCCAGTTTAAAACATTGCCGGGCTTGCCGGTTCAATATGAAATGCAATCAGGTAAAATGACCTTAAAGTTCACCCTGGCGTCAATTAGTTATAACCCTGTTTCATCCTCCAAATTCGAAATTCCCAAATCCGGTTATCGCGTACTTACTTACGAAGAAACCAAACAAAAACAGTAGGCAGGAGATAAGGGAACGATCAAACAGTAAACGAACTTTTTTAATAATTTTTTTCTACGAATAAAGCCTGCAAATTTGCAGGCTTTAATATTATTGAAGAGATATATGTTTTTATCTTCTGGATCTTAATATCAGCTTATACCCATCCTTCTGGCTATATTCAGGGATCAATATTTTTTGTTTATAAGGTAAAATATACACCGTATTTCCTTTTTTATAAGAAATGTATGCGTCACTCACCATTGAATTACCGATTTTTTGAGAATTAGTAAAGAAACTTCCCCTATAAGTGAGCCCTGATTTTAAGTTAAATGGTATGGAATTTTTCAGATTTCCATTCGTCTGAATATTAAGATGAGGCTTATTTTTTTTCACAAAGCCGCCCCTGTCTGCGAAAGACAAAAGGTATACCCCGCAAACCAGTACGACAACCGCTACTATCTTGGAATATTTAGTCATTGTGAAAATTTATTATTTTTTACAAAATTAAGAAACTATTATGATAATATGAAGCCATTCGTCACATTTTTTTACTCATCTGCGACAAAATGGGAAAGTTGGTTTTTATTTTGAAAATATTCAGTACTTTGTATTCATAAGATGAATGTTTATGAAAGACAACCATCATCGGCAAGAGCGGGAGGAAATGAACGAACTGCTGAAGCAGTATAATAATTTTAAAACCGGGAAGAAATTTAATTTTATTGAGGAAGAGTCTTTTCAACGCCTTATCGCCTATTTTGATGAAAATGATAATCTATCTTCTGCTCTTGAGGCGGTAAATTTTGCTATCGATCAATTTCCATACTCTTCGTCACTTTTCGTAAAAAAGGCTGATATCCTCATTGCTACCCAAAGTTATCATGAAGCACTTTCATTGCTTGAAAAAGCAGAGATATTAGATTCCAACGATATTAATATTTATATCTTAAAAACTGATGCCTACCTGGCACTGGATTTCCAGGAAAAGGCGGCTGTGTTATTGGAGGAAGCCATTTTCGTTTTTACCGGCGAAGAAAAAATAGAATTGCTTTTTGAATTAGCTGATGTATATGATGATTATGAAGATTTTGAAAAAGTGTTTGATTGCCTCCAGTTGATACTGGAACAGGATTCTGCCAATGAAGAAGCGCTTTATAAAATTTGTTTTTGGGCAGATTACACAGGAAAGAATGAAGAAAGCATTCGTATTCACGAAAAAATAATTGAAGAGCATCCATACTCGCAGCTGGCATGGTTTAATCTTGGAACTGCGTACCAAAGTTTAAGATTGTACGAAAAAGCGATTGACGCATACTTGTATGCTATCGCAATAGATGAAAAGTTTGACTACGCATATCGAAATTTAGGGGATGCCTATTTGCGGCTAAGAAAATATCGAGATGCTATTGAAGCGCTGCAGAAAGTATTAGAACTTTCAATGCCCGAAGATGTAATATATGAAGCGATAGGCTATTGTTATGAAAAATTAAAAAACCCCGCCCAGGCGCGCTTTAATTATAGAAAAGCTGCCCATTTAAATTCAACAGAAAGCAGGTTGTATTACAAAATTGCCGGCACTTATATGCAGGAGGGGTATTGGGAAAGCGCGATCAAAAACCTGGAGAGCGCAATGAGCATCAACCGGGCGCAACCTGAATTTCATTTCTCCCTTGCCTTATGCTGTATTGAAATGGACAGGATAAAAGAGGCTGTGATCCATTTTACTCATTTTATAAAAGCGCGCCCCAAAAATGTAAAAGGATGGAAAGAACTGATCAAATGCCTTTACGATGCAGAATATTTTGAGGAAGCCCTGGAACAAGTTTATAATGCACAAAAAAACACAGATAATAAACCATTATTCATTTATTATAAATCTGCAGTGCTATTCGAGTTGGGCAAATCAAAAGAAGCCTTATTGCAACTCGAAACAGCCATGAAAGAAGCCCCGGTTTTGGTGAAACAATTTGTTGAATTAAATCCTTCGTTATTACAACATTCTGCTGTTGTAGAAATTATCGGGAAATATAAAAATTCCATTAAAAGAAAAAAGAAATAGCCATTCTGTTTTGATTTCACTTTGTCATACGCGAACTGGTTTAAAGTTTTTTCCACATCTTTGCAATAGCCATTCTATATTTGCTCATCTCAAAATTGAAAAATGAATTTTAATCTTAATCAAATTCCTAAGCGGGTTGAAAAGCCAAGAAAATATGGAGTAACCATGATAATGGACAAAGGCCTCAGCCTTGAAGAAGCCCGGAATTTAATCAGTGCTGCTCATCCTCATATTGATATCATAAAACTGGGTTTTGGAACGGCATATGTAACACCAAATCTTCGTGAAAAAATTGAATTGTATCAATCGTTTGACATCCCGGTATATTTTGGGGGAACGCTGTTTGAAGCGTTTTTAATAAGAAATCAGTTCAATGATTATATCGACCTTTGTAAAGATTTCAATGTTAACTACATGGAAGTAAGTGATGGTTCCATTACCATTCCTCACGCAGAAAAATGTGGATATATCGAAAAGCTGACCAAGCATGGAACGGTGCTGAGTGAAGTAGGAAGCAAAGATGCAACCCATATTATTCCTCCCTATAAATGGATCGAACAAATGAGTGCAGAGCTTGAAGCAGGCGCGACTTATGTAATTGCAGAAGCGCGCGAAGCAGGCAATGTCGGTATTTATCGTGGAACCGGCGAGGTGAGAGAAGGTTTGGTACAGGAAATACTTACCCAGATTCCGGGAGAAAAAATATTGTGGGAGGCGCCCCAGAAAGCTCAACAACTTTATTTCCTGGAATTAGTGGGTTGCAATGCAAATCTTGGAAATATAGCGCCTTCGGAGATCATTCCGCTTGAAGCGATGCGTATCGGCTTGCGTGGCGACACGTTTCACCTTTATCTTGATAAAGAAACCGCATAATGAAAACATACGGCTTAATTGGCCGTTCGTTGGGCCACTCATTTTCCCAAAAGTTTTTTACAGACAAATTCGGGCGCGAACATATTTATGATTGTCAATACCGGAATTTTGAATTAAATGATCTGGAAAATGAAATTCACGGATTAAAGTATGATTCCAACATACGAGGACTGAATGTAACGATCCCATACAAGACAGATATTCTTTCTTTTCTTGATGAAAAGTCGGCGGAAGTGGCAGAGATCAATGCATGTAACTGCATCCAAATAAAAGACGGAAAATGGAAAGGCTTTAATACTGACATCGTTGGTTTTGAAAGATCTTTCGTTCCTCATCTGCAACCATCTCATAAAAAGGCACTTGTTCTTGGTACAGGCGGCGCTTCCAGCGCGGTGGTTTTTGTTTTGAAAAAACAGGGGATTGAATTTTTGGAAGTTTCACGTAGTAAAAGCAATGCTGGTTCTATAATTTCCTACGAAGATATTTTGCCGGAAAAAATAAAGGAATATCAAATCGTTATAAATACAACGCCGCTTGGCACTTTCCCAAAAATTGAAGAGTATCCGCCATTGCCTTACCAGGCTGTTTCAAAAGAAAATTATTTTTTTGACCTGGTCTATAATCCGGCAAAAACGCGTTTTTTGTTTCTGGCGGAAAAACAGGGCGCTACAATTGAAAATGGTTCCGGCATGCTGAGGATACAGGCAGAAGAAAGCTGGAAGATTTGGAATGAAACGGAATGAATTGGCAGCAAACCGACAAATACTCCGGATTTTTATTTTAAGTTTTTGCAATAACAGCTTTCAATACTTCAGGTATTGTTGTCACTTTTTTTGAATGATAATCATAACAAACCATTCCTGTTTTCGCCAAAGCAATTACAATTTGCTGCTCATTTCTTTTGGTAGAAATCCTGTAAAAAAGTTCAAAAGAAACGCGCGATATTTCGCCCGAATAAATTGAAACTTCAAATACATCACCGTAAAATCCTTCATTTTTATATTCTACCTGTAATTCGCTCATGATCAATGCAGTTCCTGCAACATCCAATTCGGTAAAATTGTGTTTTTGCAAAAAATGAACCCTTGCTTCATGGATAATTTCAACAATTGCATTGTTGCCTACATGATTGCCATAATTGATATCGGTGATGCGCACCGGGATGGAAACAGACGCAAGAATTTTTCCGGGAAGATCAAGTTTTAAGCGTGGCATGATGATCTTGCTTATTCAATTTTATCGCTGTTGGAAGCCAGTTGAATCAAATCTGCAAGGCCTGCCGATGTGGGAGAAACAGTACTGCTGAGCATTATCCTTTTCCACCTGTCAATCTTTTTGCTCCATATAGGTTTTGGCGGAAATTCATGATCCGCCGAAACAATTAATGTAGCTACTTTTGGTGAAATTTTTACAGGCTGGCCTTCAGGCCCTGAAATGGTAATATACTTTTTAGGCAGGTTCGCTGCTTTTAAATCATTCGAAACAATTTCTGATTTTTCCTTTGGGCTGTGAATGATAGATTCCAGTATTTTTTGGTTCAGCATGATTGAATCTTTCATTTGCGCAGGCGATACGCTTTTGGAATTCAAAGAAACATTTTTTGTTGAATTTGTTTGTTTACTGTTATTAAAAAACAATGAGCCGATAAAAATAATTGCAAGAAAAGCGGCGGCAACAGCAAAGTAAAAAAAGCGTGTTGGTTTTCTACGTGTTGATATATTAACGACTTTTTCATCCTGCAGCTCTTCTGCAATATGACGCCAGATTTCCTCCGGCGGCGGCGCTTCGTAATTATACAATTTGTTTTTAAAAGATGGCATTTCTTATCACTGATTTCTATTTACTACTGTTTCTTGTTTCAATTACTTTTTTTAAAACTCCTTTGGCTCTTGCCAGTTGCGATTTGCTGGTACCTTCTGTGATACCCAAAATGTCTGCAATTTCTTTGTGCGAGTATCCTTCCACTACATGCAGGTTAAAAACCTGCTTATATCCCGGCGACAATTCATTTACTATTTTCAGAATGTCTTTTGTTGCAAGAGAATCCAAAGCATCAAGTTCGTTATCCTCAATTGTATTTTCCTGCACTTCGGTCACATTATACAACTTCACTTTTTTCCGGTAGTGTTCAATAGACGTGTTTACAAAAATCCGCCTTATCCAACCTTCAAAAGAGCCCTCGGCTCTGAATTTAGGCAAACTTTTATAAACTTTAATAAATCCTTCCTGCATCACATCATTTGCATCTTCGGTATTTTCAGCATAGCGAAGGCAAACTCCATACATTTTTGAAGAGAATCTGTCGTACAGCATTCTTTGCATTTCAGGTTTTCCTTCAATACATCCTCTTATTAAGTCGCTTTCTGAAGGTGTATGGTTGCTTGATGCCGTCAAATTGTAATAGGTTTTTCTAACAAGGATAATTTTTCAAATAAGTGGTTAGTTTTTCGGTAGCTTTTTTTCGATGACTAAATCTGTTTTTTTCAGCCATCGTCATTTCTGCAAAAGTTTTCGTCGACCCTTCCGGAATAAAAACGGGATCATAACCAAAACCTGCAGTTCCTCTTCTCTCTGCAATAATAATGCCTTTGCAGATGCCTTCAAAAACTTTCTCTTTTCCGTTGCAAACCAGGCAAATTACCGTTCGAAACTGCGCATTCCGGTTTTGTTTCCCTGCTAATTTACTTAAAAGTTTGTCAATGTTATTTTCAAAAGATCTGTCTTCTCCCGCATAACGGGCGCTTTTTACTCCCGGCTCGCCATTAAGTACCTCTACCTCAAGGCCGGTGTCCTCAGCAAAACAATTTTTACTCGTGAGCTTTTGGATTGTTTTTGCTTTTTCACGCGCATTTTCTTCCAGCGTATCGTAAGGTTCAGCAATTTCAATATCAATACCTGCCTCCTTAAGTGAAACAATATGAAATTTTTGATCAAGTATTGATCTTACTTCGTCTACTTTATTTTGATTATTGGTAGCAAAAATGATCGTATTCATTCAGAGAAATAATTTTTGAAGACAAACCCATAATTCTTTTTTTAAATCCTTATTATGTAAAAACTCTTTTAGCGGCGGGGCGGTAAGATAAAATTGTTGCTGAAACGCCTGCACCTGGAAATGGGGTATGTCAAAGGGTAATTCGAGTTCGGAGTTGGTTATCCCAAAAACCAGGATTTTTTTTGGTTGAAATGCCTCGTTGAATTGGGTGTAACTATATGTATTGGCATTGAAATTCACCAAAGCAATATCAGCCATTGAAAGTTTGCATGCTGAAATCAAATTAGTTAAAAGTTCCATTTCCTCATCCGGCAAAAACTTGCTGTCAGGATCATTCACCAGGAAAAGCACCTTGTTTTTATTTTCTCCTAAACTCTTGATTTCGATTTTATTCTGAGATTTAATAGCAACATTAGATGCGGGATCTTCAATAAGATTGTGACTAAATAAAATAATGCACGATTGATCAGAAAGTTGAATATTATCCAAACTCATTTACGTTTTCACCTCCTTTTTTTTCGTTTCTTTGTAGCAAATTTAAAAGATTATGATCGCTACCGAAGATTTTAAAATAACCAAAGTCAAAAACAGCAGGCTGGCTTCTCTCGATGTAAATAATATTCCCTTTGGAAAATATTTTACAGATCATATGCTGGAAGCCAATTATGAGAATGGCGAATGGGGAGCAGTGGAAATAAAACCATATCAACCAATAACAATTGATCCTTCGTGCGCGGCAATCCATTATGGGCAATCGATTTTCGAAGGAATAAAAGCCTATAAAAACCCGGAAGGAGAGTCCTTTATTTTTCGTCCTGAGGATAATTTTAAACGTTTTAATATTTCTGCGGAACGGATGGAAATGCCACAGGTTCCCGAAGAAATTTTTATGGAAGGGCTGAAACAACTGGTAAAGCTCGATCAGGACTGGATCCCGAGCCAGCCCAATCACTCGTTATATATTCGCCCTTTTATGTTCAGTACAGATGAGGCGATAGGCGTAAAGCCGGGGCAGAAATATAAATTTATGATAATTTTAAGCCCGACCGGTCCATACTATAGCGCGCCGATGAGAATTTATGTAGAAGAGAAATATGTAAGAGCCGTACACGGTGGAGTAGGATATACCAAAAATGCCGGAAATTACGGATCCTCGATGTATGCAACTGCCGAAGCAAAAAGAAAAGGCTACGACCAGGTGCTATGGACAGATGCTTATGAACATAAATATGTCCAGGAATGTGGTACGATGAATGTGTTTTTTATTATTGGGGATAAAGCAATTACCCCACCATTGGAAGACACCATCCTTGCCGGTGTTACAAGAGCCAGCGTTATCCAGTTAATTAAAGATATGGGGATGGAAGTGGAGGAAAGAGCGTTAAGTATTGATGAAATTATCGAGGCGTATAAAAGGAAAGAGCTAAAAGAACTTTTTGGAACAGGTACAGCAGCAACAATCTCGATGATAAAAGAGTTACGTTACCAGGATTTCGTAATGACATTTGAAACAGAAAAATGGGAAATTGCTCCGGAAGTGGGACGAACAATGAATGCGATCAAAGAAGGCCGAACAGAGGATAAATATGGCTGGATGGTAAAAGTTTAAAGGTTTTGTGAAAGAGATGATTCCATTTTTTTAAACACCCAAATAATTTTGGTTTTTAGCAAACCTACGCTTACCTTTGCCGTCCAAAAAAATCAGGGTAAAAGACAATGCCTACAATACAACAATTAGTTAGAAAAGGAAGAAAAATTATTAGAGCTAAAAGTAAGTCAAGAGCACTTGATAGCTGCCCTCAGCGCAGGGGAGTTTGTACAAGGGTTTATACCACTACGCCCAAGAAGCCGAATTCAGCTTTGCGTAAAGTGGCAAAAGTGAGACTTACCAATAAGATCGAGGTGATTGCATACATTCCGGGTGAAGGACACAACTTGCAGGAACACTCAATTGTATTGCTTCGTGGCGGAAGGGTTAAAGATCTTCCCGGTGTTCGTTACCATATTGTACGTGGCAGCCTTGATACTGCAGGTGTAAAAGATCGTAAACAAAGCCGTTCTAAATACGGAACCAAGAAAGAAAAAACTAAAAAATAATTTCTGACGGTCCCGTCTGACGCAGTCGTCAGGCCCGGTCGGCAGGTGAAATAAATAAAAAAGAACATGCGTAAAGCACAAGCAAAAAAACTTCCGTTAGCTCCTGATCCTAAATTCCAGGACAAGCTGGTTACCCGTTTTGTAAATAATTTAATGTGGGAAGGTAAAAAGAGTGGCGCTTATACTATTTTTTATGATGCGCTGGAGAAAGTTTCTAAAACTACAGGTGAAGACGGTTACGAGGTTTGGAAAAAAGCATTGTCAAATGTAACTCCGGGTGTGGAAGTGAAAAGCCGCCGTATTGGTGGTGCTACTTTTCAGATTCCTTCTGAAGTACGTGCCGACAGAAAAATTTCATTAAGCATTAAATGGCTGATAAAATATAGCCGCGACAGAAACGGCCGCAGCATGTCAGAAAAATTAGCGAATGAAATCGTTGCAGCAAGCAAAGGTGAAGGTGCAGCATATAAAAAGAAAGAAGATACCCACCGTATGGCTGATGCGAATAAAGCTTTCGCTCATTTCAGAATCTAAAAAAATAATCATCAAAATAATAACCCTTCCTGTTTTTCAGGAAGGGTTTTTTGTTTTAAAAAGAATTGAATTACTTTACTCTAATTATTCTGATTCTTAAACTAAAACAATGATTCATTTTTCTCAAAAAAAGTTCGTTTACTATAGGTTGATAAAAAGAACTATTTTCTCTTCTTTTATCCTGCATTTTTCTGGTGCAGTTTTAGCTCAAAAACAAATTGCCCCGGCGTATCCGCTTATCACGCACAATACCTATTTTAGTATTTGGTCAGAAACGGATGACCTGAGCCAATCTACTACCAAACACTGGACTGGCGCCGATCAATCGCTCATCGGAATTATCAAAGTGGATGATCATTATTATCGGTTTTTAGGTAAAGAACAGGCAAAATATAAAAGCATTTTGCCCGCGGCGGATGAAAATAATTACGAAGTAAAATATACAGAAACTAAGCCTGCATCAGACTGGTATGCGACTGATTTTAATGATAATAACTGGAAATCAGGAACTGCTCCGTTTGGCGATAATGAATCGAAAGCGAAAACGGTTTGGGAAAGCAAAAATCTTTGGGTTCGCCGGGAATTTAGCGTCTCTAACATGGATTTGAACAATCTTTTGCTGAAATTGCGCCACGACGATGATGTAGAAGTTTTTTTGAATGGAAAAAATATTTATTCAAAAGAAGGTGCTACCAGCAAGTTTTTATTGATTGATCTTAATGAAGCGATCAAAAATAATTTGAAAGAGGGCAAAAATGTGTTGGCGATGCATTGTATTAACACAGGCGGATACGCATACCTCGACGCGGGCATCGTTGAAAAGCTACCGGTAGTAAACCAACAAAAAATCGAAATTCCTGTTCAGCAAAGTGCATCAGTAAAAGCTACTCAAACCATTTATCATTTCACTTGCGGCCCTATAAACCTGGAAGCTAAATTTATTTCTCCATTGTTGCTTAACAATACGGAAATCCTTGCCAGGCCTGTTTCTTATATCACTTATGAAGTAAAATCAAATGATAACAAAACTCATTCGGTGAAGATATATTTTGGCGCGTCTTCTGATATTGCTGTAAATATTCCTTCGCAGGAAGTGGAGGTAAATTCAACTTCAACCAGAAACCTGAAAGTCTTAAAAGTAGGAACAGTTGCTCAACCCGTTTTACAAAAGAAAGGAGATGATTTAAGAATTGACTGGGGCTATTTTTATGTGGCCGCAAAAAAAGATGCGAATACAACAACAATATCATTTCTATGCAGATGATGAAGAAGGAATTCAATTCGTTTATGGGTGGGAGAATAACTTCGCAACAAGGGGGATAAAGGAAAGGGACAAGCCTGATGTTGAATACAATACTGGATTTTGGTTCTGTTGTCTGCCACTTCGAAAGAAAAATTTGTGGAACTTGCCTACGATGAAGAATATGCCGTTCAGTTTTTCCATCAAAATTTAAGGCCATGGTGGAACAAAGACGGAAACATCACTATTCAACAACAACTTGAAGCAGCTTACACTCAATATGACGACATTGTAAAAAAATGCGACGCTTTTGATAAAGAACTTTATCAAAAAGCTGTTATTTCCGGTGGAGAAGAATACGCTAAACTTTGTGAACTCGCTTACAGGCAAAGCATTGCAGCCCACGCTTTGGTAAAAAGCCCCGAAGGCGAAACCCTTTTTCTGTCCAAGGAGAATTTCAGCAACGGCTCAATCAATACCGTTGATGTGACGTATCCTTCGGCGCCACTTTACCTGTTATACAATCCTGAATTTTTGAAAGGGATGCTGAACGGAATATTCTACTACAGTGAAAGTGGCAAGTGGAAAAAGCCGTTCCCGGCGCACGATTTGGGAACTTATCCCTTAGCAAATGGTCAAACTTATGGCGAAGATATGCCGGTAGAGGAAGCAGGTAATATGGTAATATTAACCGGCGCGATTGCAAAGGCGGAAGGCAATGCAAAATTTGCACAAAAGCATTGGAAAGAATTGACTGCCTGGGTAGGATATCTTTCGCAAGAAGGATTGGATCCGGCCAATCAATTGTGTACCGATGATTTTGCAGGACATCTTGCACGCAACGCCAATCTATCGGTGAAAGCTATTGTAGCCATCGGATCATACGGCATGATGGCAAAGATGCTTGGTAAAAATCAAGACGCGGCAAAGTATAGTTTAATGGCGAAAAATATGGCTAAGAAATGGATGCAACTGGCCGATGCAGGCGATCATTATGCACTCACCTTTAATGATAAAAATACATGGAGCCAAAAGTATAATTTGGTTTGGGATAAAGTGTTGAACCTCGATATTTTCCCTAAAAGCGTTTATGAAAAAGAAATTGCCTATTATCTTACCAAACAAAAGGAATTTGGGCTTCCGTTGGATAACCGTAAAACCTACACTAAATCTGACTGGATTATGTGGACTGCTACTTTATCTTCTTCAAAAAATGAATTTGAAAAATTCGTGACGCCGGTTTACAAGTTCGCAACTGAAACGCCTGACCGTGTTCCTTTAAGCGATTGGCACGAAACTACCAATGGTAAAAAAGTTGGTTTCCAGGCAAGAAGCGTGGTGGGCGGCTATTTTATGAAAATGCTGAATGATCATTTTAATCATCAATAAATTTTAAAAGTTGAAAATAAAAATCGCTACTATTTGTTGCTTTACTGCTCTGCTTTTTTCCTGCACACACAAAGTAACTCTACATCAGACGCAAAAGAACCAGGCTTTTGCTGATGCCAACCAGGAAATTCAAATGTGGCTGACAGAACCTGATAAATCAGCATTATTTGCCCAACAAAAAAACACTTTACAATTTACCGACAAGGAAAACCAACTTCCTTCCATTGAAGTGGATGCAACTCAAAAATATCAGCAGATAGATGGTTTTGGATTTTGCCTTACGGATGGAAGCGCTTATCTCATCAACCAAATGGCTGATGCCGATAAATCTAAACTCTTAAATGAATTGTTTTCAACTGACGGTAATTCTATCGGGATAAGTTATATCCGTATCAGCATTGGCGCTTCTGATCTTAGTCAACAGGTATATACATATGATGATTTGCCCAATGGTGAAACAGATATTGATTTATCAAAGTTCAGTATTGCAGAAAATAAAAAAGACCTTATCCCTGTTCTTAAAATGATTTTAAAAATAAATCCTTCAATTAAAATTTTGGGTTCTCCATGGTCTGCCCCTGTGTGGATGAAAGATAACGGGAGTTCGAAAGGAGGAAGCTTGCAAAAAAAGTATTATAATGTTTATGCCAACTATTTTGTGAAATACATTCAGGCTATGAAGGCTGCAGGGATTAACATTAATGCTATAACACCGCAAAACGAACCTTTAAATCCGAAGAATAACCCGAGCATGTACATGAGTGCCGAAGAAGAAAGCGATTTTATTAAAAACAGCCTTGGGCCTGCATTTGCAAAGGCGGGTGTTTCCACAAAAATTATTTGCTACGATCATAATGCAGACGAACCGCAATATCCTTTAACCATTTTAAAAGACCCTGCTGCACGGCAATACGTTGATGGTTCCGCATTTCACTTATATGGCGGAAATATTTCAGCATTAACAGAAGTTCATAATGCTTTTCCCAATAAAAATATTTATTTCACCGAACAATATACAGGTTCAAAATCTTCTTTTGCCGGAGATCTTTCCTGGGCTATTCAAAATTTAATCATTGGCGCTTCCAGAAACTGGAGCAAAAATGTTCTGGAATGGAATCTGGCTTCTGATCCAAACCTGGAGCCTCACACAGATGGCGGGTGTAACACCTGCCTTGGCGCTGTTACTATTGATGGAAACCAGGTAAAAAGAAATCAATCGTACTACATTATCGCCCATGCATCAAAATTGGTAAGGCCGGGATCTTATAGAATTCAGTCTTCTGAAATTAATAATTTGCCGAATGTAGCTTTTGTAACTCCGGCAGGAGAAATTGTGTTGATCGTGCTCAATACTTCCAATCAACCGCAATCCTTCAATATTAATTTTGAAGGTAAAAAGGCTGCAAATACACTTAATGCCGGAGCGGTTGCAACCTATACCTGGTAAAGATTCGATTTTATGCTAGACGGACCGGGATGGGGGTCTTGCCATAAACACTTTAATTTTTTTGTTAAACCTTCAATTTATTCCTCAATTACTGCTGCAAACACTATGCTTTTTTATAGAATCTTCGTACCTTTGCGCCCTCTAAATAAAGAGTGTCGAAAAAGTTCGAATTCAGTACCGCTTTTTCCACGATAAGTTGAGACTAAGAGAATAAAAATTAATAATAAAACACAAAAACAAGCCAAATGGCCGATTTAAGATTTCAAAGAAATTTTGGTATTGCCGCTCATATTGATGCAGGTAAAACCACTACTACAGAGCGAATTCTGTATTACACAGGTGTGAACCATAAAATTGGTGAAGTTCATGATGGTGCAGCCACTATGGACTGGATGGCACAGGAGCAGGAGAGAGGTATCACGATTACTTCTGCTGCTACTACATGCTTCTGGAATTTCCCAACAATTCAGGGCCAAAAAACACCGGATTCTCATTTATATAAATTCAACATTATTGATACTCCGGGCCACGTGGATTTTACTGTGGAAGTTGAACGTTCTCTTCGTGTATTGGACGGATTGCTGTCATTATTTTGTGCAGTAAGCGGTGTAGAACCACAGAGCGAAACTGTTTGGCGCCAGGCAAATAAGTACAAAGTTCCACGCATTGGTTTTGTAAATAAAATGGACCGTTCTGGTGCTGATTTCTTAAATGTGGTAAAACAGGTTAAAGAAATGCTTGGCGCTAAGGCTGTTCCTCTTCAGTTACCAATTGGAGCGGAAGATAGTTTTAAAGGTGTGGTAAATCTTATCACATTAAAAGGAATCGTGTGGGAGGATGCTACCCAGGGGATGACTTTTAAAGAAGTGCCTATTCCTGATGATATGAAAGAAGATGTAGCAGAGTGGAGGCAGCATCTTGTGGAAGCTGTAGCAGAATATGATGAAAAATTATTGGAGAAATTTTTCGATGATCCTGATACAATCACCGAAGATGAAATGCATGAAGCCATCCGTAAGGCAACAATTGATTTGTCTATCATCCCAATGATGTGCGGTTCTTCATTTAAAAACAAAGGTGTACAGGCAGCATTGGATGCAATTGTTCGTTACTTGCCAGGTCCTATGGATCTTCCTCCTATCAAAGGAATCAATCCTGATAACGGTGAAGAAATAGAACGTCATTGCGATCCTAAAGAGCCATTTAGCGGTTTGGCATTTAAAATTGCTACTGATCCTTTTGTAGGAAGATTGGCATTTTTCCGTGCGTATAGCGGAAAATTGAACTCCGGTTCGTATGTGTTGAATACACGTACCGGAAAGAATGAAAGGATTTCAAGGATCATGCAGATGCATGCTAACAAACAAAACCCCGTGGAATTTATCCAGGCGGGTGATATTGGTGCTGCAGTAGGATTTAAAGATATTAAGACAGGTGATACATTGTGTGATGAAAATCATCCTATCGTTCTGGAAGCGATGACTTTCCCTGAGCCGGTTATTGCCATCGCAATTGAGCCTAAAACACAGGCTGACGTTGACAAGATGAGTATGGCAATTGCTAAACTGGTAGAAGAAGATCCTACATTAAGGGTTAACACAGATGAAGAAACAGGACAAACCATTCTTCGCGGGATGGGAGAACTTCATCTTGAAATTATCATTGATCGTTTAAGGCGTGAGTTTAAAGTAGAGATCAACCAGGGAGCACCGCAGGTGGCTTACAAAGAAGCTTTCAGAACTACGGTTGAGCATCGCGAGATATTGAAAAAGCAAACGGGTGGTCGTGGTAAATTTGCTGATATTGTATTTGAGATTGGCCCTGCAGATGAAGAATTTATCAAAGAAGGAAAAGGGAACTTCCAGTTTGTAAATGGTTTGTTTGGTGGATCAATTCCAAAAGAATTTGTTCCTGCTATTCAAAAAGGTTTTGAATCGGCAATGACAACCGGTGTATTGGCCAATTACCCAATGGAAAGCATGAAAGTACGTGTGTTTGATGGTTCATTCCACCAGGTCGATTCTGATGCAGTTTCTTTTGAAATGTGTGCCAAGCAAGGTTATCGTGAAGCAGGTCGTAAAGCAAAACCCGTATTACTGGAACCCATCATGAAAGTAGAAGTGTTAACTCCCGATCAATATATGGGTGATGTAACAGGTGACCTTAACCGTCGTCGTGGAATGTTGGAAGGAATGGATACCAAGCATGGTGTTCAGGTGATAAAAGCCAAGGTTCCCTTAAGTGAAATGTTTGGTTATGTAACCCAGTTGCGTTCTATTTCAAGTGGCCGTGCAACCTCAACAATGGAATTTAGCCATTATGCACCGGCTCCAAATAATATCGCAGAAGAAGTAGTGGCAAAACAGAAAGGAAAAATGAAAGTGGAAGATTAATTGGGTTTGAATATTTTTTATAAAGAGGCTGTTTGAAAAGATGGCCTCTTTTTTATGTGAACTATACAGTAAACCAACAAAATACAACAATTATTATTTTCTGATCTGCCTCTTTAATTGCAAATAACTCCAGGCGGTGAAGGGCATCAAAACCAGTAACAGCAAAGAATAGGGACTTCCTGTAGCAAAAAGAACGGTCAACGTAATTGCCAAAACATACAGGGGATATATGAAAAATAGTATTCCGGTTATGATCGAATCATAATGATCTACGGCGGGGCCTTTAATGATCAAATGAATGATAAAATATAAAGGTGCATTGATAAGAAAACCGGTGATTGCCGGAATGATTAATATCGTTTTTTTGAGTAAGGTTTGGTTCACATAAAACAACGATGAAAGTTTTGCACGATCATTTTTGTTAACATTAAAAACCAGATGCGTTAATTGTGCATTTAGCTGATTGTTGAATTGATTAATGCTGGTACCATCAGCCGTACGAGTGCCAAAATCATTTGGCGAAATTACCTCCCCAAAATTCAGCACTACATTTTTCCCATAAAATTTGAAGGAACTGTAATTAATGCCGAGTGGTAACACTTTTAAGGGGATACCATGCTGCCATGCATTTAAGGCAAGCCTTGCTGTTCCTTTCTTTAGCGGTCGCAGCTTCCATTCATTAGTGCACCCGCCTTCGCTGAAAATTAAAACAATCTTATTTTGCTTAAATAACAATTGACATTCTTCAAAGGTGCCATAATTCATCCCCAGATTGCCGGCTCCTTCGCTCTTCCGATAAATAGGCAACATGTTGCAGGATCTCAGTATTTTATTGACGACCGGGTTTTTAAAAACATCTCCACGTGCGAGAGAATAAACCGGCGATTTAAAAAGCGTACTTACAATTATGGCGTCCAGGAACGAATTTGGATGGTTGGCGGCTATAAGGAGCGGCCCGGTTTCCTGCAACATCTCTTTATTGTTAATCACGATCTTACGGCAATAAAAATATATCGCCAGCCTTGCAGGGAAAAATAATAATTTATAAACCAACAGTTTTTGATAAAAATACCAAATCAACCGGAACTTTAACCGGCTGCCAATTGCTTTTTATGAAAATGACTTTTCTTATGCTTCTTTTTTATTTTCACTCCTTCTTCGTGCATTTCCTTTTTGTCCGTTTCGGAAAGCATATACAAAACCGCTGCGCCCATTACACCGAGCAAAATAAATAATCGTTTCATAGTAATCTTTATTTTGCTCTATATCAATAAGTTTGCCACTAATTTAACTGGGGATCGATGGGATAATTGGCCATCATTTTATAATCGCCTCCCAAAAAATGCAGGGACTCTTTCCATGTTTCTTCCGCAGATGTTTCAAAAATTAATTTTCGTGTAGCCTTTACCGTTATCCAGCTGTCTTCTTTCATTTCGGTATCCAATTGTCCTTCCGTCCAGCCGCTGTAGCCGATAAAAAAACGGATCTTATCGCGGCTGATATCATTATTCCTTAAATGAATTTGTAAACTTTCAAAATTACCACCCCAGTACACTCCGTCAAAAACTTCAACACCGCCACTGATAAGATCAGGATATTGGTGCAGAAAATGCAACGAATCGGGCTGCACCGGGCCACCGGAGTATACAGGAAAAGCAGGCATTTCCAAATCAGGAATAAGTTCGTCTAACGTTTTTTGGAACTGCTTGTTCAACACAAAACCAAAAGTTCCTTCTTTTACATTTTCGCACAGAAATATGACCGTCCGGATAAAATTCGGATCTTTTAAAAAAGGATTAGCGATTAATAATGTCCCTTTTGCTGGTGAAATCATGAATCTAAATTAATTTTATTTGCTCAAAAAAAATAAAAAAGCCTTTCTTTATTGCCAAAATAAAAGATAAGAGTTAGTTAAAAAAACAAAGAAAAACGGCTTCTGTCGCGATTTTGCGATGCATGAAGTTTAAATTTGCGCGAATGAAAAAAATTTTCCCAATAATTACTGTTCTTGTTTTTATTTCCTTATTGGGGATCATTTTTTTTCAAATTGTCTGGATCAGGCAGGCCTTGCAGGATAAAGAAATGCAATTTGAGGAAACCATCACAAGGGTTACCACACAGGCGGCAAAGGATTTAGTCAATGAGAGAGCAAAAATCACCGGCTTTGGTAATAATAAAAACGCTGATCTTCTCTTTCCGCTAAATGTTTTTCCTGCCACTATCGCACACAATTTTACCAGGCAGGAAATAAGATCTATAATTAATAAGGAATTTGAAAATAGCAAAGTAAAAGGACTGGATTTTGAATTTGCTATTAGCACTACTTCTATGAGCGGGGAGGTTCTTCAATCGAAAAACTTTTACTCAGCCTATAGCGACACGATAAACAACCTTGCTTTTGCTTATCCTCTTGATCCGCCGGGAAACAGTTTTGCCGAGGGACTTGCGCCCCAGGAACTTTTGGTAGTCGTAGTTTCGCATGTAAAGAATGTGGTGTGGAAGCAAATGGTTTGGATGTTAATAGGCGCTTTGGTTTTTACTTTTATAATTTTCACTGCATTTTTTATCACAATACGTGCATTGCTCAGGCAGAAAAAGTTGAGCGAAATAAAGACTGATTTCATCAATAACATGACGCATGAATTTAAGACGCCGATCGCCACCATTTCACTTGCGGTTGATGCGTTAAAAAATGAAAAAGTGATCAATGATAAAACCAAAATGGAGTATTTCTCAGGTATCATTAAAGATGAAAATAAGCGAATGAACAAGCAGGTGGAAACGATACTGGAGGCGGCATTGATGGATAAGCATGAAGTTCAGTTAAACCTTGTTCCGTTGCATGCACACGAACTTATGCGTTCTGCAATCAACAATATTCAGCTTCCGGTAAAAGAAAAGAATGGTGTTTTGGAAACAGATTTCAAGGCTGCAAACGACCTGATTCTGGCTGACGATGTCCATTTTACCAATATTATTAACAACCTGCTGGATAATGCGGTAAAATATTCAAACGATGATCTTAAGATCAAAGTAACTACCTGCAATTATAACAGTCATCTTCGTATCAAAATTGAAGACAATGGCATCGGCATGAACAAAGAAACGCTTAATCGCGTTTTTGAAAAATTCTACCGGGCTCACACCGGAAATATTCATAATATTAAAGGCTTTGGTTTGGGCTTAAGTTATGTAAAAACCATTGTGGATGCACATCACGGTAAAATAAAAGCTGAAAGCACCCCGGGCAAGGGCAGTTGTTTCACGCTCGATTTTGCCCTCATGAAAAAACATACCTGAGAACTTTCTTTAATTTCTATTTTTTTCTTTCCTGTTTGGTATTGATATTCAACTGGTTTCCCTACCGGGCAAAATAAAAATTTGCTTTAAAAGTTTATCCACTGCTTTTCAACATTCAATTCACATCTATTCTTGTTATAAGACCGGCTTTTTGTCTTCAAATCACCGTGGGTTGGCGAATCCGGATTTTGTGGATAAAAAAGTTTTTTGCGAAAATGTTGGGAAAGTGGGAAAAAGTGTTATTTTGTGGAGAATATTGAATTTTTTCAAAAAACAAGTACTTAATGACCGGCTTTATTGGTGAATACGAAGCTACGTTAGACGCAAAAGGGCGCTTTCTTATTCCGGCAGGATTTAAAAAACAATTGCCGGAAGAAGGAGTTGATGTTTTTGTGGTGAACCGTGGTTTTGAAAAATGCCTTAGCCTATACACCGCCGGCAGTTGGGAACCTATATTTTCTGAATTAGGCAAGTTGAATGATTTTGATCCAAAAGTACGGCAATTCAAACGGTATTTCTTAAACGGCGCTACCCAGGTGAGTCCTGATAGCGCAGGGAGACTTTTGCTTCCTAAAAACCTGATGGAATATGCAGGCCTGGAAAAGGATATCGTGCTGGTTTCCGCAATCGATAAAATAGAAATTTGGGATAAAGCCAAATATCAGCAGTTCTTTGAAACTTTTTCACCGGAAGCATTTAGTGACCTGGCTAAAGAGGTTATGGCTGGTGATAAAATAATCAAGCCATAATTATGCAACAGGCATATCATGTGCCGGTATTAGTGAGGGAGGTAATCAACGGGTTACGCATCAATCCTTCGGGCATATATGTGGATTGCACGTTTGGAGGCGGCGGTCATAGCAGAAAAATTCTTGAAGAGTTAGATGAAGCCGGAAAATTGATTGTTTTTGACCAGGATGATGACGCCAAAAAGAATTTGCCGGAAGACAGGCGTGTGATTTTTGTGCCGCACAATTTTCGTCATCTCAAAAGGTTTCTGCGGTTTCATAAAATTCAAAAAGTTGATGGAATCCTGGCCGATCTGGGAATATCAAGTCACCAGATCAATGAAGCGGAAAGAGGCTTTTCCACAAGGTTTGATGCTGAAATGGACATGAGGATGAACCGGAATGATGTAAAGACAGCGGCAGATGTTGTAAAAAATTATTCTGAAGAACAGTTGCACCGGATTTTTGAGCAGTATGGCGAGGTTAGCAATTCAAAAACATTGGCCAGGAGAATTGTCGAAGCCAGGAAAACACAGTTCTTGGGCACGATCAAAGAATTTAAAAATGCAGTTTACCCGGTGGTTAAAGGCAATCCTGAAAAATATTTTGCGCGGGTTTTCCAGGCATTGAGAATTGAGGTAAATGATGAATTGAATGTGTTGAAGGAACTGCTTGCGCAATCGGAAGAAGTGTTAGCAGAAGGCGGAAGAATTGCAGTCATCACTTTTCATTCGTTGGAAGACAGGTTGGTAAAGAATTTTTTCAAAAATGGAAATTTTGAAAATGAAACACAGAAAGATTTTTATGGTAATCCTGTAAAAAGCGAATTAAAAGTTATTACTAAAAAACCCATTATTCCATCTGAAGAAGAACTGAAAATCAATCCCCGTTCAAGGAGCTCTAAGTTACGTGTTGCGGAAAAGATAAAAGTTTCATAGAACATATTATTGAAGACAAAATTTATTATCAGCATCCATGATAGATGAAACAAATATAAATGTTGAGAAAAAAGGAAAGAGAGCTACGAAAAGGAAGCATTGGCTATGGTTGTATAACAGGTGGATTGTAAAAAACATTCCCTTTTATTTCTTCATTGCTGCCATTGCTATTGTCTACATAGCTAACGGTCATTATGCGGATAAAACCATGAGGAAAATAAGTGAAACGGAGAAGAACCTGAAAGAAATGGAATACGAGTTCAAAACGGTAAAACAGGAGGTGATTTTCAGAAGCAAGGAAAGTGAATTGGCAAAAGCGGTAGCCCCATTGGGTTTAAAACCTTTAATGGCGCCGCCATTGCGGATTATCGATACGCTTCAGGAAGATGAATAAAAAAGGAACTAAAAGTTGAAAAGAATTTAAACCCTAACATTAAACTCTGTAGCAACTCTTGGATATAAAAAAAGACATATTATGGCGCGTCCATCTTTGCTTTCTCTTCATGATACTGTTGGGAGCAGTAGTGTTGGGTCGTGCTGTTTACATACAAAGGGTTCAGGGAAATTATTGGAAAAGTATGAGCAATAAACAACATTTAAAATATATGGACATCAACGCTGAGAGGGGAAGTATCTTCAGCGAAGACGGAAATATGCTCAGTACCTCCATTCCCGTTTTTGATATTTATATTGATTTTGCCGCCGACGGTCTTCTTGAAAAAGATGGTAAAAGGTTTTATAAAAATTTAGATTCTTTAAGCATCTCTCTTGCCTCGCTTTTTAAAGATCAAAGCGCTGAATCCTATAAAAAATTGTTGCTCTCAAAGTACCGCAAACGCTTAAGGTATTATTGCCTGAAAAAGAAAATTTCATTTGGAGAATACCAGGCGCTTCGAAATTTTCCATTGGTAAGAGAAGGAAGAAATAAAAGTGGTTTTATCGTCGAGGTGCGGGATAACAGGATCAATCCTTATGTTTTGCTTGCCAATCGCACCATTGGTCTTTCACGGGGAGATACCAGCAAGAATGTTGGTTTGGAAAGATCATTTGATAGCGTGCTTAAAGGCCAGACGGGGCAAAGGTTGATGAGATATAGCGCAGGCGCATATGTGCCGGTTGACGGCGCTGAAATAGAACCGGAAAACGGGGATGACATTGTTACCACGATTGATACGTATATACAGGATGTAGCTGAAAATGCCTTGCTGAAAATGATGGATGAAAACAGTTCCATACATGGAAGTTGTATAGTAATGGAAGTGAAAACAGGTAAAATAAAAGCAATTGCCAATCTTGGAAGAAGACCTGATGGAAACTATTGGGAAGACTACAATTATGGTTTTGGAATGCGGACAGAACCCGGATCAGTATTTAAACTTGCAACTTTAACGTCTCTTCTTGAAGATAAATATGTGGATACAGGCAGCATTGTTGATTGTGAAGGAGGCCGCAAGAATTTTTATGGATTAAATATTACCGACTCTCATTTGGGAACCGGCCGTATTACCGTAAAAGAGGCTTTTGCCATTTCTTCAAACGTGGCATTCGCAAAACTCGCCGACGAATATTATCACAATCAGCCAACCAAATTTTATAACCATCTTCATGCGCTGCGGCTCGATCAAAATTCGGGAATTGATATTGTGGGCGCTCCGAAGCCTTACATAAAAAAACCAACCAGTAAATATTGGGCTAAAACAACTATTCCTTTTATGGCCCATGGTTACGAAGAACTTGAAACGCCGCTGAATCTCCTGATGTTATATAACGCTGTGGCTAATGATGGTAAAATGATGCAACCCTATTTGGTTAATTCCATAAATGATATGAGCGGAACGATTAAAACGTTTCAACCACGGGTGTTAATTGATAAGATTTGCAGCGATGCTACACTGGGCAAATTAAAAGCGTGTTTACGTGCGGTAATCACCGAAGAACATGGAACCGGGCATGCGCTGGAAAGCAGCATCTGCCAGTTTGCAGGAAAAACAGGGACTGCAGTATCAGCAATGGATAACCGTGGTTATAATAAAGGGTCTAAAATTTATCAATCTGCTTTTATGGGATATTTTCCGGCAGATAATCCTGTTTATAGTATCGGCGTGGTTATTCAAAACAGTAGTGAATCCAAGCATGTTTACGGAGCCTCTGTTGCCGGCCCTGTGTTTAAAGAAGTGGCCGATAGGTTGTATGCCAGTAAGGTAGCAAAGAAATATTTTAATCCCGGCGAAGTACCTCCTGATAATGATCTGTACAAATTTTATGGTATGAAGAAGGATGTGAACGATATCCTTAAGCAGTTCAAATATAATAAAACAGACTCTGCAACCGGAAAATGGTCTGCAGGTTTTTTAACGGATAAAAATGCAAAACTTATCAGCGATAATCTTGTTATAACAGATAAAAGAGTTCCGGATGTAAAAGGATTAGGGTTGAAAGATGCGGTTTATTTATTAGAGAATATGGGATTAAAGGTTGCTGCTTCCGGGAAAGGGAAAGTGATTTATCAATCGCTGTCAGAAAATACCGCATTTAATAAAGGACAAACAATAAAACTTCAATTGAATTAATGGCTTCATTGCAGGAAATATTATACAAAGTAAATCTTGATACGGTAGTAGGAGATACTGCCGTTCAAATATTGGATTTACAGATCGATTCACGTAAAGTGAAGCCGGGCTCTTGTTTTATTGCTGTAAATGGATCCGTTAGTGACGGCCACGAATTCATCACTGCGGCAATAGAAAATGGAGCGACGGCAGTTATTTGCGAAAAAATGCCGGACGTCTTAAATGAAGAAGTCCATTATGTAGCAGTAAAGAATACAGCAAGTGCGGCAGGCATAATGGCTCACAATTTTTATGGACGTGTAACAGAAAAAATTTCGCTGGTAGGAGTGACAGGCACAAATGGGAAAACAACTGTAGCTACCTTGTTGTTTAAATTATTTACTTCCCTTGGATTTAAAAGTGGTTTGATAAGTACTGTCCAAAATCAAATCGCCGACAAAGTGCTTCCGGCAACTCATACCACTCCTGATCCGGTGAGCCTTAACGGGCTACTGGGAAATATGTATGCTGAAGGTTGCACGCATGTGTTTATGGAAGTAAGTTCTCACGCGATACATCAGCAAAGAATTGCAGGGCTGCAATTTGCTGGTGGCATCTTTACCAACATTACCCATGATCATCTTGATTACCACAAAACTTTTGATGAATACATAAAAGTAAAAAAAGCCTTTTTTGATTCGTTGCCTTCTGTCTCTTTTGCGCTTAGTAATGCTGATGATAAACGAGGAAGTGTGATGCTTCAAAATACGAGGGCAAGAAAATATTTGTATAGCCTTAAAACGATGGCAGACTTCAAAGGAAGAATCATTGAAGATTCATTGTTGGGTTTGAAATTAATAGTAGACGATGTGGAAGTTCATTTCAGGCTGATTGGCACTTTTAACGCGTATAATTTGTTGGCTGTTTACGGCGCGGCTGTTTCCATGGGTGAAGATAAAGAAAAGGTTTTGCGGATTTTGAGCAATACAACCGGTGCCGAAGGACGATTTGATTACATCGTTTCTCCAAATGAAAAAGTTGTAGGAATTGTTGATTATGCGCACACACCTGATGCTTTACTAAATGTTCTTGCTACGATAAAAAATTTACGTCACGGCGAAGAAAACATAATTACAGTGGTAGGATGTGGCGGCAATCGCGATAAGGCAAAAAGACCACAAATGGCAGAAGTTGCGTGTGAGTACAGTGATAGAATAATTTTTACCGCTGACAACCCAAGAAATGAAGATCCCGAAGAAATCATAAAGGAAATGGAGAAAGGGATTCCGGTTACTGCCAGGAAAAAATGCATTTCAATTACGGATAGAAAAGAAGCTATAAAAACAGCAGTTTCCTTTTCAAAAAAAAAAGACATCATCCTGGTTGCGGGAAAAGGGCACGAAAAATACCAGGAAATAAAAGGAGTAAAAAAACATTTTGACGATAAAGAAGTTTTGGCTGAAATGTTTCATTTACTGGAAAAATAAAAAGAAAATAGAAAAAATGGCTTTTTGAAAATCCTCGTTCGGAGGATTTGGGAAGGCGGAAATAAAATAAAACATGCTATACCAGCTATTCGAATGGTTTGCTAAAAATGGAATAAAGTTTCCCGGAAGCGGGTTAGTGCATTTCATCACCTTCAGGGTGCTGGTGGCGGTATTGTTGTCTTTGGTCATTACCATGATTTATGGTAAAAAGCTTATCAGGATACTAAAGAAAAAACAAATTGGTGAATCTGTGAGGGAACTTGGATTGGCGGGTGAGCAAATGAAAAGCGGCACACCTACCATGGGCGGCATTATTATTCTGCTTGCCATTTTAGTACCTACATTATTGTTGGCAAATCTGGATAAAGTATATGTACGGCTAATGCTGTTATGTACCGTGTGGCTTGGCATTATCGGTTTCGTTGATGATTACCTGAAAATACGTGCCCGCAAGGCTTCCAAAGAAAAAGGAATTGCACACAAAAAAACAAATGCCGATGGACTGGCTGGCAGATTTAAAATATTCGGCCAGGTGATGCTTGGCATTATCATTGGCGCTACGTTATACTTTAACCCAAGCGTAGTGGTAAAGCGTGAAATAATGGGAACATCTTCGGCTACGTTTGTACCACAGCGGGGTGAACATAAGGTTAGCGAAGATACTGTTATCTCTAACGGGCAACTGCACAGGTTTGTTACCGTAAAAACCCCCATCACAACTATTCCGTTTGTAAAAACACATGAATTTAATTATGCGCGCTTGTTGCCGGCAAGTCTTGAAGATTACACCTATATCCTGTATATCCTTATTGTGATTTTTATTGTTACCGCTGTTTCCAATGGGGCAAACATTACCGATGGACTTGATGGATTGGCTACAGGAGTAAGTGCTATAATAGGTGTAGGCCTGGGCGTATTTGTTTTTGTAAGCAGCGATTTGAACATAGCCGAATACCTGAACATAATGTATATCCCCAACCTCAGTGAGTTATCCATTTTTATTGCCGCATTCGTAGGTGCCTGTGTTGGTTTTTTATGGTACAATGCTTATCCCGCCCAGGTTTTTATGGGCGACACAGGAAGCCTGGCTCTTGGGGGTATTATCGCTTCGCTTGCCATTATTGTACGAAAAGAATTATTGATTCCTATTTTTTGTTTCGTGTTTTTGATAGAGAACATTAGTGTAATGATACAGGTATCTTATTTCAAATACACCAAAAGAAAATATGGTGAAGGAAGACGTGTGTTTTTAATGAGCCCGCTCCATCACCATTATCAAAAGCTGGGATATCATGAAAGTAAGATTGCTGTAAGGTTTTGGGTAGTAACCATTATAACAATGGTATTGGCTGTAGTTACATTAAAACTGAGATAAAATTAATTAATAAAACTAAATGAAATATGATGAATAAATAAAAAGAGTAAAAAGCCACAAGAGCATAAAAAATTTGTCTTTATGAAAACGATTTTTTTTGAATTACAGAATTGAACCATACCAATACCGTTGATGAACGTTTCTGACCCGTTAAATTCATACCATTGAAGAACCATTTTTTTAATTGTCAGAAACCAATTAAAAACAGGCATGAATAGAATTGTAATACTTGGGGCAGGGGAAAGCGGCCTGGGTGCTGCGCTACTTGCCAAAAAAGAAAAGTTGGATGTTTTTGTGAGCGATGCCGGCAGTATAAAACCGGCTTTCAAAAATGAATTGGCAGCTGGTAGAATTGATTTTGAAGAGCAGGGCCATTCAAAAGAAAAAATTTTGAATGCATCGGTTGTGGTAAAGAGCCCGGGCATACCGGAGAAGGATGAAATGGTAAAAGAGATAAGGCAGCGAGGCATAGAAATCATCAGCGAAATTGAATTTGCCTATAGGTACAAAGGTGATAGTAAAATAATTGCAGTAACGGGCAGCAACGGAAAAACAACCACTACCGCAATGATCTATCATATCTGTAAAACCGGCGGTGCAGATTGTGCGATGGTTGGAAATATAGGGTATTCGTTTGCGAGGCAGGTGGCAAAAGATCCGAAAGCTTTATATGTGGCTGAAATCAGTTCTTTTCAATTGGATGATATAAAAACTTTTCGTCCGGATGTGGCGGTGTTAACCAATATCACCGAAGATCATTTGGACCGGTATGATTACAAGTTTGAAAATTATATCAACAGCAAATTCAGGATAATCGAAAATCAGGCTGAAAATGATTTTTTTATTTATAACGATGACGATGAAATAACAAAAAAGTATTTAAACAAATTTTTAAAAAACACTAACCCATTACCAATAAGTATGAACCACGAACTACCAGAAGGAGCTTACATCGTCAATGCCGAAATGCATTTGAAATGGAAAAACGAAGAGATGGAAATGAATGTTGAAGATTTTGCCGTAAAGGGAAAGCATAACCAATACAACACAATGGCAGCAGGCATTTCATCCGCAGTGATGGGCATCAGGAAAGAAAAGATAAGAGACGCGATTCAAACTTTCAAAAGTCTTGAACACAGGATGTCGACCGTGGCAACGATAAGAGGAGTTGAATTTATTAACGATAGCAAAGCTACCAATGTGAACAGCACATGGTACGCGCTTGAATCAATGACCAGGCCTGTGATATTGATTCTTGGTGGTGTAGATAAGGGAAACGATTATTCATTTATCAAAGAACTGGTAAAAGAAAAAGTAAAAGCAATTGTTTGCATGGGAGTGGACAATACGAAGATACACGAGGCTTTTGGAAACGAAGTGCAGCTAATGATCAATACGCAAAACGCTAAAGATGCTGTACAGGCAGCTTTTCATTTTGCTGACAAGGGCGATGCAGTTTTGTTGTCTCCTGCGTGCGCCAGTTTTGATCTTTTTAAAAATTATGAAGATCGTGGCAACCAATTCATTGAGGCAGTAAAAGATCTGTAAAAGTTTTTTGATTGACAGAAAAAGAAATAAATGTAAATGAGTGAAACAAAACAAATAGTATCCAACACTTTTTCTTCTGCACAGGGAATGACCGGTAATTTTTTGAACCGTACCAAAGGAGATAAAGTTATATGGGCTATTGTGATCTTGCTTACGATGGTTAGTATACTTGTAGTATACAGCAGCATTGGCTCACTGGCATACAGAATGAATAAGTCTACCGAAAGTTATTTGTTCAGGCAGGTTGGTTATATCTGCTTAGGCGTTATTATCATTTATTTTGCGCACAGGGTCAATTACACTATTTATTCGCGCTTGTCATCTATCCTGTTTGTCATTTCAGTTCCATTATTGCTCTACACTTTGAAATATGGAAGTCATATTAACGAGGCAAGTCGATGGATAAGGTTACCTGTTATAAATCTTACTTTTCAAACTTCAGACCTGGCAAAACTGGCGCTGTTCATGTACATGAGCAGGCTTTTGAGCAAAAGGCAAAATGTAATTAAAGATTTTAAAAAAGGCTTTTTGCCACTGATAATCCCTGTGGGAATTATTTGTTTGTTGATCGCGCCGGCAAATCTTTCCACTGCTTTGCTGATCGGCGGAATAGCGTTGCTCCTTATGTTTATCGGCAGGGTAAAAGTACGGCACATAATGTTGGTTATCGGCGCAGCATCGATACCCGTTATTTTTTTAATTACGATGGCTTCTCATTATTACAATCATGAAGATCATGTATCCAAAGATCTGCCGGCGGTTTTATCCTTTGGAAGAATGCCAACGTGGATCAAACGTGTGCAGGATTTTATGTACGCAGATAAGGAAGATGCGTCATACCAGGTACAGCAGGCAAAAATTGCAATTGCTACCGGTGGCATTTTTGGGAAAGGTCCGGGGAAAAGTGAAGAACGAAATTTTTTGCCACATCCTTACAGCGATTTTATTTATGCAATCATCATAGAAGAATATGGGCTTGTGGGAGGAGCCGTCATCTTACTGATTTATCTTCTTTTTTTATTCAGAAGTATAAAACTTTTTCAAAGATGTCCTTATGCTTTTGGCGCCTTCCTGGCGGTGGCGCTCAGTTTTACTTTGGTAATACAGGCCTTGGTGAATATGGCCGTGAATGTAAACCTGTTTCCCACTACCGGCGTTACGCTTCCCCTGGTGAGTATGGGGGGAAGTAGTTTGTTGTTTACCTGTTTTTCTATCGGAATTATTTTAAGTGTAGCAAGAAACGTCGAACAGGCTGAAGGTAGAAATGCTGCGTTAACCACTCAGCAAATAGAGGAAGAAGTAGAATAAAGAAAAATAAAAATCTTGCTTATTTGTTTGTTTACTGGTATATAAAAAGCAAAAAGAAATAAAACCTAACTATGAAAATAGTAATTGCAGGCGGCGGAACAGGAGGGCATATATTTCCGGCTTTGGCGATAGCCAACGCTTTGAAAGAAAAAGATCCTGCAATTGAAATTTTGTTTGTTGGAGCAAAAGGGAAAATGGAGATGGATAAAATTCCGGCGGCGGGATATAAAATTTTAGGTCTGGATATCGCCGGTTACAACAGAAGTTCTTTGATAAAAAATATTTCCCTTCCGGTAAAGTTGGTAGCCAGTTTTTTGCAGGTAAGAAAAATTATGCGAACGTTTAAACCTGATGCGGTGGTAGGTGTGGGAGGTTACTCAAGTTTTCCGGTGTTACGGTCAGCGCAAAACATGAAAATTCCAACATTCATTCACGAAAGCAATTCCCTGCCTGGTAAAAGCAATATCATGCTGGGTAAAAGGGCAACTGAAATTTTTGTTCCTTCTGAAGGGATGGAGAAATACTTTCCTGCAGAAAAAATTAAGATAACGGGCAACCCTGTACGAAAAGTTTTTCTGAAGAACATTCGGCGTCAGGAAGCGCTTTCTTTTTTTGGGTTGCAGCCGGAAATGAAAACGGTTTTTGTGATGGGCGGAAGCCTGGGTGCCAAAAGTATTAATGAAACAGTTGATGAAAACATTGATCTTTTTAAGAAGAATAAGCTACAGCTTATCTGGCAAACAGGAAAAAACTTTGCAGCGCAGGCAGCTAAAGCAGAAGAGGAAAGAAGTAACGTATGGTCCAATGCTTTTATAGACAGGATGGAAAATGCTTACGCGGCCGCCGATGTGGTTATTTCAAGATCAGGGGCGATGGCTGTTGCTGAGTTGTGTGTGGTGGGCAAGCCGGCCATATTTGTTCCGTATCCATATGCTGCGGAAGACCACCAGGCGGTAAATGCCTCAGTGTTGGTTAACAAAAATGCGGCGTTGATGGTGCCGGATGCAAAAGCAAAATCTGAATTATTTCCTTGTTTACTGCAACTGGTGAACAACGAACAACAAATGAAAGAATTAAAAGAAAATATTTCCAGGTTGGGCAATGTAAATGCAGACGAGGTGATTGCGACAGAAATTTTAAACACAATAAGTAAAAAATAAATTTTGGTTTTTAAAACATAATGAGAGATCTGACTAACATATCGCGGGTTTACTTCTTAGGTATAGGTGGCATAGGTATGAGCGCACTTGCGAGGTATTTTTTGAGTAAAAATATCATTGTGAACGGTTATGATAAGACATCAACTACACTTACCCAGCAAATGGAACAGGAGGGTATCGCCATTCATTATGAAGATAATGTTGATTTGCTGGACCGGAATGCGGACCTGGTTGTTTATACTCCTGCAATTCCGGGCGATCAAAAAGAATTTAACTATTATAAAGACAAGGGTTATGACTTAATGAAGCGGAGTGACGTCTTGCAGCAAATCACAAATTCTTCGTTCAATATTTGTATTGCAGGGACTCACGGCAAAACGACCATCAGTACTATGATAGCCCATATCCTAAGGCATAGCGGCTATGGCTGTACAGCGTTCCTGGGTGGTATTTCGGTTAACTACCATACTAATTTTTGGAGCAGTGAAAACAATGTTTCCGTGGTGGAAGCGGATGAATATGACCGAAGTTTTTTAAAGCTTTCCCCTGACGTGGCAGTTATTTCGGCGATGGATGCAGATCATCTTGACATCTATGGAACGAAAGAAAATATGGAAGATGCGTTTGTAGCATTTGCTGACAAGGTTAGACCCGGAGGAATTTTATTTACTAAATACGGTTTGCCCGAAAAAGATTTTTCTGCGTCTAAACATGAACGTTATAGCCTGCAAAATGATATGGCCGATGTTTATGGTTCCAATATTACTATGCGCGACGGAGGTTATGTTTTTAATGTGAAATCAAAAAAATGGGAGCTTAATGATATTAAGTTAAATATGGGCGGGATGCATAATGTGGAGAATGCAGTGGTTGCCACAGCCATTGCTGCTCAACTTGAAATAAACCCATTGAAAATAAAAAATGCCGTTGGCACATTCAGGGGTGTTAAACGAAGATTCGAATATATCATTTCGGTTAATGAAGCATCGGCGCTGAAAAACAACGTGGTTTATATCGATGATTATGCACATCATCCTGAGGAATTGGCCGCACTGATCAAAAGTGCAAAAAGTTTATTCAGTTTTAAAAAATGTTCTATCATTTTTCAACCGCACTTGTTTTCCCGCACCAAAGATCTGGCAAAAGAATTCGCTGAAAGTCTTGACCTGGCCGACAGAATATTGTTGCTTCCGGTTTACCCGGCAAGGGAACTTCCAATAGAAGGAGTTTCAAGTCAATTAATTTTGGAAAAGATGGAAAATGAAAATGTTGCGATAGTTTCTAAAGATGAATTATTAAAATACCTGCAAACTGATTATTTAAAATTGGTGCATGAGAGCTCTTTTGGTGAAGTTTTAATTACGGCGGGTGCAGGAGATATTGATAAAATGGTTGACCCGATTAAAAAAATAATATTGAATAGTTAATAACAATAATGGCAGCAGATAAAAAATACAAGTTCACAAAAATTCTTTCTGTTTCAGTATGGCTTATACTGGCTTCGGGAGTTGTTGTGTTGTTGGTAGCTGCCATGAACAAAAAGAATACCGACCGCATTCATGGTATTGACATTCATATATCTGGAACTGAGAACAATCATTTTATCGGCAAAATTGAAGTTCTTGCAATTCTTGAAAAGGTAAACGGGAAAAAGCTGGAGAAGTCGACTATAGGCTCGCTGGACCTTACGGCCATGGAGGGCGAGTTGGCTAAAGGTGAATGGATCAAAAAGGCAGAATTGTTTTTTGATAATAATAAAGTATTGCAGGTAAAGGTGATGGAACGCGAACCGATTGCACGATTATTTACTCCTTCAGGAGCTTCATTTTACATCGACAGTGCGTTGCACCGCCTGCCATTAAGTGATAAATTTTCCGCAAGGTTGCCTGTCTTTACAAGTTTCCCATCGGAGGCTAAGGTGTTTAAAAAGCGTGATAGTGCTCTTTTGAACCAGGTAAAAATTTTGAGTGAATACATCAATGCTCATCCTTTTTGGATGGCACAAATCGACCAGGTAGATATCTCTTCAGCAGGCAATTTTGATTTAATTCCAAAGTTAGGCAACCAGGTGATCCGCTTTGGAGATGCAGGAAATTATCAACAAAAATTCAATAAGCTTCTTGCTTTTTACCAACAGGTAGAAACGAAAGTCGGATGGAACAAATATTCTGTGTTGGACCTGCAATATAAAAACCAGGTGGTAGGTGTAGTGAGGGATGCGGCAGAAATAAAATCAGATTCGATACGGGCGGTTGAAATCATGAAAGCGATCATAGCAGAAGCAATGAAAAACTCGAATGATTCGACAAAAATTCAATTGCCTCAGCCATCCGATAACGATGAAAAAATAATTGAATCGCCGGCTATAAATAATTCACCCCATGAAACAACTAATGAAAATAGCAATACGATTGAAAAGAAAGTAGGTACTGTGACCCCTATCCATCATCATGAAAAGCCATTTTTTAAAAAAGAATTCTCAACAGGGAATAAAGCAGTAGTCAGACATCCATCATCAAATGAAAAACCGCATCCTGCCCAAACGCAAAAATCAGTAGAAAAAAAAGAAGCTGAAACGCGGGTTCCGAAAGCAGTGATGCCGCCAAAAAGTGATTATTAAAAAATGAAAAACTTGCATAAATAAAACAACATAGTACAACAAGCACCTCCTGGTTGATGAAATGATGCATCCAAAGGAAGGATAAAAATTAAAGTAACATGAACAACGAACAACCCATTATCGTAGGGCTCGACATTGGAACCACCAAGATCGCAGCCATTGCCGGAAGAAAAAATGAATTCGGCAAACTTGAAATTCTAGGCTTTGGTCGTGCCAACAGCAACGGTGTACAACACGGCATGGTGTTGAACATTGATCAAACTATCAAAGCAATTCAAACCGCCCTGGAAAATTGTTATGCAAGTAATCCCAACCTACCCATTACTGAGGTGTATGTTGGCATTGCCGGGCATCACATTAAAAGTCTTCAAACCCGTGGCGATATTGTAAGGCAGAATACAGAAGAAGAGATCATGCAATCTGAAATTGATCAATTGGTAAATGACCAATATAAAACTTATATCCCCGCAGGCGACCAGATTATCGACGTAATACCCCAGGAATTTACCGTTGATAATTTTCAAAATATTCCTGATCCAATCGGGTATAGCGGTGTGAAAGTTGGCGCTAATTTTCATATCATCACAGGTGACAAAAATGCGATAAGAAATATAAACCGGAGTGTTGAAAAAGCCGGGCTGCAAATTAAAGACCTGGTGCTTCAACCTCTGGCGTCAGCGGCGGCAGTAATGTGCGAGCATGACCTGGAAGCCGGCGTTGCCATTGTAGATATTGGTGGGGGCACTACAGATCTTGCCGTTTTTTATGAAGGAATTTTAAAACATACTGCAGTAATTCCTTTTGGTGGCGAAAACATCACCAATGATATTAAAACCGGCCTGGGCGTTTTAAAAACACAAGCTGAACAAATGAAAGTTCAGTTTGGAAGCGCACTTGCTGATGAAGCGAAGGCAAATACCTTTATTACCATCCCCGGTTTGCGAGGCATGGCTGCAAAAGAGATCAGTGTGAAAAATCTTGCGGCGATCATACAGGCACGTATGAGCGAAATAATGGATTTCGTTTCTTATCATCTTAAACAAGTTGGCCTGGATAACCGGCTTTTGAATGGAGGTGTAGTGCTGACAGGCGGAGGCTCGCAGTTAAAACACCTGATTCAGCTTACAGAATATGTAACAGGTTTGAATGCACGCATCGGTTATCCGAACGAGCATTTGGCGCCGGGGCATATTGAAGAGCTTGCCAAGCCGATGTATGCTACCTGCCTTGGGCTGATCCTGAAGGGATATAATGATTATGAAAATAAACGCAAACAATTTGAACAGCAATTTGCAAAAATGAATATTCCCGAAGGTTTACGGCAGGGTATATTAGACGAGAGTGACCTGGAGCCTGTTGAAGAAAGAACGAATATAGTGAAACCACGAAAAACGTTGAAAAGCTTCCTGGACTCCTGTAAAAACGGGTTGATAGAAATGTTCAAAGATGAGGAGGATGCTGAATTATAGACTATTTGAAATTTAAAAACAAAAAGCAACGCATTACAACTCCGGTAATACCCTAAAGATTGCCGGACAATTACTAACCAACAAAATAAACCTTACTATGATTCAATTTGATTTGCCAAAAGAACAATCATCGATTCTGAAAGTAATAGGAATAGGTGGAGGTGGCAGCAATGCTGTTAATCACATGTTCAACCAAAATATAGATGGTGTCAATTTCATTATTTGCAATACGGATGCACAGGCCATTACTACAAGCAGGGTGCCTAATAAAGTGCAACTCGGGCCCCATTTAACGCAAGGACTTGGCGCCGGAGCCAACCCTGAAATAGGCCGCGAAGCCACTGAAGAAAGTCTTGAAGAGATTAAAAAAATATTGGAAGTAAATACAAAAATGGCTTTCATAACCGCAGGCATGGGTGGTGGCACCGGCACCGGCGGAGCGCCTATCATTGCAAAAATTTGCCAGGATCTTGGTATCCTCACCGTAGGAATTGTAACCACCCCGTTTGCTTATGAAGGCAAAAAAAGAATTGCACAGGCGGAAGAGGGAATCAGGAATTTAAAGGATCATGTAGATACTTTGTTGGTGATCAGTAACGATAAACTGCGTCACCAGTTCGGAAATCTTACCATGAAAGCAGCTTTTGCCAAAGCCGATAACGTGTTGGCAACTGCTGCCAAGTGTATCACAGATGTGATTAATAGTACAGGCCAGATCAATGTGGACTTTGCTGATGTGTGTACAGTGATGAAATGCGGCGGTGTTGCTATCCTGGGCAGCGCAGAATGCGAAGGAGAAAACAGGGCGCAGAATGCTATTGAGCAGGCTTTGAATTCGCCATTATTGAATGATAACGACATTCGTGGTGCCAAGTGGATACTGATCAATATCAACTCTGCTGAAGGTGAAACTGAATTTACCATGGATGAAGTGGAAACGATCCAAAATCATTTACTAAGCCAGGCCGGCGAAGATTCTGACGTTATTCTCGGTTTGGGTTATGATAATAATCTCGGCAGCAAAATAGGAATTACCCTGATTGCCACCGGCTTTGAACATAAATCCCCATTCGAGAAAAAACAGGAACCGTTGAAAGAGCAAAAAGCTGAAGACGAAAAGGTGGTGGTAATCCTGGAAGAAACAAAAAAGAAACCGAGCCAGCCGCTCTTTCTGTTTGACGAAAAAAATGAATTACTTGTAAATAAAAATGATGAGGTGGCGGAAGAAAAAAAGCCACAGGAAGGTGTTCTAAAACCTTTGCAGGAGCAGGATATGAATGCTTCCTCGGGTAAAAAGGAAAAAGAGAATGAAGATATGTCTCCAAAAATCGTAGAAACCCCAGCCAGTGAAAACGTAAAACTACCAACTCCCGAACGTAAAATTACTGTTGATAATTCTTCTGAAGAAATTATTCGTTTCGAATTATCTTCGGATTACAATCCTGAATCTTCGAAAGCCGATCGCCAAAACGAGAAGACCGACAACGTAAACAAGTCTAAAGAGACAAAAGTTAATAAAGAAGCTAGCACCGCCCGGTCGTCAGGCGGTTTCTTGGCAAAGCCGAAGCACATTTATGCCGAGGACAAGCCACAACCAAAATCCGAAACCCCTGATAAACCTAACCCCATGCCAATTTCGAAGCAGGAAGACGAGCCTGTGGAAGAAATGCATTTGGTGGTTAAAAATTCCAGTGATGCGGCGGAGAAAAACCAGGAAGAGGAAGTACGCCAAACGAAGCCTATCATGATGTCGACTGTTGAGGAACCGCCGATGGTGGACGAAACAGAAGAACTAAAGCGCCGGGCTATGGATCGCATTGCGAAACTGAGGAACTTATCCTTTAATGTAAACGCTGCAGATCCTAACAATGAGTTTGAGTCTGTTCCGGCATACCTTCGCCGCAACACGGAATTGCAAAATTCTATCGCTGATATCGAAAGCTTTTACAGCAATTACACTGTGAAATCTGATGAAAATAACAAGGCCGAAATCAGCACAATCAATACTTTTCTTGATGGTGAAAAACCTGATTAATTTACTTCCTTAAAGGAGTTAAAATATATCGTTGTTGTGTGTACTATTGTAATGTTTACTTTCCCCGGAGACTGAACAAGTTGGCCGGGGTTTTTGTTGGCATTCACAATTGTCTTTTCATGAAAAATATAATTTAAATTTGGGATTAGACATCACTTCTCCTGTTTAATTTAAAGCACTAAAATGACTCCTTTATTCAAAAAGCTCAATTTTAAAGGGCAAAAAGAAATTTGCATTATAAATGCGCCTGCCGGGTTTGAACAGGAATTAGAAGTGATGAGGATGGAAACCACCATAAACGATAGCTTGCGCGATTGTAAAAAAACTGATTTTGTTCTCGCTTTTGTAAAAACAGAAAAGGAAATAGAAAAGTTTGCTGCGGCCTTGCAAAAAAAATTGGAAGGCGATCCCGTAATTTGGTTTGCTTATCCGAAAAAAACATCTAAAAAATACCAGGTAGAAATCAACCGCGACAGCGGGTGGGATACCTTAAGAAAGTCGGGACTTGATACGGTAAGAGCCGTTTCTATCGACGATGATTGGAGCGCTTTGCGATTTAGAAAGAAGGAATTTATAAAAAAATAGAAGATCTAATCAAAATAAAAATTGCAGCTATTTCTTTGTTTACTGTTAGCGCTGTAATTTAAAAAACCGAAATAGAAAATATCAATAAAAGTTCGTTTGCTGAACTTATCTTTTTTAACTTCATCGTTTATATCTTTTATTTTGAAACAGCTGAAAGAAGCCTTCATGAACTCAAAAACAGTGAACTTTTTTTTAATAATAGTTTTAATTGTCGTTTCGGCTTGTAATCATCAGCCCAAAAAATACGATCATCCCACTATAGATATTCAAACCTATTTTGGAGATATTATTGTTGAACTGTATCCTGGTAAAGCCCCAAAAACCGTGGCTGCTTTTCTTTCGTTTGTTGATTCAGGGTATTTTAAGAACACCTCTTTTTATCGTGTGCTGACAAAAGATGACGAATCGATGAATGCTTTCAAAACCAACCTGATCCAGGGAGGGCTTTGGCAAACGAAATTGAAGCTGGAACAAAAGCTGCCCGGTATTCCATTGGAAACAACTAAGCAAACTGGCATTCTTCATAAAGCAGGAGTGATTTCGCTTGCCAGGGGCGAAGAGGAGAACTCCGGAACAACCGAATTTTTTATTTGTTTGGATGATGAGCCCGCTTATGATTATGGCGGCGACGCCAGCCCTGATAAAAAAGGTTACGTCACTTTTGGAAGGGTTATTAGCGGAATGAAATACGTGAAGCAAATACACCAACAACCGGAATTTGAAACCAATTTTCTGCCTCCTATTAAAATAATAAATATTAAGAGGCTTAATTGAATCTTACATTTTGAAATTATTGAATTTAACGAGTTTAAATTTCAAATGATATAATTTGATGGTCGATAAAGCGTTTCATTCTACATTTGCAAAATTATTTATTAAAATGATGAACATTGAGGAAATGGAATTTGTGGAAGCATCTTAAAATTAAAGCGTGCAGAAAAATATTAATAAAGTAAGCGCCGCCGGGTTACTTATCGCGTTGGGAATTATTTACGGCGATATTGGAACCTCACCTCTCTATGTTGTTAAAGCTATAATCTCTGATAAAATTATATCTCCGGAGCTTATCCTGGGCGGTTTATCCTGTATCATTTGGACACTCACACTGCAAACCACAATCAAATATGTAACCCTCACATTAAAAGCCGATAACAATGGTGAAGGCGGCATTTTCTCTTTGTACGCCTTGGTGCGCCGGCAAAGAAAGTGGTTGGTATTTCCGGCAATGATAGGCGGCGCTGCATTAATAGCCGACGGGATGATCACTCCAACGATCTCTGTTACCTCAGCTATTGAAGGGTTGAAACAACTGCCATTTCTTAATGAAATTCCGCAGGCGATTGTGGTTTATATCGTAATTGCGATTTTATCGGCGCTCTTCTTCGCACAACAGTTCGGCACCGCTTCTATCGGTAAAATGTTCGGGCCGATCATGCTGGTCTGGTTCAGCACACTTTTTGTTTTGGGCGTTACGCACATTTCTGCTGATTGGGCAATTATAAAAGCTTTTAATCCTTATTATGCCATCAAACTTCTTACGGTTTATCCCAAAGGCTTTTGGATTTTAGGCGCGGTATTCCTGGCAACAACCGGTGCTGAAGCTCTATACAGTGACCTTGGCCACTGTGGTCGCGGCAATATCAGGGTTTCATGGATTTTTGTGAAGGCAGCTTTGATTGCCAATTATCTTGGTCAGGGTGCCTGGGTTCTTGCCAATTTTGAAGGGCAAACGAAAACGAAAGCGATGATCGATAATGGCTTTAATCCTTTTTATGGAGTAATGCCACATTGGTTTTTGATCTTCGGGATTTTTATTGCAACTGTAGCGGCTATTATTGCAAGCCAGGCCTTGATCAGCGGATCGTTCACACTGATAAGTGAAAGTATGCGATTGAATCTATGGCCTAAAATGAAGATCAATTATCCTACGGAAGAAAGGGGGCAGTTGTTTGTGCCGGGTATTAATACGATGCTGTATGTAGGGTGTATAGGCATCACTTTATATTTTCAAACTTCTTCCAACATGGAAGGCGCGTATGGCCTTGCTATTACGCTTACCATGATTGCTACTTCGTTGTTGTTCGCCAACTTTCTTGTTTCCCAGCGAACGAAAAGATTTTGGATCTATATTTATCTCATTGTCTATCTTACCATTGAATTCGCATTTTTGACGGCAAACCTCGATAAATTTCCACACGGAGGTTTCGTAACATTAATTGTAGGCGGCGGACTCTTCACTATTATGTATGTTTGGTTCAGGGCCAGGAAAATTAAAAACCGTTATGTTGAATTTGTGCGGCTCGATCAATATTTGCCCACGATACAGGAGCTAAGTAATGACATGAGCATCCCTAAATATGCTACGCATTTGGTGTATTTAACCAGCGCTAACAACCCAAAAGAAATTGAGCATAAGATTATTTATTCGATCTTAAACCGGAAACCAAAGCGGGCAGACATTTATTGGTTTGTACATGTAGATACGCAGGATGATCCATATACCGCAGAATATACCGTTGATGCGATTGTTCCTAATGAAGTGATCCGCATAGAATTCAGGCTTGGTTTCAGGATGGAGCCACGGATTAATCTGATGTTTAAAAAAGTGGTGTTGGATATGGTGGCCAACAAAGAAGTGAACATTACGAGCCGCTATGAAAGCCTGCAAAAAAATAATGTAGTCGGCGATTTTCAGTTCATTGTGATGGAAAAATTCTTATCGCAGGACAATGAATTGCCACTATTTGAAAAAATGATTATGCGTGTTTATTTTTGGATCAAGAAAATAAGCCTTAGTGAAGAAAGAGGTTTTGGCCTTGAACAAAGTAATGTTACCGTTGAAAAGTTCCCGCTCATTGTTGCTCCGGTTCGTAAGCTAAAACTGGACAGGATTTTCATGGATGAAGAAGAAATGTAATGATGAAATCTGAATCAAAACCTAAAGTTTCTACACGAAGAAAAATTTACAGGATCACAATAGTTGTAACCCTCCTTTATTGTTCTGTAGGAATTGCTTTATACCATCTGCAGGAAAAATTATTATTTCATCCAAAGGCTTTACCCCCGGATTTTCAGTTCAGATTTGATGTTCCTTTTAAGGAAGTAAATATTCCTATGACAGAAACGGAAAATTTGAATTTAATTCAATTTTTTCCAAATGATTCTACACCAAAAGGTGTTGTCATTTACTTTCATGGCAATTCTGATAATGTAACGCGCTATGCAAAACATGCAACCAATTTCACCAAACATGGGTATGAAGTGTGGATGCCTGATTACCCTACTTATGGCAAAACGACTGGCAAGTTAGCGGAAGAAACTTTTTACCGACAGGCAAAAGAAGTTTACAAACTCGCGCATTCAAAGTTTTCTGCTGACAGTATTATCGTGTATGGCAAGTCGTTAGGTTCGGGTGTGGCATCGCATATTGCTGCCAACAATGATTGTAAAGCGTTGATTTTAGAAACACCTTTTTACAGTCTCCCGGATTTGTTCAGGCATTATGCACCCATTTATCCCGTGAGTCGAATGTCGCATTTTAAATTTCCTGTAGGAACAAATTTGGAAGAAGTGAAAGCGCCTGTTACCATTTTTCATGGAACAGACGACAAAGTAATTCCTTACAGCAATTCCTTACAACTGAAAAAAGAATTGAAGCCGGGCGATGAATTTATTACCATCGAAGGAGGTGCACATAATAATCTCGTTTCGTTTACTTTATTTCGATCAAAACTGGATTCTGTTTTGAGCTTGTAGCGGAAAATAAAAATCCCGTTTATTTCCTTGTTTACTACCTTATACTTCCTTCAACTCCACTTTTCCTTCGTGCACTTTCAGTTTATATTTTACTCCAATTTTTAAAGCGTAATTTTCTTTTTCATGGCTTACCGGAAAGCCAAAACAGACGGGGAAATTATAATCTTTTACTATTTCTTTTATTGCCTGCTCAGCAGTTTGCCCAAACGGAATGGTAGTATCTTTCATGTCCGAAAATCTTCCGATAATCAGTCCTTTCAGGTTCTCTAATTTCCCACTTCGTTTTAATTGATACATCATCCTGTCAACCGAATAAATGTATTCTCCAACTTCTTCAATAAAAAGGATCCTGTTCTTCGTTTTGATATCTGAAGAAGTGCCGATCATATTTACAAGCAGCGATAAATTTCCACCTACTAAGATTCCGTTTGCTTTTCCGTGCTGGTCTAAAATATTTCCTTCAGTTGTGTAGTTTGCTTTTTTGCCGAGCAAAGCATTGTGCAGGCTTTCGATATATTCATTTTTGAATTCGCCATCATTAAAAGCAGCAGCCATAGGCGCGTGTAAAGAAGCCATTTTAAAGTTGGAAAACAGGTGGCAATGCAAAACGGTAATATCGCTAAATCCTATGATCCATTTTGGATGCTTCACAAATTTTGAAAAATCAAGTTGGTCGATAATTCTTCCGGTACCGTAGCCACCTCTTCCGCAAAGGATTGCATCTATATTTTTATCATCAAGCATTTGCTGCAGATCATCGCATCTTTCTTCATCGGTTCCCGAAAAATAATTGAATTGATTACCCAAAGTTTTTCCAACGATTACCTTAAATCCCCAATTGGTAAGGGTTTCGATACATGTTAGTGCTTTTTCAAAAGGCATGTAACCTGCGGGACAAACGATGCCGATTGTGTCGCCGGGTTTTAAATATGGAGGTATAATGGTCATTTAATTTTTTAAACAGTGAAACAACAAATAAAGCGAAATTTAAATTTCCTGTAAAATAGTTCCTCTTTCTGAAACCTGTAAAGTATGTTGCACACTACATTTCAATGCATAATTTTCTCTTACGTGTCCCACCGGAAAATCAAAACAAACCGGGTAATCAAAGTCCTGCACTTTTTCCATTACCATTTCCTGTAGCGACCTTCCGAAGTCCTCACCCGGGTCGTCATCTTTTATCCTGAATTCACCAATGATCAATCCCTTTAATTTATCCAGTCTTTTACTACGCTTTAAATTCCACAACATTCCATCGATTTTGTAGCGATATTCACCTACATCTTCCAGGAAGAGAATTTTTCCATCAGTTTCAAGTTTTGAAACACTTCCATCCAGCATTTCAATAATTGATAAATTTCCACCTACCAAAGGGCCGGTGCTTACGCCATTGCGGTTTTCAAAATTTACAGCTCTTACATATTTCATTTTTTCTCCCACGAGACATTGCCGGATGGAATCAATAGCAGCAACCTGCTCGGGAGTGGCGGTAGAAAAATCATCCGGGAAACTGTTACACATTTTTGAATGAATGGTGGCAATCCCGTAGTTGTTATTGATATGGCAATGAAAAACCGTTGCATCACTGAAACCAATGATCCATTTAGGTTTTTTAATGAATCTGGTAAAATTGATTTTATCGATCATCCTCACTGCGCCATAGCCACCCCGGCCCAACATGATCGCTTTTATGGAATCATCATCCAGCATTTGCTGCAGGTCTTTTGCGCGCTCACCATCGGGTCCGGCCAAAGAAAATTCCTTCATCCCAACGGTTATGCCTAAACGAATTTTGAAACCCCATTCCTGCATTTTAGTTATGGCCGGCTGACATTCTTCTAAGCTGATGTATCCGGATGGACAAGTGATTCCTATGGTATCGCCCTTTTTCAAATAAGGGGGAATTTTATTGAGTACAGTTTTCGTTTTAAAATTTGTTTCTCCAAATGCCGTGGCAACAGATACCAACGGAACTACGGCAGACAAAAAATCTTTTCGCTTCATAAATTACTTCTTGATACAGAGCGCTATTCGAAAGAATGCATTCCGGTTTTAAGTGCGTTCTTATAATTGCGCAGGTCAAATTTATAATAAAACGGCGCTTTGTGTGCAACGCCTTTTTTCGTTTCTTCCAATCTTTTTAAAATGCCTGTTGCCAGAATTTTTCGTTGAAAATTCCTGCGGTCTAATGTTTTACCAAGGATCGTTTCGTATAATTTTTGTAGCTCAGGCATCGTAAACTTTTTGGCAAGTAAATTATAGCCGACAGGATGAAAATTAAGTTGCATCCTCAGGTTTTGTAACCCTTCGTCAAATATATGGCGATGGTCAAGTATCATTTCGGGAAGCTGGTAAATACTGAACCATTCACATGAGTCGGAAAGGCTGTCAGGTGAAGGAGTTACTTTAGTAAAATCTACCAACGCATAATAACCGATGGTGATAAATCTTTCGAACATCCAGCTCTCTTCAGCTTTTACACCTATATTTTGCAGGAATTGCTGGTTGATTTTTTTGGTAGATCTTCCGGGATCTCCAAATACATGGAATTGCTCAAGAAATATTTGATCCAAACCGGTTCTTTCGTTTAGAATTCTTTGGGCTGCCGCATCTATGTGTTCCTTTTTTACAATAAATCCGCCTGGTAATGCCCAGCGTCCGTCGTACCGTGTTTTAAGTAATAAAACTTTCAGATCGTTTTGATGGAATCCGAAAATGACACAGTCAACAGATATATGTCTCAGGTATTTCTCATGGCCTTTTAAATAATGTGCTTTTAGTTCTTTATCAAATTTCATGTCTAAAAGTAATTAGATTCTCGTGGATTAAAAATTAAAAACCATACATAAAATAAATATCGAATAAATGAAATAAAAATTTTACATTGCGTCACTATAACGCAATGATTAATTTAAATTAGAAAAAATGAAAAAAACGTTTGCCTGTATATTGATTGTACTCGTCAGCTCTTATGTTTCAGCACAAAATAATGACGCTGCCAAAGCGAAAGAAATCGTTGGCAAAATGACCTTGGAACAAAAGGCCGAATTGGTTGTTGGTAATGGCTTTCATATGCCAGGTATGCAATCGCAAGGGCCCACTATTGGCCAAACACAAGATAAGGTTCCGGGGGCTGCCGGTACCACCCATGCTTTTCCGGATCTTAATATTCCTTCTCTTGTTCTTTCTGACGGTCCTGCCGGTGTAAGAATTTCACCATACAGAAATGGTGATAGTTCAAGGAGTTATTTTGCAACTGCATGGCCGGTGGCCACGTTGCTTGCCAGCTCATGGGATACAGCTTTGGTGAAAAAAATGGGGGTTGCATTTGGAAGTGAAATCCATGATTATGGTATTGATGTGATATTAGCGCCTGCCTTAAATATTCACCGTAATCCGTTGGGAGGAAGAAACTTTGAATATTTTTCTGAAGATCCTTATGTTGCCGGAAATATGACAGCCGCTTTGGTGAATGGTATTCAATCCAATCATGTGGGCACTTCCATTAAACATTTTGTAGCTAACAACCAGGAAACCAATCGCAATACGGTTAATACGATTGTAAGTGAGCGTGCTCTGAGAGAAATTTATTTAAGAGGATTTGAGATCGCTGTAAAAAAATCACAACCATGGACTGTAATGAGTTCTTACAATAAAGTAAACGGAACTTACACTTCTGAAGATCCTGAATTACTTACTACAGTTTTAAGGAAAGAATGGGGCTTTAAAGGAATGGTTATGACTGACTGGTTTGGTGGAAAAGATCCGGTGGCTCAAATGAAAGCCGGAAATGATCTGCTCATGCCTGGAACACCTAATCAAACCAGGGAAATTGTTGATGCTGTGAAAGACGGAAAACTGGATGAAAATGTACTGGATCGCAATGCAGAAAGGGTGCTCGAGCTTGTTTTTAAATCACCTGCATATCATCATTACAAATATTCTGATAAGCCTGATCTGAAAAAAAATGCAGAGGTTTCACGCACTGTTGCAGATGATGGAATGATCTTATTAAAAAATAATGAAAACGCACTTCCATTAAGTAAAAGCACACATAATGTGGCTCTCTTTGGGATAAATGGTTACGAATTGATTGCAGGCGGAACAGGCAGCGGCAGTGTAAATAAAGCGTATACTGTTGCTCTTGATCAGGGCCTTGCTAATGCCGGTTATAATGTGGATGCGGATTTAAAAAATGCATATACAAATTATATCAATGATGAAAATGCAAAGAATCCTAAGCAGACGATGATGCAGCAGTTTATGCATCCAAGGCCACCTATGGGAGAATATCCGGCTTCTGCCGATTTAATTAAAGGTGCGGCCGCAAAAACTGATGTGGCCATTATTTCAATCGGTAGAAATGCAGGAGAAGGAAGAGATAGAAAACTGGAGGATGATTTTAATTTGTCAGATACTGAGCAGGCACTTATTAAAGATGTGGTGGATATCTATCATTCGCAAAATAAAAAAGTAATTGTGGTACTGAATATTGGTGGAGTAATTGAAGTGGCAAACTGGAGAGATCAACCTGATGCGATTTTGCTGGCATGGCAGCCCGGCCTTGAAGGGGGAAATGCGATCACTGATCTTTTAAGTGGAAAAGTAAATCCTTCCGGAAAACTCGCGGTCACTTTCCCCATGAAATATGATGATGTTCCGTCTGCTAAAGATTGGCCCGGAAAAGAATTTCCTGAAAAAGCTACCCCCGGTATGTTTGGAAGGCCATCCATCCCCGCGGAAGTGACTTATGATGATGGGATATATGTTGGTTATCGTTATTACAATACTTTCAATGTAAAACCTGCATATGAATTTGGTTATGGTTTAAGCTATACCGATTTTTCATACAGCAATTTAAAATTAAGCAGTTCTGTTTTTAATGGATAAAATTAATGCAACTGTTACGATAAAAAATACAGGAGCTGTTGCAGGCAAGGATGTGGTGGAATTGTACCTTAGTGCACCTTCTAAAGAAATGAAAAAACCTTCAGAAGAATTAAAAGGATTTGCAAAAACCAATTTGCTGAAACCGGGGGAAAGTCAAACAATCACATTCACGATTACACCAAGAGATTTGTCGTCTTTTGATACAAAATCAGCTTCGTGGGTTGCTGAAGCCGGAAATTATACCGATAAAGATCGGAGCTTCTTCAACTGATATTAAGCAAAAAGTAGATTTTCAATTAAAGAAAGATTTGATGGTGGAAAAGGATGAAAATGTTTTAAAACCGCAGGTGATAATTCCTGAATTCAATAAATAGAGACAACATATTCTTTTGAAAAGCTGTTGGGTTTCCGTAGGTTTTATCCGAACGGAAGCCCTTTTTTGTTAGGGTATTCATAAAAAAGCGCATGTTTTACAGTAAAGCAACTTTTAAGTAAGATTTTTATTCATCACTTAAACAAACGCTAAAGGAATTGCAACTGGCTTTTTCTTTCTTTGGGCGTTGAAATCCTTTGCGGTATTTTTGCAAATTCAATTTTGAAAATAAACATGAAAGAATTTAAGAGATACATGCTCACGGCGGCGCTTCCTTATGCTAACGGTCCGGTTCATATCGGTCACATGGCCGGGGTTTATTTGCCGGCGGATATTTATGCGCGTTATTTAAGAGCAAAAAAACTGGATGTAAAATTTGTTTCCGGTAGCGACGAACATGGTGTGCCTATTACCATTCGTGCGATGAAGGAAAACGTAACACCGAAAGAAATTGTAGATAAATATCATGCTATCATCAAAGACAGCTTTGAGCAAATGGGTATTTCATTTGATATTTACTCACGCACTTCCAACGAAGTTCATCATAAAACCGCGCAGGATTTTTTTCTGAATTTATACAATAAAGGTTTATTTGAAGAAAGAGAATCAGAGCAATATTTTGACGAAGAGAAACAAATGTTTTTGGCCGACAGGTATATCGTAGGAACATGCCCTATCTGCGGAAATACGAATGCATATGGCGATCAGTGTGAAAAATGCGGTTCTTCTTTAAGCCCTGAACAATTGATTAATCCACGAAGTGTATTGAGCAATGCAGTTCCTATAAAAAAGAAAACAAAGCACTGGTTTTTTCCTTTACAGGATTATGAAAACTTCTTACGGCAATGGATACTCGAAGATCATAAAGAGTGGAAAAACAATGTTTATGGCCAATGCAAAAGCTGGCTGGATAAAGGTTTGCAGCCACGTGCTATGACGCGCGACAGCAATTGGGGCGTAAAAGTTCCGTTGCCCAATGCGGAAGGAAAAGTGTTGTACGTTTGGTTTGACGCGCCTATCGGTTATATTTCCGCTACAAAAGAACTAACAGATAAATGGAAAGATTACTGGTACAGCGAAGACACCAAGCTGGTACATTTTATCGGAAAGGATAATATTGTTTTTCACTGTATCATTTTTCCCTCAATGCTGGAAGCACACGGAGATTTTGTGTTGCCTGAAAATGTTCCGGCAAATGAATTTTTAAATATTGAAGGCCAAAAAGTTTCTACCAGCCGCAATTGGGCTGTTTGGATTAATGAATATGTAGAAGATTTTCCCGGCCAGCAGGATGTGCTGCGTTATGTTTTATGCGCTAACGCTCCTGAAACAAAAGACAATGATTTTACCTGGAAAGATTTTCAGGATAGAAATAACAGTGAATTGGTTTCAATTTTTGGAAATTTTGTGAACCGAACCTTTGTGCTGATGCACAAATTATGCAAAGGAAAAGTACCTCCATTGCACACTGAGATCATGGATGACACTGATAAAGCACTGATTCAAGAATTTGGAAATACCAAAACAAAAGTTGAAAATTTATTAGAACAATTTAAGTTTAGGGATGCATTATTTGAAGTGATTGATCTTGCCAGAAAGGGAAATAAATACATGCAGGATAAGCAACCATGGATCGTTGCAAAGCAAACCACAGAGGATGGGCAACTGACAACCGAAGCACAAAAGCAGATTGATAATTGCCTGCATATATGTTTACAGTTGTGTGCTAATCTTGCCATTTTCATTAATCCGTTTCTGCCTTTTACCGCAAAAAAAATGCTTCATATGATGAAGGTGGTAGAGAAAATGCTGGAATGGGAAAATGGCGGAAAACTGAAATTATTAAGTGTCGGTTATTCGTTAAGGGCGCCTGAATTGCTTTTCAGGAAGATAGAAGACGCAGAAGTAAAAGCACAGGTGGATAAATTAGAAAATAATGCGAAAGCCGCTGCAGTTGCGGAAAAAGCAGCTTCGCACCAACATGAAAATGAAAAGATGGAAGAGAACAAAGCAGATATTACAAAATTGAAACCTGAAATAGTGTTTGATGATTTTGCAAAAATAGACCTGAAAGTGGGAACGATTATTTCTGTTGAAAAAGTAGAAAAAGCTGACAAATTATTACAACTTGAAATTGATTTGGGTTTTGAAAAAAGAACAATTCTTTCAGGCATCGCACAACATTTTTCTCCTGAAGAAATAACCGGAAAACAAGTGGTGGTTGTTGCCAATCTCGCTCCGCGAAAAATGCGTGGCATAGAAAGCAACGGCATGATCTTAATGGCAGAAGACAAAGAAGGGAAATTACATTTTGTAAAACCGGAAAATGTGATTGGGAACGGGAGTGGAGTGAGTTGATTTCTTTTGGTTATAGTCCTAAAGTACTTTAAAATGCAACCGGCTTTTAATCTTAAAGGATGTTGTTATAAAAGTTAACGTTTGTCTCTCCCAGAAAGACTTCAAGAAGAAATTTTATTTGAAAAAGATAGAACTTTTTTTAGGATGAATTGTGTGATCTTATTTGATATTGTTATAGCGCTTCATAACAAAAAATGAATAAGCTCCCAATTTTTTCTCCTAATTTACCTACTCATTTCACTTAAAATGTTACTTAATTTTAATTAAGGAAAGGACAGTTAATTCCAAGGGATTTTTTCAACTATCGAGTATTTGTAGTCAACCATCGAAAACATTTTCTGGTGATTTATAAATAATATAGTTTTAATATATTCCTTGGAGGTTTAATTTATAACTTTAAAAAAAAGTAATATGAAAAAATTAATGCTATTTTTCCCATGATTGTTTTTTGCGACATTCTTATTTGCAAATGGAACAAAAATTGGAATTGTTACAACCCATTCTGATCCATTCACTTTGCAATGTGATCAACAAGCAACATATACGTCAACAGGTTCTTATACATGTAATGGAATTCCATATTCAGTAAGTGTAAGTGCTACTGCAACAGCGTCAAATGAAGATTGTGGAACTGCTTTAGTAGAAGCAACAGCTATGGCGTCACTACTTTCGGAGCATGCATTATTACTTTCTTTGGAAGCTTTGCAGGCAAATTGTAATCAATAACCCTTCCCTAAATATTGAAAAACATCTACTATTTAAAATACCTCCAGGGAAATTTTTTAATTAAAAGCCTAAATTCAAGAAAATGATAAAATACCTGACCTTTTTATGTATCATCTACTTAAGTGTAACATCCAGAACTTGCAGAGGTCAAAATTTGGAGGCACATTATAATATCACAAAAACCATATACAGTACTGATATAAACGGAAATCGAAAGCAAGTTGCCACTTTAAAATTTAGAGGATTTTTATTCCAAAAAAAAGACCGAACCATTTATTTTCAAAGACCTCTTTATCTTAAAGATTACCCCGATGGTAGTGCTCACATTGCGGTAAACGGTCACTATCAGATGATCATTGGGTTACCAATGGATACCATGTATCACGTTTATTATATGGATTTCGACTCGCTGATTACAAGGTCTAGAACTGAACTTCCAGGATTAAACAGTAAGGAATGGAATATAAAACAACATTTTAAAACCGGAAGCTTTACATGGAAACTACTCTCAGATATTAAGGAAATAAATGGCCTTAAGTGTCAAAGAGCCACCTTCACCGCTCCCGACGGAAGACTTATTTACGATGTTTGGTTTTGCCCTGATATTAATGCATTAGCGGGACCTTATTCAATTCGGGATATTCCAGGTTTAGTTGTAGAAGCGGATTGCCCGGTTTATGATGAAACTTGTATCCTGAATAGCTACAATACAAATATTGTCCCTGATGATTCGGTCTTTTGGCCGGATATTTTTAATCAGCCGTTCAGATAACAGCATTCAATTGTTTTTTACGTACCATAAAGTATTTAATATTTAAAAACATATCCAAAAAATTGACCTTTGTTTTAAAAACAATTATAGCAAATCTTGCAATTATCATGATTTTTTGCGGTCATATTTCAGCCCAAAAATTATTGATATCCGGTAAAATTTTGACAGATAGCGGGAAAGTCTTGAAGGATTGTTATCTAAAAATTGCTGTTAAAACAAATAATCGTGTTTTAAGCTATTCTTCGCTGGGAAATGAAAACACTTTTTCTGTAGAGGTGCCGTTTTCTAATCCCGATAGTTTTTATATTTCAGCTTCGCATATTGGTTATCGCTATATAACCGTTGTCCGTTATGTTAATAAAGCGGGATCACTTTCTGTTAAACTTATTATGCCTCTGGCTCCTGATACTTTAAACAATATTGCGTTGCACGCTCCTCCCGTGTGGGTAAACGGAGATACTACTTTTTTTAGAGCTAATTCTTTTAAAACTGGAGATGAGCATAAATTGAAAGATTTGGTTACAAAAATGCCCGGGTTTGAAATAGATAAGCAAGGCAATCTATTATATAAAAAGCAGGTAGTGGATAAGGTAATGATAGAAGGAGAACAACTCTTTGCAGACAAAGTAAAGCTAATGCTCGACAATTTTCCTGTTTATGTTATAAAGAACGTACAAGTAATAAAAAATCAAACTGATGACCCGTTGCTTAATGGGCTTGTAAATGACAATAAGCTTTTCGTAAATGTAAGTCTTACCAACAAGGCGAAATTAAAAACCGCATTTGGAGATGGAGAGGCAGGTATTGGAACCGCGAACAAATATTTTATAAATCCTGTCTTATTTTCAATTTATGGAAAGATCAAAATGGCATATATCGGAAATTGGAACAACATCGGCAATGGTATTGGATGGAAACAACAAGATGAATTAAAACCAGCACCTGTGCGTACTGTGGAAAAGTGGATGATGCAAAGTGATCAGTTACACATTGTAAATGATCTAGAAAACCGCCGCTATATATTGAATGGTCAGTCGGATAACCGTTTTCAAATTAACATCCCTCTTGCAAAGAAAATAAAAAGCACTACGGAAATTGACCTCATCAAAGACAGGCAGAGGCAAAGCACTTATAGCTATTCGTCATTGTTTAACGGAAAAGAGTTTATAAAACAGGCAGACACAAACAGTATTCATAATAATCCATATTCACTGCTAGTGCGCCAGAATTTAAGTTGGAATATCAGCAGTACAAAAAATTTAACGGGCCAACTTTCTCTATATCACAATGGAAACAACAGCACTAGTCATATCAATTATGATCAAGCAGGTATTTTAAGTAATGCACAGAATTCCATCTCTAACAATTGGGACAGCTACTTGATTTCATTGAGCTACACTAAAAGGATTTCGATGAAAAAAGCGGTCAAATGGTTTGCAGATATTTCCGAACACAATTATCCTCAAAATGTAAGGAATATTTCTGCTTCCTGGCCCTCAATTTTTCACCTGCAGGATACCGGTTACAATGTAATGGTTCAAAAACTTGTTAATAAAACCAAAATGACAACGTTAGGGTGGACATCCATTATCAAAACAAAAAAATCAATTCTTGAAACTGGTATTTTGCTTAATGCGCTCTCAACATCCATTAATACTGACCTTTTGCTGACTAATTTAAAAATGTTCACGCCCATTTACCCTGAAGGATTTAGTAATAATGGTAATTATTATACCACTTCAGCCATAGGATATGCCAGAAAGACGCTTATTCTTTTAAAACTTCCTTTTTCAGTCAAAGGAGAATTAGGTTATGGAGCAAGCGGAAAATCTGAGAATACAAAGACTAATTTCCATCATTCACTTTATAGCCTTGATGTAACTAACCAGAGTAAACTCGGCAAAGATTTTCTCGGAAAATTTGATGCCTCTTATTCCAAGCATCAGATGGAAGCGAACAAGCTAGATAGCATATTATTGCCAAATGCTTTCAATAGTTTTCATAATAATTTGAATGTTGGACTTCCTTTAAAAACACTTACTGCGAGTTATAACCTGGCTTTTTCATGGAAACCACTGATTACATTTGGATTGAACGTTATTTACACTTCAAATTTTTCTTCCTTCAGTTCTATAAATCATTTGAATCAATTTATTCAAATCAGTTCTGATTCTTTAACAAAAAGAACATTAAACAATTTTATCCTGCATTTCAATACCAATATTTATTCTTTCAAAAATAATTTTCATTTCTCGACAGACATTCAGTACGATATAACTCCACGGCTTATAAAGTTTCAGGATCGCTTATTAGAAAATAATATGAATTTGTTTTTTATTGCTACTACTCTAAGCAAAAACTGGGACAAAATCTACTTTATTAATATGAACGCTGATTTTACGCAGGTCAAGTTTAATTTACCTGGCACACTTCAAAAACAGGTGGCTCAAAATGTTTCGGATATAAAAGTTACATTTTCGCAAAGAGTAGCGCTTAATAAGCATTCGAACATAGTACTGGATACAGATTATTTTGATAAAAACATGTTTACATCCCATCATCTCTCATTTGTTATGATGGATGCGGAATATAATTTTACAATTCCCAAATCACCTCTTTCGTTTACAGTACGGCTTCAAAATATTACCAATCAATCCAGTTATACCTATGTGGATAATTCTCCACTGGCTCAGAATTTTTATTTTGTACCGTTAATTAAGAGAAATTTATTCTTAAGTGTCCGATACGAACTTTAACGAAAAGCAAGAATTGTTTAAAGGACTATTGACAACTTGCATAAAATTTAATCTTTTGCAGAATAAAAATCATAATTATTTCTTCGTTTACTATAAATTCCTTTCAATTTTCTTGAATTTATTCGCCTGCAAAAAATAGCTTAATTTAGATTTTCAATAGTTGTTTAACTAACTAAATTATATGCTACAAAAAAGAAACATCAATAAAGTGGCCGTGTTGGGAAGCGGCGTAATGGGAAGTCGCATTGCCTGCCTTTTTGCAGGCATAGGCGTGCAGGTTTTATTACTTGATATTGCTCCAAAGGAGTTGATAGAAAATGAAAAGAAAAAAAATCTGTCGCTGGAAGATGCTGCAGTAAAAAACCGTATCGTGAATGAAGCGCTGGCGGCTGCTGTTAAATCTTCTCCGTCGCCTTTATATCAAAAAGACGATCTGAGAAATATCGCCACCGGCAATTTTGATGACGATATGAAAGATATTGCAGGTTGTGATTGGGTGATAGAAGTGGTGATAGAAAGACTGGATATCAAAAAGCAGGTTTTCGACCAGGTTGAAAAATTTAGAAAACCGGGTACACTTATTACTTCCAATACTTCAGGCATTCCGATTCACTTGATGGCGGAGGGACGAAGTGAGGATTTTAAAAAACATTTTTGCGGCACACATTTTTTTAACCCCCCGCGATATTTAAGACTACTTGAAATTATTCCGACCGAATTTACTGATCAAGGTGTAGTCGATTTTTTAATGCATTACGGTGATTTGTTTCTTGGTAAAACAACCGTTTTGTGCAAAGACACACCTGCGTTTATTGCCAACCGGATCGGTGTTTTCAGTATCATGTCGATTTTCCATATCATGGATAAATTGGATCTTTCAATAGACCAGGTAGAAGCCCTGACAGGCCCGATAATGGGACGTCCTAAATCTGCAACTTTCAGAACGGCAGATGTAGTTGGTATTGATACTTTGGTAAAAGTGGCAATGGGCGTAAAAGAAAGTTGCCCTGAGGATGAGGCAAAAGATATTTTTGTTATTCCGGTTTGGCTGCAAAAAATAGTTGATAATAAATGGCTGGGAGATAAGACAGGGCAAGGTTTTTTTAAGAAGATAAAATCTGCTGATGGTCAAAAAGAAATTCAGACTCTTGATTTAAAAACGTTTGAATATGCGCCAAGGCAAAAGCCAAAGTTTGCTACTATTGAAACGGCAAAATCAATTGACGATCTTAAACAAAGAATAAAAGCCCTATATAAAGGAAATGATAAGGCCGGCGATTTTTACCGGCAATTTCATTACAGCCTTTTTGCTTATATCTCTAATCGTATTCCTGAAATAAGCGATGAATTGTATCGTATTGATGATGCGATGAAAGCGGGCTTTGGCTGGGAGATTGGTCCTTTTGAAACATGGGATGTTTTTGGTGTGAAAGAAACGGTTGAAGCAATGAAGAAGGATGGGTATGAAGTGGCTCAATGGGTAAATGATTTTCTTAGTGAAGGGAACACTACTTTTTATAAAGTGGAAAATGGAAAGCGTCTATTCTATGACGTTAGTTCCAAAAAATATTTACCACTTCCCGGCGGTGATTCATTTATTATCCTTAGTGATCTTACCGAAAAAGCAGTTTGGAAAAACAGTGCCTGCAATTTGTATGATTTAGGTGATGATGTGGTTGGCCTTACATGGAATACAAAAATGGGAAGTATAGGCAGCGAGGTATTGGAGGCTTTGAATAAATCGATTGCCATTGCTGAAGAAAAATATAAAGGGTTGGTGATAGCGAATGAAGCCGCACAATTTAGCGCGGGTGCCAATGTAGGAATGATTTTTATGCTGGCGGCAGAGCAGGAATATGAAGAGTTGGATATGGCCGTTCGTTTGTTCCAGAATACAACAATGAGAATCCGTTATTCATCTATTCCTGTGGTGGTTGCCCCTCACGGACTCACGCTGGGCGGCGGTTGCGAAATCAGTTTGCATGCTGACAAAGTGCAGGCGGCTGCTGAAAGCTATATCGGTTTGGTAGAGCTCGGCGTAGGCTTGATACCCGGTGGAGGCGGAACAAAGGAGTTTACCTTGCGTGCATCTGATGCGATTCAACACAACGAACCCGCTACCATACCTTTGCAAAACAGGTTCTTCACAATAGGAACAGCCAAAGTTTCTACTTCTGCTGTAGAGGCTTTTGAGATGGGCATATTGAGAGAAGGAACGGATGCGATCAGTATCAACCAGGCGAGAAGGATTGCAGAAGCAAAAGAAAGTGTGATTGATATGTATGATGCAGGGTATACACAGCCGGTTCAGCGCACGGATATCAGGGTGTTGGGTCGTGAAGGATTGGGAATGTTGTATGCAGGTATCAACGGTATGTTCAGAGCAAATTACATTACCGAATATGATGTGTTGTCTTGCTAAAAAACTTGCATATGTAATGTGCGGTGGTGATTTAAGTGAAGCCACATTGGTAAATGAACAATATCTTCTTGACCTGGAAAGAGAAGCTTTTTTAAGCCTTTGCGGTCAGAAAAAAACTTTGGAAAGATTACAGAGTGTTTTAAAAACAGGCAAGCCGGTCAGAAATTAGTGCCGGGCAGTAAACCAACAAATTCTATAAATTTTTATTTCACAGCCGGAAGTCTTCCGGCTTTTTCTTTGGTTTGTAATAAAATTAATGGAAAGAAAAAAAATTATTATTTAATTAAACATTTGTTTAGTTTTAAACAAGTGTTTAACTTTGCGCTCTTTTTAAAGAAATGGCAAAAAAAGAAACAATCATAGAATCAGCCCTTCAACTCTTTAGTACAAAGGGTTTTGAGGGTACCTCGGTAAGGGAAATAGCGGCGGACGCAGGCGTAAATGTGGCGATGATTAATTATTATTTCGGTTCGAAGGAAAAGTTGTTTGAAAGTGTGGTTGAATACCGCGCTTCCTTTCTGAAAGGCTTTTTCACCGATCTCGTTAACAACAATTCTCTTTCTGCAATAGAAAAGATAGATATTATAATTGACCACACGATCGAAAGAAAATTATCGAACGCTCAATTCCATCATATCCTGCACCGCGAATTATCGCTGGAACATCGTCCGCAACTGCGGGATGCGATAAGTGATATCCTTTTAAAAAACATGGATCCTGTAAAAATCATTATCAAGAATGGCATAAAAGATGGGGAATTCAATGACGTCGATATCGAGCTGACATTGACTACCATGTTGGGGACCGTGCATTATTTGCTGACGTCCGATATCATGTGCAGAAAGATATTGGGTAAGAAGGAAGGTTTCAGCCCTTTCCGGGATAAAAAATTAAAAAAGCGGTTAAGCGATCACACAAAGCAATTGATGCGTTCGCATTTATTGAAAAAAAACAAAAACAATAAAAGATGAGGAGTGTAATTAAACCAATAGCGAAAGGACTTTCAATCTTACCCATAGTAATTCTTTTTGTTTTCTTTGGATTAGTGCCTCATGTCGCCAAATCCCAGGATGTAAAATCGCTTACATTACAACAAACCATTGACCTGAGTGTTACCAACAGCCATATTTTAAAAGCTTCAGAGGCAAGAAAGGCGCAGGCTGCAGCACAGGTGAGGGAGGCGTTGGACAACAGGCTGCCCGACTTAACGGTATCGGGTTCATATCTATACATTGCGAATCCGAATATCGCTTTAAAGACAAATTCAGGTGGCACACAGGACAGTACGGGTACAAAAAATGCGTTACCCAAAATAAACCAGGCTATGTATGGCATTGTGAATGCGTCGTTGCCGATTTACGCAGGGGGTAAAATTCGTTATGGTATTGAATCGGCAAAATACCTGGAACAGGCTACCATGCTAGACGCTGAAAATAATAAGGAAGCGGTAATATTAAACGCGATAAATGCATACATCAATTTATACAAAGCGGCCGTAACGGTAGATGTGGTTAAAGAAAACCTGCAACAATCACGCAAACAGGACTCGGTATTTAGCCGGCTGGAACAAAATGGTTTGCTTGCGCGAAATGATCTTTTAAAATCAGAATTACATACCTCCAATGTGGAATTGTCGCTTTTGGATGCGCAGAGTAACCTGAAAACCGCGATGGTGAATATGAATCTAATGATTGGCTACCCTGAGGCAACTGTACTGAAAACAGACTCAACCGGGTTCGATAAAATGCTTTCTGTAAAAACCATCGACACATATGAGCAGATTGCCTTACAGAACAGAAAAGATATTGCGGCGCTTTCTTTCAGAAAAAAAGCGGCCACAGCAGCTATTGGTATCGCCAGGGCCGATCAATATCCCGCAATAGCGATTACGGGAGGATATATTGCTGCTAATATTCCACATTTTTTGACTATTACCAACGCGGCCAATATTGGAATAGGACTGAGATACAATCTTTCATTCTGGAAATCGAAAGCCGACATTGCCAAGGCAAAATCGCAGGAAGATGAAATTGTGGCTAATGAGGCTCAGCTTGCTGACCAGGTAAAATTGCAGGTGAACAGGGATTTTGAGAACTTTTTACTAAGTCAAAAGAAAAAAGATGTCTACCGGCAGGCGGTGGCACAGACAGCCGAAAATTACCGGATCACAAAGAATAAATATGATAATAACCTGGTAAATACCACGGAACTTTTAGATGCAAATGTTGCTTTACTACAAGCTAAAATAAATCTTGCGGTTGCCAAAGCGGATGTGCTGCTGGCTTACAGCAAACTTTTGGAAACAACAGGAACCTTAACGAATAATCAATAACTAAAAAGCGGCAAACTATTATGCAAGCAGAAAAAGAAGATTTTCCTTCAAAAACAGAAACGGCGAATAACGAAAAAGTGGTGGCCGAACCTAAAAAAAGAAGCAAAGTATTTTTAATAATACTTATCGTGATGATTGTCGGAGGTGGATGGTTTGGTATCTCCAAATACCTATATGCGCAGCACCATGAAGGAACCGATGACGCCCAGGTAGAAGCGGATATTATTCCTGTGATACCGCGTGTTTCAGGATATGTAAAGGAAGTACGTGTAAAAGACAATCAAATGGTACACGAAGGGGATACGCTTATCATTCTGGATGACCGTGATTACCAAATCCAGCTGCAACAGGCAGAAGCAGCGCTGGCTACTGCCAAAAGTAACGTGGCCGCAAGCCGGGCCAATACGGCTGCAGCGCGTTCGGGTATCAATTCTGCACAGCAAGGTGTTTCTACTATAGATGCGCAGATAGCCGCCGCAAAAGTAAACCTTACCCGTACCACACAGGATTTTAACCGGTACCAAAATCTCATACAGGATCATTCAATTACCCAACAACAATTTGAGCAGGCGCAGGCAGCAAAAGAATTGGCAGAAAGACAATTGGACATTCTACAACAACAGAAAAAGCAAGCAAGCAGTCAAACAGGTGTGGTCGCTTCTCAATCAAAAGCTACGGCGCAGTCTATAGGCGTTGCAGAATCAGTAGTGAAACAACGCGAAGTGGAAGTAGAAGATGCCAAACTGAAACTTTCATATACCGTTATTACCGCGCCAGCCAGTGGGAGAGTGTCAAGAGTGGACGTAGTGTCGGGCCAGCTATTACAACAGGGGCAATCTACTTTTAATATTGTGCGCAGTAACAAATTATGGGTTGTTGCCAATTTTAAAGAAACCCAACTTAGCAAAATGGCTGTAGGTCAAAAGGTAGTGATTCATGCAGATGCATTTTCGAATCATGATTTTGATGCAACAGTAGCTTCCTTTTCGCCAGCGACTGGTGCAAAATTTTCACTTCTGCCACCTGACAATGCCAGCGGCAACTTTGTGAAAGTAGTGCAAAGAGTGCCGGTTAAAATTACTTTTACCAACCCGTCAGATTCTTTGCTGCAAAGGCTGAGGCCGGGTATGAACGTAGATGTGGATGTACATCTGAATTAAAATTATTGAAAAGGCCAAGTGCAGAAAAATGATGCAACAGGACAATTCTTTGGTTGAATACGGAAGCAGGCGAGCTATTGTTACAATTACGGCAATTATAGCAGCGTTGCTTGAAATAGTTGATACAACTATTGTAAATGTTGCCCTTACTGATATGAAGGGTAATCTTGGAGCTACGCTTACCGAAATTGGCTGGGTGGTTACGGCCTATGCAATCGGTAATGTAATTGTTGTGCCGATGACAAGCTGGCTCTCGCAGCAATTTGGCCGCCGCAATTATTTCGCGGCTTCCATCATGATATTTACCACTTTTTCTTTTTTGTGTGGTAATGCTACAGGCATCTGGGAACTCGTTGCGTTCCGCTTTTGCCAGGGACTTGGCGGAGGGGCCCTGCTTGTAACCTCACAGACGATCATTACAGAAAGCTACCCAATCGAAAAAAGGGGAATGGCACAGGCAATTTATGGTCTCGGTGTAATTATCGGGCCCACTTTGGGACCGCCGTTAGGTGGATATATTGTAGATCATTTCAGCTGGCCTTACATATTTTATATCAATATCCCTATTGGCATGATCGCCACGCTACTTACTTTGCAATTTGTACGTAGCCCTAAATTCCAGGAGAAGACTTCACGGAAACACATAGATTTTTTGGGTATCATTTTGTTAGCCATCTCTGTGGGCTCATTACAATATGTGTTGGAAAAAGGGCATGACGATGATTGGTTCAGCAGTAATTTAATAATCTTTCTTGCTGTTCTCTCCATCTTTGGTTTTTTCTTCTTCATCTGGCGTGAGCTCACGTATAAAAACCCGATTGTTGAACTGCGCGTTCTAAGGAACGGAAACCTTCGGATAGGTACCGTTTTATCTTTCATTTTAGGTTTTGGACTCTATGGTTCCACATTTATTATTCCCTTGTACACACAAACCACCCTTGGTTGGACCGCGGAAGATGCCGGTCTGCTATTTATTCCCTCGGGGATAGCTACGGCTTTCATGATGCCTATTATCGGGCGGTTGTTGCAGCGCGGAATCAAACAACAATATCTTGTGGCTGCCGGTTTGATTATATTTTTCCTTTACAGTCTCTGGGCTTATAACATACTGACGCCCGATACACCGTCGGAATCTTTTTGGTGGCTCCTCATGTTTCGTGGATTTGGACTAAGTATGCTCTTTATTCCCATCACTACTTTGGCACTCTCAACGTTACATGGTAAGCAAATTGGCGAAGGAGCCGCATTCACCGGTATGATGCGACAATTGGGAGGATCCTTTGGTGTGGCTGTAATTACAACTTTTATAGCTCAGGCAAATATGACCCACCGTGTTGACCTTATCAGTAACCTTAACGCCACAAGCCCAATGGTGCAAAACAGGGTGGCTATGATGCAACGCGGTTTTGAAAGCAAAGGAATGACCCCTGATATTGCCTTGAAATCTGCCTACAAGGCCCTGGATTTTTCCGTAACCAGGCAGGCGATGGTTTTATCTTATATGGATGTGTTTCTTTACATCGGTATTTTGTTTTTAATTTGTGTGCCATTTGTGCTACTCATAAAGGAAAAGAAAAATAAAAAGGTAGACCTTTCGGCTGCTGTACATTAATCAGGGACTTTACTTTTAAACCTTAACAATATTACTTTTGACAATCCACTCGTGAAATAACTTCGTACTATTATATTTGCATAAATCAACCACTAAAATTGAGTAACGCTACATCAGAGAGAAAAGCATTTTTTCAGAGAATAAGGGGCAAATCAACAGATTCCGACGGTGCAGAGATGAGTTTTATGGATCATCTTGAAGTGTTACGATGGCATCTTTTCCGCTCGGCATTGGTGCTTATTGTCGTAGCTGTTTTTGTGTTTCTTTATGTTGACTGGATTTTTGAATACATTATTCTCGCCCCATCAAGAAATAGCTTTGTTACCTATTCCGGCTTGTGTAATCTTAGTCATTACCTACATTTAGGCGACTCTCTTTGCATGCCACCCGTTAATTTTCAACTGTTAGGACAAACGGTCAGTGGTCCGTTTATGTCAGCAATCAACATTTCTTTCATTGGCGCCATTGTAATTGCTTTTCCATATTTGTTGTGGGAGTTATGGCGCTTCGTTAAGCCTGCTTTATCGGCTAAAGAAATCTCATATGCAAAAGGAAGCATTGGCTGGGTTTCTCTTTGTTTTTTTACCGGGGCCGCATTTGGATATTATTTATTGGCGCCGTTTACCTTTAACTTCCTCGCTAATTTTCAGTTAGGATTTTCAGGTGCATACAAATATATGCCCACACTCGACGACTACATCGACACCCTCACTTCCATTATACTTGGCTGTGGCCTTGCCTTTGAGCTCCCGGTACTTGCGTATGTTCTTTCCAAGCTGGGATTGATCACGCCCAAATTTTTAAAGAATTACCGTAAATATGCCTACGTGGTTATCCTCATTGTAGCCGCAGTAATTACTCCTTCTCCCGACTGGACCAGCCAGACCATTGTGGCTGTTCCGCTGATTATTCTTTACGAGATAAGTATTTTCATCAGCAAAAGAGTAGATAAGCAAAAGAAAAAAGCTGAGGCTGAATGGGATTAAAATTTAAGGACTGTTTTAAACTTTCCCGGAAACGCTGCATCAAATAAAAGTTAAATCCGCCGCCAAACGGTTCGCAGATTTTGACCGGCACAAGTATTTTTTTAGATTGCAATACCTCCGAAAGATGAAAACGCCCTTAAAATATATCACCTTATTTATCCTATTTTCATTCGCATTCCTTTCAATTGTTCCCGGTAAACGAACAAATAACAGAAATTCCTATTTTAGCAATGAGATCAGGCAACCGGAGGCAAAGAATAATCCCTACTACATTATCATCTCCAAAAAGAGTTACGAGCTGCGGGTTTATGATGATAAGGGCTGGTACGCTACCTATCCCTGCGTTTTTGGCAGCAGCGATTTCAGGGATAAATATATGGAAGGTGATAAAAGAACACCTGAAGGCAACTTCAAAATCGTTTTAAAAAGAAATAATACCAAATGGAAATATGAACTTTTGTTGAATTATCCGAACGAAGAAAGTTATAAGAAATTTGACGAAAGGAAGGCCGAAGGCCTGATCCCCCGAAACGCCAGGATTGGCGGCGGCATTGCCATTCACGCCACAAGGCCCCAGGAAGAATGGACTGTAGATTATTACCAAAACTGGACGGACGGGTGTGTTTCTTTAAAATATCATGAAGCTGCCGATTTATATAGTTATATCCCCGTTGGTACGCCGGTAACTATTGAAAAATAGAAAAGTTTATTCTACTTTAGCGCCATTTAACTTCACCTGCTTATGTTGAAACAAACTTACTTTGCTATCTGTCTAATTTTTTTTGCTGTTATCGATGTACAGGCACAAACGCAATATTCCTATTATTTTGACAAAGATCTTAACCTCGAAGCAAAACCATCGAAGGCGATTTTCCTGGGTATTGGTGCTTATCAAAATGGATTATTTGAATTAAAAGTTTTTGATAAAAGAGATAAAAAGCTACTGATAATAGAACACTTTACAGATTCGTCGCTTGCCCAAAGCAATGGCTTATTTGTAAATTATTCAGCCAGCGGAAATAAAGAAACAGAAGGTATGTACAAAATGGGCCGGAAAGATGGCTTATGGAAGCAATGGAATTGGAATGGATTAGTTACTGATTCTGCATTATTTAACGATGGAAATAAAATTGCGGATGCAAAATATACCTATTACCCAAGCGGGAAATTAATGGCAGAAATAGTCTTTTCTGAAGACAGTATAGTAAAAAATCAAATGTTTGATGAATCTGGCCGGGAAATCACACTTAAAACTAAGGATAGTAGTGAGGATATGGATAAAATTTTTACCCGGGTAGAAGTTGAAGCTTCTTTTCCTGGTGGCCTGCAAGCCTGGGCGCGATACATTTCCAAGGCAATTCAAAGTCATATTGATGACTTTAGGAAGAGAGACTATGGAACTTGTGTTATAAGATTCATTGTCGATACAAAAGGAAATGTTCATGATGTACAGGCAACTACAATGAAAGGAACTAAACTGGCAGAAATAGCTGTGAATGTAATACGCAACGGCCCAAAATGGATACCTGCCCAACAAAATGGCCGACCGGTAAATGCTTACAGGCTTCAGCCAATTACCCTGCAAAATCCAGATAAATAAAAAGCTTTTTTACAACACCACATTCTGTACCAAATTACTTTTCCCCGGATAATCTGTATTAAAATGCAGCCCACGACTTTCATGCCTGAACTGCGCGCTTTTTACAATTAAATATCCAACGGTAATTAAATTTCTTAACTCGCAAAGTTGTGGTGAAACTGAAGTAGCCTGGTAAAGTCTTTCTGTTTCATCATGAAGTAAGTCAAGCCTTTTCATGGCTCGTTCCAATCTCACATTGGTTCTCACAATTCCAACATAATCTGTCATCAACAGTTGTAGTTCTTTAAGACTTTGGGTTATGAGGATCATTTCTTTCGGTGCGTTGGTTCCCTTCGCATTCCAGTCAGGAATGGCTTCATTAAATTGAATGGAATCAATATTTTTAACCGAATCCAAATAACACCGATGCGCAAAAACCATTGCTTCCAAAAGCGAATTGCTGGCGAGCCTGTTGGCACCATGCAATCCGGTGCTGGCGCATTCGCCGCAGGCATATAAATTTTTAATTGAGCTTTTTCCCCATACATCCACTTTAATGCCACCACAACTGTAATGCGCTGCCGGCGCAACGGGAATGAATTGCGTAAAAATATCAATGCCGATCGATTTACACTTATCATAAATATTGGGAAAGTGATGAACGAATTTTTCCTGGTTCATCTTTGTGCAATCCAAAAACACATGTTCGGTACCGTTGATCTTCATTTCCTGGTCAATAGCACGCGCCACAATATCACGCGGAGCCAAATCTTTTCTTTCATCATATTTTTCCATGAATGCCTCGCCCTTTACATTGCGCAAAATTCCCCCATCACCACGCACTGCTTCTGTTATCAAAAAGGCCTGCCCGCTTTTTCCGGCTTCATATAACGCACTAGGATGAAACTGGATAAATTCCATATTTTCAATTTTTCCTTTTGCCCTGTAAGTCATGGCCACTCCGTCTCCTGTAGCAATTGACGGATTGGTTGTAGTCCTGTAAACCTGCCCGTTTCCGCCGGTTGCGATCAGGGTAATCTTTGAAATTATTTTTTCAATTTTATTTTTTTGCAGGTTCAAAACGTACACCCCATAACATTCAATATCCGGTGTAGATTTAGTAACCAGGTAGCCCAAATGATGTTGCGTAATGATATCTACTACAAAGCAGTGACTGATTAAACTGATGTTAGGGTGTTGGGCAATCTCTTTAAGTAAAGTGTTCTCAATTTCTTTCCCGGTAACATCTTTATGATGAAGGATGCGGAATTCGCTGTGCCCGCCTTCTTTTCCCAACGCATACTCGCCCGTATTTTCTTTGTCAAATTCGGCGCCCCAGTTGATGATTTCCTTTATTCTTTCAACGCCTTCCTTCACCACAATTTCAACTACTTCAGGGTTACACAAGCCATCACCGGCAATCAGGGTGTCTTCAATATGTTTTTCAAAACTGTCCTTTTCAAAATCTGTAACGCCGGCAACGCCGCCCTGGGCATACTTTGTGTTTGTTTCATCGCTCACCGTTTTGGTTAAGATGGTTATAGCTTTGTCCGGGCAATCGCGCGCTGTTTTTAATGCATAAGTAAGACCCGCAATACCGCTGCCGATAATTAAAAAATCTGTTTTCAATATTCGTGATTGTTTTTATTGAGGAAAGGTAAACAGGAATTTGTTGTATTTGTTTGTTTACTATGCCGGAATATTCTTTATGAAAGAACTAACTCCGGTTCAACCCAGGCATTATTTTCTTTAAGTAAATTGATCAGTTCTTCTACTGCTATAGATTCAGGGAGGTTTCTTTTCATTACTTCTTTTCCTTTGTACAAAGTAATTTTTCCCGGCCCGCTGCCGACATAACCAAAATCAGCGTCTGCCATTTCCCCCGGCCCGTTTACAATACATCCCATAATAGCAATTTTCAATCCTTTTAAGTGATGGGTAACCGCTCTCACTTTTGCCGTAGTATCCTGAAGGTCAAATAAGGTTCTTCCGCAGGAAGGGCAACTGATAAATTCTGTTTTTGAAATTCTTGTTCGTGTGGCCTGCAATATGCCAAAGGCAATTGAATTCATTAATTTATAATCGGGAATTTTATTTTGATCGTCGGATTCGTCACTAAGCAAAATGCCATTTCCAAATCCATCAATCAATAAAGCACCTGTCTCAATTGCCCAATGGATGAGGCTTTCATCTGTTGAGTCTTTGTTACTGTTGCAAAAAATAAGAGCAGGGTTTTTAATTTCCCGTTCATTTAATTCTTCAACCATCCGCCGGATACTTTGCACAGCGTTTATATTTCCACTCTGTAAACACACAACGACTGTAGTATCATTTTTTATTTTTTCAAAGAATTTTTCTTTATTAAATTCTTCATTTTTTGAATAACAATCCAGCGTAACAAAATTTACTGAAGAAGATTTATCGATTGAATCGTCTAAATATTGCTTAGAACTTATAACCGGGAAACATTTTGCCTGGTCATCAGTTGATTTCCATACTTCATAAGGGTAAATGAGTTTTAAAGTTCCGGGTAAAGCAAAATCAATTTTATTTTCTCCGCAAAAAATATAATCAGCGGCCATATCGCTGATATTCCATTTGTCAGTTTCCGCGTTGTATTTATACCCAATCTCTTTCAGATCATTTGGTGTAATTCCATTTTTTTTATGAAGATCGGCAACTACCACCGGAACATTTTTCCCGCCAATATTTTGAATCTCAAAAGAATCGCGTACATGCCTTCCCGTTATATCCGGGAATATTTTCGAAATGTTGGTAACCGGTGGAACAGAAGAAGTGTTTTCTTCATTTCGGTTGCTATATCTCTTTACAATGTTTTTACAAACGGGTATTTCAAATTCAGAATCTTCTGTAAGCGAAACACGGATCGTATCCCCAATCCCATCTTCGAGCAAAGTGCCAATCCCAATCGCTGATTTGATTCTTCCATCTTCGCCATCACCTGCTTCTGTAACGCCTAAATGCAGCGGATAACAATGTCCCAGTTCGCTCTGCATGTTTTCAATCAAAAGGCGGTATGCCTGCACCATCACTTGCGGATTGCTGCTTTTCATGCTCAGCACAATGTTGAAATAATTTTCACTTTCTGCGATACGCAAAAATTCCATGGCACTTTCAACCATTCCAATAGGAGTGTCGCCGTAGCGGCTCATTATCCTGTCGCTCAGGGAACCATGATTGGTACCGATTCGCATCGCGGTTCCATATTCTTTACAGATTTTAATCAAGGGGGTAAACCGGTTCCTGATCCTTTCAATTTCTTCCTGGTAATCAGCATCTGAATATTCAATCAACTCAAACTTTTTCTTATCCACATAATTACCGGGATTTACGCGAACCTTTTCAACAATTCTTGCTGCAATTTCTGCAGCATTTGGAGTAAAATGAATGTCAGCGACTAACGGTGTCGTGTATCCGCGTTTGAGTAACTCATTTTTTATATTCAATAAGTTTTCGGCTTCTTTTTTGGAAGGCGCTGTAATGCGTACCAGTTCTGCTCCCGCTTCAATGCAACGGATACTTTGCGCAACAGTTGCTTCTGTATTCATCGTGTCGGTGGTAGTCATTGTTTGAATCCTGATGGGATGATAATTTCCTATCAGCAGATCGCCGACTTTAACTTCCAGCGTTTTCAGCCTTTTGTAATTGGTTAATGATTCGGCAAAAAGTTCCATGATTTCCTGTAATGATTAAGTTGCAAAAATACGATTTCGTTTGTTGGCAATTAAAGGACATCAAACGGTCGGGTCATCAGTCTTTACCAATCCTTCTCAGGACTGTTTGGGGCCGGTGCTCCTTTAATTTTGTGCATTTTGTCCTGTAGTTGCTTTTCATTTTCCAGCAACGATTTTAATTTCTCCTCAGCATCCTGTTTTGACAATTTTGAAGGAGAGGGTTTTGGCTGGTTGTTCTTCTTTTGCTGGTTGTTTTGAGGCTGGTTTTTAGGTTGTTGTTTCTTCTGATTTTTATTTTTATCCTGGTTTTTATTTTGTTGTTGCTGTTGCTTTTTTTGCTCCTTTAAGGCACGTTGCAAATTCTGTCTTGCATCTTCATCATTAGGATTTAAGATCAGGGCATTTTCGTAGGCGGTAATACATTCAGGAAGCTTTTTTGCCGCCTGCAAGGCTACGCCCTTGTTGTAAAATGCTTTTTGCTTTACTGCATTGTCTTTTGTATTGCCTATCGCCTTGTCATACAAATTTACCGCTTCTTCGGTATTGTTTTTTTTGTACAAAACATTTCCCAGGTTGTAGTTTGCAGTAACATCACTGTCAGAATTTTTCAGGGCTTCCTCATACGCCTTTTGGGCCGCATTGTAATTATTTTCTTTATAAGCTTTATTCCCTTTGATTATCGCATCCTTCGATGCTTGGGAAAAAGAGGTCAGGCTAAAAGTCATTAGAAAAAATACAGCCGCCACACGTTTTATTTTTGCGGTCTTTTTTTCGGACATAAAAAATTCAATCAATAGCAACAGAAGAGCGGCACCTAAAAAATATTGAAAAAATTGCTTGAATGAAATATACAAGCTATCGCTCGTGCTGGTTTCTGTACCAATATTCGCCAGTTGATGTTTAATATTTGAAGCTACAGCATCTGTATTCGTGTATAACTGGTAAATTCCATGGCCTGCTTTGGCAATATCATCCAGCTCTTTTTGATTCAATTTTGAAATTACTGTTTCGCCTTTATCATCCTTTACATATTGGCCTGTTGCAGGATTCAATATGGGCGCGCCCTGCGGCGACCCGATTCCGATCGTATTTACCATAATGCCTTCTTTGCCTAAATCTTTTGCCTCTTTGATGGCGTCATTATCATGATCTTCTCCATCACTTATCAAAAGAATGGATTTGAAAGTTTTCTCTTTGGGGTTAAAGGCGGCATCGCACATTTTTAACGCGTCACTAATAACAGTTCCCTGGGTGGGTACATCATCGGGCGAAGCAGAAGACAGATACATTTTTGCCGCTTCATGATCCACGGTTAAAGGCATTTGCAAATAAGCACGACCGGCGAAAATCACCAAGCCGATTTTATCCTCCGGCGAATTATCAACGATCGTAGAAATTACTTGTTTTGCCCGCTCAAGGCGGCTGGGTTTTATATCCTGTGCCAACATACTTTTACTCACATCAAGGGCGATCATCAGGTCTATACCTTTTCGGTTTATCTTTTGGTTGCCGTCGGGAATCACCAAACCGGCCACGGCAAAAACACAAAGTGCAAACGCCGTAACAAACAGGATAAATTTCGCCGAAAATTTTTTAGACGAATAATCGCCGGTAAGTTCTTTAACCAGTGCAGGATCACCAATCTTTTTTCTTGTTTTTTTCTTCCATTTTACCAGTTGGACATAGAACATAATCATCAACGGTACAGCTGCTAATGCAATAAAATATTCTATGTATTGAAAATGGAGCATCGGTGGCTGCTAAATTAAAAATGAAAAAGCGATTGATTTGTCGGTTTACTGTTAAATTGTTGTTTATCTAACGGATACGATTGAACGATTTAACAATTTGATGCCGACTTATTTTTCTCCTTTAAAAAATCCAAGCCCTTTTAGCACAGCTTTGGAAACATTGATGGCACTGCTTTTTATATCTTTTGAATTGTCAGCAGACTTTATAAATGTTACAAAGAAATAAATGTGCCTGTTTTCTTCTATCCAGCCCAGGTTCCAGGCTATCTTGTGATTCTCTGCATCTATACCAGTACCAGTGGTATAACTGAGTTTATAAAGTGAATCAACTTTTTGCAACATCATGTTGGCCACCATTTCCTGCGCATATTTTTGAAAAGGCAATTGTTCGAAATACAATTTGCTCAACAATCCCAGTTGCTCATCGGGCGATATTTTCAGATCACTATTTAACCAAAAAGAATCCACCGGGCTGTTGATTGCCTTGTTGCCATAGCCTAATGAATCAAGCCAAAATTTTAAAGTGTCTTTGCCGATTTCATGGGCCAAAGTTTGAAAATATGGAATTGATGAATTTGTAAAAGCTTCCTTCAACGTTGGATTGCCATTGACGGATGTATCGCCAGGCAAGGTTGAATTTTCATTGATTATTTTTCCGGTTTGAATGCCGATAAGTGTTCCTGGAATTTTAAAGGAAGTGCCTGTTGGGAGCCGTTGCGTATCCAGTTGCATATTGTACACAGTGATATTTCCCATCTGGTTATTCAACAGAGCAAAACATCCTTCCACGTTGGAAGAGTCAAAATATTTTTTCAGGTCGTTATCAATTTTTGCATGATTTAAAGTACAAGAACCGAATGCAAGAAGAAAGATTGAGAGAAGTAAAAGTCGAAAATTATTCATTAGGATCGATTGAATTTTAGTGGTTCAATTATTTATTTTGTGTTTTCGAGATGGGCTGCAGTTGCCTCAAGTGCCTCGTAAAATTCTTTTCCGAATTTACGTATCAGTGGTTCTTTCAAAAATTGGTAAACGGGTAATTTTAAGCTTTTGCCAAGCGTACACGCAGCAGCACAAAGATCTTCGCGAGGTTCATAGTTTACCAATTCACCTCTTTTAGTTTTTTTTATTCTTACCGGGAAAAGGTGACAACTAATAGGTTTTTTCCATGATATTTTTCCATCATTATAGGCTTGCTCGATGCCACATTTTACAATTCCTTTTTTGTCTACCATGCCATAAGCGCACATTCCGTTACTTAAGGTCGGCGTCACCCAGCCAAATTCTTTTTCATAAACGTATTTTCCTTCTGTTTCTAAAATGATTTTGGCTTCTTTTGAAAGGTAGGGAACGACGGCATTATAGACTGAATTCAATTCCTTTAACTCGGCATTTTCCAATGGAGCGCCCGCATCACCGTCCACACAGCAGCCTCCTTTGCATTTTTCAAGGTCACACACAAATTGTTCTTCAACTACCTGGTCACTTACCAGGATATCGTCTATTGCAATCATTTTGCAAAAATAGGTTGATTCGCGCTGACTTTGGAATTAATGGGCGAAGGAAAAGTATAAATAAATTTTAAAGATGACCAAACAGTGAAAATAAGAATATCCTTTATTTATCGGTTTACTGCAATTCCCTTTTCGCAGCATGATAATAAGCGCAAACTTTATTCATCAGGCAGATTTCGCACTTTGGTTTCGGCCGGCAGATTTCTCTTCCGAGAAAAGATATTGCCATGCCGACATCCCATTCTTTTTTGGGCAATACTTCCATGAGTTGCCTTTCGATTTTTTTTGGATCAGAGCCAGATGCAATACCGAGCCGGGGAGCCACCCGCACTACATGCAGATCAACAATGACGCCTTCAGGAGGCACGCCGGCTTCCCGCATAATTACGTTTGCTGATTTTCTGCCTATGCCCGGAAGTTCAGTCAATCCATCTTGTGTAAGCGGGATGTTGCTGTTCTTTTTTACCTTTTGGGCAAGTGAAATCAGCCATTTGCTTTTATCTGCATGTTTGCGGATTTTACCAACAAAAGGAAATAATGTCTCTGGAGTTGCTTTTGCCAGTGATTGCATATTTGGAAATGCGTGAAATAATTCAGGAGCCAATTTATTAATCAAATCATCCGAAACCTGTGCTGATAAAACAACCATTACTAAAAGCTGGTAATTATCCTTGTATTCCAAAGGATGTTTTTTCTTCCTGTATTTTCTTAGCAGTGGTTTTATAGCTTCGGACCAGTTGATTTTTGTGGGCATTTGTGTAGATTTTTTGAAGTAATAAATCTACGAAATTGTAATTTGTTTATTTCGATATCAGCATACATAGAAAAGAAAATTTATTTTTGCAGGATAATATTCTTTATTCTTCATTAAATCAAACCATCTCACGAAAATCTAAATTTTACTTTTTGGAAAACGAAATTTTTGATATCGCTATCATTGGTGGCGGAATTGTCGGGGCAGCTACTTTTTACCAGTTGCAAAAACATCATCCTTCTTTAAACATTCTTCTTCTTGAAAAAGAATCGCACCTCGCTGCGCACCAGACCGGTAACAACTCCGGGGTTATGCACTCAGGGTTGTATTATAAGCCCGGTTCGTTAAAAGCAAAAAATTGCGTGGAGGGAAGAAAAGCATTGGTAAGATTTGCTGAAGAAAATAACATTCCTCATGATGTTTGCGGTAAAGTGGTGGTAGCTACCGAAGAATCGGAATTGCCCTTCCTGGATAAAATTTTCAAGACCGGCCAGGAAAACGAAATCGAAGGAATTGAAAAGATTTCTGCTGAGCAAATTAAAGAGCATGAGCCTTTTTGCGAAGGAATAGCGGGCATTTGGGTGCCATGCACGGGCATCATTGATTACGTAAAAGCGACAGATAAAATGGTGGAAATTGCTTTGCAGATCAATCCGGATAGTCAACTTGTTTTAAATACGGAAGCCACTGCTTTTGAAAAAGAAAATGACATCAATATTATTTCTACCAATAAAAAAACATACCGCAGCCGCTTCAATATTTTTTGCGGAGGGCTTCAGGCCGACAGGCTGGCGCATAAAGATCATATAAACATCAAAGAAAAGGTGGTTGGATTTCGTGGTGATTATTATGAGCTGACGGAGCAGGCAAAGCATAAAATTAAAAATCTTATTTATCCGGTTCCAAACCCGGATTTTCCTTTTCTCGGTGTACATTTTACACGCATGACCAATGGGGAAGTTGAGTGTGGCCCGAATGCGGTATTTACTTTCAAAAGAGAAGGTTATGGTAAAACGGATTTTAGCTTAAGAGACACAATTGACGCCTTAACTTATAAAGGAACCTGGAAATTATTTTTCCAAAATATGAGTTTTGGTCTCAATGAATACAGGCGCGCTTTTTCAAAAAAGCTCTTTCTAAAAACGTTACAACGGTTGGTGCCATCTTTAACGATGGATGATATAAAACCCGGCAGATCAGGTGTTCGTGCGATGTTACTGAGCGAAGATGGTGATACTCGTGATGATTTCAGGATCGAATATCGCGACACCAGCATTCATGTGCTCAATGCGCCTTCACCTGCAGCAACTGCCTGCCTGGCGATAGGAAATAACATCCGCGAAATGGCGGAAAAACATTTTTTGATCGAAACTGTTTCATGATGGTTTCCAAAACTTCATAGAATTTTGCAATGACAGATCCCAATAATTTTAAAATTCAAACGAATTCCGGTCTTTATACTGATATGTATGAGCTGGTGATGGCTGAAGCGTATTTCAAAGAAAAAAGCCATAATCAGCCGGTTTGCTTCGATTATTTTTTTAGAAGAAATCCTTTCGGGGGTGGCTATATCATTTTTTGCGGCCTCGGTGAATTGTTGCCGGTGATAGAAAACTTTCGCTACACTCCGGAAGATATTGATTGGCTCGGTAAACAAGGTTTTAATAAAGATTTTTTATTGTGGCTGGATGCTTTTCGTTTTAAGGGCACGATCCGGGCCATGCAGGAAGGAGAAGTTGCTTTTCCGCTGGAACCTTTGCTGGCAGTGCAGGGCGGACTTGCAGAAGTGCAATTGATAGAAACGATATTATTAAATTATTTGAACTTTCAATCCCTCATCGCAACCAAAGCGGCACGCATCCGTTACGCTGCGGGTGATCGTTATTTGAGCGAATTCGGTTTAAGGAGAGCACAATCTCTCGGAGGGATTTCTGCCAGTCGCGCTGCAATTGCCGGCGGGTTTGACAGTACTTCAAATATGTTTGCCGCAAAAAAATATGAGATACAGGCGGTAGGAACAATGGCGCATTCCTTTATTCAAAGCCAGGAAGATGAGTTGACTGCTTTCAGGAAATTTGCGGAAGCAGAACCGCATAATTGCACTTTGCTTGTTGACACCTATAACACTTTAAAAAGCGGAATACCCAATGCGATTATTGTTGCCAATGAAATGAAGGAAAGAGGTGCGCAATTGAAAGCAATCAGGTTGGATAGCGGCGACCTTGCTTATCTTTCAAAAAAGGCACGCAAGCAACTTGATGACGCAGGTTTGCAGGATGTACAGATCGTGGTTTCTAACCAGTTGGATGAATATCTCATTAAAAGTTTGTTGGAACAAAAAGCGCCGATCGATTCTTTTGGCGTGGGTACAAGTTTGGCTACAGGTCAGCCTGATGCAGCACTTGACGGCGTTTATAAGCTAAGCGAGATCAATGGTGAGCCCAAACTTAAACTGTCAGAAAACATTCAGAAAGTTACATTACCGGGCGTAAAGCAGGTTTACCGTTTTACAGATGAAGCCAATTTTTTTGTAGCCGACGCCATTGCTCTTGCCGGTGAACTTGTTCCTTCTAAAATGATCCATCCGTATGATATCGAAAAAAGCAAATCGCTTGATACAAACATGGGGACTCCTTTACTACATCCCATTATGGACAAAGGCAAATCATTATTGAAAGATAATGAACCAAAGGATATTGCAAAATTTGTGAAGAAAAGATTGGAACAATTACCCGAGGAGCATAAGCGTTTCAACAACCCGCATATTTATAAAGTGGGTATCAGCGAGCCTTTGCATCAATTGAGAAGTGAGTTAAGAAAGAAATACAGGATGTAAGTGAAAATAAAAATCGCAATTATTTCTTCGTTTACTGCAACCGTTATACTACTACGCCTTCCAGGTCATAATCAAAAGCATTGGTGATTTTTACATTTACAAACTCTCCCGGGATTAATTTTTTATCGGAGTTTACGATCACTTCATTGTCTACTTCCACGCTGTCAAATTCAGTGCGGCCTAAATATTTCCCCGCTTCTTTTTTATCAATAATTACTTTGAAAGTTTTGCCGACTTTTTCTTCGTTTTTTTGATAAGAAATTTCCTGTTGCACTTCCATTATTTCCTGCGCCCGTCTTTCTTTTTCTTCTTCAGGAATATTGTCTTCCATCTGGTGAGCGATAGTATTTTCTTCGTGTGAATAAGTGAAAATGCCAACGCGATCAAATTCGATTTTTTTCAAAAAAGTTTTTAATTCTTCTACGTCGTCCTGTGTTTCCCCCGGGAAACCAGCAATGAGCGTGGTTCTCAGGCAAATACCCGGGATTTTATTTTTTATTTCTCCGATGATATCTTCCATCTCTTCACGCGTGATCTGCCTTTTCATCGACTTGAGCATTCTATTGCTCGCATGTTGTAACGGCATATCAAGATAATTGCAAATATTTTCTCTTACATTCATCGCATCAATTATTTCCATCGGGAATTTCGACGGATAAGCATAATGCAACCTGATCCATTCCAAACCGGGAATATCCGCCAGCGCATGCAGTAAACGAGGTAATTCTCTCTTTTTATAAATATCCAAACCGTAGTAGGTAAGTTCCTGGGCGATCAACATGATTTCTTTCACACCACGTGAAACGAGGTTTTTTGCTTCTTCTACCAAAGATTCGATTGGTCTGCTTACATGTTTGCCACGCATCAGCGGAATTGCGCAAAAAGCGCAAGTACGATTGCATCCTTCGCTTATTTTCAGGTAGGCATAATGGTTAGGCGTGCTCAATAATCTTTCACCAACCAATTCGGCTTTATAATCAACTTCAAATTTTTTCAGTAAAAAAGGCAATTCCATCGTTCCGAAAAAAGCATCTACTTCGGGGATTTCTTCTTCAAGACTTTGTTTATAGCGTTCGCTAAGGCAACCTGTAACGTAGACTTTATCAAGCTTTCCGCGTTTCTTTAGTTCTACCTGTTCCAAAATGGTATTGATGCTTTCTTCCTTTGCTTTATCAATAAATCCGCAGGTGTTTACCACCACAATATTATGATCGAGCTTTTTGCTTTCGTGTAGGACGTTGATATCGGCAGCAGCCAATTGCCCACTCAGCACTTCACTATCCACCAGGTTTTTACTACAGCCGAGCGTGATGATATTTACTTTATCTTTTGTATTTTTTGTCTTCATTTTTTTTAGCCACTGATTACACAGATTTTCACTGATTTTTTAGCCACGAATTACACCAATTTTCACGAATTATTAATAAGGCGTGTCCTTCTCCTTTGGAGTCCCGATAATTATCGGGAGCGATGAGGTTTTTTGCCATGCATTACACTGATTTTCACTGATCTTTCTAAACCTTTTCTAAACCATCTAAACTCATCTAAACCGAATTATCAATAATTAATCAACTACCAAATAAACTACTTCACTCCGCCAAACAAACTATCTACAAATTCTTTTTTATCAAACACCAAAAGATCGGTCGCTTTTTCGCCCACGCCAATAAACTTAACCGGAATTTTAAATTGATCTGCAATTGCCAATACTACGCCGCCTTTTGCGGTACCGTCTAGTTTGGTGATCGTGAGTGCCGTCACATCTGTGGCGGCGGTAAAATGTTTTGCCTGCTCAAGCGCATTTTGCCCCGTGCTTCCATCCAATACCAACATCACTTCATGAGGTGCATTCGGCAGCACTTTATTGATAGATCTTTTAATTTTATTTAATTCATCCATCAGGTGAATTTTATTATGCAACCTTCCGGCCGTATCGATAATCACAACATCGGTATTTTTAGAAACCGCGCTTTGCACTGCATCAAATGCAACAGCACTGGGGTCTGAGCCCATCGCATGTTTCACAATAGGTACATTGGTTCTCTCGCTCCAGATATTTAACTGGTCTACCGCGGCCGCGCGAAAAGTATCCGCGGCGCCAAGCAGAACTGATTTGCCTGCCAAAGAAAAATTGTGAGCCAGTTTTCCGATGGTAGTCGTTTTTCCTACACCGTTTACACCCACTACCAGGATAACATGCGGCGTATGTCCTGCGGGCAATTCATAATTGATATAGGAAGTGTCTTCGGGTGCATCTACAAGGATGGATTGGATTTCTTCTTTTAAAATCTGATTGAGCTCACTGGTATTAACATATTTATCCCTGGCAACTCTTTCTTCAATTCCGTCAATAATTTTCACGGTGGTATCTACGCCCACATCCGCGCTTACCAAAGCATTTTCAAGATCATCAAGCACTTCTTCATCTACCGTACTTTTTCCTGCAATGGCTTTGGTGATCTTGTCAAAAAAACCTTCCTTGGTTTTTTGAAGGCCCTGGTCAAGAGTTTCTTTCTGTTCTTTTTTGCCAAATATTTTATCGAATAATCCCATATAGAAAACTAATTAAGTGGTAAAAATAAATAAAGCTATCCGCGAAATGCAGGATAGCTTTAATAAAAAAAATTGCAGGCCACTATTAACTTCCCAAATGTTCTTTGATCTTGTCTTTATGAACAATTGATTCTTTAAAAGTGTAAGATCCTGTTTTGGGACTGCGAACGGTGCGAACCACTTTAGTCCAGTTTTTTGCATCTGCTGCTGCTTTCTGGTCTTTGGTTTTTATCGCGGTTTTTGCTGATTTTGCCATGATTATTTAATTTCTTTATGAACAGTAACTTTTTTCAAAATTGGATTGAACTTTTTCAATTCCAAACGTTCAGGGGTATTCTTTTTATTCTTCGTGGTAATGTAACGGCTTGTGCCGGGCATCCCAGAGGTTTTATGCTCTGTGCATTCCAAAATTACCTGAACCCTGTTTCCTTTCTTTGCCATAACAAATGTTTAAAATATGATTTAGATCTTTACGCCTTTTGCACGCATTTCTTTTACTACAGTATAAAGCCCGTTTTTATTGATGGTACGGATGGCTTCAGAAGATAATTTTAACGTGATCCATTTATCTTCCTCCGCCAGAAAATATCTTTTTTTCTGCAGATTAGGGAGAAACCTTCTTTTGGTTTTGATGTTTGAATGCGAAACAGTATTACCTGTAATGGGTCTTTTTCCTGTTACCTGACATACTCTGGCCATAATGATCTTTTTTTTCGGACGGCAAAGGTAATAAACAAATAATTACCTGAAAAATAAATATCGGTTTTTACGGCAAAAAAATGATACGAAGATCAGAATTAACGAATTATAAGGCCATTGAGGCAGTTGCAATATAGTAAACCCACAAATATGGCAGTTTTTTATTTTGAATAATGACGCTTTTACCGCTTCAAGACCTCCATCTGTTTTGTTCTTAGATAGGCACAATTTATGTTGATAAAATTCATTATGGAAACATTTGGAGATGTAATAAAAAATACGCAACCGGTTTTGGTTGATTTTCACGCCACCTGGTGCGGCCCGTGCAAAATGATGGCACCGGAATTACAAAAATTTGCTCAAAAAAATACAGGCAAATTAAGGGTTATAAAAATTGATATCGATAAAAATCCCGCAGCGGCGCAGCAGTTTCAAATACAAGGCGTACCCACGCTGATACTTTTTAAAGAAGGAAAAGTTTTGTGGCGGCAATCAGGCGCAATGAGTTCTTCCCAGATTTCTGATGCCGTAAAATCTCATTTATAAATGCAGTAATTTCGCAACTTTTCATTTTAATAAGAATAAAATGCCAACTTCTTCAATAAATGCCGTTTTTAAGGGCGGGATGAATTTTACTACGGATATTCATGGTCATAAAATTGAAATTGATACCGACGAATCACGTGGTGGTACAAACAAAGGCACGCGTCCGAAGGCGTTGATGCTTGCCTCTCTTGCCGGCTGTACCGGTTTGGATGTGGTAGGTATTTTAAATAAAATGCGTGTAAGTTTTTCGGATCTTTCGATAAAAGTTGACGCTCATCTTACCGAAGCGGAAGCAGCTATCTATGATGAAGTAACCGTAAACTATTCTATTAAAGTAGATAAAGCAGATGAAGCGAAAGTTGAAAAAGCGGTTAAGCTTTCGCAGGAAAAATATTGCGGTGTTACCAAAATGTTTGAAGCCTTTGCGAAGGTTGGCTATAAAATTCACTATCTCTAAAGCTTGCGCGTTTTCTTTTCCTGGTAAACTCTCATCATTTGCAGCGTTACAGCCAGTAATATCAAGGCAAAGCCGAGATAAAAACCGGCTCCCAAAAATTTATTTTCCTTAAAAATAATAAAGGCGAGAATGATCGAATACACCGGTTCGAAATTATAAGTAAGATTGGTAGTAAAAGCTGTAATATGTTTTAATGCATTAAGACTAAGGTTGAAGGCAAATACGGTGCAAACACCTGCCAGCAGGATCAACCAAAACCAATCGCTATAAGTAGGTATATAATACGTGGCCGGGAAAAAATGAAGATAAACCGGAAGCAAAAAGCAAAGCGCTATGAAACCGCCTGTCATTTCATAAAGTGTTACCGTATTGGGTGAAATATTATTAAGTAATTTTTTATTAAGAATAGGGAAAATGCACGCCAGCATTGCAGAAATAATCCCAAATAAAATTCCTGTTTTATATTCCGGGTAAAAATTAAAAATCAGGTAAACCCCGGCGATGGCAAGCATTCCGAGGAAAACTTCTACAAAATCCACCTTTCTTCTCATGATTAATGGTTCAAAAAAAGATGTAAAAAACCCGATAGTTGACAGGCAGGTAACTGAAACTGAAACATTGGAATATTTGATGCTTCCATAAAACGTAACCCAGTGCAACGCGATGATAGCGCCTATGCCCAGCAACCGCAGGCTGTTTTTCCATGAAGGTTTTTGCAATTGTTTTTTATACAGCAAAAATGCGCCGATAATCAAAGCGCTCAATAACATCCGGTAAAACGTTAGCAGCGCTTCATTTAGAAGAATAAGCTTGCCAAGTATCGCGGTAAAACCCGCCAGTATTACTGCAAAATGAAGTTGAAAAAATGCTTTTTTCACTGAAGTGGCACCCCGCGGGTTTTATAATCTGATTTTAAAGTTGTTGATGCTCCCGGCAGGTTCAACCGCCGCCCGCCAAAATTAGAATAAGAAAATGCGGAAATAAAATTTATTGTTGAAAATAAAATTCCCGTTTTTTTGTTTGTTCACTAATCTTTTTTTTGTAAAAACAAATTAACAAACCTTTGTATAAAAAAAAGCAAGTCGATTGAATTGTACCAATCATAGCTTTATATTTGCCCTTGTTTCGATAAATCCAGAATATGAATTATAAACGTATTAACAACATTACAGGTTGGGCTATCTGCATCATTGCTTGTTATGTTTATCTGTCTACCATGGAGGCTACCGGCAGTTTTTGGGATTGCGGTGAATTTGCTTCCAGCGCCTATAAACTCCAGATACCTCATCCGCCGGGTGCTCCTTTATTTATTATGCTTGGCAGGTTATTCATGATCCCTTTTTCAAATCCGAATAATGCGATCCTGGGTTTAAATACCATGAGTGCTTTAATGAGTGGGTTTTGTATTTTATTTTTATTTTGGACGATCACCTATTTTGCCAAAAGGATTATCGAAAAAAACAACACAAATCCTCTTACCGGCAACCAAATATTTCTCATCATGGCCGCAGGCGCGGTGGGAGCGCTGGCTTACACTTTTTCCGACTCGTTCTGGTATAGCGCCGTTGAATCTGAAGTATACGCGAGTTCTTCTTTTTTTACAGCGATAGTTTTTTGGCTGGCTCTTAAGTGGGAAAACGCTGTTACCGAAGAAAAAGCCAGGGGCGTTAAAGGCAACTTTACCCCCGCAGATCGTTGGTTGATACTGATTTTTTATATGATAGGCCTCGCCGTGGGTGTACACTTATTGCCCATACTTACAATCCCGGCTATTGTGATGTTGTATTATTTTAAACGCTATAAAGTGACCAAATGGGGAACGTTTTGGGCTTTCCTTGCTGCCTGTGCGGTTACGGGCATAGTACAGGTGCCGATGATACAATGGAGTATTAAGCTGGCTTCAGATTTTGATATTCTTTTTACCAATAGTTTCGGAATGCCTTTCTTCACGGGCTTTACTTTTTTCTTTGTCTTTATTGCGATTTTGATCTACCTGATGTTGCGCCTGGCAAAAAAGAAAAACTGGAATTTTTTAAGACTGGCCATGTGGAGTTTTGCTTTCGTATTGCTGGGATTTTCTACCTATTTTACTACGATGATTCGCTCCAATGCTGATCCGGCAATTGATATGTTTAATGTAGACAATCCCTTAAGCCTTGAAGGTTATCTGAGCCGCGAACAATATGGAACATGGCCCATCATAAAAGGGCAGGATTTTACAGACGAACCTGTAAATCAAACTTACGAAGACACCTATGTAAAAGGGAAAAACAAATATGTAAAAAAAGGGAAAAAAGTAGTTACGGAATATGCTCCTTCTGATCTTCACTTCTTTCCACGGATGTGGGATAATAGTAATGACCAGGGACATGCCGACTATTACGCTAGCTTTGCGGGTATTGGTAAGGATCCAAAAACAGGCAAATATTATGACAAACCTACGATGGCCGATAATATTGCTTTCTTCTTCAGCTACCAGCTCAACTGGATGTACATCCGGTATTTCATGTGGAATTTTGCCGGTAAACAAAATGATTTGCAAGGGATAGATATGGGTAATGTGCGTGACGGAAACTGGATAACTGGTATTCCTTTTTGGGATAACGCACGCCTGGGCGATCAAAGTAAAATGCCACAGAGTTTAAAAGAAAACAAATCGCACAACCGATTATTTGCATTGCCTTTGATTCTCGGCCTCCTGGGGCTCTTTTATCAATACCAAAAAGATAAAGAAGATACTATTGTTATAACGCTATTATTCTTCTTTACCGGAATTGCAATCGTAATATATCTGAACCAGGCGGGTAACCAGCCGCGTGAGAGGGATTATGCGTATGTAGGTTCCTTTTATGCGTTTGCGGTCTGGATAGGATTGGGAGTGATGTACGTAAAAGAACTTTTTGATAAATACATGAAGCCTAAAGTGGCTAATTATGCTGCAGCAGGGTTGTGCCTCCTGGCAGTGCCCGTGTTGATGGCCAACCAGGAATGGAACGATCACGACAGAAGCCAGAAAACATTAGCCAGAGATATCGCTAAAGATTATTTGGAAAGTTGCGCACCTAACGCGATTTTGATCACGTTTGGAGACAATGATACTTATCCGCTGTGGTTCGACCAGGAAGTGCTCGGGATAAGAAGAGATGTAAGGGTAATTAATTCCAGTTTGCTGGGAACAGACTGGTACCTGAACCAACTGCGATACAAGATCAATAAAAGTGATCCGATCCCGATCATATGGACACCCGAACAGATCATTGGAAGCAACAGGGATGCGATTTACTTCTTCCCTGATCTTCCGGGCGCCAAAGTAGATCAAAATAAACCGATGGATCTTTTCTCAATGATGAAAGATTATGCGGGAAGCGATGACCCCTCAAGAGAATATCAAAACGGAAATGACTTCATCAATATTTTCCCAACTAAAAATGTGGAAGTGCCGGTAGATACAGCGCTTGTTAGGAAAAATGGAACAGTTAATCCTGATGATACTATATTAACTCATATTGATTTTACAATTCCGAAGAATGCACTTTTGAAAAATGAAAGCGCTATACTTAATATCATAGCGGCCAACAAATGGAAACGCCCGATCTATTTCACTTCCCCGTATGCAGACCTCGGGTTCCAGCAATATTTAAGAACAGACGGCCTGACTTACAGGCTGGTGCCCGTGAAAAATGCCGACGTGAACCGCAACTGGGCCTATGATGTGATGATGAAAAAATTTGCGTTTGGCGGCGCTGATAAGCCGGGAACTTATTTTGATGAAGAAAACCGGAGACATTTGAATACTTTGAGAATGCAATATGGGCAAGTGGCCGGTGATTTGGCTCAAAATGGAAAACTAAAAGAAGCAAGAGACCTGCTGGAAAAATGTGATAAATATATGTTACAAGAGAATTTCCCTTATGGTATGGCTTCCCGACGAGAGCAACAGGATCAGATTTCGCGCGTGTTTTTATCAGCCTGTTACATGGCCGGTGATACGGCTTTGGCCAAAAAAGTTTCTGATGCATTGCGCACAGACCTGGAGCAGCAGATAATGTATTATAATAGTCTTGATGAAAACCGGCAGCAATACCTCGCTTACGATAACCAGATCGTAACACAGATGCTGCAACAATTGCAGGGGATGGAGCAATATTTTACCAAACCGCCGGCTATTCAACCTTCGCCCGAAAGTGCAAATAAGGTGATACAAAATTTGCCCGTTCCAAAAAAAGATACGCAACCGCGCGATAAAACGCAATAAACCCGCTTTTATCCTTCAAAAAAATCATCCCGGTTTCTTTATCGAAGCCGGGATTTTATTTTTTAACATTGGAGTTTAATAAAAAAAATTCTTTGTGAAGTAAATTGCATTGAAACAGGAGGCAAAAAGCTAAATTCTGACCGTGAGGCAGTAAACCAAGAAATAAGCAAGATTTCTATTCTGCAAAAAAAATCTCACCTTTAATCAAATAAGAAGTTATCCGAAATGCGTTTTAATCATTTTTCAAAATTCGACCCGAATGAAAATAGCAAATCAACATTTGAAAACCTGTTGAATATTTTCATGCAGTTGCTCACTTATACAAGTGGCGACGTAGGCGAGGCGCTTAGCTGGCTCACTGAACTGGATAAAGAATATAATCTTACCAATGATGAATATGGGATGGGCGATTTTATTGAAGACCTGAAAGACAAAGGTTTTATCGATGAAAACAGGCAGAATGGTGAAATAAAGATCACGCCTAAAACCGAGCAGGGAATACGTAAACGCAGTCTTGAAGAAATATTTGGTAAGCTTAAGAAAACACGATCAGGCAATCATAATACTTTTAAGCCGGGCGCCGGTGATGAGATCAATCCCGAGACAAGGCCCTTTCAATTTGGCGATACTCTGGAGCAAATTGATTTTACTTCTTCCATTCGCAACGCACAGATCAATCACGGGACAGAAAGTTTTATGATGCATGAAGACGACCTTGAAATCCGTGAAACCGATTTTAAAGCGCAGACTTCTACCGTTTTGATGATTGATATTTCGCACAGCATGATCCTGTATGGAGAAGACCGCATAACACCGGCAAAAAAAGTGGCGATGGCGTTGAGCGAACTGATCACTACTAAATATCCGAAGGACACAATTGATATCGTCGTTTTTGGAAATGACGCCTGGACGGTGGAAATAAAAGACCTTCCATATTTGCAGGTTGGTCCTTACCATACCAACACGGTTGCGGGCCTCGAACTGGCAATGGATATTTTGAGAAGAAGAAAGAATCCCAACAAACAAATCTTTATGATCACTGACGGCAAGCCTACTTGTTTGAAAGTGGGCAAACGTTATTATAAAAATAGTTTTGGGGTAGACAGGAGAATTTTAAATCGTTGCATGAATCTTGCTGCTCAATGCAAGAAATTAAAAATTCCGATAACTACTTTCATGATTGCCAGCGATCCTTACCTGCAAAGATTTGTGACTGAATTTACAGAAACCAATAATGGCAAGGCTTTCTTCGCATCTCTCGACCGCCTTGGCGCCTTTATCTTTAAAGATTTTGAAAGTGGTAAAAGAAAAACAGTTTATTAATTGTTTGAACCATGATCTGGTTATGTACCACACACCTCAAATAAAAATTAAAATAAGAAGCAAGTAAACAATAATGGACATACAAAATATAAAGACCCTAGGACAACTTAAAGAAAGCTATTACAAACCAAGATCAGTAAAAGAAGAATTACGTGAAAATCTTATTAAGAAGATTGGAAAGAAGGAAGTAACCTTTCGTGGAATTATTGGCTATGAAGATTCAGTGATTCCCGATACAGAAAGAGCGTTGCTATCACGTCATAATATTCTCTTTCTCGGTTTGCGCGGACAGGCGAAAACGCGCATGGCGCGCCAGATGACAGAATTGCTGGATGAATACATTCCTGTTGTTGAAGGCAGCGAAGTAAACGACGATCCGTTTAAACCGCTCAGTAAATATGCCAGGGATTTGGTAAAGGAAAAAGGTGATGATACGCCTATCACATGGCTGCATCGAAGCGAGCGTTATGGAGAAAAATTAGCTACGCCTGATGTAAGCGTGGCTGATCTTATTGGTGACATTGACCCGATAAAAGCTGCGAATTTAAAACTGAGTTACGCCGACGAAAGAGTAATTCACTATGGTATTATTCCGAGGAGTAATCGTGGCATTTTTGTAATCAACGAGTTGCCCGACTTGCAGGCGCGCATCCAGGTTTCATTGTTCAACATTTTGGAAGAGGGTGATTTACAGATTCGCGGTTTTAAATTACGATTACCACTCGATATTATGTTCGTCTTCACAGCCAATCCTGAAGATTATACCAATCGTGGTGCGATAGTTACTCCGCTTAAAGATCGTATCGAAAGCCAGATATTGACTCATTATCCCACCAATATTGAAAACTCTTTGTTCATTACCGAGCAGGAAGCATCAATCCATAGCGACCAGGTAAAAAAAGTACAGGTGAGCGATTTGGTAAAGCGTTTGGTAGAGCAGGTTTCCTTTGAGGCAAGAGGAAGTGAATTTGTAGATAAGAAGAGCGGCGTTTCTGCGAGGCTTACGATTTCTGCATTTGAAAACGCAGTGAGTGCAGCAGAAAGGCGCGCCATCATGAACAAAGAAAAAGAAACGCAGGTTTGGATCAGCGATCTGACCGGCATTATTCCTTCCATCACTGGTAAAATAGAATTGGTGTACGAAGGGGAACAGGAGGGCCCTTTCCAGGTAGCGTATAATTTATTGGAGAAGGCAATACGAACACAATTTGTAAAATATTTTCCCAACCCCGAATCTTTAAAGAAGAGACGAACCCGCGAATCTGTTCCGGAAGAAAATCCTTACAGGGCCATTACCCATTGGTTCGATTCGGGCAACCAACTTAACCTTTCCTTTGATTTGAAGGATGAAGAGAAAATACAAATGCTTTATAAAGTGGACGGATTATTTGGCCTGGTAAAAAAACATTTTCCTGCTGCCAATAATAAAGAAAATGCGTTGCTGATGGAATTTGTATTGCATGGGTTGTCTGCTTTTTCTTTGATCAGCAAAAAGGTGGTTGAAGGTAAAATCGAATTTAAAGATCTTATGGGAAGCATGATCAACTTAAGTTCCCAATCTTTCACGGATGAGGAATTGGAGTAAGAACTTTTGATAAAAAGGAAAATAAAAATAGCTGTTATTTGTTGGTTTACTACGTAAAAGACTGCAAATGACAGCTATTCTTTTTAATTGATTTTCCCTTTTATAAAATCAAACAATATTTTTCAATGCAGCTTCTCTACTTTAACGAATAGTGTACCATGTGATCCTCCCCCGGCTGAAAGATTGGTCAAATTTCCTTTATAACGTTTCACTTAAAATAGGTTGATTTATCTTTTTCTCATTTTAGGATTTAGGCTTCATATTGCGATTGCAAGACACTAATAAATTGTAAATTCAAAGAATGGATTTTAGAAGAATAATAATGGGTTGCTTTTTTATCATCATCATTTTGATGTGCCACATAAATGCAAAATCTCAAAATAATGGAAGGATTTCCGGAACTGTAGTTGATAAAACAACTCAAAAACCACTTAATGGTGTGAGCATCACATTAGATGGAAGTAATAAAGGAGGTGTCACAGATTCAAATGGTGTTTTCAGGATTACCGGGCTTGATTTAAAAACTTATAATATTGAGTTTACGATATCCGGCTATACTAAAAAGATTCTCTTCAACATCGTTATTACGTCGGGTAATGAAAAAAATATCAATGTAGAATTAGAGCCAAAGGTGATTGCTTTGTCAGAAATAATTGTAAATATCAATAAAAGGACTGTAAGAGCAGCTACCCTCGAAACTCCATTAAGTGTACAGCGTCTTACTGCTGAAGAAATAGAGAGCAATCCGGGTGGTAATTTTGATATAAGTAAGGTAATACAAACTCTTCCGGGAGTTGGTGGTGGAACGCAAGGAGGTGGTTTCAGAAATGATATTATTATCCGCGGGGGAGCGCCCAATGAAAATGTATTTTATTTAGATGGTATTGAAATTCCGGTTTTAAATCATTTCCAGACACAAGGTAGCAGTGGCGGACCGCAAGGTATTTTAAATGTATCGTTCATTGAAGATGTTAAACTCTCTTCTTCGGCATTTGATGCACGATATGATAATGTATTAAGTTCGGTATTTCAGTTTAAACAGCGTACCGGCAATCCGAATGAAATACAGGGAAATATCAGGGCAAGTGCTACTGATCTCGCTGCCACTCTTGAAGGACCACTTTCAAAAAATAAAAAAACAACCTTTTTAGCATCCGCGAGGCGTTCTTACCTCGGGCTATTATTTTCTGCACTTGATTTACCAATTCGACCCAACTATTGGGATTTTCAAACCAATATCACCAGCAAGTTGAATTCCAAAACAACCCTCTCTTTTATAGGATTGGGTGCTATTGATAAATTCCGGTTTGCTTCTATAAAAAATGCCACGCCCGAAAAACTTTATGTACTCAATTCTAATCCTTTTATCAATCAATGGAATTATACCGGGGGAATAACTTTAAAACGCCTGTTAAAAAATGGATTTATGAATTTGGCTTTAAGCCGTAATGCTTTTGATAATAATATACAGCAGTATGAAGATAATAAATTGAAATTACCGGAACAGCGTATGCTTTCTTATCAATCAAGAGAAACAGAAAATAAGTTCCGGCTGGATATTAATAAAAATAAGAATGGTTGGAAAATTGCCTTTGGAATAATGGCTCAACTGGAAGAGTATAGCAACAATACATTCAATGTTATTCGTAAGGAATTGAAAGATAGCAGCGGTAATATTGTGCAGCCTGCCATAACAATCAATTTTTCCAGCCCGTTAAAAAACTTCTGGCGTTTTGGAGCCTTTACGCAATTGGGTAAAAGATTTTTTTACAACAGGCTGGGAGTAAGTGCCGGGTTACGTTCAGACATAAATACATTTACCTCACAAGGTACTAATGGATTGCAAACTTTATCTCCCCGTATATCTTTCAGTTATGTTTTAGCGGATAAATGGACATTGAATGCTTCTGTGGGCCGTTATTACAAAATAGCGCCTTATACTATTTTAGGCTTTGCCGATAATAATGGAACCCTTGTAAATAAAAGTAGTAAATACCTCCGGAGTGATCATTTTGTAACAGGCCTGGAATATTTACCCAATGAGGGGCTGAGATTTACGTTGGAATCTTTTTATAAAGAATATGCTAATGTACCTGTTTCAATTCGGAATGGAATTTCATTATCTAATTTAGGAAGCGATTTTAATGTATTAGGCAATGAGGCGGTTGTTACCAATGGAAAGGGTCGGGCATATGGATTCGAGCTGTTTGCACAAAAAAAGTTAACCAATCGTTTTTTTGGAATTTTATCTTATACTTTTTATCGCAGCGAATACAGTGGTATCAACAATGTACTGATTCCAAGCAGCTGGGATAACCGGCATTTACTAAGCATTACCTGGGGTTACAAATTTCATCGTAATTGGGAATTGGGGTTAAAGTTTCGCTACCAGGGCGGCGCGCCTTATACACCTTACGATTTAAATGAATCAAGATTAAATTATTTATCACAGGGCAAAGGCGTAATAGATTATTCAAAATTGAATACACTCCGTCTCAAGGGATTTAATTCCAGTGATCTCAGGATTGATAAGAAATGGAATGGCAGAAAAATCTCTATTGATTTATTCCTTGATATTATTAATTGGTATTTAGCCAGCAACCAGGCTGTACCCAGTTATACTTTTAAAAGAAACGCGGATAATACAGCTTTTGTTACAACAGATGGGCAGGCAATTAAACCTGATGGCAGTAATGCAATCCCTGTTTTATTAAATAATGATAGTGCTACTCCCACACCTTCCATAGGTTTTATAATCGAATTTTGAATATAAAATGAATATTCCCCATTCCACGTAAAATAATTATTGCTATCGCCGGTAATGGCGGAAATGTTATTATTGTAGAGAGAGTTTGGATTTACTGGTTCATGCTTGAAAACGGTGATGTCAGAACCATCCATCAAATTCAGTCCGGAGGCGGTTCCTACCCAAACAAAATTACACCAGTTCTCTTTATGCAACACCAGTTCTTCACTGTTTGCGTGCGTCTTAAAACGGCAACTGTAAAATCATTTAGTTGAATCAGACATGTCAACATCGCCTGTCATCACTTTATCGTTTCCCTCCCTCACTTTTCCGTTCTTTAAAATGTGTCCATTTGTATCTACAGCTCCATCGGTGGCCATGTCTTCGGGGTTATTGGCCATCGGGTGCTGTGTTGTGTCAACGGTGGTATTCGTAGTAGAGTCGGTAGTTGTTTGAGGGCCGGTAGATCCGTTACTGCAGGAAGCCATCACGATAGTAACTGCAATAAGTAAGGTTATATGTTTCATAGTAAATGTTTTTGCGTTCACTTATTGCTATAAAAATTAATGCCACTTTTGCACTTGTGCGCAATAAAAAGTTTGATTATTTATTCGTTTACTGTTGCGGGGCTTTTTTATTTTTGTCAATATGCTGAACGATCAAATTCTTTCTCTCGCAAAAAAACTTTGGGATTATCATCTTTTGAATAACAAACTGGAAAAAGTTGATTGCATTCTCACTTTGGGAAGCCATGATTTAAGGGTTCCGGAAAGAGCGGCAGAATTGTATTTGCAGGGTTTTGCGCCGTTGATGATCATGTCGGGTGGTTTGGGAAATTTTACACAGGAAATCTGGACTGAGAAGGAAGCCGATAAGTTTACTGAAATCGCGTTAGAAAAAGGAGTTCCGCCGGAAGCCATTCTTATTGAAAATAATTCAACCAACACGGGCGAAAATATTTTGTTTACCCAAAAATTATTGAAAGAAAAAGCATTGAACCCACAAAGTTTTATCGTGGTGCAAAAGCCTTATATGGAACGCAGGTCGTACGCTACTTTTAAAATGCATTGGCCCGATAAAAAATTACTGGTTACTTCACCCCAAATTTCTTTTGAGGATTATCCGAATGAAGAAATTCCGATGGAGCGTGTCATTAATATTATGGCGGGTGATTTGCAGAGAATAAAATTGTATCCTGCAAAAGGTTTCCAGGTTTACCAGGAAATTCCCGGCGATGTTTGGGATGCGTATGAAAAGCTGGTGGCGCTTGGGTTTGATAAACATTTGATGAAAGAAAATTAATAAAATGACCTTGCAACGATTTCTTGATGCACAGCAACACGATTATGAAATTGCATTATCCGAAATAAAAACCGGGAGGAAGCGCTCGCACTGGATGTGGTATATTTTTCCTCAAATTAAAGGACTGGGTTTTAGTGAAACGTCAAGGTTGTATTCAATAAAAAATAAAGTGGAAGCGGAAGAATATTTGAATCACCTCGTATTGGGAAAAAGATTGATTGAAATTTCTAACGCTCTGCTCGATCTTGATACGGATGATGCTCACAGCATTTTCGGGAGTCCCGATGATCTGAAATTGAAATCGTCGATGACTTTATTTGCTTCCCTCCCTGAAACTGACCCGGTTTTTCAATCAGTATTGACGAAATTTTTTAACGGGAGAAAGGATGAAAAAACGTTGATGATAATCGCTGAAGAGGAAACGAATTGAAGTCAATCATACCATCCTGCAAAAGCTGGCATGTATTTTATAGTTAAAGCATCGGAAAAATAACAATAAGTCAATTATGGATTTATCTACGCAGGTGCGCGATCTTTTTTTATTGCCATTGGCAATTGCCTGCATTTCGTGGACAGTTACCCACGAAGAAGTGTTCAAAGAGCCGCGGGATTTTTGTATAAAAAAATGTAAGCGATCAAAAAGTATTTTCGTTAGAAAATTCTTTTATGTTTTTACCTGCGAATATTGTTTTTCACATTATGTAACCATCTTTATTTTAATTATCACGAAATATCACCTGCTTTTTAGTGATTGGAAAGGCTATTTACTTGGAGGTTTTGCACTTGTTTGGATCGCCAATATTTATATGAGCCTTTTTGGCCTGGTGAGAGTTGACATGAAAAAAGAAAAGATGGAAGCAGATATTAAAGAAAAAGAATTGAACAAATAAAAAATCCGCTGGCACTAACGGTGACCAGTAAACGAATAAATTTTTAAGATTTTTATTTTGTCTTTTGATTAATACGCCCTCGCAAACAAAACTCTTTCTTTACTTGGATTTCCGGTTAAAATATCTTTGCCTTCCTCTTTAGGATTATTCAAAGGAATACAGCGAATGGTTGCTTTACTTAACTCTTTTATTTTTTCTTCGGTTTCAGCTGTCCCGTCCCAATGTGCAGAAACGAAGCCTCCTTTTTCATCAAGAATCTTTAGAAATTCATCCCATGTGTCGGCGTTGGTAATATGCGCGTCACGGTAATCTTTTGCTTTTTGATAAATTGAATTTTGAATGTCATTGAGTAAAACAAAAACGGTGTTGGCCAGCCCGTCAAGTGAAATGGATTCTTTTGTTTTCGTATCCCGGCGCGCCACTTCGGCCACATTATTCTCAAGATCCCGGGTGCCGATCGCTATTCTCACGGGCACGCCTTTCATTTCATATTCTGCAAATTTCCATCCCGGGCGGCGGCTGTCGTCATCATCATATTTTACTGAAACGCCAAGCGCTTTAAAATCTTCCATTATAGAAAACACTTTTTCATCAATCGCCTTTTTTTGATCTTCACCTTTATAAATAGGAACGATCACCACCTGTATCGGCGCTAATTTTGGCGGAAGAACGAGACCATCATCATCGCTGTGTGCCATCACGAGCGCGCCGATTAATCTTGTACTTACGCCCCAGCTTGTAGCCCACACATAATCGAGTTTATTTTCTTTATCGCTGAATTTTACATCGAACGCTTTGGCAAAATTTTGCCCGAGGAAATGCGAAGTGCCTGCCTGCAACGCTTTCCCGTCCTGCATCATGGCCTCTATACAAAAAGTATCTACCGCGCCGGCAAAACGTTCATTTACACTTTTAACGCCGCGTATCACCGGCATTGCCATCCATTCTTCTGCGAATTCTGCATAAATGTTCAGCATTTGCATCGTTTCATCAATAGCCTCCTGCGCCGTAGCATGAGCTGTATGACCTTCCTGCCAAAGAAATTCTGTGGTGCGGAGAAAGAGCCTTGTGCGCATTTCCCACCTTACTACATTGGCCCACTGATTAATAAGTACCGGCAAGTCGCGATAAGATTGAATCCACGTTTTATAAGTATTCCAGATGATTGTTTCTGATGTGGGACGAACGATCAGTTCTTCTTCCAGTTTTGCATCGGGATCTACAATAATGCCGGTTCCTGCTTCATCGTTTTTCAGGCGATAATGCGTAACTACCGCACATTCTTTTGCAAAACCTTCTACATGAGCAGCTTCTTTGCTCAAAAAACTTTTTGGAATGAATAAAGGGAAATAGGCATTTTGATGGCCTGTTTCTTTAAAACGCTTATCAAGCTGGCTTTGCATATTTTCCCAAAGTGCAAATCCATAGGGTTTTATTACCATACAACCGCGCACGGCACTGTAATCGGCAAGCCCTGCTTTTATGATGAGATCATTATACCATTGCGAATAATCAGCCTCCCGCGACGTAATTTCTTTGCTCATTGTGATTTACTATTTAGTTATTGCTGCTTGAATTTTAATTATTTATGAACCCGTTTTGTCTTCCTGATTTTAACAACCATTCATCAAAACAATACCTTAATAATGAACTATTATTCTTAAATTTACAGAAAGAGGACGCAAAAATAAGCTTCCTTATCTAACTTTCTAAAAACTCAAAGCCATGAACATAAAAGATTTACTGTTGCTTGGTGTGGTAGCAGCTTTCAGCAGTTGCAGTACCGCTTATCGCACAGGTCAAACTCCTGATGATGTTTATTATTCCCCGGCGCCACAGGAGAATACATACGTAACCACTGCGACCGAGCAGGATAAAAATTCATATTCATACCGGAACCAGGAAGATATGGATATCAGGCGAGGGATAAACGACCCTGTGTACCGGAATGCGGTAACTTTTAGTATGGGATATGGTTACAATCCTTATTCGATGTATCCTTATAGTAGTTTTAGTAATCCATATTATGGTTACGGCTATGATCCGTACGGGTTTAAGAGTATGTACAATCCTTATAATTCATTTGGATATAATAATCTGTATTCTTCTCCTTTCGGGTATTATAATTCTTACCCCATGGGTTATGGATATGGCTATACTCCATACTACGGCTATTCACCTTATTATGCACCTATTCTTTTTTCAACAAAAAGCGTAAATACCAATACAGGCGCGAGGAGGTATAATCTCAATGTTTATAATAATCCGGGTAGTAATACTACGAACCGTACCAATGTACAGCCAATTCGTACTACAAATACCGGCACAACACAACAACCGAGAACAACCGGTGTTGGAACCGTGATCAGGAGAGTATTTACTCCTTCTCAAAGAAGTACCTATACGCCGCCTTCAAACAACAGAACCACCAGGAGGAGCAATAATTATAATAATAACAACAGTAATAATAGCTATCAGCCTCCGCAAAGAACCTTTACTCCGAGTACACCATCCAATTCTTCATCTTCCTCTTCAGGAAACAACAATAGTGCTCCTGTAAGGACTTTTAGAAGATAGGTGCTAAAAATAATTTTTAAAAAGGGGATGATTTTTTCATCCCTTTTTAAAACGAATTTGCCGCCAAATTGTTGATAAATTAAAAAAGAGAACTATTTATTCGTTTACTATGAAATCAATAAGTCTAATTGTATTTTTTTCCATCGCTATCAGCTATACTTATGCCCAGGAGCCTGCTGATGCATTGCGATATTCTTATTTGACGCAGCCAGGAGGTACTGCACGAAACCAGGCGATTGGCGGTGCAGGCGCATCTTTAGGCGGAGAATTCACGTCACTTTTTATTAATCCGGCAGGGCTCGGTTTCTATAAAACAGGGGATTTTGTATTAACACCGTCGCTGTCATTTAAGAAAACGAACTCGGGTTATCTCGGTACTTCTGAAAGTGCTACGGATAACAACTTTAACGTAGGGGCTACAGGATTTGTGATCGGCGGCCCTACCCGAAGTAAAAGTGTAAAAAGCGTTGCTTTTGCATTGGGTGTAAATCGCGTTGCAGATTTTAACAACCATGTTTATTACAAGGGAACGAATAAAAATTCCTCCTATTCAGAAAAGTACCTCGAGCAACTGATCAATGACAACATCACTGATCCGAACCAGGCAGCAACCTATGATCCTTATGGAGCCAGTCTTGCATTTAACACCTATTTAATCGATACAGTTCTTGCATCTGATGGCTCAGTTAGTGGGTATAGAACCCAGGCGAACCCCGCCACAGGTCTTATTCAGCAAAATACGATCAATACTACAGGAGGCATTACCGATTTAGGGCTCGGCATGGGCGTGAACGTGCAGGACAAATGGTATTTTGGTGGAACAATATCAATTCCTTTCTTAAACTACACACGAAACGCATCCTACAAGGAAAGTGATGCTACTTCAAATCCTAATAACAATTTCAATTATTTCCAGGCCAATGAATCATTGACTACCAAAGGTGTTGGCATCAATGCTAAATTGGGGATTATTTTTAAGCCCGTTGAAAATGTAAGGCTGGGACTTGCCTTTCATACGCCCACAGTTTACCAGCTTACAGATGATTACACTGCGGAAGTGATCACCGATCTTGAAGGTTACGGTGGACAGGGAGTAAAACAACAAAGTTCTACTGACCTTACCAATGGTCAGCCACTGGAATCGCGATATAATCTTACCACACCCTGGCGGTTTATTTTGAGCGGCTCTTATATTTTCAGTGAAGTGGAAAATGTCCAAAATCAAAAAGGATTTATTACCGCAGATGTTGAATATGTAAACTATACTAACGCGTCATTCCATGATGTGAACAACGATGCAAGCTCAGCAGATTATTACCATAGTTTAACCAAAACTCTTGGCAGCGTTTACAAACATGCAATTAACGCACGTGTTGGCGGCGAATTAAAATTCAACACATTCATGGTGCGGTTGGGGGGCGCCTATTATGGCAATCCGTACCAGGCCGAAACTTCCAATCTTGTAAAAGTTACAGGAGGCTTGGGATACAGGAACAAAGGTATTTTTGTTGACCTTGCCTATGTTTATTCGATGCTGAAAGATGTAAATTTTCCTTACCGTTTGCAGGACAAGCCAAATACTCCCGCTTCTATCAAGAACAACAGGGGCAATATTGTAGCTACAATAGGATTTAAATTATAACATTTTTGTTGTTACAAAATATTCCACCTGGTTTAAAAAATAAAAATCTGGCTTATTTCTTGGTTTACTGGTGCCTGTAATTGGTGTGAAAATCCGGGGCTTGTTATTTATGAAAACAAAAATTTTTTATAAAAAAATGTGAGATAATAAATATTATATTATTTTTGTCTCCTCAATTTAAAAATCAACACACGCGTTGAAAAAAAATAATTCATATAATTTCTTTTTTCCGGCAACGGTATATTTATTATTACGACGTGGATGCTGATAGGCCTATGCGTTTCAAAGCGCACCTATCAGTGAAAAAAAATCCCCCGATTTCTCCTCTTTTTTTTAAATTTTAAATTTCCTGCAAATTGGAACAATCAAATATAATTGTTCGGGTTGCAACTCCTGCTGATATTATTTACGCATCTACCATCACAGATGAAATGGCATCGTCTGCCCAGGCGCGTGGTACAGGAATTGCCAAACGTTCACCTGAATATATCTCTAATAAAATGACGGAAGGGAAAGCCGTTATCGCCCTTACAAAAGATGGTAAATGGGTGGGCTTTTGCTATATCGAAGCATGGGGCCATGATAAATTTGTTGCCAACAGCGGCCTTATCGTTGCTCCAGAATTTAGAAAATCAGGCATTGCGAAAACAATCAAACAGCGCATCTTTGCACTTTCAAGGCAAAAATATCCCGAGGCAAAAATCTTTGGTTTGACTACTGGCCTTGCCGTGATGAAGATCAACAGCGACCTGGGTTATGAACCCGTAACTTATTCGGAGCTCACCGATGACGAAAATTTTTGGGCAGGATGTAAAAGCTGTGTCAATTACGACATCCTGATGAGTAAGGAAAGAAAAAACTGCATGTGCACTGCCATGCTTTACGACCCTAAAGATCATTATACACCCGAGGAAACCGCAAGCGATTTTAAGAAGAAATCGAAAGTGTATGAAAGATTTATGCGGTTGAAAAAGAACAGGCTGATCAATTATTTAAAAAAGAAAAAACAGGAAAAGCCTAAATCTATATTAAGTTTATTATTCTTCAATCTCTAAATGTCTTAATTAATAATGAGCAAAAAAGTTGTAATTGGTTTCAGTGGCGGATTGGACACTTCTTATTGCGTGAAGTATTTTACAGATGAATTAAATTATGAAGTTCATAGTATCATTGTAAACACTGGTGGTTTTTCAAAAGAAGAATTGGATCAGATTGAAAAACATGCAAAGGGCCTTGGCGTTTCATCGCATACTACAGTAGACGCTACTAAAAGCTATTACGATAGCATAGTGAAATACCTCGTGTACGGCAATGTTTTAAAAAACAACACGTATCCTCTAAGTGTAAGTGCAGAAAGAGTTTCCCAAGCTTTGCATATTGCAGAGCATGTAAAAAAGATTGGTGCTGATGCGGTGGCTCACGGCAGTACCGGTGCAGGTAACGACCAGGTGAGGTTTGATATGATTTTCCACATCATGATTCCGGGCGTAGAAATTATTACGCCCATCCGTGATATGCAATTGTCCCGCGAGCAGGAAATTGATTACCTGAAATCGAAAGGAGTAAATATGAATTTCGAAAAATCAGTTTATTCCATTAATAAAGGTTTGTGGGGAACGAGCGTTGGGGGAAAAGAAACTTTGAATTCAAATGGTATGTTGCCGGAGGAAGCATGGCCTACTCAATTAAGCAAGCATGAACCGGAGCAGGTAAAGTTACATTTTGAAAAAGGTGAACTTACCGTGGTAAATGATAAAACTTTTGATCACCCGGTTGCCGCCATTCAATTTCTTCAATCGATTGCCGGTCCGTTTGCTATTGGCCGCGATGTACATGTGGGCGACACGATAATCGGTATAAAAGGCAGGGTTGGCTTTGAAGCGGCAGCTTCTGTTCTTATTATTAAAGCGCATCATGCTTTGGAAAAACATGTGCTTACCAAATGGCAACTTACTTTAAAAAGCCAGCTTGCCGATTTTTATGGCAACTGGTTGCATGAAGGGCAACTGCTTGATCCTGTGATGCGGGATATTGAAGCTTTCTTTATTTCTTCGCAAAAAAATGTTACCGGTGATGTATTCATCCAGTTGATGCCTTATCGTTTCCAGGTTACAGGCATTCAATCGCCATTTGATTTGATGAGTAGTAAATTTGGCAAATATGGCGAAATGAATACCGGATGGAGCGGGGAAGATGTAAGAGGATTCAGTAAAATTTTTGGCAACCAGACAGCAATTTACCATGCTGTACAAAACAGCGTAAATGAAAAATAAAATCCGGGTAGGGATAGTTGGTGGCGCAGGTTATACAGGAGGAGAATTAATACGGTTGCTCCTCAATCATCCTTCTGCAGAAATGATTTATATCCACAGTAAAAGCAATGCAGGTAAGGGAGTACACGCTGTTCATCATGATCTTTTAGGCGTAACCGATGTTGAGTTTACCCATGAAATGAATGATGAAATTGACGTGCTTTTTTTATGTGTAGGTCACGGTGATTCAAAAAAGTTTTTGGAAGAAAATGAAGTGCCAGAACATATAAAAATCATTTCGCTTTCACAGGATTTTCGACTGAAAGAACACTCAGTTTTTAAAGATCGCCGCTTTGTTTATGGCCTTCCTGAAGTTAATAGTGAACAAATAAAAAAAGCAGAAAATATTGCCAATCCGGGCTGTTTTGCAACAGCGATCGAATTAGGTTTATTGCCGCTTGCAGAAATGAATTTGTTGCACGATGTTTTTACAACGGGTATAACAGGATCAACGGGGGCCGGCCAATCTTTGTCACCCACTTCGCATTTTTCATGGCGTGAAAATAATGTTCAGGCTTACAAAACATTGACGCATCAGCATCTTCATGAAATCAACCAGTCTTTGAATCAACTCTCCGGAAATACATCAGCTTCTATTCATTTTGTGCCTTGGCGAGGGGATTTACACGAGGGATATTTGTGACTTCCCAAATAAAGTGCTTAAAGCCACTGGAAGAAATTTTTGATGCTTACAAAAAATTTTATGAAGGGGATCCTTTTACTACAGATTAGTAAAAATCCTATTTTTTTGAAACAGGTAGTTAACACCAACAATTGTGTGATTAACCTCGAGATGGAAGATGATATTTTGGTAGTCCATTCCGTGATCGACAATTTATTAAAAGGAGCAAGCGGACAAGCAGTTGAAAATATGAACCTGATGTTTGGCCTGGAAGAAACTGAAGGGTTGAGATTGAAAGCCAATTATTTTTAGCGAGTCCTTCGCATTTAAACTTGCAATTATGAAATTATTCGACGTCTATCCCATTAACGATATCAATATTGTCAAAGCCCGCGGCTCTTATGTTTGGGACGATAAAGGAACTGAATATTTAGACATGTATGGAGGCCACGCGGTAATAAGTATTGGCCATACCAACCCGCATTGGGTGAAAAGAATTGAAGATCAGTTGGAAAAAATTGCCTTCTATTCCAATTCTGTAAAAATCCCTTTGCAACAGGAACTGGCCGATAGGTTGGGAAAAGTTTCAGGCAGAAATAATTACCAGTTGTTTCTTTGTAATTCCGGCGCCGAAGCCAACGAAAATGCTTTGAAACTGGCATCGTTTCATAATGGCAGAAAAAAAATTATTGCATTTTCAAAAGCATTTCATGGGCGTACTTCCCTGGCAGTTGCAGCTACCGATAATCCTTCGATTGTAGCCCCGGTTAATGAAACAGAAAATGTAGTTTTTCTTCCTTTTAATGACGAAGATGTTCTGAAAGATTACTTTAAAGATCATGGCAACGAAGTGTGTGCCGTAATTGTAGAAGGCATCCAGGGAGTAGGGGGAATAAGGGTTGCATCAAAATCTTTTCTGCAATTGATAAGGAACCTGTGTACAGAATATGGTTCGGTTTTTATTGCAGATTCTGTACAATGTGGTTATGGAAGAACGGGAAAGTTTTATTCTCATGACCATGCGGGAGTAGAGGCGGATATTTATTCCATGGCAAAAGGAATGGGAAATGGTTTCCCGATTGGCGGCATTTCTATTTCTCCTAAGATAGCACCAAAATATTTTATGTTGGGTACTACCTTTGGGGGTAATCACCTTGCATGTGCCGCTGCTATAGCGGTTTTGGAAGTAATGGAAAAAGAAGCTTTAATGGACAATGCCGAAGAAGTGGGAAATTATCTTATCTCGGAAATTGAAAAAATTGACGGCTTATCAAATGTTCGCGGTAAAGGGTTAATGATAGGTTTTGACGTTAGTGATCTATTAAAAGATTTGAAAAAAAATCTTTTGCACAAACATAAAGTTTTTACGGGCGAAGCAAAACCAAATGTGATCAGGTTGTTACCTTCGCTTGCGCTCACGAAAAAAGATGCAGATAAGTTTTTGAATGCGCTAAAAGAAGAAGTATCGTTTCTTTTAAAAACAAAAGAACCGGCTTCTGAAACAAGTGCCGGCTGATTATTCATTTAAAACATTTATAATTATTGAAAAATTTTCTTTCAGTTAACGATGCAGGTAATATCGATCATCTCGTAACCACTGCATTGAATTTTAAAAAAAATCCTTTGGCCTCTCAAACTTTGGGCAAAAATAAACGCATGGGATTGATGTTTCTTAATCCAAGTATGCGCACAAGATTGAGTACGCAAATTGCTGCTCAAAATTTGGGAATGGAGGCGATTGTTTTTAATGCAGGACAGGATGGATGGTCACTGGAATTTAAAGATAGTGCCGTAATGAATGGTTCCACTGCAGAACACGTGAAAGATGCAGCACCTATCCTTGGTAAATATTTTGATATTTTGGGCGTGCGCACATTTCCGTCTTTAAAAAATCGTGAAGAAGATTATTCAGAAAAAATACTTAAGCAATTCGTAAAGTACGCAGGTATACCAGTTGTAAGTCTTGAAAGTGCTACGGTTCATCCTTTACAAAGTTTAACTGACATAATCACAATTTCTGAAAGACTGCCTTTAAAAACGAAAGCCAAACCAAAAGTGGTTTTAACATGGGCGCCTCATGTAAAACCTTTACCACAGTGCGTTGCCAATAGTTTTTCACAGTGGATAAACGCATGGGGACAGAGTGAATTTATTATTGCGAATCCGGAAGGCTATGAATTGGATATGGATTTTACAGATGGAGCTACTGTTACTAACGACCAGGCATACGCGCTAAAAGACGCTGATTTTGTTTATGTAAAAAACTGGAGCAGTTTTAAGGATTACGGAAAAATACTTCCTGTTGAAAATGACTGGATGCTTACAAATCAAAAGCTGGCAGTAACCAACAACGCAAAAGTAATGCACTGTCTTCCTGTTAGAAGAAATATCGAATTAAGCGATGAAGTATTGGACAACAATAGCAGCATTATTACAGAAGAAGCAGGCAATCGCGTGTGGGCTGCACAGGCGGTTTTGGCAGAAATTCTAAACGGATTAACATGAACTCTACCGGTAATACCGAAAAACTTTTTGTGATAAAAATCGGCGGCAACGTAATTGATGATCCCGGGCAGCTCAATGCTTTTCTCACTGCTTTTTCTGAAATAAAGGACAAAAAAATTTTGGTTCACGGTGGTGGAACGATTGCTACATCTATTGGCAACAAGCTAGGAATTCAATCGAATTATATAGATGGACGAAGGATTACCGATGATGAAACAATCGATCTTGTGACAATGGTGTATGGTGGTTTAGTGAACAAAAAAATAGTGGCGAAACTACAGGCAAAAAATTGCAATGCGCTTGGTGTAACAGGTGCCGACGCGAATTTGTTGCCGGCAAAAAAGCGCCCCGTAAAGGAAATAGATTATGGATGGGTAGGCGATTTAAAAGATGAGGATATTGATTCAGGCAATTGGAGATTATTTTTGGAACATGGCCTCACTCCAGTCGTGGCGGCACTTACACACGATCAACATGGGCATGTTTTAAATACCAACGCAGATACAATCGCTTCAGTGATCGCCGTAAACTTATCAGCATTGTATGATGTAAAACTTGTTTTTTGTTTTGAAAAAAACGGCGTTTTATCTAACATAGAAGATGAAAATTCGGTTATTGAAAACATCAATACCGAAAATTACTTAGCCTTAAAGAGCTCCAATAAATTATTTGCAGGAATTATTCCGAAAATTGACAACGCATTTGATGGGATTCATAAAGGAGTAAACGAAGTTATTATTGGAAATTCTTCTCACCTGCTCTCTTTAATAAAGGGAACCGGTGGAACAAAAATTTCTTTGAATGAGCAGTAAACAAACAAATATTGAGGATTTATATTTTGATGCAGTTGATCTCTTAAAAAAATTGATTGCTATCCCTTCTTTCAGTAAGGAAGAAGATATTACCGCTGACTGCCTGGAAGAGTTTTTCAGGAAAAAAAATATAAAGACTTTCCGCTACTTAAATAACGTTTGGGCGACTAACAAATATTTTGACGAAAGCAAACAAACGTTGTTGCTAAATTCTCATCACGATACAGTGAAACCCAACAAAGGATATAGTTTGAATCCATTTGAACCCATTGAAAAAGAAGGGAAATTATTTGGGTTGGGATCGAATGATGCCGGCGGCCCGTTGGTTTCTTTGATTGCAACGTTTGTTCATTTTTATGATGCTGATATTCCTTTTAATTTAGTTTTTGCAGGAACTGCTGAAGAAGAAATTTCGGGAAAAAACGGTGTTGAAATTTTGCTCAGCCATTTGCCAAAAATTGATTGCGCTATCGTAGGTGAACCTACGTTGCTGGATATGGCAGTGGCAGAAAAAGGATTGTTGGTGCTGGATTGCATTGCCCACGGTAAAGCCGGTCATGCAGCAAGAAATGAAGGGATCAATGCATTGTATATTGCGATGAAAGATATCAATTGGCTAAGTTCCGTGAAGTTTCCGAAAACTTCCTCACTTTTGGGAGAAGTGCATATTGCTGTAACTTCCATTTTTACTGAAAACCGGACTCATAATGTTGTTCCATCAGAATGCAAATTTATTGTAGACATACGCGTTAATGAGTTGTATTCTTTTGAAGATATAATTGAGATAATAAAAGCAAATATTCAAAGTGAAGTTCAGCCAAGATCAATAAGATTGAAATCATCTTTTATTTCTGAGGATCATCCGTTAGTAATTGCAGGAACGAAAATGGGAATTTCCTCGTATGGTTCACCAACTTGTTCTGATATGGCTTTAATGGACTTTCCTTCTTTGAAGATCGGTCCTGGCGATTCTGCGAGAAGTCATAGTGCAGATGAGTTTATTTATAAGAAAGAAATAAAAGATGGTATTGAAACTTATATTGAATTAATTACGAATTACGGATTACGAATTAAAAATTGAAAACAGATAATATCATACGGGATAAAAGTTTTTCTTTTGCGATCCGTATTGTGAATCTTTATAAATATTTGTGTGAGGAAAAGAAAGAGTTTGTCCTTTCAAAACAGCTATTGAGAAGTGGTACATCGGTAGGTGCAAATGTGGAAGAAGCACTTGGAGGACAATCTGAAAAAGATATTCTTTCGAAATTAAGCATCGCTTATAAGGAAGCACGAGAAGCAATATACTGGCTTAAATTATTAAATGCATCTTCATTTCTTTCTGATCAACAGACAGAAAGCAGGTTGAGCGATGCAGAAGAAATCTGTAAAATCCTTGGTAAAATCCAGATAACAATGAAAACCCGTAATTCGTAATTTTTAATTTGAAATTGAATATGAAGCTCTGGCAAAAAAATACAGAATCATTAAAAGAAGTAGAAACATTCACGGTTGGAAAAGATCGAGAATTGGATATGTTCCTCGCGCCTTATGACGTTTTGGGTTCGCTGGCGCATATAAAAATGCTGAAAAAAGTTGGTTTACTGTCTGAAAGCGAATTGCAGGAACTGGAAAATGGTTTAAGAGATATTTATGCCGATATCATTGCTGAAAAATTTAAGCTTGAAGAAGGCGTAGAGGATATTCATTCTCAGGTAGAATTTATTTTGACAAAAAAACTGGGTGATGCGGGAAAAAAAATTCATTCTGCCCGCTCCAGAAACGACCAGGTAATTCTTGATCTGAAACTTTACCTGCGAAATGAAATTGAAGAATTGGTTCATGAAGTAAACAGTTTTTTTGAACTTTTGTTAGACCAGAGTGATAAATTCAAAGATCATCTTTTGCCCGGCTACACTCATTTGCAACTGGCGATGCCAAGTTCCTTCGGCCTGTGGTTTGGCGCTTATGCTGAAAGTTTGGTTGATGATATGATCTCACTTCACGGTACATGGCAAATCATCAATAAGAACCCTTTGGGTTCCGCTGCGGGCTTTGGTTCCTCTTTTCCTATTGACAGGAAATACACAACCGGATTACTTGGCTTTGATGATTTAAATTACAACGTTGTATATGCACAAATGAGCCGTGGTAAAACAGAAAGGGTTCTTTCACAATCACTGGCCAATTTTGCGTCTACCCTTGCCCGTATGAGTATGGACGCCTGCATTTACCTCAACCAGAATTTTGGATTTATTTCTTTCCCTGATGAATTAACGACCGGCAGCAGCATTATGCCTCATAAAAAAAATCCTGATGTTTTTGAATTGATTCGTGGCCACTGCAACAGGATTGCAGCATTGCCCAATGAGATCATGATGATAACGACAAACCTTCCTTCGGGCTACCACCGTGATTTTCAATTGCTGAAAGAACACCTTTTTCCGGCAATTAAGAATTTGCGCAATTGTATCAGAATGGCAACTTTAATGTTTGAAAATATTGAAGTAAAAAAAGATATTCTTGAGGATGAAAAGTATAAATTTCTTTTTACCGTTGAGGAAATGAACAAACTCGTTTTGCAAGGAATGCCTTTGCGCGATGCCTACAAAAAAATCGGTGCTGATGTGGAAGCCGGAACTTTTGATACTGACAGGAAAATTAAACATACTCACGAGGGTTCAATTGGTAATCTTCAAAACAAGGAGATAAAATGCATGATGCAGGACATTATTGGTCGATTCAATTTTAAGGCCGTAAATGATGCTTTACAAAAATTATTACAGTAAATTGCCAGATGTGGTATTAGTAACTAGTGCCATGTTCAATGATATTAAAGAAGAATGAAATGGCAGAACCGATAAAAAAAAGGATTGCGATTTTTGGCTCAACCGGCTCCATTGGCACACAGGCTTTGGAAGTGATTGAGGAGCATCCGGATTTGTTCGAAGTGGAGATATTAACGGCTCATACAAATGAAAAACTGTTAATTGAACAGGCGCTTAAATTTCAGCCCAATGCCGTTGTGATCGTCGATGAAGAAAAATATGAAAAGGTAAAAAAAGAACTGGAATCAACTGATATAAAAGTTTTTGCAGGAGATAATGCGCTTGATGAAGTGGCAGATTTTGATACCTATGATATGATGTTAGCAGCCATTGTTGGATTTGCGGGCTTAAAACCAACGTTAAAAGCAATTGAAAAAGGAAAAGCGATCGCATTAGCTAATAAAGAAACACTTGTGGTTGCCGGCGATTTGGTGATGGCCCTTGCCGTAGAAAAAAGGGTTCCTGTAATACCGGTAGATAGCGAGCATTCGGCGATTTTCCAGTGCCTTATCGGGGAAACAAGGAATAAAATTGAGAAGGTCATATTAACCGCAAGCGGTGGTCCTTTCCTTGGGAAAAAACCGAATTTTCTCGTGAATGTAAAACGGGATCATGCTTTGCAACATCCCAATTGGAAGATGGGAGCGAAGATCACCATCGACTCTGCAACATTGATGAATAAAGGGCTAGAGATGATTGAAGCCAAGTGGCTTTTCAATCTTGCCCCGGAACAAATTGAAGTGATCATCCATCCGCAAAGCATTGTACACAGCATGGTACAATTTGAAGATGGAAGTATTAAGGCACAAATGGGATTGCCCGATATGAAACTTCCTATTCAATATGCACTTACTTTTCCCAGAAGAGTAGCCAACAACAATCCCCGGGCTAATTTCAGAAAAATACCCATTCTGGCTTTTGAAGAGCCGGATATGAAAACGTTTAGAAATCTTGGTCTTGCGCAGATGGCCCTTGAGAAGGGCGGCAATTTTCCCTGTATATTAAATGCTGCGAACGAAATTGCTGTGTGGGCGTTTTTAAACAACCGCATTGGTTTTTTGGACATCACTGCAGTTATCGAAAAAAGCTTGCAAAAAATTACTTATATAGAAAAGCCAAATCTTGCTGATTATTTTGAAAGCGACGGTGAGGCACGTAATTTTGCGGCTTCATTGGTAAATATGTAACCTTCTTATCAAAAGCAAGGGAACAACTCAAAACATTTAAAATACCGTACTTCAACATTGTACGTTTAACATTGTATGACATTATTAGCAATCAATTGGCCGGGAGTAGGTTTGCAGGCCGCCTATCTTGTTTTTTCTCTTTCCATTTTAGTGATCGTTCATGAATTTGGACATTTCGTTACTGCCAAATGGTTTAAATGCCGGGTGGAAAAATTCTACCTTTTTTTCGATCCGTGGTTTTCTATTTTTAAAAAGAAAGTGGGGGAGACTGAATATGGAGTTGGCTGGCTTCCGTTAGGTGGGTATGTAAAAATTTCAGGCATGGTGGATGAGAGCATGGATAAAGAACAAATTAAGCAACCGCCGCAGCCCTGGGAATTCAGAAGCAAACCGGCATGGCAACGGCTTATCATTTTGCTTGCGGGTGTTACGATGAATGTTTTGCTCGCATTTTTTATTTATGCCATGATCCTTTTTAAATGGGGCGAAACAAAATTGCCTAATCAAAATGCAAAATATGGGATATGGGTCACTGACAGTACTTTAACTGATATTGGTTTAAAGAACGGCGATAAGGTGCTGGCTGTAAACGGCGAGCCGGTTAAATACTTCGATGATCTTCGCGGGAAAATTTTATTGGGAAAACAAATTGCTGTTGAACGGGACGGGAAACAGGAAATCATAAATGTTCCGGTAAATATGATTGAAAGGCTTGTAGAAAAAAGGGGAAAACGCAACAACTTTCTCATTGAGCCGCGGATGCCCATAATGATTGGAGGCTTTGATTCAAGCCAATCCGGCAATGCCCAAAAAGAAGGCTTGAAAGTTTTTGATAAAATAGTAGCGGTCGACTCAACGCCGGTAAACTATTTTGATGAAATAAGACCCCTGCTTCTGAATAAAAAAGGAGACAGTGTAACGCTTTCAATTGTTCGTAACCAGCAGACACTTCCCATAAGGGCCTTGGTGGACACCGCCGGTCAAATAGGTTTTTATGAAATTAATGCACAACAGGCTGACAGTCTTGGCATAATAAAATTGGAAAACAAAAATTATAGTTTTCTTGCTTCATTTCCCGCAGGCGTAAGAGAAACAGGAAAACAACTCAATTTTTATATCCAGCAATTTAAAATGATATTAAATCCTGAAACAGGCGCTTATAAAGGGCTCGGAGGCTTTAAGACGATGGCCTCAATTTTCCCGAGTTCAGGCTGGAATTGGGAAGCTTTCTGGAAGATAACAGCCTTCTTTTCTATTATTCTTGCCTTTATGAACTTATTGCCAATTCCGGCGTTGGACGGCGGGCATGTGGTATTTACTGTTGTTGAGATGATCACGGGCAGAAAGCCAAGCGATAAATTTTTGGAATATGCGCAAATTGCCGGGATGGTAATTTTATTCGCATTACTTATCTACGCCAACGGTAACGACTGGTTTGGATGGGGCAGGAGCCACTAGGTATTCAGTTTTTTTCCGATTGACTGATCATTCAATGTGGTAAGCAAAATCTAAAAGGATAGTAAACAAAGAAATAATCAGAATTTTTATTTTAGCAGAAAGCAAAAGCTTAAGATAGTAAAATTGATTTGCTGATAAATTGAAATTATGTCTTACTACAGGCGCCCTGTTTATCAAAAGGTTTTAATTTTCCTGAATGTTTGTGTTGTCGTTGCTTACCTGATGGTATGCCTCGTGCCATTTGTAAATACAGGAGTTAATTGGTTTTTCGCCGTACCGGGAATAATTTTTCCGATACTAATTTTTGTGCTGCTTTTTTTTATTATTCTCTGGATCATATTAAAATCAAAATTTGTTTGGGTTTCTGTGATAACCGTAATACTTGGTACCCAACAAATTTTGGCAGTATTTTCTTTCCATCTTCCTTCAAAATTTTCCGCTGAACGAAAACCGAATATGTTACGGGTTTTACAATGGAATGTAATGGGTTGGGACCAGGGAAATGAAAGAACCAATATTGAACGCGGTGGTCACGCGTTACGACCATTGATGATGGATGTGGTGAATACTCAAAATGCGGATGTGCTTTGTTTTGAAGAATTTTTTGAATCAGGTGACACTGTGATTTTTAAATCTAATATTACCACCATTACTGCCATGGGATTTCCGTTTCATTATTTTGTCCCCGTTCAAAATGAAAATTCAGAAAATCGTTCCGGTATTGCCATTTTTTCTAAAAAACCGATCGTTGATACAGCGAGTTTTAATTTGAACAGGGATAAAAAAGGTGAGCATTTAATTTATGCCGATATAAAAGTGGACGATAAGACTTTTCGTGTTTTTGCTACTCACCTTATTCCAATAAAATTTGCCGACTGGGACAACCAAAGACAAAGAAGTGAAGAAATATATGGAGATGCTGGTCCGGATAGTTATGGAAGGATATTTTCTAAATTGATAAGAGGCTATTCGTTCAGGTATCAACAATCAGAATTTGTCGGCAAAAAAATTGGTGAAAGCCCTTACCCCTCCATTATTTGCGGCGATTTTAATGATGTTCCCAATTCAAGTACTTACTTTAATGTAAAGGGCAATTTGCACGATGCATTTTTGAAAAAAGGAGTTTGGACGGGAAGAACAACCCGGACAAGTTTTGGTTTGATTTCTCCAACCTTACGAATTGATTATATTTTGACCTCCCGGAAGTTTAAAGTACAACAGTTCAGGGTCATTCAGGTTCCCTATTCCGATCATTATCCCGTTGAAACCGATTTACAATATTGATAATACTATTTGGCAGAAAAATTGTAAATGCTATGCGTCTGAAACATACATTTAGTGATTTATTATAATTTACATGTTTATCTTTCGGAAAGTTTAAAATAAACCGGCTTCATTATTTATGCGCGACAAAGCACGTACTCTTTTCAGAACAATTTTTTTGGTAATAAATATCGGCATAATCATTCTTTACCTTCTAGTGTGCCTGGTTCCTTTTATTAACACAGGGGATTTTTGGTTTGTTGCATTCCCCGGACTGGCTTTCCCGTTGATATTCTTCGCCCTGGTATGCTTTATTATTTTTTGGGCTATATTAAAATCCAGGTGGGCCTGGGTATCGCTGATAGTGTTGCTTTTAGGCTGCCAACAAGTTTTTGCGGTTTTTGCTTTGCATTTGCCCCGAAATTTTTCCGCCGTAAAGCAGCCTAATATGCTAAGAATATTTCATTGGAATGTTGAAGGCTGGGATGATTATTTTGGGAATAATACAAACAATGCCGATAGTTACTACCCGAAAATGATACAACTTATCAAACCTCAAAATGCGGATATTCTATGTTTTGAAGAATACACTGATGAAAAAAATATGGACGATCCCGGTTCTGTTACGTCGGCTATAAAAGATTTAGGATATCCATATCATCTTTTTGCGAAGACCGAAGCAGCAGCCCATACGGTGTCGGGAGTTATCATCTTTTCAAAATACCCGATCATCAATTCTGATACGATCAACTTCGGCCAAAATACCAAAGCGGAACATCTTATTTATATCGACATAAAGCGGGGTAAAAAAACACTGCGTATCTTTACTACCCACCTGCAATCAGTAAGATTTGACCATACTCAATATGCAAGTCTTAATAAGTTGAAACATGCTAAAGACCCGGGTTACAGAGATTCCAGGACTATTATTTCAAAATTAAAAACCGGGTATGAATACCGATACGCCCAGGCCGGGATCGTAAAAAAACAAATTGAAGAAAGTCCATACCCTGCAATAATAACGGGAGATTTTAACGATGTGCCTAATTCAAATACTTACTTTACCATTAAGGGTAGGTTACAGGATAGTTTCCTCAAAAAAGGTTCATTAATAGGCAGAACTTTCCGGTTCATTTCACCTACTCTGCGAATTGATTATATCCTCGCTGACAAAAAATTTAAAGTGAACCAGTTCAGGGTTATTCATGTTCCTTATTCGGATCATTACCCGATAGAAGCTGATCTTCAATATTAGGCAGACAATCAGACTTGCTCTTTTTTTCTTCTTAATATTTTTTGTAGTATGTCTACACAACTGTGAACTGACTCTTCAAAACTGGTAGCATTCTTTTTAACGAAATCGTCGTTACCCGGAACCACCAATCTGATTTCGCAAACTTTATTTTCAACGGCATCTCCATTAAGTGATAATGTTACGTCGGCGCGTATTATCTTATCGTCATACTGCGACAATTTTCCTACTTTTTCGTGGACATAATCTTTTAGTCCATCCTTGGCGTCAAATTTTAATGTTTGCAGATTTATTTGCATGTTGTTAGATTTTATTTATTAATTGATACAGTCCTGCTGTTCTCAATATAACCTTATTCATCCAATAAAATTTCATGACTGGTTTACAGGAAGTTAAAATTTGATCAATAAAAAATTTTACCTGCCATATAACGTTGTTAAATTGGTAAATTTGAATTGCATAATTATTCAACGAATCAAATATCCACCAGATGGAAAAAATAGCATTTTTCTTTTCATTTTTTGTCTTTATCGCTTCCGGTTCTTACGCTCAATACAAGAGTTACAAAATTTCTGTAAAAGGCGATACAATAAATGCCGTTGATCTTAATGGCCTGAAGCAGGGAAAATGGGTAGTGCATGTTGATCCGTTAAGGGGCGAGCCGGGTTACGAGGAGGAAGGCATTTTTTTAAACGGTAAGCGGGAAGGCACCTGGAGAAAATACGATTTGCAGGGAGATTTTATCGCTTTCGAAAATTTTAAAAATGGTGATAAGGCTGGCAAACAACAATTTTTTACGCGATACGGAGACCTGGTAAGAGAAGAAAACTGGAGGGCTTATAACCCGGACCAGCCTTATGATACCATACCGATCTATGGGACGGGCAATAACGAAATCGTCAGTTATAAGATCATTAAAGCAAAACCTTATAGTGTAAAAGACGGTACCTGGACTTACTACGATAATGGCCACATCATAAAAACAGAGGAATACGACCGGGGCTTCCTGCTACATCCGGCAAAAACGGAAGTGGCCACAGAAGCGCCCATGAAAAAAATAGTTCCGAAAGAAGTATTGGAATACCAAAAAAAGAACAGTCACAAAAAGCATGTGAAAGTAATTGACGGGAGTACAAACTATTAAGTTCTGCCCGGGCGCAGATTCATGATCTTATATGCCAGTTCTTTCATTAAAGCGCCTGGCGATATTCCTGAATTGCCAATGCCGATGCTTTTAAGGTTAGAGTCATGTAATAATAAAATCACCTGTTCCATTTCCAGGAAAGAATAATTTTTAATTGTTGCCTTTACCTGTTCTACTACAGCTGGATTAAAATTAAAAACCGGCTTAATTGCCCGCTCACTCTTATCGTGCATTTGGTAAACTGTAAGTATTTTTGAAAAATAAGAATAAAGAGATGGCAGTATCAATTGAACAGGGGCCGCTTTGGGATTGGCATCAAAGTATTGGATGATACGAATCGCTTTTGCCTGGTCTTTTCTGCTTAGTGCATTTTGCAATTCATAAATATTGTATTCTTTGCTGATGCCTATGAACTTTTCAATGTCATCTTCCGTAATGATTTTGTCTTTCCCGAGATTCAATGAAAGTTTTTCTATTTCATTAATAATGCGCGAAAGGTCATTGCCGATATGATCTACCAGTAACGCAAGGGCTTTCGGGTTGATCGTAAAACCATTTGCCTGCAGGTACCCATTGATCCAGCCAGGCAATTGATTATCATACATTTTCTTCGACAGGAAAACCTCTGCTTTCTTTTTAATTAATTTCGAAAATTTTTGTCTGCCATCAAGTGTTTTTCCTTTGTAAGACACCACTAATATCGTAGAAGGCAATGGATTTTCAACATACACTTCCAGCTTTTCAATATCCCGCATTTGCTGTGCCTCTTTCAATAGCACCACCTGTCTTTCGGCAAACATGGGATAGCGCCGGCACGCATTTACAATATCTGCCCAATTGGCATCCTTTCCATAAAAAATCGTTTGGTTGAATTCGGCTTCAGCAGAAGAAAGAATATTTTTTTCGGCGAATTCCATCACTTCGTCTATAAAATAATCTTCGTCACCTTCAAGCCAGTAGATGGGCCGAAACTCTTTATTTTTCCAGTTAGTGATGATTGAGGAAGGGGTCATTTTTCAAAGATAAAAATTTACGTTTAAATGTATAGAAATGAATAGCTTTGACCTATCTTTCTGAACATCAGTTTCTTTGGCATGATTTTGGAAAATTATACAACGTATTAACATTTATAAAAATAAAAAACTTACATCATGAGTTACGAAAACTTCCCTGAAAGCGAAGCTCCAAGGGAAACAGAAGTCGTTAAGAAAAACAACAGTGGTCGTAATATTTTAACCGCCATACTTGTCATTGCATTGCTGGCTACATGGGGTTACATCATTTTTGATAAAAATAAAACCCGGCAGGAAAAACAGGATCTCACCACACAAATTGTGAACAGTGATTCGGCAAAAAATGAGCTGCAACGGGAATTAGATGACGCAGCCCTTAGGCTTGATGCACTTAAAACCAGTAATGTAAAAGCTGATAGTCTTTTAAAAACCAAAGACAAAGATATTGACGCCTTAAGAGCCCGTGTTCAAAGCATTATCAACAACCGCAATGCAACCAAAGCCCAGCTTGCAGAAGCTCAAAGATTAATCGCCCAGTTGAAAGGAAATATTGAAATGTATACTGCCCAGATCGATTCTTTACAGAATGCTAATGCGCAGCTTACAGAAACAAACAGGGTGGTAACTCAACAACGCGATGTAGTTCAGCGCAGCTATGATTCTGCTAACCAGGTTATCCAACATAAAGATACCCTTATCGATGTTGGATCAACATTGGAAGCTTCCAATTTTTCCATCGAAGGAATAAAAGAAAAAAACAGTGGTAAGGAAAAAGTTACTTCAACAGCAAAACGTGTTGATAAATTAAGAATCTCATTTACGCTTGATGCTAACAGGATCACACCTTCGGGGCCCAAAGATATTTACGTTTCCATTACTGCACCAGACGGAAAGCCTGTGCAGGTTGATGCGCTCGGATCTGGAACATTTACTACGCGTGATGGCGTGCAAAAACCATATACTAAAAAAATCCAGGTGAACTATGTTCAGGGGCAAAAACAGCCTGTTAAAGTAGAATGGTCGCAGAACAGTCAATTCCAGACAGGAGATTATAAAATATCTATATATAATAACGGATTTGAAATAGGAGAAGGAACTGTAACGCTGAAGAAAGGCGGCTTATTCTCCTAAAAATTTAATTTTTTTCATTATCAAGGGCTCTCCTGGAAAGGGGAGCTTTTTTGTTTGGTGCAAATAAAAATTCAGGTTATTTGTTGTTTTACTATGTGGCGGACGTAATTTCCCCCTCCTTACTTCTTGAATTTACTATGCCGGGAAAGGGGCGTTTTTGGTCTTGATACCAGGTGTTTTGTTTTATATTTTTATATATAGCAGCAATATTGCTTTACGCTAAATCCTGACCTATGAAACAGCTATTCACTGGTGTTTTTATTTTTCTTTTAATTTCGCCGCCTCACAAGGCATTTTCCCAATGTACATGCAGCGATGGATCGTTACCTGATTCAGTTGTTTATAACCAACATTATGATTCGATAATTTCGACAAACACCTCCATGTCATTCCCCCAATTTAATGATACAGTAGGCCTGTTAACCTGCCTTAGATTGAGTGATACTGTAACAACAGTTGTCAATTACAATCTTGAAAACAAGCTTGACACTACAGAAGATTATATTTTTGAAACATACAGGAGATCACAGTTTACCGGCCCCGATGGGTTTTTCAGTTCAGTAGTATCTCCTCCCAAAGATTACGGGCCTTATTCGCTGGGGCCTTATGATCCCGTAGGCCATGATGATGAAGTGGATGTGGGACCAGATACCGTGTTTAACAAAAATGCCCATACTCAATATTTTGGCGGCAGTCCGGCATATTACGGACAGGGAAACGTGACATTGAATTATCTCACCACTAGTACGTTTACGATATTAACCGGAAGCGACAACGCCGTAATCAAGCTAAAAGCTTATACCAGGCTTGATGCGCAACTTGTCTATTATTGGTGTCCGTTTAGTGTTTTGGCAACTAATTTAAGCGCATTTGACGTTTCTGCTAAAGACAACAATATCATCATTACCTGGAAAGCAAATGATATCGCGTCTTCGGGCAATTATGAAATAGAAATAAGTACAGACGGTAGTAATTTTTCTGATTTAGGCAAGGGGATTTCAACCATTACAGGAACGGTCACCAATTCCAAATTCGTGTATGTGGCTGATAAAAACTTTACCGGAAACCTGTATTTCAGAATAAAGGCAACAGATGTTTCCGGAAAAGTTAGTTACTCTGACGTACGAAGTATTTATATAACAAATTCACAGCAGCCTAAGTTGTCTGTGTATCCAAATCCCACGGTTTCAGGGATAAATATTCAATTTGTAAACGGCCCGGGGAGAAATTACAGGGTAGAATTGATTAATAGCTACGGACAACAACTTTTCATGAAAAATTATGAGCTCGGCAAAGCTGCGATTTTAAACATTGAGTGGCCAACTAAACCGCCTCCGGGAACCTATTTTTTAAGGGTGACCGATGTTGACCATTGTAGCGGGCAGGTGGAACGATTGAAGATTTTGTAACCATTACTCAATTTGGTTTTAAATGCCGTAAAATTATAATGCACAACTGTTCGCTTTTGAACGGTTGTGCATTTACGGTTTTTAGTAATGAATTAATTTCCTGAACTTTTCACACGGTTTTGTTCTTCAGATGCGCCTCCGGTTCTCCTGTGTTGTTGGTTCTTTATTGGCTTACCAAACCTGTAGGAAAATGTAAGAGAGAAAGTTCTGCTGTCGCGGTAGTTGTGAATGTACGCATCGATGTCCTGGTAATTTATATTCCCTGAAAAAATTTGGGTATTGAAAATATCCCGCACGCCAAATTTTATACTTCCTTTTTTCTTCAACACTAATTTTTGTATGCCCGCATCAAGCCTCCACATTGGATTTATCACCAGTTCTCCTTCAATTCCTTTCGACCTGTAAAATCCGCTCAATTCAGCACTCCAGCCGTTTTTAAATTTGAATTGATTATTCATATTAGCCATAAATGTGGTAGCATTTATTTCAAGATTGCCGCCATCAAGAACTCCGCTAAATGCATTATAGTTTACATTAGTATAAAGATTTGTTGACCAAAAAGAAGTGACCGGGAAATTAGCGCTTACGGCAATTCCGTAATTTGTTTTGGATGCAAGATTCTCTTTGGTTTGGAATGTTTTTCTTTCGCTGGTGATTTGTTTGATCACGTCAGTAAATACATGATGTATTTTGCTGTAATTAATTGTTGTGGATAAAAACCCGTTGTAAGTGTGCGAGATTTCGATATTGTCGGAAAACTGCGGTTGCAACAATGTATTTCCCACCTGGTAAGTGTACTCGTCAAGGAAATAATAAAAAGGGTTCAGATCTCCATAATCCGGCCGGTCTATTCTACGGCCATAATTTGCTGAAAAAGTATTTTTGTCATTTGGCGAATAGCTTATATACACTGTTGGGAAAAGATTGACATAATTTTTGGTAAATGAAGAATCGGGATGTGAAGTATTACCCAGCTGGTGTCCCTGCGCATTTGTGTTTTCTGCCCTTAATCCCGTTTGTACCCCCCATTTTTTAATTTGCCGGCTGTAATTAATATAGGCTGCATTTATGTTTTCTTTATAAATGAAATGGTTGGTTTTGCCTTCATCAACAGTAGTTCCCGACGAAGTTTTATTTTGATAAACTGCATCATTGTCGGTAGTTACATAGCTGCTCTTTACACCCGTTTCAATTTTTGCTGAATGTTTTAAGGGAAAAGTAAAATCTGTTTTTGCAGAATAAATTTTCACTTTCGACGGAAGGTTTCCCAATAATTGTGAAGGCGCTTTACGAACGGTAAAATCCGGGTAATAATAGCTATTGGATAATACAGAATTGGCCGGCTGGTAGTAATCAAGATAATCCAGGTCAACGGTAAATTCTTTGCCTGTAGAATCAAACCGGTGTTGCATGTTAAGGTTAGTGGAAAGGTTTCTGGAATTTCCTTCATTGAAAAAATCTGCCAGAACTATTGAGTCGGTGTGGTTTTGCGCGTTGTTGAGACTCGTTTGGTTACTGTTTATACTGTTGTAAGGATTTACATACCCTGAAAATACCACACCCATAGTTGTTTTTGGAGATGCATAAAAATCCATTCCTGCTTTGAAAGTGTGAGCCTGCGACTTGTAATGCCGGATTATTTCCTGGTCAAAAATAGTTTCAATTTGTTTGGTGGTTGTATCTCTGAACCGCCTTATAATTGTTTGATCCTGGTGGCCTTGCCATAACGAATAGCTATAATTTCCAAAAAGATTCACTTTCCCTGTGCGATAATTTATATTAAAGCTGTTATTCGTTTTTGTATAATAGGACTGAAGAACAGAGGCAGTGACGCTTCCATTAATACCATGCATTTTATTTTTCTTAGTCTTAATATTGATGATTCCCGAGTTTCCGGCTGCGTCATATTTTGCTGACGGGTTGGTCATGATCTCTATCTGATCGATAGAAGTGGAAGGCATATTTTTCAGGAGATTTGTGAGCTGGTCGCCGCTTAAATAAGAAGGCTTTCCATCGAGCATGATCATTACGCCGGCTTTTCCTTTTAAACTTACATTTCCATCTTTATCTACTGTAACGCCGGGTGATTTTTCTAAAACCTCGAGCGCTGTGGTTCCTGCGTTGGTGATAGAAGCATCCACATTGATGATAGTGCGGTCTATTTTTCTTTCGATAAAAGGTTTTTTAGCGGAAATGGTTATGCCTTTCAGGGTTTTAATTTCATTATTTAGTTTCAAAGTGCGGATAGAACGCTGCTCATCTCCTGTCAGATTAATCATTGGGCTGTAGGAAGATAAATGTCCGATTGAAGTTGCCAACAAGAAATATTTTCCGGCAGAAAGATTTTGAAATTCAAAGTTTCCCTGCTTATCGGTGATGTTAATCTTCACCAAAGATGAATCAGAGCCATTGTATAATGAGACGGTTGCGGCATCAATTACTTTTTGATCGCCACCGTCGGTAATCCTTCCGGATATAGATCCAGTGTGGCTTTGGGCGAATGAACAAATTGAAAAAATCAGAAGTATAGGTAAAAAAATAAATGTTTTTTTCATAATCTATAGTATTGCTGTGTTTGAAATATTACATTACAAAACTAAGTAGTATGTTTTACATAGTACATTACTATGTATAAATGGTAAATATTTCTTTTTAATTGGTAAAGTTTCTATTTAGACGGAGAGGGATAAGAAAATGTTACAGTAAACAAACAATTATTTTATTTTTTTATTTTGGCCTTGCAAAGAAGAAATTCAAAACTGCATTTCCAGAACATAATCATTCATAAAATATCCCGAACCAATATCGATATCTTCTTCCCGGATAATATGAAATCCCTGTTTTTCATAAAAATGTAGTGCTTTGTTATAGCGGTTGACATTGAGTTGTAAAGAAGATCCACCGGATTTTTTTACTGCCGAAACAACATATTCCAGCATTTGTTTACCTATATTTTTACCCTGTTGCCCCGGTAATACATAAATTTTATTTAGATGATACACCGTGGAACTTTCATGAGCAGAGTAGGATGCAAACCCTACGGGAATAGTATCTTCAGATGCAAGTATAAAATGCTGTTGTAAGGCCGAAAGCTGGTGTTCAAGTGAATGCAACGAATAAATTTTTTCAAGCATATAATCTAACTGAGCTTTCCCTAAAATTTCGAGGTAGGCATCAGGCCAAATCTCGTGCGCCAGCTTATGAATGGCTGGCAGATCACTTTTTTTTGCGGGCCTTATTACTATCATTTATTTAATAGTGATTTTTAATTCAGGAGCAAAAAATTGGCGTCCTTCTTTATCTTTTACGACAATATCAAAAAAATATAGCTGTTCGTCTTTTTGCAACTGGCGCCGGATATTGTCAATCCAGATTTTTGGCAACGGTGTGGAATTAAACCTGTCAGCAGCAATCGTAAAAACTTCTTTTGCTTTACCGGTTTCATCGTCGCGAACAAATGACTTTTGCCTGTAAAGAAACTGGTATGAAACAACTGGGTATTGGTTATTTTTTGCATCTACGACTTTTAAAGGTAAGCCCACCAATTGCACTCCTTCATCAGCTGTTACCTGCGCCCCGTTTTGGTTTACACCTAAATACGTTTTTACAACAGGAGGTTTAAATTTTGGTTCCCTTATGATTGTGTCCCTCGTTTGAGCATAAGAAGAACTAACAAATGCAGATAGTAAAATAAAGCATAGAAAAGTTTTTATCAATTTGTTCATCAGCGTACTGGTTTTTTAGCCATCAAGTGAAGCAATTGTTTGTTCAATCACTTTTATTTTTGATTCTGCATCCGCTTTCTTTTTTCTTTCCAGTTCAATCACTTCAGGCTTTGCATTCTCTACAAATTTATCGTTACTTAATTTCTTCTCTACTGTAATTAGGAAACCTTTAAGATAGTTTAAATCTTTTGTTAGTTTTTCTTTTTGAACGGTTGTATCTATCGCCGCATCTGATTTTATATAAATCTTTTCATTGCCTGCAACTGTCATGATAGCTGAGACTTCAGGCTTTTCATTAAAATAAATATTCTCAGCGTTTGTTTGCTTTGCTAATATTTCTTTAATCGGCTGATAAGAAGTTTCCTCTGCGGTCTCAATAAACAATGAAACAGGTTCTTTCGGTTTTACATTATTCTTATTTTTTGCATCACGAATCGCGCTGATGATCGTTTTTAATTTTTCGCCCAAAGTCAGTATTTCCGGATCAGTGTTGTTTATCGGCCCGAATTGTTTTACCATCAGGTCATCATTCCTTTCTTTGAGTAAATGATAAATTTCTTCGGTAATGAAAGGCATAAAGGGATGAAGTAATTGAAGCAATTCATCAAAATAAGAAACTGCTTTTTCATAAACTTCCTGAGAAATAGAAGAGCCATATTCCGGCTTTATCCATTCCAAAAACCAGCTGCAGAAGTCGTCCCAAATCAATGAATAGATGGTTTTTAATGCTTCACTCAACCGGAATTGTCGCATCAAAATTTCCACTTCATTTCTTACTTCATGCAACCTGTTCTCAAACCACTGCAACGCAAACCCATCGTTGTTTTCATGCCCTTTGCCTGTTGCCTTTTGCCTCTTGCCTTCCTCCCACATCCTCAATAATTTCATTGCATTCCACAATTTATTATTAAAGAATTTCCCTTGTTCCAGGCTGCTTTCATCGAACAGCAAATCATTGCCCGCAGGAGAGGAGATCATGATTCCAAAACGAACTGCATCTGCGCCATATTCATGAATAAGCGTTAAAAGGTCGGGACTGTTGCCCAGGCTTTTACTCATCTTTCTTCCCAACTTATCCCGAACCATCCCGGTAAAATATACATCCTTGAAAGGCCGCTCATTCATGTATTCCATACCGGCCATAATCATGCGCGACACCCAAAAGAAAATAATGTCCTGTCCTGTAACCAAAACAGAAGTTGGATAATAATACCCGATGTCTTTGTTACCCGGATCGCTGATGCCATTAAAAACCTCAATCGGCCAAAGCCATGATGAAAACCAGGTATCCAAAACGTCTTCATCTTGTGTTAATACGCGGTTATCTTTGCCATCTATTTGTCTTCTTGCTTCCTCTTCCGATTCGGCAACGTAAACATTTCCTTCATCATCATACCATGCCGGAATTTGTTGTCCCCACCAAAGTTGACGGCTGATGCACCAATCTTTTACATTCTCCAGCCAATATTTATAGGTGGCATTAAATTTTTCGTTCGGATGAATATTTATTCCTCCGCTTGTAACGGCGTCTAATGCAGGCTGAGCAAGGCCTTTCATCTTTACAAACCATTGCGTAGATATTTTTGGTTCAGCCACCACATTGGTTCGCTGGCTGTATCCAAGTCTTGTTGTATATTCTTCTTCTTTTACCAGCAGACCTTTTTCTTTCAGCTCTTCTACAATTTTTTTTCTGGCAACAAAGCGATCTTCACCGATAAAAATCTGTGCAGCTTCGCTTAAGGTTCCATCTTCATTCAAAGTGTCGACAACAGGAAGATTGAATTTTAAACCGATATTAAAGTCGTTGATATCGTGCGCCGGAGTTATTTTTAAAATTCCTGTTCCAAAATCTTTGTCGACATACTCATCAAAAATAACCGGCACTTCTTTATCAATCAATGGAACAATAACTTTCTTTCCTTGCAAAGAAGAGTAACGCTCGTCATTTGGATTAGCACAAACTGCCACATCGGCCATAATGGTTTCCGGTCTTTGTGTTGCAATTGTAATGTATTGCGGGGTGCCGTTTGTCTGTTGTGCGTCTTCTTTAATCTCATACTTTATGTAATACAACTTCCCCGTCACGTCTTTATATTCCACTTCTTCATCGCTCAATGCAGTTTTTGCTGCTGGATCCCAATTGATCATTCGTGCGCCACGATAGATTAAACCTTTGTTATACAAATCAACAAAAACCTTCATCACTGCTTTGTAATAATGATCATCCATCGTGAACGTAACCCTGTCCCAATCAACACTACAACCTAACCGTTCAATTTGATTGTAAATAATATTGCCATATTTTTCCTTCCATTCAAAAGCATATTTTAAAAATTCTTCTCTTGATAAATTATTTTTATCGATTCCTTTTTCTCTCTTCAGCATATCAACCACTTTCGCTTCAGTAGCGATAGAAGCATGATCACTTCCGGGAACCCAGCAGGCATTATAACCACTCATTCGCGCTTTTCTTACCAAAATATCCTGGACAGTTTCATTGAGCGTATGTCCCATATGCAGCACGCCTGTTACATTTGGTGGCGGTATAACAACTGTAAAAGGAGGCCGGTCGTCCGGTTCACTTTTAAAATAATTTTTTTCCATCCAGTGCTTATACCACTTTTCCTCAACGTTTCCGGGGATATAATTCTTACTTAATTCCATTATTTTTAAAAAATTTTATAGCCAGCAAATGTAATACAATCATGGTTTAGTATCTTGCTAAGTACATTAGTAAAACCGAATTTTAACCACCTTTTGTTATACGCAATCGTTGATATTGAAACCACAGGCGGTTATGCCGCTGCCAACGGGATTATAGAAATTGCTGTTTTTATTACCGATGGTGCAAAGGTGGTAAATGAATTTCATACTTTAGTTAATCCTTATTATACCATACCAAGGTTTATACAATCGCTAACCGGCATCACGAATGAAATGGTTGAAGGTGAAAAAGATTTCAAGAGCATTTCGGATGAGCTTTATGAATTGCTTCACGATAAAGTATTTGTAGCGCACAACGTAAACTTCGATTATTCCTTTGTAAAATATCATCTGCAGAAAGAAGGATACGAATTGAATTGTAAAAAAATATGCACTATCAGGCTGGGAAGGCAAATAATTCCGGGCTTAAGAGGTTATGGGTTGGGAAAGATCTGCAAGCATCTTGGTATCGGGATAGAGGAAAGGCACCGGGCAAAAGGTGATGCTGCGGCAACTGTAAAGCTCTTTCATTATTTACTAAAGAGTGATTCTAACGGTCATGTGCAAACGATGTTGAAGACAGGAAGTAAAGAGCAATTTCTTCCTCCCAATGTTCCTGCTAATGAAATAAAAGAATTGCCGTCACAGCCGGGCGTTTACTATTTCCACGATAAAAAGGGAAAAGTAATTTATGTAGGCAAAGCCAGGAACTTAAAGAAAAGAGTAAACAGCCATTTTTCCAACAATAAACCGAACAGGCAAAAGCAGGAGTTTTTAAAAAAGATTTACCACATCAGCTACCAATGCACCGCCACAGAATTGATGGCTTTTATTTTAGAAAGCACTGAAATTAAAAAATTGTGGCCTGAGCAAAACCGTAGCCAGAAAAGGTTTGAACAAACTTATGGAATGTATTATTTTGAAGACAGCAACGGATATTTAAGATTGTGTATCGAAAAAAGAAGGAAAAATCTAAAGGCTTTATATACTTTTAATCTTCTTTCTGAAGCTTATTCTTTGCTTCGTAAAATGGTTGATGAATTTGAGCTTTGTCCAAAATTATGTTTTCTTCAATCTGGTAATGTTCAATGCCAGTCATTGCTGGTAAAAAAATGCAAAGGTGCCTGCGAACAAAAGGAAACCGCGGATGAATACAACAAGAGAGTTTTAGCGTGCATTCATGATATCGCAACAGAATTACCCACTTTTGCTTTAGTAGACGATGGTTTAGAACAGGAAGAGCAAAGTTGTATTTTGGTAGAGAAAGGTAAATTTTATGGAATGGGTTATTTGCCCCCTGATTCCAACGTTACAGATGTAGAACAACTTAAAAATTATCTAACGCCTTATGTCGAAAACGATTATATCCGTGGAATTATTTTTAAATATGCTGAGAGATTTCCTTATAAAAAAGTAGTCTTTGACGCTCTTGAGATTGTTTCTCCTCGTTAATATTGCTGAGGGTATCGGCAAAATAAAAATCTTCGAAATTTATTTGTTTACTGCATTTCTTTCATCATTTTTCTCCGCGATCAATTTCTTTAGTAACGAATTAAACTCACCTCTTGAAATAAATTCCGCGCCAAGACTTTGTAAATGTTTGGTATAAACCTGGCAATCTATCAATTCGATCCCGTTTCTTTCTAAAGTTTGAACCAATTGTATAAAAGCGAATTTGCTCGCGTTACTTTTGTTGGCAAACATACTTTCACCAAAAAAAACTTTACCCAACAAAACACCATAAAGCCCGCCCACCAGCGTATTATTTTGCCATGCTTCTGCGCTGTGAGCAAAACCCTTTTCAAAGAGATGGTAATAGGCTTTTTCTATTTCATCACTTATCCACGTTTCATTCCCTTCCCGTCTTTTTGTATATCTGCAGCCTTTGACCACTTCTTTAAAAGCCTTATCTACGGTGAATTTGAAGAGATGTTTATTAAAAACATTTCTCATGCTGTGACTGATTTTTAATTTACGGGGAAAGAGTACAAAACGTGGATCGGGAGAATGCCATTGAATAATTTCCCCGGGATTGAACCAGGGGAAAATTCCTTTTTTGTAAGCATTTATTAATGTGCCGAAAGAAAGATTTCCGCCTATTGCAATAAGTCCGTGTTCATCTCCGGAAGCCGGTTCCGGAAAATCGTAAATGGCTTCTTCATCCAAAGCACCGAATTGATTGTAAGAAATGTAAGATGATTATTTTTCGGAAAGCTCTTCAACCGTTGCATTGATACCGCGTTCTACAATTGAATCACGCATTGGTTTTAACGTGTTGTAAGAACCTTCTTTTACTGCATATTTTCCTTTTGTATGGATGATCATGGCGGATTGCTCCGCCTGTTCAGCCGTGTGGCCGCACACTTCTATCAGCGTGTCGATTACCCACTGGAAAGTGTTTACATCATCATTCCACACTACCAACTGGTAATTATTACCGTCTGCTACCAGCGTGTCTGCTTCTTCTGATTCAACTTCGAAAGGTTCTGTTGTATTCATAGCTTGTCCTAATGCAAAATTACAATTTAATATAGGCAATTTTCGCCGACAGGCATAAAAAATTTATGAAAAAGACAGATTCATTATAAACTTATCGCCGATAAATTAACAAAAGATAAAATATCTCAGCTTGTTTTTACTGTAAAAACATTTTATCAGCGATTTCTTTATCATGGCCATAGATGTCGTCCCTGAAATTTAGCTGCCCGTTTTCATCAACCCAGGCGGTGTAATAAGTGATAAATACCGGAACCGGATCTTTTAATTTTACAAATTGCTCATCGCCACTGTTCATCGCTTCATGTATTTTTTCCGGCGTCCAGTTGCTGCTGTTTTGCAAAAGATAATCCGCCATTTTTTCCGCGTCGGCCAACCTGATACAGCCATGGCTGTAAGCTCTCACATCTTTATTAAAGAGCCCCTTCGCCGGCGTATCATGAAGATAAATGTTGAATTCATTCGGAAATAAAAACTTTACCTTCCCGAGTGAGTTATCAGGTCCCGGTTTTTGGCGAATAACAGGCATGCTATCCGTTCCGCCGTTTCTTTCCATGTTGTGCTCTTCCAGGTAATTTGGATCCTTTTGTATCCCTGGCAGAATTTCTTTTTTTACAATGCTTGGGGGAACATTCCAGTAAGGACTAAAAACAATCGTGGTCATCTTATCAGAAAACAAAGTGGTGTTATGACCGTCTTTGCCAACGACAACCGGCATTGTAAAAACCATTTTTTGACCATTGTACACATGAAGATTAAAAGCCGGAATATTAACTTCAATCAACCGGCCCTGCGGTTGAGTGGGCAACCACCTCATCCTGTTTAGATTGATCAGGATTTGTTTGACTCTTTCAATTGCCGGAGTTCGTAATTGTTCCAAAGTTTTTGGGCCCAATTTACCATCAGGCGTAAATCCACATCTTTTTTGAAAATTCATTATTGCATTTTCAAGTGCGGTATCATACACTGAAGAAGTATCACCGGGAGCAAGGTCGCCGGTAAGAATAAGTTTTCTTTTTACGGCTAAAACTTCAGGCGATGAATTATTCTTTTTAAAATTTTTGGAGTTGATGTTGTCAAGCACAGGCCAGCCACCACTCTTAACGATCGCTACGTATTTTTTTAATTCCTGTGAAAGTAACTTATAGGGCTCGTTAATATCACTGAAATATTTATCATCATTGTGTTTTTTATTCAGCAACGAATCTGCCAGTTTAATGGGATCCTGCCTTTTGAAGGGAATAAATCGCTCCAGTTCCTTTCTTTTTACATATCCATCCGGAAATTGGGTTAATGAATAGTCTATTAATCGTTGGGTTAAATTTATTTCTGTATTAATAATTGACTTGCTGTTGCCTGAGACAGATAAATCTGTGTCTGCAAGTAAATCATCCATCCTGCTTTTCAGTTTGTGGAGGCTTTTACTTGTGTCACCTGTAAAATTCAAAAGACTGGAGAATCCCATGGCCTGCTCTGACAAACCATCAGAAGAAAACCATGCATATTCATAATTGCGGGTATTGTAAAAACTGATCATCCTTCTTGCTACAGAATCAGGTATTTTGTTTTTAGAAATATAATTTACCACGTCCATGCTATCAAGAAAAATGTCATTGTAAGAATTGGCTTTGGTAATTCCATAATGCCTTTTGCTGATCTTCTTTTCTTCCTTGTGTGTGTGCTTGTTTTCCTTCTGATTACATGAAAATGTGAGGAACGCAACAACGGTGAATACTGAGATAATTTTTTTCATATATCCGTTCTTTACAAATGATATGCCGATTAAAAATCAACCAGTTAGCCGCTTGAAAAAGAACTAGTAAATGCATATTTGTTTTTTATCTATTAACATTTCATTGTTAAACCGGGGAAACAAAATTCAATCTCAGTAATGAAACAATTTTGGTAACAGTTTAAAAAAAATTACTATGAAAAAGATACTTACACTCTTACTTTCAGCAGGTATTTTTACCGCTTCTTACGCACAGGGAAAACATGGTCACAAAGACTATGGCAGAAATGATCAATATACTACTACTTCTCACGGACGCTACGATAATAATGGACGTTACGGCAATAATGGCCGTTACGATAATGATGATCATGACCGAGATGATCGATATCAAAATGGCAGGTATAACCGTGGCAACAGGTCTTACGCTTATCAAAGACAAATTCAAATGGATCGAATAAATCGTGAATATAATTATAAGATTATGTCTATTCAACATAATCGCCGGATGACCCACCGGCAAAAAAGGTTAGCTATCCGTGACGCTAAAAATCAAAGGAACTATCAAATACAAATGCTGAACAGGCAGATGAATGGGTATGCACGAAATGGGTATGGCTATGGTAATAATGGTTATGGAAGGGATAATGATGACAGAAGATAATTTGCAACCCGTACCCTTTGAAATCCCAGCCCCGCTTTCTGCGGGGTTTTTTCTGTGCGATAAGCGTTGGTAAAAGATTTACTGTTCTTCGAGGATAAATAAAAGTAACTGGTTAATGACAACAAGAACCGCGAATACGGCGGCCAGTATTGTTTTCCCGGTTTCGTTTAATAAGAAGATGGACACCCCAAAAAGCGCCAATGCAAAAACAACTCTTGGAATTTTCTGTAACCGGTATTTCGATTTTGGTGCTGCAAAAAATCCCCACAAAATTGTAGCGGCAAGCGGTAATGCTATCATAAGGAAATATTTTGTCACCGGATTTTGCGGATAATGGTAACCGAAATAGCCAAATGAAATAATCATTGCTGTTTCAAGGAGAAACGCTAAGAGCAGATTAATTCCTTTAATTATTTGAATCATTGTAATGAACAAGTTGAGTGAAAAGCCTGGAAATAAAATTAAGCGTTTCCTTTCCATTTTAGTAAACAGACAAATTCGGCAAATTTTTATTTTGGATTTGAAGAGTTTTAAAAATGAATGTAACGGTTATGTGTGTTCGAAATTATCAGTCCCACAATTTTTGCTACTGATCATAACATGTAAAACCATATTTCATTAAGATTACTTAATTTTCAATAAATATTTTGACATGAAAACAATTGCTTGTTTCTTTTTTTTAATTTTTACGTTTTTTACCGTTAATGCCCAGGATACTACTTATGCGGAACGGTTGGGTTTTCCAAAAGGCGCGCGTGTTATCATTCTTCACATGGATGACGCGGGAATGTCTTTAAGTTCTGACCGTGGTATAGAAAAAGTTTTTGAAAAAGGAGCTGCTAATTCTACCAGCGTGATGATGCCATGCCCATGGGTGCCGCAGATGGTAAGATACATTGAAGACCATCCGGGAATTGATGCTGGTTTGCATCTTACACTTACTTCTGAGTGGAAAGATTACCGTTGGGTTCCGTTAGCCGGCGCTGCGCAGGTTCCCGGTTTAACCGATTCAACAGGCAGTTTATGGGCGAGTGTTGAAGATGTGGTAAGGCATGCTTCTGCAGACGAAGTGGATAAAGAAATTCGTGCACAATTGGCGCGCGCAGAAAGAATGGGTTTTCATCCAACCCATTTGGATTCTCACATGGGAACTTTATTTGCAAGCCCTGCTTTTCTTCAAAAATATATTCAATTGGGTATTGAAAAGCAAATTCCCGTTATGTTTCCCGGCGGAAATGATACCTATATAGCTGACGAAATGCATTTTACGAAAGAGCAGGTTCAGTATTTTCAAAAGATTGCGAAAACTATTTGGGACGGAGGTCTGCCTGTTTTAGATGATCTGCACAATTATAGTTACGATTGGAATCTTCCGGCCGGTATCGCTAACAATGTAACTGCTTTAACTAAATGGAGAGTAGACCTGTACGAAAAAACGATGAGCAAACTAAAGCCCGGCGTAACAATGGTTATTATGCATTGTACCGATCCTTCATCTATATTTTCTGAAATAAGTGACAGCGGTGATAAAAGAAAAGCTGACATGCTTGCGATGCTCGATCCGGGTTTCAAAAAGTTTCTGAAAGACAACGGTTTTATTTTAACTACCTGGCGTGAACTGATGCAAAGAAGAAAGACGGCGAATTGATCAATTAAACCTATTTATTGATTTGCTTATGAAAGTCATTCAATCTGAAACATCCGGGAAATATGTTGTAACCGCAGCAGTACTGGTGGCTGCCATGGGGTATTTTGTTGATATCTACGATCTTTTATTGTTCAGCATTGTAAGGATTCCGAGTTTAAAAGGCCTGGGATTTACCGGGCAAACGTTAACTGATAATGGCATTTTTTTATTAAATATACAAATGCTCGGTTTGCTGCTTGGCGGAATTTGCTGGGGAATATTGGGAGATAAAAAAGGACGATTGTATGTTTTATTCGGCTCCATTTTTTTGTATTCCGTTGCCAACATTGCTAATGGTTTTGTTCACTCTATTGAAAGTTATTCGGTTTGGCGCTTTATTGCGGGTTTTGGTTTAGCCGGTGAGTTAGGTGCAGGAATTACATTGGTGGCTGAAATTATGCCCAAAGAAAAACGCGGATACGCAACTACTATTGTAGCCGCTGTGGGTGTAAGTGGTGCTGTAGTTGGGTTTTTTGTTGCTGAACTTTTTAATTGGCGTACTTCTTTTTTCGTTGGCGGTGGCTTAGGTCTTTCATTATTGCTTTTGAGAATTGGTGTTAGCGAATCAGGAATGTTTGGGAAAGCAAAAAAAGAACAGAACAAAAGAGGAGATTTTCTTTCCTTATTTACCAACGGGAAAAGATTATTGAAATACGGACGATCCATTGTTATCGGAATCCCGATATGGTTTGTGGTAGCTATTCTTATCACGCTTTCACCTGAATTTGGTAATGTATTGGGTGTAAAAGGAAATGTGAATGCCGGTGCTGCGGTTGCATATTGCTATGGTGGATTGGTTTTGGGTGATATCGCCAGCGGGTTACTCAGCCAATATTTAAAGAGCAGGATAAAAGTGGTTTATACTTTTCTCATCCTGACGATTATTTCCATTGCTGCTTATTTTTTGCTACATAATATCAGCCTTGCCTTTTTTTATTTCATTTGTTTTTTCCTTGGTTTTTCCTCTGGCTATTGGGTTGTATTTATGACGATCGCTACTGAACAATTTGGTACGAATATCCGCGCAACAGTAACTACCACTGTTCCTAATTTTGTAAGAGGTTCTGTGGTGCCTGTTACCTTACTTTTTCAATATTTAAGAGGAGTATTTCATGGTTCGCTTATTTATGCAGCCGCTGTGGTTGGCATTCTAACGATAGGATTGGCTTTTTGGGCTTTGCACTATATCCAGGAGACATTTCATAAAGATTTGAATTACCTGGAAACATAATTATTCTAATACTGTAAACGAACAAAAAACCTGTTTTCCTGTTTTGGTATTTTTTTAGTGTAACTCTTTCGTTTCTATAAAAGTGTCTTTGCGCGAATGAATAACGTCTTTTTTATTTCGTAATGAACCACCTGTTTTTTTAGCAAGTACTGTTTTAATTTCAGCAATGATACTCAATGCAATTTCTTCCGGTGTTTCTGCACCCATTTCTAACCCTGCAGGTCCGTAAATTCTATTCAATTGATCCTGGGTTATTGCAATTCCTTCTTCCTGCAATTCATCCAACATTCTGTGGAGTTTCTTTTTTGGCCCAAGCATTCCGATATACAAAACATCCTTTTGCAACAAGGCTTTCAGCATTGCTTTATCATAATTGTAATTATGCGTCATCATTAAAAAGCGGTATAGCTCATCAATTGGAATTTGCTCCAAAACTTTTTCCGGTTTGCTTACCAATACCTGGCAGGCACTAATAAAACGTTCTGGTTTTGCGTGTGTATTTCTGCCATCTACAATTCTCACATCCCAACCAATAGAATCAGCAATTTGCATTACCGGGAATGCATCGTTTCCTGCACCGACAATCACCAGGGAAACAGGAGGTTTAAGAAATTCAATAAACGCTGTATTAGAATTATTTGGAGAAATATAATTTTTGAAAACCGATTTTTTTTGTTCCAAAGCCGTATGCGCGTCTTTCAACATTTCATCTTTAAATTCAGGATAATCAATATTTCCTGAAATATCGCCCTTCTCTTCCAATAGCATCACAGTTCCCGATTGGTTATTTCTTTTATTTTCTAATGAGAACAGGGTTACTAAAACCGCTTCCTGCCTTGTTTTGATTATTTTTTTTAATAATTCTATAGGGTTATTTTGATCGCCTGCATTTATCGGTTCAAATAAAACCTGTATTATTCCTTCACAACCAAGTTGCAGTCCGATGGCTGCATCATCTTCATCGCTTGTATCATAAGTTACTAATTTAGACTGCTGCTGCGACAAAACTAACATCGCTTTTCGCAACGCATCGCCTTCCAGGCATCCTCCGCTAATAGCACCTGTCATCCGGCCATCTTCCCTCACCAACATGCGTGCCCCAGCTCGTCTGTAAGACGATCCGTCTACATGAACAACGGTAACAAGCGCAGTTTGCATTCGCATCTGCTCTGCTTCTTCAAATGCTTTTATAATTTGGTTAATTTCTTTCATTACATGAAAATCTTATTGCCGTAGCGCTTTAACCTTTCCAGGCAAAACCGGATTTTTCATTTTATTACCAAATGAATTGCGTGTATAATTCAACACGTCTGAAATTTGCTCGTCGGTGAGATAATTGAGCGGAAGCATTTGCCCATTGTAAGTTGTATCGTTTACCACTACTTCACCTGTTTGTCCTGCAAGTATTAAATTGATCAAGGTGTCAATAGGTTTTTTAAGATAATCCGATTTCGCCAATGGCGGATAAACACCAGGTGTTGAATTACCTGCTTCCATGTGGCATGTGATGCAATAAGTGGTATAAACGTCTTTGCCGCGCTCAATGCTTTTGGCAAGATCATATTTTTGATAAAACGCCGAACTGATAAAAAATATACCGAGGCATAAAATGGCCACTCCAAAAAATTTCTTCATTTTCTTGTTTTTTAGGATACAAATTTACTAATGATCAGATACCACTAAACATTGTTAATATCAAAAGGTAATTTCCTTATTCTTTTTCCGGTAGCGGCATAAATTGCATTGCATAAAGCCGGTGCAAAAGGTGGCAAACCAGGCTCGCCCACGCCTTTTATTTTCGGACCGCCATTGGCAAGAATATGAACTTCAACAGGCGGCATTTCATTGATGCGCACTAATTGGTTGGTGTTAAAATTTTTCTGAACGGTTTGCCCTTTATCAAACGTAATTCCGCTTTTTATAGCGGCGGTTAACGCCATTACTGCAGCACCTTCTACCTGTGCTTTCGTCATGTCAGGATTTACAACAGTTCCCAGGTCGATGACCGCATACGCTTTTTCGATATTTACGCCTTTTCCTTTTTTGGAAACTTCAATCACATATCCTGCAAGCCCTGCAAAAAATTCATATTGCGCTACGCCGCGTCCCCAACCGGAAGGAAGCGGCTTATCCCAATTGGAAACTTCTTTCAGCTTTTGTAAAACTGTTTTTGTATCTGAATCTTTAGTCAATAAACCAAGCCGGAATTCCATCGGATCTTTATTGGCTTTGGCAGCCATTTCATCAATAAAACTTTCGTGGGCAAAGGCAAGGGTAGTGCTTGTTACGGCCCGCCATGCAGCAACCGGGACATGAAAGTCTGCATTTACATACAGGTTTTTCATATTCGGAAATTCATATTTCTGCTCGCTGATCCCTTCGGTCATAGTGCCGTCGGTCTTTGTCTTATCATAGTTTTTGCTGTAGCGAATTGTAGGAGAAATTACTTTATGCTGAAACGCAATTGCTTTTCCATCAGATGAAAAACCGGCTTTAAGCGCAGAAAAAGTCATTGGCCTGAACGGGCCCTGTTCGGTATCGTCTTCTCTTGTCCAGATTACTTTTACAGGTTTGCCGATTGCTTTTGAAAGTTGAACCGCCTCGCCGATAAAATCTGTATATAAGCGCCTGCCGAAAGCACCGCCGCTGAACATTGTATGTATTGTTAGATTTTCTTCAGGAATATTATATAGTTTGGTGAATTCTCCCATAATTCCCCCTGGCACTTGTGTGGAAGCCCAGATTTCCAGTTTGTTTCCATCGGTCCAACTGGCGACACAATTCATCGGTTCAATCGGGGAATGCGAAACCACAGGTGTTTCATAAAACGCATCCAATTTTACCGGCGCTTCCGAATAAGCTTTATCGAAATCTCCTTCGTCTTTGTCGATTGCGCCATCCTGCTTTGACAAATCATGAAGGTATTGGGTATAATCTTTTGAATTAAATTTATCATTTCCCTGGTCGTCCCATTTTATATTCAGCGCTTTTCTGCCCTGGTAAGCAGCCCAATAATTTTCTCCGAGCACTGCAACACAATCGTAAGTATAAGGTCCAAATACCCGCTGGCATTTTTCTACGCCAACAACTCCCTTCACTTTTTTTGCTGCAGAATCGTCATAACTTACCAGCTTCGCACCGAACACGGGCGAATGCGCCACTGATGCATATACCATTCCGGGAACCTCAACGTCAATTCCAAAAACGGCTCTTCCTGAAGATTTTAAAGGGATATCGGGTCGCTGTGTGTTTTTACCGAGCAATTTAAAATCTTTGGGATCTTTTAGTTTCGGCTCTTTTGGAACTTCCAGTTTTGCAGCGGCTTCAGCCAAATCTCCATAACCTAAACTTTTGCCTGAAGGCTTATGATACACTTTTGCATCTTCTGCATAACATTCCGAAACAGGCACTTTCCACTCATTGGCTGCTGCCTGAACCAGCATTTCTTTCGCAGAAGCGCCCACTTTTCTTAATTCAAAATAACTGCCACGCACGGAACTGCTTCCGCCGGCTGATTGGCCGCGGCCAAATCTCTTTTCACCACCCGTTTGTTGAATAATAACTCCTGTAAGAGGAACTTCCAGCTCTTCCGCAATTAAAGAAGGAATAGATTGAAAAGTCCCTTGTCCCATTTCAGGTTTGGGATTAAAGATGGTTATGGTGCCGTCTTTTTCAATCATAACAAAAGGCGTTAACCCATAAGGAGCTATCTCGCCTGCTTTTACTACATCTTTGCCTTTTAAAGACAGGCCGATGATAAAACCTGCGCCCGTGATGCCGGTAACTTTTAAAAAATGCCGGCGGTTTATTTTTGAAAGTACTTGTTCCATGATGGAGAATTAAAAAGGTTACAAATTGGATCCGTGTTCTTTACACCAACTCCGCCGCGCGATGAATGGCGCTGCGAATGCGTTGGTAGGTGCCGCAGCGGCAAAGATTTCCCTGCATGGCCGCGTCAATATCCGCATCTGTAGGCTTTGGTTTGCTTTTTAACAAAGCTACTGCGCTCATTATTTGTCCTGATTGACAATAACCGCATTGCGGTACCTGCATCTCGATCCATGCTTTTTGTACGGCATGATCAATGTTTTCAGAAATACCTTCAATGGTGGTGATTTTTTTGCCTGCCGCCGCCGATGCAGGGAAGCTGCATGACCGGATGGGTGTTCCATCCAGGTGAACGGTGCAGGCGCCGCATTGCGCAATGCCGCAGCCGAATTTTGTTCCTTTTAATCCTACGTAATCCCGGATGGCCCACAGCAAAGGCATTTGCGGATCAACATCAATTTTGTAATCTTTGTTATTGACGTTAAGAGTATATTCTGGCATAATTTGTTATTTAAAAAGGTGACAAGGTGACTATTATAATGCCGGTGTTTAAGAATTATAAATTTACGTAGAATCCTTTAAACTCCCATCCTCTTTTTATACAAGTGGTTTTGTGGCAGGCAGAATAAAAAATAATATTTTTTGTTGGTTTACTGCCGGCTTGTGTCAAAATAACACAAATGCAATTGAGTTCTTTTTATTTAACTAACCTGCCGGTTTTATACAATAACCCAAAATAATCATTAAGACTTTTATGAATGGAATGTTCGAATGCCTCTTTCATATCTTCCGGCTGTGGATGTTTAAATTTCCATAGGCGGAAATAATATTGAAATGCTTTGTCTATTTGACCTTCTCCGACGGTGGCTTCCAGTAAATAAACCCATGCCGCCGTTTTTTGATATTCAGTGGAAAAATAATTATCGCTGTTTTGAAAACTTTGAGAAGGCGTTGATATAGCCGGATAAATGGGTGCTAATAATAATCCACGGTAAACAGAAGCCAAAAAATTTTTTTCATCCAGGTATTTTAATTTCGGATTCTGGTCAGGGGTAAAATAATCATTGGTCCTGTATTTTTCTGCCATATAACGGTATTCGAAGTAGGTATTCAAACCTTCATCCATCCAGGCAAAATTTCTTTGGTTGGTTCCTAACATGGCCATGAACCAGTTATGTCCTACTTCATGCGTAATTACCTCATCAAGTGTTCTGCTGTCCGCATGCGGCATTGATATAAGTGTGATGGTAGGATATTCCATGCCGTCGCCGCCCCAGCCATTACCGGGTGCTTCAACCGCCTGTACACTGGGATAACCATATTCACCAATCCAATGGCTGTAATGTTTAACTGCATCTTTAATAAAATCTATTCCTTTTGTCCACACACCCGAGTGATAAAAAGTAAATACATCAATCACGCAACCTGATTTCAATTTCATCGTGTCATACGCGATCACAAATTTTTTGTCTGCAAACCATGCAAAATCAGGTACACTGTCTGCATGATAAAGCAGCGTTTTATACCCGGTATCCGACGATGGTTGATACATTCGTGGTTTTTTATTTCTATTTGTATTATTATAAATACCCAAAGTTTTATAGATGTTTGATTCAGAAGAATCGCAAAGAATACCTGTCGCACCCACTACATAGCTCTTTGGTATCGTAATTTTGACGTTGTAAGAAGCGTATTCGCTATAAAATTCTCCTACATCAAGATATGGCATCTCATGCCAGCCATTTTTGTCAACTACAGCCGGTTTTGGGTACCACTGGCAAATCATAAACTCAGTTTTGTTATAACCGGATCTTGAAAAATACAACGGCAACTTTACGGTGAAGGGAGTTGAAATTATCACAGAATCGCCGGATCGTAGCGGCTGAGGCAGGACGAGTTTAATTACATCCTTATATTGAGGATGCGGTTCAGTTTTGGCATCCGTTCCATTTACTTTAAATTTTAAACCACTGATAAATCCTCCTAAAAATTTTTTCTTTAATTGGTTTTTTCGTACTGCATCATTGAGAATCTGCTGCGAAAAAGCTGTTGTTTTATCTTTATAAGCATTTGGATAAATATGGAACCAGATATAGGTAAGAGCTTCCGGCGAATTATTTTTATATACAATTTTTTCTGAACCGGAAATCGATTTTTCCTGGTCATTCAATTTTACGTCAATCGAATAATGAAGATACTGTTGCCAGTAATGAGATTGTGCTTTTGAGGCGACGGTAATAAAAAGAAGAAATACAACCAATGTGTTTCTCATGACAAAAAATGAGCGACAATCACGGTGATAAAAACATTTGGTATATTTTAAATCAGCAGCGATGGTATCTTTTTGTTTGATAAAGTGGTACAAACATAGAGGAATAAAAATAAAATTGCAATACCACGATGATGTGAAAACGTTGCGATTCTTTTATGAAGACCTGTTTAAAAAAAGAAGTTATTTGTGGATTTACTGTTCGCTTATGCTGTCTATCCCCGTCGCTTCATAGAGCGGACAGCTACCTGTGGCGGAAGTGATCAAAAAGATTCCTGATAAAAAAAGCAAACCGGTTGCCAGAGGTCCTGTAATTTTTTTATTAAATGATGCTGTTATTATCGCCGCTGCTGCTACCGGGCGGATGATTCTGTCTGCAAGTCCCATATTTTTTTGTAAGTTCATATTCTTTCGTTTTTATTTTTTACCACAAACACAATACCTTGATTTTCGAAAAAAGCGAAGAGAATTTAGTTTAAGAAACCATGTAGTTAATAATTAGATGAATAAAAATGAAAAGTGTGAGTATACCAACAGACAGGGAAATATTTGAAGGAGAAATAGCAACCTATTGGTTTGATGATGGAATTTTGGTATCACATTCCAAGAGCCCAAAGCGCACGGTGGAAAATATTAAGCGAAACGTGACACTGGTAAAAGAGATAACGAAAAACCGGCGTGTTCCCCTATTAATTTATTTGTCCAGCTCACCGGTGCCGGATAAAGCAACGCGTATATTTTCAACTGAACAATTACCGGAAATTTATTCTGCAATGGCAATGATTTCGAAACCAGGGCTTTCAAAATTTATCATGAATATTCTTTTTGCATTAAAACCGCCGCCCATCCCGGTAAAAAGTTTTACCGATGATGTGGAAGCTAAAGAATGGCTGCAACAATTTGTTTTGGAAGATAGCTTAAGCGGATAAAAAAGATTGTTCTTTCTCTTTAATGATTTCAATTGTATCACCCACGTGAATTTTGCCTTTGCCCCTCATCAAAACATTTTGGCCAAAATACACTTTATTGTTTTTTGACCGATAAGAAGAAAGTGTCTTTAAAGGTTCTTTTCCTGCAGCACCGGTTTCCTGGTTTATGGTGGTTACCACACATCGTGCCGAGGGCTTAACCCCATAAAAATCCAGCTGGTTAATTTTGAAATGTTCCATTCCATCTTCCCGGAAAGGAGCGCCACCTGTAAATACAATATTGGGACGAAAGCGGTTCATAGAAAGAGGCTCCGGCAAACGGCTGTTGAGATCGTCTAATGACGCCTGCCCGATGATAAGGACTGGGTAGCCGTCAGAAAAATTGGTGATATCATCCTGCATTGCATATGCAGGATCTACTTTTCTTTCGCTTGTATCGGGCATATATACCAGCCTGCAATCTGTTTGTAATATGGTTGAAAACCATTCGTCAGCTTCTGTACTCACAAACTGCGCCTGGCAATCATCATCCCAGATTCTGACCATACAACTTTCTGCCATCGGTTGCGGAATCAAAGGCACCGATAATGTATTCACAGAAGATTTATTATGAAAAACCAATAGTCGATTTTCTTCAATCGCAGTGTGGAGCAAAGTCATCGCCGGAAATTCTCTTTGAGTAAAGAATCGATTGTGCTTATCAACCAAAAGGAATCTGCGATCGTGCTGCAAACCACGGTCTGTTAAGTTTGCTGATTGCACGGGAATTCCATGCAAAGATTTTACAGGGTAAATAAATAATTCGCTTATTTGCAACACGGCATTCTTTTATACAGCTAAATTATGATTTGTTGTAGTAAAACAACAATTTTTGTCAATTCTTAATTTAAAAGCGTTGTATAACGTGTATGCATAAACGAATTTTAGTGCTTTATTCGACTGCTTCTAAATCTTTTTTGTCCAGCCAGCCATGTGTGGCTCCGCCTTTACTGTTGATGTAAACAACATAAACAAATCCGTTCTTTTCCTCTTTTGGCGTTAAAATAATATCCTGCCTCGGTTCCAGGAAAAGCGGTTTGCGTGTGCTTGAATCAGGCTGGTAATGAAACCAGGCTTTATTTATTACCGTGTATTTCGTTGTTTCACTTTTTGCCGAAGGCGGAGTTTCGTTTGTCTGATTCTTTGAAATAGCCGGTATCGTTGAGTTTGGCTGGGTGTTGTTGATGTCTGTCGTTGTGTCAATCTCCGGCTCGCCCGGCGCATTAGTTACTTTAAGTTGACTGCCTGTATCGGGGAATGTTTTTCTCGTATATAAATGAAGGTGATTGTCTCTTAAATAAAACCAGTAACAAGCTCCGCCCGCTAAAATTAAAATAAACAAAATAATAAAAACCGGTGCAAGTTTTCGCCGTTTTTTCTCTTCGGCCAATGGAGCGCTTGTTTCAAAAAATTCATGGAGGTTTTCTTTTTTTGCGGCAAGCACGGTTTTTGGTTCATCGTCATTTATATCGTTATTCTCACTAAGTACCGGTTCTTGCTGGCGTATTAATTTATAGTCATTAAAATTTAAATGGTAATTATTGGTTTTAATATAGTTTGCTGAAATGACGAAAGAATTCCTGGAAGGGTCTTTTTGATTCTCTTTTCTGTTTCTCCATTTATGCAAAATATTTTTTACTTCGTTTGCATCAAAATCGTCATTTACATTACCATTATTGCTTAATGTTTCGTTGAGTGTTTTTTTCTTCTTGGTTCCCCATTTGCAAAACCAGGTATTTTCAGTTGTAGAATGGGATGTATTAAAAACAAGTACACTTGCATTTGAAAACAATGAATCATTCCTTGCAGCGAGTGTAATTACGGCTTCCAGATTGAAATGCTCGATAATAGTTTTTCTTGTTTTTACAACAGCCGGGTTATCGGTATTTAATATATACTGCGGAACAAGTATTACAGCGCGGCCACCCTGCTCCAGGCTTTCAACAATTTCATTTAATAGTATATTTTCTTTTTCTGATTTTCCGGTTTCGGAAGTGTTAGCGCCGCCGCCGGTATCTGAAAAAAGAAGACTTGATATAACGAGCGTTGGCTTTCGTTTTATACTGTCTTTACCAGGCGGCGTAAAACGGATTTTAGGATCTTTAATTCCATGAAGCACCATATTCATCGCGGCAAGCCTTAATTGAATTAAATCCGATTCTACTCCGTTAATATTTGTTTCAACAAATTTATTGGAAGAGTCGGGCGTTGTATTATTTTCAGTGTTTGCAATGTACCTGTAGGTGTTAATCAGGAGGCTTCCGTTGCCGGCACTGGGATCTGAGATCACGTCGCCAGGTTGGGGTTCGGCGAGGGATACTATCAAATTTGCAATATGTTCGGGCAAAAACTCGTGGCCGTTTTGCGCGGTCAATTTTGATTTGCTGAACAGATATTCGACTATGGCGCCCTGGCTTATTTTATCGCTCGTTTCTATAATATTGATGATTTCAATCGAATTGAAAATAAGCTTTGGTGTGGGGTCTATCAATAATGGCGCTTTAAAAAAATCACTGTACAAAGCATTAAGATGGCTGTAATTGTTCATCAGGTCAATTACGCCGTGCTCCTTATTAAAAAGATGTTGTATTTGCCTTGCTTCCAGGTTTTGAAGCTTGCTCCAGGCAAACTCTTCTATTTCCTTTGTATAAACAAAATTTTCCAATGAAGCTTCTTTCACTTTCTTGTGAATCAAGTCCCAATCGTCCAGTTTTTTTATAAAAAACAAATAACTTATGAGGTCCAGCAGCGCCAGTGGTCTTAAATCACTAACAGGCCAGCAATTATTCCACTTTTCGTCCAGCCTTTTTTGTAAATGAGGTTTAAGCATAATTTTATTGAAACGATTTTGTTACAAACAAAAACTTTGCTACAAATTTCTATCCATCCAATTTCCGTTAATTCGAAGCCGGAAAAAAGTTAAAAAATTAATAAAAGGTAGCTGAAAAAATATGTTTTACTATAGGAACAGAAAAAGGAATCTAAATGTAAAGGATTATTTGTAAATAGCAGTAGGCGTTTCACGCTATTTTTTCCTAATTTTAAAAAGTCTTAAAACCCGGTCCCTAATGTATCTTGAAAGTGGATTTGATGATTCCTCTTCAAAAGGGGGTAAAGAGAACCTTGAAAGTTTTCTTGACGAATCACCTGTTGGTATCCACCTGGTGGATAGTGAAGGTATTGTACTTTATGCCAACAAAGCTGAACTCGAATTGTTTGGCTATGAAAAACATGAATATATTGGCCAGCCGGCAAAAAAATTTTTTCACGATTCAGATTATATTGATAATCTTTCTGCCAAACTCAGAAGCGATGGTGAATTGATAAACGCGCCCGCAAAGATCATTTGCAAAGACGGCTCATCGAAAGAAGTGTTGTTAAGTTGCAACATATATTATGAAGACGGGAAATTTACCCATACGCGTTGTTTTACCAGGGACATTACGGAAATCAAGAAATCAGAAAATTTATTGAGGTTTTTGAACCAGGCCAGCGAAGAACTTGCCGCAACCCACGATACTAACGAAGCACTGGATAAAATAATAAAACTGCTTATTCCTTCATTTACTGATTGGCTCGTCATCAACGAATTGCGTGACGACGGTTTTGCCCATCTTTTAAAAATGGGCCATTCAGACCCTGAAAAAGTAAAATGGGCAGAAGCCTACCGGAAAACCCATCCGATAGAAGTGAATGATCCGCGCAAGGGTTCTGTAGGGTATACCATCAGAACAGGCGAAGCATTATTAATTCCTGAAATCACAGAAGAGATAATTACAGAAGGCGCGGCTGATGAAGAACAACGCCTAATTTTAAAAGAACTTTCCATCACGTCAGTAATGGCAATACCCATGCAGATTAAAGGAAGAGTAACCGGCGTGGTATCATTTATATCTTGCACCCCGCAGAATTTATATGATGAAACAGATCTGAACTTTGCAAAAGATTTTTGCAACAGGATAGCGCTCACTTTGGAAAATGCAAAACTATATGAAGAAGTAAAAAAAGATATAGAGGAAAGAATAAAAGCCGACAAAAAAAAGGATGAATTTATCAGCATTGCCAGCCATGAACTTAAAACGCCCGTTACGAGCCTGAAGGCTTACACTCAAATACTTCAATCCACGTTTGATGAGGAGCATAACCAGCAGGCAGTGGAAATGCTTTCTAAAATGGATAAGCAGGTGGATAAATTGACCACACTAATTGTTGATCTGCTTGATGTGACAAAAATCGATAAAGGAGAACTTGTTTTTGAAATGTGCGAGTTCGACTTCAATGAGATGGTGAAAGAAATAGCCGAGGAAATGCAGCGAACCACAAAGTCTCATAAAATTATTTTATCACTCAATGATTGCGACCCGGTTAAAGGAGACCGGAACCGCATAGGGCAAGTGGTTGTTAATTTTATTTCCAACGCAATTAAATATTCGCCCGATGGTGAAAAAATAATTATCAAAACGTTTTGCGAAAACAATAGGGTACAGTTGTGTGTGCAGGATGAAGGGATCGGGATTCCCAGGGAAGAACATCATAATATTTTCAAAAGATTTTTCCGTGTATCAGGAAAAAGTAATTATACCTTTCCGGGAATGGGTCTAGGTCTTTATATATCTTCTGAGATTATCAAGCGACACGAAGGCCGCATTTTTTTTGACAGTGATGAAGGGAAAGGGTCTTCTTTTTCTTTTGAGATCAAAAGCAAATCCTGATCCCTGTTTTTAAAATCCAAATCCTGCAATTCCTTGCCTGCCGTATTATACAGCAGATAGTTTTCATCATACCTTTTTTGTAATTACCTTCGCGCATATTTTAACCTAAAATTTGTTGTCTACAGCTCAAAAATGTACGAAAAGCTGCTAAAATATATAGAAGCAATCAATCAGTGGCGTAAACGAAGAATTTCCAATTCCAATTTTTTAATTATAGCGGCCTCGGTAGTAGGGATAATGGGCGGCATCGCCTCATCTGTTTTAAAAGAATTAACCCATTATGTGGCCAGCTTTTTGCAAAACGATCTTCAGTGGAAATATAAATATTATCTCTATTTACTCTTCCCGCTGATAGGGATTTTTCTTACCGTTTTATATGTTCGCACTTTTATCAGAAGAAGTAAATTTCAGCATGGAATTTCATCTATTATCTATAATATTTCGCACAACTCCAGCAAACTGGATTTTCATAATATTTACAGCCAGGTAATTTCAAGCGCACTCACTGTGGGGCTGGGGGGCTCTGCAGGGTTGGAGGCGCCTGCCGTAGCCAGTGGTTCTTCGATCGGCTCCAATATCGGCCTTTTTTTTGGGTTGAATTACAGGGAAACCACCTTGCTGCTGGCTTGTGGTGCTGCTGCGGGTATTTCGGGCGCATTCAATAGCCCTGTTGCGGGGATGATCTTCGCGATTGAAGTGATTATGCCCGAATTCACAATTCCTGCCGTCATTCCTTTATTGATAGCCTCTGCGTTTTCATCTGTCATCTCTCAACTGATTTATAAAGAGCCTCTTTTTGTGCTGGTTGCACGCGGAGGATGGTTGATTGATGCCTTCTGGTACTATATTGTTTTAGGCATTATCGTGGGAATCTATTCCGTGTATTTCAGCAAACTAAATTTCCGGTTGGGAAGTGTTTTTGATAAAATAAAAAACCAATACAATAAAGTATTTATTGGAGGAATAGCATTGGGCATCATGATCTTTCTGCTTCCAGCATTATATGGCGAAGGTTATATTACGATTCAAAAATTGCTGGATGGTAATTTTAAATCATTACTGGCCAACAGCATCTTTTCAGATTACCAGGATCTTTCATGGGCGCTTTTGATATTTGCCATTTTTACACTGATTGGTAAGACTTTTGCCTCAATAATCACAATGGGAAGCGGGGGAAATGGTGGCATGTTTGGCCCAAGCGTGGTAGTCGGGGGATTATTAGGTTTTGTATTTTCTTTTGGTTTGAACCAGACAGGAATGGTTCATCTGAATATTACCAATTTTATTATCGCCGGGATGGCCGCTTCAATTAGCGGGGTGATGCATGCTCCTTTAACGGGAATCTTCCTGGCAGCAGAGATTACAGGCGGATATGTGATGATGGTGCCGCTGATGATGGTTTCGGCTATTTCGTATTTTATCAATAAAGGGATCGTAAAATATTCTATTTATACTTTTGACCTCGCTGCGAAGGGAACACTTGTATCGCAGGAAAACAAAGAGCATGGCATTTTAAGAAGGATCAAATTAAAATATCTTATTGAAAAAGATTTTGTCATACTCAGGCCGGATGATACACCTGAAAGCCGCAGCGCTGATATTGTTCATACCACCAAAAACGTATTCCCGGTTGTGACGAAAGAGGGCGTGCTAACCGGCATCCTGTTCAGCGACGATCTGCTGGAACTCCTTGTAAGCCCGAATCCCGAAGACCATATTCGCCTTATAAAAGATATTGCCCAACCTCCTGACAGGGTAGTAAATGTTAATACATCCATGTATGATGTGATGCAAATTATGGACAGTCATGATACCCGTATTTTGCCGGTTACCGGCGCCAACAATGTTTATCTTGGCTTCGTTACCAAAAATGGTATTTTTAATAAATACCGCCATATTTTAATGCGCCAGGGTAATATTCTTTAGCTTAAGTCATGACATACTTTTACAGATAACGTTCACAGTAAACGAACAAATACATGCAATTTTTATTTATGTAACTATGGTAGTTTTATGATTACTATTCAGCGTTATATTTGTGAATATATAACGTCAAAACATTTTTGTGGACTCAGCAAAAGGCTCTGTTACGGATCCCTATTCTTTTTTACAAGGCGGAGGAGAGTTAGGAAAACTAACCCGTTCGTTCAATTGGGATGAAACACCTGTAGGGCCAATTGCTGGATGGCCTCAAAGCCTCCTTATTCTCGTTTCCGTAATCCTTTCTTCAAAATTTCCCATGTTTTTGTGGTGGGGCGATGACCTGGTGCAGTTTTATAATGATGCCTATCGACCCAGCTTTGGTGTTGAGGGAAAACACCCAAAGGCACTTGGGCAAAAAGGCATTGATTGCTGGCCTGAAATATGGCCGGTTATTTATCCCTTAATTCAGCAGGTGTTAGAGGGAGAATCTGTTTGGCAGGAGGATCAATTAATTCCCATCTACAGAAACGGGCATCTCGAAGATGTATACTGGACTTTCAGTTACAGCCCGGTAAGAGATGATTGCGGTAAAATAAACGGTGTACTGGTGGTTTGTAACGAAACGACGGAAAAAGTGGTTGCTTCCCAAAAACTTGCAGAAAGTGAAAAAACATTGAAGAATATGATATTGCAGGCGCCGGTGGCAATGTGTATTTTTCGGGGTGATTCGATGGTAGTCGAAACGGTAAACCAAAAAATGCTTGAGTTATGGGGAAGGAATTATGAGGATGTCATAAATAAGCCCATTTTTGAAGGGGTGCCTGCGGCAAGCGGACAGGGGTTTGAGCAAATACTTGCCAATGTGGTTGCCACAGGTGAAAGCTATGCCGCTTCCGAATTAAAATTACACCTGTTTCGCAACGGGAAATTAGAAGATGTGTATGTTAACTTTATTTACCAGGCATTAAAAGAAGGAGACAGAGGCATATCCGGTATTCTGGCAGTAGCCGTTGAAGTAACAGAAGAAATTGAGGCCCGCCATAGAATTGAAATCGCAGAGCAAAGAGCGCGACTTGCCATTAATTCTGCAGACATTGGTACGTTTGACCTTGATCTGGAATCCGGAAAACTGGTCACTTCTGAAAGGTATGATGAGATATTCGGTTTTCCTGATGCAAGAGGCCATATGGATTATGTGGCACTGATTCATCCGGAGGATAAGGCAATCAGAGATAAAGCATTTGAAATAGTCAGGCAAACGGGCCGCCTTCAATTTGAGTCAAGAATTATCAGGAAAGATAAATCAGTAAGATGGATCAGGGTGGATGGTGTAATGCATAAAAATGAGGAAGGAAAGTATACCAGGGTTATTGGCGTTGCCATTGATATCACCGACCTAAAATATCTTATCAAGCAAAAGGATGATTTTATTGGGGTTGCCAGCCACGAGCTTAAAACGCCCATTACTACCATTAAGGCCTACACCCAGGTTTTGGAAGAAATGTTGACAGTAAAGGGAGATAAGGCTGAACTTGCTATTATATCCAAACTGGATAAATATGTACAAAAGCTGACGAACCTGATCAATGACATGCTGGACGCCACCAAGATGATCTCCGGGCGGTTGCAGTTAAATGATTCAGAATTTGGATTTGATAAAATGGTAGGAGAAATAGTACATGATCTGCAACTTACCATGTCAAAACAAATTGATTTAAACCTGGGTGCAAATAACACTTATGTAAATTCGGACAGAGAGAAAATTGAACAAACACTTACCAATCTTGTTAATAATGCCAATAAATATTCTCCCGATGCGGACAAAATAATGGTGCGAACCTTTCGGAAGGGCGATGAAGTTTTTTGCGAAATAGAGGATTTTGGTATCGGGATTAAGGAAGAAAATGTTGAGAAAATCTTTCAACAATTTTTCAGGATAGATACACACGTCAAAAATACTTTCCCTGGTATTGGATTAGGTTTATATATCTCCTCAGAAATCATCAAAAGAGAGGGCGGTAAAATTTACGTTCGGAGTAAAGAAGGGGAAGGTTCTGTCTTCGCTTTTTCGTTACCCTGTATAAACAGATCAGCCAATATATAATTTTAATCCTGCGACAGAATAGTAAAGGGCGTTTACGCCACATTCAAAAATGTCAATCGTTAAGGTTTTAGGTTTATTGTCCCGCTGCATCTTTCCTATGTAACCGGTCTGTCCGAATTAGTATGGGCATTATCTGTAATAGCTCTTACGAGCTCAAGCATTTCATTATCCGGTTTGATCCAATGGTTCCCTCTTCGCAGCCGTCAACAAAACCATCGAGGCTGGTATGCAGTTATAAACCAATATGTCTTCTATAGCAGGTAACGGTGTTTGAAAAAATTCTTTTAAAATTGAGAGAAAACACTGCCGGTTAATCCATTTTAATAAAATTTTTGATGTTGAGACTATTTTTGGAACGATAAATGCTAATAATCACAAAAAAGGGAATCGAAAAAAGGTATTGGGCATCATGATACTTTTCTTTTAAAACCCTTATTGGTAAAGAGTTTTAAAAATAAATTCGGGTGTCTGCAATGATATAAGTAACATAAACTTAATTAGGAGGGTCACCTTTCCCGGTATAAGTTTGTGTAACAAATGGGTTAATAAAATAATAATCCGTTTAAAAAGTCAAGATTGAACCGTAGAAAGCTGTGAATCAGCACAACGTTTATTTAAAGAGTCTCATATCAAGCAATACGTTAAAGAGTTCCCCTGTTTCTACAGGGGGACTTTATTTTTTGATGACTAAAATAAAGAAATTTTTAATAAGCCCAACGATTTAACGGTAAATTATTTTCTTTCGCCTGGAGACTGAAGGATTACAGTAAACCAACGAATAAACAGCATTTTTGTTTTACAATGGCTTTAATGTAACCAACAAAAAAGCCCTTCACTGGCGAAGGGCTTTTGAATTTGAAATATTTTATTAAGATTTTGCAGGGCTACTTTCTTTCTTATTTTTTTTTGCGGTAGGATGAGCTGCTTCGTATGCGGCATAAGCGTCCGGAGTTAATACTTCACCTGTCAGCTTTACAAATTTCGGATCATCGGCGCCGGCAAATTTTACAGTTAATGTTTTATTGATCGGGCCTAATGCTGCTGCATTGTAAGTAGCCGTGATGGTTCCCGTTTTCCCTGGCGCAATCGGCGCTTTGGTATAATCAGAAACGGTACATCCGCATGAAGGCGTTGCCTGCTCAATGATCAACGGTTCAGTTCCAATATTGGTAACGGTGATGGTAGCAGTAGGAGGTGTATTTTGCTTCACTTTACCAAAATCATAGGTTTCTGTATTTAACCTGGCAATATCGTCTGCTTTCTTTTGAGCGAATAAACTTGCAGATGATAAAACCAGTACGGCTAATAATAACTTTTTCATGTTGTGGTTTTTTAATTTATTGTTCGTTTTTTAAAGTGTTTAATGCTGTATTAAGCGGAGCAGAAGTAACGGGCGTTTTCCAAACTTCTCCTTTAATAATAATTTGTTTTGTTTGGGTACCATTAAAAGTGATGGTTACCGGCTTTGTAAAAGGGCCTTCGTTTGCCGCATTGTATCCTACTTTTATTACGGCGGTTTGCCCTGCGGCCACAGTATCTTTAGTCCACACCGGGGTTGTGCATCCGCAACTTGCCTGCACGTTATCCAGCGCCAGGGGAGTGTTTCCGGTATTGGTAAATTCAAACACATGCGTTACCGGCTTTCCTTGTGGGATTTTTCCAAAATCAAACTCAGTCTCTTTTAATAAAAGGCTTTCTGATGGATTTTCAGCGACGGCAACTTTTGCAGTAGATTTTGTTGTGGCGGTTTTATTCTTTTTGCTTACTTTAGTGACACCTGTTTGGGCGTTTGCCAGAGCAGCAAAAGAGAGAAAGCAAATAACTGTAAGAAATTTTTTCATTTTATAAGTAAATACGGTTTCAAAGATACTAAAACGCCATATATGGTTGCAAATTGTGATAGCGTCTTTAGATTTTTAACATTCATCGATCATAATTAATATTTTTGCGCACATGGATATCAATCAAATCAGTGAAGAAAGCCTTTTGGAAAACCTTTCATTTGAAAAGTTCAGGGAGGAAGTATTGAAAGATTACCGGGTGGTGTGCGAAAGCCGTGAAACAAGCTTATTGAGCAGGAAAGAGGTGCTTACCGGCAAAGCAAAGTTTGGCATTTTTGGAGGCGGGAAAGAGGTGGCACAGGTAGCTATGGCAAAGTTTTTTATGCCCGGCGATTTCAGGGCCGGATATTACCGGGACCAGACTTTTATGTTTGCGAGTGGAATGGCAACTATAGAACAGTTTTTTGCCCAATTATATGCTGACCCGGATTTGAAAAATGATCCATTTAGTGCCGGAAGACAAATGAATTCGCACTTTGCCACAAAATTTGTGGATGAAAATGGAAATTGGCTTGATCTTGCTCATCGAAAAAATATTTCGGCGGATATAGCGCCTACTTCAGGCCAAATGCCACGTGCCCTGGGGCTTGCTTTTGCCTCAAAGGTTTTCAGAGACGTTGACCTGTCACAGGAATTCGAAAATTTAAGCGATAACGGAAATGAGGTTTGCTTTTGTACAATCGGTGATGCGGCTACCTCCGAAGGTCACTTTTGGGAGGCGATGAACGCAGCCGGCGTTTTGCAAATTCCGCTTGCAGTTTTTGTTTGGGATGATGGTTATGGGATATCTGTTCCCAAAAAATACCAAACCACCAAATCGTCTATTTCAAAAGCGATGAGTGGTTTGCAAAAGAAGGATGGCACCAATGGCATAAATATTTATAAGCTGAAAGGATGGGATTATGCAGGCATGTGTGAAATCCTTGATGAAGCGATAAAAAATATTCGCGAAACACACACCCCTGCATTGTTTCATGTGGAAGAGCTCACCCAGCCACAAGGACATTCAACTTCGGGTAGCCATGAACGTTACAAAAGTCCTGCGCGCCTGGAATGGGAAAAAGAATGGGATGGTAAAAAACAAATGCGCGACTGGATAATAGAGAATTCTCTTGCATCTGAAGAGGAATTAAATGACATCGAGAATAACGCCAAACATTTTGTAAAAGAAAGCAAGCAACATGCATGGCATAAATATATTACACCGATAAAAAACCAGGTAAGTGAAACGGTAAAATTGCTGGAAAAATATGCTTCCTCTGTAGAAAATGACGGGCCCGTAAGAAAATACATCACAGATCTTTCATCTTTGCGGGAACCTTTACGCAGGGATGTTATGCATACCCTTGCGTCTGTAATTAACGACGCGTCGGCCTCTGATGGACTGGAAGAAGTGAAAGAGTTTTATACAAGATTAAAAGCGACGAATAAAGAAATATTTGACACTTATCTTTATAATGAAGGACCAAAATCAGCCTTAAAAGTTGCCGCGGTTGCAGCCGATATTCCGGAAGACGCAGAGATGGTAAATGGATTTGAAGTATTGAATAAATATTTTGACCAGTTATTTGCCACTAATAAAAAGGTGATAGCTTTTGGTGAAGATCTCGGGCATATTGGGGATGTTAACCAGGGTTTTAGCGGGCTACAGGCAAAGTACGGTGAGGAAAGAATTTTTGATACAGGCATTCGCGAGCTTACTATTATGGGACAGGGCATTGGGCTGGCCCTTAGGGGTTTGAGACCTATCGCTGAAATACAATATCTGGATTATCTGCTATTTGGCCTGCAACCTCTGAGTGACGATGTATGCACTACTCATTACAGAACAAAAGGCCAGCAAAGCGTTCCGCTCATTGTTCGTACCCGTGGCCACAGGCTTGAAGGAATATGGCACAGCGGATCGCCGATGGGAATGATTATAAATGCATTAAGAGGTATGTACGTTTGTGTGCCCAGGAATATGACACAGGCTGTTGGCATGTACAACACACTATTGCAAAGTAATGATCCGGCTTTGATGGTTGAGTGCTTAAACGGGTATCGCCTTAAAGAAAGGTTACCTGCCAATTTACTGGAATACAGAGTGCCTTTGGGTGTTCCTGAAATTATAAGAGAAGGCACTGATATAACAATTGTTTCTTACGGTTCTGTGTTGCGAATTATTATGGAGGCGGCCAAAAAGCTCGAAAAAATGGATATCAGTTGCGAAGTAATTGATGTACAAACGTTATTACCATTTGATATTCATCACTCAGTACTTGATTCGTTGAAGAAAACAAATCGGATACTTTTTGTCGACGAAGATGTCCCTGGCGGCGCTTCTGCATTTATGTTCAACAAAATCATGGAGGAACAGGGCGGCTACCGCTGGCTGGATGTATCACCAAGAACTCTTTCAGCAAAGGCTCACAGGCCTTCTTACGGAAGTGATGGAGATTATTTTGCCAAACCCAACATGGAAGATGTGATAAACGTGGCAAAAGAAATGATGGCAGAATAATAAACGCGATTATTTGTTTGTTTACTGTTGATAGAAAATAGTTTAAAACCCAATGCAATACAAGTATACCTATGATAACAAATGCGGAAAGACGTTTTATTGAGCAGTGGCGCGAGCAGAAAAGCGGGCCGAAATGGAAATATTACTTACTGTTCACTTTTGCATGGACAGTAGTTGCGTTCCTCGTTATTTTTTTTCTCTTAAAGCTGTTTACCAATTTATGGCAAACCGGTGGACCTAACCTGATCTATCTCATGATCGGTATTGCGATCGTTATTGGTTTTTTTTCAACCCATTTCACCTATGTTACCAATGAAAAAAAATGCCACGCCATTATGGAGCGGGAGAAAAGAACTAAACATTAATTCTTTAGTTTTTTCTTTTTACCGACGATATCCTTTATAATTTTTTCTGCGTGCACCCGTGAGTTTTCGATAAATAGCCGGTGTGTATTCATTCCGCCGCAGATTACACCTGCCAGGTAAATTCCTTTTACGTTGGTTTCGTAATTCTTTTCGCTATAATCAGGTTTGCAGACATCGTCGTCAGATATTTTTACGCCTGCATCACGCAGAAAATTCAGATTTGGTTTGTATCCTGTCATCGCAAGTACCCAATCATTTTTAACGGTCACGACTCCGTCCGGTGTTTGAATGTCCACTTCATGTTCTCTTATTTCTTTTATTTCTGAGTTGAAATAAGCTTTTATAGAACCTTCTTTTATCCTGTTATCAATATCAGGTTTTACCCAGTATTTCACACGGTCGCTTATTTTATCCCCACGGATGACCATCGTTACAGTTGCGCCTTTGCGCCAGGTTTCAAGGGCTGCATCAATTGCAGAATTAGCGGCACCTACCACCAACACATTTTGAAAAGCATAAAAATGCGGGTCGTCATAATAGTGTTTCACTTTTGGAAGGTTTTCGCCTTTTACATTCAGCAAATAAGGAATGTCGTAAAAACCCATCGCCATTACCACATTCGAAGTTTTATAATCACTCCTTGAAGTTTTTATTTTAAAATTTTTCCCTGATTTTTTTACTTCAAGCACTTTTTCAAAAAGGTGAATATCCAGGTCAAAAGAGGTAACAATTCTGCGGTAATATTCCAGAGCTTCGCTTCTTGTTGGTTTATTGTTGTTGCTCACAAACGGAACACCGCCGATCTCCAAACGTTCACTGGTGCTGAAAAACGTCATATTTACCGGGTAATTGAATAGTGAATTAACCAGCACGCCTTTTTCGAGGATCACATACTTCAATCCCGCTTTTTTTGCTCTTATGGCGCAGGCAAGGCCAATAGGGCCTCCGCCAATTACTATCACATCGTATACATTGTTTTCTTTCATAGTGGACGAAGTTATTTTAATAATTTTTCTTTCAATATCTTTCAAAAATAAAAAACGGCCACCTGGGGGCGGCCGTGATATTTTGAAAACAAAATATTATCGCATCAAATACATTTTGCCGTATCCTTTGGTAAAGAATTTATCAGTGTTATCTCCCTGGTCTTTGAACTTATCCATTGATTTACCATTCAGGTTGGTAAGCACACGGTATAGATAAACCCCGTTTGCCACTTTTTGCCCATACATATCCGTTCCGTCCCATTTAAAGTCAGTAATATTTCTACCGATATGCAGCGGTCCTAATTCGTCTTGTGTAATTTCCCTTATAACTTTACCCGTAATGGTGAGAATTTGAATGCGGATATTTTGAGGAATTTCAGACCCTGTGATAGTGAAAACAAATGCTGTAGAGGTGGTAAATGGATTTGGATAATTCAACATATTTGAGATCATTGGTTTGCTAATCACCCTGAAATCTATATGATAATCAATTTTGCCCGCTTCATTTCCAACCACGTCTTTTCCGGAAACGATTAATTCATATTGAGCATCTTCGCCACTCAATGCCGGCGTTAAATCAATGGAAGCCGTGTTTTCTCCTGTTGCCAGGTTTGCCGGCGTAAATTTCATTGTATCATTATCAAAATGATAGGTTCTTAAAGATCCGTCCGGATATTGAATCTGCACTTTTAGCAGCGACGTATCGTTTAAAGCCAGTGATTTATTTTCATCTTTCAATTTTATTAAAATGTGTGGCCTTGCAGATACGATGTCTTTATTTAAAATATGAACTCCATCGAATGTTACATCCATGGCAGGATTGTAATTATCGGTTCTTACATAAAAATTCTGGTAGAGGAAGTTGTTAAACAAATACTGTTCAGGTTGATCATTATCGGGATTAAAACTTATGAAAATTGTGTTAAGGCCAGGAAAGTTTTTTGTATCAAGGTCATAATTTATTTTAATTGTATCTCCCGATACCAAAGGTTTTTGCCTTGGAATTGAAAGAACATGGGTGACATTGTTATTATCTATCACCGTCAATTTTACCTTCATACTGTCAAACGCATCCGGGCTGATATTTTGAAATGCAATACCAAAATGTAATATCTCTCCTTGTTCCAGTGTGTCCTTGGAAATGAAATATAAATTAGGAGCTAGAGCACCTTCAGGTGGCGCCTGGTAATTTAATCTCCAGTAAGAAAGTTGATAGGGCGTAAAATTCAAACTATCAACATTTCGCATCTTTAATTGCATGTATGGATATCGTGTTGCATTCACGGACGAAATATCAACATCCTGCTGATTTTTATTTACGTTAAAAAGTGTTGTTTTATTTCCGGCCGTATCAATTCCTATTATTTCTACAGAAGGATTATCAGGTGAGTTGGTTTCAAGGCTGGAACCGCGCCAATGCATCTGTTTCCATGAGATGGCAGGACCAAATACAGGTGAAGTAATATATCCTAACGTATCCGGGGTAATAAAGCCTTTTTTGTAGTCAACTACGTCAGTAATTCCATTGGTAAATTCAAACCCTGGCCCAAATTCCGGGTTGTTTTTTTGATAGATAAAGGAAAAAGCCCTCGGCCGATAGAAAGAATCGATTAAAACAAAACCTTGTGATTTTAAGCGATGATAAAGAGAGTTACCCGCGCCAAATGTTGTAGTGTCTGCCGCCCATTGTGCTGCAAAAACATCAGCCGAAGAATCAGGCCCGGTAATATTTCTCACGAAAACAAAGTCATTGTCAGGAATAGAATCAAGAAAATCCATCGCAGCCTTCCTTCCGCTTTGGGTAGAAACGTTATAAGCAAAATTGGGCTGCCTGCTTGGTATACAGGTGGACAAACTACCGCTTAATCCTGGTTGGTTTAGCGTGTTCTGCCAGTACTGTAGCGTTATCGGATTAACCACGTTGAATATCACAACATTATTTATTCCATTAGGACAAATTCCGCTTGTGAAATTGACGCCATTAACTCCGGCAGTACAATCTGACCCGGCGGAAGACGCTGTAGGGAACACGCCATTCCTGGATTCCAGGTAGTTATTTATTGTTGCAAATTTCCATACTCTCGTGCTATCAAGATGAACATGCTGGGTATCTGAAAACAATTGTTGGTAATAATGGGATTGGTTGGCTCCCTCCGAACTCCCGGACAAGTAAATAAAAGATGAAGTATTCCAGTGATAATCAGAAGCTGAACCTGACGCAGGCTTTACTGAAACCCGCCAATAATAAACGGTATTGTTTGTTAGCGTTATCCCCGGATCAAAAGTAATGATGCCGCCAGCCTGGTTCACTGTCTTCGTAATTTTAAAAGGAGAATTAAATAAGATGGTGGTATCCATTTCCATCACGTAATCTTTTGGTGTGCTCGCTGCATTGGATGTAGAAGCAAAAAGCTTTTGGTTGGCTACACTTACAATAGAAAAATCAGTCGGATAAGCCGGTCGCGCTTCGTCTTCATAGATATAAAATTCCTTGGTAACACTGTTATTACTTTCAGACATTTCATCCACCTGGTTATCTGCGTCGATAGAAACCGTTATTTTATTTAATCCCTTGTCGCGGGACGAGATAATAGGCACTGAAATTTCAATTGAATCAGAATAATAAATAGCCTTTATTTTTTTTCTTAAAACCACATCACTGCTGCCGTTAGGATAAGTTCTTTTCACCTGGAAAATGATTGAATCACTGACGGCTTTGCCGAGATTGTACGCGGTAGCTTTCAGGTTAAAATTTTTCTCTGAAATAGAAATAAACTGTGGGTTGAGCACCACGTTCTGATCTTCTATTGCATAATCCGGCTTCGGTTGCGGGTTGATGGTAATAGCAGGATCACCATGCAGCGACATCTCTTCCAAATTCATCCTGGTGAAAAAGTCTAATGACAGATTATTACCTCCAAGATTTTTAATGGAATTCTGTATGTCATTGCCGATGGGTGCGCCGTAATTTTTATCACTTAGCTCATGAAACATTTGCAGGTTGTAATTGTTGAGATAGGGAGGGATTCCCAGGTGTGAACTGGCTAAAAAACCGATGCTTCCTCTTTCTTTGGATAAAACGAAATTTTCCGAAATAGACTTTGCGTTTTGAAGTATGCGCAGCGTATCATAAATATAATTATTGCCGGCAGTACAACCGCTCACCATAAAAAACGGATAACGCCCCTGGTTATCATATTCTGTAGGATCGCTTAAATTGAATTCAAGGATATTGGCAGAAGAATGCCCGAAATAGGCCAGCATACTTATTCCGCTGTTGAACAAATCGCTAATCCTCTGGCTGGCTATTAATTGTACTGCAGCACTCGAAGATTTCGAAAATGTTTCAACATTAGCACCATACGACGTGTCTTCAATAATGTTTTTATAAAGATTCATGTAATATCCGAAAAGATCATTGTCTGAACTGTCTTTACCGCCGACGATATTAACAACCTTCTTCATCCATAATTTATTGGCTAACGTTTGGTTAGTTGACTTCTCTGCCAGCTCATATTCTTTTACCTTTTCTAAATAATTACCAATTTCGTCTCCTGATACAACTGATAGCCTTCCAATGGGAACACTCGGCACAATACTTCCGTAAGGCGATACCAATAAAACATCAGAAGCCGGGGCTCCAAACGTAGGCACGAGGTTGAGTTTATCTGCATACTGGCTGCTTTGGTTAATTGTGTATTCATCATACTGGATCCCTTTTCCAATAAGGAAAACGTATTTAGGTTTAACGGAAAAAGTATTTACAGCATATTGAATAAAATCTTTTATAGAAGAAGGGTGTTTTTTGATACCGTAAGCAAACTGATCTACCAGTTGATTAATATCAATCACTTTGGTATTATAGCCCCCGCCGGCTGTTGAATGCCGGTATTGGCTATACAAATCAACGTTATCGCTACCGCCGGAACTTGTATAAAGGAGTGGGTTACTGATGATCAGGTAATCGCCCTGGTTGGCAGCGAGGCCAAAATTTAAAAAGTTTCTTTGTTGAAATGAAGTGACATTCTTAATTACTGAAGGATCTTCACTCACTAATTCAAACTTTCTTAAAGTATCATTTGATGGGGGAAGAGCAAATTTTACTTTGCCCGGGGTACTGATATCACCCGTATATCTTTTGTTTGAGTTTAAATCAAATAAAACCGGAGCTGTACTTCCGTAATTAAACTGGTCGATTACGAGATAATTGCCAATGTTTGAGGCAGGTAGTTCAAAATAGAAATTAGTTTGATTATTAAAAATCCATTTGCTTGGATATGTTACCTCATCAAAAGCTACTACCATTCTGTCCGTAGAAATCGTAGACGTATTTTCAAAATATACCTGGATATTATTTAAGTCAGTAAGATAACTCAATGGAAGATTGGTAAGATTCCTTTTTATGTAGGTAAAATAAGGCATGTGCTCTTCATCCACAATAGTGTTAAATACTTTTACACGTATATTTCTGTCGTTAAGTGCGCTGCCTACAGCCGCGAATTTCAGGGAAAACCCCGGGCCCCCTGTATACAAATTGGCGTTGCTAAAGCTTGCAGCCAGTCGCCTGTTTGGGTAAATATCCGTACTCACCCATCCTTCACCAATATCGTAGGAAGAAGAATAAACATAGCTGCCTACTACCGCTGCATAACCGGGGCTAAGCTGGGTTTTAAAATAGTTGGCTTTCTTGTTCATAAAATAAGGTTCCGGCGCTAATGTATTTGAAGCCACATTATTTGGCGCATTGGCAAACCTTAAATTGGTCCCATTTGGGTTAACGGTTAAAAAATAAGCCGCGGTATCAGTTTGTAAACTGGTGTGATCGGTTAATTGGTAATCGGCAACCCTGTATAATTTTGTATCCACCTTACCATCATTCATCATTCCCCAAAACTCAATATAACCGTTGGCAGGCAGAGGGCCGGTAGCATTACTGGTATAAAGTGCCACTTCTTTCCCGTTTCTCCAAAGCTGAAACTGTTCTGCCGGTACATTACCAAGGCCTACAGAATTGAGAGTGGATTGGGGGATATGATAAAGTCCGTCGGTGGCAACTTTGAACTTATAATAAGTTTTATTATAGTCGATCCAGTTGTTTGAATTGGTCTGCGCATTTGCGTATCCCGTGATAAATATAAAAATTATAATGAATAACTTTTTCATACGTAAACGTTAATGCCTATTGGTTTTCTTTATTACCCAAATCAATTTTCAGTGAAAAAATATGTGTGTATAAAGGATGCGACTGGTTGGCCAAATTTGTAAATGCATAATCTATACTCACATTATTTATTTTAAAACCGGCCCCTAAGCTCGGCTGAAAAATCCATACTTTCTTTTGATTGGTAGTATCACCGTCGGACAGGGCCTGCTGAAAATTCGAAATCCCCGCTCTCACGAAAAATACATTTTTGATGGCCGCTTCAAGCCCTGCATGAGGATCCACATTAACAGCCTTGCTGCTGATTACGGTGTTTCTTTGTCCATCAAAAGTGAAATCCAAATCGGCTTCCGCTAACAGATCTACTGAGGAACCAAGCCTGAAATTATACGAATTCCCGATGGTAAGCCTTGGCGCAGTCAATTCAGTAGATTTTACAGGGATATCGTTATCAGTGAGGTAAAGAACTTCTTTTTCTTTGTCGGTAAAATGAAAAGACCACGCGTTAAACGTGGTGGTAATATCCTTGGCAACAATCCCTAAACTCCATCGGTTTTTTTGCATTTTAAAACCCGCATCAAGCCCAAATCCCCAGGCTGTTGCAAAATGCCCCACCTGGCGGTAGATTACCTTAGCATTTGCTCCAAAACTCATTTTTAAATCATCATCGTCTCTTATTTTCTGAGCAAAAGAAAACAGGAAACCATAGTCGGCAGACGAGAAGGTGGTGATATTGCCATAATTAATACTTCCGTCTGGCTCCACCAGGAAAAGTGTATTGGGGATGTCATCAACCGCAAAGCGAAGGGCAGAAATGCCAATTACACGTTTATTGTCGCTTTCGGGAAGGGCAAAACTGGCATAATCGTATTTGCCGATGTTATCGAAATAACTGGCGTGCATCAGGTTGGCCTCTCCAAAATCCTGAACGCCCACTAAAGCTGCCGGGTTCCAATATCCTGCTGTTCCATCATTTACCGAAGCTGCCTGCGCTCCACCCATTCCCAATCCGCGTGCCCCTGCTCCAATGTTCAAAAATTCATTTGAATATTTCCTGAATTGTGAAAATCCAAAAGAAGGAAGCAGCAATAAAAGTAGTAGTTTGACAGTCGTGGAAATTCTCATTTTGGGGGCGATCAGTTATTTATTTGAGTGCAAATTGCGGCAAAAATAAAACGGACTTCAATATATAATATTGTATCAGTAGTTTATTGCCGATAAAATTAAGTAAAACTCGCGCAAACCTGCGCCTTTTAAAGAAAAATGACAAAAATGAATGCTTCAGAGGCAAGGTTGTTTATTTTTGCAACCTGTTTTTAAGATAATATGGAAAATTTAATAGAAGAATTACAATGGCGCGGCCTTATCCAGGATATTATTCCGGGAACCGAAGAAGAACTTACAAAAGAGCCGGTATCGGCTTATGTTGGTTTTGACCCAACGGCTGACAGTTTGCATATTGGCAGCCTTATCCCGATAATTGTGCTTGTTCATTTGCAGAAATACGGTCACAAACCCGTTGCCTTGGTTGGCGGCGCTACCGGAATGGTGGGCGATCCTTCAGGAAAAAGTGAGGAAAGGAATTTGTTGAGTAAAGACATTCTTGACCACAATGTAGCAGCAGTAAAGCAACAATTATCGAAGTTTTTGAATTTCGATTCAAAACTTACCAATGCGGCTGAAATGGTAAATAACTATGATTGGTTTAAAGACATTTCGTTTCTGGACTTTATCCGCGATGTAGGAAAACATATTTCAGTGAACTACATGATGGCAAAAGACAGCGTAAAAAAGCGCCTCGAAGGGGAAAGCGGCATGAGTTTTACAGAATTTACCTATCAGTTGGTGCAAGGGTATGACTTTTACTGGCTTTATAAAAATAAAAATTGTAAGCTTCAGTTTGGTGGCAGCGATCAGTGGGGAAATATCGTCACCGGCACCGAATTGATCCGTAGAAAAGCCGGCGGCGAAGCTTTTGCGTTCACGTGCCCGCTTTTAACCAAATCGGATGGAAGTAAATTTGGTAAAACAGAAAAAGGAAATATCTGGCTGGATCCGGCTAAAACTTCTCCCTACACTTTCTACCAGTTTTGGCTAAATACTGCGGATGCCGATGCAGAAAGGTTTTTGAAAGTGTTTACTTTTTTATCCCGGCAGGAGATTAAAAATTTGGTAGAACAACACAAGGGAAATGAGCACCAGCGGATTTTGCAGAAAAAGCTTGCGGAAGAATTGACCTGTTTTGTGCATTCAACAACCGATTATGAGTTTGCCGTAAAAGCTTCAACAATTTTATTCAATAATGATACAGCCGAAATTCTTAAACAGCTTACCGAAGAACAGTTGTTGCAGGTAATGGAAGGCGTACCGGCAGTTGAGATAGAAAAGCAGCAATTGGAAGAACTAGATTTGGTTACCCTTTTAGCCGAAACCAAGATCTTGCCCAGCAAAGGTGAAGCTAAAAAGATGCTTGCCGGCGGCGGAATTTCTATCAATAAAGAAAAAGTGCTTTCTCCGGATGAAAAAATTACCGGGGATAAACTTTTGAATGGCAGCTATTTATTAATTCAGAAGGGAAAGAAAAACTATTATTTGTTGAAAGTTATTTGATGTGTGCAAACCAATTGGGTCAAAATAAAAATCTTCAAAAAAAGTTGGTTTACTATAAAACTCCGGATTTTGGAGACGTTTTTGTGCTCAAAAAAATGTTTTACAAAATCATCTTTTGATGTTTTGAAAATAAGCCGGATACCCTTACTTTTGCACACCTTTGTCCCATAGTATAAAGGTAGTACAACAGATTTTGATTCTGTCTGTCGAGGTTCGAATCCTCGTGGGACAACACGGTAAACTTTAAAAGCCTTTTAAACAGTACGTTTGAGAGGCTTTTTTAATTTCTGGGGTCAATTTAGGGGTCAATTTAAAACGTTTGCTTCTTTTTACGAAATTTTTATTTCGCTAACTTTTATTAATTCCTATGCTTTTGAATTTTGCGACAAGTTTGCTTTTTATCTGCTTGTTTTAAGTTATGCTATGTTTTGCATTGCCGAATTAAGTTCAAAAAGAATTTGGGGCTTTCCTTCAGTTTTTAGCTAATTCTTAAACAGCGTTAAAGATTTCAAAGAATGGCTATTTGGTTTAATTGTAATTTTTTTTGTAATATTACTTATAATATCAAGATTTAACATGTTGCTTCCAAAACTGGCTTACAGTAAACTAACTCGAAAAATTATATAAAAAATGATTGACTTCAATAACCTCGTAGTAAGAAGACTTATAATTCACACTATTAATCCAAAACAAGACGGGCAGGACACTGCGAGCGCGGAATATTCAAATGAGATATTGGAAATTGAGGAAAATGTTTTAACGATCATTAAAGTTAGATTAATCGATGCAGCGGGCAGAAATTCGAAAGCATTTGAGTTACAAATTGAAAATTCAAATCCGGGTTCTTTTTACAATTTGACTGCTAATTTAAATAGTTTAAGTAACGATGATTTTATTAATTCTTCATCGAGGGTTGCCGACTTGTTGGCGGATTCCCAAAGAAAGACATCGATTCCCGGCGGTTATCTGATAATAATGAATTGCGTTGAAAATCAGACAAATTTACCAGTTCATATCGTCATAAAAGCCGAACCACATGAGGCACTGCAGTTTTCAAATACCGGAGGGCATTCACAAGTAAATGTTTTGCAAAAAGTTTTCTTGTCTCCTTCTCAAAAGTTATATAAAATTGGAATCATATATGCTAAAACAGATGAAGTAATGGAGAACGTAAATGATCAAGTAGGATGTTTCTTATATGACGATCAGTTTAGGACTGAAACTCATCCAGCAGAGTATTTCTACAAAGATTTTTTGGGTTTTTCGGTTGGAGAAAATGCGAAAATCCAGTCTCAAAGATTTTATGATAAAACTGAAAAATTCATTCTGGCTAATATTTCAGACATTGAGGCAAAATCAAATTTGCTTTCTGTACTTAAAACTGAATTTTCTACAAATGAAAATCCGACAGTAAATCCGATAAATTTTGCGAACACATATATTCCAACTGAAAATGGGCTTCGTGATCATTATATAAGTGATGTGTGTCAAGAACTGCCTTTTGCTATAGTGAAGGATAGCGTTTTAATTAAAACAAGACTTTCAAAACGAAAAATCGATTTTCCAAGTAATATAAATGTCGTGGGCCAGAAGAAAGTTTTGATGAGAGGGTGGTGATAATTGACAGTCCTGAAGAGTTCAATTTACTAAATGTTAATGAGCAAGATTATACTCTAATAAAAATTGTAGGCAGACCGTATTCGTCTAATGAATAAGAAAGAGGAAACAATACTAAACCGCTACAAAGAATTGATGCCCAAATTAGAGACTTGGGGCAATTTCGTTGATAAAAATTTTAGCAAGTGAAATACTAACTAAATTTTCAAAAGAAAATATTGTAAAGATTTTTCCTGGTCACAGAGTAAAAGGAGAAAAGTCTTTTTTGTATAAGGCTTTATATCGAAAAAAATCTTACGCAGATGCGTTTATCGAAATAGAGGATAAAATTGGAACAAGAATTGTCGTTTTAAAATCTACCGACATTCAACAAGTTGCAGAGGAAATTTTAAATTCCTCTAAATGGAGAGCTAAAGTAACAAAACAAATACAGCAGGAGATTGAAGACAAACCAAATATTTTTGATTATCAATCTTTACATATTGTAGTTGAACCTAATGATGAAGATGCGACGTTTGATAATAGCGTAAAACCTTATTTAACGTGCGAAATACAAATAAGAACATTATTACAGCATGCATTTGCAGAAGTAAGCCATGACAGTACCTACAAAGGTCCTTATAAAAACGACAAGGGAATACTTCGACATTTAGCTAAATCAATGGCTTTAATGGAAGCTACAGACGATTACTTTTGTAATATTTTTTCATTGATGTCTGACGAAAAAAGATATTATGCAAATTATATGAAGGAGATTATAGAACTGTATAAAAACTTTAAAAAAGACTTCGAGAAAGAAGACTTGAATTATTTTGTTACAGAAAGTATTTTGGAATTGCTGGAAGTTCAAAAAGTTGAACTATCTGATTTAACTTCTTACATGGAAAAGAACAAAGAACGCTTAAGATAAAATTATTCAGATCTCAAGGCAACTTACTGCTTCAACAGCCTATATTTCTACTGGCAAACTATTATTTTGACAATCACAGAATTATGCTCAGAAATAATTGGACTTTGAATTTACCCCCTTAAAAGCCTTTATTTAGCGAATAATACCTCCTATGAAGATTTCTAATAGATAAAATAACTTTTATAACAAATTTTCAATACTAACTTTTTATGTCATTCATGAAACACTTCTTTATTGGTATTTTATTTACTATCCCTATTATGTGTAACGCCCAAACAAAAGACACATCATTTGCACAAATAGATCAGAAATTTCAAAGTGCATCTTCCGAAATGATTAAGTTTGATAAACAATTTAAATCTGGTATAATGCTTGAAATCATTGGCGGCATTGTAGCCGGTTTCGGAGCGTCGAGAGGTGTGCAGCCAATGACAATTTCCGGTCTTGTATTGAGCTTTTTTGGCTTTATAATTAATGTTTCAAGCAGCGACCATATAAGGAAAGCAGGCCTCATTTTAAGAGGAAATAGTTGGTCATTCCCCTACACAAAAAATAATGACACTTTGCCGAATTTATAAATTCGCTTTATATTTCCGCATTAGGCATACCCCCATGAATCGACACTGGTACATAACCGAGAAAATCATATCGCTAGCTCTTATTATTTGGGGTGGATTCTTGTTATATCTTATCTGTAATTTTCTTCTTTTTATATTTACCCGTAATTCCTGGGCAGACCTCTCTCTAATAAAAATTTTCAGGAATTTTCACATTATGTTCTTTTTGCCATTGGCAACAGTTGTTGCCGGATTCTTATTATTATTTGAAAAGAAAATTGGCTGGTTGATGGCTTTGGTCTGCTCGTTTTTAAATCCGTTTATTTTCTTAATTCCGAAGGATAAATATTCGGACAACGATACCTCTATTGAAGGTATATTAGTAACTGTCTTAATAGCCGTTTTTTGTTTTGTAGCCTTTGGAATTTTGTTTGCTAAGCCTTTCAGATTTAAGTATCAAATGACGAAAAGTAATTGTATTGCAATTGCCGCGATTATATCCGTGTCGCTTTTAGATAAACTCGTTTTGTATTTGGTCTCATGATTTCATTCCCTTAGGTAAGAAAATTAGGCCTGCTTTAGGAGATCAATAAAATCCCTCTATTCCGAAGTCAATTTTAATTGAAGAAGGAATTGTCTTTTATTTATTGATGTTTGGATTTAAGGCTTTATTTTAGGTTGTGTAGTAGGAAAGCTAATTCCCTGGTCGTTTTGCCAGTTAAAATCCTTCTCGGGGTTATTAAACGCTGGTCGTCGTTCTTTGGTTGTTTCCGGATTCGTTCTTTTTACTTTACTATCATAAAAGGCACTGGTTGTATAACATGTGCCAATCTACTCCGGTTATCCGGACTTACTTTACTTTTTCATTTACTTTTATTTACGTCTATAGTTTTATGATGCAAGGGGTTTGGGGGTAATTTCCCTCCTTTTTAAAAGGGTGTAAGTCCTATAACATACACCAACGTGTTGCAACACTGCAACATTCTTTACTTTCGCGTTTACTGTTCCTTACTCTTTTTTTATAAAGAACTTCTGGGATTTAAAGGGAGTGTTCCCTTTTCATTTTATAAAAAATTCCGCAGGTAGGTTATCGTTTCGTCTGCTCCTTTTTTCAGTAGCATGTAATTTTCGTCCGGCGTTCTGAGGTTCTCCGGCTTCGCATATCTCTTATCGATGTATATCATAATTTCCTGATCTATTCCGTTCCAAAATATTTTGTAGCCCTAAATGATGTACTCATTGTAATTGCTTCTGAATGCCCTATAAATATCCTTTATTTTTTCTTCATCCATCTTCAATTCTAATTCCGCCCGGTAGGTAATTGTTAGGTTTATCTTATCGAAATAATTTTTACAAACGCAATACCATTTATCATTCAATTTTTTTTCTGCTTCAAATTTTTTATGCCCGAAAAATTTATTCAGTTCATTACAAGCTTCCTCAGTTTTTTCTTTCTCATTTTTAATTATGTCAATGATAAAACCTTCCTCAACTGTTTCACGACTTTTCTTTTCAAGTTGTGCACCGTTTATGATTTCCCTTATTTCTTCCAAGGCATTTCCGAACAGTTTATCTTCCCCCAAAAATGGTGATTGGCTTTTATCAAATAAAACTCCCATTTCCCTGTTGTTTTTTTCCGAATACTCGTAAAGGTTCATTGAAGTAATAATGAGATAGTGTTCATTGTAGTAGCATTTACAGTGAATATTCGGGTGGTGCATCAGGTTTAAGTTGTCCAGCTTCTGAAGCTTTTCCTTTTCTTTTGGGGTTAATTTGTCTTCCCTGTAGATGATCACTGTTTCTACTCCTCTTACGTTCGCCTCCTTTAAATAATTATAAACTCGGTCTGAAACTTTAATGTAGGGAACAATAATTATTAATTCTTTCTCCGATGCTTCAATTAATTTGGGTATCCACTCATTCAATGAAGCAGTGTTTAAAAAGGTAGCCATTTCTCGTTTAGTCGATTTCTATTTTATCTATTTCTTTCATCAAACTGTCTGTTTCGGTTAATGCAACAATTATTTTTTGATAGTGTAATATATCTTCGAAATCCAATTCTCGTCCTTTTCTGTCTTTTAGCCATTTTTGAGCAGGTTGATAACCGCCAATATAAAATTCCCAAGCTATGTCCGGTACACTGTCAAAATATTGTGTTGCATTTATTAAATACTTTATTCCCTTCTCGCTTTATCTTATCCACAATATTGTTACCTGTAACGGGATATTGAGTAATATATTTTTCCACTACTGGGCTTTCTAATAAATGAATTTGCTTTAATTCTCCACCTAATTTTACTGATTGCCAAAACGTTTCTTTATTTGTTGGATATGGTATTCTTGGAAAATCAATTTTTAAAATTCTTTATATTTTTCTCTAAAACTGGGCAAGTGTAAAACAGCATAGAAATAATCTAAAATATCAATAAAACGCAAAAGAATTTTCTTTAGATTTATTTCATTTGTAAAGTTGAGGATAATGAGTTGCTATTTTACTAACGATTTTCAGATTTAGATTAGGAATCCTTTTTGAATTTCTGTTAAAAATATCATGTATGTTGAAGTTGCTATAAATATAAAGGGAAATTAATTCCTCCGCCACGGTAAAAGATATTCATGTCTGTAGGCTCTGTTGTTATGAATATAAGGTTCCATGGCATTTTTCCTAACTGCCTTTGCCGACCAACGACTAATCCAACATTTTTACCGATAATATAATGTTACATAAGATTTTATCAGGAATCCCCTCTAACGATAATTTGGCTGATTTGGTTAAGTGGGTAATATGTATACCTATTATCGAACTCGCGATATTGCACTTTAATAATATTCTGAAAGTCTTTTTCTAAAAAAAAACGTCTTTTATTTTCCAGATTCCAATCTGGTGTAGGTTCGAACTTATATTTCGCATACACTTGTGAATTTGTTAAGTTATTTATATCATGGAGCATTTGAAGGACATCATTTGTGGAATGCATATGCTTGATCAATAAATTATCTTTTCTAAATTTTATCCCGTTACCGTTTTCGGTAAATAAGTCGGTAATTTTAAAGCCGCATTCATATTCTTCGTAGCCTTTTTTATTGTTAGGAAC
>CAWAMQ010000002.1:0-89125 GCA_963783125.1 uncultured Chitinophagaceae bacterium
AATTGCTTTATCGTATAAAAGTCAATTGCTTATGGTTGTATGTGAAACGGAATTGGGATCAAGCCGGTTTTTCTCACCCGGAAATACAATTGTTGGCTGGAATTTTTTTGCCTCTTCAAATGGCATAGATGCGTAAGAAATTACTATAATGATATCACCAACAGCACCTTTGCGCGCTGCAGGACCGTTAAGGCAGCAAATGCCGGTTCCTCTTTTTCCTTTGATCAGGTAGGTTTCCAGTCGTTCGCCGTTGTTGATATTCACTATCTGAACTTTCTCGTTTTCGATCATTCCTGCGGCTTCCATCAGGTCTTCATCCAGGGTAAGGCTACCTACATAATTCAGGCTTGCTTCTGTTATCACAACGCGATGAATTTTCGATTTGAGCACTTCAATGTTCATAATTTAAATATTTTCAGGGTGCAAATATAGAAAAAAGGAGGATGGTGGAATTTTGCCTACCCAAGTGTTCCTTCTTTACAGAAATAAAATTCCTTCAAAAAAGTTGTGCCGCCGTCTGGTCTCCTGACCAACGGCATACTTAGATCTATCTCCAATCAATTACCGGTAAAATGTGTGAGCATTTTAAAACTATCCAATCCATCTACATAAAACCTCGCAGATGAATAATAATAATCTTCGGGGTTTTCGCACAATCCTGCCTTTACCGGATTGAAATGCAGATATTCTAATTTTTGCTTGAATAAATCATAAGAAATCAGCTCGATACTCAATGGCTCTCTTTTCCATATTTGATATTCGCGGTCGTACTTATTTACCTTAAAATCAGCAAGTGCCTGTGGATTATTCTTAGAAAGTGAACGTTTCAATTGTTGAGCGGTATATTTCATAAAAGACGCCTGGATATCTGAAGGCGAAAAACCAAATAGTGGTTGCCATATTAAATGAATATGATTACTCATTATCACGAAAGCATTTAGCTCTATTCTTTTGTTGGTGACTAAAAATTTAAGACAGTCTGCAATAACATCTTTATGCCCGTCATCTCTAAGCAAGTGATTCCATTTATAAATTGTGGCTGTAAAAAACTGTGCAGAATGAATTGGAAAGTTTTGGTTCATTAGGCTAAGCTATTAAAAAAATAAGATATCCGATTTACTGGTGCCGTTGGTCAGGAGACCAGACGGCGGAATAAAAATCCCCCAAAAAAGTTTGTTTACTGCTAAAGAGCAAAATTCAATACATTTAGCCACTAATACATTTTGCCTGATATTTTGGAATTTTGCCTAGCCGGGTGTTCCTTCTTTCCAGTAATAAAAATCCGCCAAAAAAGTTTGTTTACTGCCAAAAAACAAAATTATGTCGCCGGCAGTGTTCTTCATTTCAGATCACCAACCGAGTGAAGAGGCGCCGCCGTCTGGTCTCCTGACCAACGGCATATCTAAATCTATCTCCAATCAATTACCGGTAAAATGTGTGAGCATTTTAAAAGGATCCAATCCATCTAAATAAAACCGCGCAGATGAATAATAATAATCTTCGGGGTTTTCACACAAACCTGCTTTCACGGGATTGTAATGGAGGTATTCTAATTTTTGCTTTAATAGCTCATAATAAATCAACTCTATACTCAATGGCTCTCTTTTCCATATCTGATATTCGCGGTCATATTTATTTACTTTAAAATGAGCTAGTGTTTCTGTATCATTTTTAAAAAGTGAATGTTTCAATTGTCGAGCGGTAAATTTCATAAAAGATGCCTGGATATCTGGAGGCGAAAATCCAAATAATGGTTGCCATATTAAATGAATATGGTTACTCATTATGACAAAGGCATTTAGCTCTATTCTTTTGTTGGTTACTAAAAATTAAGACTGTCTGTAATAATATCTTTATGCCTGTCATCTCTAAACAAATGATTCCACTTATAAATTGTGGCCGTAAAAAACTGTGCGGAATAAATTGGAAAGTTTTGGTTCATTACGCTAATCAATTTAAAAATTAGTAAGATAATCCATTTGCATGGTGCCGTTGGTCGGGAGACAAGACGGCGGCTTCATTTAAACATAAGGCTAAGGCTTTTGATTTTCCTGATGCCGTTGGTCAGGAGACCAGACGGTGGAATAAAAACCCTTCAAAAAAGTTTGTTTACTGCTAAAAAGCAAAATTCAATACATTTATCCACTAATACATATTTGCTGATACTTTTATGATTTACAAAACCTATCATCAATGAAAAAAATAGTTGTCCTTGTTCTTTTAATAATGTGCCTGGGAAAAGTTTTCGCGCAATCGCAGGAGCCGCCTGAGTTTTGGGAAAACGAAAAGCTTAATGAATACAACCGGCAACCGATGCACGCTACGTATTTTGCTTTCGAAAATAAACAGCTTGCGTTGCAAGACGAGATGCAGCAATCGCAATATTTTCAGTCGCTGGATGGAATGTGGAAATTCAAATGGGTAGATAAACCCGCGGATCGGCCTTTGGGTTTTTGGAAAAATGATTATGACGACAGCCATTGGGTAAATTTTCCGGTGCCGGCAACATGGGAAGTGAACGGTTATGGAATTCCGATTTACACCAATATAAAATATGATTTTGGGTATTTGATGAATCCTGATCCGCCGCATGTTCCGCATCAGTACAACCCGGTCGGTTCTTACAGAAAAGAGGTCACGATTGATAAAAACTGGGATGGAAAAGATATTTACATTCACTTCGGGGCAGTACGTTCCTGCTTTTATTTGTGGGTGAACGGCGAGTGGGTTGGCTACAGCGAAGACAGTAAACTGCCTGCTGAATTTAATATTACAAAATACCTAAAACCAGGTCAAAAAAATCTCATTGCTTTCCAGGTGTATCGCTGGAGTGATGGGACGTATATTGAAGACCAGGACATGTGGCGGCTAGCTGGCGTTGACCGTGATGTATATATGTATGCGCGCAATCCGGTCCACATTCGTGATGTACAGATCATTCCTGATCTGAAAGACAATTATAAAAACGGTGAATTGAATATCAGTCTTGATTTTTTAAACAACAGTAATCCGGCATTAAAAAACTACAAAGCCTCTTTTGAATTATTGGATGAAGCGGGAAAATCAATCAGCAAAAAATCCGTTGCGCTCACTGATTCTGTGAAATTTAAAAATGTAAGTATTTATCTAAAGGATCCAAAAAAGTGGACTGCAGAAACACCAAACCTTTATACGGTGCTTACAACGTTGATGGACAAACGCGGAAATGTTATCGAGGTCATCCCGCAACAAACAGGTTTTAGAAAAGTGGAAATAAAAGATGGTGTGTTGTATGTAAATGGAAAAGCGATTTTGATAAAAGGGGTTAACCGTCATGAAATGGATCCAATTACCGGGCAGGTAATTAGTAAAGAACGAATGGAACAGGATGTAAGGATCATGAAAGAAAACAACATTAATGCGGTGCGGACTTCACATTATCCAAATGATCCTTATTGGTACCAATTGTGCGATAAATATGGATTGTATGTAGTAGATGAAGCCGACCTTGAATCGCATGGAATGGGCTTTGGCGCCAACTCTTTATCCAAAAAACCTGATTGGTTTTTACAACATTTTCAAAGAGATTCAAGAGCCGTTGAACGCGATAAAAATCATCCTTCGGTAATAGTTTGGTCGATGGGAAATGAAGCGGGCATGGGCATCAATTTTGAAAAATGTTATGAATGGATCAAACACCGCGATCCTTCACGACCGGTAGAATATGAGCCTGCAAGCGCTACCGATTTCTCTGATATTTATTGCCCGATGTATCCGTCACCGGATGAAATGGTGCATCATGTAAAATATGACACCGCCAGCAATCACAAGCCTTTTATCCTGGTTGAATATGCGCATGCCATGGGCAACACCGATGGCAACTTTAATGATTACTGGGATACCATCCGGAAATATTATCCGAAAATGCAGGGCGGATATATTTGGGATTTTGTAGACCAGGGATTTTTAAAAGTTACCGACAGGGGCGATTCCATCTGGGCTTATGGCGGCGATTATGGTGTGGATATGCCGAGTGATGAGAATTTTAACTGCAACGGATTGGTAGCGCCTGATCGTTCATTGCATCCGCAAATACTGGAAGTAAAAAAGGAATATCAAAACATTTTTACGCTGCCTGAAGATGTGATGGTTGGAAAGATTAAAGTATACAATGATAACTTCTTTAAAAACCTTGATGATGTGTATATGGATTGGGAATTAGTAGCCGATGGAAAAGTGATTCAAAAAGGTAAAATTGACAACTTAAAAGTTGGGCCGCATGATACATCAACAATAAACCTGGATTATAAACTGCCACGTGTAGGTTATAAAGAAATCTTTTTGAATGTGTATTTTAAAACTAAAAATGCAGAAGGCTTAATTCCTGCGGATTGGGAAGTTGCCAAAGATCAATTGACTTTATACAGTCATTTGGATAATAATATAAAAGTTCCGGAAGGAAGTGATTTGCGTGTGCACTTAACCGATAGTTCATTGAAATTTAAAAATGATAAAGTACAATTTTCTTTTAGCCGCAATGATGGATTGTTGCATCAATACATTGTTGATGGAAATGATTTTATAAAAGAAGGTTACGATTTAAAACCCAATTTCTGGCGACCGCCAACAGATAATGATTTTGGCGCTAACCTGCAAAAACAATTGATCAACTGGAAAAGAGCCAGTCATACTTACACGCTTCTTGGTTTTAATATTGATTCTTCTGACAGCAAAAACATCAAATTAGATATGCATTATTCATTACCGGATGTGTACGCTTATTTGGATATTAGTTATCAACTGAATGGCGATGGCATTATTAAAGTAAAAGAATCCATGCACGCCGATACTACAAAACAAGAACCTATGCTGTTTAAATTTGGTATGCAGATGATGTTGCCAAAAGAATATAGTAACATGCAATGGTACGGCCGCGGTCCATCTGAAAGCTATTGGGACAGGAAAGATGCCGCTTTTGTTGGACTGTATAATCAAACCGTGGATGAACAATTTGGTAATTACGTGAGGCCCCAGGAAACCGGCAATAAAACCGACGTGCGCTGGGTAAAACTTACTAATGAAAATGGAAAGGGTTTGATGATTATCGGTGATACCGTTTTGAATATTTCTGCAAGGCATTATTTGGATGAAGACCTTGATGAAGGACTTGAAAAACATAACGCTCATACCGGTGAACTCAAGCAAAGGGATTTAACTACGCTGAGCATAGACCTGGAACAAACAGGAGTAGGAGGCATTAATTCGTGGGGCACATGGCCACTGAAACAATACAGGCTGGAGTATAAAGATTATAGTTATTCTTTCGTGATAAAGCCGATAGAGTAGATTTTTGCGTCTACGTATTATAGTTATACGCGGGATGCAGTAAACCAATAAATAAGGAGAATTTTTATTTATTTACATCTCAAATTCGTAAAGCACATGAGAAAAAATGGTATGAGAAAATTCTTTAACTATGATTTCCTTTTAATGTTGGTTGCTTTTATTGCCTCTTGCCAACAAACAAAAAAATATGATACCTGGCAGGTTTATGGTGGAAATAAACAGGCGAATCATTATTCATCATTGCAACAAATTGATACCGCAAACGTAGGTCAGTTGCAGGTTGCGTGGACTTACCACACTCACGACGCTGATAGCAACAGGACGCAAATCCAGGTTAATCCAATCGTGATTGATTCCATTTTATATGGTGTTTCTCCCAAACTGAAACTCTTTGCATTGAATGCTGCGACCGGTAAACAAATTTGGCTTTTCAACCCAATGGATGACAGTGCGGTTAAAGCAAAAGGCCCGGGATTTTTTAGTATGAATGTTTGCAGGGGCGTTACTTATTATACCGATGGGAAAGACGACAAAAGAATCTTTTATTCAGCGAACAGCCAGTTGTATTGCATTGATGCGCTAACAGGGAAACCGGTCTCTTCGTTTGGAACAGATGGGAAAATAGATTTACACAACGATCTCGGAAGAGACTATTCCAATTTTTATATAGCAACGACTTCTCCCGGAATAATTTACAAAGACATGATCATTGTAGGAGACCGTGTTTCAGAAGAAGCTGACGCTGCGCCGGGGCATATACGCGCTTATGATGTGCATACCGGAAAATTGCGATGGATATTTCACACCATTCCACAGCCGCGCGAATATGGTTATGATACCTGGGATAACAAAGATGCCTGGAAACATATTGGCGGTGCCAATGCGTGGTCGGGTTTTAGTTTGGATGAAAAGGATGGAATTTTATTTGCGCCGATCGGTTCTGCTTCCTATGATTTTTATGGAGGCAAAAGATTGGGCGATGATTTGTTTGCTAATTGTGTGCTTGCGTTGGACGCAAAAACAGGAAAAAGAATATGGCATTTTCAAACCGTGCATCACGATGTGTGGGACCGTGACTTGCCGACAGCGCCGGTTTTGGTAAATATAAAAAAAGACGGAAAAAATATTGATGCGGTAGCGCAAATCACGAAGAGCGGATTCATCTTTTTGCTTGACAGGAAAACGGGTGAACCTGTTTATCCTGTAAAAGAAGTTTCTGTGCCTTCTCAAAGTGAATTGGTGGGTGAAAAATTGTCGCCCACACAACCCGTTCCCACTTTCCCCAAACCATTTGCAAGACAAGCGCCGATAACAGAAGAAGATTTAAATAATCTTGTTCCTGACTCTTCGTACCAGGATATTAAAAACAAGCTTGCGGGTTATAATACTGCAGCGGGAGTATTTACGCCTCCCTCAAAAGAAGGTACGGTAATCTTTCCGGGATTTGACGGAGGAGGAGAGTGGGGCGGACCTGCATATGATCCGACTACTTCCATACTTTATGTAAATGCCAGCCAAATGCCGTGGATACTAACGATGGCTGAGGTAAAAGAAAAACCGAAAACAGTGGAAAATAATTTGCAGGCGGGAGAAAGATTGTATCATTCAACCTGTATGACCTGCCACGGTACACAAAGACAGGGAAGCGGAAATAATCCGACGTTGATCGATGTAAATAAAAAATACAATGAACAACAATTTGCAGAACTCGTTTCTTCAGGGCGAAGGATGATGCCGGCTTTAAAGCAATTGGCACCAGCAGAAATCCATGCGCTGGCCTCATTTGTTTTGGATAATAAAAAAGAGCAACAGCAAAAATTTATTCCTCCTGCAAGAGTGGAAGATCAATGGAGAAATCTTCCATACACATCTACAGGTTACAATAAATTCTTAACCAAAGAAGGTTATCCTGCCGTAAAGCCACCGTGGGGAACATTGAGTGCTATTGATTTAAACACCGGCGAAACACTCTGGAGAGATACTGTTGGTGATTATCCTGATTTGAAAGCAAAAGGAATCCACAGCGGCACAGAAATGTATGGCGGCCCTGCTGTAACAGCTGGCGGCTTAGTTTTCATTGCAGCCACCAGCGACGCAAAGATTCGTGCGTTTAACAAGAGAACCGGAAAGCTATTGTGGGAAGCTGATCTACCTGCCTCAGGCTTTGCTACGCCTGCGGTTTATGAAGTGGATGGAAAACAATTTGTGGTCATTGCCTGCGGCGGCGGAAAATTGGGAAAGCTTTCGGGGGATGCTTACGTGGCTTTTGCGTTGCCGGGTAACGGTGATGAGTAAACGAAGAAAAAGAGCGGATTTTTATTTTGTTTTAAACAGAAAAACGTCTCCGATCATAAAAGGAAACAAAACGCTGCATCGCAATTCTTATTTAATATTTGGTTAAGATAAACTGTTGTTAAACACAAAATGATTCTTTTTGTATTGCTTATTTATCTTTTTATTTGTGCAACTAAAATTAATTATTTATGAAAACAAAAATTTTACCTGCGCTCATAATTTTATTATTGGCAGCAACCGGAACAAATGCTCAAATTACAAAAGGAAAATATTTATTAGGCGGAAGTTTGAGTTATTCAAATTCGCAGGATGTACCATATAACGGATCACCGGTCCAGAAGTCTTTTAATTCAAATATTCAAATTGGGAAAGTTGCTAAAGACAATACAGTTGCAGGCCTTATTTTTTCTTATAGCTTCGCAAATAATGGTATCGCCACATACAAATCTAACCAGTATAGTGCAGGGATTTTTTACAGAAAATATAAGCCATTAACTAAAGGTTTGTATTTTTTTGGTGAATTAGATGCGGTTTACGATTATTCAAGGAACACACAGGGAAAATTTCAAATTGGAAGCGATGCAAGCAGGTATACAACCAACGGAGCCAGGATTTCATTTGTTCCCGGATTATCTTATGGCGTTTGTAAAAAATTGCAAATGGAATTATCAATGCCCAACCTGCTTAATCTTTCGTATGGTCGGGTGAAAGACGAGAAAACCTTCGCAACTTCCCAGGACATCCTAACCTCGAAAGCCAATAATTTTTATGCAAATGCAAATTTAAACGCGAGTCTTTTGAATAATTTTGCGATTGGATTTAAATTTCTTTTGGGGAAATAAAACAGTAACAAAAAGTATTTGGAACAAAGGGAAGAAGGCCTCTCGTTTGAGAAGTGATGGTCTTTTTATTATTTCGGCTCATAAAGCAATTGTATAATTTTTCTATCAACCCCCCCAAGCGGATGTTTGCGCTACAGGCGGGAGTGCTCATCAATCTGATTAATGAGGATAGGAACCAGGGTGTGGAGTATGTGGCGTTTGCGTTTTTTGACTAACGGTGATGAGTAAACGAAGAAAAAAGGGGCATTTTTATTTGCTGATTGCATGCAAAATAATTTGCTATTCTTTTATAAATCGTAACGATTTGTCTTTTTGAATTGTGTGAATAAAAATAGTATACGTTCCTCTCTGCAAGCGGGAAATATTTATGGGAAGATTTCCGGTTCCTCCACTCACTTTTAATTTTTCTACCGTCGTTCCGTTTATATCTACAATTTTTATTTCTGCCTCTCCCTGGAGATTGGTAAGATCAAGATACACATAATCTTTTGCCGGATTTGGATATAAAAATGAAACTCTTTCATCCGGCGCCGCAACAGCGACCGTGTCACTGTAATAATAATTATCATGAATATCAAAAACCTTTAAACGGTAATAATTAATCGCTTTTAAAGAAGAATTATCGGTATAGGTATAATCATTTTTGATAGCATCATTTGGTGAAGCGGTTAAATTGGTTAGCGAGGAAAAAGAGGATCCGTCAAAACTTTTTTCGATGCCAAAAGACTTGGTGACGGATTGTTTTACCATCGACCATTTCAAGAAAACAGATTTATTAAGATAACTTCCTGAAAAATTAGCAAGAGAATCAGTGTGCGCTATTTGAATGGTATCGGTATGTCCGGTAGAAGTGGTATCATTATTTCCGGTTGAAGTTGTATCAGAAGGACCCGTTGTGGTGGTATCGGTATTTCCTGTAGATGTGGTATCTCTGTAAAAATCAATCCTGCCGTTGTAAGGATTACTCAATCCTGCACAAGTTGAATCCGGTGTACCTGTGCTATTGTCTATCAAAGTGTCGCCAATGGCAATATTGGCAACGTTTCCTTTGGCATCTTTTCTCAGAAAAAGGCCTCCTCCGGGTGATATGCTTACCTTACCGGCACAAACAAATTTATAGGGAAGTGAATCTATAGGATCCAAGGCAAGTTGACCACTTTCAATTCTTGTTTCACCTGCGACGTATAACGGATTTTTAGAAGTAACTTTTGCGCAACCGGTCTTATTAATTACCAGCGTATCTATAGGGAAACCAATATTCCAGTCAATGTTGCTGTTCTTATCACCAAAAAATTCCATTTTATAATGACAGTAATTTTCTGCACAATCTGAAATTGAAGTACTGGCACCGAAATTTCTTATTCCGCCGATCTCAAAAGCGTCCTGGTTATTTACGAAAACTTTTGCTGTGTCAAAAAATCCTTCATAAGGCATGTAGTTGGTAAAATTTCCTGAAATTTTGATATCCCCACTAATTCCTGAACCTGGGTTTTCATACATAAGCAGATTACCATCAATAATATTGGGCAAAGGATTGGCAGGATCCTCCTGTCCGAAATTAATATTCCATCCCTTAACGTTTCCATGAAAGACAGAACCAGAACTTTTGAAGTCTATTTGACCGGGTATATTCAAGTCTATGGTGTCACTCTCTGAAACGAAACTTGAGTTCTTTCCGATCAAAAAATCCAGATAATGATTATTAAACATTGGCCTGATGGCGCTGTTTACAAAAGTGTCTATAGAGTTGTCAGCTAATATGAAGCTGGAAGCTGAGAAGTTACTCCGTTCTGAGTATAAGCCTCCACCAGTAGCGTAGACGACGCTATCGTTGACATTGTATCCGTGAGTGCCCCTTCCAAAGTAAATTCCCTCGAAGGTGCTGTTAATGAAACGGGCTTTTGCACCATCTTCCAGGCGCACGCCTGCCCAATCCGTATTATGAGTTGTGTTATATCCGAACTTGCTGTTGCGGACTTGCAGTCCCCCGAGGCCAGGGCTGACACCAAATACATGTACCTGTCCGTGTTGAAGAATAGCACCAGAGTCGAGCGACAAAAATCCACCATTCGACGAATAAATATGGATAAGGGCTCCGGCATTCTGGGTATTAGAAGGATAGTCAAAATATACTTCCATACCCCTTATATACATATGCCTGCAAAATGAAGAACTGTCTCCTCCAATCTTAAAAGTATCTCCTAAACTAACTCCAAAAGAAATCGAAGACAGCCCTGACCATGACTTGCTAAAAATTACATCATCAATTGATGTGGGTGGCCTGTTATCGGGAGTTTGGCCGGCCGGAACATTTACTTGTACCCAACCATCACTGGTGTATAAAAGCGTGCGGCTTTGTCCAAAAATAGTTTCAACAAAAAGAAAAAGCAAGATAAACAGTAATCCCTTTTTCATAAACAATGTTTAGAATAAATCAACGATTAAGTATGGGATTTTAAAGTTTCGGTTGAGGAAGGATGTGAATTATAAGGTAATATTAAGAAAAAATAATTATAACTAAAAATGAAAAATTGAAATATGAGTTATTTGTTTGTCTGCTGAAGGCGCTAAAAATACCTAAGTGAAAAATTGCTAATAATGTATCTTGTAAAATCAATATTTGCAGTAAATGAAGAAATAATACGGAATTTTATTTTCGCTAATACTACAATTTAAAAATTATACTTATGCAAAAAGACGATATTTCTCTCGCGGCCTGGGCGCTGGTGGATGAATTCAGGGAAGGCAAATGGAAGGCCCTTGATTTGCCAGGAATTACACGGGAAGATCTTGGTCTTAACGGTATTGAATTTGTCAATACACTTTTTGAAGTGCCTACAAATACTTACCTGAATGAACTTAAACAAAATGCGGCAGACTATGGAACAGAACTGGTGTTGATCATGGTAGATGAGGAAGGGGATGGATGTGCCGCCACCGCCAAAGAAAGAAAACAATTTGTGATCAATCACCGTAAATGGATTGACATTGCTCATTATCTGGGATGCCACGCCATACGCACCAATTGTCGCGGAATCGAAATTGCATCAGGAGAGGAAGCATTGAAATTGTCCGCTGAAACTTACCATCAACTGCTTGATTATGCAAAGGAGTCCGGGGTAGAAGTGGTGATAGAAAATCATGGAGGCTATTCCAATGATCCCGATTGGATGGTGGCGTTGATGAAAGAAGTAAATAATCCTTTATTTGGTACTTATCCCGACTGGCGCGAACCTTCTGCCGAATTTGATAATTACACCTATCTGGAAAAAACCATTCCCTTTGCAAAAGGCATGTCCTACAGAAATCAACCAACCGAAGAGGAGACTGCAAAATTGATCGCGCTTTGCCAGCGCGAAGGTTATCATGGTTGGTACGGCATTGAATCAAAAGGAAGAGACGCGGTGATACTGGGGAAAAGTTTGCTGAATAAATATCTTTTGAAGAAGTAATTCATTTTTCATTCTGAATGATCAAAGCAGAAAGTTCTTATATTTATAACCGCAATATGCTACTGGAGCGATTGTGTATCTCCTCTTCACGTTAAAAGCTTTGATATGAAAAATGAAAATCCACACAGCGATTCTTCCAATGATTTCGAAAATCCAAAAGAAACTTCTGCAGGTTCATCCATGAGCCGCCGAAAATTTGTTGAACTTACAGCAGCAACTGCCGCAGGTTTCACCGTCCTTCCACGACATGTTCTCGGTGGTAAAAATTTTGTAGCACCCAGTGATCAAATTACACTTGCCCACATTGGCGTAGGCACAGAAGGTACCCGAGAAATGCTGGATCTGCTGAAAGTGCCTCAAATAAGAATTGTGGCCGTTTGCGATCCGAACAAAAATGCAATCGGGTACCGCGATTGGGGAATGAATTATTTGAAAGATGGTATCCGCAAAACCATCAACGATCCCAACTGGAATCCCGGCGGCGACAATACCATTCCCGGCGGAAGAGATAATGGAAAATCTATTGTGGATGCCTATTATGCCAACCTTCATCCCGATATGAAATATAAAGGCTGTGCGGCGTATGAAGATGCGCGCAAAATGCTGGATGAGTTGAAAGATGTGGATGCAGTAAAAATTATGACGCCTGATCACTTGCATGGAGTGTTGGCCATCGCTGCAATGAAAAGAGGAAAGCATGTATTGATGCACAAGCCGGTTTCCAATCGACTGGTGGAATCAAAAAAAGTGATTGACATGGCGCGCAACAACGATAAATTAATTACACACCTGATGCCGTGGGATGCGAACGGCGACATGTCGCCTGTAATGAACTGGATCAACTCTGGCGCAATTGGCAAATTGAAAGAAGTTCATAACTGGACCAATCGCCCCGTGTGGCCGCAATATGCACATATTCCTACAGAAACGCCGCCGATTCCTGATGGATTTAATTGGGATCTGTGGCTGGGCCCTGAAGCTACAAGAGATTACAGTCCGGATTATACGAATATGGTTTTCCGTGGCTGGTATGATTTCGGTGGCGGTTCAATGGCGGATATGGGCCATTACAGTTTGTGGACTGTTTTCAATGCCCTGAATCTTACTGCGCCAACAACTGTACAACCGCATCGCAGCCACGTTTGCGATTTTCATGGCCCGATACCATATCGCATTAATAACGATTTTGCTTTTCCTTACGCAAGCACGGTTCAGTTCAGTTATCCGGCCAATGGCGATCGCCCGCCTGTAGAACTTTTTTGGTATGACGGAGGAATGAGGCCGGAAATTCCCGAAGAATTGGTGGCCCAAAACAAACAATTGCCGGAAGAAGGAATGATGTTCGTTGGCGATAAAGGAAAAATACTTGCAGGATTTAACGTGCAGAATCCCCAACTGCTTGCCGGTGGTAAAATGGAAGCTGCGCCTAACCAGCAAAACGAAAATCAAAACCAGGAAGAGCACACGCTTGGCTGGCTCGGAAGATTTGCTGATGCCTGCAAAACCGGTAAGCAATATCCCGGTAATTTTTCTGAAGTAGAACATTTGGCCGATGCGATCAATTTATATGCAGTTGCATTGCGGTCAAATAAAATGCTGGAATATGATGCTGCAAATTTGAAAATCACTAACGTTCCTGAATTCAATAAATATTTGTCACGTGAATATCGTCCCGGCTGGGATCCTGATTCAATTTAAAATGAAAAGCTTATGAAAAAGATAAACCGTCGTCAATTTATTGGCAAAAGTGCGCTGGGGCTCGGCTCCGCATTTGTTTTGGCTCAATTGCCAAACGAACTTTTTGCTTTTGCTTCAAGAGTGGAAATGCCCATAGGCTTTCAATCGTGGTCAGTAAAAGATCAGCTCGGAAAAGATCTTACAGGAACGCTACAAATGATGAAATCGCTGGGTTACAGCCGGATTGAAATGTGTTCGCCGAAAGGTTACGCCGACATTGGTTTTGGTCCGCTTGCAAAAATGAAGACAAGTGATTTGAAAAAATCGATTGAGGATGCGGGAATGGATTGTATCAGTTGTCATTTTGGTTTTGGTGAACTGGCCGATGATAAGATTGATGAAAGTATTGATTTTGCTAAAGCGATGGGACTTACCCAAATGATTTGTTCCACTTTCTGGCTGCCGAAAACAGCAACACTTAAGCGATTACCAGGCTTCGGCAGATAAGCTCAATAAGGCGGCTCAAAAGATAAAAGATGCTGGCATGCAAACAGGTTTTCACAATCATGAATTTGAATTTGCGATGCTGGACGGTCAATTGATCTATGACGCGCTGATGCACCGTTTTGATCCGAATCTTGTAAAGATGCAATTTCAGACAGAAGTGATCAACCTGGGATATAAGGCCGCTGATTATTTTAAAAAATATCCGGGAAGATTTATTTCTTCTCATCTCTCCGACTGGACAGCAGATAAAAAAGAAGTACCCATCGGAGATGGAATTATTGACTGGGAAGAATTTTTTGCAGCGGCGAAAACCGGTGGCGTTAAAAACATTTTTGTTGAAATGAATTTGCCAGATTTGAAAGACAGCGCTCACAATATTCAAAAAATGAAAGTGTGAGGTACACGAACAGTGAACAAACAAAAATCCGGATTTTTTATTTTACTAGTTTTAGCGAATGAAATCCATTTTAGATTTAGAAACCAGGGAAGAAATTATCAACAGGATCAACTCACTGGACGCAGGCTGTGAGCACCAATGGGGCAGGATGACCGTTGGGCAGATGGTAAAGCATTGCACCCTGTGCGAAGAATTGTACCAGGGAAAAGTGAAATTAAAAAGAGTTTTTTTAGGACGGATCTTTGGGAAAATGGCGTTGAATAAGTTGCTAAGCGATGATCGTGCCATAGGAAAAAATTCACCAACTGATCCGTTTCTAAGGGTCGTTGAAAATATAGAAGACCTGGAAGCACAAAAACAAAAATGGATTGCGATGATCAAGGCATATGAAACTCATAATACACCATCTATCCATCCCTTTTTTGGCAAAATGACAATGGCACAATTAGGTCAGTTGTCTTATAAACACAACGATCATCATTTGCGGCAGTTCGGCCGATAAATTCGGTTGCATATTCATCCAACGGATAACGTTTTCTTTTGATAACGGTAACCGGTACACGAAACAAGAAGAAAGACCGCACTTTTTTTCTCCTTACTTTTGCTTTTTTCAATTATAAGTTTGATATAAGGAAAATTATATGATAAAAGAAGAAATAATTATTGGCGGCAGTTCAGAAAATCCATTGAAAGTAAAACGTTTTGGATATGGTACAATGAGACTTACAGGCCCTGGCATTTGGGGCGAACCGGCAAAGCGCGCCGAAGCTTTGCAGATATTAAAACAATGCATAAAAAGTGGTATCAATTTTTTGGATACGGCTGATTATTACGGGGAAGATGTTACTAACCGTCTTATCGTGGAAGCTTTATATCCTTATCCGCCGGATTTAGTGATCTGTACAAAAGTAGGAGGAGCGCGAAAACCCGATAAAAGCTGGATTCCTTTTAACCGCCCTGAAAACTTGCGAAGTAGCATTGAAAATAATTTGCGCACCTTAAAACAGGAGCGGGTGCAACTGGTTCATTTCAGGGTGATACACGGCAGTGAGGTGCCTTTCAAAGAATCGATGGATGCGATGTTTGAAATGCAGAAGGAAGGAAAGATATTGCATGTAGGCGTTAGCAACGTAAGTGCGGAAGAATTGCAAACTGCTATGAGTATGGGAAATATTGCTACCGTAGAAAACATGTACGGGCATGCGGAGCGCAGATCAATAAAACTGGCGCATGGGGGTGAAACACGGGGAGGAGAGGAGGTTCTGCACATTTGTGAAGAAAGTAAAATCCCTTTGATTCCCTATTTCTCTTTGTTCCAGTCGATGCCCAAAAAGGATGAAAGAATTTCGGTTATCGCAAAGAAATATAATGCTACTGATGCGCAAATAAATTTAGCGTGGTTACTGCATCGTTCTCCGTGGATATTACCGATTCCCGGCACTTCGTCTTTACGGCATTTCGAAGAAAACCTAAAAGCTACGGAGATTAATTTGAGTGAAGAAGATATGGAGTTTTTAAGTCAATGATGAGAACGGATGCTTGTAGTAAACAAACAAATTTGACTGTTTGTTATTCTGCGTAAGGGTTATAAATAATGCATAACCTGGAAAATATTTTCAAATGCCGTTGGTCAGGAGACCAGACGGCGGCAGAATAATCAAAAATTAGTTATCAATAATCAAATCTCTCTTTTCTTCAATTGCTCCACAGCATAATTGGCTGCCCTTGCCGTCATTGCCATAAATGTTAATGATGGGTTTTGCGTAGAAGTAGAGGTCATACACGCTCCGTCCGTTACAAACACGTTCGGGCAATTATGGAACTGGTGCCATTTATTTAGCAAGGATGTTTTCGGATCCTTACCCATTCTCACGCCACCCATGTGATGAATATCGAGTCCCGGCGCCTGTTTTGTGTCTCTTGTTTTAATATCGGTGAAGCCGGCTTTTGTGTACATTTCAGTCATCTGCTCAAAGAAATCTTTGATCATCTTTTCGTCATTGTCGTCATAATCAATGTTGATTCTTAGTAAAGGCACGCCCCATTCATCTTTCTGGTCATCAGACAGGCTTAAAAAGTTGGTTTCTTTCGGAATGGTTTCTCCCATCATTCCTGAGCCAACGCTCCACGGGCCTAAAGTCGGTTCGGCTAATAAATTATTTTTTAGTGGTTCGCCAACACCACTGTGGTCATTGTATGACCATCTTCCGCCATAAAAAGTAGATGCGTAACCACGAAGGAAATCAGTTTCCTGTTTATAAAGGTTTCTGAAACGAGGCATGTAAGCGCTGGTCGGCCTTCTTCCGCCTTCAGATTTGGTATCCTGGAAACCGTCATATTTTGCGTGTATGCTTGCCCGGTAGTTGTGGAAAGCTGCATATTTTCCCAAAATTCCATTGTCATTTCCCAGTCCGTTAGGGAAGCGTTTTGATTTTGAATTAAGCAGAATAAGGTTGGTATTATAAGCACCTGCGTTTAGAAAAATTACCGGTGCATAATATTCAATTGATTCTTTGGTGTTGGCGTCAATTACATTTACCCCAACGGCCTTTCCTTTGTCATCATCATAAATTACAGAATGGACAACGGAGAAAGGACGAAGTGTCATATTACCTGTTTTTTCTGCCCATGGAATGGTCGTGGAATTTGCATTAAAATAACCTCCAAACGGGCAACCGCGCTGGCACAAACTCCTGTTCTGGCATTGGGATCTTCCCTGGTCCAGATGAATTTGCTTTGGTTGTGTTAAGTGCGCACAACGGCCGTAAATAACATTCCTGTCTTTATAATTCTTAGCCACTACATCTTTAAAATAGTTTTCCACGCAAGAGAGTTCCAAAGCAGGTAAAAATTCCCCGTCAGGAAGAGCTGCAAGCCCATCTTTATTGCCTGAGATCCCTGCAAATTTTTCAACATAGCTGTACCACGGATCGATGTCTTTATAACGGATCGGCCAATCCACTGCATAACCATCACGTGCCGGCCCTTCAAAATCAAAATCACTCCAGCGCTGCGTTTGACGCGCCCACATGATGGATTTTCCGCCTACCTGGTAGCCGCGAATCCAATCGAAAGGTTTATCCTGTATGTAAGGATGCTCTTTATCTTTTACAAAAAATTGCTGCGCATCTTCGCGAAAAGCGTAACAGCGGCTTACCACAGGATTTGCTTTTTGTATCTCATAAGGAATTTCACCACGGTGTTTAAATTCCCATGGCATCATATTGGTGGTGGTAAAATCTCTTGGTTGCACCACATTTCTTCCTCTTTCGAGTACAAGTGTTTTCAATCCTTTTTCACAAAATTCTTTGGCTGCCCATCCACCACTCATTCCCGAACCGATAACGATGGCATCAAACGTGCGTGATTGTTTTGAGTCTCCCATAATAAATTAGCTTGCTTTTTTAACCGGTACACAACCGTAGAATTTGCCGGGTACGAGTTCGTACATATGCACTTTTGTTAGATAATATTGTGATTGGGTAAACGCTTCCGTAGTAAGCCCTTTCATCGTATTATAGAAGAATGCCACATTTTCCGGAACGTCTTTTTTGCTTTCAATTGATTGTAAAACCTCGTTTCTTTCACCAGGTGTTGCCGTTGCAAATGATTTGTTGATTTTCTTTTTTGAAAATTCGTTAAACTCTTTTAATCCTTTAGTGAATTGCTCTTGTTGTTCAGGTGAATAACAATCGTCGACCATCATCAATGCAAACTGGTAAGCGCCTACATCTTTCGCTCCGGGCGTTTTACCACCTGGGATGATCGTATCGCTTACTGATGAGACCAGGTCTTCATCAGTACCGGAAATTTTATAATTTCTTACAGATACCGAAGGCTTTTTTTCTTCCTGCAAACAGGAAGGTAATAAAGCAGTGCCTGCCGAAAGTATGAAAAGTGTTTTGATGCTTGAACGTCTGTCCATTTAAACGGTTTTATAGAATGAGAAAGGTAATTTAAAATGTTTATTTATGCGCCAGTGAAATAAATTTTATTGGTTCTTTTACAAAATTTTATTTAAAAAAGTCAACCAATTTTTTTGAGTATTAAACAATACAACTTGCACGTTAATTAAGATAAAAGCAATTCATTTAAGTTAACGAAGATTAAAACTAAGCAAAAAAATCCGTCGAAAATGAGCAGGTTAAAAAGCTACCAATCTAAGATAAGAATTTGCATTATTTGTTGGTTTTCTCTAAACCTGATTTGTATCATGAAAAAATCCGCGCTTCTTTGATAATTTGTAGAAGTGTTTAATCAGTAAATATTGAAAAAAATGGAAACGCATGTTCCTCATGTGCATCATTCATCTGAAAAAAAAGGTTGGCATTATGTCTTTGAATTTCTGATGCTTTTCCTCGCCGTTTTTTGTGGCTTTATTGCAGAGAACTGGCGCGAGCAGATGAAAGAGCACCAGCGTGAAAAGGAATTTATTCATTCAATCGTGCAGGATTTAAAATCAGACACACTGCAGTCCGGCGAAATATTAACACAATTAAGAAGAAAGAGCAAAGGCATTGACAGCCTCCTTGAAGAATTGCGATCTCCCGAAATTTTTGAAAACTCTAATAAAGCTTTTCGGTTGTGGACCCAAAACCTTGACCTGAAGGCGTTTGTTTCAAACGACAGGACGTTACAGCAGTTAAAAAGTAGTGGTGAACTGAGGTTGATAAGAAATAAAGAAGTCTCGGACCGGATTATGCAATATGACCAGGTGGTGAGAAATTATTACCGGCAGACAGATTTGATGTACAGTGGGCTTATCAACCAGGATATTTACAGTAAATTTTTTGACTTTGTAAAACTCAATAAAAGCAAGGCCAGTCCTGTTCCGATAACACAAGAAGGTAAAAAATTATTGAGCCAGGCATTCGCTCACGAACAGCTTTGGAATTCCGGGCTGATGGGACTGATGAGTTGGCTCGAAGCGGTTCATGCAGAGGGAATGAAACTTGTTATTTTTATAAAACAACAATACCGGCTTACGTAATTGAAAAATAAGAATTCTGTTTATTTATTGTTCTACTGTAAATACTTGCATAAAAGAAGACCGCTTCTCCTTCCCCCACAATTTCTTACTTTCGGTTATCCAAAAAATTATAATCTTCTTCTAATGAAAAAAATGTACTTATTGCTGGTTACTTCTGCCTTTTATTTTTCTGCAAATGCCTACCTGAGATTGCCTGATATTTTTTCAGACAATATGGTATTACAAAAGCAGACAACGATTCATTTTCACGGTTGGTCGGGGCCTATTCAAAAAATAAGTGTGATTGCCAGTTGGAATGGTGATACTTTACAAACGTCTACCTTATCAGATGCCGTCTGGACGATTGACCTTAAAACGCCAAAAGCCGGAGGCCCTTACACCATCACTGTTATAGGAGACAGCACTATTATAATACACAATGTTTTGATAGGTGATAACTGGATTTGCACAGGGCAATCAAATATGGAATTCAGTGCTGACTGGCATAAGAATTATTACAAAGACGAGGTCGCCAAAGCCAATCATCCTGAAATACGTTTTTTTCATATCTGGAATATTTCTGCGCCTTACCCGCAACAGGAAGTACATGGAAAATGGGAAGTATGTACGCCGGAAACAATGCATACTTTTAGCGCTGCCGGATATTTTTTCGGACGCACACTCAACGAAAATCTACATGAGCCAATCGGTTTGATAGAATCCTGCTGGGGCGGTACGCCGGTAGAATCATGGACGCCAATAGAAGTGTTTAACCGAAGTGAAAAGCTGGCTGTGTCCGCGGCAAAATTAACGCCGGTTCCGTGGTGCCCGATTCGTCCGGCCGTAACTTATAACGCAATGATAGCGCCGATCACCAACTTTCCCATTAAAGGAGGGATTTGGTACCAGGGCGAGACCAACACCACCAATCCTGATACGTATGAAGAAACGTTTAGCGCAATGATCCACTCGTGGCGCGAATTGTGGAAAGAAGATTTTCCTTTTTATTTTGTACAGATCGCGCCATTTAATTATGGTAAAGGAGATAAAGGAGCTTTAGTGAGAGAACAACAACTGGAGACATATCGTGCAGTACCAAAAACAGGAATGGTTGTGGTATCCGATATAACCGGCGACACCAATAACATTCATCCAGTCAATAAAATTGATGTGGGCAAAAGACTTGCAGCGTGGGCGCTTGCTAATACGTATGGTAAAGAAAATATTGAATATTCAGGGCCAATGTACCGCTCCATGGAAGTAAAAGGGAACAAAGCCATTATTCATTTTGATTTTGCCCAAAACGGATTGATGAAAAAAGGAGACAAGCTTACTGATTTTATGATCGCGGGAGAAGATCAACAATTTTTTCCGGCAACAGCTACTATTGAGGGCAACACGGTAGTAGTTTCCAGTCCGCAGGTGCAGCATCCTGCAGCCGTGAGATTTAGTTTCAGTAACACAGCAGAGGCAAATCTTTTTAATAAAGCCGGCTTGCCTGCATCGCCATTCAGAACGGATGATTGGGAAGTAAAGTAGCCTGTAACGGTAATCCATGTACGAAAAAAGTCTGTGGAGTAAACGAAGAAATAAAAAGGATTTTTATTTTCAGTGAGAAGTAATTTTTTTTGACAAACAGGTTTGTAATATCTTTCAATTCAAATGCTTCCATGATATGAGAAAGTTAACCACTCTTTTATTAGCTGTTTTCTTTTCCGGTATTGCCAGCAGCCAAACTTTTACCGGAACCGTCGTTACAAGACGGATCAACTCTGTTTACCTGAAAAACACCGGCGGCGAAAATCCCGACAGGCGGATTTCTGTATATCTTCCTCCCGGTTATGAACAATCCAAACAACATTACCCTGTAATTTATTATTTGCATGGCTTTATGGGCACCGATACTATAACGGCTTACATGAAAAGCATTCTTGACAGGGGCATTGAAACTAAAAAGATCCGTCCTTACCTAATGGTTATTGCGGATAACTACACATTATTTTCCGGAAGCTTTTATAGTAACTCTCCGCTAATTGGTGACTGGACTGATTTTGAAGCAAAGGAACTGGTCTCTTATATGGATAAAAATTTCAGAACCATTCCAACACGTGATGCACGTGGGCTTGGAGGACATTCAATGGGTGGTTATGGTGTGTTGAAAATTGGTATGTTATATCCGGATGTTTTCAGTTGCGTCTATGCGATGAGCCCCGGCTTACTTGCCTTTGTAAAAGAGTTTGGCCCCAATAGCAACTCATTTAAAGACCTTGCAAAAATTAAGACAAAAGAGGAATTGGACAAAACCTACTATCCACGCGTGATTGCGGCTTGTGCAAGAGCATGGTCACCTAACCCGGATAAACCACCGTTTTATTTTGATCTGCCTTTTAATTATATCGGAGATAGTGTTGTGGTAGATGAATCAGTGTTTGAAAAATGGAGAGCCAATATGCCTTTGTATATGATAGATAAATATGCAGCCAATCTGCGAAAACTTAAGGCGATCAAACTTGATTGGGGAAGAAATGATGCACCGCGTTTTCCTTTGCAGTGTTTGATGTTCAGCGAGGAGTTGGAGAACCATGGGATATATCATTATGCAGAGGAATATATCGGAACGCATACCAATAAAATATGGACAACCGATGGAAGGGTGCTCAATGAAATGCTTCCTTTTTTTAATGATTACTTGCAGTTTGATGAGCAATAACTACTGAAAATCTAAAAATTCCCGGGAATGAAAAAAAAATATCTTCTATTTGTTCTATCACTGTTTATCATAGGCAAAAATTTCGCCGCAACTGTTGACACGATTATTATTCCGAGTAAAGTGATGCAGAAAGAGTACAAGGCTGTAATTGTATTGCCAGCTTCTTATGCATCTAATAATAAAAATTACCCGGTGTTATATTTATTACATGGTGGCTATGGCCATTTTGACGATTGGATAAAAAAAACATCTGACACAAAACTTATTCAAAAAATAGCAGACCAATACAATTTCATCATGGTAATGCCTGAGGGTGAAATATTCAGTTACTATATTGATAGCCCGGTTTCTGACGAAAGCCAATTTGAGACATACATTACCAAAGAAGTAGTTGAAAAAATAGATAATAATTACCGCACGATCAGCGATAGAAAGGGACGTGCGATCACAGGTCTTTCAATGGGAGGTTATGGCGCTTTATATTTGTCAGCACGTCGTCCTGATTTGTATTGTGCAGCAGGAAGTATGAGTGGCGCTTTAAACCCTGATATGCGGGATTGGAAGTTTCCGGAAAATGCGCTACAGGCCTTTAAAAAAGAATTTGAAAAGATATTAGGGCCTATTGAAAAATATCCACAGAGATATGCAGATGCTTCCATAATTAATATGGCAGATAAAATAAAGGCAGGAAATATTAAACTCATTTTTGATGATGGTGTTGATGATTTTTTTATAACAGTAAACAGGGAACTGCATCGAAGATTAGTCTTTAATGGCACACCACATGATTATTCGGAAAGACCTGGTTCTCATACCTGGGAATACTGGAAAAATTCTTTGCCTTATCATGCCTTATTTTTTTCAAAAGTTTTCCAGGAGAATGGCTCAGCCATAAATTAAAACACAATCACGCATGCTTGCAATATATGGTTTCGCAACTATCGTAGTTTTCCTGGTGTTGATAATCACAAAACGTTTGTCAGTAATAACCGCGTTGGTAGTAGTACCGGTTGCATTTGCATTTATTGCAGGCTTTAATTATGCTGAAATTGGAACAATGGCATTGGCAGGCATAAAACAGGTAGCGCCAACCGGCATCCTGTTAATGTTTGCGGTGTTATATTTTTCGGTAATGCTTGATGCTGGTTTGTTTGATCCTGTTATTGCATTGATTGTTCGTTCTGTGAAAGGCGATCCGCTTAAAGTAATTATGGGAACCGCTATCCTGACGATGATCGTTCATTTAGATGGAGACGGCACGGCAACATTCATGATCGTACTCTCTGCTTTTCTTACCATTTATAAAAAACTGGGTATGAGCAGGCTGATGCTTACCGGAATTGTGGCGTTAAGTGTCGGACCTATGCATCTGGTGCCGTGGTCAGGAACTTCAGTAAGAGCCATGTCAGCATTACATACAGATGCCGTTCATATGTTCAATCCAAATATTCCTGCAATGATTGGCGGCATTATCTGGGTGCTTTTTGTGGCATATATTTTTGGCAAAAGAGAAAGGAAAAGGCTTGGCATTGTTGAGTTCAATTATAGTCACAAAGAAAATTTTACTGAGGAAGAAAAAGCTTTGAGAAGACCAAAACTGGTTCTTGTTAATGCGGTTTTAACTATTTCACTCATTGTAATTTTATTGATGGGGATAATACCTGCACCTGCTTTGTTTGTAACAGCAAGTGCTATTGCACTGATCATCAACTTTAGTAAATTATCAGATCAGCAAAAGATAATTAAAAGACACGGAGCGAATATTTTTTTGGTTTCCAGTATGATCTTTGCAGCAGGGGTGTATTCAGGTATTCTTACAGAAACTAAAATGATTGAAGCAATGGCGTCTAACCTGGTACATCTTATTCCGAAAGAACACGCAACTTTTATTCCTTCCATCACCGCATTAATAAGTATGCCTGCCAGTTTATTGTTTACGCCTGATGCTTACTATTTTGGAGTAGTACCTGTGCTGAGTCATACCTGCAGCCAGTTGGGCGTTAACCCGCTTGAAATTGGCAGGGCTTCTTTGTTAGGCCAGATGACTGTGGGCTTCCCTTTGAGCCCGCTGACGGCTTCCACTTTTTTATTGATCGGATTGGCTGAAGTGGATTTGGGAGACCATCAGAAATTTATTTTTAAATGGGCCTGGGGCACTACAATCGTGATGACAATTGTAGCTTTACTAACCGGTTCAATACATTTATGAAAGAAAAAATAAGAATAGGCTGCGGTGCAGGATTTTCAGGCGATAGAATTGAACCTGCCATTATACTTGCTGAAAAAGGCAAGCTTGATTATTTGGTGCTGGAGTGTCTTGCAGAACGTACGATTGCTTTAGCACAAAAAAGAAAAATGCTTGATGCAACAAAGGGTTATGATCCATTGCTGGAAAAAAGAATAACCACCTTATTGCCACATCTTATTAAAAATAATACGCGACTTATTACCAATATGGGTGCGGCCAATCCTATAGCAGCAGCCAAAAAAATTATTGAGATTGCGCAAAAACAAAAGGTGAAAATTAAAGTGGCTGCAGTAACAGGAGATGATGTGCTTGCAATTATTCAGCAAAATGCATCTTCCATTACTGATCTTGAAAATGGTAAACCGTTAAATGAATATAATATCATCTCTGCCAATGCCTACCTTGGTGTGGAACCAATTGTGAAGGCATTAGAAACAGGTGCTCACATCATTATTACAGGCAGGGTTGCAGATCCTTCTTTATTCCTTGCATCAATGATACACGAATTTGGATGGAAAACTGATAATTATGATATGATGGGTAAAGGCACCGTAATCGGCCATTTGATGGAATGCGCAGGCCAGGTTACAGGCGGTTATTTTGCTGATGGTGTAAAGAAAAAAGTGGAAGGCCTCGATAAACTGGGTCACCCTTTTGCGGATATATTTTCAGATGGCTCTGCTACCATCAGTAAAATAGAGGGAACAGGCGGTGTTGTAAATCTGCATACTGCTAAAGAGCAATTGCTTTATGAAGTAATGAACCCGCATGAATATTTTACACCTGATGTGATAGCTGACTTTACATCTGTGCATTTGAAAGAATTAGGTATAGACCAGGTGCAGGTTTCCGGTGGTAGCGGCAAAAAAAAACCTGCCACATATAAAGTGAGCCTTGGTTACAAAGCTTTTTATTTAGGCGAAGGAGAAATTTCTTATGCAGGGGCTGCTGCTTATGAACGCGCACAACTTGCCGGTGACATTATTCAAAAAAGATTGCAACCTGTATTTGATGATATAAGGATTGATTTTATCGGTGTACAATCAATGCACAAAACAACATTTGGCCATGAAACCAAACCTTACGAGGTAAGATTGCGTGTTGCAGCAAAAGCATCAACTCAGGAAGAGGCGGCATTAGTAGGCGAAGAAGTTGAAGCCTTGTACACCAACGGCCCGGCAGGAGGTGGAGGTGCAAGGAAATATGTAAATGAAGTGATCGGTATCGTATCAACTTTGATAGACAGGGATTCTATTTCTCCACAGGTAAATATTTTTAAATCATGAAGTTGTTTGATATTGCGCATAGCCGTGCGGGTGATAAGGGAAACACCTTGATGCTTTCTCTTATTCCCTATGATGAGGCGGACTATGACCTGCTTTGTTCGGCCTGCACTGCAGAAAGAGTGAAAAATCATCTAAAAGAAATAGTAGAAGGTGAAGTGATCCGATATGAACTACCTAATATTTCTTCACTGCTTTTTGTTTGTTATAATGCATTGTCAGGTGGCGTAACTACTTCCCTTGCTTTAGATACGCATGGCAAATCTTTAAGCTTTGCTTTGTTGGAAATGGCAATATGATTTGCTTACTCAAACTTCTTCGGATCAAGCCTGAAAAAGCGCACCGCATTATTGAAAAGAATATCGCGTTTCTGATCCTCTGATAAATAAGTAGCATTCATTATTACGCCGAGAGAAGTCTCCAATAACTTTGGCCATACCATCAAATCAGTACCATACATAATTCTTTTTTCAAAACCTGCCTGTACAAGTCGTTTAATGTACCTGTTTACTTCTGCAAGCGGATAACTCCATATCATACCAGCCACATCAACGTATACATACGCGTTGGCGCCCATCAAGGCTACCATATTATCGATCATGGGATAGCCCGCATGCATTACCCACACTTTAAGTTTCGGATGACGTGCGAGCAGGTCTTCCAGCAATAACGGGTTACCCATAGACGCACGATATTTTGGTTGTGTAATATTTGCCATCCCATTGCCGCCGGTACCCATGTGAATACCCACCGGAATATTTAATTTTTCTGCAGCTGCAAAATAAGCGTCCAACGAAGTGTCACTAGGAGACATGCCCTGGTACTGCGGAGCTACTTCAGCCATTACTTTGTAAAATCCGGATGAAAGTGAATCAGTAAAAGCCACTACCGACATATCCTTTGAACTGCTGATTCCGATAGCAGGAATTACCCTTCCCGGTGCGGCTTTTTGCCAGTTGCGTAAAATCTGCGGATCACCCATTGCTACAATGGTAATGTTCAAACGGTTCATAGTCGCCACAAGCGAATCCTGGAATTCCTGGTCAGTTTTAGCGGCTTTAAGCGGACTTGCGCAATCTTTATTGAAAAAAGATGGAGGCGGTTCATTAGGGTCTCCACCGGGCATGCTGGTGAGAAACCAAGGGCACATATCAACCGCAAAACTTGGATTTACTTTCATGGCATGTACATGCACATCTATGATCGGAAGATGTTTTTTGCCGTTAGTTTGTGAAAAAGAATTTGTGTTAATCAATTGGAATAGAACCAGGAATAAAAAGTTGTAAATAATGCCCGTGAATTTTTTCAACATAAACTTTAATTTGAAGGTTTTGTGCAGTGAATGAATAAAGATAATTTTTTTCGTGCGGAATTGTCACCCTTCTGAAAAATATGGTAAAGATGGCTTCTGAATAGTTCGGCAATGCAATCATGCGCAGGTTTAAAATAACTTTTTCGGTTATTTGTTCGTTTACTGTAGCCAATTTTATTTATTTTTAATAGGGTTTTAATAGGTCGTTTATCTTTCCAAACGTTACAACAATGTCGTGGCACCTTACTTTATCGGAACTTTCCATTGTTATTCCATTACGGGTATGGATAGAGTTGGCAATTCTCTTTATTGTGATTGTGTTAGGGTTGGTGTGGGTAATCAGGCTACGTGAAAAAAAGATCAGGGAAATAGAAGCTACCAAAACAGAGCTTGAAAAATTGCGCTCTGAAAATTATAAGGCCCGGCTTGAGCGGGAACAAATCAATAATTTTTTTTCCGCTTCGCTGCTTTTAAAAAATGATGTAGACGAAATTTTATGGGATGTTACCAAAAACCTTATCGCCAAAATGGGTTTTGAAGATTGCCTTATTTATTTGTGGAACGAAGATAAAACCAAAGTCGTACAGCGTGCTGGTTTTGGCCTTAAAGATTCAAAAGAGCTTCTGATGCGGTTTCCATACGCCCTCGCTCCGGGTAAAGGAATTGTGGGTACGGTAGCGGAGACAGGTACCGCTATCATTGTCCCAGACACGCGCAAAGATTCACGTTATATTGCTGAAGGTTACAGCGGCCTTAGCGAAATCGCAGTTCCGATAATTTATGAAGAGGAGCTTTTGGGCGTAATCGATTCTGAACATTCCAAACTTGCTTTTTTTAATGATAATCACCTGCAGATGATGACTACTATCGGCACCTTGATGGGAAGTAAAATAAAGGCAATCGAAGCTGATCAGCAGTTGAGAAAACAAAAAGCGGAAATTGATAATATATCTAAGCAACTTACTGAATTGCAACTTGCCGCATTGCGCAGCCAGATGAATCCGCATTTTATATTTAATGCGCTCAACTCGATCAAGAAATTTGTATTATCGAACGATGTGGAAAATGCGGATATCTACCTCGGGAAATTTTCCAGGTTGATTCGTTCCATTTTAAATAATACCCGCGAAGCCAATATCAGCCTTGAAAGGGAAATAGAAATGCTTACCCTCTACCTCGAACTGGAAAAGCTTAGGTTCGGTAAAAAATTAAATTATTGCATTCACGTCGATCCCTCGTTGAACCAGGGCAATGTTTTTATTCCTACAATGATCGTTCAGCCTTTTATTGAAAATGCTATGCTGCATGGCCTGATGCATAAAGATTGTTGTGACGGGGAAATCCTGGTCACATTTTTTGACCATGAGGATCACCTTGAAATAAATGTGAAAGACAATGGGGTGGGCAGGGAAGCCGCGGCCCAGATGAATGCTAATAAAAACAACGATCACACTTCATTGGGAATTGAAGTTACGTGCACACGGCTGGCTGCTTTAAAAACCGACACAGCCATGCCCTCCGGTGTTGAGATCGTGGATCTCGAAGAAAACGGAAAGGCCGCAGGCACTTTGGTAAAAATATTTGTTCCACAATAAATGTCTTTTAAAACTAAAGCGCATGATCAAAACTATTATTATTGAAGATGAACAACAAAGCGCCGAAGTGCTTGAATTAATGTTGAAAAAATTCAGTGATGTTATTGAAGTGGCTGATATTTGCAACACCCCCGCAAAAGGCATTGAATGCATCAGGAAAAAATCTCCTGACCTGGTTTTTCTCGACATCGAAATGCCGAGAATGAATGGGTTTGAAATGCTGAAAAAGCTTGACATGATCGATTTTGAAATTATTTTCACTACTGCGTATAATAAATATGCTATCAATGCGATCAAGATCAGCGCTTTGGATTATTTGCTAAAGCCAATCGATAAAGACGAGCTGACCAAAGCGATAAAAAAATGCCAGCACAATATGGAGCGAAAAAATATGGGCTATAAAATGGACGTGTTACTTAAGAACCTGACCCAGCATAGCGCGCTTGAAAAAACGCTTACACTTACTGCATTGGATGGGGTTCGGTTTATCAAAATGAAAGATATCATACGGCTTGAAGCGAATGGGCGTTATACAAAATTTTATCTTACCAACAAGGAGGTGATCGTATCGAGTCGCACACTGGGGGATTTTGAAGAAACGCTTTCGATAAATGGTTTTTTCAGAATCCATGAAACACATATTATCAATCTTATTTTTATTGACAGGTTTCACAAGGGAAACAATTATGTGCTACTTACTGACAAAACGGAATTGCCGTTGGCCAGGAGACGAAAGGAAGAGTTTTTAAAGATAATTCCAAAGATATAAACCGCCTTCCCGAATATTACATAATTTATTCCGCTATTGATTCTTTTACCACCATTTACTAATTTTGATCCTGTTTCATTTTTTTATTTGAGGACATTTGTGTTTTCCTGCATTTGTATTTCAATGTAATAGCAACTTCTGAAAAAAAATCAAGAAAAATACTTATGACCGTTGATACAGAAGTTTCGTGGTGGAAGTCGCTAAAGAAAAAAGATATGCTTGAAATGGCTACGGTACTGGCCAATCACGCATTGCCTGCCTGGAAAAATTTTCATTCAAATTCTGGCGCTAAACATGACTTAATAACACTTCCTGAAAAAGCGCTTAAAGAAATTGAAGTTGTTCTTAATGGTAATCCTGCGCACAAACTCCACGATCATTTCACTTCATTTATAACCCCCGTAATACACATTCGCGATGGGTATCTAAAATACCCGTACGAGGTAAGGCTGGCCTTTTTATCGGTTTTTCATATTTTACACGGAATAATCTCAACAGACAACATTGTATCTGCAAAGGAGGCGCTTTCCTCATCTATCCATAAGTCGATCGACGCAATCAAGATTGCCGGCATTTTAAGTGCTGAAGAAATTGCTCTGATTACCAGTAAATATTATCTGCTAAGTAGTAAAGCCTAGGAATTTCGAACCCTGCAAATAGGATTTTGTGTATTTTGTTGGTTTACTGTCGAAGTAAGTTAATCATCATCATTATCTTTCTCAGCTACCTTAATAAATGCGCTGTGGCGCGGAGCAGGCATAACACTGTTTTCTCCTTTCACAGACTTCCAGATAATTTCATTAAAAGGAATATCGGGCGCTGCATCTTCCACAGCCAAATTAAATTTTTCAGATTCAATTGCTAATTTGTTCATTGCTGTATTTCTTTCATTCACATTTATATTGGCGGGTTTTGCAGTGTACGGTGTAAGATCCGGCGAAGCAGTAAATGATCTGAAAAAAGGCATTGCTGCAGCATCATACTGGCTCATTGGGGGAAGGCCAAGAATTAATTCTATCGTTCTTAGTACCCCGGAAGTGGAATACATAGTATGATCAACGAAATGTCTTTTCGTATATGGGCTGATCACAAATACCGGTGAGCGGTGCGCGTCTACATGATCGGGGCCATTTTGTGCATCATCTTCCAAAATAAATATGGCGCATTCTTTCCAGATAGGACTATGAGAGATATGTTCTATAAAACGGCCCACAGCCTGGTCGTTATCTGCAACGGCTGCCAAAGGTGTGTAAGCGCCTTTTCTCATACCACTCGTATGGTCATCAGGGAAACGCAAAGTTGAAAAGGCAGGGAGCGCATTTATAGCAAGCAACGAATCAAAATCATTTTCCCACACTTTCTCGCGGTATTCGTCCTGTATGCTTAAATCAAAATCCGGAAATCCGGCACAATAATGTCCTTCAATAGCTGGAAGAATCGGTTCTTCACCATTGTGAACAAACTCGCCATAATTGCGATAACTAATACCTGCGCGCTTGCAATAATCCCAAATAAATCCTTTTGCAGGATAAGCGATTTCTCGTGTGCCTTCGTAATCATATTCGCCACCGCGGCCGCTGTAATTGGTCGGCCATGTTTTCTCTACATAATCGGTGGCGTACGCAGCAGTGCTCCAGTTATGCCCGTCGGCACTCACTTCCGCGTCTACATAAAAATTATCAAACAAAACGAAATCTCTTGCCAGCGCATGAAAATTGGGAGTGATCTTTTCATTAAAAAGACAAAGGGAACTGTCGCCATTTCCTTCTTTCATATCGCCCAAAACCTGGTCGTAGGTTCGGTTTTCTTTGATCACGTAAAACACATATTTGATAGGAGAGGAAGCACCAACTTTTTCAGGAACGGGATTTCCATATTCGCCTTCGGCTAACGCTTCTTTGTTTTTATTATAAGGGGTGTTTTTATAAACTTCTGTTGAAAATTTTTGAAGCTCGTTTTCATCCGGAACTTCGACAAATGAAAGCGAACCTTTGAACAAACTTCCGATATATTGTGAAGGCGGATTTCCTTTTATATTGATTCCTTTTTGATAAGGCGTTATTTCTTTTTTATTCATCGGCTGTGGACCGTAAGGATTTGCCATCGATTGAAATCCTTTTCCGTTAGAAACTAAAAGTTGATTACCTGCCACACGAACACAAGTAGGATACCAGCCTGTCGGGATAAAGCCGGCAGAGCGCGAAGAACCGGGGTCGCTCACATTAAATACTGCAAGACAGTTGTTGTCTGCATTAGCAATGTATAAGGTTTTATCATCAGCCGAAAGTGAAACACTATTCGTAGTGCTCCCCGCCGGCGCATCGGGATATAGGCTGGCAGACAAAGTTTCTACAGATTTTCGTGTATCCGTATTAACAACCGTTACACTGTTACTATTGGCATTCGCAATAAAAAGATATTGCCCGTTTTTGGTAAGCGCCATATCGTTCGGATGGCTTTCTGTCTCTATGGAATCAACGATCATTTCTTTATCTAAATCATAGACATCTACTTTTTCTCCTCCCCATAAAGAAATATACAATTCATTTTTATGCGGATTTAAAAGACAGGTGTAAGCTTCGGCGCTTAAAGGAACCCGTTTGATAATCGCCTTAGTTTTGGTATCACAAACATAGAGTGAATTATTTTCTTTTGTAACTGCGTATAATCGTGACCGTGAGTTATCTAAGGCAAGACCGGTTATGCCTATTTTGTTGGGCCATGGTTTGCCCAAAACAATTGAATCTTGTTTAACCAATCTTCCTCGTTTGACTTTAAATTGAAGAATCATGTTGGTGTTGGCAGCAGAAGCATACAATATTTTACTGTCGTCGCTGAATTGCAATCCAACCCAGGCGGCATGCATGCTGGTGAAAGATAATAGCTTTTTTTTCTTAAGATCTACAAGATCTATTCCTTCCTTTCCATCACCATTGTCGGTAATAGCAACATATTTTCCATTTGGAGAAATGGCCATGTTTAAGGGCAGATCACTGCTGAGATTGATAGCGGTTCCTGCCGGCGAAAGTGACCAGCCATTGGGAAGATCAACAGCTTTAGGAGAAAACGGTTTTTGAGCTTTTGCGCTGATTGAAAACAAAAATACCAAAATAAAAATTGTTCCGATTTGTTTGTTCACTGTAATTGAATTTTAGTAGTCAAAAATAACCAATGAAAAGTTAGCACGTTATTTAGTTCTCTTGAATTCCAGGTCCTGGAAATCAAAACTGAAATCAGTTAATGGCGAAATAGCTTTCATTGTCATGCTATTTGGTTTCCCTTCGCTATCCAAACCGAACATTACATAAGAATCCGCGTCCATACTCCGGTCGTTCCATTTCACAATAAAAGTATTGCCTTTATAATAAAACATTTGCCCGGTTAGCCTTGGAGAATTTTTTGAATCGAACCAAAGTTTGCCATTTTTTTCAGAGATCGTAACATCACCAAACCACGGATCAGTATAGGTTCCTGTGTACATGCTAAAATCTGCGTGAGTTTTGTTTTTCTGTTGTTCAGCATTGATTTCGTTCCAAATTTTATCTGTAATTTTTTTTGCATTCGCTTCCCGCTGCATTACAATATCATGATACTGTTTTACGCGATCTTTGCCGGTGATGCCATAATAACTATCTTTTATGGAATTGGTAATTGCCGTGAAAGCCGCTCCCGACTGCTGGTTCGTGAAAACAATAATGCCTAATTGGATTTCAGGAACCAGGGTCACTTGTGTGACAATTCCTGCGAGGCCGCCCGTGTGGGTTGGCACTTTAAATCCATTTTCATCACTTAAAAACCACCCCAATCCATAAGAAGCAAAATGTGTGTTGTACGTTGTTTTTCCATGAACAGGAATGATCGTTTGAGGCGTCCACATTTCTTCATGCGTTTTTTCAGAAACCAGTTGTTTACCCGAATCATCTCCATATTTTCCATCGTTCATTTGCATAACGATCCATTTACTCATGTCGTGAACACTGCTGTAGATGCCGCCTGCAGCATCAGCCACATATTTCCAATCGCGATGAATCACCTGCACTTTTCCATTCACGGACGCATGCGGATCGATCACATTGCTTTTGTCTTTTAACAGATCATAATTAGGCGCGCTCTCCGTCATCTGCAAAGGATCCATAATTTTTTGCTGAATAAAATCTTCCCACTTCATTCCGGAAACCCTTGCCACTACTTCACCGGCAACGATGTACATTAAATTATCATAATCATATTTCGTCCTGAAATCAGATGTTTGTTTTAAAAATCTAAGATTATGAATGATGTCTTTTAATGTATAAGTGCTGCTGTCAGGCCAGATCATCAAATCACCTGCGCCTAAGCCCAAACCACTTCTGTGAGTAAGCAAATCGCGAATGGTAAAATTTTCAGTTACATAAGGGCTGTACAATTTAAATTCAGGGATATAATCAGTAACACGATCATCCCATTTCAGTTTTCCTTCGTCTACTAAAATCCCCAAAGCCATAACTGTAAAGGCTTTGCTGTTGGACGCGATGCCAAAAAGCGTGTGTGCGTCCACTTTTTGCATCGTGTTTAGTGAGCGAACGCCGTAACCATTTTCATGAATGATGTGCCCGTCTTTTACTACGGCCACAGCAATTCCGGGAACATCAAAAGTTTTCATGGTTCTTTCCACCAACGCATCTATTTGATCAGAAGTTAGTGGTTGTGCAAAAATGCTGACGGTTAGTGTGGAAAAAATAAAAAGAAGCAGGAATAGTTTTATATTCTTCATTTTATGATTTTTGATGAACAAAGAAACAATGAAAGATATAAAAGTAAGTTCTTCTGTCTAAAGGCGAGTCAGTAAACGAAGAAATAATAAAGATTTTACTTTGAGAATTGTAACTCTTCGCCGATGTGGGGCTGAAATGTATCCGTGCGGACTGTTGCGCTCAGTTCATTCAGCAATGTGTACAAACCGAAATTGGTCCTGTTCACATAAATAAAATGTTTTACGCCTCGCGGTTGTTTAAATTCAGGCATTTTGCCGATCTTTTCTCCCCAGGCATACAACTGTTCAAAAAATTCAGGCTTGCTGAAATCAAAAGTTTTGCTGGTGTAAGGAAGCGCAAAGAGAGAGATCATTTCTTTGTAAGCTTTATAATAAAACTCTATTTGCTTTTTATCATCATTTGGTTGAATCATTTCAAGCTCCCTGAAAGCCTTAATAGTTGCGGCTTTATCATCCATAAAACCGGGCACAATTAATTTAAAAAAAGGATTGTAAAAGTCTTCGGGCAATTCTTTAATGCACCCAAAATCAATTACAGCCAGCTTTTCACCAGGTGTGATCAAAAAATTTCCGGGATGCGGATCAGCGTGTACGGCTCTTAATTCATGTTGCTGAAAATTGTAAAAATCCCAAAGCGCCTGCCCGATCTTATTTTTTAATTCCTGCGAAGGATTGGTAGCTAAAAATTCTTTTAAATGCAACCCTTCCATCCAATCCATCGTGATAATTTTCGCTGAAGACAGCTTTGGATAATAGGTTGGAAAAACAACATTTTTTAAATTGGCACACGCTTTTGAAAATTTTATAGAGCGGCGCACTTCCAGTTCATAATCAGTTTCTTCCAGCAACCGTTCTTCCACTTCTCCGATATAAATATTCAGTTCTTTTTCACTCATGCCCAACAAACGAAAAGCGAATGGTTTTACCAATTTCAGGTCAGAAGAAATACTGTCGCCAACGCCGGGGTATTGAACTTTTATCGCCAGTTTTTTACCATTTAAAGTAGCCACATGAACCTGCCCGATGGAAGCCGCCTGCACAGAATTAAGATTGAATGTGTCAAAGATTTTATCGGGTGATTTGCCGAAACTTTTCGTGAACGTTTTGATGATAAGCGGCCCTGAAAGCGGCGGGGCGTTGTATTGCGATTGCGAAAATTTATTTACGTAGGCTTTCGGAAGCATATTTTTATCCATGCTCAGCATCTGCGCAATTTTTAGTGCAGAACCTTTCAACTGGCTTAAAGAATTGTAAATGTCGGTTGCATTGTCTTCATTCAATTCATCGCGTGTAATATCGGGATTGAATAATTTTTTGGAATAATGTTTTACATAATTACCGCCGATGCGGAAACCCGTTTTTACAAATTTTGCCGAACGTTCCACTTTCGTGGTGGGCATCGATTCCTGAGTTTTCATACGATTTTAAAATCCCATTTTTTCTTTGAACTTCCCGTTGCGTGTTAAAAACTTACCATATTCAAAAAGATTGTCAATAGGTGATCTTTGGAACAAATCGAAGGATACATTGATCCCTTTTTCTATGGCTTCATCGGTTTTTTCAAAACCGGCACTGTCGTCGTCCATCCAAAAATTAATTATAAATGCAAACTGAACCCATAAAGCATCTTTGTACTTTTTACTGAAAAATTTTCTGTCGGCTAATTCGCCGCTATCCAATCCTTCATTGATCAAATCTTCAGCAAAGCTTTCAAATATCTCGCGTGCAGATGTCAACACAGGCGGGGTTGTGATTTTCTTCGGATGCTTTTTTAAAGTGTAAATAATAAAGCTGCGTTTTGTTTTCAACAGTTCAATATAACCGTAAAAAAAGGAAAGCATTTTTTCGCGGGAAGTATATTGCGGCCATACTTCCTGCTCTTTTATCGTAATTATTGTTGCGATGGTCAAGTCTTCCCAAACTGCTTTTTCAATGGCATCAAAAGAACCGTAAATCTTATAAAAATCAGCTTCAGAAATTTTTAGTTGTTTCGCAAAATTATAAACCGATTTTGGCTCCTCTCCATTTGTAAGAACATAATCGATATAACTGTTTTGAATTTTTTCTGCATTTGCCATGGTACGATTTTTTAAATTTTAAAGGGCTGTATTTACAGTTTTGAAAGTAAAATACGGCTTGCATAAAGGTAATGCATTCCGCAATCGAATTGCCGAAGAAGCGGTGCCCAGCGCAAATAATGATAATGCTTTAACAAAATAAACAATGCAGCGGCACAATTAAATAGTCAATTTTTTTGATGGTTAAAAAAAGATATTGCCTAAGTTTGGCGATCGTTAGTTTATCTCAATACGTATTAATTATGATTATCGAAAAGAATGGCTTTATTCATCATGTATTTTTTTGGTTAAAAAATTCCGGAAGTAAAGAAGATCTTCAAAAACTGATTGAAGGATTGCAAAAACTTTCCAGGGCGCCCACCATTAAAGATTTTCACATTGGCAAAGCGGCCAAAACCAATCGTGATGTTATCGACACAACTTATGCGGCTTCATGGTTGGTTTTGTTTGAAACAGCAGAAGACCAGGATGTTTATCAAACCGATCCCGTTCATTTAAAATTTATTGAAGAATGCTCGCATTTGTGGAGCAGGGTAGTGGTTTATGACACCGTCGATGCAATCCAATAATTGCCGACCTTTATTTAAATTGTTTGACTTGAGAAAAATTCCACTTTGCGTTTATGCCTTGCTGTTAACCTGTGTTTCTTTTGGACAGAAAAAGAATGCCGCTTACCACTTGCACATCTATCCCACTACTGAAAAGATCACCATTGATGGGGTAGCCAACGAAGAAGTATGGCAAAGGGCTGAAGTTGCTAAGAGCTTTCACATGGTTCTTCCCATGGATACCAGTTTTGCCAATGTGAAAACCGAGGTGGAAATGACTTACGACAGAACCAATTTATACCTGCTGGCAAAATGCTTCGACGCACCAAAAAAATATGAAATAGTTGAGTCTTTAAGAAGGGATTGGAACTTTCAAAAAAATGATAACTTTCTTGTTTTTATCGATCCGTTTGATGACCAGACAGATGGCTTTGCCTTTGGGACAAATTCTGAAAATGCGCAATGGGACGGATTGATGTATGAAGGTGGTTCCGTGGATTTAAACTGGGACAACAAATGGGTTTCAGCTGTGAAACATTATGCCGACAGTTGGGTGCTGGAAATGGCGATTCCCTTAAAGATTCTTCGGTATAAGAAAGGCGTGAGTGAATGGGGTATTAACTTTAGCAGAAACAATTTGAGAACTACAGAAAAATCAAGCTGGGCGCCTGTTCCAAGGCAGTTCCCGACAGCCGCGCTTGCGTATACCGGAACACTGGTATGGGGGGCGGCACCTGCGGTTCAAAAGGGAAACGTTTCTCTTATCCCACATTTGGTAACAGGCGTGTCTAAAGAGCAAATTCCTATTGCTCCGGCAGAATTTAAACACGAAGTTGGGCTGGACGCCAAAGTGGCTGTTACTTCTTCACTAAATCTTGATCTCACCGTTAACCCTGATTTTTCGCAGGTGGAAGTAGATAAACAAGTGACCAATCTTGACCGTTACGAATTATTTTTTCCGGAAAGAAGACAATTTTTTCTGGAGAATGGCGACCAGATCAACAACTTTGGTTATTCAGATATCCGCCCATTTTTTTCAAGGCGCATCGGTCTCGGAATACCGATCGAATATGGAGGAAGGTTAAGTGGCAACCTTAATAAAAAGTGGCGAATGACTTTAATGGATATGGAAACACGAAAACAGAGTGATTTAGCCTTGCCGGCTCAAAACTTTGCTGTTGCTGCTTTACAGCGGAGAGTTTTTTCGCGTTCAAATATAAATATCATGTTCGTGAATAAGCAATCCGTTAATTATACTTTGCCAAAAGATTCGACTCTTCCCAAATATTCTTTGTATAACCGGAACCTTGGCTTTGAATACAATCTTGCGTCTTCCAATAATTTATGGACAGGAAAATTATTGCTCTTAAAATCTTTTACCCCGGCTAAGAACAATAAAAGTTTTACTCATGCCGCGAATCTAAAATATGCAGGAAAAAGATGGACGATCAGTGGCGCTTACGAATCCGTTGGGAATAGCTATAATGCGGAAGTAGGATATGTTCCGCGCATTAATTATATCAAATTAAACCCGCAGATATCTTATAACTTTTTCCCAAAAGGAGGAAGCATATTAACGCATGGTCCGCAGTTTAGCGGCAATTATTTTTATGATAAAAAATTCAATGAAACGGATCACGAAGATCGTTTTACTTATCTCATCACTTTCCGCAACAAAGCCACGCTTTCCGGCGTCTTGATGGACGATTTTGTGCGGGTGCTTTTCCCTTTCGACCCAACGAATAGTGGCAAAGATTCATTGGCGTACAATTCAAAACATTCATGGCAAACAGCGGGAGCAGATTTTGTTTCAAAACCACAAAGTCTTTTCAACTACAGTTTTTCATTTAGGTATGGCGGTTATTATGCTAACGGTAATAAGTATACGCTAAGTACTGAATTGGGTTATCGTTTTCAACCGATACTCAACTTAAGTTTGAGTGCTTCTTACAATGAACTGCAACTTCCTGTTCCGTGGGGGCATACTTCCTTCTGGTTGGTGGGGCCAAAAGTGGATCTTACATTATCAACCAAAGTTTTCTTCACAACGTACGTTCAATATAACCAGCAGCTGAACAATACGAATGTCAATGCCAGGTTTCAATGGCGTTACAAACCCGCATCAGACCTGTTTATCGTGTATACTGATAACTATTTGATAACTCCGTTCACAACAAGAAACAGGCAGCTACTATTGAAGTTTACTTATTGGTGGAATCCGTGATAGTAAAATAGAAATTGTTGGTTTTTGTTGGTTTACTGGAATATTTTACCAACTAAAATCCTCAACCGCGTCAAAAGTTTTTTGAATGTCTTCTGAACTTAATGCATTGCTGATAAACCAGCTTTCAAAAGCCGAGGGTGGCAAATAAATTCCATGATCCAGCATGTGATGAAAAAAATTATTGAAAATATTTATATCAGTTTTTGATGCGGACTCAAAATCAATTACTTCATCATTCGTAAAGAAAACACTCATCATACTTCCTAAACGGTTAATCCGGTGAGGAATATTTTTATTTGCTAAAATATCATTCAGGCTTTTTTCAAGTCGTGCTGTTTTTTCATTCAGTTCTGTATAAATGGAAGGATTGTTTTTTAATTCCTTCAACATGGTATAACCGGCGATCATTGCAATGGGGTTACCACTTAAAGTACCCGCCTGGTAAACGTTTCCTATTGGAGCGATGTGTTCCATGATTTCTTTTTTACCACCAAAAGCGCCTACCGGGAGACCGCCGCCAATCACTTTTCCGAAGGTGACAAGGTCGGCATCGATCTTCAGTTTTTCTTGGGCCCCACCAGCAGCCAAACGAAAACCTGTCATCACTTCATCCAAAATGAATACGATATTTTTCTCATCACATATTTTTCTTAATCCTTCCAAAAACCCTTCCTGTGGAGGAACACAACCCATATTACCTACAACAGGCTCAACAATGATCGCTGCGATTTCTCCTTTATTTTCTTCAATCAATTTTTCAACAGCTTGTAAATTATTATAAGGAGCCGTCAGCGTATCCTGTGCTACACCTGCAGTAACTCCGGGCACAGTCTCGATGTTTAACGTGGCCACGCCGCTGCCTGCTTTTACCAAAAACGCATCTGCATGACCGTGATAGCAACCTTCAAACTTGATAAATTTATTTTTACCGGTATAGCCACGTGCCAGGCGAATAGCGCTCATGCACGCTTCTGTTCCGCTGCTTACCATTCGTATTAAGTCGACATTGGGTGCCATACTTTTTATCAACTCGGCCATTTCAATTTCCAATTCTGTCGGAGCGCCAAAGGATGTTGAATCGGCTGCTTTTTCCTGTATGGCTTTTACTACCGGTTCATATGCATGGCCCAGAATCATCGGTCCCCATGAATTGATGTAATCGATATAACTGTTCCCGTCTTCATCAAGCAGGTAAGCTCCTTTTGCAGATTTAATAAATAGAGGAGTACCGCCAACGCTTTTAAAAGCACGGACAGGAGAGTTAACGCCTCCCGGAATTGAATTTTGTGCGCGTTGAAATAATTCTATACTTTTTGAGATGTTCATTTTTTAGAGAATGGTGAATGGTGAATAGTGAATTTTGAAAAACCGTTCATTAATGATAATTAGTAAAGTATCATTAATTTGTATTTTGTGAAATCATACCGGACAAAGTTTTAAATGTTCGTATCATATTTTCTTCAAGTTGCTTTAGATCAAAATTGTCTAAATAATCTAATTCTTTTGCCACATCCAAAGCTGGATCAACTTCCACAATAGATCCTCTTGAAATTTCATAATATCTTTTTCTTTCTACACTTGATTTTCTTGAGGATCCTTCTGCTATATTTAGATGAACGGATAAGGATGCCCGGCGTATTTGACTGATCATTCCAAACTTTTCCTCCGAAGGTAAGTGTTTAGTGAGTTTGTAGCATTCTATTACAAATTTTTTGGAGAAAGAATAAACTTCCAGGTTTTGGTGATTTAATTTAAGAAACATGTAATGAAATTAAGAATATGAATGAAGATGGTGAGATGTGAAAATTAAATTTAAAGAAAAAAAAGGATTTTTTGTTTATTCACAATTCACCATTCACTATTCACGACAACAGCTTTACCGCATCTTTGGCAAAATAAGTGGCAATCAAATCTGCGCCTGCTCTTTTAATTGAAGTTAGGCTTTCCAAAACTGCTTTTTCTTCATTGATCCAACCCATTTTTGCAGCGGCTTTAATCAGTGCGTATTCGCCACTCACGTGGTAAGCGCTAACGGGTATGCGTACACTATTTTTTACTTCACGGATGATATCAAGATAAGCCATCGCCGGTTTTACCATTACAATGTCTGCGCCTTCCTGTTCATCCATAAGAGCTTCTTTTACCGCTTCAGTGCGATTGGCGTAATCCATCTGGTACGTTTTTTTATCACCAAATCCAGGTGCAGAATCCAGTGCATCTCTAAAGGGGCCGTAAAAGCAGGATGCATATTTTGCACTGTAAGCCATGATCCCCGTTTTTGTAAAATTGTTTTCTTCAAACGCTTTGCGGATAGCGCCGATTCGGCCGTCCATCATATCGCTTGGCGCTACAAAATCAGCGCCCGCTTCGGCATGGCTCAGGCTCATTTTTACCAAAGCTTCTACCGTCGGGTCATTTACGATTTCTCCGTTTTCAACAATCCCATCATGTCCGTAAGAGGAGTAGGGGTCTAAAGCAACATCTGTCATCACTATCATTTCAGGAATTGCATCTTTTATTGCTTTAATGCTCCTTTGCATCAACCCATCAGGATTCCAGGATTCTTTTCCGGTATTGTCTTTTAATTCATCAGGCGCTTTGATGAAAATTAAAACGCTTTTAATTCCCATACTCCAGCATTCTTTCACTTCGTTTATAGTTCCGTCCAGTGAACGCCGGTAATAACCTTGCATTGAAGGAATTTCGTATTCAACATTTTTACCTTCATCCACAAAAATTGGCAGAATAAAGTCTGATGGTGTAAGTGTGGTTTCTGCCACCATGCTCCTGATTGCCGGGTTGCTTCTGAGGATTCTATATCTTTTTTGTAAATACATAAAATGTCTGATTTCTGATTTTTAGAATGTCTGATTTATTTTATTCGATCAAACTTTAGTATAATTATTTAAATCCACTCTTTCGGTTCTAAACACGCTTTCTGCAATTTCTCTTCTTCGCTTCCAGGCAAAGGTTGGTAATTATATTCAAACCGCACGGTAGGAGGAAGGCTCATTAAAATGCTTTCCGTTCTGCCATTGGTTTTTAAACCGAATAAAGTGCCGCGGTCGTGAATCAAATTAAATTCAACATATCTTCCTCTTCTTATTTCCTGCCAATATTTGTTTTGAGCAGTAAACGAACAATTTTTGCGTTTTTCTACTATAGGAATATAAGAGGGAATAAACGCATTACCACAAGCTTTTCCAAAATCAGCCCAGAAATTTACATCGTGTTTTTCATCTGGCCTTTGGTAATCATAAAAGATGCCACCAATTCCCCTGCGTTCATTATTTCTATGACTGTTCACAAAATAATTATCACATTCTTTTTTAAATGTTGGATAAAAATTGACATCAAACTCATCACAAACATTTTGATAAACCTGGTGAAAATGTTTTGCGTCTTCTTCAAATAAATAATAAGGCGTAAGGTCGGTGCCACCACCAAACCACCGGTCGATCACCTCCTCTTTTTCATTGTACAATTCAAACATCCTGTAATTACAATGAACTGTGGGAACAAAAGGATTCAGAGGATGAATCACTAAACTTAAACCGCAGGCAAACCATTTTGCTCCATCGATCTTTAATTGTTTTTTCATCGGTTCGGTAACCTCACCAAAAACAATGGAAGTATTTACACCTCCTTTTTCGAAAACATTTCCATTGTTAATCACTCTTGTTTTTCCGCCGCCGCCTTCTTGCCTTTGCCATTGTTCTTCAACAAACTTTGCTTTACCATCAGACTCTTCCAATGCTTTACAGATGCGGTTTTGAAGGTCTTCAATAAATAATATCCAATCTTCTTTAATACTCATTTCCAATAAATTTCTTTCGATTTTGGATTGGCATTTCACCATTCACGATTCAGCATTGACTATTCACTTTCATATTCCTTCACTGCATCCACAAAAGCTCTTGCATGATCAACAGGAATATTCGGAGTAATGCCGTGACCTAAATTGGCAATATATTTTTGAGCGCCAAATTCATCAATCATTTGGTGGACTGCTTTTTTAATCTCCGGGATTGGCAATAACAATTTTGCGGGATCAAAATTTCCCTGCAAAGTAATTTTGTTACCTGTCATCTCTCTTGCCATTTTTGGTGAAATGGTCCAGTCTATTCCAATGCCTGAAGCACTGCTCTGGCTTAGCTCAGGCAAAGCATACCAGCTTCCTTTCGGGAATAAAATTACAGGCGCTTCATCTTTAACGGCATCTGCAATTTTTATTAAATAGGGCTGAGCAAATGCTTTAAAATCCTCCGGACTTAAAGACCCACTCCAGCTATCGAAAACCTGCAAAACATCTGCACCCGCTTTTGCCTGTGCTTTTAAATAATTAATAGTGGTGTCGGTGATCTTTTGTAATAGTTGGTGAGCCAGTTCCGGTTGCACATAACAAAATTCTTTTGCTTTTTCCCATGTCTTGCTCCCTTTCCCTTCTACCATATAACAAAGAATGGTCCATGGCGCTCCGGCGAAGCCTATTAACGGAACACGTCCATTCAATTCCTGTTTGGTTAGCGACAAAGCTTTCATTACATAATCAAGTTTTTCATCCACTGCATCAGTAAACAAGGAATTAATGTCTTTTTCTGTTTTGATAACACGTGGCAATGACGGTCCCTTTCCTTCTTCCATCAACACTTCTACGCCCATCGCCTGCGGTATCACCAAAATATCAGAAAAAATAATTGCTGCGTCTACGCCTACCTGATCTACAGGCTGTAAGGTGATTTCTGTTGCGAGCTCAGGTGTTTGCACTCTTGTAAAAAAATCATATTTATTTCTCAATTTGATATAATCAGGTAAATATCTTCCTGCCTGCCTCATCATCCAAACGGGCGGCCGTTCTACTTTCTCCTGTCGTAGGGCTCTTAATAAGAGATCGTTCTTTAATGGTTGCATTTATAAAATGGGGCTTTTACTGAAATGTTTAATTGCAAGATTTACTAAGTTTTCCTTTCCTGGTTTTTCAACAACGATAATCGGTCTGGATGCGTAAGGTTCAGCAGCATGAGCTGTTGTAGCCCCGATCGCAAAAATTTGAGTGTTGTCGTTGATCGTATTTTTTGAAAAAAAACTTTGAACAGCGCTCGGGCTAAAAAATAAAATGGCGTCGTATGATTTTGAAAGTAACTCCGGAGTTTCTATCGTTTCGTACACCACTATTTCTTCAACTTCAATATGATTCTTTTTTAATTTTTCCGGTAACTCATCACGACGCTGATCACCGGAAAAGAAAACAATATTTTTTATCGAAGCCTTAATAATTGAATCAGCAAGCGCTGATGCATTATCAGCAGTGCCTGCAATATTTTTTTCGCCAAAAATTTCTTTTACTAATTTTCGGGTGGTATTACCAATGCAGAAAATTTTCCAGTTGTTTTTTTCTGAAACCATTTTTCCTACGGCTTCCACTGCATTCATACTTGTAAATACAACCGATAAATTTTGATTCAATAATTCCTTTATCTTTTTTGCTTTGGAAGTATCTATCATTTCCCGGGTTTCAATAAAAGACTTTTCCTCAATAATAATATCATGTTGCAAAGCCTTTGCTATTGCTGTTTCTCCAACAGGCCTTGTACTTAGTATGTAAATTTTATTATTTGCCATTTTTTATTTCGGAAATTATCTGCTGTGCCTGCTCATTTTCCAAAATTTGCTTACCTGCTGTTACGCCTAAATCATTCGCATCTTTAATTGAAGCTTCTTTTTCAATTTCCAGTTTTTGCTTTCCGTCTACACTGCAAAGATTTCCTTTGAAGATAATTTTGTTATCATCAATAACAGCCAAAGCGCTTATTGGTGTTGAACATCCTCCTGACAATGTACGTAAAAAATCGCGTTCAGTTTTGGTACAAATAGCAGTAGCTTCATCGTTAAGTAATTGGCACGCGTTAAAGGCGTAATCATCTTCATTTCTGCAGGCAATGGCAATGGCGCCCTGTGCCGGAGCAGGCAACATCCACTCAAGATCAATAGAATTTTCCGGTCGTAAATTAATTCGTTCTATGCCGGCAGCCGCAAAGATGGCTCCATCCCATTCGTTTTCATCTATTTTCCTTAAGCGTGTATTTACATTTCCTCGCAAGTTTTCAATCCTGTCATTAGGATACCTGTTAAGCCATTGCGCTTTACGGCGAATGCTACTGGTAGCTATGGTTAATGGTGAATGGTTAATAGTGAATGGTGAATTAAGATGTTGCTCAATTTTATTGCGGTCTTCTTTAAATACTAAAACATCTCTATAGGTTGCACGTTTTAAAATTGCGGCCAGCCTGGTTCCTTTTGCCAATTGCGTGGGTAAATCCTTCATTGAATGAACCGCAATGTCAACCCGGTTATTTAAAAGCGCAGCATCAAGTGTTTTGGTAAAAATTCCCTGAACACCCAATTCATATAGAGGCGTCACTATATCAATGTCACCTTCACTTTTGATGTAGATTAATTCCGAGCCGAAACCTTTTTCTTTGAGGAGATTTTGCACGAGAGATGCCTGCCATACCGCCAACTGACTCTCACGGGTACCTATCTTAATTACTTGTTTCATGCAGATAGCTGCTCAACGCATTGATGCATTGGCAACCTTTGTCCTTTTTTACTTTTAATTCAATTGCAAGTGAAGATACGGTTTTGTGAATTTTTTCGTCGTTCTTTTTATCGTTTGAATAAACGGTGTTCAATTGAAAAAGCTGGGATTTTACCATTCTCAATAGTGGATTATTGAACTGCAGGCGATGCCATTCTTCAAGGCTTTCCAAGGTTTCATCAATTATTTTTTTTGCCTTCGGGATTTCTGCCTGGCGTAAAGAAATGGTTTTATCCAAAATGGTTGAAACTTCGTCCACATTTAAAACCGAAATTCCCCGAATATCTTTAACAAGCGGATCAACATTTTGAGGAACCGAAAGGTCTAAAATAAGACGTTCTTTTTCGGCCGTAAAAAACCGGGGAAGAACAGAGTAAGAATCCGAGGCAGAACTTACGATGATAATATCAGCGCCGTTGCAAGCTGTAGGCAAGGATTTATAAGGAACAAAGCTGGCGTTAAAATTTTCCGCCAGTTGGTTTGCTTTTTCATCCGTTCTGTTGGTAAATGACATGTCACAACCAGGCAGGTAATCTCTCAAATTTTTGGCGATGTGGTTGCCAAATTTGCCAGTGCCTACCAACAATATTTTTTTACCGGTAAGATCCTGGTTTCTTTCTTTTATAATCTCTATCGCTGCGTAGGCAACTGAAACAGTACCTGAACTTAATTGTGTTTTGGTTTTAATTTCCTTTGAAACCTGCAAGGCATAATTGATTGCCCTTTCCATGAAGTTATTGATGCATCCGTTTTCTTTGGCAATTTTCGCTGCTTGCTTCAGTTGCGATAGTATTTCATAATCGCCGATGATTTGCGAATCAAGCCCTGAAGCTACTTTGAATAAATGTTCGATAGCTTTTATTCCATAAAAACAGTACCCGTGAGTACGAAAATCTTCAATGTTGCTTTCTGTATTATCACACAGCAGTTGTGCAAAAACATTTGAATCATTACAAATGCCGTAAATTTCAGTTCGGTTGCAGGTAGAAATTGCAAGGCATCCTGAAATTTTTTTCGCGGCAGCCTGTCGTAAAATTTCAATGGTCTGATCTGTAGAAAGTGAAAACTTTCCACGCACGTCCATATCGCTCTTACGGTAATTAATCCCTACTATGCAGAAACTATTAAGCGAATTGTTATATGATGTTTTTGTAGAATTCATTTTAATGCTTGCAAAAATATTTTTTAAAACGATTTCAAAAGTCATTGGTAAGTCATTCCTATAAATATTTTTAATTTATCTTCAACAGAATAGATGATTTTCGAAAAAAACTGTGATTTATTTAATAATTGAGCACTTACATTTGCAAATATTTTAAATTATGGCTTCAAACTCAAAGAAAGGAATTGTATTAATGAACCTGGGTTCTCCGGACTCAACAAAGGTTCCTGATGTAAGAAAATATTTGAATGAATTTTTAATGGATGAAAGGGTGATCGATAAGCCCTGGTTGCTTAGGGCTTTGTTGGTCAAAGGAATTATTGTTCCTTTTCGTGCGCCAAAATCTGCAGAAGCCTATGAAAAAATATGGACCAAGGAGGGATCGCCATTAGTAGTTCTTACAAAGCAGTTGCAGGAAGCCTTGCAGGCACGGATCAAAGAGCCTGTTGAAATTGCGATGAGATATGGAAATCCTAGGCCGCAGGATGCGTACGAAAAATTATTAAAAAAGCAACCGGACCTGGAAGAAGTAATTGTTTTGCCTCTCTATCCGCATTATGCGATGTCGAGTTATGAAACAGCGATTGAATACATGGAAGAAGTGTATAAAAAGAAAAATTATCCTTTTAAACTTTCTTTCATTCCGCCTTTTTATAATGAAGAAGCTTACCTGAATGCGCTTGCTGAAAACATTCGTCCCTTTTTAAACCAAAAACACGATCATATATTATTTAGTTACCATGGAGTTCCCGGAAGGCATATCCGCAAAAGTGATGTTACGGCCAGCCATTGCCTGGTGAATGAAGATTGCTGCGAGGTGACTTCGCCAGCACATTCATTTTGTTATCGCCACCAGGTAAAAACAACTACCAAACTGGTGACTGAAAAACTCGGAATTCCGCGGGATCAATATAGTATTTCTTTTCAATCGCGGTTGGGAAAAGGTTGGCTTGAGCCATTTACTGATTTCAGGTTAGCCGAAATGCCGAAAGAAGGAATAAAAAATTTATTGATCTTATGCCCTGCTTTTGTGAGTGACTGCCTTGAGACTTTGGAAGAGATTGCCATGAGAGGAAAAGAAATTTTTATGCAGGCCGGCGGCGAATCTTTTACCATGATTCCGTGCCTCAATACTCATCCGTTATGGATAGACGCAGTCGAAGGTTATATGCGTGAAAGAATTGAGCCTTAATCGTGACTTGCAGTAAACAAACAAATTAAGGGATTTTCTGTTTTGGTTTAATTGAAATAATTTTCTCATATTTACTATTCACCACTCACCATTCACAATATGTATCTATACGTCAAAGCGCTGCACATCATTTTTGTAATTACCTGGTTCGCCGGACTTTTTTATATGGTAAGACTTTTTGTTTACAGTGCAGAGATAAATGAAAAAGCAGAACCTGAAAGATCCATCCTTCTGAAGCAGTTTTCAATTATGCAAAAGCGCTTGTGGTATGGTATTACATGGCCTTCTGCGATCCTCACTTTGATCTTCGGCATTTGGATAGGAATATTGTACCGTGGGTTGCCCACATGGCTTTTAATTAAACTTTTTTTCGTGGCTGGCTTATTTGTGTACCACATTATTTTACATGTTATTTTTAAACAGCAGCAAAAAGAAAACTTTAAATGGACTTCTTACCAATTAAGGATGTGGAACGAAGTGGCTACCGTTTTTTTAGTAGCCATCGTAATGCTGGCCGTGGTAAAACAGTTGCTGAGCCTGGCATGGGGGATAGGAGTGCTGATCGTGTTTTCACTTCTCTTGCTTGCGGCCATTAGAATTTACAAGAAGCTTCGAAAAGATTAGATTAGAATTATTACAGTAAAAAAAAGTATCATCCAACAATAAATAAATTTTATAAAAGTGATAGAGCAAACTGAATTTGTTGTAACTGAATGGAATTACACCCCGCCTGCTGAACCCCTTGATCCGAAAGAAACGGTTTCTAATTTTACCACGTTGGATGTAATGAAAAAAAGAGCGTCGACTAAAAAAGGAATTGCATGCAGGTATACCTGCCGGTTTGTTTACAAAGATGCAACTATCCTTACTTATGTGGGTGAAAATTCCTACGTTATTGATCTTGAAGATAAGATTGATAAAAATGAATTGTTACGGATGTTAAGAAATGCGTACACACAATTTGATGAGAAATTTCAACTGAGGAAAATTGGTACAGTGTTAAAAGAAGCATCACTTACTCCACTTGATGAAAGTTCGATCAATTCAGATGCGATCCTGCCTCTGTTAGCCTAAACCTGCAAAAATGCTTCTGCTATTTGATCCCATTCTTTATCCAGCGGGATATCAGGTCTTTTCCGGGCGGCACGGGTGTACCAATATTCAGAATTGAAAACATCGCCTTCTTTCCGGTGAAGATATGCGTGTATCCACGAAGCTTTTTTATCAGGAATCTCCTGGACAATTTCATGCGCCTTATCCCAGTCTTTCTTGGCATCAAACCACAAAGCCTGAAGGTACAATGATACATTTTTTGGCGGTTCCTGCCCTATGAGGGTTTCTTTGAATTCGTACAGCTGCATGTTAATTGGATTGAGGTGGTTAAGAAAATACACTTTACCATTTCCATTCTCTCACATTAAAGGTAAAAAGAATAAGATAAAAATCCGTTGAAAATTATCAAATTATTATTCGATTTCACGCCAGTAAATGAACAAAAACACAGGATTTCTGTTTTGCTTACTATTTAACTACTGCGCGGTTCTTTTTCCAAAAAAAATAAAAAGGCACTCCCGTTAGCAATAAGCCGGTACCGGCAAGGCTTTGACGGGGATAATTAATTAATATGCCGATTAAAAATATGGCAGTGACCACTATAAAAAGCGCTGGTGCTACCGGATAGGCCGGAATTTTTTCTTTAATTACTTTTTTTCTTTTCATTTTAATGAGGCCGGCAGCGTTTAGAGCATAAAATGCGAAGCCGGTGAAAATAACCATGTTGGTGAGCACGTCAAATGTTCCTGAAAGAACAAGTATGCAGCTCCATATCATTGAATACCATAATGCATTGTACGGCGTTCTGTAAGTGGGATGGATTTTTGCTGCATTTTTAAAAAAGAAGCCTTCCTGTGCCATTCTGAGATACGTTCTAGAATAGAAAAGAATAATAATATTAAGTGCTCCAAACGAACTTAAGATGATTAGAACAGATATCAGCACCGTGCCCTTGTTTCCTAAAAGGACGCCGGCAATTTCCGTGGCAGCAATTTTATTTTCTCCCAGTGCTGCAAGTTGTTGTAATGGCATCGCTTTCATAAAAGCATAGTTAACGAGAACATATAAAGCCATTACAATCAACACACCTGCAATTATAGCGATGGGGAGATTTCTTTTTGGATTTTTTATTTCACCGGCCAGCGCAGTTACATTGGTAAAGCCATCATAAGCCCAAAATGCGCTGAGCATGGCTCCCAAAAAAATACTTAAAAAAGACGTGTTTATTAGCGAAGGATTTTGATAAGCGGGATTGCCCGCCACCGGCGAAGGGCTTGCTAAAACGAGACCGACAACGATCAAAAATAAAACGCCTAAAATTTTTGCAGTAGTGACAACGGTGTTAAGCACTGAGCTGTTTTTCACACCACGGATATTAAACCAGGTGAGTATTCCCACCGTGATTACTGAAAATATTTTTATTCCCGAGCTTTCAAAGGGATATATGGAACCGGCAATGGAAATATGGCTCCATTGCTGAAAAAGATTCGGTAAAGTGACCAGTGCGTTTACAGATTGAGAAAACACGAAAGCCAGTGCAGCTATGGATCCGCTGCCCATAATAACGAAAAGTCCCCAACCAGCCAGAAACGCCGGAAAATTTCCGAAGCAAAGCCGCAGGTATTCGTAAGCGCCGCCCGGGGCAGTCGTGAGCTTTGAGAGTCCTGCATAAGTAAAGGCGCCAAGCGTAACAATCAGTCCCGCAACAATCCACGCAAGTAATATGGAATCTTCGCCCAGGCCGGTTTGCGCCATCGGCACCAATTTCTTAAATATGCCTGTACCGATAATATTTCCAATAACCATTAACACGGCTGCGGCCCAGCCTACTACTCTTTTGAGAGGTATCTTAAATTCGTCAATGACGTTCTTTTCTTGCTGAATTGTTTGTTGCATAGACAAATTTTTTTAGTGGATACCGCAGTTGGTGATAAAGACTATAGTTTGAATGACGAGGTAAAATACTATTTTTTGCTGAACTGTTTTGGAAATTAAAAAGGCGCTTCTTTTTCTTTTCCGCCCGATGCCATAGCTTTGCGTTATTGCAAAAGCAATAAATAAACGGTCGATCATGTCCCGGGCATCCTAAACCATTTTTTCTTCCGGAATGAAATGATACATTCGGTAAAAAAGATCAATAAATCTCTTAAAAATATTCGATGAAAAAGATTCTCCTGATTTCTTTATTATTTACAGCTTGTTCTCAAAATTCCACTAACGATAAAGCTGTAACCGAGGCTAAAGCAAAAGAACAAAAAGAACAAATGGCACCAAAAAACAAATACCCCGGAGTTGAATTTGCCGTAAATAAAGACCTTTCTTGCGGAATGCCTTTGTCAGCCGGCGTAGAAGATACAGCGCATTATGATGGCAAAGTGTATGGTTTTTGTTCTGCAGAATGCAAGGAAACATTTTTAAAAGATCCGGAAAAATATTTGGCAAAAAAATAGACCTCTAAATTCCCGGGTTGATAACTGTGACTCCCGCCGTCAAAGCAATAAGCGATACTTATTTTTCTGCAGCGAAAGTTTTTTTCTTTGGAAGAATAACTTTTTGGAAATTTTTAGAATCTTATTGGCAACACACACCAACGAAAATTGCAAAATGTTCGTTTTTGAGCGAAGCCGAAATGCAGTAAACGAACAAAAAAGCAAAAATCTTATCGTATAAACCCACTGAAATTATTACTACCAGGAAATCAGGAAATAGTATTTTGGTTGCCGTTAAAGATAATGGGGTAATATTCCTGAAAAAATAAAAGAAAAAACCAAGTGCGGCTCTTACAAAAAAGGTACGGGCTCTGTTTTATTTTCTTTAAATGGATTTAAGTCCAGAGCATGTTCATGTAATTGTGAAAAAATTATATTACATTTAATTTTATTTTATGCCAAAATTTAAGAATGCCCCAATATGATATCGAAATTATACTGAGCAGGCAATTAGCCGATTGTCTGTCAATTCCTGTTTTTATCATTGATACAAAGGGAAATCTTATTTTTTATAATTTTCCTGCAGAAGAAGTGTTGGGAGAAAGATTTGAAGACACAGGCGAAATGCCTGTTGAAGAATGGTCGGTAATTTTTAAACCCGTTGACGAATTTAATAATGAGATCCCTCCTGAAGATTTGCCTTTGGTAAAAACATTAAAGAATTTGTTGCCTTATCATAAAACTTTTTGGATAAAAAGTCTCTCCGGAGAAACCCGGAAAATCGGATTGACTTCTTATCCTATCATTAACAGAGAAGATAAATTTTTAGGTGCCGTGGCAATGTTCTGGAAAGTACAAGACGAATGAAAATTACTTTATGGGGCGTCCGGGGTTCTATTCAAACCTCCGGCCCCAACACAAAAAATTATGGAAGCCGGACTTCATGTGCATTTGTGTCCGAAGATGATCATGCGTTAATACTTGATGCAGGATCAGGCATACAACAATTCAATTCGATAGGCTTTGCCAAAAAAAGAATCGATGTTTTGTTAACTCATTTGCATATGGATCATATCCTTGGGCTCGGATTCTTCAGCCCTTTTTTCGATCCATTGATGGAAGCGCATATATGGGGGCCGAAGATTAAATCAGAATCGCTTCGTTCGCGACTTAGCCGCTACTTATCGCCACCTTTGTTCCCCGTATTACTGCGGGATCTTCCATGTAAACTTATTTTCCATGAGATAGGCAACAGTGATTTTGAAGTTAATCACTTTAAAATAAAGTCTAATTATGTAATTCATCCCGGCCCTACTGTGGGTTTCAGGGTAACAGGCAGGAATTCTGCATTTACCTACATTCCTGATCATGAACCCGCGTTGGGATGTTGCGGAATGATAAAGGACCCCAAATGGATTTCCGGGTATAATCTTGCCAAAGACACTGATGTGTTGTACCATGACGGACAATATACTGCCGGTGAATATGCAAATAAAAAAGGATGGGGGCATTCGAGTGTAGAAGATGCTGTTTTATTTGCCGCTGAAACTCATGTGAAAAGACTTATAATAGCCCACCATGATCCTTCACATTCTGACGAACAATTGAGCAAAATATTCACAGATTTGCAGCTAAAAAACAAAGGGCATTTCGAGTATGAAATGGCTGAAGAAGGAAAGGAATTTGAGTTGCCATAAAAGTGAACCTGTTTGAATTTCTGAAAAACGGTCAGGTAAAGAAACTGCTCCTGAGCAGGGAGCAGTTGAAAGGGAATATCGAAAAAAAGTAGGATTTATTAATCGAGATCTACTGTCGGGTTCGTCCAGTTAAAAACACCATCGGGATTATATTTCCAAACCCACGCATGCACCAGCCACAAAGGGAAGCCTGACGTGCCGTTCCAAACATCAGCTGAACCCGTAAACCCTTCCGGCATCGGATAAGTAAGCGGCACTGCATATTCCACGGCCACCAATTCCGGGTTACCGGTTTCAAGCCCGTTGTAGACAAGGATTTCGGGGTGCCGGATGTCGAATACACCGTCTACCAACGATGTCTTCATAAAATGATGTCCCATATTGGGTACATCAACATTAATATTTGTATAGCCGTCCCTGATCGCATTTTCCAGGTTGCGGTACCTGGCAGTTGCAGCACGCGCTTGTTGTAACTCCCACATGGTTTTACTGCTCAGTCCGCTATACATATTCAATACTTCGCTGGCGTTGGGGTTATCACTTGAAACTACCTTCGCATTGCTGGTAACCGCGGGGCTGGGATTTTCAACTGCCTGCTTTTGACATGAGGCGAAAAAAACGGTTGCGAAAATGATCGACCAAAGAAACAATACAGCGCGGGTATTGGTTGCAGAACCTGGTGAAAAAAATTCTTTCGTGAGGCGCAGAGCGCCTTTTAATTGACTTTTCATAATTTCTTTTTTTTATAGTAAAAAATAATAGTAGCAGGGCATGGATGGATTAGAATTCTTAATTTGCTTCAGCAGTAGCAGGACTGATTCCTGTCACGACCTCGGTGATCTTGTTGGCAGGAAAACCTCCTTTTTTCGCATGTTCCCTTATAAGATCTTCGTTCTCGGCTTTGTAAACACAAAATATCTTATCGCCTGTGACGTAACTTTGTATCCACTCAATTTCGGGCCCCATTTCTTTAAGTACAGCACACGATGTTTGAGAAATAGCTTTTAGCTGTGCGGGAGTAAATTTACCTGCTCCCGGTATGTCCCTTTCGATAAGATAAGTTTTCATTGGTTTTGTTTTAATGGTTTTAGAATGGGTTGATGCGGTGGTTTGCGCGAGTGAAGTGAAGCCTGCTAACAATAGTATTGTTAGAACCAGGATGTGGTGGTTAATTCGTTTCATGATATATGTTTTAAGATTAGAAAGATCAAAGGTAAAAGCGGTATAGAGGGGAGCGCTATAACAAATCATCCATTTAATGGAAAAACAGGTGGTGTAAATCGTTCAATTAATAGTAAAAATATTTCTTATGGGTAGCGCGAAAGTGAAAAACCAATATATAATAAAGAAGTAGAAAGGCTCTTAGTTGGTTTAAAAACGAAAGGTGGCGCTTTGTGGAAAATCACTGAATTAATGCAGCAGTTCAAGATAGGCCATAGGTAAAAGGCCAAATTTCTTTTTAAAACATTTGGTGAAATAAGAGGCGCTGGTAAAGCCTGAATCGAAGGTTATCTGGGCAATATTGTAAACTTGTTTTCTCATCAACTCTTTTGCTTTTTCTAACCGGAATTCTTTTAAAAGCAGGTGAGGCGACAACCCGGTAAGGGAAACGGCTTTCCTGTACAATTGAGATGTGCTCATTGCTGTGGCTTTGCAGTAATCTGCAATATGGAAATGAGGGTTTTGCCATTTCTCCTGCAATTCGGTGAATAACAATTTCAAAAGATTTTCGTCCTGCGGGGTAAGAGTTAATATTCTTTCGGTACTGTGATAGAAGAAATCCTTTGCTACCATCTCTTTCACTTCAGAGGCAACTGCAATTTGATAGTTTGCCGCAATAAAGCACATGATATTTGCGAAGTTGATCGTATCACCAAACAGTTCATTGCTTGTTTCAATCGGTTCACCTGAACTAATGCCCATCTTAAAAGTAAATTCTTCTGCATGCGATTTCTGCATCTGCTGGTCAATGTCGAATGCACACGCTACTGCTTTTGCCGCCGAAGAGAAGGAAATAATAAAATTAGTCCCTTCATGTTCTACTTCCCTGCCTCCATGTTGCCTTAGGTTTTTACGTATAATGTTATTATGGCTTTCGAGTAATTGGTTTGCTTTTTCAATACCAAACCGGAACTTGAGTAAGGTAGGATCGGTGACCTTTGTGAGGAGCAAAACCCTAAAGGACGGATCCTTGAATACACGTAATCCTTCATCTGAAATTTCTACCGATTCAGGATCGTAAATACGTCCCAAAAATGAGCTTACTACGTTTTTACTTACTTCAATAATTTTATTCGGGACAAGGCCATGTGCTTTCCTGTGCATTTCCTTCACAGCGTCTTTATCGGGAGCGTCTATGAGGCAGAATATCGTTTCACGCTCTTCATCAATCCAGTAAGTCATGCAGGAGCATCCGTATTCTTCCTGGTGCAGTAAGTCTTTGCTGTGAGCTGCAGCTACGTCCTTTGCTTTGACTCCCGGAACGATATGTACATCCATATAAATGGGCATAAGTGTATATCTGCATTCCGAAGATAATATATTTATTCAGTATTCAATCGCGTGACTTTTTATAATTAGTAGCTGCCGTGGTTTTTTTTAATAAATATTAAGAGATGTATAATGATGGTTGTTGTCTCAAGCTGTTGCTATATTTGTAGAAAAATACATATGTCCGAAGACCTTGAGATTATAAAGGGAAATAAAGAAGAAAAATATTTATCGCTGCTACCGCAGATAAAGGGATTGCTTACAGGAGAAGCTGATCTTATCGCTAATATGGCCAATGTTGTAGCTGCACTAAAAGAACAATTTGAATGGTTTTGGGTGGGCTTTTATCTCGTGAAACATGACGAACTGGTTCTGGCACCTTTCCAGGGCCCGGTCGCGTGTACCAGAATACAAAAGAATCGGGGTGTTTGTGGAACGGCATGGGCCACGGCTGAAACGCTTATTGTGCCTGATGTTGAAAAGTTTCCCGGTCATATAGCTTGTAGCAGTTTGTCAAAATCAGAAATAGTAGTTCCGGTTCAAAGAAATGGAGAAGTAGTAGCGGTATTGGATGTTGATAGCTCAGAATACAATTTTTTTGACGCGACAGATAAAAAGCATCTGGAAGAAATTGTACAATTGATAAACTTTTGAAACCGGTTTAACGATTTAGCAGTTTTAGGTTTTTTACAACTACCATTTGCCGCGGAATGCAGGCCTTTTGCCTTTGTTTGTCAACGTCGAAGGCCCGGCCAAACGGGAAAAACAGCAACCAGGAGCCTGTTATTTTAAAAAAATGTTTTGCACAATCGTCATTTTTTATTCATGATTCATAAAATCTTTACGTGAAGGGCTACTAAACCGATAAACTTTCTTATCTTTTCAACGGTAAAGTTTTTTCTAAAAAACTATTGCAATTATTTTATCCTTTCCTCGTCAAAAACCACTTAACCTATGTAGCATACTGGCCTTTTAAAAAGGGTCTGAGTTCCCCAAATTACCGGTGGAGCAAAAGCAAATTCTTCATGATTTGTTCGTTTACTGCGATTGTAATCCATTAAACAGGGATTATCACTTTTAACGGGTAAGAAAATTGAAATATCAAAATGCCTGAAAGCAATCAAACGAAACAAAACTAAAGCGGGGGGTGTTAAATTAAAATCATGTTTGGTAAAATATCTTTCAGCCATCCTTAACCAGGCAGGCTGTTGGACAAGGAATGGATTATAATTTATGAAACGCACAAGGGCTACTTGCAACCTGTTTTCAAAAAGGGCCTTTGTTTAAATATTTATAGCAAAATATCTTAATGTGAAAAAGAATAACCAAGGTGCTTTTTGATTATGTGATCAGCGTACGTAGGGTTGATAGAAGAACAGTAAAATTTTATAAATGTTTAAAATGAATTTTATAACCGCAACATCAAAATTTTTTCCGGGCGCTTTTTCTGTTATTTTCCTTATTCTCATTTCGGAGGCGATCAATGCACAGTCAAACTCCGGAAAATTGACGGCAATAACAGAAAAAGATGGATTGTCGAGTAATAATGTTAGCAGTGTGTTGGTTGACAACCAGGGCTATGTGTGGTTAAGCACCTATAACGGGCCGGTCCGCTATGACGGCTATGAATTCAAAAAATTTTACAGCAATCCGAATGATCCTACAGCTATACAAGGTATGATCGCCTATTCACTATTCCAGGATCATAATAAAAACATTTGGGTAGGCACAAATCCTTCATACATTGAAAAATACAATCGGGCCACAAGAACATTTCAGGCATTCGATTATTCCAACTTAGTTGATCCTTTGCTCCCACAGCGACCATTATATGGTTATGTTGTTTCTTCCATAAATGAAGATAATAATGGCAGGTTATATTTCGGAGTTACGGCAAGTATCGGGGACCCATTACCATTTGGGCTTCTCTATAAAGATGCCGGCACACGACAGTTTGAAATTTTACAAAACACAGAAAGGTATGGCTATTCGGAATGTTCTTCGAATCAAAAAAGATCCTGATGGAAATATGTGGGTTTTATCCTACTCCGGAATATTTATTCTTAATGCTGATGGAAATATAAAACGGTTTTCACTCTCCAATCATGGACCGATAGGAGATAGCAGCTATGTTGTTGATTTTATTTTTACCCGCAAGGGACATGCATGGTTGCTGACGGACGATTTAAAGTTGATCGACTACACCATTGCATCACAAAAATATACTGTGTGGAAGTCACCCTATGTTAAAACCGCCGGCAGAGACCAACGGTATGCACAAACATTTTTCCCTGATAAGTCTGAAAATATATGGATTGGCACCACTTCCGGAATTCAGATTTTTAATACTAAAACTGATCAATTTTCCTCACTGGACAAGGGTTTCTTTAAAGAACAGGACAATGCAAATGTGAGTGCTTTTTCTCGTGGAGATTTTGGAGATCTATGGATAAGCACTTTAAATAACGGGCTGTTGCATTATGAAAACAAACCCAGGTTTGTTTCATATACCAATAACTCGCCGGGAGAAAATGCTTTAATGCCGGGTTGGGCAGCTATTATTTATGAAGCTCATGACGGAAAAATTTGGATTAGCAGCCAGGGAGGAATAAGTGTTCTCGATACTTTAAATAATACAATTGTAAAAAAACCTTTTTCTAAATTGCCTGATGAAATACAGTATTTATCTGCATTATGGGAAAATAGCCCTGGCGAATTTTACGTGGCAGCAGACCATAAATTATTCAGTTATTCTGTCAAAACCAACAAAGCAAAAAAAATCATACTTCCGGGGTTGCCTGAAGAAATTATGATAACCAATCACCTGATCGATAGTCATGGTAATGAGTGGATTTGCAGCCGATCGGGTTTATTCGGGAGAGAAAAAAATGCAACGAAATTTAAGAAATATGATATAAGCCAGTTGGCTGGAAGCGATCCGGCCAGCGTTGACATTTCTGGTGTTTTTGAGAGTAAAAAAAATGGCCTTTGGATTGTTACCAATAACGGCCTGTTTCTTTATCATTATGACACTGAAAAGATTGAAAGGCATTGGCTATGACAAAACAAAAGGAGATGTTTTTTTAAGCCAGGATATCAACTCATTTTATGAAGACCCAGACGGAACGGTGTGGGTGGGCGGATGGCAGGGAGGGCTTTCGAAATACGATCCGCAAACAGGGAAAATTAAAATTTATACCGGTAACGACGGTTTGCCCTCAATGAGCGTTCAATCTATTATTGGCGACGAAAAAGATGGCACGCTGTGGTTGAGTACATTTAACGGACTTAGCCGGTTTGACCCCAAAACTGAACAATTCAATAATTTCTCGATTGACGATGGAATACAGGGTGCGCTCTTTGCCGATGGGAGTTTTTTAAAAACATCAACAGGCAAATTTATTTTTGGAGGTGCCAATGGAATTACGATTTTCAATCCATCGGATTTTAATATCAAATATGAACCTCCAAAGGTTTTTTTGACCGATCTGAAGTTGTTTAGCAAGTCGATTATCCCGGGCGTTGATGCGATTTTGAAAAAGCCTGTTTCAGAAACTAAATCAATAAGACTAAAGTACGATCAAAATAACCTGACCATTGATTATATAGCAATCCATTATTCGAATCCTTCAAAAAACAGGTACGCCTACAAATTGGAAAATTACGATAACGACTGGAGGGAAGTAGGCACACAAAACCAGGCATTTTATCCTAATCTTCCACCGGGTAAATATGAGTTCCGGGTAAAAGCAGCCAATGACAATGGTGTTTGGAATGAACAGGGCGCGCGGCTCCAAATCATAATAGAGTCACCGTGGTGGGTAAAATGGTGGGCGTTTGTTATTTATGGGTTACTGATAATTTTTGTTGCAATTAGAGTACATCGTTATTTGCAAAACAGGGTAATCCGCCGGGAAAGGGAAAAGGCGCAGGAGAAAGAATTGGCCCAGGCCAAAGCAATCGAAAAAGCATACCTGGATCTCGGGAAAGCGCATGAAACACTCAAAGCTACCCAGTCGCAACTCATCCAATCCGAAAAAATGGCCTCACTGGGCGAACTCACCGCAGGTATTGCCCATGAGATACAGAACCCGTTAAACTTCGTGAATAATTTTTCTGAAGTGAGTAATGAAATGATGGATGAAATGAATGAAGAATTAGATAAGGGTGATATAAACGAGGCAAAAGCTATTGGTAGCGACATCAAACAAAACCTTGAAAAAATAAATTATCACGGCAAACGAGCCGACGCTATAGTGAAGAGCATGCTGGAACATTCACGTACCAGCACCGGCGTAAAAGAACCAACAGATATCAACAAACTGGCGGATGAATATTTGAGATTAGCTTATCATGGTCTTCGTGCCAAAGACAAAGACTTTAATGCTGAAATGAAAACTGATTTTGATGAAGCGATTGACAAAATAAATATCATTCCACAGGACATTGGAAGGGTGTTTTTAAATTTATACAACAATGCTTTTTACGCAGTAAACGAACAAAAAAGAAAAAAATCTATTTCGTATGAACCAACTGTTTTTGTAAGCACAAAGAAATCCGGAAATAGTGTGTTGATTACTGTTAGTGACAATGGAAATGGTATTCCTCAAAAAGTAGTTGATAAAATATTTCAACCTTTCTTCACTACTAAACCAACAGGACAGGGAACAGGATTGGGATTGAGTTTGAGCTATGATATTGTAAAGGCGCATGGTGGCGAAATAAAAGTGGAATCGAAAGAAGGAGAGGGGAGTGAATTTATTATTCAATTACCTGTTGTCTGAATCACGCCTGCCCGCCCGGATGACCCGGTCGGACGGGAATGACTTAGTCGGGCAGGCGTGATTCAGACAAATGATGATTTTATAAAAGCGTACCTGCGAAAATGAAAAAGGAACCGGGGCGGAAAAAGAAAACGTTTTTATCATTGCTATTGTGTTTGGAAAATAACGAGCCAAAACATTCAACGGAATGTTTCAGGAAATAAATTATCTTTCTTATCTTTTCAGAACCAAAGGCTTTCGGTTCACTTTTTACCGATCCTTTTCTATGAATGCTGTCGCAATAACCTGGATAATATCAAACCTTTGTTAAGCCTTCTAATCGGTTTCAACAAACGATCTAATAGAATGTAAAATGATTTTCCGGCTAATTTGTTGGTTTACTGGTAGTCATTAATGCGCTTATAATTTTACGTGCCAAAGGCACATTGAGAAACAAAAAATTTACACGGGAAGATTTGATTTGCAACAAAAAAAAGTTGTAAACCGGGATTTTCGTATTCCGGCCTAAATAAATTGTTATGGAAAGTAAGAAAATTAGCAATGCAGAAAAAAAAATAGCCAATCTCGAAAAGAAACTGGCGCAACGAGACCGGGAACTGGAAATTGAAGCATCACTGGAAAGGGTAAGAGCGGCCTCAATGGCCATGCATAAAAGTGAGGAATTAGTCCAAGTAGTCAAGCTGATAGATAAAGAAATTGCCGGATTGGGAATTAAGGTGGACAATTCAAACATAATAACTGATATTTCAGACCCTGGACAAGGTGTTAACAATTGGATCGCTATAAAAGGACAGAATTATCTTGAGAAATTTCATGTTCCATATTTAGATCATCCTGTAACAACAAAGGTTTATCATGCTATAAAAAGGGGAGTCAATTATTATTGCGATAAGTATTCAAAATCTGAGAAGAACAAATACTTCAGGTTACTCTTTAAGTACTCGGATTTTAGAAAGTCTCCAAAAGAAAGGCAACAATTTGTCTTTAGTGCACCGGGATGGACCAGGGCAAACGTACTTTCCAAAAACTCCATACTAATATTTCAACGACATAACCTCACTGAATTTACAAAAGAAGAGGAAGAAATATTTAAGCGGTTCGGAAAGGTATTTGAACAGGCTTATACCCGTTTCCTTGACCTGCAAAAAGCCGAAGAGCAGGCGCGACAAGCACAGATTGAAGCGGCGCTGGAAAGGGTACGAGCGCGTTCCATGGGGATGCATAAAAGTAATGAGTTAAAAGATGTGGTTAGGTTGCTCTACAAAGAATTCCGCATTCTTGTAACGGATACTCATTCTGTCAATATCCAGTTAAAACTGGATTCATCCAAAGATATCTATTACTGGGCCTCCGTAGAAGAAGACATTTACCAGGAATTATATCATTTGCAGGATACAGGCTTTCCCATACTTGAAAAAATTCACCACGCTTTTAATTCACCCGGAGATGGCTTTGTTGACTATTTATTAAACAAAGAAGAGAAAGATGCTTTTTTTAGTGGAATATTCAAAATCCAGCCGGTTCCACCTCATAGAAAAAAGATGATTCAAAATGCTGAGGGAATGGTTGTGATGGGTTGGTTTCATAAGAATTCGGGAATTGACATCATGCGCTATAATCTCAATCGATTCAGCGAAGAAGAGAAAGACATAGTAAAGCGCTTTGCTGCTACGTTTGAGCAGACCTATATCCGTTTTCTCGATCTCCAAAAAGCCGAAGAACAGACCCGCGAAGCTCAGATTGAAGCAGCTCTTGAACGGGTTCGGTCCCATTCGCTGGCCATGCACGATAGTGAAGATTTACACGGTGTGGTTACGTTAGTCTATGAGCAATTGGAGTCCATCGGACTCTTTATGAATTCCGTGTTGCTGCATGAACTTACGTATGATTCAAAAAGTCAGCATTTTTGGGTGGCAGCTAATGGCCAGGTTTATCCTGAACAAACAGAAATTCCCATTTCAAAAAATGCATTCTTTTCCAGGTTTAGAGTGGCCAAAGAAAATAACGAATCGTTTTTTGCGCAGCGTTTGTCCAGGCAACAGAAGGATAATTTTTTTAAACACTATTTCGGGCAATCGAGCCATTCAGATGTGCCGCGGGACAGACAGGACTATATCTTTTCCTGCGATGGGTTGAACAGGTCGACGGCTCTTGCACGAAGTATACCGCACTTACGATATTGCGATACGATAAAATCGCATACAGTCCCGAACAAAATGAGGTGATCAGGCGATTCGCACAGGTGTTTGAGCAATCGTATCGACGCTACCTCGACCTGAAAAAAGCTGAAGAACAAGCCCGGGAAGCAGAAATCCAGTTGGCTCTCGAACGCGTTCGTGCACGAACCATGGCCATGTACAATAGTGATGAACTGGCTGAAACGGCTGCGATACTCTTTCAGCAAATGACAGCGCTTGGGGTTACACCTGAGAGGCTGAATATCTGCCTGATTAACGAAGCAGACAAGGTTCTTGAAGTATGGGCTACCGACCAGGAAGGTACTAAGATTAGCCACCACTTTAACGCAAGTCTTGATGAGCCGACTACGGGAAAACGGGTATATGATGCATGGAAAGAAAAAAAGAAATCGATTGTCATTGACCTAAGCGGAAAGGAATTAAATGATTGGATCCGGTATGTGCGGGAAGTAATGGGTATGACTATCAAAGCTGAGTTAGTAAGGGAACACCGGATACATAGTGTGGCTTTCTTCTCGCAGGGCATGATACTTACAACTACTTCTGAACCGCTACCGGCAGAATCATTAAAATTACTGGAACGTTTTGCGGATGTATTCAATTTAACTTATCGGCGTTTTCTCGATTTGCAAAAGGCAGAAGCACAGGCGCGCGAAGCCATTAAACAAGCCTCTCTTGACAGGGTACGTGGCGAAATTGCCAGTATGCGCAATTCAGAAGACCTTAACCGCATCACACCTGTTATCTGGCGGGAACTTAAGGCTCTCGAAGTTCCGTTTATCCGCTGCGGGGTTTTTATAATTGACGAAGCCAATGAATCTGTCGGCGTGTTTCTTACTACGCCGGATGGAAAAGCATTGGGCGTATTGCACCTTGCATTTGATGCTAATAAACTTACAGCCAATACGGTTGCGTCCTGGCGGAAAAAAGAAGTTTACAAGGATCATTGGAACAAGGAAGAATTCATTAACTGGACAAAGTCAATGATGAAACTCGGCCAGGTACAGAACCCCGAAACCTACCAGGGCTCATCGAAGCCGCCGGAATCTCTTGATTTACATTTCGTTCCTTTTGACACAGGGAATGCTTTACGTTGGAAACGTAGCTTCCCCTCTTGATGAAGAAAAATTAGAGCTGGTGAAAACATTGGCCGAAGCATTTTCGATTGCCTATGCCCGTTACGAAGACTTTAAAAATCTTGAAGAAGCGAAAGCAAAAGTAGATCATACATTGAATGAATTGCAGGCAACACAGAAGCAACTTATTCAAAGTGAGAAAATGGCTTCGCTGGGTGAACTCACCGCCGGCATTGCGCATGAGATACAAAATCCCTTGAACTTCGTCAATAATTTCAGTGAAGTGAACAGTGAAATGATCGAAGAGTTGAAAAATGAATTGGCAACAGGCAATTTGCAGTTAGCCAACGAAATTGCTGATGATATAAAAAGTAATGAAGAAAAGATAAACCATCATGGCAAGCGTGCAGATGCCATTGTAAAAAGCATGTTGGAACATTCACGTACCAGGACTGGTGTAAAAGAACCAATAGAGATAAACGGGCTTGCAGACGAGTACCTCCGGTTGGCTTATCATGGTTTAAGAGCAAAAGACAAAACTTTTAATGCAGAAATGAAATCCCATTTTGATGAATCAATTGGTAAAATGAATATTGTAGCACAGGATATTGGAAGAGTATTATTAAATTTATACAACAATGCATTTTATGCCTGTGCTGAGCGAAGCCTAAATGCAGTAAACGAACAAAAAAGCGGAAATTTTGTTTCGTACCAACCAACAGTTTGGTTAAGCACTAAGAAAGAAGGAGATCGTGTAACCATTACCGTTAAAGACAACGGCGGAGGTATTCCTGAAAAAATAAAAGAAAAAATATTTCAACCATTTTTCACTACAAAGCCCACCGGTAGCGGAACAGGACTGGGCTTGAGTTTAAGCTATGATATTATTAAATCTCATGGCGGAGACATAAAAGTGGAGGCCAATGAAGGGGTAGGGACTGAGTTTATAATCATACTTCCCTACGGCTAAATTTGATTGAGAAATTTATGATGCGAAACCTGCATTACTTTGATATTTTAAACTTATTTTAAATTTAGACAAATTGAATTATGGGACATCCGGTGAAAATATTGGTGGTAGAAGATGAAATGATCATTGCAGCGAAAATATCTATGCAGCTAACAAATATGGGGTATGAAATTACCGGTATTTTGCCTCGTGGCGAAGAAGCGGTCGTTAATGTGAAAGAAAATATTGTGGATCTTGTATTGCTGGATATAAACCTCAAAGGAGAAATTGACGGTATTGAGACCAGCAAACAAATTCATCGCTTTTGTGAAGTGCCGATAATTTACCTCACAGCAAATGGTGATGACGCAACTTTTAACCGCGCTAAAATTACCAAACCTGCTGGTTTTATATCCAAACCTTTCCGGCAGCTTGATCTGCAAAGAGCCATTGAATTGGCAATATGCAGGATGGGGGAAAATGAACAGCAATCATTTGATGGTAACAATGAGGTGCAACATTTTATTTTGAGCGACCGCATATTCGTGCGTTATAAAGAAAAGATGATCAAGATAATGGTTGCCGATATCCTCTATATAGAAGCAGACAGGAATTATAGCCGCATATTTACCCGCGCAAAAGAATACCTCCTTTCTGTGACGCTTAAATCCATCCAGGAAAAATTGTCTGAAAATATTTTTGTAAGAATACATCGTTCCTATATGATCAATATTACCCAAGTGGAAGAAGTGGGAGACAGTTATGTGATCATCTCGAAAAAGCCGATTCCGATGAGCGCAGGCTTAAAAGAGCATCTTCTTAAAAGGATTCAGACATTGTAAACGTACCTTGTAACGGACATGCATAACCTAAAAATTGCATCAAATGAAAAAAGTTTTTTTTATTTTCTTTTTGTTGGGGCAATTCGTTTATGGCCAAAAAAATCCTTACGACAGCCTGGAAGAAAAGTTGGCAGCGGAAAAATCCGACACCCAAAAACTGGAACTGCTGAAACAAATGGTAAATGTAGCTTTTGGATCGGATTTGCAAAAAGCACTCGGGTATGCAAAATACGGAGTACAACTATCGGAGAAAATCCGCGACAAAAACCGGCTGCCGGAATTTTATGAGATGGAAGGAAGAATGCATGCAAACCTCCTTCATTTGGATTCTGCGTCAGCCCTTTTTGATAAAGCTGTTGCAGGCTATATTGCTGTCGGAAATAAGAGAGGGCAAGCCACTACTGAATTTAAGATAGCCTGGGTTTACAAAAAGAAAGGAGAGTTGGATAAAGCGATGCAGGCGGATTTAAAAGCATCCACCTTAATGGAGGCATTAGGCGACAAACAAGGAATCGCAAGCGCTTATGAGCGCCTGTCGGAAGATCTTACCCGGCAGGGTAGGCTCACAGAAGCGATGACTTATGCACAAAATGCGATCGATATTTGCGAAAACAATCACCTGGAGGACGAATTGGTGTACGCGCTTACCTATGCCGGTTCCACAGCGATCGAAGGTGGTCAAAACCAGGAGGCATACGACTATTTCAACCGGGCGTTGAGGTTAGCACGAACACAAAATTTCAGTGAAGTTTCTCTTTGCGATTTTCTTAATAACCGCGGCAATGCGCTGAAACGCCTGGGCCGTTACAATGAGGCGGTTAATGATTATAAAGGCGCTCTGGCAAAAGCAAAAAAAGCAAATTATGCCAACGCAATTTCTGCTACCATCGCTAATCTTGGCGAAATAAATCTGTTGCTTGAAAGATACACAGAAGCATTACCCTATCAGTTGGAAACCGTCAGGTTACAGGAAAGAGATAAAGACCTTTCCAACATCATAGAGAATTATCTTCATGTTAGCGATATCTATGAACATTTGGGCGATTTTAAATCGGCCTTGGCTTACCACAAAAAAGCATTGATGATAAGAGATAGTATCGCCTCTGTAAAAAGTGATGAAGCCATGTCAGCTATGCTTACACGATATGAAACTCAAAAGAAAGAAGCTACAATCGCTGTGCAAAAAAAGCAAATATCCCAACAAAAAGAAATACAATGGCTGGGAGCTGGCGTTGTTTTGTTGTTGGCAGGCCTGTTGATTTTTAGTTTTATCAGCTATCGAAACAGAAGCAAAAGAAACAGGTTGCTCGCCGCAAAAAATGCAGAAAATGAATTATTGTTGAAAGAAATTCATCATCGTGTAAAAAATAATCTTGAAGTAGTAAGTAGTTTGTTGGAACTGCAATCAGCACAAATCGACGACCAGGATACCAAGGATGCTATGCAGGAAAGTCAAAACCGCGTGCAATCTATAGCCATCGTGCATCAAAAATTATATCAGGGGAAAAACCTTGGAGCAATTGAGATGAAAGATTATTTTCTGAACCTTAGCGAAAGTATTTTGGATTCTTTTGCTGCTGAAGATAAAGTGCATATTGAACTGGCCATGGAAAAATTGGAACTGGATATCGATACAGCAGTGCCCCTGGGCTTGATTGTAAATGAATTGCTTACCAATACCCTGAAGTATGCGTTCCCTGCTGGTGGCAACGGAAACGTGTTTATAAAACTTGAGAAAAAAACCGGCAATGTACTTCATCTTGAAGTTTCGGATAATGGAATTGGCAAATCGGGCATCGTTAAGGGGAGTGGATTTGGCACGCAGTTAATTACGCTTCTTACGGCGCAACTTGATGGCAAAATGACCGAACAGGTGCAGGGTGGTACGCGGGCTTTTTTTGAGTTTAAATTGAAGAAAGTAGCATGAGGTATTTTTGAACAGCCAGCGAAGCCCCTGACCAGTGAACGAACAAATTGCCAGCATTTCTGTTTTTCAAATACCAATTCTGCTAACTTCGATTTATTACGATCACTACATTTTCAGTTTTCATCATCATTTTTCATCGCCCGATAAATAATTGTCTCCTTCGGACAATAAATATCGGTGTTCGTCCTGAAATGACGCAAAATCAGATTTTCGAAACCTATTTTTGAAACTGTTACCTGAAATATTATCAGGTAAATTAAAATTAAATTTCTCTCGTGTGTGTCTTCAATTCCCATTACTGTTCCTGCCTTTTTAAGGCGGGGCAGCTAATTGGGGAAATCTTCTACCTGGTGTTTTCAAGCCATGGATACTCTCAAAATTTCATTAAAAAATTTCCCTGTAGCGCCATTTCAAGTATATAACAGTTTGGCATACGCGCAATTTTACAGGCCCGGGTAATTGCTTTTATAATTTGCTTTCGATAAAAAATATCCCTGTTCGGACAATAAATATCGGTGTTCGTCCTCAAATCGATCGCTGCAATTTTTCTTTCCCTTAGGTTTATGTTGATCAAATCAAATTCTGCTGCTCACTTTAAACAACTTTTTATTTATTAATTAAAAATCAAAAACATGAAAAAGATTATTTTTTTATCAATGGGCCTGTTCCTTCTTACGATTTCGGCTTTTTGCCAGAAGGAAGAAACCAACGGCACCATCTATATTCAGCATCCATACATTAATGTGGTGAACAATTGTGTACAAGCTTATACCACTGGTGACTATGATGCTTTCAAAAGTCCTTTCTCCGATACGGCCACATTTTGGCAATCAGGAATGGAAAAGTTTGCACCAATTGACAATTTGGTACAAATGTGGACTAATGACCAGAATTACCTTACCGATATTTCTATGAAGCCTGTGGGCTACCCTGATTTTTTACACTACAAAAAAGAGGGTGTGCAGGTTGTGCAGTCATGGTGGAACTGGTCTGCAAAGGTTAAGAAAACAGGGGAAGTAATCACGGTGCCCATGGTATTGTTTGATGAATTTAATGCTGGTGGCAAAATAGTGAAACAATACGTTTACGGGGATTTTTCTAAAGCGCAAGCGGCAGAAATGTAAAGGGTAGTGAGAAATCTCATCAATACCATATGAGGTAAAATGTTCAATGACTGATGCCTCTTAACGCAAGTAGAAAAAACATTGAGAGGATCACGATTGAATTTGTCTAACCGTTTATTTCAACAATGAAGGCATAATTAAAAGTCAAGCAGGAATTAAAACCCTGGAGCTTTTCACTACTAATAAATTTAAAACTAAAAACATGAAAAAGATTATTTTTTTATCAATGGGCCTGTTCCTTCTTACGATTTCGGCTTTTTGCCAGGAGGAAGAAAATAATGGCACCATCTACATCAAGCACCCATATATTGACGTAGTGAATAATTCCTCTAAAGCCTACGAGTCACAGGATTGGTCAACCCTACGCACAATTTACTCAGACACCGCAAAGTGGTGGGTATCCGGAACAGAGAAATTTATTCCCATTGCAGAAGCGATAAAAAGTTGGCATAACGATTTTGTAAAATTCGATGACATCAAACAAATTCCACAGGGCTACCCGGATTACCTGCACTACAAAAAGGACAATAGTATGTATGTTCAATCATGGTGGACATGGACTGGTAAATCAAAGAAAACCGGCGAAGTATTAGAAGTCCCTATCGTTGTGTTTGACGAATTTAATACTGATGGCAAAATAGTAAGGGAAATGATCTATGGAGATTTTTCGAAAATGGAATAGGAGATAAAATATAACAATGCAGGGTGCCTTCATTAAAGACTAAATAAAGCTTCGGGAAGACACTCTTCTTGTTTTTCTAAACAAAAAAACGGATTAGCCGAAAACCTATTAGAGTAAGCAAAAAAACAAAAAGATATGAGTACAATTGACCTGGGTGAACCTCTATACGAATACCACCTTAAAATTACAGGCCTTACCGAATACGGAGTAAGCCTCCAGGATCTGGCATCAGCAAAAATTCCGCCACCCCCGGAAGGCGCCAGGTTTGATATAGCATTCGCCGGCGAAGCAAGTGGTTCAAAACTTAGAGGAAAAGTTTCCGGAGTTGACTACTTACACATCCGCGCTGACGGACGTTTTCAACTTGACATCCATGCAGAGATAACTACTGAAGACGGGCAAAAGATTTCATTGAAAGCTGATGGCGTAGCGCTCCCGCGGCAAGACAGCAGCATCGCTGATCTGAGAGAGAATGTAACATTGTTTACTTCTTCCAAAGATTATGCGTGGGTTAATACGATCCAGGTGTGGGGCGTTGGAACGGTGGACCTCGCTACGCAAGATATTCATATAGCGGGATATTCGGTGTAGAAGTGACGTATAAATAATCTTTTATGCGATAGTTTTTTGTAATCATTCTACAGCTGGTTTTCAGATTGAAGGGTGTAAACAATGCCCTCTTAAAATAAAAATTATGCAAACAGCAGGAATCATTGGAGGCTCCGGATTTATCGGGAGCTACATCACAAAAATATTCCTTGAAGAAAATTATAAAGTAAAAGTTTCTTCAACTGATATCAGTAAAAAAAGCAAATATGAACATTTGCTTGCTCTTACCAATGCTGAAAACCTGGAAATGGTGCAGTTGGATGTAAGGAATAAAACAGCACTGCAGGAGTTTGCAAAAGGGTGCAACATTCTTGTGCATGCCGGTACTCCTTTTCAATTGGATGTAAATGATCCGCAATCAGAATTGTTCGATCCAACAATAACGGGTACACGCAATTTTCTGGAAGTAATATCAAAATCAAAAGACTTAAAGAAAGTTGTTTTCATTGCCTCTGTGGCGGCATGGAACACTTCTTTTCCAATGAATCCGGCAAGCTACGATCCCGAACATATTTTTACCGAACAGGATACGCCTTACATGAGTGACAGCGATCATCCGTATGCCCAGGCAAAATTTTTGGCCGATCAGGAGGTACGAAAATTTATTAAAGAGCATCCGGATCTCGCTTTTGAAATTTCTTCTGTTTCGCCAACTTTTGTTATTGGTAACTCCCTTTCCGAAAGGCCGGATTCCACTTCTGTTGGGATGCAATATTTAATAAAAAATAAAATTGCACCCAATCCTTTCGTTGAAATGTTATTTGCAACAGATACGATGTTTTCAATGGTAGATGTGCGGGATGTGGCCGAAGCTATCTACCAGGCGGCAACCACCAAAGGTCTTCATGGAAAAAATTATTTAATAGCGAATGAAAGCTATAAGATTTCAGATATTTCACTGATGCTTAATAATCAGCCCCCGGTTAATGATGCGGCTATAGTGTATGACAGCACTTTGGCGAAAAAGGACTTGGGGATTGCTTTTATTGCGGCAAAAGAGACTTTGAATCATTGCGTGTAAAAATACACAACAAAGAAATTATTATTCACAAAAAACAATACATCATGAAAATTTTAAAACATCTCATTTTTCTCCTGTTTTTATTACCAATGGTAACATCAGCACAGGACAACCAACCTTTTTTATTGAACATTTCAGAAATTACTGTAAAACCTGGTCACAATTCCCAGTTTCTTGAAGGTGTAAAACTGTATAAGGAAACTTATCTGAAAAATAACGGAACCGAACATTGGAACCTTTGGCATCGCGTACAAGGCAAGGGAAACGTTTATGTACTCGCCAGTACCACGGCTAATTGGGCAGATATGGATAAAAAAGATGCAGCGGCCGAAGCAAGCCGGGAGACCGTTGTCAACTTTATCTTGCCAAATGTGGAATCTGTTGAATACAACATCGCGCAAAGCATGCCTCAATTAAGCAGGGCAAGTATGGATAGTACCAAACTAATTTGGGTCACCTCTTTTAAGGTCAAAAGCTCAACAGAATTTATGGATGTCGTCAATGGTATTTCATCGGCAATCAAAACCACAGAAGGAAGTTATCGCGGATTTTGGTATCGCGTTGAGGGGGGCGCACCTGAAACACCTGATTATTTTACAACCCGACCATATAAGGGCTTTGCCGATTTAGATAAGAGCGAGGAGAACATCTGGAAAATTTATGAGAAAGTAAATGGTAAAAAAGCGACTGATGCGCTCAGGGCAAAAGCTTTAAGTGCGATAGATAAAATGTGGTCCTATATGTATACTTTAAACGTAGACGTTTCCAATTGACCTTCTTCCGAATTCAAAAAAAGTAACACCTATACACCCTGGCAGGGTTAGAAATCTTGCCAGGGTTATCTCGAAAAAGCAAAAAGAAAAATCAGTTTTTTTGTTGTTTTACTGGTAAAACCTTCCCGGATAGGATTTGTGTTATCTCCAAACGAAAAACCTGGATTTAATGGATTTTGGAACGAACCAACCAAAGCGAAAATTATTGTGGAGTTCAGAAACCACTAAAAAAAACGGGGCGAATTCCGAAAAGCCTTAAGAGTAGGAAAACTAAAATATATAAGAAATGGTAACAGTAATTGTTCAACACGAAGTGAAAGACTTCGCACAATGGAAACCCGTATTTGATGCAGATGAACCCAATCGCGCCAAAGCAGGCGTAAAGCTGTTAGGGCTTTACACATCAGTTAAAGATCCCAATGATGTAACCATGATTTTTGAAGCGCCCGGTCGCTGAAGTATTGGACGCTTTCATGAGCGACCCAGGTTTGCAACAAGCAATGAAAGAAGGAGGTGTCATTAGTGCTCCTGTAGCAAGTGTGCTCAACAAAGTGTAGACTTTGTATTTCAGGCCAGGTTACTCCTGGAACCTGGCTGAAATATTACCTGGTGTTCCCTTTGAACTGAAATAACAGAATTATTTTACCTTTTTTAATTCATTCAAATGGCTATGCGAAAAATTATAAAAATAACTGCAATCACGGTCGTTGTGCTGGTTGTGGCAATGATAGGCACCGTGTATGTTTGGTCAACCATTATCCTGAACAAAACGTATTCTACTCCGCTTACTGCAGTCCAAATTCCCAAAGATTCTGCTTCGGTTGTTGAAGGCGAACGGCTCCTTCATATTGCACATTGTGGTGATTGTCATGGAGCGCATTTGACTGGCCAGGTTTTTAAAGATGTTGATCCAAAAATTGCTACGTTGGTAGCGCCCAATTTAACACACGTAATTCCCACTTACTCTAATGAAGAAATAGAAAGGCTGTTGCGGTACGGTGTAAAAAAGAACGGGCATTCGATTTACATCATGCCAGCATTCATGTATCATGAATTAAAAGAGGAATCAATACATAAAATCATTGCCTATCTCCGCACCTTGAAGCCATTGCCCAATAGTCCCGGACTTCCCGTGAAAACATCCTTTACCTTTAAAGGCCGGATATCAGTCATACAAAATGCGTTTTCACCCGGAGGTGAGTTTTCTCCTATTGCCAATATGATAAAGCCAAACACGGAAGGAAAATATGTGCATTACGATACCAGCCGGGTTTCTTTCGGAAAATATCTTGTCATGTCAACTTGTACTGCCTGCCATGGCCCCGATTTAAAAGGGTTCGAAGGGTTTTCGCCTAACCTGGTTATTGCCGCAGCTTATAAGAGAGAAGATTTTTTCAAATTGATACGCACCGGGGTAGCGTTGGGTGATAGAAAAGATATCGGTCTCATGAGCCATGTTGCAAAGAATTACCTGAGTTATTTGAATGACAAAGAGATAAACTCGATTTACGATTTCCTTCAAACCAAACCTACTACTCAAATTGCATCAACGATTCACGATTGAAAAAATCGCTGTGATGTTATATCCGGCAACATAATAAAATGGGTTAGTAAGGACTGGCCAAACGCAGTAAACAAACAAATAAGTCTGATTTCTAATTTAAACTAAATAATACATGACGACAAAAACTGACGAAGGATTAAAAAGAGAAATTGGTATTTGGGGACTATCTGCCAATATGGTAAACATCATCATTGGCTCCGGTATTTTTGTATTACCGGCAATTGTTGCTGGAATATTGGGCCCGGCCTCTGTAATAGCTTATGCTTTTTGCGGCTTCTTAATGCTATTGATTATGCTTTGTTACGCAGAAGTGGGAAGCAAAACCACGAAGTCGGGAGGAGACTACACCTTTGTGGAAACCGCCTTTGGTAAATATCCCGGATTTTTGGTATTCCTGTTTGGTTTTGTTGCGCGTGTGTGTGCTGTGGCAGCTGTTGCTAATGCGTTGGTGGATACTTTAGCGGTTGTTTTCCCGGTGTTTCATTCCAGTGTTATTCAAATATTATTTTTCGTGTTTCTTTTCTTTGGTTTAGGCATGATAAATGTCCGTGGCGTAAAACAAGGAGTGGGCCTGGTAAAATTCAATACGGTTGCCAAATTATTACCATTGATTTTGCTTATTGTTGTTGGTTTTTTTTATTTAGATATAGACCATTTGAAGTGGACGGCTATACCGAATTATCAACAAGTGGGTGATGCTTCTTTGATTTTGTTTTTTGCTTATACCGGCGGCCCCACCGGGCTTATGGTGGGAGGCGAAATCAAACAACCGGGACGTACTGTTCCGCGTGCGGTCATAATAAGTATGGCTTTTTTAATACTCTTTTATATTACCATCCAAATGGTGGCGCAAAGCGTTTTGGGAAACAATCTTTCCAAAGAAACAGCCGCTCCTCTTGCTACTGCAGCACAAATTATTTTTGGCCCTTTTGGATTTACGTTAATACTTATCGGAACTGCCATTTCTATGTTTGGTAATATTAGTGGAATGACATTAAATGTTCCCAGGAGTTTATTTGCTGTGTCGCGGGATAATGTTTTGCCTGTACCCTTTTTGCAAAAAATACACAAAAAATACGCAACACCGTACCTTTCTATTTTGGGCTTTTCTACACTGGGTTTTTTGTTTGCTATCTCCGGAGGCTTTCAGGCGCTTGCCGTATTTTCTGTTGCCGGGGCACTTTTGGCCTACTTATCTGTTTCAATTTCTGTGCTTAAGTTTAGAAAAATGCCGGAGATGAAGCAAAAAGGTTTTACCATTCCCGGTGGAAAAGTAGTTCCCTTTTTATCTATCGTCATCTGCCTTTTTTTCTTGTACCATTTAAAAGCAAACGAGATGATTAGCGTTGTTGTGTTCATAGCGGTATCTACTTTGTTGTATTTGGGTTTACATGGCATTAAAAAGAAGGAAAGTGATAAGCCAGAAACTGGTATCGACTGGCAACAGAATAAATAACTCCTTTAGGTTAAATCAGGTTAATAATGTTTAAATCAAATTTCAGATTATGAAAAAAACGTTTAGTTGCTTTTTAATCGCTTTTATGGGTTGCATTTATTCCTGCCATCAACCCGCTGAAACTTCAGATGGATCAATGACAGGTACAGTAAACCAACAAAAAGAAGTGATTTCTATGTTGGATTCTTTCAACTTAGCTGCTGCCAATGCAGACTATAAAACCTACTTTAATTTTTTTACCGACTATGCCGTTTTTACCGGAACTGATGCTACTGAACGATGGGGTAAAAAAGAGTTCATGGTGTGGGCAAAGCCCTATTTCGATAAAAAAACCACCTGGAATTTTACAGCCCTTGAGCGGCATATTTACATTGATCCGCCTGGTACACACGCGTGGTTTGATGAACTGTTGAACACTCAAATGAAAATTTGCAGAGGTTCCGGCGTGTTGGTAAAAGAACCAAATGGATGGAAGGTCATGCAATACATTCTATCGATAACTATTCCAAACGAAGTAATGGATTCGGTGGTAAAAATTAAAGCACCGATTGAAGATGAGCTGATAAAGAAACTAACTAATAAATAAAACTGCAGAGACAAAAATGCACTACGCAATACCATTTTTAATTGAAATGAAATAATATCTAAAATATGATTGTCAAATTATCTGAAAAAAAATAATCAATGAAGGATATTGCATCCGATCGCACAGAGGAAATTTCACACAACCCGGTTAACCCGTTTTTATTTACTATACTGATATTGCCAATGGGCGTATCCGTAGGCTATGTGTCCGTTACCCTTGGATACCTGCTATCAGAGGCAGGCGTTTCGGTAGAAAAGATAGCGGCTTTAGTAGGTGCTACAATGCTTCCTCATGTTTTCAAATTTATATGGGCGCCTTTAAATTTTTATAAAAAAATCAAACCAAAATCAACCAATCATGTCCACAGCAAAAACAGATGGAGGATTACATCGCCGTGGTTCATGTCTTCGCGAACCACGGCGAAAAAATTTTATTTGTAATTGTTTTCTATTTGATTTTAATACGGATGAAGTATAAATAGTTAATTCCTCTGATTTGGTTAACTGTATTCAATACAATACACTAAAACATTTATTATTAAACAAACATTTATAAGGAACACATAAAAAATATAATTATGACAAAACTAACTTTCCTCGCGCTGTGTTTTATTTTCTCAACAACACTTTCAGCATCTTTAAAAACAATAGCAATTAAAAAGAAATCAATCTATTTTTAATTGAGCGCTTTCAGAAATTTCATTTGAAAATGCTTAGCGCTTTTATTCGCCATTCAGAAAACTAATTCGAAGTGAAAGTGGCTTAATTTTTTTGCCTGATAAATAATTCTCCTGTTCGCAAGGTTTTACCTTGCCTTCGTCCAAAAAATAAAAGATATTACGCTGTAAATAGGTAGATTTACAGGTAGTCGCTGTAAATGAGATTTTAATACAGGATATTAATGATTCCTACCCTGATAAACACCCGGAAATTAAGTGGTTGACGATTACTGTTTGACGGTAAATTTCGACAGGCGCCAAGTTGATTTGTACAGATTCAAGAATAAAAATTTTGAAATCAAAAATATATTCATTTTACAAGGAACTATACTCATGCCTCAAACCCGTCAACTCGCCGCCATCATGTTCACCGATATTGTCGGGTACACTGTATTAATGGGTAATGATGAAAAAAATGCTTTTTCCATTCTTGATAAAAACCGTTCATTACAAAAACCAATTATCGAACAATTTAATGGGCGATGGATAAAAGAATTGGGCGATGGGGTAATGGCCAGTTTCAATACGGCTATTGAAGAAGTATGCGGAACGCACACGATCATATGGGGAGGTAATGCGGGGGATGATTTAATTTTTAGAGAAACCGTTGTATTCACCAATCATCAATCTACAAAAAGAGGTATTCTTTTACTCGTATTGAACGGAGATAAAATTATAGTGAAGGGGTTAGCAGCTTCCGGGCAAAAGGCGGTAGGCACAGAAAAAACGATTACTAAAACCAAAAGGGATTGGGTGTACGAGATAGACGATCAACCTGCTGCAGAAATGGTGCTAAAATACCTTGGACTTAATTTAACACAAGAAGAAGCTGAAACTTTCAACCCGACAGATGCTAACGTGGTGTTGAGCGTTTCCCGCAATAACGGCAAACCGGTGCTGCGGGGTGTAGGGCAGTTCAATTGGAAGGATAAATCCATATATATTCTTGGTAGTATCAAAGAAGGAGATAAAATACGTCTTACACTTCCTCCTGATTTTGAGGTGGTTGAAGAAGTGAGCGAAAATGCGGAAAGAATAAAACAGGAAGAAATGCCTGAAACAGATGCCTTGCTGATGTTTTCATGTATAGGCAGGCTTGGCCAATTTGGCCCACTGATAGGTGATGAAATAGAAAGTGTACAAAAAGTTTTCAATGTACCAATTGCCGGCTTTTTCACCTATGGTGAATTTGGCAGAACTAAAAACGGTAACAATGAATTTCATAACAATACCTGCTGCTGGGTGGCCTTAAAAGAAAAAACATGAACAAGCATCTTCAAAACTTATCGCAAATTATTCAGCAGGATGAAAGCCTTACTAAAGAACAAAAACAGGCAGCCTTACAATCGTTAAAAGCGGCCGATAAAGAATTAGAGATAACTGCATTTAAACTCGAACGCACCGAAAAAGTAAAACACACCACTGCTATTTTGTTGGAAGAAACCATAGAAGAACTGGAACAGAAAAGAAAAGCAGTAGAAGCACAAAACAAGGAACTTGAAATTGAGTCAGGTTATGATATTATCAAAGCGCATGGAGGGGAGATAAAAGTAGAAACGAAAGAGGGAGAGGGGAGTGAGTTTATTATTACGTTACCTTTCTAAAACAAAAATTATAATATGAAAATACTGGTAGTTGACGACGAACATGATGTACAATTATTGTTTGAGCAACATTTTAGAAAAGAAATTCGAAGCAACAGCGTGGAATTTATGTTTGCCTTCTCCGGTGAGCATGCTTTGAATTATTTAGAGGAACACAATCATGAAGCTGTGTTGATCCTGTCTGATATTAACATGCCTGGCATGAGCGGTCTCCAGTTGCTGAAAAAGATTAAAGAGACGTACGAAAAACCACACGTTATGATAATGACTGCATATGGGGATGCTGAAAACTATAATCATGCAAAAAACCTGGGTGCCGATGATTTTTTGACCAAACCAATTGATTTCCCCGCATTAAAGGAGAAATTGAACAAGGTTGCTAATTCATAAAAGATTGTTGCCCGGTATCGGTAAGTGTAATTACCGCACTGTCAGGATTCATTATCTGCTATTGTGTTATTGCTAATTATGCATTCTTGTTTTGTAAATAAAACAATAAAATATAAATCAATCATTCAAAAACTGTCAAACTTGAAAAATATAATGCTTCCTGCTCTCCTGGCAATCTTTGCCATTGCTTGTCAAAACCCATCAAGTACAGGTAAGAAAGCGGATAAAGACTCAGTAATCGTTTCCATGAGCGGTCTGACGGTAGATAACGGCGGACATCCATCGGCTGAGATTATTGAAAAAGGCAGGCAGGTGTTTACTACATTGTGCATGACATGCCACAAGGATTCCATGCAGTCGAACGTGCCGGGTATTACGTTACTCGCCGGCATGACTCCCCGCGCTATTCTTGCTGCATTAGACAATGGGAAAATGCGTGAGGTGACCGCAAATCTTGCCGAAGATCAACGCCAGGCCGTTGCACAATTCATCACCAATCAAGTTTTGACGGATAATAATATTCCCCGGGATATTTATACTCCATTTAAAATCGCAGCAAACTATAATAACAATTTTGATTATTCAGGCTGGGGTGGAGATCCCGAAGGAACGGGTTTTCGCACATCAGAACAGGCTGGTATCAATCCCTCGAATGTTGCTTCTTTAAAATTGAAATGGGCGTTTGCTTTTCCGGATGCAACCCAGGTAAGATGCAAACCGGCATTAATTGAAAACTGGCTCATCGCAGGTAGCCAATTTGGTGATGTGTATGCGATTAATGTTCAAACGGGAAAACCCGGATGGCATTTTACAGCAGATGCACCGATCAGGGGTGCTATTGCAGTAACGAAAAACGCAGATGCCATAACTGCATATTTTGCTGACTATAATACGAATGTTTATGCTGTTGATGTAAACACAGGTAAGCTGCTATGGAAAACAAGAACGGGGTATCATCAGCAATCAGCCGTGACTGGTTCCGTTGCGGTTTATAATGATACACTATTTGTTCCCATTACTTCAGCTGAAGTTATTTCGGCAAAAAATCCTGCTTATGAATGTTGCACTTCATCAGGCGGCCTGGTTGCAGTTAACGCATCATCGGGCAAAATTATCTGGCAATATAAAGTGATTGCTGAAGCACCAAAGCCCCAGGGAAAAAAGAAGAATGGTGATACATTTTACGGACCATCGGGAGCCCCGGTTTGGGGCAGCCCGACTGTTGATGCAAAAAGAGGATTGGTATATATTGGCACCGGAGAAAATTATACGGCGCCTGCAACCACCACCAGTGATGCCATCCAGGCAATCGACATGAAAACAGGAAAGCTGGTGTGGAATTTCCAGGGTAACAAATCCGATACATGGAATCTTGCATGTCCCGGTGACCCTAATTGCCCGGATATGGTAGGACCCGATCTTGATTTTGGCATGGCGCCTTTGTTAATTCACAAAAAAGACGGGAAAGATATTTTAGTTGCCGGCGAAAAATCGGGAGTTGTTTTTGGTCTTTCACCAGAAGGGAAACTATTGTGGGAAAAACGCATTGGCAAAGGTGGTGCATTAGGAGGAATTCATTGGGGTATGGCCACAGACGGCAAATATGTTTATGCAGCTAATGCAGATAATATTTATGCATTAGATACGAGAGATTCACTCACAAAACCAACTCCCGGAATTTATGCGCTTGGTATAAACAATGGCAATGTAATCTGGTCAACACCTGCTCCTGCCTGCGATACCACTATAAAAGGTTGCCTTCAGTCAAATTCGGCGGCCCCTACTGTTATTCCCGGTGTTGTCTTTGCCGGAGGATTGGATGGCCATATGCGGGCCTATTCAACAAAAGATGGAAAGATATTATGGGACTACAATACACTTCGGCAATTTGAAACAGTAAATAAGATCAAAGGTAGCGGCGGTGCACTGGATGGCGCGGCTCCGGTAGTAGCCAATGGAATGTTGTTTGTAAATTCCGGATATGGCATGTTTGGTGAGCTGCAGGGAAATGTCTTGCTGGCTTTTGAAGTTGATAAAAAATAATTTTCTATCTGTTAAACCAGCATAGAAAATAGGGTAAAACCCGCGCATACTTAATGATGGGAAGTGAGTTGATCATAATATTAATCGATAAATAAAATGGTTTAATAAAATCATTTTCTGCATTATTTGTTCTTTCACTGTAAGTAAAGAAAAGAAGGTGAAGATTTAGCATTTATAAAAACATGCAACATTAATTAACATGCAAAGTAAAACGGAGCAAACTCTCAAAAAAAAGAATGCTACTCTTAAGAAAGAGCTGGCAGCAAAAAACCGTGAATTAGAAATAGAAGCAGCATTGGAAAAAGTGAGAGCGAGAGCCATGGCCATGCATCATACGTCAGAAATCCAGGCGGTTATTCATACGGTGCACCAGGAGTTGCTCAAACTGAACCTTTCCATTTTTGGAGGGTCATTTATAGTGATTAATAAAGATGTTGACAGCGAACTGTATGCATGGGGCTCAGGAGGCACCGCTGAAACTGCAACGGAAATGTTGGTGCCGGATTTCGGAATGCCTTTTTGCACCAACCTGTTAAAGGGTATTAAAAAAGGCCCGGGGTTCTTTACAGAAGAATTTTCGCGCAAGGAAAAAATTAAATATTTCACAGAGTTGTTTAAGCATGAGCCATGGTCGAAGATTCCGGAGAAAGACAAAAAAGCAGTTCTTGAAAGTGAAGGTGGATACACCCGGTCAGTTTGTGTGGCAAATCACACGAGCATTCTCATCATCAATCAGAATGGAAGGAAGTTTACAGAAGAAGAAAATAATATTCTCAGGCGTTTTTCGAAAGTCTTTGAACAATCTTACACCCGCTTTCTTGATCTGCAAAAAGCGGAAGCACAAGCAAGGGAAGCCCAGATAGAAACCGCATTGGAAAAAGTTCGCTCCCGTTCTTTAGGTATGCAAAAGAGTGAGGAACTGCAGGAGGTGGTGAATACGGTTTTTGAAAGATTGAAAGCACTGGAGATTGACATGAATGTAGCCAGTATATTTATTTTTAAAGAAGGTTCTAAAGATTGGCAGCAATGGGTGGCCACCTCTACCACCAATTATTCTTCCTACTTCCACATACCGTATGTTGATCTTCAAATATTCAGGGATTTGGAAAAGGCAAAGAAGAGTGGCAAAGACTTTTATTCCAAACGGTATTCTTTTAAGCAAAAAAACGAATGGTTCAATTATGCCTTTGCAAACACAGAATACAGCCGGATACCTGTTGACAGAAAGGAATTTTTAATAGAGAGTGAATTCTTCCAGGTTTCGTTTGCCCTGGCAAAAAACACAGGCATACAATTGGCCAAATATTCCGGGAAAGATTTCACAGAAAATGAGAATGAAATCCTAATGCGATTTTCCCGAGTATTTGACCAGGCTTATACCCGTTTTCTCGATCTTCAAAAAGCCGAATCCCAAGCAAGGGAACGCAAGATTGAATTGGCATTGGAAAGAGTACGCGGCCTAACGATGGCGATGCAAAAAAGTGAAGACTTGAACGAGGCTGCTTCAGATATGTTTAAACAGATTCAGTCACTCGGCATGCAACCGTGGGGATGCGGTTTTAATATTTTTGATAAAGACGAAAAAACGGTTACTCAATACATGAGCCTGGCTGATGGTGGCATCTCTCCGCCTTTCAGAACGCCACTTACTGAAGATCCTTTTTTTATAAGTATTTATGATGCAAGAAAACGAGGAGATGAGCTACTGGTGATGGAGTCGAGTGGGGAATCACTTGCAGAAACTTACCGTTACATGTTTGGTCTTCCCGGTTCCGGAGAAATATTCGGTAATCTTGAAAATTCCGGATTTGAATTGCCCAAATTTCAAATTACGCATTGCGCTTATTTCTCGCAGGGCTACCTAGTGTTTATTACTTACGAACCGGTACCGGAAGCACACGATATTTTTAAACGCTTCGCTAAAGTATTCGACCAAACTTATACCCGTTTCCTTGATCTGAAGAAAGCAGAAGCACAAGCAAGAGAAGCAGAAATAGAAGTGTCGCTTGAAAGAGTGAGAAGCAGAGCGTTGGCTATGCACAAGACTGAAGATATCAACGGGGCAGTGGCTGTGGTATTTGAAGAGCTCGACAAGTTGAATCTCGGTACCATACGTTGCGGAATTGCAAGGCTTCACAACAAAAATTGGGTAACTCAGCTTTGGACAATTGCAAAGTCTGATGATGGAAATTCAGTTTTGGTATCAGGGGAGGAACCTGTAGATATTCACCCGTTGCTTATCGGCGCCTATAATTCATGGCAGGGTAAAAAGGAGGAATTTTCGTACGACCTTGCAGATGATGACCTTATTGAGTACTACAGAGTCCTTGGAAATACCGACTTCAGATTGCCGGAAAATCTACAGGGGGGCCATGTCGGTAAAATGAGACAATACTTTCATACTGCGTTTTTTGATTCAGGTGGACTTTTTGCTTTTCGGGAAACCCCGTTTCCAAATGAAGCAAAAAAAGTGATGAAGAAATTTGCGAGTGTTTTCAACCTTACTTATAAACGTTTCCTGGATCTTCAAAAAGCCGAAGCACAAGCAAGAGAAGGACAAATTCAATTGGCATTAGAAAGGGTTCGCTCGCGTGCAATGGCTATGCAGAATTCGAAAGAATTAAATGAATTGATCGAAACGGTATTTAACGAACTAACAAAACTTGATTTGTTTCTTACCCGCTGCATCATTGAGATATATGATCCGAAAACCATGGATGCAAGATGGTGGATGGCAAATTCTGAGAACCGGATAAACCAATGAATTTTTTTTACAATATCATGAGTACCCCACTAATTGGATTTTTTAAAAGCATGGCAGGAACGAACTTTAAAATGGATATATACACTGGAAGGAACAAACAAAGAAAGAATGGGATGATTTTTTATTTACTGAAACCGAATTATCACAGCTACCCGCATTTTGTAATTGCAGGCATGCGGGCACCGGATAAATTATATTTAAATGCCTCATCAATAATTTGGCAATCCTCATTATAGCCAGTTTTGAGCCCTTATCTGATAATCAACTTGATATAATGTAGCGCTTTGCAAAAGTCTTCGATTTGACTTATACCCGTTTCAATGATCTTAAAACAGGCAGAAGTTCAGGCACGCGAAGCCATAAAGCAGGCCTCGGTTGATAGGGTGCGTGCAGAAATTGCTTCCATGCGCTCAACAAGAGATTTGGAAAGAATTACTCCGTTGATTTGGAATGAACTGAACATTTTGGGTGTACCGTTTATCAGGTGCGGGGTTTTTATAGTAAACGAAGAAAAAGAGCTGATTCATACTTACCTGTCAACACCGGATGGGAAAGCCATTGCAGCCTTTGCATTGCCCTTTGATTCCGAAGGCATCGGCAACACTGTATTAAATAACTGGCGGAACAAGCAACCCGTTACCATCCACTGGAATGAAGAAGAATTTAAAAGACAATCGATGAATCTTGTTTCGCAGGGCGCGATAGAATCAGAAGAAAAATACCTTGCCGATCATCCGCCTACAAGCCTCGACCTGCATTTCTTTCCCTTTTTGCAAGGGATGTTATATGCGGGTAATACGGAGCCACTTTCAGATAATGATAAAAGCCTCGTTCAGTCGTTGGCAGATGCGTTTGCCACTGCTTATGCCCGGTATGAAGACTTTAATAAACTGGAAGAAGCAAAAGGTAAAATTGAAACAACACTCACCGAACTAAAAGCTACGCAGGCTCAGTTGATCCAGTCAGAAAAAATGGCTTCGTCTCGGAGAACTGACTGCCGGTATTGCACATGAGATCCAGAACCCATTGAACTTCGTAAATAATTTTTCGGAAGTAAATAAAGAATTAATTGATGAAACTTGAAACCAGGCAAACGACAACGGGAATTAAAATGAGGTAAAGGAATTGTTGACAACTCTGAAGGAAAATGAAGAAAAAATACATCATCATGGCAAAAGAGCCGATGCCATTGTAAAGGGAATGCTGCAACACTCACGGTCAAGCACAGGTGTAAAAGAACCAACAGATATCAATGCATTGGCAGATGAATATTTGCGATTAAGTTATCATGGCATGAGAGCAAAAGACAAGTCTTTCAATTCAGAGATCAAAACTTATTTTGATGAAAATGTTGGAAAAATAGATATCATATCACAAGACATAGGGAGGGTTCTTCTCAATCTTTTTAATAATGCTTTTTACGCAGTAAACCAACAAAAAAGCAACAATCTTATTTCGTATGAACCGGACGTTTCAGTAACTACAAAGAAATCTGAAAACAGTGTGTTGATTACCGTTAGTGATAACGGAGGTGGTATTCCCGAAAAGATCAAAGAAAAAATATTTCAGCCTTTCTTTACTACAAAACCGACAGGCGAGGGGACAGGATTGGGCTTAAGCTTGAGTTATGATATTGTAAAAGCGCATGGCGGGGAGATAAAAGTCGACAGCAAAGAAAATTCAGGCACCACATTTATTATTCAATTACCTGCCTGATCCAATGTTTGGCGGTTAAAGGATCGTACGTAGAGAAAAATATCTGCGAAAACAATAAATCTCCTATAGTCCGTAATTCTGACAAATAGCGATTTTGTAAGAGTGCACCCTGGAAAAATAAAAATGGACGCGCGCGCAGAAAAAGGAAACGGTTCTTATCATTGTAATTGCGTTTGTAAAAATAGTCGCACAAAAACACTCGACAGAATGTTTCAGGAAATAAATTATCTTTCTTATCTTTTCAGAATCCAAGGCTTTTGGCCTTTTTGCCGATCCTTTTCTATGAATGCTATCGCGATAATCTGGTAACTCACCCCTTTTGTTAGCCCTTCAAACCGGTTTCAACAAACGATCAAATAAAATGTAAAATAATTTTCCGGCTAATTTTCTGCGTTGCCGGCAATTATTAATGTACCTATAGTTTGGATGCCAAAGGAATATTGAGAAACAATAAAATTTACACGAGAAGATTTGATTCACAACGAAAGAAAAGTTGGAAAATGGGATCCCTGTTTTCCGGCCTAAATAAATTATTATGGAAAGAAAAGCCGATCTAACGCTTAAAGAAATGAAATCCATATCCATGGCTACGGCAGTCAGGTGTGGCGAATCCCCGCCTGCAATTACTCAGTCGGACAAGCGTGATTCAGACGAGTTATGATTTTGTGAAAGCGGATAATGTGGAAATAAGATGGAACGTAAGGCTGAAAAGGTCGATCCTCCAATTAATTACAGAATCAGGTCATCATCAAAACTTAGCATATATAATGAAATTTTTTTTCTTCTCTGCTTTCATTTTTTTAAACAACATTTACTGTTACGCTCAATCCGGCCTGCCTGCCGAGCTGCATTTTAAGCGGTTAACGGTTGAGAACGGTTTGCCGGAAGGAACTGTTCTTTCGATGATACAAGATAAAGAAGGGTACATCTGGATGAGTACGCAGCAGGGTTTGGTGCGGTATGATGGTTATCATGCCCGGGTTTACACTATGGGTATTAAAGATCCTAATAAGATTCGTGTAGGGAAAATCTTCCAGGATCGAAAAGGACGTCTTTGGGTGGGCATGTACCGTTCGAATTCAATCTATCTTTATAACCGTAAGCAGGATCGTTTTAGTCTCTGCCACATTGATTCATCCACTTCTGATTCATCCCATCCTAATAGTATATATGATATCCATGATGATAATCGTGGCCGCCTTTGGATTGAATCGGGTAATGATGTTAATGGCACTTCTTCATTTTGTTCTTTCAGCCCCGAAACCGGGAAATATGAGTGGTACGGTAAACAGGAAAGCGGAGAAAATCATATAAAGGCTGCTTCCCTTAATGATGTGATCCAGGACGCTTTCGGGCACATCTGGCTAAGTTCCGCCAACGGGTTATATCAATTCAATGAAAAAAATCATTCTTTTACCGGTTATCTTACAACTCCTGATTCGGCGAAGCAAAAAGGATTTGTCCGTATCACGGAAGACTCCAGTCGTCCGTATCATATTTGGCTAACTAATACCCGGTACAATCCATTTGTTAATACAATTGGTTATTACACTCAGAAAGGACTTTATGCGGTTTAATACAAAGACCGATTCTGCTGTTGCTTTTTACCATGATCCTTACAATCCTAACAGCATTGCCAGCGATACGGTCTTCACAGTATTTAATGACCGCAACCACCGGTTATGGGTTGGCACGGAAAAAGGGTTGTCATTATATGATCCCGCTAAAAATAATTTCATCAACTATTACCCAAAAGAAAACCAATTCCGTTTAAACGATGCTGTTATCAACATCCTCGAAGATACAGCGGGTAATTTCTGGTGCCAGACCGGGTTTGGCCTGCTTTATTTTAATACCCGCACCCGCACATTCAGGCGCATTACCGCCAATCCAAAGCAGTCCGATGGATTGATCACAAATAATTGGAGCCACACGTTAATGCTGGATAAAAGCGGTACGCTATGGTTCGGTGTTCAACAAATTGGTGTTCAATGGGTCAATCACCGGCGTTCCGGTTTTGTTCAATACAGCAATAATCCCGGAGCTTTGCATTTTTTCCCCGGAGGCACGGTATCGCCACTTCGATTATACGGATTTGCCAAAGACTCCGACGGTACGATTTGGATAGGAGCTAATCATGGGTTGTATCATTGGCATCCCGGAACAGATTCCTTCACGGCAATCAAATTCTGGAAAGGCAACGGTGCTAATCCAAATGCAGGTCCGGTAATGGTAGATCAAAATGGTAAGATTTGGTTTGGTGGCGGTAATAACGGAGATTATGGCCTGGATTGCTATGATCCGCGCACCGGGAAAACTACCTATTACCGGTATAACAAAAACGATTCAACTTCTATCAGCAACAATGACATCAATTGTATTTACGAGGATCATTTGGGGAATATATGGGTGGGAACAGATGGAGGCGGTATATGTCGATTTGACCCTGGAACATCGAAATTTACCCGCTATCCTTATATTCGAAACAATTTATTTAATCGTAATAATCGTGGGGCACTGGATGACGCACAGGTGTACTATATTGTTGAAGACAAGAAGGGTACGCTTTGGGTTGGAACCAACGAAGGAAGCATTAACCGGTTCAACCGGGAAACCGGTACCTTCACCTCTTATTTAGGAATAGCTCCCGGTTTCACCTCTATACTAAGCATTTACCAGGGCTCCAAAAACGATCTCTGGGTAGGCACTTATCAAGGTGGGGTCTTCCGGTTTAATCCCGGGACAACCGTGGTGGAAAGATTTACGGAAAAGAACGGTTTGCTGTATAACGGCGCTTTTGCTATTCTCAGAGACAGCCGTAATCGTCTATGGCTTCCCTCATTTAGAGGCATTTCCATCTTCAACCCAAAAACCGGTAACGTCCGAAACCTCACCAGTGCCGATGGACTGCCGGGAAGCACTTTTACTTGTGGCCTTAAAGTCAGCAGCAGCCAATTTCTTTTTGCCTGCGATAATGGATTTATTTCGGTTAACCCGGAGGACTTCATCCCCGATACTCATGCACCCGTTGTCCATATTCGATCGGCAGCCTTTACCATTCCCGGCGGTCAGTCCATGCATGATTCTACCATTATGGCATTTGGTAAAAAAGATATCCGGCTTGCCTATAATGAAAACAGGCTTACGTTTAAGTATGTGGGACTGTATTACCAAAATGCGGACCTTGTAAAATATGCCTATAAACTGGATGGGTATGATAAAGGCTGGATCAATGCCGGAACAGAGCAAAAGGCCGTTTATACCAACCTGTCGCCGGGCACCTACACCTTTCGCGTAAAGGCAGCTAACCCCGATGGGGTATGGAGCACGGTAAATCCATCTCTAACCATTATCATTAATCCACCCTGGTGGCAAACGTGGTGGGCTTATATCCTGTATGCCCTGATGGCCGGACTGGCTGTTTACGGATTTGCCAGGTGGCGAACTAAAAAATTGCAAAAAGAAAAAGACGTACTGGAAAATAAAGTGGCAGAACGCACCAGTGAACTGAAAGAATCATTTGATCATTTAAAAGCAACCCAGTCCCAGTTGATCCAATCTGAAAAAATGGCAAGTCTTGGCGAACTCACAGCCGGTATTGCCCATGAGATACAAAACCCGTTAAATTTCGTGAATAATTTTTCGGAAGTGAGTAATGAAATGATGGATGAAATGAATGAAGAATTAGATAAAGGTGATATAAACGAGGCAAAAATAATCGGTAGCGACATCAAACAAAACCTTGAAAAAATAAACCATCACGGCAAACGCGCAGATGCCATTGTAAAAAGTATGCTGGAACATTCGCGTACCAGTAATGGTGTAAAAGAACCAACCAATATTAACAAACTGGCAGATGAATATTTGCGATTGGCGTATCATGGATTGAAAGCCAAAGACAAAACATTCAATGCAGAGATAAACACAGACTTTGATGAAACAATTGAAAAAATAAATGTTATTCCCCAGGATATTGGAAGAGTATTACTCAATTTATACAACAATGCCTTTTACGCCTGTGCTGAGCGCAGCCGAAGTGCAGTAAACAAACAAAAAAGCAAGAATTCTATTTCGTATGAACCAACCGTTTGGGTAACCACTAAAAAAGAAGGAGATCATGTAACCATAACCGTTAAAGACAACGGTAGTGGTATTCCGGAAAAGATCAAAGAAAAAATATTCCAACCATTCTTCACCACCAAGCCAACGGGCAGCGGAACAGGTTTAGGATTGAGTTTGAGCTATGATATTATAAAGGCGCATGGTGGGGAAATAAAAGTAATTTCGAAAGAAGGAGAAGCCCACCCCGGATGACCCGGTCGGACGGGGGACGGAGTTTATGATTCAATTACCTGTTGCCTGAAAAATGAGAAGCGTAGCTTCGATACATATTGTAACAACGGAATTTATTCCGTTGGCAAGAAAACCAAAAACAAACAAGAGCCGTAGGCTCGCTATATATAAAATGTTAGATGGCTAATACTTGAAAGTTTTAAAATGAATTTGATGAAGGTTGTGTCTTCCATGAACTGGTATAAAAATGTATCGTACCTATGGCACTTGGACGATACCCAATTTCTTTATACACCAATAAAATCCCGCGTTACAAAATGCTTCAAGCCTACGGCTCTGTTGCAGCAAATGGTAAGCGTATTACGGTTTCCATGAAAAAGAGTAAAATATTTCAACCCTTC
>CAWAMQ010000003.1:0-40590 GCA_963783125.1 uncultured Chitinophagaceae bacterium
GTATTTTGTGTAACCTGTAACCTGCTCAGCGTGAAAGCCAATATTCACGAGGACTTCATTGATATAAACCGGCATTCCTGTTTGCTGAATGACACGAATGTAATAATCAAAGTCAACGATATATTTGTACCGCTTATCGTACCAGATATTCACATCTTTTTTTATAATGGTACAACTTGGATTTCCCACATACACCTTCTTTAAAAGATGATAAGGATTGCTTTCAAAAAACTTTTTATCTGCGTAAGAAAGTTTGACAATTTCTTTTTCGCCTGAATCAGCTTCCACATTTTCAAAAGCTGAAAAGAAAAATACAGCTTCCCGATGTTTTTGAATATTATTATAAAATATTTGTAAGGAATCTTTACGCGCAAACCAATCATCATTGTGCATGATCTTGATCCATTGCCCATTCGCTTTTCGTATAGCTTCATTCCAGTTTTCGGGTGTGCCTAACGGTTGCACATTTTTGAAATAACGGATTTCTGCTTTTGTCTTAAACCTTTCCACAATTTCTGCAACACTATTGTCGGGGCTATCGTCAGTAATGACTATTTCATAATCAGTGTAGCTTTGCGTCAATATAGAATCCAGTAAGCGTTCCAGGAAATCAACATGTTTGTAGGCGGGAATACAAATGGAAATAAAGGGAGAATTGTTCATCTAAATACAACGAATAATTAATGGTAAAAGTAAGGCGTAAAGTAAAACCTTTTTTGAAAACCGAGTTTGCTCCCGTGCAAACTGTTTCGTGTGCCATGAAGATAAGACAGCTGTTAGCAACGGCCTTTTCTTCCGTCAAAAATCTCAATTACATGCCTGGCTTTTTAGCGGCACCAATGAGTGTTACGTCGACAAGTTCCAAAGATGTAACCATATCCTTTACAGTCTCCTTATATTTCTTAAAATGAGGTGTCTGTATATGCAAATTATAAGCGGCTGTGTCTGCATAAATTTCAAGAATGGTGATGCTGGAAGGATCGCTCTTGTCGGCAACAGCATAATAGGTTAATACACCCGGCTCAACACGAACGGCAGTAGCGATCTGCTCTTTTAAGGCAGCATTATACTTTTCCAGTTTTGAAGGGTCGACCTTAATTCTTGCCAATCTCACCATTTGATTTTTTTCTTGTGCCATAGCTTTTCTACCAAAGGAAAATGTCAGGATAAGCAATATAACAAATACAATCAAGGATTTAATAAATCTTCGACTTTTAAAAGCCGTGTCGGGTACTTTCATATAAAGTATCGTAATTTTTGTCTGCGTAAAGCAAGTTACGATGGAAGATCGTTCCTCGAAGTACTTTTTTAACACCGGTAAAATATCTGCCCTGAAATCGCCTATAATGTAACTTCAATAACCGAGACATAAGGTCTTGTGTTGATCAGTCAGGATTAGAATCAATCCTGAAAGCTTTATTTGCTTTCATACTGCTCATCGCTCACCTTTTCCATCCAGTCAACCACTTTACCATCCTTGTTTTCCTGGATAGCGATATGAGACATAGCATTTGTCTTCGTGGCTCCATGCCAATGCTTTTCATTTGGTTCAAACCAAACTATATCACCCGGATGAACTTCCTGGATAGATTCACCATCTTTTTGTACCCACCCGGAGCCGGATAGGATAATTAAAGTTTGCCCAAGCGGATGCGTGTGCCATGCCGTTCTTGCACCGGGTTCAAAAGTAACTGTAGCTGCGGCCCCGCGTCTTGCGTCGTTGGCATCAAATAACGGATCTATTCTCACTGATCCTGTAAACCAATCTTCCGGTCCTTTCATTGAAGGTTTGGAACCTATTCTTGTAATGTTCATCTTGCTTAAATTAATTGTTATTGAATTTATAGTTATTTCTTTTGATACACCGGGAATTTACTGCTCTCTCCATAATCCTCAATTGGCTGCATGTTTTTTAATATCGCTTCAATTATCTCTAACGATTGTAAAACATCTACTGCCATGTGTTATATTTTTTACTATAAATCCGGGAAACCCTTAGCAAATTAGGGGTTTGAAACTAATAAGATTTTTACTATTAATATCTGAGTGCCAGCTTTATTTTTCAGCAGTAAATCGCACTGATTACCCCGGCGGGATTAAAGCCCTTCTTATCAATAATACATGGATGTCCGTTTTTTATGCCGGTATAAATCAGCCTCGCGGCTGTTACGATCATGTTGCCCTTATCACCCGGCGCGTCAAAATGGAAAGTCTGTGCCGGTATCTCCAGGTTATCGTAAGGAATATGGATGGTTTGAGAAGATCCACCGGTAAAAACTCCTGTAGCGAGGCGGCAACCTGCGATAGCTATCACCAGTTTGACCGCAAGTGCACCAGCAGGTGCGCTAATCGTTTTTGAAGGAACAAATGAAGCGAGGGTAACCTCTACACCGCCTTCACTGACACTTATCCCAAAAGGCACCTTACATCTTTCAGTGAAACTATCTTCCGTTGTAAATGAATACGAACTGACGAAAGGTATTGGATCTGAGGGTGGCAGCCCATTCACGTCTTTCGTTCCCAGCCACCTGGCAATGGCTCCTGAAAACCGGCTTTGCATGCTCCTGTCTGTAGGGTTAGGCATAGCCGGACTGAGGCCGATGCGCAGCGCTTTACCGGCTCTTGCAGCTATGCCAAAATTTACACCTCTCTTTTTGGTAGCAACTGTTTGTTTAATCCCTGATCTTTTCATTCTCGCACATGCTTTACCCATCCTTCTATAAAAGACAATATTGTCAAAGGTGCCGCTTACAAGTACGTCGTCTATCCTTGCCATAATCGTTTGTTTAATGATTGAGATATGCTTTCTTCCTGCTTCATTGTGTGGCTCTGTGTTTCCACTGCGTTGGTTAACGCAGTAGTAACGCAGTGGAAGTATGTTATTAACGAAGCAAACATAGTTTTGGTATAAGACAATCCGTGAAAACAATTATTTATAATCAAACAGTTTCAAAAGCGAAGGCGTTTACCCAAGTTCACTTGCAGGAATAATGGAAACAACGGGCGAATCATTTTGTTGCATTCACGTGGTTTTTTCGGCTACAACAACAAGATGAAACGGCGGAGCCTTCTGTTTATAGATTACTTTAAAATTACAATGCTGCAACATTTTCTCTAATAGATCAAGACTAAACACATGATGATGAACAGACCTTATTGCGTAATTATTCTCAACCCTTTTTGCAAATTCCCTTGGAGTTTGCGGGTTCGGATCTTTCGCTGATTCATGCAATTTTATCACTTCGTCAAAATGGGTAGCATCATTTTCAGTGATGTTGTTTTCGTAATCCTCCAATAAATGTTCAAAGGAAGTGTATGGACGTTTTACATCGAATGTATACTCTTTATCAGGCAACACTAATATGATTTTTCCATTCACTTTCAATACTTCATTCCATCGTTTCAGTGCTTTTAATGGATTGGCCACATGTTCAAGACTATGACAGGAAAGTAAAAAATCGTAACAGTCATTCTTTACATTTTCAAGTTCGCTTGCTTCAGAAATAAATTGGTAACCGGTTTTCCCGTTACCATAATGGTAATTTTTGCCTTCTTCAATTTTTCCCTCCCAAACCGTTTCTGTACTAAAATTTACCCCATCAATTCTTTTTGCAAAAAGATATACAGGGAAGTAGGATTTCAAATCAAAAAATTTACTGGGGCCTCCGATTTCTAAACCTGTTTTGTTTTTTAAACCAAAACTGAGCCTGATTAATTTCCTTTTTTGCGGCCTCGAAATATAAGAAAGCAAGGTTATTATGTATTGAAAAAACTTCATTTTTTATAATTAATATTGCAAAGAAAGTGTTTCTTTATCACTCTTCAGACAGCAGCCTTAATATCTATCTGAAAAAAACAGGCAACTTTTTAACAACAAACTTCGAGAAAATAAAGAATGAAAATTGCAGCTACTGTTATACTTTATAATCCTGCTGAAGTCGTTTTAAATAATATCAGATCCTATATAGAAATAGTTGAAAAATTATATCTCGTTGACAATTCAAAAATTCCCTCAACACAAATAATTGGATCAATTATTCAGTCTGATAAAGTTATTTATATCCATGATGGTGAAAATAAGGGCATCGCTTCACGACTGAACCAGGCATGTGTTCTTGCAAAAAACGATCAATTTCAATGGCTGCTTACAATGGACCAGGATTCTTCGTTTAGTGAAGGAATTTTAAACAATTATTTAAGTTGTTTGGATGCCTTTGAAGACCCGCAAATGGTAAGTATGTTTGGCGTAAACTATACCAAGAAACAATTGGTGGAAGAAGAATGTCATCCTACAGAGGTAAATCATTTGATAACTTCAGGAAGTGTTTTAAATCTTAAGCTTTGGCCAGACATTTGCAAATTCGATGAAAATTTATTTATAGATGAGGTGGACTTTGAATATTGCCTTCGAAGTGTTTTACATGGATTTAGGATAATTGAGTTTTCTAATATTTTCTTAGACCATAGGCTTGGAGAGGTTTCGCAACATCGTTCGTTTAAAACGATCAAACGAACTTCGCGGGTGCTTCATTCACCGGAAAGATTGTATTATATAACTCGCAATTTCCTTTACATTGAATCAAAGTATCGTACCTCCTTTCCCGAAGAAATAAAAGAAAGAAAGAAAGTTTTTCTGAACCGGATTAAGAACAATTTGTTGTATAATAAGGAAAGGGTTAAGGTCTTAAAATTTATTATCAAAGGGGCTGTCGATTATAGAAAAAAAAGGATGGGGAGAATGTATTGAAAATTTTTCGGTTTAAACACTGAAGGATTATCTTCACGCTTTTAATTTTAAAAAATATATGGAATCACTAAGAGAAATCTTCGACCAACTTAATGGAAAGCTAATTCATAAATGGGATCATTATATAGAAGTATATGATCAATATTTCGAAAAATATAGGGGAAAGGAAGTTCACGTTTTAGAAATAGGAGTTTCCCAGGGTGGTTCTATTGAACTATGGAAAAAATATTTCGGTGACAAATTGCATTTATATGGAGTCGATATTAATCCAAGGTGTAAAGAATTGGAAGAGGATCACGTTCAAATATTTATTGGAGAACAGGAAGACAGAAATTTTCTTAATGAATTAAAAACTAAAATTCCTAAGGTAGACATTTTGATAGATGATGGCGGACATACAATGATTCAGCAAATTGTCACTTTTGAAGAAATGTTTTCACACGTCAAAGAGGATGGGATTTATTTATGTGAAGATACCCATACATCTTATATCGATGCATTTCATGGAGGTTATAAAAAGAAAGACACATTTATTGAATATTCTAAAAACTTCATTGACTACATAAATGCTTGGCATTCCGAGAACAAGGGCAAATTAGATGTTACCAGGTTTACAGAATCAGTTTATGCTTTGCATTATTATACGGGAATAGTATTGATCGAAAAAAGAAAAATGAAGGCTCCGCGTGACGTGCGAAAGGGAGAACTTACGGTTGGTTACATCGAATATACCGCGCAAAAAAAACCGTCTCTTATTCAACAGGTAAAGAAAAAGATAGATAAGACCCTGGGTAATTAAAAAAAAGTGTCGTCTATTGACTTAGTTTCTTCAAAAATAATTCAAGACCTTTCTTTTTATATTCATCCAGCTTAAAACTGATGCATTCTGTATAATAAGCGTGGAGATCAAAAACCGGGAAAGGATTTTCTTTCACCACTTCTTCAATCCTGTTAAGTCCGAAAGCATTGGCTTTATTGAATTCATCAATGAAATTATCGTCGAGTTTTTTGTTGCTGATCCAGGCGGCAAACACGAATGGCAATCCGGTAAACTTCATCCATTCTTCACCGAGGTCATAAATATAGGGAGAAAGTTTTCTTTGCTCCAGTGCCCGGTCACCAATCACAAGCCCGGCAGTAGTTCCAGATATTTTCGATTGATAATCACCGGATGTCTCTTCAAAATCAACATCAAGTTTCCAATATTCTTTTATTAAAACTTTTAACAACGCCACCGAAGTGCGGCTTTGATAATCTAACAAAACCGTTTTGATTTCATGCAACGGCACCTCGCTAAAAAGACAAACACTTGCAACCGCTCCCACACTTCCAATACAATAATCAGAAATTATATAATGTTCTTTCATTTTCGGAAGAATCGCTACAGGCACAAGTCCTACATCAATCTGATCATCGAGGAGCATCCCGGCTATTTTAGAAGGATAGTCTATAACAAGCTCAGCCTCATCTTTTATCATCCCTTTTTCAATTCCATAGATCAGCGGTTTTGTATTCAGGTAACTTACCGCACCCACTCTTACTTTTGTTTCCACCAATTACTTTAATTTTGGCGCAAAAGTAAGGGTGAATAGTGAATAGGCAATGGTGAATAAATCGCGGAAATAGAAAAGATGAGTATTTGTTTGTTTACTGGTATTCGAAAATAAACAATACAACAAAAAAACAATTCAAGATCAGAGACGATGCAACCAAGGTTATATTTCGACACATCTGTATTTGGCGGAGTATTCGATGAAGAGTTTGAAGAAATCTCGACTTTACTGTTTGAAAAAGTTAAACTTGGACAAATCATTTGTGTTTATTCCGATCTGTCAGAAACTGAATTAAAAAATGCACCGGAAAAAGTCAGGAATTTCTTTATTGATTTGCCAAAAGAAAATACTGAATTTGTTGAATTAACAGAAGAAGCTTATTCACTTGCGGATAAATACATCGCGGAAAAGGTAGTTGGAAAAACAAGTGCAGATGATTGTCGCCATATTGCGACAGCAACGATCAATAAAGTTGATATTTTAGTGAGCTGGAATTTCAAACATATTGTAAATGTTTTTAGGATTCGTGGTTATAATTCGATAAATTTACGATACGGGTATTCCCAACTGGATATACGTTCACCAAAAGAAATTGTATACTATGAAGACGAAAATTAAAAAAGAAAAAACATTTGACACAGTCAAAGTTTTTAGAACAATCAAAGAAAAAATAGCAAAGGAAACTGAAAACATGTCTTTTCAACAATTTAAAGAATATTTAAATAAAAATAAGCTCAAAACATCCAAATAGTTATTCCGATTTATACAATATGCAACTACAACCTCTAACTGCCATCTCTCCAATAGATGGACGCTACCGTAACCAACTGCAACATCTTGATCAATATTTTTCAGAATTTGCTTTAATAAAATACCGGGTATTTGTTGAAATTGAATATTTTCTATTCCTTGGTGAAAAAAAAATATTTAAAGTGCCGGCAACTTTAAAAAAACAGTTGAAAAATATCCTGGACGAATTTTCGATAGCTGATGCAGAAAAAATAAAAGCAACAGAAAAAATTACCAATCATGATGTAAAAGCGGTTGAATACTTTTTAAAAGAAAAATTGAAAGAGGCCGGTGCAGAAGATTTGCAGGAATGGATTCACTTTGGCCTCACGTCACAAGACATCAATAATACAGCAATTCCCCTTTTATGGAAAGACGCTATTGAATATGAATATTTGCCGGCCGTCATCAATTTGCAGCACCGGTTGCATGATCTTGCGTTAGAATGGAAAGATATTCCCATGTTGGCAAAAACTCACGGACAACCGGCTTCTCCAACTATCTTGGGAAAAGAAATAATGGTATTCGTGGAAAGAATTGAGAACCAGATTCAACAATTCAGTTACATCCCTTTTACTGCAAAATTTGGCGGCGCCACGGGAAATTTCAATGCTCACGTTGTGGCCTACCCGAAAATAAAATGGGTAGATTTTGCTAATAAATTTTTAGAGGAAAAATTGCACCTGCAACGCCAGCAATACACCACCCAAATTGAGCATTATGACATGCTCGCTGCTCATTTCGATGCTATCAAAAGGATTAACACAATTCTGATTGACCTGTGCCGCGATATCTGGACTTACATCAGCATGGATTATTTTAAGCAAAAAATAAAGGAAGGAGAAATTGGCAGCAGCGCCATGCCTCATAAAGTAAATCCAATAGATTTTGAAAATGCGGAAGGAAACCTGGGAATAGCAAATGCACTGCTGGAACACCTTTCAGCCAAATTGCCCGTTTCACGTTTACAAAGAGATCTTACCGATTCAACCGTCATCAGAAATATTGGTATGCCGGTAGCACATACCTTACTTTCGATATTATCCATTGAAAAGGGTATTGCAAAATTAATTTTGAATGAACCAAAACTTCATGCAGATCTTGACAACAACTGGGCAGTAGTGGCAGAGGCCATTCAAACAATTTTGCGGAGAGAAAATTACCCAAAGCCTTACGAAGCATTGAAAGAACTGACGAGAGGAAAAAATCTAATTGATAAAAAAGCAATTCACACCTTTATCAATTCGCTTAAAATTTCTGCTGCATTAAAAAAAGAATTGAAAGCTGTAACTCCATTTAATTATACCGGTAATATATTTTAAGCAAATTTTTATTTAGTTTAGATTTTTATATCAAAACATTGTATAATGAAAAATAGCCTTTTGGTCTATTTACTGCTTATCTCTTCTTTGCAATCATTCTCACAAGTTAATTTAAATTCCGGCTTAATGGCGTACTACCCATTTAGTGGTAATGCAAACGATGCAAGTGGCAATGGCAATAATCCTGTTTTCAATAATGCGACTCTAAGCAATGACCGGTTTGGTAATCCAAACAGCGCGTATTCTTTTAACGGAACGGATAATTATATACGCATTCCTAATAGCTCGTCATTAAATTCATCTAATCAAATTTCCATATGTGCATGGGTTAAGGTTGCGGGTTTCTACCAGGGAAAATGCCACGGAAATAATATCGTGATGAAAGGAAATCAGGATTACCAAACGGGAAATTATAAGATTCGTTTTGACGATTCGTATTTTACCAATAGCCAAAACTGCTCTATCAGCACTCCTGATGTAAATCACGAATCATTTTTTGGAATTAATTCTAACCAATCTCCCAATACTTTTATTCAAACCAACCAATGGTACAGTGTGGTATATACCTGCGATGGCACTACTGCCAGGATTTATGTAAATTGTCAACTTGTAGGCTCAGGGCCGGCGAATGGTATTACATTTACTAACGGCGATGACCTGTTCCTTGGAACTTTAAATAATCCACAGTATCCGTATTGGTTTAACGGAGTAATGGATGAAGTAAGAATTTATAACAGAGCTATTAATGACGATGAAGTAGAAGCCTATGGCGATTGCTCAATGGCTACGATCTCATGTTCTAACTGGCTCAAGACTCCAACGGTTCCTTCCAGTGTAAGAATAGGAAAGCTAAACATCCCTGGTAATCAGGTAACAGTTGAAGCAGTTGTTAATAGAACTGCACCCTATTCAGGTGGACAGGTGTGGGCAGGAGATGTAGTTTCAAAACATCGTGATCCCACTGATGCCAATTATCTTTTGAGGCCGAATAGTGGCGAGATCACGACAAGTACGGGTTATTATAAAACTCCTGATATTGCCGATATCCAATTGAATGAAACCTATCATATAGCTATGGTATATGATGGAGATTCATTGAAATTTTATAGAAATGGATGTTTGATGAGCGAAATTAAAGCGACAGGAGATTTGATTCAAAATTCCTGGGAGACATCAATTGGATACTATGCTCCTGAAATGTATCCGAACGAAAACTTCATCGGCTATATTAACGAAGTGAGAATCTGGAAGGTGGCCAGAACCCAGGCCCAGATTCAAACTTACATGAATACATCTCTTCCAAATCCAACTTCACAAAGCGGATTACTGGCCTATTATACTTTTGATAATCTAATTAATAAACAGGGAAATCCAAGTTGGAACGGAACACTAAATGGAAGCGCTTCAATTAATGAAACTAATCCTTCCTGCAATCCGATTGTTAATTTGTGTAAAGTATTCACATGCAACATGAATGTCAGCAAAAGCAATGATACGGCTACTTGTGTAGGATATCCTGTAAGACTGTTTGCAACGGGCGGAATGAGGTATTCGTGGACGCCTCAAAAGGGGTTAGATAATCCAAATTCATCAAACCCGACAGCAAGCCTGTTAGTTTCTACAAAATATTTTGTAACAGTTAGTAAAGAAGACGGTTGTTCAAAAAAAGACTCCATACAGCTTACTGTAAATAATTTACCGACTATATCAAAATCAAATGACACAACTGTTTGTTTGAATTCTCCTGTACCACTTTTTGCAACCGGCGGTACAGCTTATTCCTGGTTGCCCGCAACCGGATTAGATAATAGCAAAATTGCAAATCCTACGGCAACAGTGAACACAAGTAAAATCTATTATGTGGCCGTAAAGAATGCCGCAGGCTGCATCAAAATGGATTCAGTGAAAATTACAATAATGGGGTTGCCAATAATTTCAAAATCTAATGATACCAGTATTTGCGAAAATTCAGGCGTATCTCTTTTTGCAAGCGGTGGTTCTTCTTACTCCTGGCTGCCGGCAAGCACCCTTGACAATCCCTCGAGCGCCACACCGCTCGCTGCACCCTCCGCTTCAACAACCTACTATGTAACCGTAACCGATTCAAACGGTTGTTCTAAAAAAGATTCCGTTGAGGTTTCTGTAAACAGTTTACCGGTAATTTCAAAATCAAACGACACAACTATCTGCAACAATTCATCGGTGAAACTTGTCGCGGGCGGCGGCGCGTCTTATTCATGGGCACCTGCCGGCTCTTTAAATGATGCAAACATTTCCAATCCTGTTGCATCTCCTGTTGCGCCGACAACCTATTTTATTACTGTAAGTAACGGCGGTTGTTCAGCATTCGATTCTGTTCATGTTGGTGTTTATCCCGTCGCAAATATCCAGACTTCAAACGATACAACTGTTTGCAACAATTCATCCACAAAAATATTTGCCACAGGCGGAACTTCTTATTCATGGACACCTGCATCATTGCTTGACGACGCTACCATCTCATCACCTTTTGCTTCTCCACCGTCAACAACTGTTTTTCATGTAAGCATCACCGATAGTTATTCATGTGCTTATAAGGATTCTGTAAAATTATCCGTACGCGCTCTTCCTGCTTTTTCTGTTTCGCCGGACAATTCTATTTGTTCTAAATCTTCTCAACAACTAAATGCATCTGGTGGTGATTCATACATTTGGATACCTGCTTCCTATCTTGATAATTCAAAAATCAGTAATCCGATAGCTTCACCTGATTCATCAATTACCTATACAGTAATCATAAGTGATACTACTTGTAAGCAAACCGACACTTTGTTTACGAAAGTGACCGTACTCCCCTCTCCTAACGTTGTAGCCACACACGCAAATGATATTGATTGCTCTTTTGGTTCTTCGAAACTAAACGCAACAGGCGGAAGAACTTATATATGGTCGCCGGCTGACGGACTCGATAATTTTGGAATTGCGAACCCTGTTGCTTCGCCCACAGCAACAACTGTTTACACCGTTACGGGCAAAGACCAGAACGGTTGCAGCAACTCTGACACGGTAACAGTGAAAGTAAATTTCAACAGAGGTACAGTTTATGGTTTGGCAAATTCGTTTACGCCTAACGGAGATGGGCTGAATGATTGTTTTGGAGTTAAAGATTGGGGACAGGTGAGCCAGCTTGATCTAAGGATCTATAATCGCTTTGGGCAACTGGTTTTTCAAACCAACAATCCCCAAAATTGTTGGGACGGAACTTTCAAGGGAAACCCGCAGCAAGCAGACGTTTTCGTCTACACAATAAAAGCAAAAGCGGCTTGCGGAAATATTGATAAAAAAGGAACGGTAACTTTAATAAGATAATTCTTACTTATGGATTTCACTTGTGAAATGAAATTCGATATCAGGATTATTCGTTCTTTCGGTGTTTAAAAACCATTCGCTTTGGGCCAGGTAAACCAGGTAACCATCTTTATCTTTCGCAATATTGGATGATTTAAATTTATAAATTCATCCAATTTTTTCGGATCTTTTGAAGTGATCCAGCAAGCCTTGTAATAAGGAAGCGAATTAAGCTGAACAGAAGCGCCGTATTCATTCAAAAGGCGATATTGAATTACTTCAAACTGCAACTCTCCCACGCAACCAATAATCTTTTTATTACCACCAAACTGTGTGAATAATTGCGCCACACCTTCATCTGTTAATTGCAATAATCCTTTTTCAAGTTGCTTCGTTTTCATCGGATCTTTATTAACTACTTCCTTAAATATTTCAGGAGAGAAAGAAGGAATTCCTGTGAAATAAAAATCTTCTCCTTCCGTAAGTGTGTCACCTATTTTAAAATTGCCGGTATCGAATAAACCAACTACATCTCCCGGATATGCTGATTCAATAATATCTTTTTCTCTCGCTAAAAAAGTAGTAAGGATTACTAAACCTAACGTTCTTGCTTAGACGCACATGATGAAAATATTTGTTGCGCTCAAATTTGCCTGCACAAACTCTTAAAAAGGCAATCCTGTCGCGATGGCGCGGATCAAGATTGGCATGTATTTTAAAAACAAACCCGCTGAATTTATTTTCCTCCGGCTCTACAACGCGTGTTGTCACTTCCCTTTCCTGTGGCAAAGGCGCTATCCGAATAAACGTTTCCAACAATTCTTTTACACCAAAATTATTAATAGCACTTCCGAAAAAAACCGGCGCTACTTTCGCTTCCAAGATATTTTTGTTTATCAAAATCTTCATAAACACCTTCAATTAATTCAACATCTTCGCGTAACTGAGCGGCATCTTTTTCTCCGAGTTTTTGCGCAACGATTTCATCATTAATATTAGCAATGGGAATATCTTCTTCAGTAGTTTTTTGATTCGGGAGTAAAAAGCAAAAGATTTTTGTCAAACAAATTATAAACGCCTTTAAACTCTTTGCCCATTCCGATAGGCCAGCTCAACGGATGTAATTCAATATTTAATTCAGACTCTATTTCATCCAAGAGATCAAAAGGATTTTTACCATCACGATCGAGCTTGTTTACAAAAACAATCACCGGTGTATCGCGCATGCGGCAAACTTCCATCAATCGTTTGGTTTGTTCCTCTACTCCTTTTACTGAATCAACTACCAAAACCACGCTGTCAACTGCGGTAAGCGTGCGATAAGTGTCTTCTGCAAAATCTTTGTGACCCGGCGTATCAAGCAGATTTACCAAGATATCCTTGTATTCAAAACTCATCACGGAGGTCGCAACAGAAATACCACGCTGCCTTTCGATATCCATAAAATCGGAAGTGGCGTGCTTTTTAATTTTGTTGCTTTTTACGGCCCCCGCAGTTTGAATGGCGCCACCAAACAACAGGAACTTTTCAGTTAATGTCGTCTTACCGGCATCCGGGTGCGAGATGATCGCAAACGTCCTGCGTTTCTTGATTTCGTTGATCTGTTTTGTATTTACTTCCGCCTGCATTCTGTGCTTTAAAAATTTTCGGCGCGAAGGTAAGTTAATTAGCGCTTGCGATAAAAAGGTGGCGGAGTAATTAACGATTTGGAAAGTGAAAAATTCGCTGATATTCAATGATAACAGTAAAGCAATAAATAATTAAGATTTCTGTTTTGAAATGACGCGGAAGTATCTAAGGATCATTCCCCATTTGGACATTGCGTCTACCCCTTTCCAAATAGCACTTATTTAATTAATGTAATTTTGCCACACTTTAAAAAACGTTTATGGATTTTACTTTATCAGAAGAGCACTTAATGATCAGGCAGGCAGCAAGAGATTTTGCTAACAAAGAATGTTTACCGGGAGTAATCGAGCGCGACGAAAATCAGAAATTTCCTTATGAACAAGTAATGAAATTGGCAGAGCTTGGTTTCCTCGGGATGATGGTGCCCGTGGAGTATGGCGGCGCAGGATTGGATACGATAAGTTATGTGCTGGCGATGGAAGAGATTAGCAAAGTAGATGCGAGCACGAGCGTTTGTATGAGTGTTAACAACAGTTTGGTTTGTTATGGCCTTGAGGCTTTCGGCACCGAAGAACAAAAGAAAAAATATTTAACTCCACTTGCACAAGGTAAAAAAGACGGCAAATTATATATCGGCGCTTTTTTATTGAGTGAGCCGGAAGCCGGCAGCGACGCCACTTCACAAAGAACAACGGCTGAAGAAAAAGAGGATCATTATGTAATTAACGGAGTAAAGAATTGGATCACGAATGGTAATTCTGCTTCTGTTTACCTCGTGATCGCACAAACACATCCTGACAAAGGAAGTCGCGGCATAAATGTTTTTATTGTAGAAAAAGATTGGCCGGGCGTGGAAGTGGGACCGAAAGAAAATAAATTGGGTATTCGCGGAAGCGACACGCACAGCATTTCATTTACCGATGTAAAAGTGCCAAAAGAAAACAGGATCGGCGAGGATGGTTTTGGTTTTAAATTCGCGATGAAAACTTTGTCCGGAGGCCGCATTGGCATTGCTTCCCAGGCGTTAGGTATCGCTTCAGGCGCTATGGAATTAGCGATTGCTTATTCAAAAGAAAGAAAAGCTTTTGGCACAGAAATAATGAATCACCAAATCATTCAATTTAAGATTGCGGATATGGCTACAAGAATTGACGCCGCAAGGTTACTTTGCCTGCGCGCAGCCTGGCAGAAAGACAATGATGAAGATTATACGGCGAGTGCTTCAATGGCAAAAGTTTTCGCAAGCGAAACAGCGATGTGGACGACAACGGAAGCGGTTCAAATTCATGGCGGCTACGGTTATGTAAAAGAATATCATGTAGAAAGGATGATGCGCGACGCGAAAATTACACAGATTTATGAAGGCACGAGCGAGGTGCAACGAATTGTGATCAGCAGGGATCTTCTTAAATAATTTGAAGATGTGAAAATTGGAAAATGTGAAAATTAAAAGAGAGACAATTGGCAGTAAACAAAGAGAAATATAAAGAGATATCGACAGAATTAAAAGAGAAAAAAGTCACGCTGGTAGCGGTTTCCAAGACAAAGCCTGTTGAAGATATTTTAGCGCTATATAAATTAGGTCAAAGAGATTTTGGAGAAAACTACGTTCAGGAATTAGTTGAAAAACAACAGCAACTTCCCGAAGACATCCGCTGGCATTTTATTGGTCATCTTCAATCCAATAAAGTAAAACAAATTGCGCCATTCATTTCTCTTATCCACAGTGTTGACAGCAAAAAATTATTGAAAGAAATTAATAAACAGGCAAAGAAAAACGAACGATCTATCGATTGCCTTTTACAAGCTTCATATTGCGAAAGAAGAGACAAAATTCGGACTGGATGAAGATGAATTGAAAGAGATTCTTGAATCAGATTTGAAAGACTATAAAAATATTTCTGTCAAAGGTTTGATGGGAATGGCTTCTTTTACTGATAATTTGGAAACGGTGAGAAAAGAATTTCAATCGTTGAAATCTTTATTTGATAAATATGCTGCTTTACAAAAGTCGAACTTCGATTTTCAAATACTTTCGATGGGCATGAGTTCTGATTACCAGGTTGCGATTGAGGAAGGAAGCAACATGGTTAGAATCGGCAGTTTGCTTTTTGGCGAAAGAGATAAGAAATGACCTTTACCAAATTTTTCTTTTAACAAATAGAAACTTGAATATTTTTGTGCATTCGCTAAATTTGATCTGAATAAAACTAAACCCATTGGACGCATTCTTAATTAATCATCAATTTGAGGCGGAAAAAAATCGTAAAGCTTTGATGTATACACTCATTGTTTGCGGTATTTTTTTAATTTTCGCCATTTTTTATACCTGGCAAATGCAGGTGCCTCCCAAGCCTGTGGTGATGGATCTTATTGATGTTAATCTCGGAAATGAGCAGGAAGGAATGGGCGATGTGCAGCCGCTTGTAAAAGGTGAACGCGCACCTGATAACCAAAGCGTGGCGTCGCATCAATCTGCAAGAAAAGTGCGTGAAGAACCTTCACAAAATATACCGGCCGACGAAAGCGATAATAAAGATGCAGCGCCGGTTGTGAAGACAGAGAAGAAAAATCCGACCGCCAAAATTGAAAATAAACCAAGCGTTACCACCGCTTCTAAAAATATTCATCCTTCACCGGTTGTGAATCCAAATCCTGCTCCTCCAAAACCTAAAATTCCTTTATACAAAGGAGGAACCGGAACCGGCGGAAATGGCGCAACTGAAGATAATGGATACAGAAACCAAGGTTACAAACCTGGCAACGGCGATGCCGGAAGTCCTGATGGAAGTCCTGATGCTTATGGAAATTCTCCCGGCGGAAAAAGTGGTTTCAGCGTTGTTCGCGGCTTATCAGGAAGGCGTCCTGTGCATTTTCCGAACATGCAAGGCGATTTTAATGAAAATGCCAAAGTTTATGTAGACATAAAAGTAAATGCCGCAGGAACCGTTACCAGTGCGGTTGTTGCTAAAGGAACTACCACTTCAAACGCCCAACTGCGCAGCATCGCGATAGAAAAAGCGAAACAGTTAAAGTTTCCTGCGGCACAAAATGATATCGAAAGCGGAACGATACTTTTTAATTTCGTTTTGAAGAGTTGATCTGCAAAAGATAAATTCATCTTATTTGTTTGTTTACTGTGATTGCGGAGACATTAGGATCTTCTCCGAACTATTATTGATATTTCGCGTATCCATTCCTGTTATATTGCCGGGCAAATATTTATTCTCTTTTCGTTCTCTTCAGCCGAACCACTTCTGATCAATTTCATTCCCTTGTTTATTGAATTCTTTTTCTTTTCTCAGATTTTGTCGCGTTTGTACAGCCCCCTTTCGCATTGGTAATCCTATCTTCGACATCCTGATTAATACTAGAAGATAATTTGCCGCTTGCACTTTTTTAGGCAAAGATTGACTGTTTCTACCTATATAAAGCATTGTCCCCAAGACAACAGCTAACGCTTATGTTAGCAATGGAATTTGTAATCTTTAAAATGAAATCATGTACAACACTTTTACCCGTGGGGCAATGGCAGTCGTTCTTTGTTTGTCCTTCAACAGCCTGTTGGCTCAATCTCCCGGCGGAATAGCGCGGCAATCCGTTTGGCTTAAAGGAAACTTTTTTGCTGATTCGGTCTCAACACCTTCGCTGAATTTTAACCAGGCAACAAGCATGGATAACAATCGTTCGCCAATCCGGTTTCCAGGCAATATGCAAGATTTGAGAAGGGCAACCATTTTTACTGTCTATCAATTTCCCGCGCTTGAGCACGATGCACCGGTATGGAAAATGAATGGAGGCTTTGGCGATCTTTTGCTTTCGTCACAACAGGTGTACAGTGAAAGCGGAAAAATGAAAATGGTTTTTGCAAAAACAGGAAAGGAGGCTACAAAAAAGCCGGAAACCGTTATTACCACTTATGTAAGGCAGCAAAACACATCATCTGCCGCAGACGCAGTAAATAGTAATGAGGTTGCCATTCAGTTTGGTAACACCACTCCTTCTCTTCAGCCGGCTCAATCAAAGGGACTGGTTGCCGAGTTTATCGTGTATCAAACTATTTTAAAAGAAAAACAAATTGCGAGGATAGAAAGCTATTTGGCTGTAAAATACGGTATCACGTTGGAAAGAAACTATGTGAATAGCGCCGGACAAACAATATGGAACAGAAAAACGGAAAATCTTTATTCGAACAATATTGCAGGAATCGGACGCGACGACCTCTCGACACTTTATCAAAAACAAGGAACCAGTTGCAGTTCATCTGATCAATTGACAATTGGGGTAGATAAAGTTGCTGTGTCGAACAGTAAGAATACGGGTGAGTTAAACGACAAGGATTATTTGATCTGGGGCGATAATGCCCGCAATTTTACGTTCAACCCTGGTTCAGATCAAAACGGAAGTAATATTCTTCTTACTGAGAAAAAATGGTTGATGAAAAGCTCCGGTAAAACAGCGCGCACTATCCCGACCGAATTAAAAATTGATACTAAAACTTTGCTTACTGCCGATTTTCCAAAAGAATACTTCTGTTTGGCTATTGATCGTTCAGGATCAGTAGATTTTGCTCCGGAAAATTGCACCTACATTACACCAACCAGCATTTCGCCTGATGGAATTGCCAGTTTTAGTGGAATAAAGTGGGATACCGACGGTTCCGGGAAAGACGCTTTTAGTTTTGGCCTGAAAACCAAGGTAAATGATGTGATGACAGACGCGGATGCAGCTAAACTTGTGTCCTTCCAGGTTTATCCCAATCCAACAACTGACGGGCATTACAATATTGCCGTGACACTAAATAAGCCTACCGACATCCATATCAATATCTATGATATCCACCTTAACCTGATAGAGACTAAAAAAGCATCGGGGCAGGCAAATTACCTGATACCGGGGAAAATAAATGCTTCCTCAGGTTCATACATCATAAAACTGTATACCCCCGATAAGGAGTTTTCCCAAATAATTATTAGACCCTAATTGATTTTCTCCATGGCCTGCTTTTCGGCCTATCAAATTTTGAAAAATATGAAACGTTTTCCACTTCGCCTGCTTGCAATTTTTATCGTATGTCTGTGTTCATCCGGTTATGCCGATGCACCCACTTCACATCCGTTTAATAATCCATGGAAGCATATAGATTACCGTGAATTCCTAAACAACTCAAATTCAAATTCTTCCCCGAAAAGCCGGGACTTCAAACGGCTGAAAGCAGAAAAGTGGGCAGCCAGCGAGGGAACTGACATTAACCTGGCAGGAGCATCGCTGCATGTCGCTGCCGGCGCTATGGTATCACCGGCGTTGTTATCAGTTACCGCGTTGCGGGACATCGATATTCCTGCTCTCGACCCTGGTTTGGTTAACGTAACTGATGAGTATTCCGGTTATCGTTTTCTGCCTCATGGCAGCCATTTTAAGAAGCCTGTTACTATCAGTCTTGGGTACGACCAAGCGAAGATACCGAGGGGGTATACGGCTAAAGATGTGTCCACTTTCTTTTATGACGAAAAAGATAACCGATGGGTGCAATTGCCCAAAGCGTCCGTAGATGAAATCAATAAAAAGATCATTTCTACATCCACGCATTTTACCGATATGATCAATGGTGTACTGGAAGTGCCGGAGACTCCCGAAACTTTAGCTTCTACCCCAAATTCGATGTCTGGTATCCAGTATCCTGATGCCACTTCTCAAATAGTGACCATAGCGCCTCCGGTTGCCAATTCGTCCGGAAGTGCTGCCTTGAGCTATCCGATTACTCTGCCCGCCGGCAGGAACGGCATGCAGCCTGATCTGAGTGTACAATACAACAGCGGGGGCTCTGACGGATGGGTCGGACTTGGCTGGGACCTAGGCACATCTGCATTTTCGATCGAGACCCGTTGGGGCGTACCACGGTACGATGCAAACCTGGAAACAGAAACTTACACTTTTGACGGCGCACAATTAAGCCCGGTAGCCCACCGTGCTGCGGCAGTGACACGCACCAGTGAAAAACAATTTTATCCAAGGGTGGATAATGATTTTCAAAAAATCATCAGGCATGGCAGCAATCCGTCCAATTACTGGTGGGAAGTGGCAGAAAAAAATGGCACCCGCAAGTTTTTTGGAGGCGAGCCGAATATTGGCTCCGATCCCGCCGCGATACTCACGGACGCAGCCGGACACATCGCTTATTGGGCCTTAAAAGAGGTAAGAGATGCGAACGATAATTTTGTAAAATATCGCTATACCAAAGTGACGGATGTGGGCACACCTAATGGTAATCCGGGTTACAACCTTTACGTCGCATCGGCGAGTTATACCGGCCATGGAAATTCTGAAGGAAAATATACCGTGATTTTTACCCGAGATCGCGATCTTAATGAGACGAAAAGGAAAGATATCAGTATTAGCGGACGTCTCGGCTTCAAACAGGTAACGGCAGACCTGCTCAGGAAGATCGCGGTGCAATACAATGGTCAAAACGTTCGCTCTTATGAACTGACTTATGCGGAAGGCGCCTTTTATAAGACACTGTTGCAGAAAATCAAACAATTTGATGCGGCCGGTAAACTTTTTGCCAGCCACAGCTTCGATTATTACAATGATGTGCAATCGAATGGTGTCTATAAGCCATTGACGGGGGCCGAAGATTGGAACACGCAGCCCGATAATGTGAAAGGAACCTTTTTGAATCCTATTCCGGGGTTCCAGGATCATGCATCGGCGCTGAGCGGAAATAAATCTATTGGGGGAGGTTTTGGTTTAGCAGTCACGATCGGCCCGGACGATGAAGACCTTGCTTCTAAATCCAATACTGCAGGTATCGCGTTTGGATTCAACATCTCCACCAATGAAGGGATGCTGGCCCTCGTTGATATTAATGGAGATGGGCTGGTCGATAAAGTCTTTAAGCAAGGTGGTAAATTATATTATCGTGCAAATCAGTCGGCGGTAGACAGCAATGTAACATTTGGGCCGCGTTTGCCGATTAACGGGGTGAACGACTTTAACCAGGGCCTCAATTGGGGCGTAAACGTAGGACTGGAATCAAATTTTTTCATTTATGCAGGATTAGGTTATGCGCATTCTGAAGATATAACGAACGTGTACCTGACAGATGTGAATGGCGACGGATTGATAGATATTGTGAACAACGGAACCGTCTTCTTTAATCACCTGGAAAACGGAGTTCCTACATTTACTCCCTCAAGCGGTGACACACCCAGCCCGATTAGTGCATCTGCCGGAATCGACAACAGCCTGGTAGAAAATGACCCGGCGGCGCTGCAAAAAGCTATCGATGATAATCCATTGCATGACGTGGTTAAGGTATGGGTAGCCCCTTTTGACGGAACCGTGAACATTAATGCGCCTGTAGCCCTGATACAGGACCCGGCTTCCCAGTCGTATACAGCTGCTGATGGTGTGCGGGTAGCCATACAGCATAAAGGAACAGAGTTGTGGTCTTCTACTATCAGTGCCAACGACTTTACGCCTAAAACTCCTACGGGCGTGAATGCAGTTTCGGTTAAGAAAGGCGACCGTATTTATTTCAGGGTTCAGTCTATATTTAATGGAGCATACGACCAGGTACACTGGACACCGGAAATAACTTATAGCAATAATGTTCCGGGTTTGAATGATGCCAACGGTCTCCCAATTTATCAATTTCAGTCGAACAAGGACTTCCTTATGTCCGCCGCACTTTCAGTCAGTATGCCTATTGACGGAACGATACACATCCAGGGCGATTTTACCAAACCTGTTACTAGCGACAATGTAGTGTTGACGATCTTGAAGGAGAGCGATACAGTGTTTACCACAGTCCTGCACTGGGACCAGGCGACAACCGTTCCTGTGTCCATTGACCAAAAAGTGCTTAAAGGTGAAAATTTGTCTTTCCGTGTTTCTTCGCCTTCAAATATTGACTGGACATCAATACATTGGTCTCCTAACCTATATTATACTGCATCAGACGATCCCAAGGTTCCCCGGGTAATTGATGACAGCGGTCGCATTTTGATCAAAATCTCTCCCACCGTTGATTTCAAGGCCTTTACAAAAACGGTAATACCCAGCCTGCCATGGACGGCTCCGTCAAAGGATACTTTTTCTATCCAGGCGAAACCGACTTTCAATATAACTTCTAAAACCGGACAGATTGTTTTTTCTGTAAAAAGAGAAAATGATCTGATTGCCGAGCAAACAATACCAGTATCCGACGGGCAGGTTGGCGCCCACCCGGACGTGACGGCGATTCTCAACAGTGGCGATAAGGTGTTTTTTGAATACCATACAGCAGATACCATGGTGGCGTACGCTCTTCTACGGGACACCGTAATTGTGCGACCCAAGCACAGCAACGCTGATACCTTGCTGGGCGGTTTTCATACCGTGGATAACTCTTTCATTTTCGGACCCATGTATCGCCATTGGGGTCAATTTGCCTATAACGGCAACAGGGACCGGGCCAACCAACCCATCATCGAGGGCGATCTGAAGCTGAGTGACGCACTCACTAACCAAAATCCTCCCTCAATCGATTTGAGTCCTTTGGTAGATACCAGCAACCCAACAGCGTCCAGGGATCAAATGCAACAGGCGTATAATTCACAAGGCGGCTACCAGCCTAAGGATGATAAATTCATTTACATGGCCCCCGATAATCAGCGAAAAGCATGGATTGGTTATGACAACTTAACATTTGTTACCCAGGATACCATCAGTTCATCCCGTATGGGCAGGGATGACCTGCTGCCGGTGAACCCGGTTGTGGTGTCCACCGCAGGTTCAGCCTCCGGCGCCGTAGGTATTAAAAAGGTCGCGCAAACTGACGATTTCACCCTGGGGGTCGGCGCGCCCGGCGGGGAAATAGGAGCAGGTGTTAGCACTGGAACGACCAAGTTTGTATATGATTTCACGGACATGAATGGGGACAGCTACCCGGACATTCTATCAAACAGCAAAATCCAATATACAAATCCTTACGGTAGTCTCGAACCGACCGCGAGGTCTTTTGCTTTTGGAGATGTTACTTTTTCAAATCATACCTCTTTCGGCGGCACTGCGGGTGGCTCTTTAGCACTTTCCACGTCTCCAAATGCGTCTAAGACTTCGGGAGGAGCCAAATCAGAGGCTGCGGAGGCGGAGTCACGAGGTTCGGCCGGTATTTCAGTCAATTTTAGCAGGAATATGGATAACGAGACCGTTGCTTTTATGGATGTAAACGGAGACGCCCTGCCAGACCGTGTACACGCCGATGGCACGGTAGAACTCAATATGGGGTATTCGTTCCTGTCAGCGGAACAATGGGGCTATAGCGGTTTGAGCGACGGAGTGGCTTTAAATTATGGCGGCGGTATCAGCATTAATATTGAAGATTTCAGCATTGCAGCGGGGATTTCTCTTGTACGAAGTGAAAACGTCACAAAACAGACGCTCCTCGACGTGAATGGCGACGGATTGTTGGATTATATCCAGAGCGTCGATCCGCTTGTAGTTCGATTAAATATGGGTAACGGTTTTGGACCTGCCATCACTTGGACGGGGGCCGGTGGTGTCAATAATGGAATTTCAACGGGCGAATCCGTTAATATTGCCTTTACGGTAGGTATTTCCATTATCCCGATTCTTCCAATCGTAAAACTTTGTATAAATCCTCAAATAACTATTTCGCAGGGAGCCGACAAGACCCAGGTTCAGTTTAACGACATTGATGGCGATGGTTATCCGGATTATCTCCAATCTGAAGAAGACAACAAACTGACCGTTTCACGATCAACGATACGAAGAACGAACTTGCTCAAAAAGGTAACCCGTCCCATGAAGGGAAGTTTTGTAATGGATTATAAGCGGGTAGGTAACACTTATGATTTGCCAAACAGTGTGTGGGCGTTATCCCGCGTTGATTTATACGATGGGCTTTTAGGCGATGGCCCAGACTCCACGAGCACTGCCTATGACTACGAGGCCGGAAAATTCAACCGGAACGAAAGAGAATTTTATGGTTTTGGAAAAGTAATTACGAAGGAACTCGATACCGACCATGGCGGTGTATACCGTACAACCGAAGACGACTACTTTACCGATAATTATTATAACAAAGGTCTTTTGAAATCCACCGTTCTAAAAGATGCCAATGGCAATAAGTTCACGGAAGTCGTGAACACCTTTGAACTAAAGAGCATTACTTCCGGGACTACCCTTCCCAATGCCTTTGCTCAAACAGACGATGGTGCAGCTTTTCCTGCGCTGGTAAAAACGTATAAACTATTCTACCAGGGCCAATCGGTGGCAGGTAAAACAGACAGCACCACGTATGCATATGACCAGTTGGGGAACATTACCCGCTCTATCGACTTTGGCGATCCTGGCCCTGATGATGACCTGACAACAAACATCAGCTATCATTCGGTTCCCGGTAAATACATTATGGATGTACCAAGCTCTGTAACAATTTCAGCTGGCAGCACAACGTATCGGCAGCGTGCATCCGACATAGACAATAATACAGGGAACATCACTCAAACGCGCATGTATCTTGCATCCGGCGATGTGGCCAAAAATGACATGACTTACGACAGCTACGGCAACATGACAAGCATTACCCGTCCGCAAAATGCTACCGGTCAACGCCTGGCGTATAACTACGAGTATGATGGAGACGTTCAAACCTACGTTACCAAAATATCTGATTCATACGGTTATTCTTCTACCGCCACCTACGATGTAAGGTTTGGGGAGCAACTTACGACTACCGACCTTAATGGACAACAGACACAATATACTCTTGACGCGGCGGGAAGGTTGCTGACGATCCTCAGGCCGTTGGAAATTGCTTCCGGCCAGCCATTCACCATTGAGTTTGAATACCACCCTGATGACCCGGTTGCATGGGCGATGGCAAAACATTACGATCCGGCGCATCCTGGAAACTACCTGGAAACTGCGTCCTTCCGCGATGGTATCGGAAGAGAAGTGCAAACCAAAAAAGATATCGCTCTGTTCACTGGTGCAAAGGCCGATGACGAGGAAGTAATGGTTGTATCCGGTTCAACTGTATTCGATGCATTTTTCAGACCCGTAAAACAGTGGTATCCACTCACAGAACCCAAAGGAACGATCGGTATTTATAACACCGGCAGTGATACCGTGACAGCAGAGGGCATGACCTATGATGTGATGGACAGAATGCTCACCGATACTCTACCCGATCACGTTACGCGAAAAATGGCATACGGATTTGGCAACGATCGCAACGGCGTCTTGCAATTCAAAACCACCTCAACAGATGCCAACGGTATCAGTACAGAAAGCTTCCTCAACGTGAGGGAACTTTTGAAAGCTACGAAACAACAGTATACCCAGGGTAGCGACGTTTGGACCAGCTACGATTACAGTCCGGTGAACTCACTGATAAAGGTGACCGATGACGAGCAGAACGTGATCACAATGGCGTATGACCAGTTTGGCAGAAAAACAAGCGAAACGCACCCCGATGCCGGCACTACCACTTATAAATACGACCTGGCAGGCAATATTACTGAAAAGAGAACCGCAAATCTACAAGGTAACGGTGGCGGCATTACTTATGCTTACGACCACGAACGGCTGCTGAAAATCACCTACCCACAAAATCCACAGAATAACGTAAGCTATACTTACGGTGCTCCCGGTGCTTCCTTCTTCCGGGCAGGACGTATTGTGAATCAGCAGGACGCTTCCGGCACGCAGGAGTTCTTTTATAATCCACTTGGGGCCACAATAAAAGATGTCAGGATAATTAAGGTTCCGGATAACACAACACTTGACTACACTACTCAATGGACTTACGATACCTGGAACCGGTTAACAGGAATGACGTATCCCGATGGGGAAGTGCTTACTTACAACTACAACCTCGGCGGATCTTTGCTTAGCATGACGGGGGTTAATAGTGGCACGAACACTAATTACCTTACGCAAATGGGGTATGACAAATTCGAGACGCGGGTGTTTATGCAGTATGGAAATGGCACAGACATGACCTACACGTACGGTGCTCAACGTCGCGAACTGGCACAGATGACAGCGAAAACAAGTGCCGGCCGTTTCATGATGGACAATACCCTGGCCTGGGATAATGAAAATGAAATCCTTAACATCGTGAACGACGCACCCATACCTCCAAGCAACATGATGGGCGGACCTTCTTCATACAAGTTCACTTATGATGATCTATACCGGCTTACCAATTCCAGTGGTTTGTACACCACCAGTACGCACCAGGACCGGTTCTCCCAGGCCATGACTTATAATACGGTTTCTTCTATTCTCAGCAAAACGCAGTTGCACGAACGAAAAGGAAATGATGATACAACCTGGACAAGACGAAACCAGACAAGCTATGACTATGCATATAATTACAGCACAGCCGGCGTTCAGCCGCATGCGCCCATCCATATCGGAAACGATGCCTATACTTTCGACGCAAACGGCAATCAGGCAGGATGGCAGGATGATGTAAGCGCTCAAAACCGGGAAATCAACTGGGACGAAGAGAACAGGATACAGGGACTTTCTGATAACGGGCAGCAATTCAATTATACTTATGATGCAGACGGTATACGGGTATTAAAGAACATTGGCAACGGGCAATCGGTTTCCATTAATGGTAAAAAGGCTGCCCAAACAAGTGGAACAGGAAATTACGTTATCTACGTTAATCCTTATGAAGTGGTGCGCAGCGGCGATTATACCAAGCACTACTACATAGACGGGCAGCGCATTGCAAGTTCTTTGGGTGTTACCGGTAACGGTAAGAAAGTGTCAACTTTCCAGTTTTTCTATCACCCCGACCACCTTGGCAATTCGGCCTTTATTACCGACGACAAAGGTGAAGTGTATCAACACCTGGAATATTTTCCTTTTGGCGAAACGTTTATCGAGGAACACAGCAACCAGCAGCGCACGCCTTATTTGTATAATGCCAAAGAACTGGATGATGAAACGGGCCTATACTATTATGGTGCCCGCTATTATGACCCAATTACAAGTATCTGGGAAAATGTAGATCCGTCGTGGGATCTACCGAATCAAATCAGCACGTCGCCTTATGCTTATGTTCAAAACAACCCTATAAGCTACGTTGACCCGGATGGCAGTACCAATCAATTCTTCGGGGACTTGTTGACACCCCAGGCTGGGAATAAGCTGGTAGCAGACCTCCTCGAAAACTCGAAAAACAAATACCTCAAGGCGAGAATTTTGAAACAACTTAATAAATTCAAACCAACGCAGCGAGTGGCAGGGAACAAGGATGGCTCATCCGGAAATTCTTCGGCAACGGACGCAAATGCTAACGCCGGAAGTAATGCTGGAAACAAAACCCATGTTACGGTAAGTATTTTAGGTGTAAATGTGTTCACGACCGATAAGAACAAAAAAACGTGGCTGCAAAAGCAGAAAGAGAATAATGCAAACATCAAGAAGAACTGGAATAACCTGAAAAACGCGAAGAGTATTGGTTTTTACAGCTTCCTGAAAATGCTGAGGATGCGGCAAATGCGCCAACGGTCCTTACGCTAGCCAAACGAACCGGTTAAGAGCCGCTGGTTTGAAGCGTAATGGAACGTCGTGAAACAAAAGACAATTAATCACGGCACTGTTACTTAAGGTTGTCAACCTCCTACGGTTGACAACCTTTTTATGTTTGGATTTAATGTTTGACAGTATAAATCGCTAATCCATAGCTTTAAAAAAGCAGAGCCGAGAATTTCTGGTCCCATTAATTTGGCGTCCACTTTTATGTTGAAAAATCGCTACGGTGAGACACTTCAAAATTGTTTCACATTCTTTATAACAATACTTCTTTCAACAACCGAATTTGTTTTTTGGGTCATTCCCGGTATTGTAGTTTGGCTTACCACCATCTCATGCAAAGTTGCTTTTTGAATCCAACCTGAAGCAAGGTCTTTGTAAATATCGCCCCAGTAGTGTGAACTGCCTTTCGTGCCTATTTCTATATTTATCATAGGTTTCATAAGCATATAAAAGGAACTCTCGCCTGAATCGTAGCCAAGAAGCGCACATGCCTGACCGTTAACCAATCCAAGGCCTTTAAACTCAAGCGTTATTTCTCCATTCTTAAAATAGGAACCCTTAGCAATCTGGCTTCCCAGGTTTACCGGTGGCTGAGAAAACGAAGCACTGTGAATGACTTTATCTCCAATGTGGTACAAATCCTGGGCGCCTTTGCCTGATGTGGTTTTATCGGCAAACACACCCATTGTATGGAAATCGATGAATGCATTATACACAGCATACGTATTGGCGATGGGAACTTTTTTGCCATTTGCATCTATAAGGCTTTCAAATTTTTTGTGGCTAATGCCGAACACCTCTCCAAGCGAATCTTTTGAATTACTTGTTGGTTTGAAATGATATTTCCAGTTAGTGAGTTCCGGAATCAACACTTCTGCGGAATCGTGCAGCTTAATAGAAAATTTTAAACAAGTATATTCATCTCCTACCGAAGTATCTGCAGAAGGGACGCATCGAAGGTATAAGTGATAAACGTCCCATCCCAACGGCGTTCCATCCGGCGCGTGCTGTTGCAATTTTGATATCATTTCATAATACTGCGTTTGTTTGGAATGCGGAGGAACTACATTGAATTGCTCTTTCAGTAACCTCTTCGCATTTGCAATTTGCTGGGCCGGCAAGGAGGGCGCGACTAAAAATAAAAGCAACCCTACAGACAGCAGTCTAAAAATTTTCCCGTGCATTTTTTGTCTTATTTAAGTTCGGGTTCAAAAGGCAAAGGTGTTTTCAATCTGCGGAATTTTCATCCGTATTTTGCAAGAGGCATAAAAGCCTCATTGATTGGTGGAAATCCTGCGTACAATACATAAGTAAACCAACAAATAATCCGGGTTACAAATTTCACTCTACCACCGGAAAAGCTGAGATACGTAACCTCGCCGCTCCCATCGGTATCAGTTCTATTTCCTTTTCGTTGGTAGAAACGTTAACCGGACTTTGAGGCAAAACACCACACAATCCGTACTGATCGGTTGTCCAGAAAGGAATCAATTTGCCTTTTGCTTTTATAACAATCGGAACATCCTTTTGTGTAAAAGGGAAATCATCTGATGGCCATGGTTTTTTGATCACTTCAAACTGCTCGCTTACCGGTTGTTTGGTAAGATACAATCCATAATTCCACATGCTTGCCGGATAAATTTCATAAGCAGGCCATTTGGACTGATCGGCTGAAGCTTGCCACTTTGAATCTTTTTGTGCAGCCGCTTTCGCATCCATCTTTTTATAGTATTCTTTGATCTTTAAAGAGAAAGTCAACGGCCCGTAATTTACGCTTACACTGTTTTTATTTCTTGCCCATTGCTGAAGAACAACCTGCATCGGCAGCGTTAATTCCACTACATCTCCTTTCTTCCATTTGTTTTCAAGACGAATGTAAGAACCAGGCTTTTGCAGAAACATTTACAGATTTTCCATTTACTGAAACAGAAGCATTATTGCACCAACCGGGAACCCGCAAATACAAAGGAAAGCTAACAGCTTTGTCTGTATTCACTTCAATTTTTATATGCTCATCAAAAGGATAATTAGTGGTTTGCTTTAAACTAACGGTGTGGCCTGCACGCTTTCCAACTTTTGCAGTTACTTCACTACTGTTGTATAAAAGAGCTGCGATTCCATTATCAGGTGTAGCCATCCACAAATGTTCTTCATAATACGGCCAGCCCTGGGAATGATTGTGCTGGCAACAGCGACTGCTAAATGGATTCATCGTAAGGAAAGGCCCGTCATTTTCTATCCCAGGCGAATGATCTTTACTATCGCTGACAACCATATTGGGTGCCGTTAAATATCTTAAGCCCCTGAAATCAGGCATCACCGCTGCCGGGTAAGTATTGAAGGCGACATCTTCACAATTATCTGCCCACATCGGATCGCCAGTGATGCCTGTCAATATTTCGTCTGAAGCCATTTGTTCAACCATACCGCACGTTTCAACCGCTTGCCGCGGATCGGTGTAACCTTTACGCGCATCTTCATCTGCGCCAAACATTCCACCGGGAACCTGCCCGTAAATATTTCTTATCAGGTAAAAATCGTTGTACGTTGCTTTCAAAGAATTGCTGTCTTTGTTCTGCATAAAAAAAGTTGCCGGCTCACGAAAACTCTGCGCCACATTTACGTTGTGCCAGTTTGGTAGATTATTTGCCTGCGACCAATTGGCCGTGTTCCTGTAAATTTTATCGGCCACATCAAGCAACCATTTTTCACCTGTGTGATCATAGAGCCAATAAACGCTGTACAAATTATCGCCGCCGCGACTGTGTTCCCAATAAGTTCTCAACATCAAACTGTCGGGCACTTTATTTTCCCAACGAAAATATTTAGTCATGAAAGGAATTACGCGTGCATCATTGCTGTATTCGTAGTAAGACTGTATGCACCAAAGCATGATCATATTTGGCCACAGGTCAGGAATTTTTACAATGTTATTTTGCTTATCGTAAACCACTTCGCCTGGACCAAAGAAACCATCCGCATGCTGGCTTTGAAAAACTTTTTCCAGCCATGATTTGGTTTCATCAATCATGCTTTTATCGTTAAGGATATAACCAAGATCGCCATAACCTTTCAGCCAGTAAGGCACTTCTTCCCAGCCGTGATCGCCTTTTCCGTTGCCGCTGAACCATGCATTATTTTTTTTATCGAGCCATGCGCTAATCGTTCCTAATTGCCCTGTTAATCCGTCTCTTTGCAGTTCCAGGTATTTCAAAATCCAGCCTTCAGGCTTTATCGTCCCTACCGGAAGTTTGATAAAACTCAAAGGCTCCAATGGCGCTTTATTACTTAAATAATAATCGTTGTTCCCTTTTTCCGGCCGGTTAACAACAGTAGCTTTTAAAGAATTTTTTTGTGCGAATGATTGTTGATCTGCAATAAGGATCAAAGCAATACAGTAAACGAATATTTTTTTCATTTTTTTATTTCTGAAACTGGATTTTAAGTCGCAATAAAGGTAACCAATTCAGTTTCAAAATAATTTCGCCTACATCGTTTCTTCGAAAATATTTTCAACCTTACGATTCTTTTTGAGAAGCTTGTAATGGCTTACCAGCGTATGCACGAGTGTATAACTTTTATAGGGCAGGTGATGTTTTTCTGCCTCGTCTTTTAAAGCGTTCGTGATCTCAGGATAATACATGTGACCAACAAAAGGAAATAAATGATGCGCCACGTGATAATTGAAACTTCCCATAAAAAAACGGACAAACCAATTATCATGCACCACGTCATTCGTGTGATTGATCTGGTGCATAAACCACGATTCTGGCAACTGATTTTTATCATCCGGTAACGGAAAATCGTGGTCAACATTCGCGTGAGGCGATAACAAAATAATGAGCGAAAAAAAAGTGGCTGTAAAAACCATTAGCAAAAAACCGGCAATCGCCTGCTAGCCAGCCGGTACCCACCAAAACAGGAACGCCAATAATGTAAAACAAAAAGAAAGCTTTGAAGAAAAACAATTTGACGATATTCAATTTTCGGAATCTTTACCACTTTCCAAATCGCTCTTTTTTTATTAAAATAATCTTTGAAATCACGCACTAAAACCCAGTTCAGAAGATAGAAAAAATACAAAACGGGCAAATAAATATGCTGGTATTTATGCACCCGCGAAAAAGGCCCGTGAGGAAAAACTCTCGCAAGCGGACTTTGATCAATATCACTGTCCCAGCCCATCACATTTGGGTAGTTGTGGTGAAGTCGCGTGTGTCTTATTTTCCACGCGTAACTGTTCGCGCCCATGAGATCGAAGAAGTAAACGAACAAATTATTGAGTTTTCTATTTTTGAACAAAACATGATGCACAGCGTCGTGAATGAGATTAATAAAGATGATCATCAACATCAATCCCATAAAGAAATAACATCCGTAAAAAACCAGGGGATTTTTAGCCCAAATAATGGCAGCAACATAAGCGCCGATGTAAAGCAGGGGAAAAAGAATCGCTTTAAATAAGACGATTTTTTGTCTCTCTTTTCGATGTTCCTGCACAATCCCGCGAGCTTTTTCTTTAAGCTTCACGAAGATGTGGCTGTTTAGAATGTCTTTTGGGAAAATGGGTTTTAGATCAATTGTAGCTGTTGTTTCCATTGAATAAAAATTTAAAAATCTTGAAATGATTATTCACCGCAGTGCGGGTTGGGTGTTTCGTTTTGGCTTTCCAGAGATGACGGATTGGTATTACAAAAATAAGTACTGTTTCAAAAAACAGTAATCGATTAGATAAAAAGTACCACAAATACGCAGCCATTATTTTAAAATGTCCGGCGTTACTTTTATCTTTAAAAAACCATCCGAATTTTATTTCTTTTTTTGAAAAAGACCAGATATGAAAACACTTTTAGTTCCTGTTGATTTTACAAATGCTTCTGATAACGCGGTTAATTTTTCTGTAGAATGGGCGAAAAAATATTTGTATGAGCGGATCATTTTATTAAGATCGTTCTATAGTTCGATGTATGAAAACATGATCATGTCGGCCGATTTTTCCAACGTGAATGAAGAATACCTCAACAAGAAAAGAGAAGATGAAAAAGAAATGTTGAACGCGATGTGTAAAGAAGTGGATGCAAAAAGCGGCGATGGAATTCAGGTGCAAACTGCCGTTACAGAATTGCCGTTGGTAAGAAGTATTATTGAATTGATCAAAGATGAAAAACCTGAAATGATTTTGTTAGGGAGTGATCAACTTCATGCAAACAATGAAGCTTTTGTGGCAGGCAATGTGATCGCGATCGCAAAGGTAAGCCCGGTGCGCGTCTTGATCGTTCCGGAAAATTATAAATACAAAGAAATTCAAAAGGCGCTTGTTCCCGTTGATTTTAAAACGCTCGCTTCGCTCAATAAAATTAATCGCCTGCGATCTTCTCCAAGATGGCATCGATGTGGAATTGTTGGTACTGAATGTGGATTCGAAACAAACGTATTTACAACCGGATGAAAAGTTTAAAGAAGCGGAAAATAATTTGCACGATTATCTCAAAAATTTTAAGCATTCCATTTCTTTTGAGTCGGATAAAAATGTAATCAACGGCATTTTACATTTTAAGAAATTAAATGAAGTGCAACTGCTGATGGCGCTACCGGGGGAACATAGTTTTTTGTATTCCCTCACTCATAAAAGTGTTTCAGAAGAGTTGTATAAAAAATGTCCCTTGCCCGTGATGATCCTTAAATAACGGTAGCCAGTAGACGAAGAAATAACAAAGATTTTTATTCTGACATATCCCACACTTTCATCGACTTGATAGTTGTTTGTCCGCCAAAGGAAAAAGCGCTTAATAAATCCGCATCTTTCGCCGGATAAATATTCGTTGATAAAACTTTTTCTCCATCGTTTACAAATACTTCCAAAGAAGATTTATCAACAAGAATTTCAAACTTTATTTTTCCGCCTGTGGCGCTTACATTCATTGTTTGCGTCAACTTTGTGTGATTGATTTTTGCATTGCCCGAGTTGCTTCTATCTACATAAACTTCATTTTTTGAAGCATCAAATCCTACAACCGTTTCTTCAGTAATTTTTCCGTTTTTATCTTTTCCTTGTGCGATTTTAAAACCGGCCATTGCATTCGCCGGAACTTCTAATTCTGCCTCCAGCCAATAAGAATTGCCGGTGATATTTTTATTCTTTAAAACGTTATCAAGACTTCCTTTTACTTTCAAATTTTCAAATGCAACCCTCTTCTTTGAAAGATGGGAAAGGTTGTCTTTTATCGCTTTTGCAGGATTTTGAAAAAGCCTGATTCCATCTTTCGTTTCCCTCAAACTTAAATCTCTCGGAATTGACATTTGTCCTTTCCACGGCCATGTTTCCTGTTGCGCCGGTGGCACCATCCAACCGATGTAAGTATGTTGTCCGTCCGGTAAACTATTCCATGGAATGGCGGCGTATAAAGCATCTCCGTGATCAACCAATAATGTTTTATCGGGAGGATTGTCATTCGTAAAAGTCTTGCCATCGAAGTCGCCCACATAATATTCTTCGTAATCATTTTTACTGCTGTCCTGGAAAGAATTCACCAAAACCCATTTCGATTTATCGGTTCCTTCAACAGGAAGTTTTATAAAAAAAGGACACTCCCAAATGCCGCCTTGCAAGCCTGCATTTCCAAATTCACTCAACAAATCCCAGTTTTTTAAATCAGCAGAAGAATAAAATTGGACTTTGTTTTCCCATGGCAAAGCAACCACCATCAGCCATTTATTAAGCTGTTCATCCCACTGCACATTCGGGTCGCGAAAATCACTTTTATCAAGATCGAGTACAGGATTGCCTTTGTAATTAGTAAAATGCATGCCTCCATCGTTGCTGTAAGCGATGAACTGCGATTCTTTGTGTTGTGGTCGTTGATCAGCCGTGTAGATCGCAACAATGCAACCTGTATCAGGGCACAAACCGCTGGTATTATTTTTATCCCAGACAGCAGAACCTGAAAAACGCATAGTGGTATCACCGTTGGCTATTCCTTGTGGCATCGCCAAATCATAATGCGTCCAATGAACCAGATCAGTGCTCGTGGCGTGGCCCCAACTCATGTTTCCCCAATCATTTCCGTAAGGATTTTGTTGATTGTACAATTCATAAACGCCATTCAAATAAAGCAAACCATTCGGATCATTCGTCCAGTTTTTTATCGGCGTAAAATGATAAACCGGCCGCCATTGAGGCGTTGGAATTTCAGTTTTTTGGGCAAATAAAAAGTTGGTAAGAAAAAGAGAAGCGACAGCAATAAGAAATTTTTTCATTGTATTTTTTTAAATCAGAAAACACGTTCAATTTAATTAATCTTTTTTCTTTTGTTGCATTAATTCAAGCACATCATCAACCGAATATTGAGGACAGGCGCCGGAGCGCGAAGCAACAAACGCACCGAGAGCAGCAGCAAAATCGAGCGCTTCATCAGGAGAAGCGTCATCCATTAGTTTTGACAAAACCGCGGCCAGGAAAGAATCTCCGCTACCGATCGTATCGGCAACTTTCACTTTATATCCCGGGTGATAATGAAACTTTCCATGCATAAAGAGCATCGCGCCATCACCGCCTTTTGTAACAATAATAATCTGCAGATCAAATTTCTTTTTCAAAAACTTAACCATTTCTTCATCGGTTTGATGATCAGTAAACCAACCGGAAATAAGATGCAATTCCGCCAAATTTAATTTCAGGATATCGGCTTTATGCATCAAAGTTGTGAGCGTTTCTTTTTGAAAATGCGGTGGGCGTAAATTAATGTCAAGCACTTTTATTTTTGCCGATTCAAGATAGTGAAGCAAGGAATTTCTCGATTTTTCATTTCGTGATGCAAGGCTTCCAAAAACAAAATAATCTGCCTGCGCAACCACTTGTTCCACTTCATCAGTGAACTCAATAAAATCCCAAGCGACGGGTTGAACAATATCATATTCCACCTCGTGATCTTCTTTTACTGTAGCAAAAACTTTTCCTGTTGGATGTTTTTCATCTACCTGGAAAAACTGCGTATCCATATTTTTGGATTGATAAACTTCTTTCAATTCTTTTCCCAACTCGTCATCGCCGATGCGCGTTACCACAGCCGGATTTTTACCCAGTTGCTTTAAATGATACGCCACATTTACGGGCGCGCCACCCGGCAGTTTTCCTTCCGGTAAAAAATCCCAAAGCGTTTCACCAAAACACACAACAGAAAAATCAGAGTTATTTGAATCCATTTTAATTGTTTTTGGGCTTAATATAAGTAATCCTTTCGGGAAAAAAATTGGTTACTTCCTGCGGTTCTTCGAAGAAAGCAAAATAAATTTAGGTGAAATTTTCTAATTTCTTTTCCAGTCAGAATAAAACACTTCGAAGTTGACAGAAAGACTTATCATGCCGCAATAATTTTTATCATAGATTCTCTATTGGCTGCAAACATGAGTGCAGCCCGGATATGCTCTTCTTTTAGAGAAGGATAATCGTCAATTATTTCAGAGTGGCTCATTCCTGAAGCGAGCCATTGCAGAATATCGGAGATAGCAATCCTTGTATCTTTAATGCAAGGTTTGCCAAAACGAATATTAGGATCGATTGAGATGTAAGAGGACAATTCTTTCATTAAATAAAGTTATGCTTTTTCTATCTCCGAATTCACAAAAGAAGGAACACACACTTTGTTAGTAAACAAACAAAAAACACAAATTCTTATTCTGTTCTCTTACCATTTCCAATTTCTTACTTCCGGCATATCGCGACCGTTTTCGCGGATATAATTTTTATGTTCTACCAGTTTATCTTCCATTTCCTGTTTCAGATAAGCGCCTTTATCTTTTAGTTGCGGCAGGCGATCGAGCGTATCCATCACAAGTGTGAAGCGATCCATTTGATTGAGCACCGTCATGTCGAAAGGCGTTGTTATCGTTCCTTCTTCTTTATATCCGCGAACGTGAATATTGCTATGATTCGTTCTGCGATACGTAAGCCTGTGAATGAGCCATGGATAAGCATGGAACGCAAAAATCACCGGTTTGGTTTTGGTAAATAATGTATCAAAATCAGCATCGCTTAATCCATGCGGATGTTCCGATTTTGGTTGCAGTTTCATCAGGTCTACCACATTAACCACACGTATTTTTAGGTCGGGTAATTTTTCATTTAAAATGGTAACTGCTGCCAAAATCTCAAGCGTTGGCACATCTCCGGCGCAAGCCATCACCACGTCAGGCTCGGTACCTTCATCATTGCTCGCCCATTTCCAAATACCGATTCCTTCCGTACAATGAACGACGGCTTCTTCCATGGAAAGCCATTGCGGCGCAGGATGTTTGCCGGCGACAATCACATTCACATATTGACGGCTTTTCAAACAGTGATCCGCAACCGATAAAAGACAATTGGCATCGGGTGGCAAATACACACGCACCACTTCTGCTTTTTTATTCACCACCAAATCAAGGAAGCCCGGATCCTGGTGCGTAAATCCATTATGATCCTGTCGCCAAACATGAGAAGTCAACAGGATATTCAGCGAAGCAATTTTTCTTCTCCATGGAATGTGGCCCGAAACTTTCAGCCATTTTGCATGTTGGTTAAACATGGAATCGATGATGTGAATGAACGCTTCATAACAATTAAACAAGCCGTGCCTGCCCGTGAGCAAATACCCTTCAAGCCAGCCCTCACACTGATGTTCACTCAACATCTCCATCACGCGGCCTTCTTTTTTAAGAAAATCATCTGTGTCGATTACCGGCGCTTCCCATTGACGATTGGTGGTTTCAAAAACCGCGTTTAATTTATTAGAAACGGTTTCATCCGGACCAAACAACCTGAAGTTTTTTTGATCTTTATTCGACTTAATTACATCACGAAGAAATTTACCCAAAACAAAAGTATCGCCCGGGCCGGTAATGCCGCGAAACTTAACATCGACGCCATATTCCTTGAAATCCGGCATTTTAAGATCACGCAACAACAGTCCACCATTTGCATGCGGATTCGCGCCCATTCGCTTTTCGCCTTTGGGAGCGAGGGCTAATAATTCAGGAATAAGTTTTCCTTTTTTATCAAAAAGTTCTTCCGGCTTATAACTCTTAAGCCATTCTTCCAGTTGCTTTAAATGAGCAGGATTTTCTTTCGGATCAGTAATGGGAACCTGGTGCGCACGAAAAGTTCCTTCGACGGCCAAACCATTTACAAATTTCGGCCCTGTCCATCCTTTCGGTGTTTTTAAAATAATCATTGGCCAACGCGGCATTTTTACATCTTTATTTTTTGCCGCATTTTCTTTTATCTCTTTTATTTCTCCATAAACTTCATCGAGCAAGGTTGCCATTTTCTGATGCATCTCCATCGGATCATCGCCTTCAATCAAATGCGGATTCCATCCATAACCCTGGAAAAGTTTCAACAGATCTTCATTACCAATCCGCGCAAGAACCGTTGGATTGGAAATTTTATAGCCATTCAAATGAAGGATCGGAAGTACCACGCCATCGTAAATCGGATTTAAAAATTTATTGGAATGCCACGAAGTCGCCAACGGACCCGTTTCTGCTTCGCCATCGCCAACCACACAGGAAACGATCAAATCCGGGTTATCAAAAGCGGCACCGAAAGCGTGACTCAAAGAATAACCTAATTCGCCGCCTTCATGAATAGAACCGGGACATTCCGGAGAGACGTGGCTTGGAATGCCGCCGGGATATGAAAACTGCGTAAATAATTTTTTCAATCCTTCTTCGTCCTGCGAAATATTTGGATACACTTCTGAATAAGTTCCTTCCAGATAAACATTGCTCACGATCGCCGGCGCGCCATGACCGGGACCGGAAATATAGATCATGTCGAGGTTGTGTTCTTTTATCAACCGGTTCAGGTGAACATAAATAAAGCTTTGTCCGGGCGTAGTTCCCCAATGACCGAGCAACATCGCTTTAATATCCTCAGGCTTCAATGGCTCACGCAGCAGCGGGTTATCACGCAAATAAATTTGTCCGACGGCGAGGTAATTAGCCGCGCGCCAATAAGCATTCATTTTTTCTAAAACGTCTTTGCTTAAAGTCTTTTTTTCTTTGTCAACTGTTTGTGTTTCCATTGTTTTTTATTTTTCGCATGCTAAAGAATTAATTGAAATTTCGCCGCAATTAGTGATCATCGTTGCCAACAAATAAGGCTGCATTCCAAGGGAACTGACAGATTCGAATGATGAGGAATAATGCGCACTGTATAATCATCCGACGGACGTGTTGTTGTTACCTCTGCCGAATAGCTTGTTCCGTTTTCCGCTTTTTCCGAATCCGGTTTCATGTTTATTATTTCAGCCGGATCGTTTTCCGTTTGCCCATCGGCATAAAGCTGTACCAGGATATTTTCGGGATCAATATCATTTAAGAAAATAATTGCTTTATAAACAAATCCATCTTGCTGCCTTTCAACTTCTGTTTTTCTAAATTTAATTCCTGACCATTTGGAAGAAAGGTTTTCGGAAAAAGAAACTATTTCTTTTCCCAGTGCAGCGTTATCTTTTGCTCTTTTTACAAAGCCATTTGCGCCGGGTAAATAATATTTTTCGGTGTATTCCCGCACGGTTCTGTTCGCAGAAAATCGTGGCGTTAATTGGCCCATACTGTTTCGCATTTTTTCAATCCATTTTTCCGGAATGCCTTTTTCATTCCTGTTGTAGAAATCAGGAACCACCTTATTTTCAAGAAGTTCATACAAAGTATTTGCTTCTTCCCTATCCCATTCCGGATCATTTCCATGTCGTTGCATATCACCCAAAGCCCATCCAACTTCCGGCGTATAAGCTTCTGCCCACCAACCGTCAAGTTCTGATAAATTAATGCCGCCATTTACCAACGCTTTCATGCCACTCGTGCCGCAAGCTTCCCATGGGCGGCGAGGTGTGTTTACCCAAACATCGGCTCCCTGTACCATATTTTCTGTGAGAAACATATCGTAGTCATTCAAGAAAACAATATGTTTATGCAAATTATTTTGATCAATAAAATGAATCCATTCGCGTATCAAAGCTTTTCCGGATTCATCAAACGGTGGCGCTTTTCCGGCAATTACCAACTGTACAGGATGTTGCTGATTGGTGAGAATATTTATAAATCTTGCAGGATCGGACAGTAAAAGATTGGGCCTTTTGTAAGGAACAAAACGACGTGCGAAACCAAGCGTTAATGTTTCAGCATTCAAAATAGTTTTTGCCATTTTTAGTTCGTCTGCTGATGCGCCGGCCACCTGCGATTGCTTCTCAAAGCGCTTTCTCGCAAAATCAACGAGTTCCTCGCGGCAAACGTTTCTCATTTCCCACAACTGTTCATCGGAAAGTTTAGCAATGTGTTCTGAAAGGTTTTGAAGATTGCCACGCCAGCGATCTTTTCCCGCAGCTTCTGTCCACAGTTTATCAGCAATTTCAGAGTCCCAGCTCGGCATGTGAACGCCGTTGGTAACATGCCCGATGGGAACTTCGGCAACAGGCCAGCGTGGAAACAAATTCTTAAAAAGATCTTTGCTTACTGTCTCATGCAAATTGCTGACGCCATTTACCGCGCCGCTGGAGCGGATCGCGAGATAAGCCATGTTGAAACTTTCTGAGGAATTATGAGGATCCTCACGACCAAGCGCCATCAAATCTTTCATCTCGATTTTAAGATCCTCTCTTACATATCGACCAAGAAATTGCTCCATTAACGCAGGACTAAAATGATCAAAACCTGCAGGCACGGCCGTATGCGTTGTAAATAAATTTCCCTTCCTCGTTACCGCCAACGCTTCATGAAATGAAACTCCATTTTCTTCCATATAATCACGTGCTCTTTCTAATACCAAAAAGGCTGAATGTCCTTCATTCATGTGGCAAAATTCCGGACTGATGCCTAGTGACTTCAACAATTTGTAGCCGCCGATGCCCAGCAAAATTTCCTGCTGAATACGCATGTTAGAACCGCCGCCATAAAGTTCGTTCGTGATGCCGCGATAAATGGGAAGATTAGCGGCATCGTTGCTATCTAACAACAATAATCTTAATCGCCCCACCTGCACCTGCCAGCATCGAAGCCACAAAACAGAACCGGGAAAATTAATTTTAATTCGTAGCCATTCTCCATCTTCTAATCGCAACGGGGTTATCGGCAACTGCCCCGGATCATTGTAAGGAAAAAGCGCCACCTGGTTATTGGAATTGTCAATTAACTGGTGAAAATAACCTTGTTGATAAAGCAAGCCCACACCAACCACAGGTACACCAAGATCACTCGCAGATTTCAATTGATCTCCCGCCACATTTCCCAGGCCGCCGGAATAAATTGGCAAAGCTTCACTCAACATAAATTCCATACTGAAATAAGCAACATTGGTGAGTTCTGATTGAGGATAATTTTTTTGAAACCAAGCTTCTCTTGAGTTTGCCGTCTCTTTAAGTTTTCTCAATTCATCCAGGTGTTCCCTGAATTCGGAAGTGGCCATCTTTTCTTCCAACCTTTCATGGGAAATGGTTTGGAGAACAATCCACGGGTTGCGCGTCATTTCCCACAAGTCCGGATCCAGTTCGCGCCAAAGTTCATCTGCAGAGTGATTCCACGACCAGCGCATGTTCAGCGCCAGGTCCATCAATTGTTCAATGCCTTCAATATCCGAAGGCCACAAGCCATACATTTTATTCTCTTCAAAAGTTTC